>DASVPO010000036.1:0-32322 GCA_036382855.1 Pyrinomonadaceae bacterium | reverse complement strand
CGTCGGTCACTCGTGTTGGAAACGCGTAGGTGTTGCGGTTCGCGCCGTCCTCAAACGAGTCGGTGTAAGAGATGTCCGTGCGATGGCCGCGCATGTCGCGCGTGAACACTGCTTGGCCCGTCGTGTTGTAGCCCGTCTGCTGCCACAATGCCTGCGTCACATCACCCAGTTGTTCCACGTTCCAGCGCCGCACCCAGCACAAGTTACCGCGACCCGTGACGAAGCCTGCGCCGTAGTTCTGCCCGTCATGCTGAACGGGCGTTCCGGGACTCGTCATAAACTCGCCGCCGTAGTCGTAGAGAAAATCCTCTTTGGCGACGACGCGCCCCGTAGCGTCCCAGACCTCGCGAAATTGCACCAGATTGAGAATCCGGCGGCTCGTATATTCGGGTGAATAGATGAGATAGCCAGTATGGGTCTGCCGCAGCAGCGTCATCCCGTCTGCTCCGCCATACTCTTTGACATCCTGTGGTAGGCCGTACCCCGCATAATCGATTGTTGTCCGGCGCAGATTGCCGTCCGAGTCGTAGATTTTGCTCTCTATAGGGCGGGGGTTGATCTGATAGTCCACTCCGCTGCCATCATGTGCCCATGTGGTCACCGTCCGCTTCTTCCATTTGGGTGTCTGCTCTGTGTCCGCCTGCTCATCTGCGGCGGTGGCGAAATTTCTCGTCTCGGTCGTCAAGCCTTTCTGCCAGCCAGTGGTCGCAAAATATTCCTTGTAAACTGTGCCGTCAGGCATTGTGACCCGGCTCCACGCAGGCTGTTCGCCGCCGGCGCTCTGCGGGTCAACGCTATAATTTGTCACTGCCTCTTCAGCAGCAGCAGGCAGCCCATCCGTGTCGCCGTTCCAGTACTCGGCCCAGTCGCGACGCTCCGTAAAGCGCGGGCAATCATCTGCGTTAAGTTCGTACTTGGTCAGGGGGAGATTGTATTTGGTATAGCTGCGAAGATGGTCGTCCGTTCTGTGATGCGAGATTTTATAGACCTGCCCCCAAGTGGTGTAATCGAAGCGATATGACGAACCGTCGTCAAAGACAACTCGTGTCAACATCATCGGGCTGGGGTTGCTGGGGCCGCGATAAGCTAGGCCGGGGAAGTTCGTGTCGAGCGTCTTGGCCGCATAATCCAGATAGATCAACTGATATTCGACGCCATTGCGGTTCTGAGTGATTGAACTCAGGAGGTTATTCGTGTAGTGGAAGCTGATGGTTCGCCCCAGCGTGTCAATCACCGAACTGAGTTGGCTCGTGTTCGGGTTGTAATTAATTGTGATGAAGTTGCCGTTGCGATCCTTGATTTGCGTGCAGTGCATCCGAGCATCGGCCTGCATCACGAATTTGTACTGCGTGCCGTCAGCCGTGCGCGCCGTCCCTCCCGTGTTAGTACCGTTGGCCGTCAGTTGAATATAGGAGCTGTCAGAAGACTCAAAGACGTTCGCCGTGCCGGTCGGTTTCAACTGGATGCGACTGCCCGACGGCAGTACCAACAGGTACGACGTATAGTTTTCGTCGGCATCCATGTACTGAGGCTCAAGCGTCGGAAAGCCTAACTGAAAACCGGGAGCGGGCGTGCCACGGTCGGCGTTGAACATAATGGAGTTGTTCTGCTTGGTCCAGATGAGCGAGTTGTAATAGAGCGAAATGTCGAGGTTCAGGCCGGCGCGCCCTCTCATCGCGACCAACGGCGTGCTCCAGTTGAAGTTGCGTGAGCCGAGATCGACGCCCGCCTGTCCCGTCTCGTTCTGCGGGCGTGTGCGTGCCGTCGCATAGTACGGATCGTTAGGGCTGGAAAGGTCGCCGCCAGGGTCTCCACCTCCCCCGTCACAAGCCGTGCAAATGTCTGCCTGAATTGGCGCGGGCATTCTCGGCGCGGGAGGCTTAGTGGTGCGAATCTGGTCAAGGTTGGGCAGATTCGGCCCTGGAGACCCCTGCGTGCCTGAAGTTTGCGTTGAAGTGCCTGAACCACCGCCACCACCGACGGGAGGATTGAAAGGAGGTGTCGAACCTCCCTGACCGCCGGTATTGCCGCCGCTTCCCCCGCTATCACCTTCACCTTCGCCGCTGCCGCCCGAACCTTGGAGGGCATTGAGCGCGCCGTAGGCGCTGACAACCCTGCTCGTCGAGACTTTGCCGCCAAGCTCTGAGACGTGACGAGCGCCGTCTTTAATCCTTGCCACCGTCCCGTTCGGCGTCAGCCACGGGCGCACCGTCCTGACGAGGCCAACCACGCCGCTAACAAGCGGAGCGGCCACTGAGGTGCCAGTCACCAGCCGGTAGCCGCCGCCCATCTCGGTCGTCAAGATGTCCGTGCCCGGCGCTGCCACCGCGACGTGCGCCGAGCCATAGTTTGACCACGAAGCAAGTTGGTCGAAATTATTGGTCGCCGCCACGGCGATGACGTTCGGCAGGCCGAAGGACGCCGGGTAGTAAGGCGCGCTCTCGATGTCGCGGCCGCTGTTGCCGGCGGAGACGACTACCACCGCGCCGCTTCTACCGGCTCGCTCAATGGCGTCTCTCAGTATGAAAGATTCTTCGTCAGTGCCCCACGAGCAGTTAATGACCTGCGCGCCATGCGCTGCGGCGTAATCAATCGCCTCGACCGCATCAGCCACATCGCCGATGCCATTGGCGTCGAGCACTCGCAGGCTCATCAGGGCGGCTCTCCACATGACGCCGGAAGTACCCGTCCCATTATTACCTTCTGCGGCGATGACGCCGGCCACCAACGTCCCATGTCCCTGCTGGTCGCGGACGTTGCCGCTGCCCGTCACCCAGTCCCAGCCGTGCAGATCGTCAATTAATCCGTTATGGTCATCGTCGCTACCATTGGCGCTTTCAGCACTATTTGTCCATCGGTTGTTGATGAGGTCTGAATGGGTGAAATCAATGCCGCTATCAATGACGGCGATGACGGTGCTCTGCGCACCGGTGGTTGCCTCCCATGCCATTGGCGCTGCGATGTCGGAATTGGGTAAGCCGCCTGTGGAGCCCGTATTTCTGAGCGCCCATTGTTCATCGAAGCGCGCATCGTTGGGGACGAGTTCATCACGCGAAATCAGATAGTTAGGCTCAACCAGTTCGATGAGTGGATTTTGTCGCAACTCTGCCGCCAACGCCTCAGGTGTCTGGCCCGCCGGCAGGCGGAGTTTTTCGAGGCGAGAGGTGCCACGCAGTTTCGCTGCCCTGCGCGCGCCCTTCAGTGCCAGTATCTCGTTCTTCTCCTGCTCACCTACGCCCTCACGAAAGCGAACGAGCAATTCGCCATCGCGCCGCTTATCAGGTCGCGGGGACTTGTTAGCGATAGCCGGGGCCTGAGCTTTAGGGACAACTGCTGCCTGTATATTATGAACAATCAGGGGCGCAATGAGCGAGATGCTTAACGAGTAAATGAGAAGCAGGCACAGCGCATCCAGTAGAGGATGAAAGAAGCGGTGAGGAGCGCGCATAAATACTGATATCTCCCGAGGAATGAGGTTGAGCAATAATTGAAGTTATGCGTTAAAAAGACCGCCGTGGACCGAGCGTCCTTCAGTAATATGCTGCGTTGTTTGAGAGCGCTCGTCCGATCATCTACAGAGGACGGCAAACTCTATTACTGAGGCACAGCCGCAGCGTTACCATCAAAGAGAAGACATTGTTAGGCCCTGAAAGCTATCACAGATGGAACTTTGTCTTTCTCGCTCGCTGAGGATGACAGGACGGGAAATTCCCTCAGCTAAACAGTAACGGTCTCAGATTATGTTGAAGACAAAAAGGTTGCACTATCTTGTCAAAAAATTTGCAGAAAATCTAAATGTTGCCAAGAAGGGAAAGTTAATAGTTAAAAGTCTGAACTGCCTGTACTAGTCACGCCTAGAATGTAGAGCATGTGTGTTGCTAGCTTAATTTTTGTCAACAGCAATTGGGATAAGAATAGGCAAGCTTTCGGAGTGAGCCATAACACCAGAAAACCATGTTCCCAGTTTATTTCAGATCAAATCTGGTGCTTTGACAAAGCGGTGGGACATACACAGCAGAAATAATGTGCACGCCATTTGCCTTAGCTATGTATGTAGGTCAATAACAACGGCTGGCGGCCCGAAGTGTCTCCTATTGGCGACACTTGGGTAGTGTAGGTGTGTACGTCAGTTGACAGTTTCTTAGCGCGCACTACGCATCAACAGCCAGACAATATTTCAGCACTAAGACCACTAACCAGCATGATTATTAACGTGGTTTCGTTTCATCACTCTCCTCTGCCTGCGTAGCGCAGAGACAGGGCGAGCTTTGATGAAAGTCACCCCTCACCTCAAGATTTGGAGACGACAATGAACAATCATAGCAGGCAATACCTCGACAGAATTATCAGCCTCACCTTCCTGCTCTTCTTACTCTTTGTCCCGCTCATCGCCGCATCAAGCGGGCAAGAGAGAACAGAGCCTGATGTTGCGACGCTGATTGCGAATTTAAAAGATCAGGATGCAAACGTTCGTTACAGAGCGGTTATAGAATTGTACCTGCTGGGACCAAAAGCTAAAGCTGCGATCCCCGCTCTGGTCGAAGCGTTGAAGGATCAAAATGAGATCGTTCGCGGTAGAGCCGCAGAAGCGCTCGGACATATCGGGATGGATGCTTATCCGGCCCTGCGCGAGTTGCTCAAGGCTGAGGAGCCTGCAATGCGGGCGAGCGCGGCGCGCGCTCTCTCCGAGATAGGAATGCAGGCAAAGGCCGTCGCCGTTCATCCTCTCATCAGCTTATTAAGAGATGAAAACAGGGAGGTTCGCTACTGGTCTGTTCATGCTCTGGGAAACATCTGGGGTAACGGGAAACGCAATCAGGAGGAGGTCAAAGCAGTCGTTAGCGCCCTCATTGAGTTGTTAAAAGATGAGGATAAATATATCCGTAGTAGCGCCGCCAATACGCTTGGACATATCGGGCCGGAGGCAGCAGACGCCGTTCCCGCCTTAATCGAAGCCCTGAAAGATGAGTTTAAATACGTCCGCAGCTTCGCCGCTTTCGCCCTCGGGTTCATCGGGCCGAAAGCCACCGCCGCTGCTCCTGCGTTAGTTAAGCTGCTGAAAGATGAGGACGCAGGTGTACGCGGTGCCGCCGCTGGCGCGCTTGGCAATGTCGAGGCCGAAGCGAGCATCGCGCTCGCTGCGCTGGTCGCAGCGCTGAAGGATGAGAATCAACAAGTTCGCAGTGATGCCGCTCGGTCGCTTGGGAAGTATGGTGCTGCCGCAAAGGCAGCCGTCGCATCGCTGATCGAGATGCTGAGAGAGAATGACTCTCTGGCTCGTGCGGGCGCGGCTCGCACGCTGAAACAAATCGGGCCGGGCGCTAAAGCCGCTGTGCCTGCTCTGATGAAGTCTTTAAACGACCGGGAGGAATACGTCCGCGAGGCTGTTGCTATCGCGTTGCTCGTTATCGAGCCCGAAACTGAAGATTCTATTCCGCCGCCGCTCTTGCAGAAGGCGAAGGAGCACATTGAAGGCGAAAAGAATGCGGAAGCGCTGGCGAAGGTCATGCCCGGAACGGGAGCAGGCGGAGGGATAGTTGAGATTGGCGTCGGAGTTACTGTTGACTACGGCACTAAAGTGACGGAGGCACAAGACCACTCCTCTCGTGCCTCTTATTTCTATCAAAGGGGTGACCTCGATGCCGCCATCGCCAGCTACACAAAGGCCATTGAAGCCGACCCGCATTTCGGTCGAGCCTACTACTGGCGGGCCCAGGCCTTGCACACCAAAAAAGATTATGACGGGGCCATTGCCGATTTTACTAAAGCCATCGAAGAAAACCCGAAAGATTCCGTTGATTACTATTACGCGCGTGGCAATAGCTATCTGGAGAAGGGCGACCTAGACGCCGCCATCGCGGATTACACGCAGGTTATTAACCGCAATCCATATCAAGCCGATGCCTATTACGGTCGCGGACTGGCGCAGTTTCGCAAGCACAACTTTGATGCGGCGATGGCGGATTACAATCGAGCTACAGAGATCGTCCCACCCTCTGTCAGAGCCTTCGGAGGCCGCGCTCGAATACACTTTGCTAAAGGTAATCTCGACGCGGCCATCGCCGACTACACCGCAGCGATTAAGATTGAGCCGAAAGCTGGCTGGTACTATCAGGGGCGCGGCTCTGCCAAAAAGAAGAAGGGCGACTTGGAAGGCGCTATTGCCGACTACAACAAAGCCATTGAGCTTGACCCGCGCGACGCGAATGCTTACCTGATTCGAGGGAGTGCGCTGGAAGCGCAGCAGAAAATGGCTGCCGCGGAGGCTTCATACCGCGAAGCCCTGCGACTCGCCCCCGACAACGCGCGCGTGCTCAATAATGTGGGCTACTTTTTAGTCGAGCAAAACAAAAATCCGGCCGAAGCGCTACAAATGATTCAACAGGCTGTCAAGGCCGAGCCGAACAACGCCAACTTTATAGATAGCCTTGGTTGGGCACACTTCAAGCTGGGCAACCTCAAAGAGGCCGAACAATACCTGAGCGAGGCCGTGCGCTTGGACTCTTCATCGGCGGACGCGCACGAGCACCTCGGGGATGTTTATCAACGGCAGGGTAAAACGGAACTGGCACGTTCAGCATGGAATAAAGCGCTCTCGCTCTCGGTTGAAGCCGAATCTATCGCCAGACTTAAAAGTAAGTTGGGCGGTGAAGTGAAACACTGATTACCAGAACCGAGGAGCGCCCTTAATGAGGGCGCTGTGTTGGCATGAAGATTAATCGGATTCTTTGACTCTATTGATGGAGGAAACTGATGGAGCAAGCAATTGCATTGCTTTCGCCGGAACAGGCGCAACGTGCCTTGATGATTTTTTACGATCTCCTGCCCGACGCCTTCTGGGAAGGGGGACAGAAGCCTTCGGCGGCTGAAATAGGAGCGACTGCCGAGGAATTGCAGGAGGAAGCACCGGCGGATGTCAAACCGTTGGTCGATGCGATTCTTGCCGAAGGCGGTGAGGTGGAGAAAGGCGAGGCGGCGAAAGTCCTGCTCGGTCTGTTTTACGAACAAGACTCACTGCGCGGCCATGTCGAACAGGCAGTGGAGCAGGCGAAGCAACCACACATGTCACCGATTCCGCTTATCATCGGCGCAGTGGTCGTGCTGCTCTCCGGCGTTCGATTCAAGGCAGGTCGAAAAGGAGTGGAGTTAAATATCGGCGTAACGGGAAACGTGAAATCGTTGGTGGATGGTATCAAAAGTCTGGCCGATAAATTGCCGACGGAAGTACTCAAAAAGATTTTCGGCGTCGGCGCTTAATCGTGATGAAAGCTAGTACAGCAAAGCAGTTTCAGAGTGAGGCGTTGCAGTACGCCAACTCCTTGAGCGCACTCTTGTCCGAAGCGAGCGCCCTTGTGCAAAAGGGTCGCGCGGACGAGGCGCTAGGTCTCTATCATACCGGCCAGCGAGACCTGCAAGCGTTCCAGGACAAGTGGGACGCAGAAATTCGGAGCAGTGACGACCCGCCTTTCGTGGACTGGTGGCAGCAGTACATGCCCGAGCAGAAGGCTTCGCTCCTGACGAACGAAGGACTGGCTCTGCATTGGATGGGAAAGCTGGAGGAGGCAAGTGCTCTGTTCGATAACGCGCTCTTGCTGACACCTGCGGAATCCGCGAATCACGCGTTTCTGTTAGATACAATTGGCAGCATCCGTCACAACCAGCAGGCATTTGCCGAAGCCGAAGCCCTCTGCCGACGCGCGTACGCCGAATATGCGGCGCTGGCCGCCAATGCCGCGAAGGCCGACCCCGACAGCGCCCCTCAATTTTTCAGCGATGCCGCGTTGTGCCTGGCAAGCTCCGCCTACTCGGCGCTACAGCGCGGCGACCACGCAGGCTTCAATAAAAATTTCGACGAGGCGATAGGCTTCGCCGAGCAGCATAATCTATCGGATTTGGCGGATAAGTTATGGCTGCGACAGGCGAGCGGTCTGCTCCAAGGCGATGCCAGCGGCGAGACTATCCAACGCATAGACGAAGAACGCGAGCGGCGTTCCTCGCGGAGCAATGACCCCAATTTCAAATCCGAAGCGTTGCAATTGATCGCTGCATGCTTGACCGAGTGTGGCGTGCCCAAGTTGGCAAGGAAAAAACTGGAACAGGCGCGCCAATACACGCCGCCGCAGCGGCAGTGGGCATTGCTGCGCCAACTGGCCGACATCTCCGAAACGCTTGGAGATACTCAGGCGGCGCACCGCTACTCGCAAGAGGCTTTAGCCTCAGCACGACAGCTTGGCATGCCACAACCTGTCGCCGCTGCCCTGCGCGCACTCGTCTTGCTGCACGCCGAGAACAATCCGGATGAGGCGGAGCAGTATCTCTCCGAGTTGCGCACATTCGGAGAGATGGAGGAGATCAAAACTTCTCTCCTCGGCAGAGCTCTGGTCTACTGTCAGCAAAAACGCTTCGAGCTTGCCTTGCAAGACGTGGATGAAGCAGAACGGGCTCTGCCCGAAGACCCGAACGTGTTGCTCGCCCGGGTGGTCGTGCTGCGCAACATGGGTGCCAAAGAGGAAGCATTAGCCCTCGTCGAAAAAGCGGCGGCAGCCCTCAGGAAGCAAATCCGACAAAGTGGGACGGATTTGAAAAGCGGCTTAGATTCGCTGGGGGCGCTGCATGAGAGCGCAGCCTTTTTGACCGCGGAGCTTGGACGCACAGAGGAAGCGTTCGTGTGGGCCGAGCACGGAAAGGCGCTCCGTTTGCGCAGCCGTTTCAGCGTGCCCACGGACGCACCGAAACCCGCCGAAATCGCCTTCTCTGATTTACGCGAGCGACTGCGCACCGAGTCCGCGAGGCTTCTTTTCTTTTGCGTCCGACAACGCGGCACGCTGGCGCTTTTGTGTGATCCCGATTTCGAGCAGCCGCGCGCGTTCTTTATCGATCTTACAGAGGAAGCGCTCGCCAAGCTCTTGCCGTCGAGGCTGCAAAGCAGCGGCCCATGGAACGCGGCAGTTTTCGACGCGCTGCCATCACTTTCAGAAAAGCTTGCGCCGTGTTTGAGCGAAGCCACCCGCGGCAAAGAAAGCGGTAAACTCTACATCGTCCCCGACTCACAGCTTTACTTCATCCCTTTTCCCGCCCTCGATATTGATGGAGGCTCAAAGGTCATCGATCATTGTGCCGTCATCTATCTCCCATGCGCCGCCATGCTCTTCACGGGGCCGCAGGCTCAAGCCGGGTCACGCACGTGTCTCGCCATCGGCGCGGGCGGAGAACACGATTTTTCCTTCTCAGAGCAGGCATCGCAAGTCGCAGCCCTCGGCTGGGACACGTCGGAATGTCTGAGGGATGCAAGGGCGCAGGATTTTCTCTGCAAAGCATCGCAATTCAATGTCCTGCATCTCCAGTGTCACGGTCACATGGAAGGCAGCTTGCAGGGAACGCGGTCAGCATCAATTCTGCAATTAGCCGACCAGACCATAGTGTCCGCTAAAGATATCTATAACTTATCCCTCAACGCGGAACTCGTATTTCTGAATGCCTGTGTCTCCGGGCGGTTTCAGACGCGCATGGCAAGTGATGTGGGAGGCTTCTGGGAAGCGTTTCTTCATGCCGGCGCAAGCGGGGTCATAGTCACCCTCGCTTATGTCCACCCGGAATCAGCGCAGCGCTTGGCTCTGGCATTCTATCGCCACTGGTTGAACGGCAAAGATTCAAGCGAGGCTTTGCGTCAGGCACAGTTAGAAGTGCGGCGGGAGCGGCCTGAGCCTTATCATTGGGCAACGCACATTTTGATTGGCTAACTGCGGCAAACTGGTGCGCCAGGATGTATGAAGTTGGAGCTACTTTTGTCAAAAGCCGGGTTTTGGGGATTGGCAGTTGCTTACTTTTTGGAACTAATATCAAATGATTAATCTTTAGAAGGCTCGTTACCTATCAATTCGGCGACCTCTTCAGGTAGTGTGTCTTTAATTTCAGTCCATATCGTATTGACCTGCCCATTAATCAGCTTTGTGTAAGAAACCCTTCCTCCACTTGCGCGATAGCGGAGCTCAAGCAATGCCCTCACCGGTAGCGGCGTGGCCTCTGCTAACACAATCACTGAGATCGCCTCGTCCCTGACGTACCGCTTGTTGATTCGCTTTTTCCCGGAGGCCACTTCGAGCAGTTCCCGCTCGGCTTCCTCGGTCGGCGCATGGCTGATCGCCAGGAAGAGCGAAGCGAGGAGACTCTGAATGCTATCTTCACATTGCTTCTGGACGGATTCCAGTAATTGGTGAGCTTGAATCGGCTTCCAGGTTTTACCGCGCGGCAGCTGTAGTTGAATCTCTCCTTTAGCGATGGCGTTGCGGACGAGTTCCCTGATCAAATCTTTCAGCCGCTCCCGGTCAAATCTTTCAGCCGCTCCCGGCAGAGGTATAAGCTGATCCCAGCTTTCCACTGAGCTTTGACGAAGCGCCCGCCAGCAAGCCACCGGTCGAGCACTGGTCCGTACTTCTCTTCGAGTACCCGCTTGAGGATGGGTAAGTGCTTGAGCAAAGTGCCTTCAACACACTCAGCGCAGGCATGCCCGTACATCTGAGATTTAAGCCAACCGCACAGGCGACACGCGGCGTGAGACTGTTCAGCTGTTAACGGCGACTGATCCTGATTCATGGATGCACAGGCATTAAATTCTTATGAACTAAGAAGAGTTAATCGGAATTAAGAAGATGATCTCAAATAGAGTTGCTTGGCTCCATCGCTGTGGAGGAACCACCAGATGTAAACCCCCAACAGAGTGCCTAAGGGGAAAAGCCAGATGTAGAAGACCGTGGTGACGAGCGCGAGGACTCGCCCCCAACGCCTACGTCTTACCATCCCGTAGACTGTAATCAGCAGGCAAGTGGAAAGCACTGCGGAGGCAATGAACATCTCATCTTTGTAGAGGGCCAGTGCCCAGTCTTTCTGCTTGAGGTCTCTGACCATCAAAACTATGGCCGTGACTACGAGAACTAGGCCGAAGAAACTGTAAATAAAAACGATCGTTTTATTGTGGTCTTGCGGGGTCATGGATTCTAAGGCTCTTTCTATTATGGTAGAGCATGATCTTTGCGAATAAGTTATAGATTAACGCTACTCATTAGAGTGATTCGTTGATAGCAAATAAAGCTTTCCCTCTGGTATCTTGATTCAACACTATCTTTGATAATCTTTATAGCAATCTGTGCGTGAAGCGACTCGACATCTCGGATGATTTATGTCGCCGAAGAGTTAAAGGAATGCAGACTCTCGGCGAAGGCACAATGCGGCGCCATATTAGGTATAAATCTACCTAATGACAAGCGAAGGTCAGTGTCATTTCCCTTTTCAGGAGGATCATTCTGATGGGGAAAGGGACGCGGCAACGACCAAGGCGGCTTCCTGAGAAGCTATTAGAGATCCGTCAAAAGCTCGGGTTATCACAAAGTGAAATAGTCAGGCGAATGGGGCTAGGCGATGAGATTGAGAGAGATTACATATCCAAATTTGAACGAGGAACGCTTGAGCCTTCTCTCTGGGTCTTGTTGCAATATGCACGTACTGCCAATGTTTCGGTCGAGGCTTTAATTGATAACGATATTGATCTACCAGCAACTCTACCAGCCCCCTCGAAGAGTGAAGGGATTAAGAGAAAGCGATCGGAGTCTGATCACAAATGACATCAATAGCCAGAACCAAATAAGGGCGTTCTTTAAGCAGCTAATTCCTTCATGGTAATCAAATCTCAAAGCTTACGAAAGTCATGTCAACTTCTTCTTGAAGGTTCTCCTGATAAAGCGCGTCGACACACGCATACTACAAACGCCCAATTATTGCTGCTTTACTGAATCTTGAGGGGCCTGTTTTGACTTTGTCATTCTCTTGGCTTCGGTCGTGGCTTTTAGCAGATCGGCAGACTCCGACTCATTAAAAGGTTTCGTTAACCGACGAAACTGCTCTTTGTATGAGTGCATCATTTTATTTTTCTCAACTAGGATAAGTTTTTCACCCGGTTGATAATTTCTTTTCTTCATCTGTAATGCCTCTTTGGAGCGAAGAGGAAAATCGACGAACTTCACAATAACAGCCTTCCTCTCATCTCTGTCCTTCAGAATCATGTCTGGGAGCTTGCCATCCCTTGGTAATGTTTCGTCAACATATATCCGGATTCGTCGCTTGCGGAGATCACGAATCAGCCTATCCAGCAGCGATGTCTCCGCCTGCAACTCTTTCGATGACAGCGTCAAGTTCTTCAGTTTCCCTTTCCATGCATAAATCTTATTAAGTACCAGTTGCCGCCTGCTCTTATAGGGCAGGTTTTGCTCCTCGAACAAACTTTCCCTTTCAATTAGTACTTGCTCAGCCAGCAACACCCTGATGGCTCGGGAAACGTTCTGCTTTCTGATTCCTAATCTGTGGGCCATTTCTACCTGTGGCATCCTCAACAGATTGTCGAAATCCATACTGCCGAGGATCAAGAAAAGCACCTTTGTAGTTTCTCCGACGAAACGTTTTTGCGCGAGATCAAGGAATGCTTGCTGAAATCCCATGAAGAACCGCGCGCCATCCCATTTCTTCCGGAAGAAAGTGACAGCCAAAGTACCTTCTTTAAATTTTGGATTAACCAGATGATAGAAATTTTTCGGTGCAGGTTTATCTTTTATTTTCAAAATATGGCCCTCCAATAGTAATCAATTTCGCTTATTTAGTAAGCATATTCGCTTACTAAGCAATCTTTTTTAGCTCTCGAATAGTAAGCATAAGAGATTGCTAAGTAATCTCTTATGCTTACTTAAGTTTTATAGAACTGTTGATTTTACGTAAATTACGGCGATCTATCACCTTCTTATTTATTCTGTTTATGTAATATTGTCCGATTCCTTTCCCCCTTGACCTCCACGTATATAAGAGAAATGGAGCGGTCAGTAGATAAGTGTTATGAGAAGGTATTACTTTCAACGTTTAAAAGGTTGATGGAATAAAATCATGTATCAGAAATTGCTTTCGAATATAAGGAAAAGAATCGGCTAGCATGACTTAGATAAAGCGAGTGAGAAAAAAGGAGCGGTCAGCAAAGACCGTCTCTTCGAAGAAATCGGTAAGGCTACTACAGGCTCGCTCCAGTTTACAAATTTAACTCGCCGCCGTGCAAAAGACAATTATTTGGTTTCGGCAGAGTCAACTCTCTGGGAACATTATCGGACGTGAGCCTTCTATTTACTTTGTTGATTTAACGTTTCTCGGCTTTTCGTATCTCAACGTTGATCAACACACTGGTCACTTAACTACGAGATGAGAGATTCCTGTTGATTTAACCGTCATGGTGAGAGATCAGTTTTCGACCGCGACATTCCACGCTCCTGTTGGTCGAAGAGAGGCGAGGCAGCATTTACCTGCTCTTTTATTCCTGGAACAACAGGCTCCTGCCAAGTGGCGATGCCACTAAACACGACGGGTGTGAGTCGCCCGCCAACAGAAAAGTAATGACGGCCCCTTCCGGCCGCTGAAGACAAAACAACAGCAGCTTAAATTAACGCGAGAAACGCCTTTCAACTGGTGTTTTGGAGATACTCCTGTGCCATTACCACGTCCGAACTCATCAGGCAGCACGCGGCCCAACCGTGCAAAAGCCGCCGCTTGGCTGACACTTGAACACCGCCTCGAGCAACTTGAAGGCACATGGTGCGACGGAGAGATACTTAATCTCTCTGGATGGAAAACTATCAGGTACAGGGAGACTGCTGATGATGTCATTATCCTCGCCGAGCTGACCACAGAAATCAAATCATCTTGTGCTTGCGGGACACTCACCGCTAATTTTTTGAAGTGGGGTTTTACCAAACCGTCACATGTCAATGACATCCCCGTCCGTAGCAAACGGACGCGAATCTACTTCAGGGTGCAGCGCTGGCGTTGCCCAAAGTGCAACACCACCTTTCAACAACCTTTAGCTGGCGTCGACGAAAAATATTCGTTCACTACCCGGCTCGTTGAATACATAGGCCAGGAGTCGTTTAGCATCTTTCGAAACTTCTCTGGCGTGGCTAACGAGGTCGGTTGTAGCGAGATAACGGTCAGAAAAATATTCACTGCCAGGTCCGTGCGGCTCGAGAAGTTGCGGGTCATCGCCTCCCCGAAATGGCTAGCGATCGATGAGGTCTATCCCAAAAAGAACAAGATTGTGTACTGCGTCATCTCCGATCCAGAACGACGCCGTATCCTCGACATCCTACCCGGTAATAATCAGACGTGTCTTTTAAAGTGGTTGCTTCAGCTTCCAGAGCGTCAGGGCGTGGAGGTGGTGACGATGGACATGTGGCCCGCGTACAGAGCAGCCGTGCACCGGCTGCTCCCTAATGCTCGGATCATAGTGGATAGATATCATGTTCATAACTTGTTGAATGTTGCGCTCAAGAAGGTATTAGAAGTTGTGCGCGACAGTATGACGCACTCCGAGCGCCGTCGTTACATGCGCCCTGAGCTTTTGGTCCTTAAAAACTACCGTCACCTGTCGAAAGAGAAGAGAGAGGATAGGAATGGGAAGGAAATCCCGAGCGAAAAAGAGTTGTTCACTAAATGGCTGAAAAACGTGCCGGATCTCGCTACCGCTTATTGGCTCAAGAAAGAGTTCTCCGACATCCTACAGCTCTCAGACCGACAGAAGGCGGAAAATCTTGTGCACCCATGGCTGGAGCGGGTTTGTGAGTTCGTTAAGTATTTCCGCGCCAAATACGAGAAAAATTATAGCGGAAGGTGGGAAGATCCGTTCGGCAGCATCCCGAACACGATCACACAATGGCTCGCGAGCATACTGAACTACATTGATCTTAAAGATCGTTTCGAGATCAAACCGACCAATGCCTTCGCCGAGTTTGCCAACAAACAGATTAAGAAGGCTTTCAGGATGGGGAACGGTTACAGATTCGAGGTGCTCCGCGCCAAGGTCGTTCACGGGGGAGTGCTGGTGAACAAGCGGCCGCCTCATCCATTGGATAAACAGTGGACGCGGACCAAGCCTGATCGTGCCGCGCGTAAAAGACGGGGGAGACGACGAGAGACGAATCCGAATTCCAACATAGCGCTCCTGACGAGAGCTCGGGAAGAACTGGATCAGACCAAAGATTTACTTTCCAAGCCGCAGCAAGCATTCGGGTGGGCCACGCGCTTTACATCACCTCAAAACAAAACGACCTCTGATTCGGATGAATTATTCATGGACATGATTAAGGATTCCGAAACCGAAAAGAAGACTGCCACCAAGGGTAGGCGCGCATTTAGAAACAACTCAAACCAGCTAAAAATATTTTAAAGAAAAACCGCCCCGCGACAGGGCTGATGTAAAAGTCCAACCCTGCTATCCCCAAGTCAGACGAGTCTCGTCTGGCTCTTTTTGTTTAGAGGGGCCGGATTTTACTCAACAATTTCCCGCCATGCTCTAAGGCGGAAACACCCGGTGTTGGAGCTACAACACCGGGTGCATCCTAACGAAAGGAGACGACTAATGAGAAATCGCAAAAGACGGTTCACAATAACCATCTGCCTTTTCGGGTTAGAACTGGTTATTGAATTAGCCCAGCAAGCTGCGGGGAAGTAACCCCGTAGGGATTAGAAGAAACTCACGCAAGTGTTCTTCTAATGATTAGGAGCGGCCTTACAAGCCGCTCCCATTTTCCAAACAGAGACGATGGGAGGGGCTTATAAACCTCTCCCATTTTCTCTGCATAGAACTTCTAGAATTTTGCTTCTTTTGCCGGGTCGTGACTACAACGCATCACGACGCCGGTTGGATATTCAGGGGTAAGAATTCTGCGCCAGCCGCCCGGATCACAAAATGGGCACTTCTCCGCCGTTTCCTTCTGTACCTCCACTTCTACTGTCAGCCGCTTCTTTTCTCGTTCTTCGAGGTAAGTGACAGGCAGGGTGTAATTGCCCTCTATAGCAGCGATAATCCAGCCTGCGGCGTTCTTTTTGGTCTTACCCATGTCTCGGTATGGATACGCGGCAATCTGCTCCTCTACGCCTCTTCTATTCGCCTTAATCAACTCCCTAGCCTTCATCTCAGAGACTCCGAACCCTTCAGGCGGATTGTTGGTCAGTCTAGCCACAAGAGCTTCAATCTCCAAATCCGTTGCGTGTATTACTCCAGACGGAGGCAAAGTCAATTGTTTGACCTTCGATAGAGGGAGGTCTCGCTGTGCCGGTTTCTTCTTTCGAGGCCTGTAACTGCGAATCCGATTTATTGACCTCTTGGCTCCCTCTCCGGGGTAGTAGCGGATGATGTAATCGACAGGCTGCCCCGGCTCTTTAATAGCTCGGTAGTCAACTTTTTCTACATAGCCGAAGATCCTGTGGTCTTTGATTAAGTCATTCATCTGTTCGACCACCCGGTATCGCTCCATATGTCTTTTTAGGGTGTGATGGCGTTTGATGTACCAGGAATAAAGTATCTCGCAGTACCCCCCCTCCTGCTGCCCCTTCCGGTTTTCTACCACGCCAAATATTTTGGGAGCCAGGAGTTCATACCATCGCCTCGAGGCTGGACTGACTGAGAACAGGTATTCGTTGTCGATTGGCCGCTGATTCTGGTTCTTCTGCATTTCCACCTCATGGGGGTGGAGCAGCAGGTAGACGGTATCCTCCAAGTCGAAATCGAAGCTTATTTTCCCGTCCTTGAGTTCTTCCTCGGTGACATGCTTGCTGCCGATGGCGTAAATACTGATCCGAGAGAATTCCCCCTTGATATGCCTATAGAGTGCCCTTCCCTCTTCATCCTTCTCACTGGTCGGCATCCAGAAATCAGCCTCGCACCAGGCGGAGCCGATCTGCCGAATGCACTTCATGAGCCGCCTGGATTCCCACCCGCCGATTGACCAGCCAAGGGTGCGCAAACACTCTCTAACGCTTCCCAGCGGGACGAGGTTTGGAAGCTTTCCTGCCATCCTTTCCCGTTCAGCATCCAGAGCTGGCTTAATGAGTCTCACCCAGACCTCATGAGCCTCTATGCCTGGCGCGCCGATGCTCGGGTTCGGAATCACCTTCCACCGGATGGGCCTTTGCTCCGGGTCGATGCCCTCAAAATCTATGGCTTGGGTTAGAAGGTCTTTTCGTTTTGTGAGGTAGAAGAACGGGAGCTCCGTCGTGAACTTCGGAATCGAAGTAACCGGATGCTGCTTTGGTTTGAGGGGAAGCAGGCTTTGGTTCATCAGGCTTTTTTCACGTTCTCCCTGAATCTTTAATCAACAGCAACAACGTGGGTCTTATAACGTATTGTTGTTCTTTTATAAAGACTTATTTAATACATTATCAGACGCTTTCCCTTTTCGTTAGAATAGCTTAGGCCGAAATTTACCGGCAGATCGCACACACTCTTACCGGCAGATTGCACACGCCTTTATCGGGAGATCGCACACGCTTTTACCGGCAGATTGCACACTCCCCCGAACCTGAACAGGAGCGTCGAAGCTCTTACTGTACTAATATGGCTTGTCAGGTTTTTCATCCCGTTCCCGGCAAAACTCCAGATAGTCATTCACGGAACTACGAAAAGCCTGCCTGCATCTTCGAGCGAGGTCCCTTGAAACGTGATTACGTCGCGCGTATTGAGCACCTCTCCATAAAAAAGGTTCCGTTCCTCATCGAGCGTGACCGACCCCTTGTAT
Source organism: Pyrinomonadaceae bacterium (assembly GCA_036382855.1). GTDB lineage: Bacteria > Acidobacteriota > Blastocatellia > Pyrinomonadales > Pyrinomonadaceae > DASVTR01. The sequence goes on along the minus strand of DASVPO010000036.1, from coordinate 14,725 downwards.
CCCTTGTACCTCATAGCTCTGCGGCCTCTGCAAAACACTGTGTCCCGCTTGCCGGATACAGGCTGTGATGACTTGGAAATGGCCATGCGTATAACCCTATAGCCTCCATGCGCGCCACGCTCGTACGCAAGCGCCTGCTCGGACGCCTCCAGCAGTTCGGCGAAGGCCTCATCGCTCATGTACTCTTTCTTACTCTTTTTCATCGGGTGCCAATTTTAATCTGGCTATCGGATTAGATCTGGTAATCTGGTAAGCCAGAAAACCAGAAAACCACAATTATTCTTCCGTTTCTTCATCTTCTTCCGGCTTGAGGTATTCTTGGGCGCTATGCCTAACGCGGAGAACGAATACTGTTTCCCCTTCTACCGTGAAGAGTATCCGGTATTTCCCGTAGATAAGCTGGCGTATCTCTTCCTCGAAATAGGCGCTCTCCGGCGCGAGCGGGCATCGAAGCGGGTTCCTTTCCAGCGACCGAAAGGCCTTCATCAGCCCCTCGTACCAACGAAGTGCTGCCGTTTCCGAGTGCTCATTTATCCAAAAATAGGCTTCGCCGGCGTCCGCCAAGGCATTGTCGGTGGGCTCGACGCGGTAAATGGTCATCGCTTTTTAGAGGCGCGAATCTTCTTCCGCATCTCCTTATCGAAATCGTCGAGCGACATAGTTCTTCCCTGTCTGACGGATTCCAGCCCTTCCCGCACGGCCTCGATGGTCTCCGCCCGGTCCAGTATCTCCAGCATCCGCTGATAGCTCTCCGCGTCCTGTACGACAAGCTCGGCCTTTCCGTTGACCGTAAGGACGAGCGGATTGCCACTCTTCTTGATCTTCTTCACGTACTCGGTAGTATTCCGCTTGAACGCAGTTAGTGATTCAATATCTTTTAAGCTGATCATAAGTATCTTTCTCCCTGAAGCAGCATACAATAAGATGCTAATTCAATACGAAACTTTTAGCAAAATTTTATTTCAAAAGCGCCGGCTTGTCTGGTAATCTGGCAAACCAGAAAGGACGAAAACCAGATTCTTTAATGACGATTATTACTGTCACAGGCTACAAGGGCGGCATCGGGAAGAGCACAACGGCTTTTCATCTTGCGTCCTACTTCAGCGACTTGGGGAAAACTGTCCTGATTGATGGCGATCCTAACCGCACAGCTCTCAAGTGGGCGAGCCGGAGTGGGGAGGCGCTGCCGTTTACGGTCGCTGACGAGCGCCAGGCGATGAAGATCATACCGGGGATGGACTACGTCATCATTGACACGCCCGCCCGCCCCAACTCGGACGACCTGAAGGAACTGGCTAAAGGCTGCGATCTTCTCATTCTGCCCACCTCACCCGACGTGGTGAGCCTGGAGCCTATGCTGGAGACTGCACGCGATGTAGGTGAGGCAAAATTCCGTGCTCTGATTACTATCGTTCCGCCGCATCCCAGTAGAGAAGGAGAGTTGATGCGAGACGATCTGGCAGAGGGCGGGATTCCTGTTTTTAAGGCCATGATCCGGCGCACAGTGGGCTTTGCTAAGGCAGCTATGTCCGGGCGTCCCATCAGAGATATTGAAGACTCGCGAGCGCGAGCCGCATGGGGAGATTATAAAGCCCTTGGCGATGAAATCAGGGAGATGCTGAAATGAGTAAATACGGCCAGCTAATCAAGGAAGCCAGGAAACAAGAAAACAAGAAAGCCAGAAAACCAGAAACCAATGGGGATAGCTCTGAGCCCGACGTGAACTTAAGCATCAAGGTGTCCGCCGCTCGCCGGCGACACTGGGCAGCAGAAGCTAAGCGGAAGGGAATTACGCTGACAGCGGTGATTATTGAAGCGTTAAGTGGGAAATTTGGAGAGCCTGAGTAGCATTCATCTCTAATCTGTTAGAGCTGTATTCAACATTTGTTTACCGAAAGCACTTAAGTCTCCACCTGCTTATGTTTGCCATAGTGTCTACACAGGATTAATTAAGCCAAAACCTTGGCAATTTGCAAAATGATCTTTTCCATTTTCTCCTTTGCGACTATAACAGAGATAGGGTTATAGACCGCGAAACTTATGCTCATAAGCCCTCACCTTATCTCCTGCAGATGTGGTGGCTCATGTAAATAGACAATTACAAGGAGTTAATCTCAAATGGCGCCCAGATTCCTCAAAAACGTCCTTTCTCAATATCTCCGCACGCAATGCGATCGTCAACTCTACTTATCACTCTTTCCTGAGAGTGATTTAACGGCCCTTGGGTTACCCGTTCCCATTAAAATACGGCCTCAAGTCCAGATCCTGCGTGAAGAAGGTAAAAATTGGGAACAAGCAAAGTTCTCTGACTTAGAGCTTGCTTTTAAGTCCTCTATTAGAGGCGATAACTCTTCGGGTAAATACGACAAGGTTGATCTTCATACGGAACTATTAAAAGCTTCCACGACGCCGGCGTTCATTATTCAAGGGAAGTTTACGCATCCCGATCTAAAAGATAGGGTGCTCACCGCACTTGGACTTTCTCCCGTACAGATCGCTGATATTCCTGAGTTTATGGCATTCGTGCCAGACATCATTATGGTGGATAACGCTGTAGCTGGAGAGGAAGAGGTTCTTGATGACGGCACCCGGCGCAAAGTGTCAATGCATGAAGCGCGCAAGGCACTCAGGGTAACCGACATCAAGCATGCGGGCGAAGGGAACTCGAGCTACAGCGCTGAGGTTACACTATACGCGTTGATGCTCGCCATGTGGCTTAAGCTCATCGGACTTGACGCAAAATATTTCGTATCGTCGCAAGTAGCACTATGGACACGAGAGAAAGAGACATCCTCACTTGAAAAACTGATAACTGGAAACCCATCCAGCGGGCTTGCGGAAAGGCTCGAATCTTATTACGCAGATCTGGAAAAAGTAGACTTTGCAACCTTCATGCAGTCGCTTCGTCATTTTTTCGAAGCAGACCTACCGCGGGTGCTCAGTGTAGCAAAGCGTGACTGGGAAGAACTTGAATGGCATGTGGACCCGCGGTGCTCTGCCTGTGACTTCCTTGCCTATACTCCGTGGGTTACCAAGCCTGAGCACCTTAATCTGCTCAGTAAAAATCCAAATCATTATTGCTATGAACAAGCTAGAAGGGTAGATCATGTAAGTCGAATCGCAGAGATGCCGAAAGGTGCTCGCCGCACGCTCGAAGGTGAGGGTTATACGACGACGGCCCATATCGCTTCAGCAACTCCGAGCGATCGCGTCTTCAAACTGCACAATGCACTCAGAGCTGATCGTAAACATCTGCCAAGTCGCGCGTCGGCACTGGCTGGTGTGTCTAGTGTGGCGTCGGATGTGGCGTCGGCCGATTTCCCTTCTTACTCTGATCTTGAGATCTTTATTACCGTTAACTTTGACCCCGGTACAGGACTGCTTACTGGGCTTGGTTTAAGCGCTAACTTCACGCAACGTACACTGAAGGGAGCGCCACCGGGGGGGCAGAAGAAATGGAGCAATGCGGGAACAGTAGTTCTTTCTCCCGATAGCATTTCAGAGTATGGCGTGCTAATGGAATTCCTATCCTCTCTTTCCGGGATTTTCCATTACGCTTATGACAAAGATCCGGCAAGGGGTGGGCCAAACGCTGCCAATACGAGGACACATCTCTATTTCTGGGATAAACGGCAGTTCATAGAGCTCACGCGCGCCATCGGCCGGCATCTGAAGTCTATTCTGGCTCAGAAGGACACACTGCTTGTGAGCCTCGCTTGGTTATTCCCGGCGGATGACCTTCTTGAGAATCCAGATGTTGTGGTTGCAAACCCCATTACCTTCGTCAAGAACCTAGTCCGCCGCGCTCTTTATCTCTCAATCCCGCACGCCCTGACACTTTTTAATGTTGCCGAGCAATACCACCTTCACAAACCATATTTGCCAGATAGATTCATGCGTGAACCCTTTTCCGACATGATCCCAAGAGAGCGCATCTATGAGATCTGGAGCGGTGACCCGATGGTAAAGATAGGGAGCCTCATTTCCTCCCGATCCACATGTATCGGGTGGTACAAAAAGGCCGTCGAAGCGCAATTAGCGTCCCTTAAGCAGGTCGTCTGGAAACTCCGCAGCGATCTGAAGCCAATGCTTACCGCAACAGCTCGCGTGCTCGAATTGAAGATCCCACACCGATTCATAGGACTTAGCGACGATTCAAAGCTTTGGCTCGGCTGGATCGAACTAGAGGAGAAGTGCCAAGAGATCGAGCGGCAGGGAGAGTACGCGATAGATGCGGACGAACTGGAGGCGCGTTATTCGGTCATCCGAATGTCGAAGCTTAAATCTCTCTTACCTGATGGCACCCTCGTCTACGAAGTAGCCATGGATTCGCGTGATACCAAGTTTCGCGATACTGAAAGTTTCCTCGCACTCCAAGACGATAAGGTTCCAAATTTCTTGAACCGTAGGCTCTACAGCTTTACGAAGTCCGCCTCTGCGTTGAACCCACTCTTGGGTAAATATTCGAAAGTTTCTTTGCAGAAAATATTCAAGGCCTCACTTGTCTCTTTTGACCGCAATTCTCTCGAAGCAAGGGTCCGGTTATCTGACTATGCAGACTGGGTCGCCATACGCCATTACTTAGAAGCGAATGGCCACATTGATCTGAGCAGAGAAGTAAGCCTTGTACGTGGACCAGGTATACCTATCGCTAAACGTGTGAGGGACTGTCTTCTCCAGATAGGCATACCTTCAATCGCCACTACTGCCCCAGCGACTTTAACAGCACTTGGGAGATCTTCAAAGAAGCATAAGCGTGGCACTGATCCAGAGACGCCGGTTGCTCGTGTGCTTTGGGATGCAGAAAGCCTCACTAATCTGTCTACGGGGATGCCAGCAACCGCAGTGACAGGGCTTATCAATAAGATCAAAGGCATTGGCGGCCAGCTAAATACTGACCAGGAATCAGTGGTGCAGCATGCTTTAACCCACCGGCTCACGGTTGTTTGGGGGCCACCTGGCACCGGTAAGACCACAGCCGCAGCCGATCTTCTTTTTGCGCGCATTTGGCACGCCCTTAACACTGGCTCTCCCTTGCGTGTGTTGGTCACGGGGCCGACCTATAATGCTTGGGAAAAGCTTCTTAACGATGCGCTTGAGTTGATGGAACGGTCTTCTGGCCTTACCGCAAACATTTTCCGAATATACTCGAGCTATCACCCCGAACGCGCACAACTCCCAAAGTTCTCCAACCCTAGTATTTCAGTCACAGACGCGAGTGCAAACCCCAATGACCCAGGATTTCAGTCACTCGTAAGCGCACTCGATTCTCCGCAAGGTGTAGTTATTGTGGGCACCGTCGCTAACCAGTGTTACCGAATCGCCAAGGAAGGTTATAACGTTTTTGTGAAGGGCCTCTTTGATTTCATGATCATCGATGAAAGCTCACAGCTTGACGTCTGCCGCAGCATCTTTGCTTTATGCACCCTTGCGGATGACTTCGAACTTGTACTTCTTGGTGACCGCCTACAGATGCCGCCTATCACCGCCACTGAACCGCCGGAAGGCGCTGAATATATGGTGGGAAGCATTCAGACATATCTCAAGAAGCGATTCGAAATCAGCGAAAGAGAACTTCTCGAAAATTACCGCTCATCGCAGGACTTTGTGGAATACGCGAAGACCATCGGCTATCCGGCGGCACTGAATGCCCACTCTCCAAGGTTAAGATTAAACGAATTCCAGCCTTTTGGACGTAGACCTATAAATTGGCCAACGTCGCTGCCATGGGTACCTGCTTGGGAGGAGATACTTGATCCTGGTAAGCCGGTTGTGGCAATCACATATTCGGACGGGCGATCAGGGCAGGCAAACGAATTTGAGGCACAGACTACTGCTGCGCTCGTGTCGCTCCTTTACCATTCAGCAAGCAGAGAATTAGATGGGGAACTCGACGACGTTGGCAGTGTCATTGTCCCGACGCATGCCCACTTCGATGATGATTCGTTCTGGAAGAAGGGAATTGGAGTTGTAACCCCTCACCGTGCCCAGCGGTCGCTAGTCGTACGTATCTTGAAGGATCTATTCCCAAAAGCTGATCCAAAGCTCATTGATCAGGCAGTCGATACTGTAGAGAGATTTCAAGGCGGGCAGCGTCAGACAATAATAATCTCATTTGGAGTTGGAGATCCTGATCTCATCGCCGATGAAGAGGCCTTCCTATTACAGCTCGAACGGACGAACGTCGCTATATCTAGAGCGCGCGCTAAGTGCGTTACGCTCATTTCTGACGAGCTTGCTTGTCACCTGCCAAACGACAAAGAGGTGATAACAACTGCGCGCGCTATTAAGAGCTATGTCGATGATTTCTGTCGTAACAAAAAATTATTGGCGCTTCCCAATACTTCATCTAGTATGCGGCCGGCTTTGCTTCGATGGCGCTAATTGGCTATCCTAGAACGGCATGGGTATCATATTCGCGCACTGAATCTGAATCGATGCTCATCTGGGTCGCCTGACGTTGGCCTGAGACTGCTGTCTTTGCGCTCTTCATCTCAATAATACGCCAAGGGTAGCGGGACAATAATAGTGATTGCGTGAGAATTTCTCGCGGGTCGACCATCTTTGAGGGAATGGCACCAAATCTGATGAATAGATTTTGTGGCCTTCCTCTCCTTTTCACACGCCCAATGTTATCCCAAACCCGTGCTAATGAAGCGGTGAATTCTTCTGGGTTGCTGTGTGCTACCTGATCTGTTCGACCATAATCCACCACAGAGTGACCACCCAGAAACCAGTTCCTTAACCACTGGTCCTGTATATACAGAGACATTCCGAAGTAGGGCGGGGAAGTGATCGCTGTATCGAAACCACTTGGTAAGAGCGAGAACGTTTCCCTAAGTTCAGCATTACCTTCAATCACATGGTGAGCGTGACTAATGGCTGGGAGCAAACTCAAGTCGAGGCGCTCGGCCTTTTTAGTGATTACATTAATGATTGAGGCTCTGGGAGCCCTGAGCCTATGTTCTCGCCAAAAGCGCACTGAGTAATTTGGTTTAGGCGCAAACGTACGTGGCATTTGATTAGAGAAGTAGCTGGGATTCTGGTTGTCCTTTGTTAATGGCCCATGCAAGCACCCAAGTGCGAGCGCACGCAGCAAGGCTGCTGCATCAGACCTCCGACGCGCTAGCCCCGAGCGAAGGCGACATATATCCGCAAGCGTTACGGGATGAAAAGCATGCCTCCAGAAATTACCCTCTGGTACGGATTGCTCTGGTTCGCTGGCAAGTATCTCTCTGGAGAGAGATACCGCTTGGTCTGTCGTCGCCCGTGACAACTTCGCGCGCGCAATTGCGACCGCAACCGGAGATGTATCTATACCCCAAGATTCAATGCCGAGGAAGCGCGCCCCGTAAAGAGTAGTCCCTCGCCCACAAAATGGATCTACCACACGGCGAACTGCCTCCCCACGTCGTCTCCTGAGGATACTAAGCGGATATTCGAGAGGAAACATTGTGTAGTAGGGGCAGATAGCATTTAGGGCATGCCTAGGGTCCAAGGACAGTTTCTTATAAGCCATAGATTTATCGGGAGTCGAAGTTTGTATACATCTATGTAAATCCGCGTTACCTTATAATTTATGCAAGCGGATTGAGCAATACCTAGTGAGAGTGTAGCGCCTTCCTGGCATCAAGAGAATAAACACTCACGTTGACAGTTGTATTCAAAATGAAAGTTAAATTTTTGCTCCGCTATTATCAATATGATTGACTTCGGTAAAGGTAGGGCTAAGGTACTAATATCAACTCGACTGATAACCGCTATATTTCCCTATTTGAAGATTAATTATCGGATTGTGAAATATAGGCCCCTAACAACTATTCAAAGGTTGTGAGTATGAAAAGGCCAATAAGCCCCCACAAATCGAATATCATCGATCTGCTTTGTTTGTTCTTCATAATTTCTACGCATCGCAGCCAGAAAACCATGTTTCTGGTTTTCTGGTTTCATCGTTCTATTGCTAATCAACTAAATAAAGGTGGGCTCCTGTTTATTGATTCTAAACTTTGATGGGGTCAGAAAGCGAAGCCGGTGCTTGATGTTTCCTCCACCCTTTTAGCTTCCATTTCTTCACCGAAGAGCCTGGCAATTTGCGGGTCCAACACTGCTATATCTAACGAGTCAGACGCTTGCTTTCTTCTATAGTAATTCAAGTCCTTGAAGCGGTTATAAATAGCCAACCCCTCCCCAGGCTGTTTCCGTGCTTCGATTAACTCCTTAAAAATGCCCATCACGTGAAAGCGATTATGGCTATATCCAACTTCTAAGAGACAGTGAATTAATGTTGCCCGAATCTCGTAGTCGTTAAGCGCCTTAAAAAGTGTGCGACATACATTGCCAATATCGTCAGTGTAGGCATAGCCCCACGACTGTGAATTAGCGTGTTCGACAAAGTCATTGATAATACGTCGCATAAAGTCACGGTTTGTCCCATATATCTCTTGCACGAGTCGCGCTTTCATTTTCATAACGACTTCATGCAGGACTGCGGGGTCACCAGCATAAGTGCGTAGCAAGTGTATCAGTCTGTCGAATTCTGGGGCGGCGATGCTTGGTTGCCCCGATAACTTTTCTGTTAGTGCTTTTAGTTCGTCTGTTTCGGCCTCTTTAGGATTCTGTTCGAACATCCTTGACCATGCCTCTTTGAGGTCCTTAACAGATTGGTAGCGGCGGTCCGAATCCACTTGTGTGCAGCGGTCGATGATTAGAGCGGCACCAGGATCAATGCGAGACGTGTCCTGAACCACCCCCCAAAGAGGTCCTGTGTATAGCGAATAAAGAATACGGCCGAGACTGTAGACCTCAGAACGCTCGTCCGCGCGTTTGGCGTCAGCCATCTGTTCTGGAGCCATATACATGAAAGTGCCAAGGTAATCACCGATATTTGTCTTACGCGTGGACTTAGCGTCCACGATCCTGCCAAGCCCAAAATCAGAAACTGCCACATTATCATCGTTCAGAAGAATGTTGCTGAGTTTCAGGTCTCGATGGAGTATTCCTTGGCTGTGAGCGTATTCCACCGCATCTAGCACGGCAGAAAAGATTCGACGAATGCGTGCTCCGTCATCTTTAATCAAAAGCAATTCTTTACGAAGGGAGCTTTTATAATATGGCATGATATACCAATAAGGCGCTGCCTCCAGCTTCGAATGCACCACTTTGACAATGTTGGGGTGATCAAGCTTGGTCAGGATAACCACCTCACGCTTAAACCGATCTACTCCTTCTTGATCAGTGGTGTCACGAAGAATCTTCTTGGCGAACTATTGTCTATCACTGTCACGCTCGCAGAGGTACACATCGGCATAAGCCCCGTCGCCAATCTTTTGCTTATCGACGTACGTCATAGATTCAATCTTTAGCTTATAAACTCCATTCACTGTAATTTAATACCCAAATCGGAGTCCAAGGTGGTCGCATGGTGCGTCCGTTAGGTCCTGCTCAACTCCAAGATATTCCTCAGTCGTTTGGATGGATTCGTGCCCCAGAGAGAGCTGAATCTGGTCTATTGCCGCTCCTCCCTTATGCGCGAGTCTGGCGAACGTGCGCCGCAGGTCGTGCGGAGCGACGCCTTTATTCTCCAGTTCCTCGGCATAGCCCACGATGATGTTGTAGACTGCCTGCGGTGTGATTCCATTGCCCATCACTCGGTCTCCCTTATTCACAGCCCGAAACACCAACCCCTCTGTGACGCCAGAGGCTCTACTCCATACATCAATTGCAGCCTTAGTCCAATTCGGCATAGGAACTGATCTGATCTTGTCGCGTTTGCCGATTAAATCCACCAGCACCCAGCGGCCCTCACGCTGCTGCACATGATCGAAAGAAAGATTGGCCGCTTCCGCCCGACGTAGGCCACAGCCGATCAGCACGGCCAAGAGCGCACGGTCGCGCAGTCCCTTCAGCGCACGTGCGTCGGGTGCGCCAAGCCACAATTGCGCCTGCTCACGTGTGAGCCAGTTGCCAGTCCTGCGCCCCTCGCGGCGCGCACCCTTGACAGCCCGGATACCTGAAGCCACCTGGGGATCGAGCGCACCATTGTCGGCAGCCTCCAGCGCAAGCTTACGTATAGCCGATAATCTTTGGTTGACACTCGACGGGGCCATCCCGGCATCACGCAGTTCGGCCGCGTAACGCTGCACGACGGCTTTATTGAGCTGAGGGCGGCCTACACCTTTATGCCAAAGGAAGAAGTCCACGAGTGCCCGCTCATAGGCCCGACGGCTGTTCTCGCTCGGGAGTCCGTCGAGCACCATCCGAATCGCTGACGTCTCCGCCGGTGCGAGCCTTATTCTGGCCAGCGCCTGATCACTCATTCAGGAAAATCCCCTTCGCGCAAATAGCTTTCCATAACAGGTATTATCATAAGCTATTTTTGAGACTTGTGAAATGAGATTTTGCGCGCAGAAGGAACCTGCGCTCTCTATATCAAGCGGGACGTTTTACTTTGAATGGCTCAGGTCGGAATGACAGAATGGAAACACCGCGCCACTTCAGTGATACGATCCCAAAGGTTCAGCGGAAATACTTAAATTGATTTAATAGGTGGAAGGCTCATAACCATAAGCCATGACGCACCGCCATCTGTCGTGCGATAGATATTGTCCCTCGCAACTAACCATCCGTGTTGCGTGTCTGCGAAGTATATTTGATTAAAAAAGGTTTCATTATTTCCTACCTGGAGCGGCTGCCAACTGAGTCCACCATCAAAAGTACGTAAGACAACGCCTTGCCTTCTTGATTCATTCTCAGCACCGTATTTCCAACCGACAGCCCATCCTTCTCTTTCGCTCACAAAGTAAACTGAATCTAAATATAAAGGCCTCATTTCATCCAGCTGCCGCCAGGTCTGGCCTCCGTCGCTGCTCTGATAAATCCCGCCGGGAGCTCCCGACATCCAGCCTAGATTAGCATTGATGAAATTAATACTCCGCAAATCCGCATGTTCCATTATGTCGCGCGTCTGCCAAGTTTTGCCGCCGTCCACCGTGTGATGAACTATTCCATTAGTGGAAGACACCCAACCCAACGCCGGGTTGATAAAGGTAATGTGAGTTGGCTGCCACGTCTTATCCTGCTTTCTGTTAGCCGCAGACAAGCTCAACTGCCAACTCATTCCACCGTCTTCAGTGCGCCAGATAGAGAAGTCATCTCCTACCCAACCATGCAGTTCATCTATAAATAATATTTCTCGCGGCGTGGTAAAAGCCCCTTTACCAGCGACGGCTGAAAGTTTAACCCACGTCTGCCCGTTGTTCTCGGTGAGCCATACCTGGCCCTGTTTATTAACGACCCACCCGTGCTGAGAATTGATGAAGCTAATAGCTCCAACTTCACCAACGATGCTGGAAGGTATAACACGCCAGCTTGCTCCTCCGTCGGAAGTATGCAGCAGCTCTCCCTTACGGGTCACTAGCCACACTATGTTTGTGCCGCTGAAGGCAATGCTCTCAAATTGTGGCAGGCTCTCCACATTTACATTAGAACTGCTGTTGTTGACGACATTCCTCTCGTTTTTCCTGCTGCAATTGCTGGAGATGAGAATGAAAAGAAATGAAATACAGAGTATGCTTCTAATCATTTAGGGCCTTTTCTTTCATGCTGTGATTAAAGCTCAAATTGTTTCAAAAGCAATTCAGGAGAATAGATGAATTCCAGTAGCTTTCCAGCGCCAGGTTGCTTTCACCGAATATCGCGTGACTGTGCCCTAAAGCGTGCATAAGTTCGTGCAGCATAGTAGTAACGCGAGCTTGCTCCTGTGTAATATTAGGATGCGATTGAAGTGTGGACATAGACCTCACGCTAAAATTTCTGGAGAAGAAATTTTTAACAGATAATCGCATCTCGCTTTGAGCGCCTAGCCCTATACTCGTCCTACCGTTCCATTTGTCTCCTGCTGCTGGTTTGATGTTGTTAGCCTCTTTCATTCCTTTTAGGACTTGCTTAGGATCGTAACTACTATCTCCTTTGACGTAGTTAAAGCAGCCCGGCTTTTCTAATGCCTGCATTGCAAGCTTGTAGATGCTCTCTATTATGTCCAACTGGGACATTCTTGCTGCTTCAACTCCGGCATCTTGCGGCTCAAAATAAGAATATGTCCAAGCTGACGTCCCGCCACTCTGACCATTGGTATCAACATAAATCCAATACTCTCTGAGACTGCGGAATCTACGCGTTTCTCTGATGTCACCTCCTGCCGCATTAATGATGCTTCTGCCAGGATGTGGGTCGCTGCCCCATCCATTGCCACCAGAGTAGCCACCGCCCCAGCCGCCGCCACCGCTTAAACCACACCAAGCTTCGTAGCACATCTCCAGGCCGCTCGGGTCGGTGAAATTCACTGGATCATTCTGGACATAAGCATACCTGTTCAAGCTCTGCGGGTCTGAGAGATTGTAGCTGCCATCATACGGGTCAGGCTGCACGAAGCGCTGCCACTTGCCCTCATACCTGCGATGCATCGCCTCATCGCCGCCATTGACATCCCGCTCATATGTGGTGTAGCGATGCGGCTGCCGCCACCCATTGCTCATCCGCAGAGTTTCACCGCCGAACGGGTCAACCTCGATTGTGCTCACCACATTGCCAGAACTGTCGGTCAACCGCTGCCCCTTCGTCACTGGCTCCTGATGCACCCACAGCGTCGCTCCATCCTGAATCGCCAGCATCTGCCCGCCCAAATACACGTAACCACGCATCCACTGCACATAGCCGTTGTCACGACTCACTTCTGCCAGCACTTGCCCGCCGAGCACACTTGAGCGCACATAGTAGGTGTTCTGATTGTTCTCTGTTTTCTTCACACGCAGGCGGTCGCCGTCATAGCTCTGCGTGAGGTTAGTGTTTGAGGCAGAGACCTGCTGCCCTGTAGCATCGTACCTGAAGGAGAGCGCGCCCTCACTCGTCACATTCCCTGCCGCATCGTACCCAAGCGCCGCTCCCGTCGCCGGATTCGTCATCAGCCGATTGTTCTCATAGGTCGGGCGTCTATCTGCGCTTGAGCCATACCCTCCACCCCACCCATAGCCACGTGTCATGTTGCCCGCCATGTCATACTCGAAGCCTTGCGCGTATGGCCCATCGGGGTGCCCCCACGTGTCCGTGCCAATCGTCGCTCGCGCCTCCGACCCCGTGTAGGCCAGACTCAGGCGGCCCACGAAATCATAGACGTAGGAGCGGTCAAGGGTAGGGTCATAGATGCTGTCAGCAAACGTTACCCGCCCTGTGTTTTCAGCATATGAAGTGTAGGAATAGTCGTAGCCCAACACTCCGGCCAAGTCCCACTTCTTGAGCCGCAAGCGCTGGTCGTAGCCTAACGACAGAGACTTGCCGTTGCCGTAAGCGATGGACTTCGCTCCGCCGAACGCTCGATAGCTAATGTTGTTGATGTAAGACGAGACGCCGCCGTAGTTGGCTCCCGTGACCGCTTTCACACGTCCTTCGTTGTCATATTGATAACCGGCTTCCACGCCCCACGGATTAGTGACTTTCGTTAACTGTCCAGCCAAGTTGTAATCATAGCTGAGCGTGAAGCTTGAGCCGCTCAACTCATCAAAGGTGCGTGTCTCACTCTTCAGTTGCGAAAGACGGTCATAGCTGTAAGTAACCAGACCGGGGCCGTCATCCAACTGTGTCCGATTGCCTGCGTCGTCGTACTGGAAGCTCACTGAGCGCGTCTGCTCGGCTGCGCCTTGCGGAACGGTATAGTTGATGCCGGTCAGCAGATGACGATTGTTATAAGTGTAAGTGGCGATGACTCCACGCGCGTCCGTCACCGTGTTGAGGGTGTTGTCCGTGTTGTAGCCGTAAGTGGTGCGCCCCTGCTCTGGCGTTACTTTCTCAGATAGTCTCCCGTAACCGTCGTACTTGAACTCGCGCGCTGCGCTCCCCTGCTGATTGATGCGCTGCAACTGGTCGCGCTCGTTGTAGTTATAGGTCGTAGTCGAGTAGATGCTGCCATCGAGCCGCAACTCTTCGACCTTTGTGAGTCTGCCTAAGACATCGTGCGACAATCTGCGCCCACGTCCTGCCTCGTCCTTAATGGTGACGACTTCGCCGCCGGCGCACCCACAGCCGCCGTAGCTCGCCGTGCGTGTGCTCAAATCGGAATTGGTCGTCGTCGTCGGGCGGCCCTTCCAGTCGTAAGCCTGCTCTGTCCAGTGCCAGCCCGCAGCGTCATCACCGACGGCATTGAAGTTCACGTCAATCTCAGCAGGGTTCGACTGCTTGCTGACACGCCCCATCACGTCGTAGTAGGTGTACTGCGCCACGTAGCCGCCCGTGCTGCCGGGATGATAGCCAGCGGTTGCGCGCACGCGGCCCGCTCCGTCAAAGAGCGCAATCGAATAGCTGTCGTCCGTATCCGCATTGTTGACCGACGAGAAGCTCTGCACGTAGTAGCTGCCGTAGACATAGCGCGTTCGAGCATTGTTGACTTGATTGATTACTTTCAGCACGCGCCCAATGCTGTCGTATTCCATCACCGCCACCGCACCCTTTGCCTGTCCCGCAGGCGGCGGCCCTTCCGTATAAGTCACGACGCCCAGGTTGTAGTCGTATCTCATCGTCGAGGCATGGCCGTCGGCGTCGGTCACTCGTGTTGGAAACGCGTAGGTGTTGCGGTTCGCGCCGTCCTCAAACGAGTCGGTGTAAGAGATGTCCGTGCGATGGCCGCGCATGTCGCGCGTGAACACTGCTTGGCCCGTCGTGTTGTAGCCCGTCTGCT
>DASVPO010000035.1:0-50590 GCA_036382855.1 Pyrinomonadaceae bacterium | reverse complement strand
GTGTCAAAACGTTGGGGGAAGCGGCCTCGCGCGTCGCAGGCCACCCCGGCGGCCTAACGCCTGCGGCCGCGCCCGCCGCCGCCCCCGCCGCCGTTGCCGCGGCCGCGGCCCTCGCCGCCGCCGCCGTTATTGTCGGCGCCGGCCTCACGCTCGGGCTCGGGCTCGTCGTCGAGCTCGACCTCGCCCCCGTCGGCCCCGGCCGCCTTCTGCTTCTCCTGCCGGAGCACGGCCTTCCGGGAGAGCTTGATCTTGTTGCCCTCCTTGCCGATGCACTTGACCATGATCTGCTGCCCCTCCTTGAGCTCGTCGCGCACGTCGCGGACGCGGTGGTCGGCGATCTCGGAGATGTGGAGGAGCCCGTCGGTGCCGGGGAAGATTTCGACGAAGGCGCCGAAATCCACGATCCGGCTGACGGTGCCGAGGTAGGTCTCGCCGATCTCGGCCTCGGCGGTGAGGCCGCGGATTTTGGCGACCGCGGCCTGCGCGGCGTCGCCGTCGGCCGTGGCGATGAAGATGGTGCCGTCGTCCTCAACGTCGATCTTGGCGCCCGTCTCCTCGACGATGGAGCGAATCATCTTGCCGCCCGGTCCAATCACGTCGCGGATGCGGTCGGGGTTGATCTTGATGGTGATGATGCGCGGGGCGTAGGGGCTCAACTCCTCGCGCGCGGCCGGGAGGGCCTGCTCCATGATGCCGAGGATGTGCATGCGCCCCTTCTTGGCCTGCTCCAGCGCCTCGGCCATGATCTGGGCGTTGATGCCGGCGATCTTGATGTCCATCTGGAGGGCGGTGATGCCCTCGCGCGTCCCCGCCACCTTGAAGTCCATGTCGCCGTAGTGGTCTTCCGCGCCCGCGATGTCGGAGAGGATCGCGTAGCGGTTCCCCTCCATCACCAGTCCCATCGCGACGCCCGCGACCGCCGACTTGATGGGGACGCCCGCGTCCATCATCGAGAGCGAGCCGCCGCAGACCGTCGCCATCGACGAAGACCCGTTCGACTCCGTGATGTCCGAGACGATGCGGAGCGAGTACGGGAAGTCCTCCTCCGACGGCAGCACGGGTTCGAGCGCGCGGCGCGCGAGCGCGCCGTGGCCTATCTCGCGGCGCGAGGTCGAGCCGAAGCGGCCCACCTCGCCGACCGAGTAGTGCGGGAAGTTGTAGTGGAGCAGGAAGCGGCGCTTGATCTCGCCCGACTCCAGGTCGTCCATGAACTGCTCGTCTTCCTTCGTGCCCAGAGTCGAGGTGACGATGGCCTGCGTCTCGCCGCGCGTGAAGAGCGCCGAGCCGTGGACGCGCGGGAGCCAGCCGACCTCGCAGTCGATGGGGCGGATCTCGCTGAACTTGCGGTTGTCGGGCCGGCGGCGTTTGCCGAGGATGTCCTCGCGGAAAATCTTCTCCTTGAGGTGGTCGAAGACCTTCTTCGCCTGCTGGCGCTGCTCGGGCGAGTCTTCGGGGTAGGACTCGACGACCTCCTTCTTGAGCGCATCAACGGCGGCGTAACTGGACTGCTTGCCCTGCGTGGTGGTATCGAGCGAGGAGCGCAGGCGCTCCGTGTAGTTGCGCTCGATCTCGCCGAGCATCTCTTCGTTGAGCGCGGGAGGCTGAACAGCCTGCTTCTCAATCTCCAGCGCCTTGTAGAGTTCTTTCTGCCAGCGGCAGAGGCGGTTAATCTCCTTGTGCGCGAGCATCAGGGCTTCGACCATAATCTCTTCGGAGACTTCCTGCGCCCCTGCTTCGACCATCACGATGGCCTCTTCCGTTCCGGCGACAATCAGGTTGAGACGCGACTCACGCCGCTCGTCGTAGGTCGGGTTGATGATGTAGCGCCCGTCCACAAGGCCGACGCGCACGCCCGCAATCGGCGTCGGGAAAGGAATGTCGGACAGATAGAGCGCACAACTTGCGCCTGTAATGGCTACAACGTCAGGGTCGTTGTCCGGGTCTGCGGAAATGACAGAGGCGACGACCTGTGTTTCGTTTCTGAAGCCTTCGGTGAAAAGCGGGCGGCAGGGACGGTCAATGCAGCGTGCGGTCAGGACTTCCTTTTCGTTGGGGCGTCCTTCGCGCCGGAAATAGTTGCCGGGGATGCGCCCGGCGGCGTAGTTCGATTCGCGATACTCGATTGTCAGCGGGAAGAAATCAATTCCCTCGCGCGGAGTGTTGGCGGCGACGGCCGCGACTAAAACCATCGTGTCGCCGTAGCGGATAACGACCGAGCCGTTGGCCTGCTTGGCGACACGGCCTGTTTCCACAGTTAATTCCCTATCGCCCAGTTTGATTGATTCTTTCAGATATTTCTTGACTGGCATATTCGTTTTGTCTCCTTCGGACTCATCACCGCTCTTCTCTTTCAAAGAAAAGAGGCTCGCGCTCGTTGCGTCTCATCCGCAGGGGCGCGCCGGTGTCAGACTAAAAAGTTTGTCCCTGCGCGGGCCGCGTCGCGCTACGTGAGGCGCGATACGGTGCGATGCAGGTCTTGTCAAATGCGTCTCTGGCTAGAACAGCAAAGGCGGCAAAGAGCTTACGCTATCCGTGAAGCTCTTGCCGCCTTTGAGTTTTATGCTCAGGTTAATGCGCGTCTGCTTGTTTTAGTCATCGCCGTCACGTTCGGCACTGCCGCAAGCTCCTCGATTAGACGCGGGCTTTGTTTCGGAGAATCGAAGAATTCTCTCGTCTGTCTGGATGGTTTTCACCCTTCCCGACCGTAGCGCCCTACTCTTAACGACGCAGGCCGAGACGGTTAACCACCTCATGGTAGCGCTCGATGTCTATGCGCTTGAGGTAATCCAGCAAACTTCTGCGCTGCGAGACCATCTTGAGCAGTCCGCGCCGCGAATGGTTATCCTTCTTATGCGTCTTGAAATGCTCGGTCAACTCATTAATGCGCTGGCTGAGCAAAGCAATCTGCACCTGTGGCGAACCCGTATCGCTCTCATGCGTACGGAAATCATTGACAATCTTCTCTTTCGTTTCCTTGGCTAAAGACATAGCTCTCGATGGCCCTCCCAGACCGCAGAAGACCGCAATCGCGTTGCGGCAACCGCTAAATTGTAAAGACAGTGGAATTTAACACGGGCACGCGCGGGCTGTCCAGCAGACGGACACAGACGGCAAGCCTTGATGCGAAAAGGCCCGGACGGGAAACGCGGCTCTAATAAAAGCCGCATCCGCTCATACAAAAGGCGCTTACCTGCGTTTCGGGGTCGAACGTCGTCTGGCGTTTGCCGCAGGCACGTTGGTGGCTGTAGTAGCGGCTGCTGCTCCGGCGGCGGCTGTCGTTCCCGTAATGCCGCTGCCGATGGCGGCCGCATCGTCGCCCAAATCAGACGCGCCAGCGGCCCTGCGTCCGTCCAGATCGGACATTGCGACGACGATGAGCAACCCCGTCAGGCCGAGCGTCGCCAGCAAATAGAGGATCGCCGTCTGCTCAAAGTAGATCAGAACGATAACCAACGCTCCCAGCCCTGCAACCCACAGAAACGTCTTAAGCCCGCGCCTACTCTTCCGCGCTCCGCCTCTTGCAACAGCTCTTCGCTCCATCTTCTCTCTCCCGGAATAATGACCGTCTAAAAGAATTTGTTAATCTACCACAAGGCCGGGCCGGGCGGCGAGCCGCGCGCGACCCTGAAAGCCGGCTCACACAAGAAGAGGCTGGCTCTCGTTTGAGCCAACCTCTCGAAGGACGGCGAAGCGCTGCGGCCCGTCAGTTTAATAGAGAACGCGCAACGGCAGCGATGCTCCGAAACTGGTGATGAGCGACGGGCCGACGCCGAGCAGCCCGTTGAAGATGTTGGGCAGGATTTTATCCTTGAAGCCGCTGGCGGCCGGAACCTCAATTACGTCGTAAGGTTGCAGCGCTATATCTTCCCGCTTCTTCTTCTTAATCGCATTCAAATCTACCTTGATGACCTCCTGCTTCGACGCGCCCGGCTGCTGGCGATAGATACGGATCTCGCTGCCTTTGGCGTCAGGGCGCAAGCCCCCGACCATCGCCAGCGCAGTCGTCAGCGTCAGGTTATTGCGCAGGTAAATGCCCTGCGGAGAGGTGACGTTGCCTGTGATGTAAACCGGCTCGGCTTCGAGCACCGTCACCACATCGCCGGGACGAATCACAGGATTGGCCTCTTCTTTTCCGGCGAGCAGGTCTGCGATCTTGTATTCCTTGAACGGATAGATGCCGTTCTTGCTGTCTATCAACTCGACGGGCGCGCCCGGCTCAGGACACATAACGGCTTCCGTGTGCAGAATTTGAATTCTGCCGTTGGCGCGTTCGGTCATGCCGCCTGAGTTGGCGATTAACTCGTTGAGATGCGCGCGGCGCTGCATCTGAAAACGCTGCGGCGCACGCACAGCGCCGTAGACGATGGCGGGCGGGCGGCTGTTGCGACCGATGATGCGAACGCTGACCTGCGGATTCTTCAGATACTTTGAATAAGCCGCGACGATGTCCTTGCGCACGTCTTTCTCCGTGCGGCAGAGCGCGTTAATCGGCGTCTCAACGAAATGAGGCTCGATTTTGCCCTCGCTGTCAACCTCGCCCGTCCAGCTAAAATCGGGCTGGCCGAAGACGCGTATATCCAGCGTATCGCCTGGGCCGAGCAGGTAGTTGCGAATGCCCTGACTATCGAGAGACGACGAACCGGGCACAGTGCCCGTCGTCGCAGGCATCATCGGACTCGAAGTTTGAACCACGGTGGGCGACGAAGGCTCCTGCGCATTGACAAGAGACGCTGCGCCAAAACAGGCAAGGACGAGCAGAATTAAAAGTAGTTTGGCTTTCATAATCGAATCCTCAAAAAGAGACTACAGAAACGGCCGCTTTCATCAAGCCTGACCGGGCGGCGCGCTCTCTATCGTGTAGAACCTAAGGTGCAGAACAAGCGCAGAATATTCTGGATGCAATGAGACGGCCAAAGGCTGTCTCCTTACGGTGAGTCGGATGTTTTCCAATTTCAGACGCGACCGACACCCTCTTTGCGCTCTTTCTGCGTCTGCCTCTGTTTTCTTCTTCTGCTGCCGGGCTTTGGGATTGTGCCGGGGATAGCAAACCCTCTGAAAAGCAGATTGCAATGATCGCACAAAAGATTATAGATGCCAACCATGCGCAGCAGCAACGGCGTCGGCTGATAGCCGAGACGAACGCGCGAGCTTCCACATTTCGGACAGTGAGGTTTCATCATTCCAGTTTACTCCCCTATGATTTTTCTTTCGGCTCGCGGGCGGCCGTTGGGCCATCCATGGCCTGCTCCATCTTCAGGCGCGCGCGCATCAACTCGATTTCGCGGCTAATCCTCCCGGCCATCTCAAGGCGCGTCTCTTCCTTCATGCTCTCGCGCGAAAGATAGAAGAGCGCGTCGCGGTAGCGGTCAATGGCCCGCGCATAGTAGCCCTTGAAGGCCGCGCGCTCCGCCATCTCAACCCAGTGTGCGACCCTGACCGAAGCTATAAATTCGCGGATGGCGGCGTCGGATTCGTGCAGTTCGGTTTCATCCGCATAGAATTTGCGCGCCGTCTCAATTACGTCGAGCGCGCGTTGGGCCGTCTCTATCTTGTCCCAGACGCGAGCACGACGCTGTGCTTCGTAAGTCAACGAGCGCGACGCGCCCCTCGCCCAGAGGAGCAGATGATGTTTTTGCAGCGCGCGTGCGCGTTCCTGTCCGGCGCGCAGAGCCACGCGGCTTTCCGGCGATAAGTGGTTCGAACGCAGCGCCTCGTCAGTTCCAACCAGAAACTCCTTGTACGAATGATAGGCGTCAAGGTGTGCTTCGGGCGCGTCTCCGGCGGCATCTGCTTCCGCAGACTGTTTTTGCAGCACGCGCAACTGCGCTGCGTAAGCATCAGCCGTCCTGTGCTTACCTGTGCCGCTGCCGGACTGTTTTCTGGACACCTTCTCGGCGTGAGGGTCGCGCCTGTCCTGTTCGAGTATGTAACGCGTCCAAGCGCGGCGCATCACGACTTCGCGCGCAGCGACCGCCACCAGCATCACGACGCTCGCGGCCAATCCGGCCGGAACCCAGGGCGCTTCGTCGCCGCTGCTGTGCAGCATTCCCCACAGGACTGCAAAGAGCGTCGCCGCCGCCACGCCAGCGCCTATCATGTAGCCGGAGGTCGAAGGCAGCCGTGTGTTTGACGAGCGGCGTTGCGCGTTTGCGCTCGGTGAAACGTGTGTCCGCGCGGTGCGAGCAAAAACCTGATCTGCCGAATTGCTGCGCAAGCGTTTTTCCTCTGGGGAGAAGATGACGGCCATCCGCTCCGTGTGCCTGTCTATGATCCGTGATTACGGCTGACCGCTTTCACGCAGCGTCAGCCCTCTCAGCCTGCAAGCGCACGCTCGGATGTCTGTTAATAGTCGGGCTTTTTATCTTCATCTGTCAACAGATAAGATGGCAAAATCGAGTGAGCAAACGAAGGCGGGCGGCATCTGGCAGGAGATTTCAGCATGAGAGACGGAGGAGACTTTTAAGCGCGTCCGCAGGGAGAGCTTGAATCAGCGCTCTGCGTTGTCTCTGTCAAACATATGCGTCTCTGTGTTACATCATTTGTGAACGGAGGCACGGCAAGGCTTCTTCGTTTCCAACAAGCTTTTTAATACGAGCGCGAGAGGATACAGAATGAACGGAGAGTTGAAGGGAAAGGTCGCCATCATCACGGGCGCGACTTCGGGCATTGGACGAGCGACCGCTTTGCGTTTCACTGCGGCGGGCGCACGCATCACACTGGTCGGGCGCAGCCAGCGAGAGCTTAATCGCGTGGCGAGCGAAATAAAGGAGCAGAAGGGTGAGGTGCTTTTGCTTCGTGCAGATGTGACGGATGAAAAGGCGGCTCGGCGCATCGTCGGCAGAACCCTGAAAGAGTTCTCCGCGCTCGACGTACTGGTCAACGCGGCGGGCCATCTTGCTTCGGGGACAATCGAGAGCACAACGCTTGCCGCATGGGATGCGATGATAAACGTTAACCTGCGCGCCGTCTTCAACCTGATGCAGCAGGCCGTGCCCTATCTCATCATGCGGGGCGGCAACGTCGTCAACGTTTCCAGTGTGACTGGACTGCGCGCTTTTCCAGGCGTGCTGGCCTACTGCGTCTCAAAGGCCGGGCTTGACCAGTTGACGCGCTGCGCGGCGCTCGAACTCGCGCCCAAAGGCGTGCGCGTTAATGCTGTTAATCCCGGCGTCGTCGTCACGGAGATACACAAACGCGGCGGGATGAACGAGGAAGCCTACGCGGCCTTTCTAGAACACTCGAAGAGCACGCATCCAATCGGCCGCGTCGGCGAAGCAAGCGAAGTCGCAGAACTGATTCTTTACCTTGCATCGGAGCGAGCCGGTTGGATTACGGGCGCAACCTATTCGATTGACGGCGGCCGCGCGCAGACCTGCGCCCGTTAGCGTTTGACCGGCGGCGCACGTCCGTTCTATGAACGGGCCGCGAGCGTGCGCGCCTGTATCAAATAAAGCTAGAAGTCTGAGCACGAATCTAGCTATACTTGGCGCAAGTTTGATAATGGTCTGCTTTACTCGCGGCCCGGTGTTGAGATGTTCGTCGGAAGTCTACACGAACGAACGTTGATGTCCGAAGAAGCATAACAGTCTTCAAAAACTCTTCACCCGTCGCACTTTGAGAGCACAAGGGAAAGATAGATGAACAATTGCGAGAAATGCGGCAATCAGGTTCCTGAAGAGAAAGCTTTTTGTCCTAACTGCGGCGCTGCGATGACGCCGGAGCGCGAGCGAACGACGCAAACCGAAGAGGGGATGGGAGAGACAATGTATGAGTTTGAGCCTCCATCCAGAATCCTACAGGCTCCGATGGTTCCGATGCCCGCGGACGAAGCACAGCCCTTCAAAGCAGAGCCGGCTCCGAAATCGCCTGCGCCGATGCCTAAAGCGACGCAATCCTCTGCGCCTCCGGCTGCTGCCGAGAGATCGGTACGCGAACCATCTGTGGCGGCTTACGCCGACTCGACGGCGGCCGTTAAGCAAACTCCCGCTGCTGATAGTAATCGCAAGCTGCGATTGATTCTGGGCGCTTCAGCGGCGCTTTTCGCTCTCTCGATTCTGGTCATCGCCATTCTTTACATCATAGGGAAAATCTGAACGACTAAGAGTTGGGCCGAGCGCCTGTGCGTTCTCAAGCATGATGAATCAAAATCCGATGATGAATCCCGGCGGCGGAGGCGCATACTATCCGCAGCCAGTCATGTACAGGCCGAGCAACAACCGGCGAGCCATCAAATGGGTGCTCGGCATCTTCGTGCTGCTCGTCATGCTGCTGGTCGGGCAACTTACGCTCTACATGATTGGCTACAACATGGAATGGGCTGCGCTGCAAACGGGCGTGCTGCTCGCTCTCCTGCCCGTGCCCATCTACCTGCTGCTGATTCTCTGGCTTGACCGTTATGAATCCGAGCCGCTCTGGATGCTGGCGCTCTCCTTTCTCTGGGGCGCGACGTTTGCTGCCTTCATAGCGATTATCGTCAATTCCATCGGCGCGCGTGCCGTCGCCGAAGCTTACGGAGTCGAAGAGGCCATGTTCTACGGGCTGGTCATCTCCGCTCCCGTCGTCGAAGAATTCTCGAAGGCGTTTGTGCTCTTCGTGATCTTCTTCTGGAAGAAGGACGAGTTTGACGGCATCATGGACGGCATCGTTTACGCAGGAATGGTGGGCCTCGGATTTGCGATGACGGAGAACATCAAGTATTACGGCGACGCGGCGATGGCGAGCATGTCCATGAGGATGGACCACGTGACGCCGACCTTTTTCCTGCGCGGCGGCCTCGCAGCCTTCGCTCACCCGCTCTTTACAAGCATGACCGGCATCGGCTTAGGCTGGGCGCGACAGTCAACCAGTAAAGCCATCAAGATCACGATGCCTTTTCTCGGTCTTATCCTAGCCATGTGCGTTCACGCCACATGGAACTACTCTGCGTGGCTCGCGCAGCAGTACAGAAACGGTCTGATTTTCTTCGGCGTCTACGGCGCGATTATGATTCCGATTTTCTCTGCCGTGCTCGTCTCCGTCTATTTCGCGCTGCGGCGAGAGGGGCGCGTCGTCCGCGACTTCCTCTACTACGATTTGAATCGAGGACTGTTTACGCCCGAAGACTACTATCGCCTGTGCACCGTGCGCGGGCGAATGGGAGCGAGCATGCGTGCGCTCACGCGCGGCGGCTTCGGCCACTGGCGCACGCGCATGCAGTATCACCA
Source organism: Pyrinomonadaceae bacterium (assembly GCA_036382855.1). Taxonomy (GTDB): domain Bacteria; phylum Acidobacteriota; class Blastocatellia; order Pyrinomonadales; family Pyrinomonadaceae; genus DASVTR01. The sequence goes on along the minus strand of DASVPO010000035.1, from coordinate 41,387 downwards.
GACGGCCAGCGAGCTTGCTTTTCATCGTTGCCGGATTGCGCGCGGCCTCACCCCTTGGGAGCAGCAATCAATGGAGCGGGAGAGAGCCTACGTGCAACTTCTCTTTGAACTGCGGCGGCGGCTCGGGCCACACTAAAGAGGCTCGAAAACTTCCTCGCACGCGAGCGGGCGGATGTCTTATACTGTGTGCGCTCTCTGGCTCAGGTTTTCGTTAAAACGACGACTGACTCGTGAAGATTCAACTTTTACCCAGTACGTTTGCTGAAGACGGCTCTGTCGCGCTGGAGCAGCGGTTGACCTGTTTCCTGATTGACGACCGCGTGACCATTGATGCGGGCAGCCTCGCTCTGGCGACCACGGACGAGCAGCGGCGAACCGTGCGCGACATCATCGTCACACACCCGCACATGGACCACATCGCAAGCCTCCCCATCTTCATTGACGACCTTTTCGCCACGCTCGAAGAACCCATCCGCGTTCACGCCACACAGGAGGTCATTGACGCGCTTGAGCGAGACGTTTTCAACTGGACGGTCTACCCGCGCTTTTCAGAGTTGAGAAATGAGTATGGGCCTGTGATGGAGTACAAGCCGTTTCACGTCGGCGAGGAATTTCAGGCGGCGCACCTGCGCATCACGGCCGTCAACGTCAACCACATCGTCCCCACAGTCGGCATGATTGTCTCCGACGGCAAGACGACCGTTGCCTTCAGTTCCGACACGGCGGAGACGGAAGATTTCTGGACGCTGGTTAACCGCACGCCTCACGTTGATGCGCTGCTCATAGAAGCTTCTTTTCCAAACTCTATGGCTAAGCTGGCCGAAGTCTCAAGACACTTCACGCCCGAATCGCTCAACCGAGAGCTACGCAAGCTGGACCACAACGGGCTGGACATTCTGACCGTGCATCTCAAGCCCGCCTACCGCGAAACGATGGTCAAAGAACTGCTCGCGCTCAAGATACCCAGGCTTCAGATTATGGAGCCGGGCCGCGTCTACGAGTGGTAAAGCCCGACGGCGAGAATTTCAGACAAAAAGAGGCCGCCTTCCGCGTGACAGCGATAGGCGGCTGGTGTCTCTTCTTTTAATAACGATAAATCGTGCGCGGCTTTCTCTGTCCCCACGGCCTTCCGCGAATCCTGAAACGCTTAGCAGAGTGGGTCTAGTTTCTCGCTGATGGTCGGCAGACCGCTGAGAGATTTCTCGGCGTTGATGGCCGTGTAGTGTGCCCACTCTTCAGGGACTTTATCTTCCGGGAAAATCGCTTCGACGGGACATTCCGGCACGCACGCGTCGCAATCAATGCAGGTCTCTGGATTAATGACCAGCATCTCGTCGTCCAGATGAAAAGCCTCTACGGGACAGACCAGAGCGCAGTCCGTATAACGGCATTTCACGCAGGGTTCAACTACCACATATGTCATCTAGGTTAACCTCCTGATGCTAATTCGCAGCCGCGATGATGCAAGCTCCAACCATTAATTACTCGACGCCGCGAGACGCAACATCTCTTCGCGACTACAATGAATAATGAAGTCAGCGCGTATATTAAGCATGAACGCGTGAGATTTGGAAGACCAAAATTGCTGCGCGGGCCAATTTTTTACCGCCGCGTGCGGTTTTAGTTTCCGCGCGCCGCCGGGCAGCCTATTTCGCCTATGCCATTTTCCGTTAAGTTGAAGATTCGCCCGCAGGCGTGTGCCATGTCTCAAGGGGAGCGCCGCCGGAAAAGTCGTAAAAGCGCAGGTCTTCAGCCTTGAGCATCTTGGTCAGCAAGATAATCTGCCCCGTGTGCATTGAGAAATGCTCTACCACGTGATAGACGGCGTCCAGGACAGTGACATCCTTGCCCTGTATCTGTCGCGTTTCGAGCAGGCGCGAGGGCACTGTTTCAGCCAGCACGGCGTCGGCCTCTGAAAGCGTCTCTCTGAGGCGTCTTAAAAGTTCCGCGCTCGGCAACACCCTGCGCTCGTCAAACTCCTGCTGCCGCACGCGCGTGTCTGGCCTCGCGCCCACACCGCTGACAATCCACTGCCGCACGTTGCCGGACAAATGCAGCAGCAGATTGCCGATGCTGTTGGCTTCTTCGTGCGGTCGCCACCAGACTTCCTCGTCGCTCAACTTTTCGAGGCAGCGCTCAATGCGCGGCAGGTAAGCTGACGTTAATAACGAACGCGATTGGTCAATGAAGGCTTCTGCTATGTCGGCCATGACGATTTAGCGCGGAGACGCGCGTTCGCGCTCTCAGCGTCCTTGTCTTTCGTTAACGTGAATTACGGCCGGATGCTATGTCGAACAGAGGCTTGTGTCAATCCTCGCCGGGGCGGCGAAGACGCGGCTTGCGGCAAACGCGGTCTTACAAAACTAAGAGGGCGACCTCACGATGGGAGAATCGCCCTTTTAGTTTGAACTGCGTCGTGCGCTTGATTTCGTGATGAGAGAAACGCGAATGGTGTAGCCTGCCGCTACCGAACAGCAGAGGCGGCCTTAAGCTTCATTCGGGCGCGGCGTATCCGGGAAGAGATTTTTGATGGCGCGCGTCGTCTCCGTGCGGCGCTTCTGCTGAAACTCGCTGACCCAGTTGGCGACCGTGCTCGCCATATCGCGCACCGTCTCCTGTGCTGAAGGACGAGCCGCTTTCGCGCTCGCTTCCGCGCTTTCCTGACGATTTCGCTCGTCGCGTTTGATAACCTTAATCGGGGTTTTCTTTACCATGATACTGCTTTTCCTGTTTACCTTGTTGATTGTCCTTCGTGATTCTATTTAACGAATTTCCCGCGCCGGAGTTCGATTTATTTGGTCGCCCGGCCTGGGGTGCGCCGTTTCTCCTGCAAAAGCGGTGCCATGAGTATTGACGGAGCGGCCTCTCTCTATTTGCCCAACGGTTTTCTCAACTATTAGACGCACCTGATGAACGTCCGGCCTGAAGTTTTTTTGCACCAGCAGTCAGTTTTTCTCTCGGAAAAACCAGAAGCGCACGCCTTGGCCCGGCCGGTGTCGCGAAACTGTTAAAAACTCATCTCGCTAATAATCTTCGCTAACTGCTTCGCAGTCTCCAGCCGCCGCAACGACTTGTGTGGCTTTATTGCATACATTGCAATTTTCGCCACGTATGATTTCAAACAATCCGAGCCTGCCTTGTCATCCATCTCTTCTTCACAACAACACCCACCCACAGAGACACAGCAGACACGGATGTCGGCCACGACTCTTTTCAAGAATCATCAAAGCGGCGGACGAGAGCTTCAGCCTGTTGGCAGAATGCCAAAGCGCGGAAGGGTCGCAGGCAGTTTGCAACCGGCGTTTGTGTCTGAGGAGCCTTGCGTCCGATGTCGTGCTCGCGAACTTTCTTCTTTTTATTGAACAATCAGCAGACTTTGGTTCACGTCTAACCGCTCGCGCTTTCGGAGCGCAGGCTGGCACATGCGTTGCGATTGACGCGCGTGACATGCAACTGAGCGAAACCATCACAATTTACCTCGCAATCGGAGCACCCTTCGGCGTCAACTTTTTCCTGCGAGAGAAAGCCGGCAAAGGACGCGCACGCTCTGCGTTCAAGGCGACGGGCGCTTGCCTGCTCTGGCCGCTCGTCGCCGTCGCATCCCTGCTGGCGCGCGAAAGGACGGCTAAGGGCGTCGCACCGCGTGCAACGACTAACGACGCAGAGAGCGCGATTGACGAGCGCACGAGCATTAAAATCGCTGCCGCCGAGCGCCAACTCTTCGCAGCGCTCGAAAGGGTGCGCGAGTTGGGCCAAGCGACCGCCGACAGAAGCGAAGATGTGGAACTGAACATACGCGCGGCGCGCGAAGGCATTGAGAAGTATGTAGGCTTAACGCTGGCGCTGGCCGAAGCGAGGCCGGACGCTGAGCCCTCCGAGCGCGAGATGGAATTGTGCAGGATTGCGGGGCGCACGGGCGACGATTTGCTGCTGGCCGGGCGTTGTATTCATCGCCGCAACGTGATGCGATTAACGACGCATCAGGCGCGTTCACGGACGGAGCTCTTGCATAGCCTCGCAGCAGTCCGCGAGATTGGCAGCGAAAGGCCACGCGCATCAGCACAGGACGCGACCGCTGCGCGACACATGAGCGTGGCCGTGCTCAGGTTTTACGGTGAGGCCATTAACCTTCTCTCTCTGCTCGAAGATGAGACGGCCGCGATGCAGGCAGCGCGGCTGCTCGACGCCGAATGTGCACGCCTGCACAGGCTGGAAACATTGAGCGTCGGCGTTGATGAGACGGCCGTTGTGAATGGCAAACATGCCCTGCACAATTATGGAGACTCTGCGACACTCGTCAGGCAATGAGCACGAAGTTGATAGATAGTCTTAACTGTCGGCCCTGCATGTTGAGCTTCGCCTGATTCACAGTCTTTCACAGCCTCCCGGCGCGCGGTGGTATGATTGGTGCGCGCTGCTTTCCGGCCGCTCGCGTGCTGCGCGAGAGAGAACGATTGCCGCAGCGTTGATTCCCGGTCTTTAAGGCGACGCTCAAAAGCTTTTGAGTTAAAGACCCTGTTTCCGTCTCTCTGTTTCCGACAACTGTTTCAAATGCTGCTCGCTCTGCTCCTACTCTCGCTCTTCCTGCTGGTGATGCTGGGCTTCTACGTCTTCGTGGCCGCGCCGCGCAGCCGCACGCACCAGACGTTTGCGGCCTTCGTCGCGTGTCTGGCGCTGTGGACGGTGAAGGACATAGCGCTGTGGGGCTTTGAGGCGCGTGAGGGGTCTGCCGCATGGTGGGCGAGCGCGAGTTTTATCATCTCGCTGCTGCTGCAATACTCGCTCGTAGTCTTCGCGTGGGTCTTTCCCGAAAACAAACCCGTGCCGCTCAGGAAAGCGGCGGTGATGCTTGCGCCGGGGGCCGTGTTGATTCCTGCGTTGCTGGCGGGGTGGATGTGGCGGGAGGTTCGGTTTGCGGAAGGCCGGCTCGTCATCGAACTGCGCCCGCTGGCCTACGCGCTCGTGCTCTACGCTTACGCCGTACTGGCCTACGGCTTCGGCGTGTTGATGGCGAAGTATCGCCGCTACCGCGGCCAGTTGTGGGGGCAGCAACTCGGCGCGATTATCTGGGCGCTCGTCATCACCGTCGCGCTCAACACGCTCGGTAACATCGTCCTCCCACTGCTCGGCATCTACTCGCTCCTGCCCTTCGGCTCAATCTTCGTCCTGCCCGGCGTCCTCATCTACGCCTACGCCATCTCCAACTTCAAGCTCTTCTCTCTGCAATCGGCGCTCGACCAGTTCAGGCTCTTTCCCGTCGCTTACAAGGTGGCGCTCTCGATTGCGGCGGTTGCCATCGTCAGTTTCATACTTTTTCAGATACCGATTGTGTGGTGGAGTTTTCAGTCAGGGCAGACGCCCCTGGCTTGGCGGCGCTATCTGGTCTTCAGCGTGATTACGGCGCTTGTGCCAAACTTAGTGCTCGTGGCGCTCATCATTCGCACGATTTCGCGTCCCGTCAGGCGACTGACGGAGGCGGCCGTCGAGGTCGCGGGCGGCGCTTACGGCACACAGGTCGCGCTTGAAAGCAACGACGAGATGGGCCTCCTCGCAGCTTCTTTCAACGAGATGAGCCGCAAGATGGCCGCCGACATCGAACGACTGCGCGAACTGAACGAACAACTGATTCGCACCGAAAAACTTGCCGCCGCAGGAACGCTCGCCGCAGGCGTCGCACACGAGGTCAACAACCCTTTAGCTTCCATCTCATCCTTGATTCAAATGCTGCAAGCGCGCCCGCTCACAGCATCCAACGCTGCGGAGCACGCAGAGATGCTGCGCTTAATCTCCGAGCAGATAGCGCGCATCACGCGCGTCCTTCGCGACATGATGGAGTTTGCGCGTGCGCGCCCACCGCTTCGCGCCCCTCTCGACATCAACGAGATAATAGAGGCCAGCATACGCCTCGCCAGCTTCGACAAGAATTTTCAGAAACTACATCTCAACGTCGCGCTCGACCGCACAGCGCCGCACGTCTTCGCAGACGCAGACCAACTACAACAGGTCTTCCTCAATCTCTTACTCAACGCGCGCGACGCAATGCCCGACGGCGGCGAGCTTAACGTTCGCACACAATACGACGCGCTCGACGCAGAGATAGCAATCGAGGTTGCGGACACAGGCACAGGCATCGCCCCAGAGCATCGCGCACACGTCTTCGACCCCTTCTTCACGACCAAACCCGCCGGCACAGGCACGGGCCTCGGCCTCGCCGTCTGCTACGGCATCATCACCGCCCACGGCGGCCGCATAGAGCTTTCCGCCAACAACGGTCGCGGCACACGCGTCCGCGTCACGCTGCCCACACAACCGTCAAACGTTGAAGAGATAGCTGGTCAATCGTCTCGTTAAGGACTAATTCGTGCGCTAAGTCGCAAAGGACGCCCGGAGTGTTTGTAAACGTGCTGCAAGTGCTCGCTTTAGCCGCGTTGCATGTGTAGTTGCTTGATTTTGCGCCCGAACTGAAAGAGGAAACGGTCGCGGCGCAGGATTTCGGTGCGGTTGAGCGCGTAGAGGTCGAGCGGTTCGGCGGGGCCGTAGACGGTGGTGAAGGCTGCGACGTGGCCTGTTCTTTCCAGTACGCGCTGTGCCTGCTCTGTGAAGAATCCGGCCGGATACGCGAAGACTTTACAGGGCTTTTGCAGAAGATTCTCAAGCTGGCGCTGCGATTCCTCTATCTCAAACTCCACGTCGGGCGGCGCGATTTCGTGCAGCAGCCGGTGGTTCATCGAATGTGAGCCAAACTCTATGCCGTGGCGCGACATTTCAAGTATCTCTTCGCGCGTGAGGTGTTCGCGCCCGCTCTCGCCTTCGGCCTGCGCTTTGGCAGAAGTCTGACCGATGCAGGAAGGGATGATGAAGATTGTGGCGCGAATGCCGAGCCGCTTTAAGACTGGAAAGGCGTTTGTGTAGTTGTCCCTCCACCCGTCGTCAAAGGTTAAGGCGATTCCCTTTTCGGGAAACTCGCCGTGCTCTCGAAAATGTTCTATTAATTCGGAGGCCGTGTAGAAGACGAAGCCGCGTTTCTTCAGATACTCCATCTGGCGTGCGAAGCGCGCGGGCGGTGTGAAGCCGCCGCGCACACGCGAATCCTCCGCAGGCCAGTCTATCTTGTGATACAGGAGAACGGGTGCAATCATCGTTTATTGAAGCCGGAGGGGAAAAGGGTAAAAGGGTAAGAGGGTAAAGGAAAACAAGTCGCCTTTCCCTTTCACCTTTTTACCATTTTCCCCTTTCTCCCTTCTATACATTGGGGTGCTCGAAGATACTGACATCGGAATCGCCGCGCGTCAAAAACCAGTTTGCGGGGTCATACATCAAACGCTCGTGGCCCTCTGTCGCGTGGGCCATAAACTGCGGCGAGCGTTTGATGTGCAGGAAGCCCAAGCGCTTGAGTCGCTCCTCTACGCGCGGGTCGTGAACGTCTGTGACGAGGCTTCCGGCGCGTCTCTTGAGCGCACGACGGAGCGCGGCCCGCAGTAGTTCGTCAATAATCTCGGTCGCGTCCTGTGCCGTGTAGCAGAGGTCTGCGATGGATGCCTTCGCTGGTGCACCTGCGCTTCCAACCTTCCTGAAGAACATGACGGCGTAGCCCACCAACCGCTCGCCTCCGTAGAGGCCGAGCACTTCAAACTTCTTTCCGGGCTGGCGACCAAACTGCCACTCAAGATTGCGTGCGTCGCGCACCACTGCGCAGGGCCATTGACTGCTCGCCTCCGTCCAGAAAACATCAAACGCGCTATCGAACGCGCCGACTTCGCGCAGCGTCCAACGCTTGGGCCCACCGTCTGACAACCGCGGACGGAAGGGCGAGTAGCAGAGATTGACGAGGCCGCGCACCGCCGCGATGCTCGAAGCCTTCTGCAAATCGTTGCCCGGAAACAGAAGCCGCTGGTAACGGCGCACACCGCCGAGCGCTTTCCAGCCCGTCTTCAACAAGACAGCCGTCGAGCCTTCGTTAATGCCGAGCGCAATCATCGTCGGGCAAAAGGCTCTGGCCTCTCCCATCAGGCGCTTGCCGAGTCCCTGCCCGCGATAATCTTCGCGCACTATGAAGTCCAGAATCCAGATGGCGGGCGTTTCGTCTGGGCCCACCTTCAGCCTGACCGGGATAGTCGCCACCTGCCCTACGATGTCTGCGTCGTTCTCTACGACCCAGAGCGGTATGTTGCGCGGGTCTGTCTGCGGATTCTGTAGGTAGTGCCAGTCCCAGTAGGCAGGCTCGCTTTTGCGTGCATCGTCAGGGTAGGCCATGCGCAGAAACTTCAGCAGCGCTTCCCTGTCGTTTAACTCGAATTGTCGTATCCGCACGTCGCCCGGCATCAACTGCTGTATAGCTTCCCGCAAGCGTTCATGTCAAAGGCCCGAACGCGACGCGGACGCCAAACGCGCACGCCCAAGAGAGAAAATGCTTTGTGATGATTGATGCGAAATTATAGAATGAACCAGAGATGAAACAATCGCCACTCATTCTCATAGCCGAAGACGAAGACCTGATGCGGGCCATCCTGACGCGGCTGCTCGAAGAGGCAGGCTATCGCGTCGCGGCCACGGCCAACGCCGAAGAAGCTCTTGAAAAGTTTGCCGCCGAAGATGTCGCCGTCACACTGACGGACATTCGCATGGCAGGGATGGACGGCCTCGCGCTCCTCGACCGCATCAAGGACATAGACGCCGAAGCATTGGTCGTCGTGATGACCGCCTACTCCTCAGTTGATTCGGCGGTCGCAGCGCTGCGCAAAGGGGCTTACGATTACATCACCAAGCCTTTCGTCAACGAAGACCTGCTTCAATCCGTCAAGAACGCTATCCGCCAGCGCGAGTTGTTTAGAGAGAACCGGCAGCTTCGCCGCGAGCTTGACCGTCGTTATAGTTTCTCGGAAATCATAGGCACATCGCCCGCGCTCCAATCGGTCTTCCGTCTCGTCGAAAAAGTTTCGGGCACGAACACCAACATTCTCATCCAGGGCGAATCAGGGACAGGCAAGGAGCTTATCGCACGCGCCATTCATCACAACAGCCCGCGCTCCGAGCGTCCATTCGTCGCGATTAACTGCGGCGCGCTTCCCGAAAACCTGCTCGAATCTGAACTCTTCGGCCACACCAAAGGCGCATTCACAGGTGCGATTGCGAGCAAGCCCGGACTCTTTCGCGCGGCCGAAGGCGGCACGGTCTTTCTGGACGAAGTAGGCGAAATTACGTCCGCCATGCAGGTGCGACTCCTGCGCGCGATTCAGGAACACGAAGTCACACCGCTCGGCTCAAGCCTCGCCGTCCAGTTTGACGCGCGCATCATCTGCGCCACCAACCGCGACCTCGAAAAGGAGGTCGCAGCCGGACGCTTTCGCGAAGACCTCTTCTATCGCCTCAACGTCATAGAGATTCACCTTCCACCCTTGCGCGAACGGCGCGAAGACATCCCGCTCCTCTCGCGCAACTTCATCACACGCACAGCCCGCGAACAATCCAGCCACGAAAAAAGCATCACGCCCGAAGCCATGTCCGCCCTCATCAACTACAACTGGCCCGGCAACGTCCGCGAGCTACAGAACGCCATCGAGCGTGCCTTCACCTTAAGCGGCGACGAGATTGACGCAGACAGCCTGCCGCCGCGCGTCCGCGACGCCGCGAGCCAGACCACGACCGCGATGCGCGACCCCGATGGCCTGCGCCCCACCCTCGAAGAGATTGAACGCCGACACATCTTCGACACCTTGGCCTCCGTCAATCAAGACAAGGCCCGCGCCGCCAACATCCTCGGCATAGATCTCTCGACGCTCTACCGCAAGCTCAAGCGCTACGACGCCGTTTAGGGCTGCGGGCAATTCCATTGAACACAACCACAACACAATAGCCAACGTCCGTCAGCAATCGTGCGGGAAGCCGAGGACGACCATCAGGCTCTTGCCGTCGGGGCTGGCTAAAAACTGGTAGACGATGAGGCCGTCTTCTCCGTCGTTGCTCTGTTCGTGTCGCATGTCCGGGCGCTCAATCCTGTATCTTTTGCTGATGCGGTTCTCCGCATCCAGTTTGAACAAACGCGTGCCCGCATCGTTGACGCCAAAGCGCACACCATTTGCCTCGACCAGATAATCAATCCCGCGCGGAAGCTCGCTCTTTTCCTCTGCGTTGAGTAAAACGCCGAGCGACTGCGCGTCTTCGTCATCCCAGATGCGGAAGAAAAACGAGTTTCCGACCATCTCCTGTCGCGTTAGATAAAGCGCACGCTCTCTGGCCTGCTCGCCGGTCGGAATCTCGCGTAGCAACTGGCCTGTCGTCGTGTCTATGACGGAGATTGCATCGCAGCCCGGAGACAAAACGCGGTAAAACTCAGAGCCGTCAGCGTTCGTGACGAATTCGGACGGAGATGTCGGCAAATTTTGTCCGCGCAGTGTAAAAGTATTGCTCACTCTCATTCCTCGTATATCGAGAACGTCAACCAGCATCTCCTCCATCATAAAGTTCGCCGCGTGTAGGATGAAGCCCTTGCTCCCGTCGGGCGAAAGCGCGAAGCCAACGGCCCGCTCGGAAATCAGAGGCGCGGGCGCTGGCCCATCAAAGTCGTCCACGCGCACTATGTTCAGCAGAAGCTCGTCGGAGGTTCTGCCGGCAGATGAGGTGGTGAGCGCAGCGTAAATAGAGTCGTCCGTCAAGCCATAGAAAAATGAAACGTTGCTGAAAGGGGTATCTTCGAGCTTCGCTTTGAAACTGCGTGTCAGCGTGTAATCTTCGGTTTTGACTTCGTAGGCCTGCTCGTTGTTGTAAAAGAGGGCGCGCGAATTGTCAGACGAGTAAGACATGTTGATGGTCGAATCATTGTCAAAGAAAGGCAGCCGCGAGACGACCGCTCCGCTTTCTGTGTCAAGCACAACCGCCGTCGTGACGGGCGAGACTTCGCCCCACGTCACCCAGCCTTCCAAGTTAGTCTTGTTGCTCTCATCCAGGTACAGAGACGCGTCTTCCTCCGTAATCCTGATACGCAGGTAATCGCGCGTCCAGTCCAGAATAGAGAAGGAAAAATTTTCGGGGATTTTCACAACGCGGCCGCCCGCGAGGCTCGACTCAGGGCTTTCGCGCAGCCGTATAGACTCTGCGTTAGCATAGCCGGTGCTCACGACCTCTATCTTCTCAAAGCGAACGGCAGCCGGAGCATCGCTCTCTTCCTCAAGAGGCACGGGCTGCTCATTATCGTTTGCGGCTGGCACGTCCGCCTGGTAATTTGCATTGACAGACGTGTTCGAATTCTGCTGCGCGACGACCGCGCCGCAGGCGGTCGCGATGCTGAGCGCGAAACAGGCAAAAGCAACGCGGGCTATGGTCCAACGCATGATAGACAATCACTCCTTCTGCACCACCAGCACACATTAAAAGAGCATGAGACGCGCGCTGGCGAAGTTAACCTAACAAGGTTGATTGTCGCGGAAGATGAGCCTCGGCAGCCACGCGTGCACCAACAGCCGGGAGTCGTAACAGCATTGGACTGCGCTTGCGTTTCTCCATAGCCGCTTGGTGTGGCTATCCACAGCGGGCTAATGCGAAAGGGCAAAAGGCTGAAGAGAGAGCGTCTCTTCTAATTCAGCCTTTTGCCCTTTATAACTTTTACTATCTTACCCGCTCCTGCACGGAGCGAGCCGTTTAGTCTTTCTTGCCGAACATGCCGCCGAGAAGGTCGCCCGCCTTATCCATGACCGCGCCGCCCGTGTTGGCAATCGTTCCGCCAGCGCCCGTTAGGGCGTTGTCAATCTGTCCGGCGATGGGCGACGGCAGCTTGTCTTTCAAAAAATTGACTACCGTATCAACCGCTGTTTTGGCCTTGTCTTCGCTGAGGCCGGTTCTTTGCGAAACCTGTTTGATAAGGTCATCCATTGCTTTTGCTCTCCTCTCAGGATGTGAATGTAAAAGGAATTTTCCTGTGCGCGCCGCGCGGCTTCCGCTACGGAAAGCCTTGGCGCGTTAAATAAAGACGACCGATTGCGAATTGGGAATATCGAAACGCTTACGACAACGGACGCATGCCAGTTGGTCGTCAATGCGTACCATGTAGTCGCGCGATTTCGCAAAGCGTGCGCGATCCATCTCGTTAGCACCGCGCGGAGGCTGTGGCTTTTTCGTTCGCCTCAACCAGCGCACGTCATATTCGGCGCGCTCGCGGCAATGCGGGCAACTGAAGGTGGCGCGCTTGGTTTCCTGCCGCTCATTGAAGAAGTCTCTTTCGTTCATACGGTAGATGCCAGAAGTTTTAGATGTTAAGAGAAAGCTAAACCAGAGCAAGCTGCGCTCGGCGTCAAGCCTGGTTTGCTTCGAGTTTACGATTCGTCGAAGACGACGCTCCCTTGCTCTTCCTGCGATGGCGCAGCACGATGCCGAAGCCGACGAGCGCGTTGAGCAGCATCAGCGAGTTGGTCACGACGAAGACCATGTTGCCGACCAGCCAGCTATAGATTGTGAAGCCGAGAGAGGCCGCCATCTGCCCTATGAACAGCCATTTCGAGACGCCCTCGCTCGACCCCTCGTGCCATTGCTTGTAAACCTGCTTGCTAATGGTCAGGACGAGTATTAACGAACTGGCCCAACCAACAATCTCCGTTGCATTCATCTTCAATATAAATCAGTTTCAGGTTCGATTGTCTTCAACTTGAACGCACAAACCAGGAAACCTGTGCCCCCTTACTCTAAAAGTCTTGCGACGGTCGCCAGAAAACTCTGCGGGTCAATGGGCTTCGGCTCATAGGCGTTTGCTCCCTGCCCGAGCGCGAAGGTGGCGTTGCCTGTGCCGAAGCCAGTGGTGATAAGAATCGGTGTGGCGGCCACCTCCGGCGTATCGCGGACGCGCCTGACCAGATGCACGCCGTCGGCAGCGGGCATGCTGATGTCCGTGATAATCAGGTCGGGCCGACTACTCAGGATTTCGTCGTAGCCGCGCAGGCCGTCTTCCGCCGTGCTGACCTCGTAGCCGCGCCTCTCCAGCGCGATGCGCATCAACTCACGCGCAACCTCGTCGTCTTCGACTACAACGATTTTCTTCGCAGCAGACACCTTTGACAAGAAACGATGAAGGAGGAACGATGAACGATGAACTGTTAAGAGCTTGCCTGTCATTCATCGTCGCCGTATTCCTACTTCATCGTTTCACCTTCATCCCTTTCTTGTTGTTCGCATAGCTCGCGCAGGTAGCGGAAGCTGTAGATGCCTGTTTCATGGCCGTCGCTCCAACGGAAGTTGAGCGCGTAGCGGCCGACGATGGCGATGTCGTTGATGGTCAACTCGTCCGAGATGTTTTCAGGCTTGAGCACGCGCTGGCCCGTCCATTCATTAACACACTGCGCGCAGGGACAGGCACGTCGCAAAGATGGCGCAGCGAAACGACAGACGCGCCCGTCGGCCCACGTCAGCCGCAGAACGGCCTCACCCTCCTGCATAATCTCGCGCGGCTCGACGGCAGGCCCGCGCCTCTCCATAAAATCGCTCATCAATCGGCAATCAATCTTAAGTCAATCACTATTTTCTTCCGGCAAACGGCAGACAGCTATCTGATTTTCCGTTAACGCCGCAAGCTTTAGTCGCAAGGTTTTCACTGCTGCTCGCTCAGGGCGTTTTTAACGGCATCGGCCGTGACGTTCCAGTGTGATGCAGACCAGGCGGCCTGCCCGTTGCGCAGGATGATGGCTTGCGGCGATTCGTGACGCACGCCGGTCTCTGTTTCAATCCGGCGAGAGATGTCGCGCGCGCGCTGCACGATAACGAGCGAGACAGAGCCACCGCAGCGAGACATCTGCTCATAAGCGGCCGCGCTAATCGGGCAGGTCACGCTGTGTTTGAAAAGAACGACGGGTTGGCTGTGCGAGAGCGCGAAGAGTTCGTCCAACTCTTTTGCGTCCGTGATGTCCGTGAATTGTGTCTCCGTCCCTGTGGCCTTTGGCGTCGTCATAAAATCCCTTCTCCTTTGATAAACTCCCAAACACCCGCGCTGCGAGAGCGCCCGGAAGCGGCGCACTTAATCCTTGCGCACTCGTCCGGCCTGCGAATGTTTGAAGCTGTCGCTGCTGCTCTTAACAGTAACTTATCAGCCTGCCAAAGGCCAAGCGTGACGGGCGACGCAAAGAGGCGCGGCCGTTCGTGGCAGTCGAGCGCTTGAGTCCTCTATAGAAAGAGAATCATTCACCAGACGGATTTGAAATCTGATTCGGCGGCGACGGCGGTGAACGTACGCCTCCGGCTCAGGATGCTTTACGGGCCTGCCATTTGCCGCGCCCGCCCGCGCCCTGTACGAAATCACCGCTCAACTGGCCGCTCTTGTCGAGCGTACCCGTCAAGGTAAACTTCGCAGCGCCCGTGCCCCACGTGAGCGTGATCTGGTCGCCGTTTCTGCTGCCTGTGACGGGCACGGTCGCGCCTTCCGAGTCTTCCAGTTCGCCCGCCAGTTCCGTGCCTTTCTCGTCGAGCGTCAGTTGCCATGGGCCAATTGTGAGCGGCGGCGAGCCAGCGCCTTCTCCGCTCAGCGTCCAGAAGCCGCCCACAGAGTTATCGCCCGGCGCTCCGCCTGTCTCCGTGTTAGCGGGCGCTTGAGTGTTGGTCGTTGCGGGCGCTGAGGGTTTCGTTGCGGTGTTGCCCGAAACGGTCAGCGTGCCGGTCTTCTGGTCTTTCTGCTCGTTGTTTTCGTTGAGCATGCTGACTTCCAGTTTGTAGCTTCCATTGGGCCAACCTGTGGCGGGCGGCGTGAAGGTGAAGTCGCCCGTGCCACTGCCGGGCAGTTCAATCGTCGCTTCAGCACCGGGAACGAGCGCGCCCGATGTTTGGCCCGCGACGTTATCAAAGAGCAAACGCGCCCTGAGCTTTGTCTTGCTCGGCGCATTCGAGACATCGGCCACAGCGTAGATCGTGTCCGACGAATTGAAACTGCTGGCGGGCGTGCTGCCGCTCTTGTCCTTGCTGATTTTCAGGCTACTCAGATTGGCCGTCGAGAAGCTGAATTTGCAGGCGAGCATCGTCGCCAGCATGAGGGCCAGCGCGAAGACCAGATTCAATCTTTTCACACTCATTTCTCCTTCTCTCTTTCTAGTTGATATTGAAGAACCTGAAATGAAAACTGAAACAACTTTGGCCCGTAAGCTTTGACGGCCAAGTCCGGCCGCAGACTGCTTATTGCGGAGTGCCGAAGATGACGAAGGAGGCCCACTCCGCGGGGTCTGGCCGCGTGCGGCGGACTTCGAGCATCGCCAGCCTGAGAGCTTCGGCGGGCGCGTGTCTTTGTCGTAGATGTCGCGCGAAGGCTTGCATCAGTTCCGCCGTCGCATCATCGTAAACGCTCCACAGACTCATCACGACGCGCGGTACACCCGCCAGTTGAAAAGCACGCGCAAGGCCGATGACGCCCGCGTCGTGTGCCTTTCCGAGCCCGGTCTGGCAGGCGCTCAGGACGGCGAGGCGTGCGCGCAAGGGAGTCTGCTGTATCTCTCTGGTGGTCCAGAGGCTTTCCACGCCGCGCGGCCCGGAGAAGACGAGGAAGCCTCCCTCAAGCGGATGCGTCGCGTCGGCCGCACCGTGCGTTGCGAAGTAGAGAAGGTCGGCTGTTGACGCACGCGCAAGGATTGCCTCTCTGGTCGCGTATCTTCCAACAAGCGGCGGCGTCTTAAACATCTCTCCGACGAAACGCGCTTCGCGCTCAGCGTTATGCAAAGGCTCCCAGCCCGCGCTCGGCGCAAGATACGGATTGCCGACAAACAGCGGCTCACGGAAATCCGCAGACCACGTTTTCTCCACGCGGCCAATATCGAAGAGGCTCGGCGCAATCGTCACAGACATGCTGTCAATCAGGCTCGCAGAAGAATCAAACGGACGCAGGGCAGCAAACGGCACAGTGCCTATGTCAAGAATGGGAACGATGATTAAGTGCCTGACGGCCTTGAGTTGACAGATGATGTCTGCGGGCAAAAGCAGACTCGCCAACGCCGACAGACGGCCGGAGAGCAATGCTTTCGGATTGACGCGATGCGGCGACGATGCGAGCGCCGCGCTCTTCTGCGGACGCAGGCGCGGCGGCAACCTGCGCGCAGCTAAGTCCTCAACGTCCAGCGATTCCCGCAACGCAGCCATCGCTGAATCGAGTTGTGCGCGCGAGAGGCTTCCCTGATGAAAAGCGCGTACGCCTTCGCGGTCAATCAGCCACGCACGAAAAACAGCTTCCTCTTCATCATAGAAAAGAACGGCCGTCTCCTTCTGGAAACTTCCTGAAAGCGCGGCCCTGAGGTTTTTCAAATAGAGGTCTGAAGCATTATCAAGCGAAGGCCGCAGCCCGCGCGAGTTGAGCAATCTTCCGAAACGCTCCTGATGTTTACCGGCAGCAATTGCAAACTGCCGTTCGGCTTCCAAGACATCGAAAGTCAGAGGACACGGTTGACTCTGCAATTCACTGCGCTGCGAAGTCCGTGCAGAGACGAACGCTGGCAAGAGTGAAGCGTAGAGAAACGCGAAAAGCAGAAGGATGAAAGCCTGACTCTTTAAACTGAGCAGCCATGCTTTCATCCTTCCTCCTTCCGACTTACTGTTTGCTATCTACCGCCACTCTCCGACGAGAACAAACGGAGCCCAGTAGAAGGGCGCGGCGTATTTCTTGCCCGTTATCATGTTCTGCTGTGCGGCGCGCATGGCGGTGGTTGGCGAGCCATCGGGCGTTGCCAGCAGTCGCTTGTAGAAGTCTGTCATCAACTGCGCGGTCGAATTATCGGCCACAGACCAGAGGCTAACGCCGACCGTTGGCGCGCCCGCGTACATGAACGCGCGGGTGAGGCCGATGACGCCTTCGCCCTTCTTCTGCTTGCCGAGTCCTGTCTCGCAGGCCGAGAGCATGACGAGGCGCGAGTTTAAGCCCAGATTGAAAATCTCGTCTGTCCGCAGGAAGCCGTCGCCCGCTTTATTACCGACGAGCGAAAGCACCAGTCCTGTGAACTGCGGACGTTCGGCATTGAGCAGCCCGTGCGTCGCGATGTGAAGGATGCGGTAGCTCTTTATGTCAGTAGTCGCGACCTTCGCTTCGTTAGCTTCGAGGTCGAGCCACACGTCGGCGCGTGCGCCGGACGCGCGGGCGAGTTTGGCGATCTGGTCGGCTTCAACGCGCGTGCCGTTGAGGCGTGCGAGTTGAAGGCCGGTGGCGGGCGCTGTCGTCGGCGCTCCGGCCACGTCCGTCAGGGCGCTGGCGAGTCCGAGTCCGCGCGTCTCGGCTGAAGCCTGCGTTGCTGCGGCTGCACCTCTAGCGCGCGGGTCGTTAGAGTTAAAAACAGGGTCAGCAACAATCAGCATGTCTTTGCCGGAAGCCTTCGCGCCCTGCTGGCGGATGACGCCGACGACAGAGGCCGACGGCGCGTAGATGACTTCGTTGGTCTTGATGAGATAGGGCAGGGTCGCGTAGTCCGAGCCGCCCGATGTTGTGACAAGAGCTTCAAAGGGAACGTAGTTGAGCGCGCCGTCTGCGACGACCAAGACGCGCTTGTCGCCGATGACTGACGCGGCAGGCTCGACGGCAGTTTTGTAGAGCGCATTGCTGGCGGCGGCGAAAGCTCCGGCGCTGCCAGTTGCCTGCGGGTCGCCGCCGAGGCCAAGGCCGCGTTGCTGCTCCGCGACATCAATGCCGACGATACGGCGTTGGAGTTTGGGCGGAATGAGTTGTGCGCGCAAGTCCTGCGCCTGCTTGTCAACGGCATCCTTGGCGGGCAGCTTATAGAGCGTGACGCTCGTGGGCGTGACGGCCCAGAGATAAGAGCGCTCGTCGCCGAGACTGTATTCAAGCAGCGTGGTCTTATCGTCAACCACCTGCTGCTGCACTTGCTGGAGCGTCAAGGGCTGCGGAGCGGTCAGCGCAGCATACTTCGGACTCGCAGACCGTATCTGGTTTTCGATGTTGTCATACTCGACCGAGAGCGTTTCGAGTTCGGCTTCGAGTTTGTCGGCGTCGGGTTTCGGCGCGTCCTTGCTGTCGTCGTCGCCCACGGCAACGCCCGTCAGACTTTGTGCAATCTCCTGCTGTCGGTCCAGATTGTCCTGCTTGCGCTTGAGGAGTTCGGCGGGCACGCCTTCTGTGATGTTCGTGCCGGATTCGCCAAGCAGGTCGAGCAGCGAGCGTGCGCGGCCCTGCTCTGCAATCTTGAAGCCTTCGGCGGCGTAGGCCAGAGCCTGACCGTCGAGCGGCGCACCGGCTGTCGGCGCGGTCAGCAAAGCCATCTCCGCTAAATCGGAAGAGGCTTCGTCGTAAACGTCTTTGGTTGTTCCTAAGAATGTAGAGCGTGCGTCGTCGGAGCGGACGCTTCCCGAACGGATGGTTTCAATCGTAGCGAGCGCTTCGCGGTAGGAAGCGATGGCCGCCTCGCGCGCCTTCAGGGAGCGCTTAGGGTCTTTATCCTGCGCGGCCATCAACCACTGCGCGCGGCCCAAGCCCCGTTGAGCGGGCCACATCAAATCGAGTCGTTTATCGTCGCGCGCACCCTTGACGGCTTCGGTGTAAAACTTGGTCGCGCCCTTATAGTCGCCCAGTTGCAGGGAAACGTCGCCAAGGCTCGTGCGCGCGGCAGCACGCACTCGCTTCGATTGGCCGAACTTGCCGATGATAGCCATCCCTGCCGTCGAGAGTGCTTCGCTGAAATGCTTTTTCGAGCCTTCGTAATTTTTGTTCAGGTAGTCAACACGGCCCAATCCCATTTCGTGAGCCGAATAGACGATTGACTGGCGATACAACTCTATTGCGCCCTTGACCGCTCCGGCGACGGCCATTGCCTTGTCAACGCCGTTGCCGCCGCCAGCGCCCGGAATATTTTTGGCGAGACCGCCGAGGCCGCCAAAGCCGCCGCCGCTCTTCTTCGGCGTCGTCGCGCCGCCGGTGGCGAGCTTTGTAGGATCTGGCTTGACGACGTTCATCTGCCCGTAGGCAGAGCTGGCTTCCGAAGCTTTGCCGAGACGGTAGTTAGCCTCACCGATTTTCGCCAGCATCAGATTCGCGTTGTACTCGTTGTCAGGCATCCCAAACGTATTCTCAAGCGCGCCCTGATTTGAGGCGGCAGCGCGGAAAGCACTATGCGCGCCCTGATAATAGTTGAGCGCGACAGTGTACTGGCCCTGCCGCATGTAGAGGTCGCCGAGCGCGTCGTTGGCCGCGGCTTCGCCCTTCGGGCTGTTCGATTGCTTGTAGATTTTCAGGGCAGTTTGCAGGCGTTCGAGCGCCTGATCAGACTTGCCGCGCTTCAGGAGCGCGCGGCCCTGCTTGAGCGCCTGACCGGCCTGCGCCTTATCGCCCTGCGGCGCGGGAGAAGAGACATTTGCGCCATTCTTATCTTCGGCACGCGCTCCCGTTAAAGCTGCGGGAAGCATGGTCAGAATCATTGCAAACGATACGATATAAACGAGCGGGGTGACTTTGAGCTTCATGGCATTCTCCGTTAGTAGAGCGGATTTCGGGAGTCGGGGGTTCGGAAGCCAACAGGAAGAAGCGGCCTTTGCAGTCTTCAATTCCGGCCTTGCGAGTTTCCGCCCCCGACCTCCTTACTGGTGGATTAAATCAAGCGCGGTGACGAGAACTCCGGCGTTTGACGAAGCGTTCATGCGGACGATTGACGGCTCGGGCGCTGTCTGCGCAAGACCGAGGCCGCGCGTCGTGGCGTCGCGCTCAAAAGATGTCTGTTTCTGCCCGTAGGTCGCGGCCTTCCTATCCACGACGACCTTCCCTTCGGCGTTGACTCTGACCTGTGACCAGAGGCCGGAGGCCGGACGCCAAGGACAACGGCCCTGATTCTGTGCGCAGTAGTTGACAAGCTCCTGGCCGGTCGGAACGCCGGGCAGCGGGTCGCGCGTGACAACAATGTAGAGGCGCTCGTTGGCAGGGTTCTGGTCGAAGACAAACCAGCGAAGGGCTTCGCTCTGTTCGCCGCTCCAGGGGATTTCGTAGGGGACGTGCGCCTCGACGAAGTTTTCGCCTTCGTCAAGCTTGGCGTCCGGGTAAATCATCTGCGGCTCGCCGTTGTTCTCCGTGTGAAAGACGTAGAGAAAGCCGTCCGTGTTGGTTTCGAGCGAGATGCGTATGCGGTCGCCAGCGCGGAAGACGCGCGAGGGGTCAACGCGCACGGCGTCGCCGTTCGTATCTCTCATGTAGAGCGAATAGCCGATGCCGATGGGCGCGGACGTGTAAGAGTTGACGGGAATCTGCCCGCCGCCGATGCCGCCGCCCGTGTTGGTCTTGCTGCCGGTCGCGGATTTCGTGCCGACGCCCGCCTTGCCCGTGCCCGTGTTTGTCCGGGCGGTCGTGGTCCTGCTGCGGTTGCGGGCGGCCGCCGCTTTGGTTCGCCTGCGCGTCCTGCTTGCGGCGGGGGTGGTGCTGGTGCTGCCGACGGCGGCCGAGGCCGTCACACGGGTTGAAAGGAAAGCGCCGCGCACGTCTTCCTGATTCGGGTCTTGCTGCGCGCCAGCTATCGAGGCGGCGCAGGCAATGAGCGCGAGCGCGACGAGGGAAACGAAAATCTTATAGCGCATGGGGATTACTCCTTAAAGAAAGTTGGCCCAGCCGTGGGCCCGGCGGGAAAGCACAGGCCCACGACTGAGGAGAATAATTCTGTAACGTAACGAAAAAACTCTTATTTATGCTCGATACGCATCTCGAAGATGACAGGCTCGCCCGAAGGCTTGGCCTGCGGTATCTTGATTGAAACAAACGGGTCAACACCACTCACGTTGACGACGTCCGAAACAGGCGCGTTTGCCTTAAACTGCGCCTTAAAATCGTCCCATTCCTTCTGCTCTGCGGCCGTCAACTGGTGTGCGGCCTGCGCGCTCAGGAAAGAGGGCGATGCAAGCGGCGTGGGCGAAAAGATGACCGTGTAGTTTTCCGTGCCCGGCAATTTATCGAGCGTTATCCAGTTGCCGTCGCCGCGCGGAAAGCTGTAGTCAACGCCGCTTTTGACCTCGTTTGAGCTAACGCCGGATTCGGGGATGGGCTTGGCGGTCAGAAACGTCATCGGTACATTTTTCTCGCCCGGCCCGACGATATACAGATAGCCGTTCTCACGCGGCGTGAAATGCAGCTTGAAGCTTTGCTGTGAAGCGAGCGGCACGACGCCCGCGACGCGCGCAGACTTGCCGCCCGGCGCTGCCGCCTGCACTTCCAGCCAGTAGGTGAGCGTCTCTTTCGTGCCGCCCGTGTTTGTGCCGCCGCCGGTCGTCGTAGTGCCTCCGCCCTTATTCGTATCTGCTGTCTCGCCTGTCTGGTTTTGGCCGCCCGTCTCCGTCTTCTGCTCATCGGGCTTGGCGCTCATGCTGCGCCAGATGAAGAAGCCTCCGGCGGCAGCCGCCAGCAACACGACGCCCAACACGGCCGCGACAATGGGCACGCTCTTCGAACGCGCGGGCGCGGGCGCTGTTGCAGGCGAAGCGTATGAAGGCGACGGCGAATAAGATGGATTGTAGGCGTTCGGCTGCGAGTAGTTGGGCGGCGTGTTGGCTCCGTAGCCGACGCCGGGAGAGCTCTGCTGGTACGGGTTAGCGTTTGGCGCAGGCTGGGCCAGAGAGGTCGCATCAAGCGGCGACGGCTGCGCTAAGGATGTCGCCATCAGCGGAGGCTCAGGCGGGTTTGCGGCCTGCGGCCTCGGCGGCGAGTCAATGGTCATTATCGTCGGGTTGACGACTTCGGCGCTCGTGCGGCGCATCTCCTGCTGTTCGACGCTGGTTTGCGCTCCTGTCCCGCCGCCCTGCGTGTTTGCGCCCGTGGCCTGATAGTTTAACTGCGAACTGCTGAGCGGCGTTTCACCGAGCGCGATGCGCAACTCGTTTGCCAGCTCACCTGCTGTCGCCTGCCGCTCGTTGCGGTCTTTCGACATCGAGCGCGCGATGGCGCGGCTGAAGCCTTCGGGCACGTCGCTCAAAAATTCGTGTAAGGGGCGTGCGTTGACGGAGACGTGCTCGCGGCGCAACTCCTGTAGGGTGAGTCCGCCGAAGGCGCGGCGTCCGGCCAGCAGTTCGTAGAAGACGCAGCCGAGGCTGTAGATGTCTGCGCGCCCGTCAATCTCCATGTTGCCGTCCGATGGGACTTCGCCCCACTGTTCCGGCGACATGTAGAAGGGCGTGCCTAGAACCTGCCCGGCCATCGTGAGCGCCGTTGTTCCGGCGGCGTCAGCGCCCGCGACTTCGCGCATCTTGGCGATGCCGAGGTCCAGAAGTTTGGTAACTGGCTGGCCGTCTTCGCCTGGCTTGCCGAGCATGATGTTTTCGGGTTTGAGGTCGCGGTGGACGACGCCCATGGAGTGTGCTGCGTTGAGCACGCTCATCACAGGCTCCATGACGCGCAAGGCTTCGGCCGGCGTCAAGCGTCCCTTGTTTTTCAGTTCGGCGTCGAGCGTGTGGCCTTCGACAAACTCCATCACCATGTAGATGAGACCTTCGCTCGTGGTGCGCAGGTCGTAGACGGTGACGGCGTTTGGATGACGAAAGCGGCGCGCGGCCTGTCCTTCGCGGCGGAAGCGGCGCAGCCACTCGGCGTTGTTGCGCATCTCCGGCGGCAGCACTTTAATCGCCACGCGGTCGCCCAGAAGGATATGGCGCGCGCGATAGACAGCGCCCATCCCGCCCTTGCCGAGCATGGATTCGATGTAGTACTGGCCGTCGAGCGTAGCACCGACGAGGGTCGTCGAATCCTCTTCGAGGACTTCGCCCTCAATGGCGCAAAAGCTCACGCTGTCTTCATATTTCGCTTTACAAACGGGACAATACTTCATGGGGGTTCTGGCTCGCTCCCGGCTTCTCCGCTCCGTTTCTCTTCATGCACAAACTTTCATCCGGCACAAGCCGAGCAGTTTATCACAACTGCGACTGCTAATCCGAACAGTCGTCACGCGACGTTATTTTAGCTCCGAGACGCGCCACAGCTTGAGCGTGCCGTCGTCGCTGGCGCTGGCGAGAGTCTGGCCGTCGGGAGAAAAACTGACGGCTGTTGTCAGGTCGGCGTGGGCGTTGAGCGTGTGTTTCAGTTGTCCGTCCTGCGCATCCCAGAGGCGCACGGTCTGGTCGTTGCTACAGGTTGCGAGCAGGCGGCTGTCGGGCGAGAAGGCGAGGCTGCGCAGCCAATCTGTGTGGCCTCTGAGGGTCAGCTTGAGCGCGCCGGTCT
This sequence comes from Pyrinomonadaceae bacterium, assembly GCA_036382855.1. GTDB lineage: Bacteria > Acidobacteriota > Blastocatellia > Pyrinomonadales > Pyrinomonadaceae > DASVTR01. Next base: position 18,256 of record DASVPO010000035.1, on the reverse strand, counting down.
GTGCGTCCCAGAGGCGAAGCAAATCGCCGCCGGAGGCAAAGGTGCGCCCGTCGGGAGCAAACGCCAGCGCACGCACCGTCTCAAGCGTGTTCTCGCGATTCAGCAACTTCAACTGCGCGCCCGTCGCGGTGTCCCAGACGCGCACGGAATAGTCCGAGCCGCCGCTGATGAGCGTCTTGCCGTCGGGAGAGAAACTGATGGCGTATATCCAATTTTCGTGGCCCGTCAGCCTGCGTTGCGGCTTCCCCGCAGCATCCCGGATGATGACGACGTTATCCTCTCCGCCGGACGCGAAGCTCCGGCCGTCAGGCGCGAAAGCGACGGCGAAGACTTCGCCCTGATGTTCAGAGAGCGTCTGCTTCAACTCGAAGCTGGCAGCATCCCACAGCCTGACAGTCCCGTCCGCGCCGCCGCTCAAAATAGAACGCCCGTCGGGCGAGACTGCGACGGCGCGCACATCGCGCGCATGGCCCGACAACGAACGCAGCAGGCTGCCCGTCTCCGTATCCCAGATTTTGAGCGTCCCATCATTGCAGCCCACGACGATAAATTTACCATCGGACGAGAAGGCCACCGTTTTGAGTTTCAGGTTGGGCGCAACGAGCGTGTGCTTGAGAGCGAGTTTGGCGGGGTCTGGCACAGGCCGCGCGTTGCGAGCATTAAGACGCTGCCTGATGTTGATGACGATGCCGGTAATCAGCACGAGGATGATCAACGCAAAGAAGCCGTAAGTCAGCCAGCGGATAAACCCCGGCTTCGTCGTGAACCCGGCCTCGTGAGGCTTCAGCGCCACTTAATGTTGACTTCTCCCCGGCGCTCGATTCATTGCTTGATGTGGTTGATTTAGTTACTTAAACAAATGAATCAATGAATCAATGACCACAACGAATCAAGCGCTCATTTACGGTAAATCCTGCGCGCGTACTCTTCGACCATGCGGTCGCTGTTGAAGGCTGGAACGAGCGTCTGTATGGCGTGCTTCATGCGTGCTACCCAGCCGCGCGGCAAGCCTCCGGCGTCGCGCTCATAGTAGAGTGGCACGACTTCCTCTTCCAGCGTGCGATAGAGCGATTCGGCGTCGCGCAAGTCCATCTCTTCCGTTTCGGCTTCCTCTTCAATGGCCGCATGGCGTTCACCGATGGCCCAGCCGTTTGCGCCGTCGTAGCCCTCAATCCACCAGCCGTCGAGAATCGAGAGATTCAGTCCGCCGTTCATCGCCACCTTTTCGCCGCTCGTGCCGGAGGCTTCGAGCGGGCGGCGCGGGACGTTGAGCCATACGTCAACCGACTGCACGAGTTGACGTGCTATCTCCTGATCGTAGTCTTGCAGAAACACGGCGCGGTTCATCACGAGCGGCTCATACTTCCAGCGCGCAAGTTGTTGCAGGATGAGCTTCGCGCCCTGATCCTGCGGGTGTGCCTTGCCCGCGAAGACAAACTGCACGGGGCGTTCCCTATCGTTAATCAAACGCAACAGCCGGTCCGGGTCTGTCAGGAGCAAGCTCCAACGCTTGTAGGCGGCGACGCGGCGCGCAAACCCGATGGTCAGCGCCGAAGGGTCAAACATCGTCCGCGCAGCTTCCGTGTAATCGCGACTCTCGCCGCGATGGCCGCGCGCGTGAAACGAGCGATGGCGAATGAAGGCGATGAGGCGCTGCTTGAGCAGGCTGTGCGCTTCCCACAGTTCGCGGTCGGAAATCTTCTCAATCCCTGCGCGCCACTCTTCAACATCGTGCAGGCGATTGGCCCAGTCAGGGCCGATGTGTTTCTCATAGAGCGCGCGAATAAGCGGTGCGACCCACGTTGGCGCGTGGACGCCGTTGGTGACGGAGGTAATCGGAATCTCTTCAACCGAAGATGTCTCCGGCCAGATGTCATGCCACAGCGCACGTGAGACTTCGCCGTGCTTGGCGCTCACGCCGTTGGTCGAGCGGCACATCCTGATTGCGAGCGGCGTCAAACCGAACCACTCGTCCGGGTCCTGCGGGTTGACGCGCCCGAGTTTCAAAAAATCCTCGTGCGCAAGACCGAGCGATTGTTCGTAAGCATCACCGAAACACTTTTCGATGAGCGGTGTGGCAAACTCGTCGTTACCGGCGGCAACGGGCGTGTGCGTCGTAAAGACGCAACGCTCGCGAATCTCGCCGCGCGCCGTCTCGAAATCGAGTGCGCGCTTCTCTCTGAGTTCGCGCACGAGTTCGAGCGTCAGAAAAGCCGAGTGGCCTTCGTTGAGATGAAAAACGGACGGCTCAATGTTGAGGCGGCGCAGCAGTCGGACGCCGCCGATTCCGAGCAGCATCTCCTGCACGATGCGCGTCTCGCGGTCGCCGCCGTAGAGATGGCCCGTCACCCACCTGTCCATCTCTTCGTTTTCGGGGATGTCCGTGTCGAGCAGGTAGAGCGGCACGCGCCCGACATCAACGCGCCAAGCCTGCGCACGCACCTCTCGCCCGCGCATTGAAACGCTGATGTGAACGGGCGCGCCCGCGTCATCTCTGACCTGCCGGATGGGCAGAGCATGAGGATGAGTTACGCCGTAGTGCTCTTCCTGCCAGCCGTCGCGTGTTAGTCGTTGACGGAAGTAGCCGTAGCGATAGAGCAGCCCGACGGCCACCAGCGGCAGCCGCAAATCGCTTGCGGATTTCAAATGGTCGCCCGCGAGAATTCCGAGGCCGCCCGAATAAAGCGGGAGCGAAACGTGTATGCCGTATTCGGCGCAGAAGTAGGCGATAGGGTTCTCGCGTGTGATAGGTTGGCCCGCGGAGGGTTGCCAGATGCGCTCGTCGGCCATCTGCGCATCGAAGCTTGCGGCCAGCTTTGAGACGCGCCCGCAGTAGTGCGGGTCAGTCGCCATCTGCATCAGCCGGAACTCTGAGACCTCTGCCAGCAGCCGTCGCGGGTTGTGCTCACACTCTTCCCACACGGCCGGGTCCAAATCGCGGAAGAGAGCAATGCCGTCGTGTGCCCAACTCCACCAGTAATTCCATGCCAGACGTTCGAGCGAACTCAAACTCACTGGCAGCACGCGCCCACGCTCGGGAGCAACGCGCCTTTCGACTTCCGCTGACAATTGAACCATTAACCTTTTGTCCTACGCCGCTGAATTAGTAAACCGCTGATGCTTGAGAAACGTTTCCGCATCATTCAAGCTGAAGAAGACCAGACGCACTTCAGCAAGCCTCTCATCGTCGCTCAAAAATTTCTCAACCGACTGCGACGCAACCGCCGCCGCCTCCGAGCGCGGGTAAGCGTAAGCGCCCGTCGAGATGGCCGGAAAAGCAACGGAGCGCAAAGCCCGCTTGGCTGCGAGCAGCAGCGAGTTGCGATAACACGCCGCCAGCAGATGTGCCTCCTGCCCGCCGTGCTGGCCGTAGATTGGCCCAACCGTGTGAATCACAAAGCGCGCAGGCAATTGCCCGCCCGTAGTGATAACAGCTTGCCCCGTCGGCAGACCATCTGGAAACTCTGTGCGCCGGATCTCACGACACTCTTCTAAAATTCGTGCGCCGCCAGCTCGGTGTATCGCACCGTCAACGCCCGCTCCGCCAAGAAGCGTCGAGTTGGCAGCATTGACGACGGCGTCCACCTCCTGCCGCGTCAAATCTCCCACCAACACCATAACGCGCCCGTCAACAAAACTTTGCAAGACTTCCTCGACCATAACAAAAGTGATGAGTGATGAGTAATGAGTGATGAGTGAAAAGCAAGAGTCTTCAGCTCATTACTCATTACTCATCACTCATCACTTCTTCTCTTGGCTCGACGCTGATTTCGTCAAACATGTCCTGCCTGCGCAGCGCATCTGCAACGCCTTTGGCCTGATGTTCTGTCAGCGGATGCTCCGGGTCAGAGCTTGCAATCTCGAAGAGGCGTTCGTCGAGCATCAGGACGCCAAGATTGCCGAGCGGCACGCCCGGCGTGATTTCGATTTCGCCCATGTTGTGAATCCGAAAGCGCCCGGTCTGCTCAACCCAGTCTTCGATAAACGGGTCGCGGAGCGCGTGCTCGGCCTCGGACTCCGTCAGGTAAGCCCCCTCGACGATGAGACAGTATTCGCGTCCTCTATCTGTTTTCATGGCACTGGCCGGAACGGTCGCCGCGCGTCCTGATGAGAGCTTCGACGTTGTGGCGCGTGAAGCTTAACTTTACCACCGCAGGGCGGCGAGCGGCAAAGGCTTGGCCCGACGCGACGCACGCCGGAAACTTCAGACAGAGAAACGCCGCCCGTGAACGATTATTTCACGAGCGGCGCTTGAGCTTTTGAGCCTGACTGTAACTACGGGCGTTTCTCTGTTACATGAGCAGGCAGCTATTTAGTGTTGAAAAACGAGGACTGCCCTTTCTCGTTCGCTGGAAGATAGGCCGACTGGACAGGCACATCGCCTTTCGTGCCCCAGGCTTCAACGACGACAAAGTTGTTGGCGCTGATAACGATATACCACTTTCCTTCCGAAGGACGCCAGACCGCTATGTCAGCCTTCAGGTCTGCGTCGTAGTCGCCCGGAACGGGCACGTCGCTGGCGTCGCCCCAGTTGCGCACGACCGCTGTGTTGGTCTTGCTGCCGATGATATACCAGTTAGCTTCCGATGGACGGAAGACGGCAATATCCTGCCTGCCGTCGCCATCGTAATCGGCCGGAACGGGCTGGTCGCCGTCCGTGCCCCACTGCCGCACGATTTGCTGGTTCGTGGCGCTATCGGTTATCAGCCAGAAGCCCGTGCTCGGCCTGTAGACGGCGAGGTCGGCGACAGTATCACCCGTGAAGTCGCCCAGAACGGGAAGGTCTGTGCTCTCGCCAAAGACGCCGCCGCGCAGAGCGCCGCTGCTGGTTTTCACAATCCAACGAGCCTCCGAGGGACGGAAGACCGCAACATCCGTCCGGCCGTCGCCGTCGTAATCCTCCGGCACGGGAATGTCGCCCTCCGTGCCCAGATTCTCTAACACTGCATGGTCTTTCGAACTCTGAATGATGTACCAATTGCCTTCCGACATGCGCCAGACGGCAAAGTCTGTGACGGCGTCGCCATCGTAATCGCCGGGCACGATACGGTCGTCCGCATTGCCCCAGTTGCGAATGATGGTGGTTTCGAACCATTCAGACTTGATATACCAGTTGCCCTCGTCTGGACGGAAGACTGCAAGGTTTGAATGGCTGTCGCCATCGTAATCGGCGCGCGGCCTGTAGCTCTGTGCAAACGCGCTTTGAGCAGCGAGGCCAACGAGGAGCACGAGCGTCGTCATCGTCGAGAAAAATAAGCGGGTTGAAAAATGAGCTTGTAGAGCTTTCAAATGTGAAGAGCTATTGAGTGTTTGTTTCATCATTGTCAATATCACCGTATTCCTTGAAGAGTAGAAGTTAAAGCGAACAAAAGTTTTGCGGCTTCAGACAACAGTGCGCAGGCGAGGAAGAAAAATACATGGCTGTCCGAAGCTTTTATTCGCGTAGGAAGAACGGCCGTGTTGAGGACTGCCGGTCGTATGGCGGGGAAACAGAAAAGGGCGGGACACTTGATGAAGCGTGTCCCGCCCTTTTGAAGTTAGAAGCTCTGGAGAAATTAGTAGGCTCTGGCAAACTGCTCGTTGAGTGTTTCGCGCAGTTGGTCAAAGTAGGCGTCGAAGGTGACGAAGCTTGTGCCCTGGAAGAAAGCGCGTCCGCCGGTCTCATCCGAGAGACGGTTGAGCGAGCTTTGTCCGTAGCTGATGGCAGTCCGATTCCAACTCGTGAGCCCGACCGAAGGCGCGTAGAAGGAATAGATAGCCACGTTGCGCTCCTTCGCCTTCTTGATAGCGCGCAGCAAATCGAGCGAATTGGCAGCCGCCGTCACGTCGAAGCCGCGTGAAGTGTCCAGGCCGTCCGAGATTAAGAGCACGGCGTTGCGATTCGTGCCGCCTTCCGAATCAAACTTACGCAAAGCCTCAATCACTTCGACGTAAGGATTATAAGGCGACGCCGTTGTGCTGCCGACCGGCACGCGCAAGCTCTTCGCGGCCAACTCAAGGTCGCTTGTAAACTGCTGGCGCACTTTCAAAGAACCCGTCGTAATATAGCCGACCATCACGCGCGACCCCGCAGGCAAAGAGCGTATGAACTCACGCGTCACGCCAAGCTCGCTGCCGACGCGTGGGACAAGGTCGTCCTGCACTAACACGGCCAGATTCAAAGGCTCCTGAAGGCTGGTTTTCACCTTCGCGCCGCCCTTGCCGTCGTCTTTCAACGTCGCCGCGGGCGTTGCCACCGACGCGGCCACAATAAGCATCAAAGTTGCGAAAATTGCTGAGATTTTTCTACCGAAATTCATCTTTTTTACCTCTCCTTGTTCAGCAATTCAGATGCCCCGCAGCCTCCAAAGGTTCGCCTGAAGGAAAGGGGTGAAAGCGGAACGCGGAACGCGACGACAAATGCTGAACGATGAATGCGGAACGCAGAAACGACGTAACGCGGACGACGAATGTTGAAAGATGAACTGGAAAGCAGGATGCCTTTCGGTTAACCGTTCCGCGTTAATAATTCCGACTTCATCGTTGCTTGTGCAGGGAGCAGACGCCGTTTGCGTCGCAGGGCGGTGGGACGCCGAAGAGTGCGTAGCGGCGGCTGGCGAGCCATTTGTAGAAAAGCGGGCCGAGGCGTGTGAAAGGCCAGCGGGAAACGAGCGGGACGGTGATGCGCCAGCGCGGCAGCACGCGCATTATCTCAAGCCACGCTTCGTAGCCGCCCGTCCAGCGTCCATGCGCGTCGCGCACGTGCATCTCCCTGTCCAGTTCAGCGAAAGTGTATGGCGGGTTGATGCGCTCTATGATTTCCGGGTCGCGGTAGTTGAGCCATTCGATGCGCTGCCGGCGGTCGCGCGGCTCAATCTTCGCACGCGACCAGCGACACAGCGGACATTCTCCGTCCGTCAAGACCTGTATCCGCCCGTCCTGGGCCATAGTCTTCTTCACAGCAAACTTTCTGCGCCGCATTCTCCCGGCGCGCACAAGAATAGCACTCCACGAGCGGAGAGGAAACAATGCATCACGCGAAGGCCGCCGCGAGAGTTAAGCTATCAAGCAATTGCCTGCAACTGTTGTGGATGGTTCGCGGCCCTTTCAACATTTGACATCTCTGCGGGCGGCGTATAATTTACCGTGTCGTTCTCGCTGTTGACGAGATGCAAACGTTTGTAGAACTCCCCACCCCTAACACAAAAGCCCGGTTCGAGCGCTCGTCAACAGTACGTTCAACGATTCTCAAAACCCACAAGACAGGATGCTGAATATTATGAACTTTCAAGCCAGATGGATGAAGACGATTGTCATCGGCCTGATGCTGATCATGGCCTTGCAGTCAACCTACCGCATAGATATTTTTTCACAGGAAACAACCGCAGCACAGGATGAAGAGTTTGTCCTTGCCGAGGACACTGCTTTTAATATTGTGACGGCGCAGGAGATCTCAAGTAAGAAGGCGCAGCCCGGCGATACGGTCGAGTTTAAGGTTGACGAAGATGTAGTCGTCAAGGGCCGCGTCCTGATTAGCAAAGGAACGAAGGCCACAGGCTTCGTCGTCAACGCGGAGAAGAGCGGAATGATGGGCAAGGCCGGAAAGCTCGGCATCACAGTCGAATCAACGACGACCGTTGACGGCAAACCATTAAAGCTGCGCGCCGCGAAAGGCAAAGAGGGCGACGACAAGACTAACAGCGTCGCAGCGCTCTCCATCCTCGTCAGTTCTCTCTTCCTGCTGAAGAAGGGCGAAGACGCCAAAATCAAAGAGGGCACGCCGGTCAAGGTTTACGTCGCAGAGGAAAAGCGTTTTCGAGTCGTTGACTCATCGCTGGTCGCCGTGGAAGCCACTGATGCGAGCGCCGCTTCAGCAGGTGCAGCGATTGAAAACGCAGGCGCAGAGGATTTAGCGACCGTCTATATTTATCGTCCGAGCAAGTACGTCGGCAAAGCCCTTGAGCCTTCCGTCTTCATAGACGGCGTCGAACTCGCGCGCATGGACAACGGCCGCTACCTGATGCTCAAGGTCAAGCCCGGCAAACACATCGTCCACATGACCGACAAGAAGAAAGGCTTCGCTATTGATATGGGGCGCGGCCAGCACTACTACTTCCGCATCGGCATCGAAATGGGCATGTGGAAGGGACACGGCAAAATCATGCTGGAGGAGAACGAGAAAGGCATTGCCGAAGTGAAGAAGCTCAAGCCGCTCGGAAACGATAAGATTAAAGATAAGACGATGGTCGTCGCCGAAGCCAAGCAGCCCTGATAAACGGCTGACCCTGACGCGAAGCAATTCCCATCTTCAAACGGCTCTGTCGCAAGAGAGGCAGAGCCGTTTGCGTTAAAGCATCGCGCATCTCATAATAAAGATGCGCGAGAAGAATCTTAGTGTTGATGACGCGGCTTATCGCAGCGCTTGATGAGAAGGACGTGGGAATGATTGCAAGGCGTAAATTGTTTGAGCGGGCCGGGTATTCGTTGCGTGGGTCGCGCCTCTTGAAAGTCCTCATGCTCGCCCTTCTATCGTTTGGCGCGCTCGCTTCGCAGGCGTTCGCGCAGCGCCCGCCGGAGCAGGACTATCTGGTCTATGTGCTCTCGGAATCCGCCGACAGGATTGCGCTGGTGCGTTTTGGACCAAAGGGCGCGCGCGTGGAACGCGATTTCGCGACCGGCAATATGCCGACCGACATTGACGGCCCGCACGGGGTCGTCATCTCGCCAGACAAGCAGTTCTATTATGTCTCGCTGTCAAACGGAAGGCCCAACGGTTCTGTCTGGAAATACAGGACAGCGGACGACTCCGTTGTGGGCCGCGTTGCGCTCGGCTCATTTCCGGCGACGATGGATTTAACGCCCGACGGGCAGTTTCTATACGTCGTTAATTTCAACCTGCACGGCGACATGGTTCCCTCTTCCGTCTCGGTCGTTGCGACCTCACTGATGGCGGAGATTGCGCGCATCAAGACCTGCACGATGCCTCACGGCTCGCGCCTCAATCCGCAGGGAACAAAACAATATTCTGCCTGCATGATGGACGACATGCTGGTCGAGGTGGATACGGCAACGCTCAAGGTCTCGCGCCACTTTCTGCTCACGAAGGGTCGCGAGATGGGCATGACGGGTGCGCCACACGCGAACGCTCCGAGCATGGCTACGTCAGGAACGCCAAGCGGCGTGACGCATCAGAAGCACGATATGGGCGGCCACGGCCTGGAGCCTCCGAAGCCGGGTGATGTCTCCTGCTCGCCCACGTGGGCCCAACCTTCGCTCGACGGCTCTTCCGTCTATGTCGCCTGCAACAAATCGAGCGAGATAGTTGAAGTTGACGCACAAAACTGGAAAGTGCGAAGACGTATTGCGGCTCGTCCCGGAGTCTATAATCTAGCGGTCACGAAGGATAACTGGCTGATAGCGACCAACAAACGCGACCAGTCCGTCTCCATCTACGACTTGAAAACGGGAAACGAACTTGCACGCCTTCCGACCAAGCGCAAAGTGCTGCACGGCGCAACTGTCTCGCCAGATAATCGCTACGCCTTCATCTCCGTCGAAGGCATCGGAAGCGAACCCGGCACAGTCGAAATCATAGACCTCGAAGCCTTAAAGACAGTCGCCACCGTGGACGTTGGCGAAGAAGCGGCGGGGATAGATTTTTTGAGGATGGAAAAGCCTGAGAGCGCTAAAGAATAGCTGCGCCGTAAAAATAGTAAGAAGCCTTAAAAGGGAGAAGGCAGCACCTATCAAGGTCGCTGCCTTCTCTCTTTATAGTGTAGTGGTTGCTTCTTACTTACCCGGTTCAGTCGTTGAGCCTTTGACCTTCGGGCCACCGAGTTTGACTATCCAGAGGCCGCTGTTGATGTCGTTGAAGTAGATGAGGTCGCCGACGGGTTGTGCACCCCATGTGAAGGGCATATTGGGGCGATAGCCTTCGGGATGACCGGCCCAGAGGTGTGCGATTTCGCGGCCTTGACGGTAGAGGTCGCCGCGCAGTTCTCCTGAAACATCAACGACGCGCCCGCCGCCGTTGTAGTAGCCCATGTACAGCATGTCGTTGTCCACCCAAATGTTGTGCGCCCCGGATTCCGGCACGGGATACTCGGCGACCTTGCGCGGGTGCTCAATGTCCGAAACGTCAACGACGTGGACGATGCCGCGCACAGGGATGCGGTTCTTGCTGTGGATGTCGAAGATGGGCGGAAAGACTTCGTCGCCGACAAAGACGTAGTTCTTATAACGGAAGACGGAGTGTGAGCCGGCGAGCCAGTTGTTGCCGTAGAGCTCGTAATGGTTGAAGGGCAGCCGACTGACAAGCTGCGGCTTTTCGGGACTGCCGCCCTTGATGCCGTTGCCGACATCTAGAATGATGAGGCCGTCGCGCCAGTAGGCCAGATAGGCCAGCCCGTCCTTGACCTGTAGGTCGTGCAGGTAGCGGCCGCTGACGGTTTCGCCCTCTTTGGTGCGAAACGTCGTGATGACATCATTCTCGACCTGCCAGCGCGCGACCTCCTTCGGATTCTTAACGTCCCTGAAATCTATCACGCGCATGGAGCCGGTCGCGTCGTCCGTCAGGTAAACGTAGTGCTTGTCAATGAAGGCGCTATGGACACCGCCCGTCACAGTCTCCGTATACTCGGAAATGATTTTCGGGTGGGCCAAATCCGAGGTATCCAGAAAGACGATACCGTTCTTGCGGTTCGAAGCTCCCTCGCGTGTGATGACGCCGATTTTTCCGTCAGCAGTGATGCTGACATCGTTGATGGTGCGCGCGTCAACCTTCAGCGTGTCGGTCAACTTCGGATGCGCGGGGTCGGAGATGTCGTAGACGAGCAACTTGTCCCAGATGGTCGAGACGTAGGCGTAGTTGCCGAAAATCCACTGCTCGGCGGTCTGTATGACAGCGCCTTTGCCGTCGAGCGTATCTTTCGAGAGCGCGTGGCCGACGATCTGTATATCGCGTTCGACGTTGCGCGGCGCGATGACGACCGATGCGACCGATTGATGTGTGCCGCTGGTGGCTGTGACGATGTACGTGCCCGGCCGCTCTGCGACGAAGCCGCCGTCAGGGTCAATGGTCGCGCCGTCGCCGCTGACGGCCCAGCGCGCCATGAAGTTATCAACCTGATCGCCAGTGCCCTGTGCTCGCACCTTGAAGCGAATGACATCGCCTGTGCGCGCGCTGATTGTACGCGGCTCGATAGAGAGGCCGGTCAGCGTGCTGTTCACGACGTTAATGTTAAGAGTGCCGCTGCCGCTGCCTGCCGTGGCGCGCAAGGTAGCACGACCCGGCGCAATGCCCGTCACGACGCCCGCAGCATCCACGGTCGCGATTGAAGGATTATCTGAAACCCATGCGATGGCGACATCGCTGCGCGGGTTGTTGTTGGAAGAGCGGGCCGTGGCGCTCAGTTTGGTCGTGCCGCCGACGACGAGCGGGCGGCTAACAGGGTCTATATCAATGCGTGCGACTGGCGGAGCTTTGACTATAACTTTGGTAAAGCCTGCCTTGCCGCCGACAATTGCTCCGATGAGCACTTCGCCGGGCTGAAAGAAACTGATTGTGCCATCTTCACCGGCGGCCGCTAGGTCAAACGGCGCGGCAAACCACGCGCTCGGCTGCTGGCTGATTGTCTTACCTGAAGCGTCTTTGGCGACAGCCGTAAACTTCAAAGGCTTGCCGACCTCCGCTTCAGTTGCGGGCGAGATAATCTCTACGGTTTTGACGGCCGCCGCCGTTGCCGCGCCGGGCTGCGTATCCTGCGCCCTAACGGCCGCGTGCCCGAATGTGACTAACGCTGCTGCCAACAGAATCAGGATGAACGGGGTTGAGAATCTGCGCATGAAAACACCTCCGAGAGAGCTGCATGGGTCGAAGACTTTACGCTGCATCTTATTCAATTGTTTCCGCCCGCGGCAAGGCGAAAGTAGAAAAGCTGGCTTTTCATGGAAAGCCGTTTAAGGGCCGGAGCAAAAAGATGTGGCGCGAACATTCTGCCGTAGCTTCGTCTCGTGTGCGGGAGATTAAGAAAGAATGATGAAGCAAGGAAGCGGCGAGCCTGCTCTTGGAAGGTCTCGCCGCTTTCGTGTTACGCGCTGCTCAGGGTGGCGGTGTATGAAGTTATTGCTACGGCTACCTGATTGTGATTTCGAGCGTGTAGGGAGCGAGCGTGTAGTTGTCGTTAGCATGGCCGACGACGATTTGATAGTCGCCGGTGCGCGGCAACTCGCCGGTCCAATCCTGCACGTTGTCCGCACCGGGCAGCGCCTCGTAGTTGCGGCTGCGCGGCGCGATGATGCGGAAGGTCGGCACTCCCGTAATGTGTACGAGCATGGTCTGGCCCGCCTGCGCCCTGAGGCGGTAGACGTAGCTCGCGCCCCAGTTGGCTTTGCCCTTGAGGACGGCCGTCGTGCGCCCGCGCGGAAACTGCACGCGTTTGTTGATGGTCGTTCCCTTCTGCGCTGCGGCCAGAGAGACGGTCACGAGAATTAAAGCTGTCGCCGCGAAAATACGGACCAATTTTATCCCTTTGAGATTCATGCCTGTTCCTTTCAATTTTGAGACTCTTTACTCTTAACGCGAGAAGCGCACGCAATTCAAATCAACTAATGGTCTGGAAACTAAAAACATCTGCGGCTGAAATAACGTAAACAGTGAAACGGTCTGAGCAGTTAAAAACCAGAGCGAGTCTCACGGTAAGGAACAACCAGAGTGAAGAAGCGCGCCATCTTATTCGTCCTGATAGCCGCGCCCGTTTGCCTCTTATGCCCGGTCATCATCGCGGCCGCGCACACTGCCGGACAAGCGCGCAAGCAGGCCGCGAACACCGTCTGGGGACGCTACGACTTTCACGTCGGCGAGCGCCTGACCAACTGCGGCTTCAACTCCATTCAACTACTACGCACAAACGGAGGCTGGAAGATAGTCAACATCGCTTCGACCATCCTTACCGCAGGCTGCACGGAAACGAAGTGAAATCGTCGGGCGCGCGATTGCGGATGAAAGAGGTGCTTTGTTAAAGTCTCTGTTGAGATGCAGAGTATTAGTCTTCACCAATCCGCGGCCCGCAACGAACCTCTGGATTTATCGCTTGAAGTCGCGCGCCTTGAGACTAGCCTGAACGATAAACGCGACGAGTTGGCGGCGCTACAGGAAGAGTTTCGCGAGTTCAAAACGCGCTACACGCAAACCATCGGAAGCCGTCTCGCGGAGTTAGCCGGAATCGAACGCGCTATCAGAGAGGCTGAAGAGCGCGTGCTCGGCGTTGAAGCCGGAGAGGAAACGGAAGATGCGGCCGAAGATGCTGCGGCAACGCAAACCTCGTCGGCCGCGCCCGTCAGCGGAAGTTTACGCAAACTGTTCTGGGCCGTCGCCAAGATGTTTCATCCAGACCATGCTGCCGACGAAAAGGAGGCTCGTCGTCGTCATACGGTGATGGCCGAAGCGAGCCGCGCCTATCGCGAAGGCGACGTAGAAAGCCTGCACACGCTCCTCGGCGATGAAGAACTGCAATTTTTCTGCACGACAACAAACTCGACGGACGACACGCAAGACCTCGCCAGCCGCCTCATCGCGCTCAAGGAGGAGTTGCGCACAGTAGAGTTTGGAATCAAGCGTATCAGGCAGGACGGCCTCTATCAACTCAAGCTCAAAGTTGACGAAGAAGCCCAAAGCGGCCGCGATGCGCTCGGCGCTCAGGCCGAAAGCATCAACCGGCAGATTGTCAAAGCGCGCAAACGTCTCGCGCATCTTTCCTGAAAGCTCAGCTTTGGAAGAAAGGTAAAGAGGGCAAAAGGCGAAAGGGGAAAAGGAAGACCGTTTGCCTTTACCCTCTTCCCCTTTTACCCTTTTACCCTCTTTCCCTGTGGTTAATTTCTTCTCTCGCTCAATCCGTATCAGCAGTCTTATTCTTCAAGCTGTGCGTCCATCGTAATCTCCGCCTTGAGGAGACGTGAGACGGGGCAGCCTGCTTTGGCGTTGTTGGCTGCGGTCTCGAATGCCTGCCGGTCAGCGCCGGGCACTCTGGCCCGCACGTCCAGATGAACAGTTGTAATCGTGAATCCTGCGTCCGTCTTTGTCAGCGTAACGGAGGCGGTCGTGTTGATGCTTTCGGCTGTCAGTCCTGCATTGCCGAGTTGGCCTGAAAGGGCCATCGAGAAGCAGCCCGCGTGAGCGGCCGCAATCAATTCCTCAGGGTTAGTGCCGATGCCCTCTTCAAAGCGCGTGCTAAACGAATACTGCGTCTGAGACAGCACACCGCTATCGGTTGAGATGCTGCCGCGTCCGTCTTTCAGGCCGCCTTGCCAGAGTGCAGAAGCTTTACGTTTCATCCTTTTTCTCCCGTGTCAAAATATAGTTTACTTACCTTCACTGCCGCCTCACGTTAGCGATTAACCGAACTCATCATCGCCGCCGGATAGCGCGTGCCAGCCGCGACGCCTCTGGGCGCGACTTCGTCAATCCGCTTCAGGTCTGCTTCCGTCAATTCCACATCGAGCGCGCCCGCGTTTTCTTCCAGATACTTGCGCCGCTTCGTGCCGGGAATCGGCACTATGTCCTGCCCCTGCGCCATCACCCATGCGAGCGCAAGCTGCGCGGGCGTGCAACCTTTCTCTCTCGCTATCTCTTCGACGCGAGAGACGAGTTGCAGATTTTTCTGGAAATTCTCGCCCTGAAAACGCGGCGATTGCCGGCGATAGTCGTCGTCGGCTAAATCCTCGAAGCGTTTGATCTGTCCTGTCAGGAATCCGCGCCCCAGCGGGCTGTAGGCAACAAACCCGACGCCGAGTTCTCTGCAAACGTCAAGTATTCCGTCCTCCGGCTCGCGACTCCACAAGCTGTACTCGCTCTGCAACGCAGCGATAGGATGAACCGCGTGCGCGCGACGCAGGGTCTCCGCTCCGGCTTCGGAAAGACCTATGCGCCGCACCTTTCCTTCCTCGACCAGTTGCTTCATCGCGCCGACCGTCTCCTCTATCGGCGTCTCAGGGTCAACGCGATGCTGGTAGTACAAATCAATCACGTCAACACCGAGGCGACGCAGGCTCACTTCGCACGCCGAGCGGACGTATTCGGGCTTGCCGCTGATGCCGCGTATCATCTTGTTGGATTCGTCTCTGACGACGCCAAACTTCGTCGCTATCAACACCTGCTCGCGCCGGCCGCGAACGGCGCGCCCCACCAACTCTTCGTTCGTAAACGGGCCGTACATGTCAGCCGTGTCAAGAAAATTGATGCCGAGGTCGAGCGCTCTGTGAATAGTCGCGACGGATTCCGCATCGTCGCTTTGCCCGTAAAACTCCGACATTCCCATGCAGCCCAGCCCCATCGCAGAGACCGCCAGACCGCTCTCACCCAACTGCCTTTTTTCCATTCCTTATCTTCTCCCTTGCAGATTAGTTCGAATAATCAACCCCTCTTTTTAATCGCGCGCCCGGCCCGGTTTTCCGCCCGCCGGATGATGACAAACACGCTGGTAGATAATGACGGGGAAGCTTGCTCGCCTTGTGTCAGCATCGCCGCACCGACGTTGGTCTCAGATGAAGCCGCAGCAGTTCTCGCTCCGGCAGTTGCACGGGCGCTTGCCGGCGTGATGCGTCTCTCCGTAGTTACAGGTTAATTCTTCTCCCGCACGAATGGCGCGCAGCGTGTAGAACTCTATGTGCGCTCCGATAATACGCATGTAGAGATTCGGATGGCAGGCATGATTGATGTAGGAGAACTGATTGCCGTTGGCGGCATCAATGGCCGTGCCGTCGTTTAACTCGACGATGGCAACACGCTCGCGTGTGCGCGCACGACGACGCGCAGCGGCACGGCTGATGCGCTCGCCTTCCAACTCGCCTATCTTTCTTCTCGCGGGCAACGCCTTCAAGGCAAACAGCCCGCGCCCGTCAATCCGGCTGCGGGCGACGATGAATCTCGTCTCGCTCAACTCTCTTTTCATTACCACAGGCTCTTACTGGCCGCTTTCTTCGGGCGCAGGCTCTCCCTTCTGGATGAGCCGCTGCCGGCGTGCGGCGGCCATTCTCAAGCTCCCGTATTCTCCCGACGAGACGGTTGGCCCTTGCGGTTGGGTCGGATGGTTCAGCGCGTAGTAGTAAGAGTTCAGGTGGTCGTGGTTGCCGCCGGTCGTTCCGTATTGCGCCGTGTAGGCGACGATAGTGCCGACGTGCTCGTAGATGTAATTGTCCGAGACGGACGGCGGGCCATCGGGCACTATGTCTTCCGTGTTGACGATTCTGAAGGTCTTAAACGGCAGTTGGAAATTATACTTTTGAGCGAAGGTCGGGTCGCCGACGCGCGGGCTTGCCAGCGAATAGTGAAACATCGGAATCTGTTTGCTCTTAAAAGGAGAGTTGATCGCAATGTCGGGCACGGAGAGCGTCGAAAGTCCTGCGCCGAGGCTGTGCCCTGTGATGTAGAGGGCCTTTGTTGAAGTCTGCAAACTGATGAGCACGTTAAGAATGCTGGTGCGCAGCGGCGCGACCTTGTATTCCCAGCTTGAGTAAGAGCGTGTGTAAACGTCCATGAAGCCCCAGTGAACGTAGCCGTATCCGGGCACAACCGGGTCATACGTCGCCTGGTCCAGAAACGCATCCTCATAAAAATCCGCATCAGTCTCCGAGCCACGGAAGGCCAGATAAGTAACGCCGCTCGTCTTATTCTGAGCCACAAACGCAAACGGTTCGGGATAAGACTCGACCATCTTCGCCACGCCCCAGAGTGGTGCGCTGTAAAGAAGGCTTGGCCCGTTTGGCGTCCAGCTAAACTTCGAAGGGTTTGAAGGCGCGCCTTGGTTGGCCCACTGCTGGTACATATCGTAGGCTGTATTGACGAGGGTCGAACACATCACGGCGTCGCTCAGGCTAAACGGTGACGGAGGAAAGTACATCGGAAGACTCTTGTTTGTCTGCATACTCATGCTGCTTTCTCCCGCCGTGTTCTTACGTTCACGGCATTTAGGGCCAATCACTTCAATCCGCGCTCCAAGCCGATTGAAGAATCGGGCATCAATAGCGACTAAGCAAAGATGGGCGAGGAAATAATCTCGTGAAATAGCTTATATTGCTAAAGCCGTTGATAAGTCAATGCTCTGTTGCGGGCCTTTTATCATCAAAGTAAAAACGCTTTCACGTTAACGGACGACGCAATTTTTAGAGCAATGCGCGCGTGAGATGGTTAGTCCGTAGAAATATTTTCAAGGGCCGACTGGACAAGCGATGATGCCGGATGGTAGATGTCAGAGATTAGTTTTAAAGCTCAGCGGTTGATTGTTTACAACAGAGGTTATCTTTATGCTCCGCGCAGGTATCGTCGGATTGCCGAACGTCGGGAAGTCCACTCTCTTTAACGCGCTCACGGCGCAATCGGCGGCGCTCGCCGCCAACTATCCTTTCGCCACCATCGAGCCGAACATAGGCGTCGTCCCCGTGCCCGATGAAAGGCTTGCGCCGCTGGCGAAGCTCGTCAAAACGAGCGTCATCGTGCCCGCGACGGTCGAGTTTGTGGACATCGCAGGGCTCGTGCGCGGCGCATCCAAAGGCGAAGGTCTCGGCAACCAGTTTCTCGCCAACATACGCGAGACGGATACGGTCGTACAGGTCGTGCGCTGCTTTGAAGATGAGGGCATCGTCCACGTCGAGGGCTCTGTCGATCCCCGGCGTGACATCGAGACCATTCAGATAGAGCTGGCGCTGGCCGACCTCGCAAGCGTCGAGCGCAGACGCGAACGCGCTCAAAGGACGGCCAAGAGCGGCGACCGCGAGGCGCGCTCCGAGCTTGAAGTTTTGGACAAGCTGCAACCCACCCTCGAAGATGGCAAGGCCGCACGCACCGTCACGCTCACTGCCGATGAGATGGCAATCGCGCGCGGATTCTTCCTGCTCACGATGAAACCTACCATCTACGCCGCGAATGTTGACGAGGCGACGCTCAGTGAGGCGTCAGAGAATCCGCACGTGCGCGCCGTGCGCGAAATCGCTACGGCGGAAGCGGCTGAGTACGTCACGATCTGCGCGCAACTTGAAGCCGAACTGGTGGAGCTGCCGCCAGATGAACGGCTGGACTATCTACAGGCTCTCGGTGTTGAAGGCAGCGGCGTTGACAATCTCATCAAGCGTGCTTATCACCTGCTCGGCCTGATGTCATTTTTAACCGCCGGTGAGAAGGAAGTGCGCGCTTGGACTATTCCGCAGGGAACGCGCGCGCAAGCCGCCGCAGGCACGATTCACTCCGACATCGAACGCGGTTTCATACGCGCCGAAGTCATCAGCT
>DASVPO010000034.1:0-69711 GCA_036382855.1 Pyrinomonadaceae bacterium | reverse complement strand
AGCGTGCGCAGTTCTTCTGAAGACCATGCACGCATTCTATCAACTTGCGCTATCTTGTGCGCGGGCATCGAACCCGCACTCAAGATGGTTCAGCCATCCCCGCCGCAAGCAGCGGGGCATTAAGAACCTTTTTCGTAAAAGAAAGAAAAAGTTTTCTACTCATCACTCATTACTCATTACTCATCACTTCTTTGCTCATCACTTCGTTACTTCGTGACCGTGATTTCGCGCGTGGTTGTGTTGTAGCCGCCGTTTTCGACGGGCGTGCCGTTTTTGTCAACGAGTTCGAGTTTGACTGTGTGTTTGCCCGCCGTCCAACCGCTGAGCCAGATTGGCTCCCACTTGTCGAGGAATTTCGCCTCGCTGCCGTCAACCGAATAGCGTACGCGATACTCGCCGCCCTCGCCCTGCAATTTGGCGTTAGAGAGCCAGAAGTCAATCATAATCGCATTCGCATCCTGGTCCTTGTACTCGCCCTTCGGGCGGCTGTAGGTAAGGAGCGGTTTTTTCGCATCAACGTCGCCGCCCGTGCTCTGCTGCATGTCTTTGCCTTCGCGAGCGGGAGCGGCTGTGTTGGTGTTGGTGTTGCCGCTTGCGTTCGTATTTTTATTGTCGGCCATCTTCTGACCCGTGGCGGTGGTCGTCGGCTTCGTCGCATCGCCGCCGCCTTTGACGTTGAAGGTGACCATCTGAAACGCGTTCGCGTTCTTGTAGCTCTCGTGCCATGGGCGCGAGGCGAAGACGCGCAAGGTGTGCTTGCCCTCTGTGACGTTGCGCAGCTCGAAGGGCTGGCTGAGGTCGTAGTAAGCTTCGTAGGGCTGATTGTCGAGGATGACGTGAATGTGATTGCCCATCCCGGTCGAGGGGTCTTTCATGGGCTTGTAGCCCTTGAGGTCGCCGCTCAAATTGAGCTTGACTTCGACGGTCGAACCCGTGATGGTCGCGCCCTCACGCGGGCTGACGAAGGAGAGCGATGGCTCAGCCTTGTCCTGCTCGCCGCGCGCGTTCATCTGGTCTTTGATTTTCTGCGGGCGGTCAGCCAACGCGAGCGTCTGCGCGGCGGGCGAAGGCGAGGCCGACGGCGGCGAGACGTTGGTTGTCGCCGTCGCATTAGAATTTGAGTTATCGGCGGACGTGCAGCCTGCGAGGCTGACGGCGACACACGCCAGCAGCGCGCCGTTTAAGAATGTTCGTGCGAATAATTTCATTTGTCCTCCGTTGCGAAGTGGACAGTCGTTAATTGACGGTCGTCAGTTAAGACCGTCATCTTCTGTTTCAACTGATTACCTGTAAACGACTAGTTAACACTTGTCTGAGTTAGCTAAGCTTGCGCCGGTTGGAGACGCTGCTCGACCGCTTGCCAGTCAATATTGGAGAAGAACGCTTCGATGTACTTAGGGCGCTCGGCCGGTTTGTAGTCGAGAATAAAGGCGTGCTCCCAAACGTCCATCACGAGGACGGGGACGAAGCCTGAGACGTTGCCCGTTTCATGGAGCGTAATCCAGTGGTTTGAGAGACGACCGTTGGCAGGGTTCTGGTAGCAGATGGCCCAGCCGACGCCGCGCATCTTGCCGACGCCGACGAAATCCGCTTTCCAGATCTCGTAAGAGCCGAAGGTACCGGCTGCTTTTTTGTAGAAGGCGGATGCTTTGTCCGGGTCGCCTGCGCCTTGGCGTTTCATGTTGCCGAAGTAGTATTCGTGCAGCACCATGCCGTTATACTCGAAGCCCAAACGCCGCGTCAGTTCCGAATAGGCGGGCATCTCATCCTGGTCAACGTTGCCGTCCTTCAGAAACTCCGAAATCTTGTCGGTCAGCTTGTTAGTCTCTTTAACGTAGCCTTCGTAGAGTTTGAAGTGCATATCGAGCGTCTTATCGGAGATGCCGTTAAGCCCGCTCAGGTCAAACTGCTTGGGTTGGTAAGAACCGTTGAAGCCCATCTGTCAGCCTCCTTCTGATGAAAGAGAGAGCCGTCGCCCGTCTCCTGCACATGTAAAAGCGTTAGCGTATGTGTAGATGATTATCTTTCAACACACACTACTATCCGTGCACAAGTGTCGTCAAATCCATCACAGGGTTGAAGCTTTACTGTTGCCAGCAAAAACCAGCGCACGACCTTGAGGCTTCCTTTCAGGCAGAGAAGCTCATGTCGTGGCGCTGGCTTTCCTGCGCTCATCGTTCGGTTATTTCGCGCTCTCGTCGGTCTATCTGCCAAACAAGACCCAGTCGCCGTGTGACGTGCCCATTAAAAAGAGCATCGGCAGAGAGAGCCATGCGTTTGTGCGAGAGGCCAGAAAAGCCTTGCGCAACTCTTCGGGCGAGGGCGCGCTTCCCTCGCCTTTGAAGGCGGCGATGGCGCGCTTCTGCACGCGCCAGATAATGCCCCAGACATTGAGCAGCATGATAATGCCTATGCCGCCGCCGACGCCGATGGAGAGCGACTTATTGCCTAAGTAGGTGCTGTTGCCCGCGGCATCCGGCGCGCCGCCCGCGTTGCCCAGAATCCACACGATGATGCCCGCCATAATGAGCACGACGATGGCTATCACGACCGCCAGCACGCGCCCGTCTTTCGTGAGCGCGGGCACGTTGTAGAGAGCGTAGATAACGCCGTAAGTGACCAGCACTATGAGCAACCAGACGAGCAGGTTTGTCCAGGGGCTGACGCCGGCCGTGCGCGCCTCTACCGCTAAGATATACATCGCGTAGTAGGTGAGTCCGGCCAGCACCGTCACGACAGCGCCCCAGCGAAAATACCAGAGAGCGCGCGACAGCAGTCCTGGGTTAACCTTCTTCTTGGTGTCCGCATCAAGCTCCTTCTGCAACGGAACGTTGACCAGATTGAAAAAGTAGAGCATTCCTATCCACGCGATTCCGGCCACAAAATGGCTCCAACGCAGAACGGCCTTGATGAAAGCCGCCGCGTTGCCCGGCCCGTGAACCACGTCCACAACGTCCTGCAACGTAAAGAAACCCAACGGGAGATGAGCAGTTGACTCTAGGAACATACGACCTCCGAAATGTTTGAAGTGTCAGCCTGGCGTCTGCCGCCAACGCGAAGGAGCACGCCGGAGGCGGCAGACGGATGGGTGTTTCCCTAAAGAGGACAACTCACAGCAGCCGTCCGCCAGACCCTCCGGCGAACAGAGCTTTTGCAGCCCTCTCGTCCTTCTTCGATTAACAAAATTTACGCGCGCAGATTACACCAGAGAGAAAGGCAAAGCAATAAAACAGAACGATGAACGCGGAAGCGTGAACGATGAATGAAAGATAAGCTCTGAACAGTTCATCGTTCCGCGTTCATAGTTTATTCCGACGGGCGCGGGCCTGCGTCTATGCCGCGCACGCTCGCCTGATTGACGACTTTAACTTTCAGGTCGTCCATGACGCGCACCTGGCAGGAGAGGCGCACGTTTTCAGCCAGCCCTGCTTCCATCGCGAGGCGGTTGCGTTCGGCGTCCCCAATCTCGCCGGGGTCGCCCGCCAGCACTTCCACGCGGCAGGTCGTGCACTTAGCGTTGCCGCCGCAGCGGTGCAGAATATCTATCCCTGCGTCTTCGATGGCGAGCACCAGCTTGCGCCCGCTGTCGGCCTCGAAAGCCTGAGTTCCCGTAGCACTCTCTGCTTCAATCCTCGGCATTAATCTTTGCTCCTGAACTTTGAAGTGAATGGATTGCGTTTAAGACTTTGACACGAACAGGCGCGACGAGGCAAGGCGGAAGGCGTTAAAAGTAGTCTTGAGAGGATTTAGAGCGTGAGTTCCATGTAGACAGCGCCCGCCACGGGGTTATGATAATAGGGCTCTATTTCCCTGAAGCCGAACGAGCGATAAACAATGGCGGCCTCTTTCATCTTCGAGGGCAGCGTATCGAGCAGCATACGCGCGTAGCCTATCCCGCGTGCCTCTTTGATTAAAGCCTCTGTCAGAAGCCGTCCGATTCCCTGCCCGCGAAAACCGGGACGCACATACAGCCGCTTCATCTCGCACGCACCTTCACCGATTTTCCGCAAAGCGATGCACCCCGCGAGCCTGTCATCGCTGAAGGCCAGCAGCAAGCGGCCTTCGGGCGGAGCGTAGCGGCCCGGCAGTTCCGCTAGTTCCTTCTCGAAGTTTTGAAAGCAGAGGTCAACCTCAAGCCAAGCGGCATACTCTCTCCACAACCGTCGCACCTGCTCAAACTGTTCTACAGACTCAGCCTGCAACAAGCTCAACATCGCGTCATGCCCTCGAAGGTTGAAATGCGAGCGCGTAGTCTACCGGCCAGAGCAAAAGCGCGGCACGCGCGCGGACAGCGCTTTCCACCCGCCGTAAAGAAGAGGATGGGAAAGGCTGTTCGCACACGCGACGCGCTTTCAAAAGTTAATGAGTAGGGTTTAGGCCGTGAACGAGGAGCCGCAGCCGCAGCCGCCCGTGGCGTTCGGGTTCTTGAACGTAAAGCCTGAGCCCATCACGTTTGTCACGTAATCAATCTCGACGCCGTTCAAATACTGCGCGCTGAACATGTCAACGAAGAGGCGCACGCCCTTTTCATCCATCACGTGGTCGCCCTGCCGCGATTCCTCTTCGATGTTCAGGCTGTACTGGAAGCCGGAGCAGCCGCCCGGCACGACGCGCACACGCAGGCCCGCCGTCTCCGGCAAGCCCTCTTCGCCGGCCATAAATTTCTTAATCTCTTCCGCCGCCGCTTCCGTCACATTCAACGTCATCGTCGGAGCAATTGTCGCCGTCATTATTTATCTCTCCCTTTTAAATCTAAAGTCGCTGTTTGAATTTATCGAGCTTTGCCTAAAACGACAAGCTCTGGTTTCATCGCTTCTATCGAAACCTGCCGTGCCACTTCTTCTGCCACCCTGCGGAAAGCCACAGCCTGCGGCGATTCGGGCTGGCTGACGACCACCGGCACGCCGCGGTCCCCACCCTCTCGCACTTCCATTCCCAAGGGCACAGCGCCCAGAAAAGGAACGCCGTATTGCGCGGCCAATCTCTGCCCGCCGCCCTCACCGAAAATATCATAACGCGCGCCCGTATCCGGCGCGACAAAATAACTCATGTTCTCGACTACGCCCAACACAGGCACAGCGACCGTCTCAAACATCCTGAGCGCACGCCTGACATCCATCACGGCCACTTCCTGCGGCGTCGTCACCAGCACAGCGCCCTGCACCGGCACAAGCTGCGCCAGACTGAGTTGCACGTCGCCCGTGCCCGGCGGCATATCAACAATCAGATAATCAAGCTCGCCCCACAGCACGTCCGACAAAAACTGCTTCACCAGCCCGTGCAAAATAGGCCCGCGCACAATCATGGGCTTGTCGCCCGGCTGCAACACGGCCATTGACATCAAACGCACGCCGTAAGCTTCAATCGGAATCAGCTTATTGCCTTCAACTTCGGGACGCGCGTTATTCGCGCCGAGCATCAAAGGCACGTTTGGCCCGTAAACGTCTGCATCCATCAGTCCGACGCGAGCGCCGTCGAGCGCCAGCGACACAGCCATGTTGACCGCCACCGTTGACTTGCCCACGCCGCCCTTGCCCGAAGAGACGGCGATGATATTACGCACGCCCGGCACGCTCACCTTCTCGCCCAACCCACGTCCCTGCGGCACTTCCGCGTCCATCTTAACGCTCACCGATTCGACGCCCGGCAACTGGCCGACAAACTCCCGCGCCTGCCCCTCCATCTGCTCCTTCACAGGGCACGCGGGCGTCGTCAGCACGATACGGAACGACACGTTGCCGCCGTCAATCTTCAAATCCCTGATAAAGCCCAGCGTCACGATGTCCTTGTGCAAATCCGGGTCTTGAATCTGCCGCAAGGCGTCCATCACGCTCTGTTCTGTTAATTGAGACATATAGTAGTTATAGCTGATTAACCGAGGTCGAAGAAACTGCCTTCAAACACTATTTTTGATGCCGTCAAAGCGCTCCTGATTGCCTGCTGACAAACAACACCTGATTCACACACTCGATATTGATTATGCCGTAAGCAATGGGATTTGTCGAACCTGTTAACAATTCGCCTGAACCGTTAGTTTTGACAAACGCGAGGTGCGCCGTTACGCTCGCGTGCGAGTTTACTTCAGGGTGCGCGCTCGCTGGTTTTGTCGCTATGTCCTACTACAAAGGCCCTGTCAGAGAGCATTTCCTGCGCCCGCGCAATGTGGGCGAAGTTGAGCAGACCGCGGCCGTCGGAGATGCTGGGTCGTTTAGCTGCGGCGCAGTTTTGCGTCTGACGCTGGAAATGGACGAGGAGGCGCGTGCCGTCGTGGATGCGAAATTCAAAGCGGCGGGGTGCGGCTATCTCATCGCCGCGGCCTCCGTCCTGACCGAAACAATCAGGGGCATGGCAATCAGTGAAGCTGCGACTCTCGCTGAAAACTCGTCGCTTGAAAAAGTAATCATTGCACAACTCCTGGACGTGCCTGCGGAGAAGCGGCAATGCTTGGCGCTCTGCCGTGAAGCGCTGCTGGCGGCGCTCGCCGGTTACCACAACGCTGCGCGCGAAGAATGGACGGGCGAAGAGGCTCTAATCTGTACCTGCTTCGGCGTCTCCGAAAAATCAATCGAGCAGGCCATTCGCAACGGGCGTCTGCAAACAATCGAGCAGGTGACGAGAGCCTGCAACGCTGGCGGCGGCTGCCATTCGTGCCATCCGTTGATAGAGGATATACTGGAAGACTACTGGCGAACAGAGGGTGCGCAAACTATCGGTTGATGGCCGCAAGGCAAACCGAAGTGATGTGGAAAGAACTGCTTTAATCCCCGAAAGGAGTTTTTCCGATGGGATTTATACAGAAGTTCCTGATGTCCATGTTCCCGCGTAACATGGCCGCGAAGATGAAGGCCGAATCGGAGGACTGGACGCTTGAGTGTCCCTCATGCAAGCACGAAGTATCAATCTGGGAGATTGGCGGCATCAGGTATAAGGCGACGAACAAAAGCCAGCTATGGAGCAGGTGTCCGGGCTGCCGTAAGTACGGGTGGATGCGCCTCTACCGAAAGTCGTCCGTCTCTCAAGCCGCACCTGGAATAGTCGAACAACCCGGAAGATGATTTATCTGGACAACAACGCCACGACGCGCGTCGCGCCCGAAGTCTTCGCGGCGATGCAGCCCTATCTTGCAGAAGCTTACGGCAACCCTTCCTCCGCACACACGTTCGGCAGGCAGATGCGCAGGAGCGTCGAGCACGCGCGCGAGCAGGTGGCCCGGCTGATCGGCGCAGGCGAGACGACAGAGATTGTCTTCACCTCCTGCGGCTCGGAGGCTGATAACTGGGCCATTCGCGGTGTGCTTGAAGAGAAGCCCGGCAAGCGACACATCATAACGACGAGAGTCGAGCACGAAGCCGTCAGGAATCTCTGCGAGCACCTTGAACGGAGCGGCTACGAGGTAACGTGGCTGGAGGTTGATGCGGAGGGCAATCTACGTCTTGAAGATTTGCGCGCCGCGCTCAGGCCCGAGACGGCCTTAGTGTCCGTCATGCTCGCCAATAACGAGACGGGCGTGCTCTTCCCCGTCGAAGAGATCGGTCGCATCGTGCATGAAAGCTCCGATGCCGTCTTTCACGTTGACGGCGTGCAGGCGGTCGGCAAGATTCCGATTGATGTGCGCGCGTTACAGGTTGACCTCTTCGCGCTCGCGGGCCATAAGTTTCATGCGCCGAAGGGCGTCGGCGCGTTGTATATACGCGAGGGGCTGAAGCTCGCGCCGTTTATCATCGGCGGCGGGCAGGAGCGCGGGCGGCGCGCGGGGACGGAGGCCGTGCCCTATATCGTCGCGCTCGGTGCGGCCTGCGAGTTGGCGTCGAACTTCGAAGGGCATGCGTGCGTTCGCAGCCTCCGCGACCAACTCGAAGACACTATCCTCAGCACCATCCCCAACACGCGCCTCAACGGCACACCCAACCGCGAGCGTCGCCTGCCCAATACGGCCAACATCTCTTTCGAGTACATCGAAGGCGAAAGCATTCTCGCGCATCTGGACGAAGCAGGCATCTGCGTCTCGACGGGGTCGGCCTGCAACGCAGAGTCGCACGTCTCTTCGGCCGTGCTGCGCGCCATGAACGTTCCCTACACGGCGGCGCAAGGCTCAATCAGATTCTCCGTCGGCCGCTACAACACGGAGCGCGAGATACAGTATCTTCTTTCCATCCTCCCCGGCATCATCAAACGCCTCGCGGAGATGTCGCCGTACGGAAAGATAGTCCAAAGTCCAGAGTCCAAAGTCCAAAGTCAAGAACCATCCTCGTGACCTTGGACTTTGGACATCGGACTTTGGACCTTAGACTTTAGACCCTGGACTTTGGACTTTGGTCTTCCGTCAGTTTACAATTTGACTTCGGTATGTGAAGAGCGAATTTCTCACCGTAGATGGAGCGAGCGTTCATGTCAACCGACCAAGCCGCACAGCAGAAAGATAGTCCGCAGACGACCGCCGATAAAACCGATGGCCTGCGCTACGCACGCCGCGACAGCATCACACAGCTTGAAACCGAAGACTACTTTTGCATAGAGCCTTCCGCGCCTTTGACGGAAGCCATCGAGCAGATGAAGAAGGATGAAGGCGGCTGCGCTATCGTCTGCGAGGGCAAGCGCATCGTCGGCATCTTCACGGAGCGCGACCTTCTGACGAAAGTCATAGGCGAAGATGTTGACCTCAATCAGCCTGTCAGGGAATTGATGTCGCCCGTCGTCGCCACGCTTTCCGATGAAGCCACTATCGGCGATGCCGTCCGCATTATGAACGAGAAGAGTTACCGTAATATTCCGCTCGTCCGCGACGGCGAACTCATCGGCTCAATCTCTGTCTTCGACGTGATAACCTATCTGGCAGAGAGTTATCCGAAAGAGACGATGAACCTGCCGCCTGTTCCGGCGCAAGTGATGGACACGCCCGAAGGCGGCTGAAGCCAACCCAATCAACGAAAGATAAAGAGGATTAATTTAAAGCCAATGAGCACTGTCATCGAACCCCCTGAGAGTCAGGTCGAAAAAAATCTGGAAGAGTTGGAGACCGTCACGATTCGCTTCGCCGGTGATTCCGGCGACGGTATGCAGTTGACGGGCACGCAGTTTACAAACACCTCGGCCGTCGTCGGCAACGACATCTCGACGCTGCCCGACTTCCCTGCTGAAATTCGCGCGCCAGCGGGCAGCCTGCCCGGCGTCTCCGGCTTCCAGTTAAACTTTTCCAGTCAGGACATACGCACGCCCGGCGACCAGCCGAACGTTCTCGTCGCGATGAACCCCGCCGCTTTGAAAGTCAACCTGCCGGACCTCGAAGAAGGCGGCACGTTGATTATCAACACGGACGAGTTTACAAACGCCAATCTTGAGCACGCCGCCTACAAGTCGAACCCGCTCGAAGACGACACGCTCAAAGGCTACCGCGTTCACCGCCTGCCGATTACGACGCTTAACCTCAACGCCTTGAAGGGACAGGTGCAGCTTTCGCGCAAGGAGATGGACCGCTGCAAGAATTTCTTCGCGCTTGGTGTGCTCTACTGGCTCTACGACCGCCCGATGGAGCCGACCGTCGAGTGGATTAGAAGCAAGTTTGCGAAGAACCCGGAAGTGATGAAGGCCAACGAGATTGTCCTCAAGACCGGCTACAACTTCGCAGACACGACCGAAGTCTTCACCACACACTACAAGGTCAAGAAAGCACAGATTACGCCGGGCCGTTACCGTAAGATTACGGGCAACGAAGCGACTGCCATCGGATTTGTCGCGGCGGCAGAGCTTGCTGGCCGCCCGCTCTTCTACGGCTCATACCCGATTACGCCCGCCTCAGACATCCTGCACGAGCTTGCCCGTCATAAAAACTACGGCGTCAAAACCTTTCAGGCCGAAGACGAGATTGCTGCCGTCTGCGCCGCCATCGGCGCGAGCTTCACAGGCCATATCGGTTTAACTGGAACTTCGGGCCCCGGTGTGGCGCTCAAGCAGGAGGCTATCGGTCTGGCAGTGATGACGGAGTTGCCCGTTATCATTATCAACGTGCAGCGCGGTGGCCCTTCGACCGGCCTGCCGACGAAGACCGAGCAGGCAGACCTCTTTCAAGCCGTCTGGGGTCGCAACGGCGAATGCCCTGCCATTGTCATCGCGCCCGCAACGCCCGCCGACTGCTTCGATATGGCGATTGAATCCGTGCGCCTCGCTTTCAAGTACATGACGCCCGTCTTTTATCTTTCGGACGGCTATCTGGCTAACGGCGCTGAGCCCTGGGCCTTGCCTGAGATAGACAAGCTGCCAAAGATCAACATCACCTTCGCCACCAACCCCGAAAACTTCCTCCCCTACTCGCGCGATGAAGAGACGCTGGCCCGCCCGCTCGCGATTCCCGGCACGCCCGGCCTCGAACACCGCGTCGGCGGCATCGAAAAGCAGCACTTGACCGGCAACGTCAACTACGACCCTGAGAATCATCACTTCATGGTCAAGCTGCGGCAGGAAAAGATTGACCGCGCGGCCAACGACATTCCGCCCGTTGAAATCTTCGGCGCGAAGACAGGCAAGGTTCTTGTGCTCGGCTGGGGTTCAACCTACGGCTCTATCACTTCGGCCGTCGAAAAGTTGCAGCGCGAAGGCAAGCCCGTGTCGAGCGCGCACCTGCGACACCTCAACCCGTTCCCGAAAAACCTCGGCGAAGTGCTCTCAGGTTTTGAGACCGTCATCGTCCCCGAGATGAACCTGGGCCAACTCTGCACGATGATCCGCGCACGGTTTCTGGTGGACGCGGTGGCCTTCTCAAAGGTCAAGGGCCGTCCCTTCCAGATTCGCGAGATTATGCGAAAGGTCGAGGAGTATCTGTAGGCCATGAGCAGTACGACCATCAGGCAGATAACGGCTGAAGAACTGTTGGAATTGCCAAGGGGTAAGTTTCGCTATGAGCTAATTGACGGAGAGTTGCGACAGATGTCACCGGCGGGTCATGAGCATGGAAGAATTGGGATGGAGCTTGCGGTGCCGCTCGGTCATTATATTAAAAGCAACAAGCTCGGCAAGATTTATTTAGCAGAGACAGGTTTCAAGCTTAAGAGCAATCCAGATACAGTGCGCGCTCCCGATATCGCTTTCATTCGACAGGAGCGTATTGCGGAAGTAGGAAGCACACCGGGTTATTGGATTGGCGCGCCTGATTTAGCAGTTGAGGTTACGAGCCCGGGCGATACCGTCAGTGAAGTTGAAGAAAAAGTAACGGAGTGGCTCAAGGCTGGTGCGAAGATGGTTTGGGTCGTCAGCCCGAAACTCAAAACCGTCACGGTTTATCGTTCGCTCACAAATATTGTGACAATGACGGAGAAAGATACTCTGGATGGCGGCGAGGTCGTGCCGGGCTTTCAGATTTCCGTAGCTGAGATTTTCGCATGAACACAGGCATCAAGCTTCTAATCTACGTACTGCTGGCGGCCTTCATGCTGCTCGTCCTGAAGTTTGTCATCAAGGTCAGCCTGTTAATCGCAGCGGTCGTCGCCGTCTTGTTGCTGCTGGGCCTTGTGGCAAAACTTCGGATGCGCTAGAGAAGGATGTTTTTTTGGCTGACGGTGAGCTTTCATTCGCCATGATTCATAAAGTAATGAGGAAGAAAGATGAGCACAAACGGTAACGGAACAAACGGGCATGACAGGTTGAAGGACAACGTGGAGGCAGCCGTCTCGGCGGAAGCTTATGCGGGTTCGACGGCGGCGCGCGAGGCAGCGCCGCCGCCCGTCAAGTTGAGCAAGGCGGATTTCGTGTCGGGGCAGGAAGTGCGCTGGTGTCCGGGCTGCGGCGACTACGCGATTTTGAACAACGTGCAGAAGGTGATGCCTGAGCTTGGCATCCCGCGAGAGAAGATAGTGTTCGTCTCCGGCATCGGCTGCTCCTCGCGTTTTCCCTACTACATGAACACCTACGGCTTCCACTCGATTCACGGTCGCGCGCCCGCAGTGGCGACCGGCATCAAGGCTTCTAATCCAGAACTCAGCGTCTGGGTGATCACGGGCGACGGCGACGCGCTCTCCATCGGCGGCAACCATTTCATGCACGCCATTCGTCGCAACCTGGACATCAACTACATCCTCTTCAACAATCGCATCTACGGATTAACGAAGGGGCAGTACAGCCCGACTTCGGAATTCGGCAAGAAGACGAAATCAACGCCGATGGGAACGATTGATTATCCGCTCAATCCGCTTTCGGTCGCGATAGCCTCCGAGGCAACCTTCGTCGCACGCTCGATTGACATAGACGTGAAGCATCTGGGCACGATGGTCGAAGCGGCGGCCAAGCATAA
This sequence comes from Pyrinomonadaceae bacterium, assembly GCA_036382855.1. Lineage (GTDB taxonomy): Bacteria > Acidobacteriota > Blastocatellia > Pyrinomonadales > Pyrinomonadaceae > DASVTR01. The sequence continues at coordinate 57,431 of DASVPO010000034.1, read as the reverse complement.
GGGCATCTCTTTTCTCGAAGTCTATCAAAACTGCAATATCTTCAACGATAAGGCGTTTGAGTCGTTCACGGAGCGCAGCGTTCGCTCCGACCGCGTGCTCTATCTTGAAGACGGCAAGCCGATGATTTTCGGCAAGGAGCACAACAAGGGCATCCGCATGAATGGCGCGCACCCTGAAGTTGTCACCATCGGCGAGAACGGCATCACCGCAGACGACATCCTTGTGCACGACATTACGCTCAAAGATCCTTCGGTCGCCTTCATGCTCGCACGCATGGAACAGCCCGACTTTCCGCAGCCCGTCGGCATCTTCCGCGCCATCCAGCGCGACACCTACGAAGACATGATGTCCGCTCAAATCGAAGCCGCCATCAATAAGCAGGGGCGCGGCCAGTTGGAAAAACTCATCTACAGCGGAGATATGTGGACGGTGGAATAAGGTAAAAGTAAAAAGGTAAAAGGTAAAAGTTAGGCAGGAAACCCTTTTGATTATAAGCTGGCGCTAGCCAGTCTGAACTTTTACCTTTTTACTTTTACCTTTTACCTTGAATGAGGAGCGGAGCGACGAATGATTTGTCCGTCATGTGGGTTCGATAATATAGAGGGCATGGATCGCTGCGAGAATTGTATGAAGTCGCTGCGCGACATGGACGTGCCGCGCTCTGACGCGACCGAGGGACTCGCGCGTTCGGTGATGGAGGATAATCTCAACCGGCTTGAGCAGGAAGAGGTGCTGACGGCGCGGCCGGACGAGGCGGCCATAGACGTTGCGCGGCGCATGAAGAACGCGCAGACGGCCTGCGCGCTCGTGCTCGACAATAACAACCTTGTCGGCATCTTCACTGAGCACGACGTGCTCTGCAAGATGACGGGCGAGAGAGCCGGAGCGGGCGAGCGCCCGGTCAGCGAAGTGATGAGCGCACACCCCGAAGCGCTCAGGGAGACGGATACGGTCGCCGCCGCGCTCAACAAGATGGCTATGGGCCGCTATCGCCACGTCCCCATCGCCAGAGCGGACGGCAGCTACAGCGTGACCTCCATCAAGCACGTGCTCAAATACATCGCGCAGGAAGACTGGTAGAAAATTGAAAAGGCAGGACGGCTCTCTTAGTGTGTGTAGCGCCGCTTGTGCTGCAAGCAACTTTGAACTTAAAAGAGCGATGCCCCGTAGCTTATCGCAATCCGCGAAGAGCTACGGGGCATCAGTATGAGAGCGGAAAGCTTAGCTGGGGTTAACGTTGGTCGGCGCGCTCGACGCCGGGTTGCCGCGTATGTAGTTGTCCTGATACGACTCAATCGTTCCGCCTGCGTTGTTTAGCCCGTTGATGATGTTATTGGAGACTGTGCTTGCGCCGAGGCGAACCGTACCGCTTGATTCTACTTTGACGCCATCTCCGTTGTGCGTTGCCACGCAACTGTCCATGTTAATGACGGCGGTTGCGCCGGAAGCGATGAAGCCAGCCGTGCCGCAGCCGGAAGCCGCGCTGTTCTTGATTGTAAACTGCGAGTTAGCGCCAGCCTTGTAACCGTTGGTGCTGCCGAAGACTTTCGTGTCGGAGATTTCAGCGCGGACAGTGCCGGCGCTGGTCGTCGAGACGATGCCGCCCACAACACAGTTGGAAGTAGTTACGTTCGAGGTGGAGAGAAATCCACCGGCTGTCTTGTTGATGTTGATGCCTGTGCCTGTGAAGTTGTAAATCCTGGTCTTTTCTACGACCACGGCGTTTCCGGCAATCCAGTTGATTCCGTTAGTGCCGTTGTTAGCGCCGTTGATGTCTATATTCTTGATGTAGACGGTGTCGGAAGCTCCAGCGTTGATGGTGATGCCATTTCCGCCCAAGCCGACGAGGATGCTCGACAGGCTTCCCTCGCCGTTAATCGTGATTGACTTGGTGATGGTGACCGCGCCGTAGCCGTGCGGGTCAAGGACGGAGATTTCGCCGCCAGCGGAGGTCTTGGAAATCGCACTGGCGAAGGTCTGGCAGGGAGCCGTACGGCTGCAAGGGTTGGCGTCGCTGCCCGTTCCAGAAACCCACGTGCGGGTCTGTGCCTGAGCGAAGGAACTGGCGGCGGCCAGTAAAAGACAGATGGTCAAACTCTGGATGATGATTCTCAACTTAGTCATGGGGATTCTCCTTCTGGTTGTGGCGTCCGCTCCTAACTCTGCGGGCGCGGGGGTTTTCAGGAGTCCTTGAGAGAGGAGGCGCGTAGGAACGCCTTTCGTCATCTGAGCGAGCAAAGAGCGGCAGCTTCTTGTGGGCCATCGTGGGCCATCTATTTTTGGGAGCGCGCTTTTGTTCACAGTCAATGTCCTCATTCAAGTTAAAAAAAGTTTTCAATTGCCAGCTCCGGCCTTCAGACCCTGACGGGAGCAGCCGTACTGTTTGAGCAGGTCGGAAACCTTCTCGTCTGCTCCGGCTTGCCTGCTCCTGCTCCTGAGAAGAGGGCCAGCAAGCGGCGGAAAAACGCGCGAATGGCCTGCCAGATAGAAGGGACGTTTGCGCTCCGGCTCTCGGCTTCCAGCCGCTCGGCTTCGTTGACCATCCGGCGGAGCGTGAAATATTCCTCGTCCGTGATGGCGGCGAAGAGGTCTTCGTCCTGATTCTCGATGGTGCGGTCATTAGTGCAGATGGCGAACGCGATCGCGCCAGCGGGCACAGCATCGCGTTTGTCCGTCAGGTAAAAATCCAACTGGCGCGGGCTGCACATGGCGTAAACTATCTTCATAATCTGTAGCGCTTCCTCCAAAGCTCGACTATCAAGTTCCTGTAAGCTCTCTCGCTCACCGTGCCGGTTTACTTGTCCGGCTGTCATGGTGTGTTTATACGCCGGGTGGCAGCCTCCCGACACCACCTATACAGGTAGCAATGTGAGACGGCTGAAAATAATGTGTAGCAGGCAGCAGGAGAGAGAAGCGGCCGCGAACCGTCAGGCTTCAAAACGCAGGAACGGCCGGTGATACTGGATTTATCAACGGCCGTTCAGGTTCGTACTACTATTAAGTTACTTGATAAGTCTGTAGCGCAGGGCTTTGGCGACAGCTTCGGATTTGGAGTGAACCTGTAGCTTCTCGTAGATGTGGCGCATGTGGAAGGAGACCGTGTTGACGCTGACTTTTAGCTCGAAGGCCGCCGTTTTGTAGTTGTGGCCTTCGACAAGCAACTTTAGAAGCCTCATTTCGTGGGGCGTTAATTGATAATCGGCGCGCTCGGGCGGGCGAAAATCGCGGAATAAGGTGATGACGCGGCGGGCCACTTCCGGCGACATCGGTGCGCCGCCCACGACTGCTTCCCTAAGGCTTTCAATCAGGCGCAAAGGCGGCGTTTTCTTCAGCAAATAGCCGCATGCACCGGCACACAGGGCGTCGAAGATGCGGTCGTCGTCGTCGTAGACAGAGAGCATCAGGGCGAGCAGTTGAGGATGGCGCTCCTTGAGGATGCGTATGCCTTCGATGCCGTCCATGCCCGGCAGGCCGATGTCGGAAAGCACAACGTCCGGCAAATTATGGCCGATTTTATCGAGCGCTTCCTCCATCGAACGGTAACTGCCCGTGCAGGCGTAGCCGGGAGTTCCGCCGATCAACATGCTGAGTCCTTCGCGTATTTCGCGCCGGTCTTCGATGATGGCGACCTTGATTGTGTCCGGCGGTGTCGTCAATTCCATTGTGTTTATGCCCTGTAAGTTTTCTAACAACATCCTTGGTCCTCTCCTGTTTTGTCCGAAAATCGCGGCGAGGACTGAAGCTTACAACGGTTAACGCCTTCGCGATACTACCTGTTTAGGTAGTAGCTTTTTCCAGAGCGGCGGAAGCCGCAGGCGGCGCTCTCCCGTAGGGATTTTTAGCCGGACGGTCGTGCCGACGCCGCGCGTGGATTTCACCTCGTATGTGCCGCCGAGAGCTTCGGCCCGTCTTCTTAAGCCCAGAAGGCCGTGGCCGCCGAGGCCGCTGTGCTCGCCGTTTAAGACACGCTCGAAGTCAAACCCACGGCCATTGTCGCTAATGGTGATGGTCAGCCAGTCTTTTTCGATTTGAAACAGCAGCTCGGCTTCGGTGCAATGAGAGTGCTTGGCAAGATTGTTGACGCTCTCCTTGTAAATCAGGTAAACCTCACGGCGGAGGTCTGCTCCGAGCCGTCTGTTCTTTTCGTCTGCGCCGGGCGCGCGAAAACGGAAGTCTATGTCGCGCGCGCCGAGGATGTCGCTCGCAAAGCGACGCATTCTCTGCGAGAGATCGCTCAAGTGGTCCTTGCGCGGATTAATGGCCCACACGATGTCGCTCATAGAGTCAACCAGTTCGCGCGAAGTTCCGGCAATCATCTTCAGCGGTTCGATGACGCTTGAGGCTTTCGCGCCGTTTGTGCCGATGCGCTGGTTGACGACTTCGCTCAGAATAGCAATCTGCGTCAGGCTCGCGCCGATGTCGTCGTGCAGGTCTGTGGCGATGCGCGTGCGCACGCGTTCGAGTTCGAGTGCACGCGCGAAGCGATAACGGAGGACGGCGTACACGGCAGAGGCGACGAGAAGTGCGGCCAATGTCAAAAACCACCAGCGCTGCCAGAGCGGACGCAGGATAGTGAAGCTGACGCTGGCCGGATTGGGAGTCGTCGTGCCGTCGGCGCTGACGGCGCGCACCAGAAAACGGTACGTGCCCGGCGCGAGATTCGTGTTGACTGTGCGCTGGTCTGTCGGCGCGCTCCATTCCTTATCAACTCCCTCCAGCAAGTATTGATAACGGAGATTCGCGCCCGACGAAAAGCTGAGGCCGAAGAAGTCTATCTCAATCTGATTCTGTCCCGCTTCAAGCACGAGGCCGGAAACTTCTGTCGCTCCGAGTTCGGAGACTGCATGAGGGACGCCTGCGATGCGCAGGCCGCTGATGAAGATGGGCGGCGGCGGTTGCGGCCGGTCAGGCTCGGGGATGAGGCGAGAGAGGCCCTCGCGTGTGCCAAACCAGAGCGTGCCGCTGCGGTCGCGGAAGGCCGCCATCACTTCGCTTTTAACAAGTCCTTCGGCCGTCGTGAAATGCTTGATGCGCCCCGTCGCCAGATCAAGACGCTCGACGCCGCGCGCAGTCCCTATGTAGATGTGTCCGAAGTTGTCTTCCGCAAAGCAGTGTAGATTATCGCTGTTGAGTTCTTCCGTGGTGGTGAAGGGCACTGCGCGCGGCTGCTCCGCCAGAGGATTATCAATGCGCCCGGTTCCCTTCCCGGCCGTAGCAATCCAGAGACGGCCCGCGCCGTCGAAATAGAGTCCCTGACTCAAGCCTTCGGGGACGCCTTCGTTTGTTCCCAGAATATCGAAACGCCCCTGACGACGACGCGCCAGCCCGCCGTTGTGCAGTCCAATCCAGAGATTGCCGCCCGAGTCCTCGTTAAAGACGTTGGTCCAGTTAAAGGCCGGAAGACCGTCCTGTTCCGCGTAGAGATAAAACTTTTCGGTCGAGCGTTCCCAACGCGTGAGCATCACGGGCGGATTGTAAGAGCTAATCCAGATGTCGCCGCGCGAATCCTCGAAGAGGCGCGAGATGTTGTTGTCGGCCAGTCCGTCCGAAGTTGTATAGACGGCGCGCGGCGGCGTGCTCGCCAAATCTTCGAGCCGCTTGACAGCCGGAAAGCGGTAGAGACCTTCGCCCGTCGCGACCCACCATTCGCCGAGGTGGTCGCGAATGATGACCCAACGGCCGGAACTGGAATCAACGATGCGCTGCGGTAGATTCGGCCGCACGGCCGTGAAGCGCTCTCCGTCGAAACGGTTGATCGTCCACTTGGCGCTGACGACGTAAAGCTCGCCCGCCTCAGCTTCAAAGATGGAGATGATGTCTGCGTTGCCGAGGCCGTCGGTCTCACGATAGGAGAGCAGGCCGCTTCTGGAAATCTTCATCGCGCCGCTGGTTTGCGTGCCGACCCACAGATTTCCGTTGCCGTCTTCGGCCAGAGCGCTGACGCGACGGCTCAAGCCCTGCGCCGCAGTGTAATTACGGAAGCTCTCGCCGTCGAAGACTGAAAGGCCGCCGCCCCATGTTCCAATCCAGAAGCGCCCGTCGGCCGCGCGGTGCAACGCGCGCACGTTGTTATGGGCCAACCCGTCGGCGGTCGTGAGACGACGCGCCTCGCCCGGAGAAAGCGACAGGCTCAGTTGATGATCGGAGACGTTTTCCCGCTCCGGGGTTTTCCGTTGCTCTTGCTCTGCTGCATCCGTGGGCCACGAAAAGCGGTCGCTATTTTTCGCCGCGGCGGCCGCCACGGGCCTGAGCACGATTAATCCGCTCTGATGGCCCAGCCACAATCTTCCTTCGGCATCCGCGTTGAGCGCCCAAACGATGTCTGTTGCCGCCGCCGGTTGCAAAGGGTAATGAAACGTACGGCCATCAGGCATGCGCCGCACGAGGCCCTTGATAGTGCCAATCCAGAGACTACCTTCTTTGTCTTCCACCAGCGACATGACTTCCAGAACCTTGTCCGAACGCATCTGAAGATTCAACTCGATGCGACGGAAAGAGCCTTTGATGTCGCCGCCCGCGAGAAGAAAGAGTCCGCCCGCGGTCCCGGCCCAGATGTTTCCGTAGCGGTCTTCGTAAATGACGTTGACGAAATTCGGCGGCGCTTCGCTGCCGAGCCGGTAGGTTGTGAACAACGAGCGCGAGCCACTGCCGTCGGCAGGCGCGCCGTGGTTTTGCGCTTCGGCGGACGCAGCCTGAGAACGTGCCTGCGGATCGAAGCGGCTGACGCCGCCGTTGGTGGCAATCCAGTACATGCCGCTGCGACGGCTAGCCAGCATGTCGTTGATGTGTGGCGAGGGGAGGCCGTCGCGTTCGCCGTAGGTGGTGAAGCGATAGCCGTCAAAACGGCTCAAGCCTTCGGTCGTACAGAACCAGAGAAAGCCGTGCGAGTCCTGCACGATTTTAGCCACCTCGTCGTGCGCCAGACCGTCTGCGACCGTATAAGTTTTAATCGGTAGTTGTTGCGCCTGCGCGTTATGGTGAAGCGCCAGCAGCAGCGGTAGCAGCAGCAGGAGGTGCGCCGTCAATGCGACGCGCGGCAGAATCTTGCTGTCTTGATTTTGGGACACGTCAGATTAGTTCAAAGCAAAGGGACGAAAGCACAGAGCCAGTATGACGCCGACTGACCTTGAGCTTCATCCTTCAGGCTTTGGACTTTTTACTTTTCGTCTGTCGTCTCTTGAAAGCTTTCTCGCCGCCCGACTCGCCCAAGCGCACGCCGGTCGGCATCGCTGCCGGAAGCGATGGCGTATTAGAGCGCGGAGTGGCCGCGTCTGCTCCTGTGTGCTGCGAGGATTCGTCGGCAAACATTTTGTTTGCCCCTTTTCGACGCCCGCGCAGCGAAGGAGTGTCGGCCATCGCCTCGCGATTGAGGTCTGCGTCATTGCCTCGACCCATCTGCTGACCGCGCGGCTTCTCAGGCGCGCCCACCTTCTGTTGTGCCTTCTTCGTGCTCATCCTACGGTTTCCCCCTCTGATTGATAACTGATTCGCTCCGGCGGCAAGCTGCTGAAAAGCGTCCTAGCGTGAGATGCGCTCGGCGGCGTCTTCTGCTACCTCGCGATGTGCGTCTGTGGATTCGTCCGTCTCCTCCGGCCCGACGGTGCGACCGAGCGCCCACTTGAGCGCGGGCGGCGCTGCCAGCGTCGTGATGACGACCATGACGACGATAACGCCGAACGTGCCCGCGCCGATGATAGGCTCGCGCGTGCCCTGCGCGTTTGGCAGGAAGAGCGTCGTTCCCAGCCCCGCGAAAATCAGGCCGACTTCGCCGCGCGGAATCATGCCCAGCCCGACGGCCAGCCGGTTAAGCTTGCGTTCCATAACAGCCAGCGAACAGATTTGCTTGCCGAGGATTGCCGCCAACGTCAGGACTGCGGCGAAGCCCATCAAGTTTGGTTGAGCAAACGCTCGCAAGTCAACCTTCAATCCCATCACGACGAAAAAGATGGGAACGAATATCGTGCTGACGGGCGTGATTAATTTTTGCAGGTCATGCTTGCCCCGCTCCGGGAAGGTCTCGAAGTGTACTTCGTCGAGCACCAGACCTGCTGCAAACGCTCCGACAATCGGAGCGAGGCCGACGAGCGATGCGGCCCACGCCAGCAGAAAACAGAAAGCAAACGAGAGCGCCAGCAACACGCCCCTGCTCTCAAGGCGTCCAGCCCCATGAAAGATGCGCGGCGCAACGTAGTGTCCGACCGCGAGCGCGCACAGGAGAAACAAGAGCGCCTTTCCGGCAATCAGCGCAACCTCCATAAGCGAGAGCGCAGCGCCCGTCGCAGCAGCCCTAATCGCGCCCGCTACGACCGCCAGTATCAGTAGGCCGAGCACGTCGTCAATCACAGCTGCTCCCAGAATGATGCGCGACTCGCGCGATTGCAAGCGGCCCATGTCTTTGAGCACACGCGCCGTAATCCCAACGCTCGTCGCGCAGAGCGTCGCTCCGATAAAGACGTGTGCGAGACGCGGCTCGGCCGGAATAAAGTAGGCCGCAACCATCCAGCCGAGCAGAAAGGGAGCGACCACACCCGCCACAGCCACGAAGAGCGAAGACCAACCGACCTCCAGCATCTCTCCCAGATTCGATTCCAGCCCGACTTCAAACAGCAGAATAATGACGCCTATTTCAGCCAGCGCATTAATCACACCGTTGACTTTCAGAAAATCGAGGCCCTGAAAGCCTACGAGCGCCAGATTGCCGATGATGATGCCCGCAACGAGTTCGCCGAGCACCGCTGCCTGACCGATTCTTTCAAACAACTCGCCGCCGAGCTTCGCCACTATCAAAATCAGGGCCAGGCCGAAGAGCACTAATGGGTCGAGTCCGTGCGCGACGGCGCTGCTATCGTTTGCTGGCCCGGCTGCGTCGGAGGCAGCTTCCGTTAATCGCTGTGCCCAACAGAGTCCGAGGCCAACTACGAGGCAGACGAGTAGAGTTTTTCGCGTCAGTCTTCCAAGACCCCTCATGTTGAAGACATTCTATCATCAACGTCAGCCGAAAACTGAAGCTCAATGGAAAACAGGGATGCGAACGAAGACAGAAATGCGAGAGGCGAGGCTGACAGTTAACGCTTCCGGGCAAGTTATTGCGTCTTATCTTTGAGCCAACGGGCCGGAGCAGCCAGACGGTTAACGACAGACTTTAAACGAGACTTCTTCTTATCCTCTGCGGTCGCTTCCTTTGTTGCGGCGCTCGCTTCATGGTTGGCGCTGCAAGGCTGGCGCGGCTCCTGCCCGCTGACGTAGGTCATGGAGCTTTTGATGGGACAAGCGGCGGTCGCAAGCGCTCCCGTCGTCGGGTCAATCGTGACCGTCACGGTCGGAATCGCACGCACGCGCGTGCCCGCTTCAACTGGCGCGGGGATTGAAGCTGCGGCGGGAGCTTTCTGCTTCTCCACACTTTTTCTCTCCTGCCTGCCGCTCAAGGCTTCGTCCTTCTCAACCTCCGCGCCCGCGACGCGCTGGTTGCCAGTGCTACTGCTGGCGCTCATCTGCTCAGCTTCGCTTTTCTCTTCGGGCAGGAGTCTTGGCGCGATGAAGAAACCTGTGGTGACAAGACAGGCAATGAGGGCCAACGTGGTCCAGACGTATTTGCCGCCCGTGTGTGATAATGATGAAGACCGTGCTTGCGCTGCCGTTGATTCGTTTGAGCGGCGCGGCGCGCTCCGACTGTAGTTGAAGTTCCCGGTCGTCAGAGCTTCGTAGGCTTCGTTAATCTCTTTCAGTTTATCTTGGGCCTTCTCCTGCAAGCGCGCGTCGTGTGCGAAGCGGTCTGGATGCCAGACCTTCGCCAGATCCCTGTAGGCCGCTTTAATCTCCTGCGCGGATGCTCCCGGCTTCAGGCCGAGAAGTTCCAGACACCGCTCCCGCTCATCGCTCATCAATCAAACTCCTAAAGCTATCGCTCACACCTTCAGCCCTGTGTGATTCAAAGGGCAAGATATTTACGCTCTCAGCCGCGCCGGTTCGCTAAGACAGTATGTTTGCCAAATCGGACAGGCTGCTGAGATAACGGCCCAGATCCGATACGCGCGGAACGGGATAACCCAGACAATAGAGCGTCACTGCGATGCCGACGTAGAAGACAAAACTGGCGACGATGGTTCTGAGCACGAGGCTGACGAGGTGCTTGAGAGGCTTGATAATCAGCCCGCTCGCCTGCCGCCCGACGTTTTCCAGTTCGATTCGATTGCTTGCTTTCATAAGACCTCCGCCTGCAAATGACAGCGGGCCGCTCCCTAGCCTGAGCGGACACTTTCGCCTTGAAGCACACTCGCGTCTTCAGGAATTGCTGGTTTGTGCTGCTTGAGGATTTCAGTGGGGCGTAGTCCCGGAAAATGACTACAAGAGATAAGGTACGAGAGCCGGGCCGCTCATGTCAACGATTAATAGTTTATCAGAGGACACGAGCCACGATGCACTCCAACGTTTACCGTCCCTCCGCAAGCGCCCTCACGCTCTGCAATCTATTAACCACGCTTGAGAAATATGCCGGCCGATTAAATACGCGTTCAGGTTAATCCAGCGGCCCGCACGGTCGAGCACTGCGGAATCAGACGTGACGACAATCTCTGCGGAAGAAGCAAGCTCCGCGTCCGGGTTGAAGATGACATCAATCGTCCAGGGCCAATTCTGTTCGTGGGCCAACTCCTTGATACGAGCGGCGAGGCGGCCGCTGTTGGAAATTGGACGGTCGAGCAGCCAGCGGACTGCAAGCGGATTGAGCGCGGCGAGGCTCGCGCCGATTAAGCGAATCGCTTTTTCCGTCTCCTCGACAGACCTGTATGAGCCGTGAACGCTGGAGAGGTCGCGTATGCAGTCGTCGCGGCAGACGAGCAGAGGGCCTCCGCCAAGCGCCGCTTCAATCGTGATGATGAGATTGAAGCCGTCAACGAGCAGGCGTTGACCACCGATGTTTGAGACGGCCAATGAGCACTCCGCGCGTCGCTCAAGGCTTGCATCCGAACAGGCCGCGCGCGAAATCGCCAGCCTTTGCCGCTCTGTCAAATTGTAACGGTCGCCGACGAGCTTCAGGGCGCTCTTCAAAGCATACTCGCGGCTCAAGAGCCATGAGAGTTCGGCGGTCGCGCGTCGCAGAGCGGGAAGCTGCGCGCTCTCAAACAAGCGGCGGTCTGCCGGATGCGAGCCACGATGCTGCCGATTATCCGGGCACATGCTCTTTAATTGCTACACGACGCTCACAAATTTTACCGCTGCACGCAAAATCTTTCATATCCTTCGCAGCGTGCGACGCACGGCTTCGGCCGTCAATCCGTAAACAAGGTGTGAGCAGAGCGCATAGGCGTGTGTCGAGAGCGGATACTTGTCAGGCTTCTCGGCCAGCCCTAAGAGCGGCACTGCAACTTCGTCTGCCGCCACCCAGAAGACAGCGCCGAAAGGCAGACCAGCACCCACGCTCACCTGCGGCGCAAACTCTGCGACGACTCCGTAAACTGCGCCCATCATCGCGCCGTAAGCGTAGTGGACCAGAGCGCCCGCCAGTTCTTTCTCGTCCTTCGCTAGATGACGGTTGAAGATGTTTTCGGAAACAGCGCTGGCGATTTTCTCCGTTGCGTCCTCCTGCTCTTCTGTGTTGGCATGAGGCGCACGCCTGATTTCGTCAACGGCCTCGTGCCCGCCGCTAGGCTTCAGCGCTTGCGCCCCGTGCGGCTTTTCAATGCCCTCCGTCTGTCTGCTCCACATCTCCTGAAACTGGTTCATCACCAACGACGCAACCAGACCGCCCAATAGGCCAGCCGCCAGCCCCTTCCACACATCAGCCTCGCGCCCCCGCCCCTTGCCCTCTTCATTAACACCATCTCTCATCAGTACATCCCCCTGAAAAAGTGACGAGCGATGAGTAATGAGTGAAAACAATTTGCTTTCAACTCATCACTCATCACTCATCACTCATCACTTCCTTTATCCCTGCTCTCCCGTCGCGGCCTGACTCTGTTTGCCGTCGCGTTGTGCGAGCGGAACGTAGTCGCGCTCGTCGTAGCCGAGGTAGATTTGTCGCGGGCGCGCGATTTTCTGTTCGGGGTCGAGCAGCATCTCTTCCCACTGCGCAATCCAGCCGGAGGTGCGCGGGATGGCGAAGAGAACTGGAAACATGTCAACCGGGAAACCCATCGCGCGGTAGATGATGCCTGAGTAGAAATCAACGTTCGGGTAGAGCTTGCGCTTGACGAAATACTCGTCTTCGAGAGCGATGCGCTCTAATTCCAGCGCGATGTCCAGAAGCGGGTCTTTGCCCGTCACTTCGAAGACTTCATCCGCGACCTGCTTGATGATGCGTGCGCGCGGGTCGTAGTTCTTATAAACGCGATGGCCGAAGCCCATCAGTCGAAACTCTCCGCTCTTGGCCCGCTTGACGTAGTCCGGCACTTTATCAATCGAGCCGATCTCCTTGAGCATTCGCAGCACGGCTTCATTCGCGCCGCCGTGGAGCGGGCCGTAGAGCGCGGCGGCTGCTCCGGCGATTGAAGAGTAGGGGTCTGTTTGAGCGCTGCCGATGGAGCGCATAGCGTTTGTCGAGCAGTTCTGCTCATGGTCCGCGTGGAGGATAAAGAGCACGTTGAGCGCGCGTTCGAGCACGGGGTCGGGCTTGTACTTCAACTCCGTCTTCTTGAACATCATGTTGAGAAAGTTGCCCGTGTAGCTGAGGTCGTTGTCTGGGTAGGAGTATTGCAGGCCGATGCGATGGCGATAGGCGAAGGCTGCAATCGTCGGCACTTTCGCAATCAGGCGGTGAACCTGTTTTTTGCGACATTCGGTTTCGAAGATATTCTTCGCGTCGGGGTAAAAGGTCGAGAGCGCGCTGATGGTAGCCTCGAAGGTTCCCATCGGATGAGCGTTGTAGTGAAAGCCGTCCATCACCTTCTTGATGTTTTCGTTGATCAGCGTGTGGTGCGTGATGTGCCAAGTCCACTGGTCGAGCTGGCTCTGGTCTGGCAGTTCGCCGTGGAGGATTAGGTAAGCGACTTCCAGATAGGTGCTCTGCTCTGCGAGTTGTTCAATCGGGTAGCCGCGATAACGCAGGATGCCCTTATCTCCGTCAATGAAGGTGATCTTGCTTTTGCAGGAGGCCGTGTTCATAAAGGCAGGGTCGTAGGTCATCAACCCGAAGTCGTCGGGCGCGGCCTTAATCTGCCGTAAGTCCATGGCCCTGATAGTCTCGTTTTCGATGGGCAACTCGTATTGCTTGCCGGTGCGATTGTCAATAATCGTCAAAGTGTTTGCGCTCATAAGCCCTCCCGTGTTGTTTTGCCATTTATATGCGACTTTGGCCGCAAAGGAAAGGGAAGCAGTTCTCATTCCTTGCTTTTCCGCGTTCGGCTGATAAACTTAAAGCATTCAAATGCATCTAATCATACGAGGAATAAAAAATGAGTTTAACTGAAACACCTGTGGAGACGCCGCGCAATCCTGCTTCCGAAAGTCTGGGGCAGGAGGTTGACTTATCTTTGCGGCTGCGCACCATTGACCCGGCACTGAATCTGGAAGAGGAGATCTTGCGGCTCAAGAAAGAGATGAACGCCGTCATCCTCGCACACTATTATCAGGATGCGGAGATTCAGGACCTTGCGGACTACGTTGGCGACAGTCTTGCGCTCGCGCAGGCAGCGGCCAAGACCGAGGCCGACGTGATAGTCTTCTGCGGCGTTCACTTTATGGCCGAGACGGCGAAGATTTTGAACCCTGACAAGCCCGTGTTGCTGCCGGATCTGGATGCCGGATGCTCGCTGGCCGACCGCTGCCCCGCCGATTTATACGGCGAGTGGCTGAAGCAGTATCCGAATCACACGGTCATCAACTACATCAACTCTTCGGCGGCGGTCAAAGCGCTTTCGGATGTTATCGTCACGTCTTCAAACGCCGTTGACATCATACGGCAGTTGCCGCCCGACAAGCCGATTGTGTTCGGGCCTGACCGACATCTGGGCCGCTGGGTTGAAAAGCAGACGGGCCGCGAGATGGTGCTGTGGCCGGGTTTCTGCATCGTCCACGAGCAGTTTAACGCGCGCCGACTGATGGCGCTCAGGCTCGAATATCCTGACGCCGTTCTGATAGCGCACCCGGAATGTGAGGAGGCCGTGCTACAGCAGGCAGACTTCATAGGCTCTACGCTGGCGCTGCTCAAGTATGTCCAGACGCACCCGGAGCAAAAGCAGTTTATCGTCGCCACGGAAGTCGGCATTCTGCACCAGATGAAGCAGAGCCGCCCTGACGCGGAGTTTCTCTGCTCGCCGCCCAATTCCGGCTGCAACTGCGCGACCTGCCCCTACATGCGGCTCAACACGCTGGAAAAACTCTATCTCTGTATGCGCGACCGCCATCCGCAAATTACCATGGACGAAGCGACGCGCAAGCGTGCTCTCCTGCCCGTCCAGCGAATGCTTGAGATGAGCAAAGGACTCTCGCCCGTCCAACAGAAGGGCGACTAAAGAGCAGGCGCTATCACAGCTCACGAACTTGAGAACGATGCTCAAGTAGCTCGCGCGTTGGAGAGTTAATCCAAACTACAAGAGCGCGGCAGGACCGTGTAAACACAGAGAGAGAGACTGAATCAATCTTCTCTCTCTGCCTTACCGGGTACTGCCGCGCTCTCGTTGTTAATAGTCCTCTTGACAGCTCGTTTACTACTGACTGACCGGCTCGCGCGCGCCGTAGCCCTTGAGGAGGTTGACGATTTCGAGATTTTCATAATCCTCTGCCAGTTTCAAAGCCGTCTCTCCATCGTTGTTCTCTTTATTGACATCAGCACCGGCTATCAAAAGCGCCCTCACGACTTCGATGTGGCCTTCTCCTCCGGCGGCCTTCATCAGTGCCGTCTCGCCGTCCTTATTCTTCGCGTTCACTTTAGCTCCGGCTTCAAGCAGGGCTTGCAAGACGTGCTCATTGCCAAGCGACGCCGCTATCATCAAGGGCGTATTGCCCTCTGCATCCTTCACGTTTACCTTTGCCCCGGCTGTGATTAGCGTGCGGACGATTTCGTCCGTCGCCTGCTCACGCAACATCAGCAAGGCCGTGCCTCCAAACTTGTTTTTCGCGTTTACATCAGCCCCTGCGTTGAGCAAAACAACCACCATCTCGTGATTACCGTTGTCAACCGCCTCCATCAAGGCCGTCGTATCGGTGTCCGCATCCAAGATGTTTACGTCAAGGCCAGCGGCGAGCAGTTCTTTAACTTTCCCCAGTTCATCCCGCGCAGCGGCGTTGACCAGTACGTCAACGGGCATGACAAGCATGCCTCCGCCCATGATGATTCCTATGTCGAGCTTCAATTCCAGTTGGCGCTCAGCATTCGCCTCCAACCGAAATTCACGTATCTCTCTGGTCTGGAAACCCCTGGACTCCACCTTGAGCGTGTAGCTCGCCGCCGGTAGAGCCTCGAATTTAAATGTGCCGTCGTGTCCCGTAGTCGTGATGTACTGCCGTTTGGTTTTCTCGTCAACGAGGGTGATGGAGGCTCCGGCGATGAGTGCCCCGTTCGGATCAAGGACTGTCCCTTCGAGCGTCGCACCGGGACGGTTGCCTTCATCTGGACGCGCGCCATCTCGCTTGCCGGCGACATAAGCGCGGCCCTGTATGGGAGGTTCTGTGGTCGAGGAGGCTTGAGCGATGACGGGCGAGCAGAGGCTCAGGGTGGCTGTTAAAGCGCCTGTTGCAATCTTCGAAGCGCGGCGTTTGATGTTGTGAACGGGAAGCGTCTGCACCGTTGCGTCCGGGCGGCGGTAGTATCTGACGCAGAGACGGCCCTCCGATTTTCTGACGAGCGCGAGCGCTTCCCGCCTCGTCATCTCCGAGAGATTATGCACGCTCAAATCGCAGTGGCTGCAAAAGCGTACTTGCTCGTTGCCGGTCATCGCATCCCAATCTTCAGAACAAGGAGAGGTGACGGTCAGACGGTCAAGCAGATCTGTGTGTCTTCGTGACATGGTAGGCTTTCTCCTTAATCAATCGAGCACGAATGAATGGAGAGCCTGGGGAGAAGCTCCTGTCGCGGTTGCGACTGAAATATCGGTTACTGCGAGACGACAGGCAAACCATAGCCCAGAGGCTCTCGCTCGCCTGTTTTCCCACTCAGATGACGGGAGAGCGGGTTTTCGTTGTTGCGGGAATTAAATTTTGTCCGAAAAATTGGATTCACGTTTGATAAAACTTTTGCCGGCACGCCAACGTAAACCCGGTGCATGAACACGGGCCAGCGCGAACCCGGAAGAAGCGCCCGTGCTAAACTCATCAGACCCGTTTCAGACAAAGGAGATTTTAAGAACGATGCGCAGCGCTCTCTTACTTTTACTACTTCTCGCGACGCTTGTGCCTAAGGCCGCAGCGGCCAAAGTCAAAACCACGGAAGACCTGCTTGCGGCAATGCAGAAGAAGCACGCGCGTACGTGGTACAGAACCCTGACCTTCGTGCAGAAGAGCACGACCTTTAAGCCCGACGGCACGAGCACGTCCGAAATCTGGTATGAAGCGCTCAACGCGCCGGGCAAGCTGCGCGTTGATATTGAACCCATTAAGGACGGCAACGGTTTTATGTTCGCTGACGGCAAGCAGTATGCTTTTAAGAACGGCAGGCTCGTCAATACGCAGGAGCGGCTGAATCCGTTGCTCGTCCTCGGCTTCGACGTTTATTTTCAACCCGTCGCGGAAAGCATGCGCCAGTTTAAGCAACTGAATTTCGATACCTCTAAGCTGCGTGAAGATACATGGCAGGGCCGCCCGGCTTATGTCGTCGGCGCGGACGCCGGAGACTTGCGCTCGCCGCGGTTCTGGATTGACAAGAAGAACCTCTACTTCGTACGCCTGATTGAGCCTGCCGGAAAGAACAAAGACAAGGTACAGGAGATTCAGTTCAACAAGTATCAGAAGGTCGAAGGCGGCGGCTGGATTTCGCCGGAAGTCGTCGTCCTCTTAGACGGCAAGCGCGTCTTCCTTGAGGAATATTCAGAGATTCGCACGCGCGTCAAACTGGACGACAAACTCTTCGACCCGCAGAACTGGACTGCGACCCACTGGCGACAATAGCCACAATAGCCGCCCTCTCATCAACGCTCATCATCGCGCGCACGCGCCGTGGGTGCTGCCAGAGTTAATTCGTCAAGCTCTTTATCTTCCGGCAGCACCCACGTTTGGCCCAACTCGGTCAGGGCCACGCGCCAGCGCTCGCGTCCCGCAGCCTTCAGCAGACGCTCGACCGGCTCTCCCGCAGGCTCGCGGCTCAACTGAAACGTCGAGTGGTGCATCGGCAGGATATACTTTGCATTCATCTCGCGCCGCATCGCCCATGATTGTTCGGGGCTGGCATGGACGTAGATATATGGGTCGTAAGCGCCGATGGGCATGATGGCAAGATCAATTTGCGCACGATGGCGCAGACGCCCGAAAGCGTTTGTGTAAGCCGTGTCGCCGCCGAAGACGAGCGCACGATTATTCTTCGTCACCAGAAATCCGCCGTAGCCGCGATGCTTATCCTTCAGCATCCGCGCGCCCCAGTGGTTGACCTCCACGGCCTCTACCAGCGCGCCGTTAACTTCCACGCTCTCTCCCCAATCAAGCTCGCTCCTCTGTCGAAAGCGTTTGACTAAATCGAGGTTGCCGCGCTGGACGACCGTGTGCAGCGAGCGCGGCAGGCGCTTGAGCGTGCCGAGGTCGCAATGGTCCATGTGCGCGTGTGAGATGAGCACGGCGTCGAGCGGCGGCAACTCTCCTATGGAGAGCGCCGGATGCACGAGGCGGCGCATCCCGAAGGTCATGCCCGCGACGTTGATTCCGACGCGTGTGCGCAGCACAGGGTCCGTCAACAGCCACGTCCCGTAAAAGTTAATCAGCACGGTCGCATGGCCCAGCCAAGCAACCGTCAAACGCTCGTTGCTCCAACTCGCGGGCACAGGCTTGTGCGGCGCTCCGGGGACAGACGTACGAGCTTCCTTGACTCTCTGCGCGAAAAATTTGCCCGCGTGCTGGCGCGCAAAACGCGCGTAAATTTTTAAATCCGATGTCTTGATTTTCACAGTAAGTTTTAGATGCCACGGCCCTCTCCTGCTTTGCCTAAAGTTAAGGCGGAAGGCGCGAGGAATGAGGCACGAAAAGGCGGCTCTTCATATTTAGCAGCCGCTTTTTCATGTTTCCGGCTTGCGATTCGCGGCTTGCTTTTGGACAAGCTTTCGGACAACTCTGTAGAATCCTTTATTGAACGAGCAGATGAAAAACGGAATGACAGCACAGAACGAGGACGTAGAGGTCGCTTGGCTGCCCGATTTGATTTACGCGAGCGGGCGATTCCTGCGAGACACGGCGCTGGTGTGCGATGCGGAGGGTCGTATCAGGCGTCTCGCGCGCGAGGATGAATTGGCTTGCAGGATTGTGCGATTGAAGAATCGCGCTCTCTTGCCCGGCCTCGTCAACGCACACTCGCACGCTTTCCAGCGCGTCATACGCGGGCGGACGGAGCAGCGACGCAAGGGGTCTGAGAGCGACAATTTCTGGACGTGGCGCGAGATGATGTATAGCGCCGCGACGCGTCTCAGCCCCGAAGATATTTACGATGCCTCTCGGATGGCTTTTCTCGAAATGGCTGCGTGCGGCATCACGGCTGTCGGGGAGTTTCATTACCTGCACCGCACGCCCGTAGGCCGTGAGTATGCGGACTCGAATCTGCTGGCGAAGATGGTCGTGCGCGCGGCGCGAGATGTTGGCTTGAGAATAGCGCTGCTGCGCGTAGCCTACGCGCGCTCAGGCTATCGCGCCGCTCCGAACGAAAGGCAGGCGCGGTTTATCGAAGCCGAGCCGGATGTGTACCTGCGCCGTGCGGAGAGCTTGCAGTCGGAGTTGAAGGAGGATGAAGAAGGCGCTTGGTTGGGCGTTGCCCCTCATAGCGTACGCGCCGTGCCGCTTTCGTACCTGCGCGAAGTCATAGAGTTTGCGCGTGCACGAAAACTTCACGTACACATGCACGTCGCGGAGCAGCCGGCGGAAATTGCTGCGTGCCTAGACGAGCACGGGCGCACGCCCGTCGCGCTGCTTGATAAGGAAGGCTTTTTGAGCGAACGCTTCACGGGCGTGCACGCGATTCACATCACGACCGAAGAGGCACGAATGCTTGCACGCGCGCGTGCGCTCGTTTGCGCCTGCCCGACGACGGAGAGGAATCTGGGCGACGGCATCGTCAAGGCGGATTTATTGCTCACTGAAAATGTCCGCATCGCGCTCGGCACAGACAGCCACGCGCAGATAGATTTGCTGGAAGACGCGCGCGAGCTTGAGTATCACATGAGATTGCAGAAGCTCGAACGCGCGGTGTTGTCTCCTGAAGGAGACGAGACATTATCGTCGCTCGCGGGCCGCCTCTTCGAGTGTGCGACGATGAGCGGTGCTGAAAGTATAGGCGCTGCGTCGGGCGCGCTTGAGCCGGGGCGGCCCGCAGATTTTTTTACAGTTGAGTTGGACGACCTTTCGATTGCCGGAGCGTCAACGGATGCGCTTCTAGCGTGCATCGTCTTCAGTTTGTCGCGCACGGCAGTTCGCGATGTTTGCGTCGGCGGGAGATTAATCATAGAGGACGGTAAGCACAAAGCGGAGCGCGAGATTGTTCAAAGCTTTGCTGCGCTGCAACGCAAACTATGGAGTTCGATGTGAAGGCCGTTTGAATGAGAAGAGAAACGAAGGCAGAGATGATGAGCGTCGAAGAGACTCTGGCCGAACTGGTTGCGATTGATTCGGTTTCGGCCCGCTCGAATGCGGAGATTATCAATTATCTGGCCTCGCGCGTCGAGCGCCGGGGGTTCGAGGTTAAGCGCTCCGTTTACACGGACGAGCGCGGCGTCGAAAAGCAGAACGTGATCGCGATTGTTGGCCCACGTAGTGGCACAAGCGCTTCAGGCGAAGCGGTGGAGTTGGCGCTGGTGGGCCACACGGACACCGTTCCGTACGATTCAAACTGGGCCGCCGCTTTGCGTTTGACGGAAAGCGAGGGCAGGCTTTACGGGCGCGGCGCTTGTGACACGAAGGGTTTCATCGCTGCCGCGCTCGCGACCGTTGAAGGCATCAACCTGCACTCACTGCGTCGTCCGTTGGCGCTCGTCTTTACGGCAGACGAAGAGGTGGGCTGTCTAGGGGCAAAGCGGCTGGCAGATGAAAAAGCATTGAGCGCTCGCTACAGCATCGTCGGCGAGCCAACGTCTTTGCAACCGATGCGCGCCGGGAAGGGCTACTGTCTGGCCGAACTCATTCTCAAAGGGCGCGAGGGACACAGCGCGTATCCGTCGCTCGGCGCGTCTGCAATCTTTCGCGCCGCGCGGCTCGTCGCGCGAATCGAGAGAATCGCCCTCGAACTTCAACAGCAGCAGGTCGCGAGCTTTGACCCTCCCTACACGACGCTTAACGTCGGCCTCATCAACGGAGGCAGCGCGAAGAACATCATCGCGGGTGAGTGTCGCTTCACGCTCGAATGGCGACCCGTGCCGGGCCAATCGGCGCGGCATGTGCTTGAGCTTGTCGAGCGCGCAATCGAAGATGAACGCGTGCGCGATGCGGATTATGATTGCGAGATTAAGGTTATACGCCTCGATAACGGGATGGAGACCAGCGCAGATTCACCGCTGGTGAAGATGATGGAGGAAGCTACGGGCAAACTCTCCGGGACAATCGCCTTCGGCACAGAAGCACCGCAGATGGCCGAACTCGGCGCGCAAGCGGTCGTCTTCGGCCCCGGCACAATTCGCGTTGCGCACAGGACGGATGAGTTTGTGCCCGTTGAAGATTTGCACGCCTGCGTTCGTGTGCTCAAGCGCGCCGTCGAGCATTTTTGCATGTGAAGCGAGCTTGCGAGAAATGATGAGTAAGCCTGTTACGTCCGCTTAAATTCCCGGAGCGCAAGGCAACCGCTGGCCGCCATTAACATCGAACGATGCGAGCCGAGCGCACACTTGACGTTTAATTTCCTGCGAGAATTTTTATGACTAAACAAGCAGACTCTTTCGACCGCCTTCGGATAGCCTCTCCCTGCCCTGTTGGTTGGGAGAAGATGAAAGGCAGCGAGCAGGTGCGCTTCTGCGAGCAGTGTAACTTGAACGTCTATAATTTTTCGGGGATGACGCGGCGGCAGGCCGAAGCGGTCGTCAGGCGGACCGAAGGGAGATTGTGCGCGCGTTTCTACAGGCGAGCCGATGGCACGATTATCACGCGCGATTGCCCGGTCGGACTGCGCGCGTTGCGGCGAAGGATGGCGCGCGTTGCCGGTGCTGCGGCGACGGCCCTGCTTAGTTTCTGTTTGAGCGCGATGGGGCAGCAGAAACCCGCGACCGCAGTGTGCGAGCCGGATTCGGGCAAGGCTGCGATTAAGCGCACGAAAATCGAGGGCGCGGCGCAAGTTGATTTTGCGACCCTTTCCGGGCAACTGACAGACCCGCAGGGAGCAGCCATTCCCGGCCTGAAGGTCACGTTGATTAACGAGAGCACCCGGAAGATTTTGAGTGTGGATTCCGACGAGGCGGGCGAGTTTCATTTTCGGTTGCTGGAGAAAGGCTCTTACACGCTCAAGATAGAGAAGGGCTATGGCTTCAATAGCTACGAGCGACAACAAATCAGCGTGAGGGCGGGCGAGGAAGCGCATCTTGACCTGACGCTGGAACAGGACGGCACGACCGTGTTGATTGGCATCATTGGCATAGAGCCGTTGATTGACACGACGAAGCCCGGCGGCACTACGACCATCACCAGCGACATGATCCAGCGACTCCCTTACGAAGATTAATTTTGATGTTTTCGAGAAATTCCTTAAAGCGCGTTTCGCGCCTCGCCCTGCTCACAGTTCTCCTTTGCGCCTCTTTCTTCGGGGGGCGTGCGCAGTCGAACAACGTCCCTCTAACGAGTCAGGAGTTGGTGCGGCTTGTTTACCAGTTGCCGAAGCAGCCGGAGAAGAGAGACGAGGTTGTTGATGAAATACGGCGGCGCGGAATCGGTTTTCCGTTGACGGATGGAATGCGCTCGCTGGTCGCGACCAAGAGCGGCAACGATGCCACGCTGCGACGCACGCTCGAAGAAGCAGAGCGACGCAGGGTGAACCCGACGGCTTCCGCTCTGCCTTCAACCGTTGAAGCCGAGCAATTGCTCAATAACGCGCGTGCGGCGACGCTGGCTGCATCCGAAGCGATGCCTGATTTTATCGTCAGGCAGTTGATAACGCGTTCGGAAGCGCGCGGCAAATACATCAACTGGCGTGTGCTGGACCATCTCTCGATTGCGGTCAGTTACAGGGCGAGCCGCGGCGAAGAGTACAAGCTGTTGAGTGTTAACGGGCAGCCGCCTGTGACGGATGCGAGAGAGGGCGGCAGCTATGAAGAGGTCGGCGGGACGAGTTCGACAGGCGAGTATGTCTCTATGCTGGCGGCGCTCTTCAAGGAAACGACGCAGGCCACCTTCCGGGTCGTTGATACGGACACGCTGCGCAGCCACCGCACGGTCGTCTACGAGTTTAACGTCAGGAAGGAGAATTCCAATCTGAGCATCAAGGCGGGGCGCGACCGCTCCGTCATCACAGGCTATCGCGGCCGCGTCTGGCTCGACCGTGAATCGTTCAGGGTGCTGCGCGTAGAGATGATTTCGACGGAGATTCCCGCAGACTTTCCCGTCACGGCCGCCAGCAGCATGATTGATTACGACTGGGTCGTGATTAACGAGCGACGCTACCTGCTGCCCGTCGCTGCGGAGATTAAGCTCACGGCCGGCAGCGGAGAGCAGGCCCGTCACAGCCGCAACGAGATACGCTTTCGCGGTTATCAAAAATTCGGCGCTGAAGTCAAAATCATCGAAGATGTCGAACCCGACGAAGAGCCGCAGACTAAACCGCAGACCAATCCATAGCTCCGCTCTCAAGCCGTGAAAAATAGGCTGACTATGATTATAGTCAGCCTATTTTTTAGTTACGGCTCAAAGAGCCTTCATCTTCCAGCGCCCGCGCCTGAAGATGAGAACGCTGACGACGGCAAACGTCGAGAAAGCGATGGTGATGGCAAGGAAAGCGCCGCGCGGGCCGAAGCCGAAGGGAATCGCCAGCGCGTAAGCGAGTGGAATCTCCCAGAGCCAGAAGATGAAGAGATTAATCAGGGTCGGCGTAAACGTGTCGCCCGCGCCGTTGAACGATTGCGTGACGACCATGCCGTAAGCGTAAAAGAGAAAACCGCAGGCGACGATGCGCAGGCAATCAATGCCGTAAGGCAGCACCGCCGGGTCAGACGTAAAGAGACTAACGATTGGCCCGGCGAAGAGTACGAACAATAGACCGACCGCCCCCAAGAAACACATGTTGTAAAAGCCTGCCTTCCAGACGGCGCGCTCCGCACGCTCAGGCTTGCGTGCGCCGAGTGCCTGGCCCACCATCGTCGCCGCCGCATTGCTCATGCCCCACGACGGCAGCAGCGCAAAGAGAATGACGCGCATGCCTATGGTGTAGCCCGCCAGGGCGTTGCTCCCGAAGCCTGAGAGGATGCGAACCAGACCAATCCAGCTTGCCATGCCGATGAAGACCTGCAAGGTCGCGGACGATGACAGGCGGACGAGACTCGCCATGATGGCAGGCTCGAAGCGCAGGTGGCGACGTGTGAGGCGTATACGCCCGCCGGGGCGCAGGAGTCTGGAAAACGCGAAGAGTGCTCCCGTTCCGCGCCCGATGGTCGTGGCGACGGCAGCGCCCGTCACACCGAGTTCGGGAAACGGACCAAGACCGAAGATGAAACACGGGCACAGGATGATGTTAATCAGGTTGGCGAGCCAGAGCACGCGCATCGCAATCGCCGCATCGCCTGCGCCGCGAAAGACAGCGTTAATCAGAAACAGCATCATCACGGAGAGATTTCCGCCGAGCAGAACGCGCGTGTAGTTGCTGCCCTGCGCAATCACTCCCTGCGTCGCGCCCATCAACCCGAGCAGTCGCGGCGCAAGCACGACGCCGACTACTCCGAGCACCAACGCGATAATGATGCCGAGCGCGATGACCTGCACGGCGGCAAGCGCAGCGCCTTCCGCGTCCTGCTCGCCGATGCGGCGTGCGACCATCGCCGTCGCACCGATGCTGAGGCCCAGCGCCATCGTGAAAATGATGGTCAGCATAGACTCCGTCAGCCCGACGGTTGCAACAGCGTCCGCGCCCAGCTTCGCGACGAAGAAGACATCCACCACCGCAAAGACGCTCTCCATCAGCATCTCCAACACCATCGGAATCGAGAGCAGCAGCACAGAGCGCCCGATGGAGCCTTTCGTGTAGTCTGTCTGCGAACCGCGAATCGCTTCCCGGACAGCGCTGAGCAGGCCGGTGCTCGGCCGTTCATCGTCTTCGCTGATTGGCTTAGCCTCTATGGTTTCAGTTGAGTCTGTCATCTTTTTTAAGAGCGGAGCGTTTAGAATTAAGTTCAGCGCGTCCATGTGCCTGACGCGGCGGCGCAAACAACCTATCGAGCAGCGCAGACTGCGGCCCGCGCGATTATCTTCTTAAGTACGCAGAATCGTGTGAAAAAGATTTGGCGGCATGGAGACGGCGTTGAGAGTGAATTTTTAAGTATTGTACTAACCCTCAAGGCATTGCGAGCGGGCTTGTTGATAAACCGCCGCCAACTATTTCGCAGGGAAAAAGAATCGCCATGCATCTTTGAAGGCATTGACAAGCGGAATACCAAGGAGAAGCAGGATGACGGCGATAAGGATGATATAGCCGATGATAATGGAAGTTGAATCCACTGCTTTGTCGCGCCCGAAAATGTCCAAGATAGTACGACCAATAAGACGGGGCAGGCTAACGGAGAGCATCCCGAAGATTCGCTTGAAGAGGGATTTCTTTGCGGCGGGGACATCTGTTGAAGGAGCAGACGGCGTGTTGTTATTGAGGGAGGCAGGTTGATGTTCGATGCGGCGGGAGTCTAGCAACTCGCGCTGGCGGTTGTTACGTGCAGTGACGCCATCCAGCAATTGTCGTACAGAAATTGGGTCGTCGAGTCCTTCGGGGATGAAATCATCAACGCCTTTGAGTTCCAGTTTGAGGAGATGTTCGTAGTCTACGACGACATTTGGAGAGCCGGGGACTGGAACTTTCTCGCGTGTTTCGAGCTTGGCGATAGTCTTGTGAATGGCAGCAAACTGTGTACGGATGGCGGAGAGGAAATCGCGGCGGGTGGGTTCGTCGCCGCTGACCCAGATGTAAATTTTGCGTTCTTCGGTGTCGGCTTTGACGAGGGCCGTGTTCCATTCGTTTTTGAGCACGACGCCCGAACGCCAGACGGTCCTGTAGATGAAAGGGTTCATGCGGACGATGAAGCGGGAGATGATGCTGGTCGGCAGCACGGGGTAGTGATACTGGAACGCGAGCGCGCTGCTCCAATCGCCGGTGTAGGGTTCGTCCTTAGGCAAGAGGTCTGGAACGAGAAACTTCTCGTTGGGTTCGATGTCATAGCACAACTCAAAGCGGCGCATCATGTCAACGATGAAGAGACGCTTATCGCGCGGGTATTCGGGCAGGTTGAGGATGTCGTTGAGCATCGGGAGAGTAAGGACGCCTTTGTTATGGAAAAGCTGGTGGGCGTTGAGAATCTTGTAGACGCCGTTTGTGACCCACTGCGGATTGAGGATGCCGAGGGCTTCAAGGCGCGGGTCGTCCTGAAAGTGCAGGATCACGCCGAGGTCGTGGAGGAAACCGATGAGCGTATGCTGGCTGGGGTCGTCTGTGACATCGTTTTCGCGGCAGAGCGAGAGGTATTCGTCCTGATTAATGTAGTTTTTATCGCGCCCCAGATTTTCGAGTTGGGTTTTGACGGCGAACCACTTTTCGGGCAGCAGGTCGCGGACGTGCGGCAGGGTATTGACCTGCGCGTTGATGGCGGCGCACAAATCGCTGATGCCTGTGCCGTCGGCGGCTGACGTTTCAAGGATGCCGACGATGTTCGGGTACTTCTTGCAGAGGCCGCTGCGGTCAATATCGAGCGGGTGCTGGTCTGTCTTGTTGCCGACAACGAGGACGGGCGAATCGCCGCCGAAGGATTGAATAATCTTGAGCCAGTATTCGACGCGGTTTTCCTCCTGCGTCAGTCGCGCGTCAAGCACCAGCATGTAGAGGCTGCGCTTGGTGAGAAAAAACTGGTGCGTGGCGTGCATAATCTCCTGCCCGCCGAAGTCCCAGATGTTGATACGGATGCTGGACGACTGCGGTTTGCCGGCCGGAACTTGAGCAGCGGAGTGTTTCTTCCGCGAACGCTCTTTTGGCTTCCGGCTCTCCGGGTCAGGTTTCTCTTCAACCGAAACCTTCAACTGGCTGATGGCGATGCCGTCAGTCTTGAGTTCGCCGGGATTGAATTTCTTATCAAGTAGGCGCTGGATGAGCGAAGTCTTGCCGACAGAGCCTTGCCCGACGACGAGCAGCTTAACTTCGTGGAGCGGTTTTTTCGCTCTATCGAAATAGTAAGAGAGAATGAGTTGCGGTTCATGAACTTTTTTGAGGATTTCGGGCGGGATGGCAATCAGCGGATTACCGCGCAGGTCCAGTAGTCGTAGATTCCTTAATTGACGGATTGACGCGGGAAGTGTGGTGATGAAATTTTTGTTACTCCTCGTTCTACCAATGGAACTCCTGAAAGCAGCGAGGGAGAGATCATAAGCAGGCCCGAGTCCTCTATAAGCAAAGGTATCATTACTAAGGTCTAAGAGCGTCAATTTGGTAAGTTGTCCGAGTTCGGAAGGCAGGATTGAAATTTGGTTATCCGAGAGTATTAACGCTTCGAGGTTTTCGAGACGGCAAAGCGACGCCGGCAACTCAGTCAACAGGTTATCGCTTAAATCAAGCTTACGGAGATTTTTTAGTCTGGAAATGTTTTCGGGTATATATTCCAGAGCGTTCTTCGCTCCCATGACCCCGGTAATGAGGATTAATGTTTTTAGTTTATGAAGTGTCCCAAGATGTGGGAGAAGATTTAATGTTGATTCCTCAATTCCATGGAAGGTATCTACCGTCTGCAAGTAACTCAGGTTGGGTTCGACATGAGTTCCCACCTTATGTATCCCCTCTATGAGAGGAAGATGAGAAGTTGTTGTAATGTTTAGTTCTTCAAGGTTGGTTAAATCCAACAAGGCTTCAGGGATTGTATTTAGGTGGTCCGTGACGAAGATTGCCAAACTTCCCCAGGCTTCCGCTTGTGCTTGATTGAGAAGTTCTGGAATTCTCTGTGCCATCATTCTCTCCTTAGCGTGTGTGGAATCTCTACAGGATTGAAGCGGCCCGCCACGCGTCCTTATTACATAGTGCAGGATAATATCACTTGTTTGGTTGGTTTACGGCGGAAGTCGGAAATTCGGGTTCGAGACTCGACGGTTCGAGTTCGGAAGTGGAAAATTCGAGTCTGGAACTCGAAAGGTCGGGTTCTGAGCTCGAACGTTGGAGTTCAGAGCCTCAACGTTGGAGTTCGGAACTCGGATGTTGAGGCTCTGAACTCGGATGACTGACAAAATATGTCGAACTTCCGACAAAATTTGTCGGATTTCCGGGTTCAGAACTCGGCGGTTGAGGCTCTGAACTCGGATTTCCGAGTTCAGAGCACGAAAGTTGGAGTTCAGAGCACGAACTTTCGAGTTCTGAACCCGAACATTGGAGTTCAGAACTCGAAAGTTGTACTAAAATCGGCCAGTCGTCGTTAAAGCTCAGGCGGAAGGCTGGCGGGTTAAGGGTTAGGTGGTGGTGGGCGGGCCGGAGGCCGCCTTTGATTTGCGTGCGAAGCGTTGGCCGAGGTCGTCGAGGGCGTTGTCGAGGCCAGCGCCTTTGCCTGCGGCGCGTGCGTATTGATAGACGAGAAGTGCGGCGGCGTAGGCTTCGCTGCCGACGAGCATGTAGGTGTCGTCTACCAACTCTTGCAGTTGGCTCAAGGCAATCACGATGGGTTGCAGCGCGTTGGCTAACTCCACATCCCTGCTCATCTCTTCAACGTCGAAGGAGCGCGGCATTACGTCCTCGTTCTGGCGCGCGACTTCTAAAGCCTGACTGACGAAGGCGCGGCTCTTGTCGCCCATCTTCGGCAGAGAGCGTCGTTCTTCTATCGTCAGGTCAACGAGGAAAGGGAGCTTCGTGCGTATGGTGTTGATGGCATCCATGATGGCCGTGCGGTCTGCCTCGGAAAGTGTGGCGTTGATACGGTTATCCGGCATCGTTTTTTTCTCCATGAGCGGCGCGCAGGCGATTCGCAGAACAGACTTGAGGTTAAAGCGTCGGCCGCGCGCTCGCGTGTGATGAATGGATAGAGAAACCGGCGCGCGTTTGCGAGGCGCTCGCCAGCGGTTAATGCGTGTCAGTTGAAACGCAGGCGCACAATATTCCTACTAACAGTTGAATGTCAACATTTTTCCGTCAGCTTGCAGAAGACAGCAGCCTGTAACGAAATGTCAGGCGCGTTAACGGGGAAGAAACGAGCGGGAGCGGAAGCAGTTGCGCGAAGCGGATGACGGAAGCGTGACGGCTCAGACTTTGGCGCTGCGTCCGGCGAGGTTGGCGACGACGGCGATTAGCTCGCTCGGTTCGAGGGGCTTGGTGACGTGCATCTGGAAGCCAGCGGAGAGTGCGCGCAGGCGATCCTGAACGCTGGCGTAGGCCGTGAGCGCGATGGCAGGGATACGGTTGTGCTGCGCCGATTCCTGCGCGCGTACCTTCCTGATGAGGCTGTAGCCGTCTTCGACGGGCATGCCTATATCCGAGATGAGCACGTCTGGATTCCAGCGCTCCAGTTCGTCGAGCGCATCGGCGGCCGTGGCGACCGTCAGCACTTCCGCTCCGCAGCGCGTCAGCATAATCATAATCAGGTCGCGCGTGTCTTCTTCGTCGTCAACCACCAGTACGCGCAAGCCTGCAAGTACTCCTGTAGAACTGCCCGCGCTTGCTGCCTCATCTCCCGCGCCGCTTGACTCGCTCGGCCTGACCTTCGCCATCAAAGGCAGTTGGACGGTGAAGGTTGAGCCCTGCCCGTCGCCCGCGCTGGCCGCGGAAATCGTTCCGCCGTGCAGTTCGACCAGATGACGCACGATTGCGAGGCCGAGGCCGAGGCCGCCGTGCGCGCGTGTCGTCGTGCCGTCGGCCTGACGGAAGCGGTCGAAGACGTGCGGGAGAAAGTCTGCGCCGATGCCCTGCCCCGTATCGCTGACGACGATTTCGACGTGTGAGTTGACACGCGCAAGAGAGACGCCGACGCGCCCGCCCGCCGAAGTGAACTTGATGGCGTTGGACAAAAGATTCCAGGCGACCTGCTGCAAGCGGCCGGGGTCGCCAAGGACAAGCCCCGTCGCATGAGCAATCTCCAACTCAAGCGCGATCTCTTTAGCTTCAGCCGCAGGCCGCACGGAGTTGACGGCGGCCTCAAGAATTCCGGCCGGTTCGACAGGGCGCGCGTCAATCCGCAGCTTGCCCGTGATGATGCGCGAGACATCCAGAAGGTCGTCTATCAACTGCGATTGCGCCTTCGCGTTGCGCTCGATGGTCTCGACGGCGTTGCCCATCGTATCGGGCGGCAGTCTCCCGCTGCGCAACAGATGCGCCCAGCCCAGAATAGCCGTCAAAGGCGTGCGCAATTCGTGCGAGAGCGTGGCTAAGAATTCATCCTTCATGCGGTTGGCGGCTTCGGCCTCCGCGCGTGCCGCCTGTTCGCGCACCAAGAGTTGCGCCTTCTCCTTTTCGGCCTGCTGGCGCTCTATGACTTCCTGCTGCAACTCCGCTGCATGACGCTGCGCTTCCGCGTAGAGCTTCGCGTTCTCGTAAGCGACGGCAACCTGCGAGACGAGCGTGACGGCGAGACGTTCGTCAGCCTCGCTAAACTCTTCCGCGCCGATTTTATCCACGAGGCAGAGCCAGCCGTATGCGCGCCCGGCAGAGAAAATCGGCGCGCCAAGGAAAGAGTGTATGGAGCGACCGGGCACGGGAGACTTCAGCGCTTGCTCTGCCGCGTCCACATGACACAGCCTGACGGGCTTGCGCTCGACGAGCATCGTCTGTAGTACGCCTTCGTCAATCTGCGGCGCGTTCTCGTCGTCAATCGAGGCACGCACGACCTCCGTGCTCTCCTCATGGCAGTGATGGAAGTTTGGCAGCGCACACTCGTCCGCGTCGAGCATTCCGAGGACAGCATTACGCGCGCCGACGATACTGCGCGCCGCGCCGCAGAATTTTTCGAGCACCTTCTCCGGGTCGCGCTCGGCCGCCAACTCCTGCCCCAACTCGATGAGCATCGAGAGGCGCTCAAGGTTGGCGTTTTCAAGCTCAAGATTCTTCTCGTGCAGGAGCGCCGCCTGCCGCTTGACCTCTTCCGTCTTCTTAAACAACTCGACGAAGACCGCCACCTTCGAGCGCAGGACGACAGCCTCCACAGGCTTCATAATGTAGTCAACAGCGCCGAGCGAGTAGCCTTCGGAGAGAAGCGAGCCGCCTGTGTTGTCTGCTGTGAGAAAAATGATCGGAGTGTTGCGCGAGCGCTCGCGCCCGCGTATGAGGGCCGCCGTCTCAAGGCCGTTGATGCCGGGCATGTAAACGTCCAGGAGGATAACGGCGACATCGCAGTCGAGCAGGTAACGAAGGGCTTCATTGCCTGATGAGGCGCGCACGAGATTCCTGTCCGGCGCTTGTAGAATCTCTTCAAGCGCCAGCAGGTTGGCGGGGTTGTCGTCAACCAGCAGGATGTTAATCTTCTGCGCTACACATTCCATCTTCTAAAGTTACCTCACACCTCGCTCGCTCGACTGGCACAGCATATTCAAGAAGGAAGGTATCTCGGCAAGCGGCAACACGCGGTCAACAGTGGTCGCTTGCAGCGCCGCTTCCGGCATCGCTCTGTAGGCTGCCGTCGCAGGCTCTTCGACAATCGCAGTGCCGCCGCGCGCCTTGATGGCGGCGAGGCCACGCGCGCCGTCTCCGTTAGCTCCCGACAAAATGACGCCGACCGCCGTTTCAGCATACGCGTCCGCCGCAGACTCGAACAGGACGTTGATGGAAGGGCGCGCATACCAGACAGGAGCGTCGGTTGATAAGGCGAAGTGGCCCTTCTCGACGAGCAGGTGATAATCGCCCGGAGCGAGATAGACGCGGCCCGCCTCAATCGGCGCTTTGTCTTCCGGCTCTACGATGGGCAGCCTGCAAGACTTCTGTAGAAACTGGCTCAAACCGCTTCCCTGCTCCTTCCCTCTATGCTGCGCTATTACTATCGGGCAGTTGAACATCTCCGACAGCCCCGGCAGCAAGACCTGCATGGCGGCGAGGCCGCCCGCCGATGTCCCGACGACGATGAGTTGCGGCGAAGACACTTATCTGACCTTCCGATACAGACGGTCGCGCGGGTCTAACTCATCATACGACTCCTCGCGCGGCGTGAATTTCAGAGACTCCTTATTTCCCAGACCGAGCACACCGAACATCGTCAGGCTCTCGTAAATCAGACTGTGAACGCGTGCCTGAAGCGCCTTGTTGAAATAAATCATCACGTTGCGACACAGGATGACGTGAAACTCATTGAAAGAGCTATCGGTCACAAGATTGTGCTCGGAGAAGATGAGATTGCGCTTGAGCGCTGTGTCGAAGATAACGTTGTCGTAATGCGCCGTGTAGTAGTCGGAGAAGGAATGGCGTCCTCCCGCGTGCAGGTAGTTGGCCGTGTATTCCTGCATGGAGGCGAGCGGGAAGATGCCTTCCTTCGCCGTCCGTAGGACTTCGGCGCTGATGTCGGTCGCATAGATTCGACAGCGTTCGTAAAGCCCCTCTTCTAGCAGCAGTATCGCCATCGAATAGACTTCTTCGCCGGTCGAGCAGCCAGCGTGCCAGATGCGCACGAAAGGATACGTGCGAAGCAGCGGCACGACCTTCGTCCTGAACGTCAGGTAGAAACTAGGGTCACGAAACATCGCCGTCACATTGACGGACAGGCGGTTGAGGAAACGCTCAAGACAGGCAGCATCATGCAGCACCTTGTCCTGAAAGGCGGAGACTGTCTCCGAGCCTTCCTCGCGCATGCTTTCGTGAATCCGGCGCTTGATGGAAGCCGGAGCGTAGTTTCTGAAATCGAAGCCGTAGTAGCGGAACATCCCTTCCAGCAGAAGCTGGATTTCGATGTCCACTAGCTGTTCGACTTCCACCTGCACGGCACTCATCCCCTTGATTCCTCCTGCCTGTAGAGCCAGACTCTAAGGAGCGAGAGCAGTTGGTCAACGTCTAAAGGCTTGGAGATGTAGTCGGACGCTCCGGCCTCTATGCAGCGGTCGCGGTCGGCCTTCATCGCCTTGGCCGTCAACGCGATAATCGGAAGGCTCTGGAAGCGAGCGATCTTCCTAATCGCGCGCATCGTCTCGTAGCCGTCCATGCCGGGCATCATAATGTCCATCAGGACGACATCTATGTCGGGCGTGCGACGCAGAAGCTCTATGGCGTCCTGCCCGTTTTCGGCGTGTGCGACCTCCATGTTGTGACTTTCGAGCGCAGAAGTTAAAGCGAAGATGTTGCGCACGTCGTCGTCAACGATCAGCACCTTCTTGCGCGCCAGCACAGGGTCGCGACGATGTAGCTGTTCGAGCATACGACGCTTCGGCTCCGGCAGGTTAGCTTCGACGCGATGCAGGAAGAGTGCCGTTTCCGCCAGCAGGCGTTCGGGCGAACTGGCTTCCTTGACGATGATTGCGTCCGTCACCTTGCGTAGCTGCGTCTCCTCCTTTTCGGTCAATTCCTTGCCCGTGTAGATGATAATTGGAAGCTGCTGCTGCCCTAAGTCGGTCTGAATTTTTTCGATAAGCTCGAAGCCGCTCATGTCGGGCAGTTTCAAATCGAGCACCAGGCAATCAAACTGCTCGCTCTGTAATGAACTGAGCGCTTCCTCGCCGGAAGCGACTGCGGTTGTGACCACGTCGCCGTTGCCGATAAGCTCGACGATGCTCATCCGCTGTACGTCGTCGTCTTCAACAACGAGCAGTCGCTTGACACGTCGCTGGACAAACTCCGTGATGTTGTCGAAGGCGGAAACGAGGTCTTCGCGGCTGACGGGCTTTTGCAGATGCGTGAACGCGCCGAGCTTGAGCGCGCGTTGACGTTGTTCCTCGCCCGTGATGATGTGAACGGGAATGTGGCTCGTCTGCGAATCATGCTTGAGGCGGTCGAGCACCGTCCAGCCGTCTCTATCCGGCAGCTTGATGTCGAGCGTAATGGCGTCGGGCTTAAACTTGCGGGCGAGCATCAGCGCCGTCTCGCCGCGCATCGCGACAAGTCCCTTGAACCCTTTCTCGTGTGCGAGGTCGAGCAGGATTTGCGCGAAGCTCGGGTCGTCTTCGACGATGAGCACGACGCGTTCGCCCGGTTCGATGTTTGAGCGGTCGTCCTTGACCATCTCGGATTCGTGTACTTCGCCAAGCGAGAGCGAGCTGGTCTCTATGCGCCGCGGTTGGCTTGCAGCCGCCCGCGCGTTTCCGTTGCCCGAAACGCTTCCTTCGCCGTCATCTTCATAAGCGGGGCTTGCGGCGGCGGCCACGGCCTTAAACGTTCTCGGCAGGTAGAGCGTAAAGGTGCTGCCCTCGCCGGGAGTGCTTGAGACGCGAATCTCGCCGCCAAGCAGGCGGGCTATCTCGCGGCTGATGGAGAGGCCGAGACCCGTTCCGCCGTATTTGCGGCTGGTCGTGCCGTCGGCCTGCTGAAACGCTTCGAAGATAATGCGCTGCTTCTCTGCGGGAATCCCAATGCCCGTGTCGGTCACGGAGAAGGCGACGATTTCCTCGGCGCGGTTCAGAGCTTCCTGTATGAAGTGGCCTTCACGCTCGACCATTTCGACGCGCAGCGAGACCTTACCGGTCTCCGTAAACTTGAAGGCGTTGGAGAGCAGGTTTTTGAGAATCTGCTGCAAGCGCTTTTCGTCTGTCTCCATCGTGGGCGGTAGTTCGGGAGCGTGTTGGAGCACAAACTCAAGCCCCTTGTCCTGAGCGACCTGATGGAAACTGCGGTCAAGCTGTTCGAGCACGCCGTCGAACCCGACTTCGCTGACATCAATCGCCATCATGCCAGATTCAATCTTCGACAGATCGAGGATGTCGTTGATGAGCGAAAGCAGGTCTGCGCCCGACGAGTGAATGGTTTCGGCAAACTGTACCTGCTTGGGCGACAGATTATCGTCAGCGTTTTCGGCCAACTGCCGCGAGAGAATCAGCATGCTGTTTAAGGGCGTGCGCAATTCGTGGGACATGTTGGCTAGGAATTCCGACTTGTACTTGGAAGTTAAAGCCAACTGCTCTGCCTTCTCTTCCATGGCCCAGCGTGCTTCCTCGACCTCCGCGTTCTTCGCCTCGACTTCCGCCTTCTGCTTCGCCAGCAGCGTCGCCTTCTCCTGCAACTCCTCGTTGGTCTGTTGCAACTCTTCCTGCTGTCGCTTCAGTAGTTCTTCGGACTCACGCAAGGATTCGGCCTGCTGTTCGAGCCGCTCGTTGGTCTTCTTGAGTTCGTCCTGCTGGCTTTGCAGCTCGGAGGCGAGCGATTGCGATTGCTGTAGCAAATCTTCCGTGCGCGAGTTGGCGGCAATCGTGTTGAGCACGATGCCTATGCTCTCCGTCAACTGGTCCAGAAACGTGATGTGCGTCTCGCTGAAACGGTTGAACGAAGCCAGTTCGATGACCGCCTTCACGTCGCCCTCGAAGAGCACTGGCAGCACGACGATGTTGAGCGGCGTTGCTTCTCCGAGGCCGGAAGCGATGTGTATGTAATCATTGGGCACGTTGGTCAGCAGGATGCGCTCCTTCTCCACCACACACTGCCCGACGAGCCCCTCGCCCGGCTTGAATTCGTTGGCGAGATTCTTGCGCTTCTTGTAAGCATAACCCGCAAGCAGCTTCATCAGCGGCATGCCGTTATTGGAATTATTGACGTAGAAGACGCCCTGCTGCGCGTCAACGAGCGGAGCCAGATCCGAGAGCACCATCTGCGCGACGGTCGTCAGATCCCTCTGGCCTTGCAGCATACGCGTGAAGCGCGCGAGGTTTGTCTTCAGCCAGTCCTGCTCCGTGTTCTTCTGCGTCGTATCCTTGAGATTACGGATCATCTCATTGATGTTGTCCTTGAGCGCAGCGACCTCGCCCTGCGCTTCGACCGCAATCGAGCGCGTCAAATCGCCCTGCGTCACAGCGGTCGAGACTTCGGCGATGGCGCGCACCTGCGTCGTCAAATTCGCGGCCAACTGGTTTACGTTGTCCGTCAAATCTCTCCAGGTCCCGGCCGCGCCCGGCACGTTAGCCTGCCCGCCCAGTTTGCCTTCGACTCCTACCTCGCGCGCAACGGTCGTCACCTGATCGGCAAAGGTCGCGAGCGTATCTGTCATGCTATTAATCGTGTCGGCCAACTCCGCGATCTCGCCCTTCGCCTCCACCGTCAGCTTGCGCTTCAAATCTCCGTTAGCAACCGCCGTCACGACCCGCGCGATACCACGCACCTGACTGGTCAGATTACCCGCCATGAAGTTCACGTTATCAGTCAAGTCTTTCCAAGTTCCTGCGACACCCTTCACATCCGCCTGCCCACCAAGCTTACCTTCCGTACCCACCTCACGCGCCACGCGCGTCACTTCCGAGGCGAAAGAATTAAGCTGGTCAACCATCGTATTGATGGTATTCTTCAACTCTAAAATCTCACCCTTCACATCAACGGTAATCTTCTTCGACAAATCGCCGTTAGCCACCGCTGTCGTCACTTCAGCAATGTTACGCACTTGGCCCGTCAAGTTCCCGGCCATGAAATTCACGTTATCAGTCAGGTCTTTCCATGTGCCCGCGACGCCCGTAACTTGGGCTTGCCCACCGAGCTTGCCTTCCGTACCCACCTCACGCGCCACGCGCGTCACTTCGGAAGCGAAAGAGTTAAGCTGGTCAACCATCGTGTTGATGACTTCCTTGATTTGCAGGATTTCACCACGCACGTCAACGGTAATCTTCTGTGTCAAGTCGCCATTGGCGATGGCCGTCGCCACCTTCGACACGTCTCTGAGCTGGACCGTCAGATTGCTCGCCATGAAATTCACGTTATCAGTCAGGTCTTTCCATGTGCCCGCGACGCCTGCCACCTGTGCCTGTCCACCGAGCTTACCTTCCGTACCCACTTCGCGCGCCACGCGCGTCACTTCCGAGGCAAACGAACCTAGTTGATCCACCATCGTGTTGATGGTGTTTTTGAGTTCGAGAATCTCACCCTTCACATCCACCGTGATTTTCTTCGAGAGGTCTCCATTAGCAACTGCCGTCGTCACTTCAGCGATGTTGCGCACCTGGCTGGTCAGATTGCCTGCCATGAAGTTCACGCTGTCTGTCAGGTCTTTCCACGTACCACCCACACCGCGAACATCAGCCTGTCCGCCGAGCTTACCTTCCGTACCCACCTCGCGCGCCACACGCGTCACTTCCGAGGCGAAGGCGTTGAGTTGGTCCACCATGACGTTGATGGTGTCCTTCAACTCAAGAATCTCGCCGCGCACATCAACGGTAATCTTCTTCGACAGGTCTCCATTTGCGACCGCTGTGGTCACTTCAGCGATGTTACGCACTTGGCTGGTCAGATTGCCCGCCATGAAATTCACACTGTCGGTGAGGTCTTTCCATGTGCCAGCCACACCCTTCACATCTGCTTGTCCGCCAAGCTTACCTTCCGTACCCACTTCGCGCGCCACGCGCGTCACTTCCGAGGCGAACGAACCCAACTGATCCACCATCGTGTTGATGGTATTTTTGAGTTCGAGGATTTCGCCTTTCACATCAACGGTAATCTTCTTCGACAAATCGCCGTTAGCGACTGCCGTTGTTACTTCAGCAATGTTACGCACCTGGCCCGTTAAGTTCCCGGCCATTGAGTTCACGTTATCGGTGAGGTCTTTCCAAGTTCCAGCCACACCCTTCACATCAGCTTGCCCGCCGAGTTTGCCTTCCGTGCCCACCTCACGCGCCACGCGTGTCACTTCCGAGGCAAACGAGTTAAGCTGGTCAACCATCGTATTGATGGTATTCTTCAACTCAAGAATCTCGCCTTTCACGTCCACCGTGATTTTCTTTGAGAGGTCTCCATTTGCGACTGCCGTGGTCACTTCGGCGATGTTGCGCACTTGAGCGGTGAGGTTGCCGGCCATTGAGTTCACGTTATCGGTGAGGTCTTTCCATGTGCCCGCGACGCCGCGCACCTGCGCCTGTCCGCCAAGTTTTCCTTCCGTGCCCACCTCGCGTGCGACGCGCGTCACTTCGGAAGCAAAAGAATTAAGCTGGTCAACCATCGTATTGATGGTGTTTTTGAGTTCGAGGATTTCGCCCTTCACATCAACGGTAATCTTCTTCGAGAGGTCGCCGTTTGCGACCGCTGTGGTCACTTCGGCGATGTTGCGCACCTGAGCGGTAAGGTTGCCGGCCATCGAGTTGACGCTGTCTGTGAGGTCTTTCCATGTTCCGGCAACTCCTTTGACCTTCGCTTCGCCGCCAAGCTTGCCTTCCGTGCCGACTTCGCGCGCCACGCGCGTCACTTCTGAAGCGAACGAACCTAACTGGTCAACCATCGCGTTGACGAGCTTGACAGAGCGTAGGAATTCGCCCTTCAGCGGGCGACCCTCGACTTCGAGCGCCATCGTCTGCGAGAGGTCGCCGTTGGCGACCGCGCCGATAACGCGCGCCATCTCGCTGGTCGGGCGTGCCATGTCGTCTATGAGCGTGTTGACCGCTTCGACCATCGTGCCCCATGAGCCGCCAGCCGAAGGCAGAGCCGCACGCTGCGCAATCTTGCCTTCCTTGCCGACCACGCGGCTGACGCGCTCAAGCTCCTTGACCATCCGTTCGTTCGTCTCAATGACTTCATTGAGGGCGTCGGCTATTTTGCCGTTGATGCCGGTCCAATCGTCCGGAAGGCGCACGGAAAAGTCGCCCTTCTTCAAGGCGGTCAGGGCTTTGAGCAGTTGCTTGGCGTCCAGAGAATCAGTAGTCACCTGTTGGTTTGGCATGCTTCCTCTTCAGAGTTTTGGGTTGTTTGACGGTTGTAAGGGAGACGAAAAGTATGTTAGTGGCAGGCAAGTAGCTCGAAGCCGCTGGCGAGGGCGCTCTTCCTTACGACACACTTCGAGCACTTCCGTTCACGGAACTTTCGTTAAAAACGGGGGCTGTAGGGGAACGTAAAAGTCTCAACCGGCAAGCCCTTCGAGGCCGCCTGATGGAGACTTCTCTCACTGTTATAAACAGCCTGCGACAATTTGTAAACCCCTTGAATCAAAGGATGAACGCGGCCGGGCTGCAATGACAGATGACAGGCAGCACGTCTTTCATTCACGCTTGCTCCGTTGCCGCCTCAGTTTTCCGTTCACAGCGGAGGCTTACGGGCCGGAAATTTCTGGACATCACAGGCGGTTCATGGTATCACGCGACGGAAATTCGGCTGGCAGTTTCTTCCCGGTCAAGGTGTTGTGAAACGAATTCCGTTTGCGTCTTAAACGCTCGGGCGCGAGCACGTCTGACTGCTCTGCGAGCCTTCCCGCAGAAAGCACGGCTCTAAGTTGAGCGCACGCCTTCGAGTCCTAAGCCCATTGCATTTATTTAGTCTCAAAAGGAGAAACCAAATTCGATGCTCAGTCTTGACACCCTCGATACTGTGATTGCAATAGTCGTCGTGCTGCTGGTGCTCAGCCTGCTGGTGCAGGCCATCCAATCCTTCATCAAAAAGGTTTTCAAGCTCAAGTCAAGGGAGATTGAAAAATCGCTGGCGCAGCTTTTTGAGAACGTGATTGATAAAACCGGCGCTGACATAACGACCGACGCGTCGCCGTCAGAAGCATCAGCGACTACGCCGTCCGCGCCCGCCTTGCCGCCGATTAGCTCGAAAGAACTCGCATCAAAAGTCCTCGAAGAGTTTAAAAACATCGGGCGACACTCAAGATGGGGCGGCACGGTGCTCGACTCTATTTCCAAAGAAGACCTGATGAAGATTCTGGCGAAGATAGATTCGAGACATTTTTATGCCGACTACGTCAGGAAGTTTCAGGACATGTATAAGGACATACAGGCCCTCGAAGCGGAGATTAACAAGCTCGTCACCAGCGACCCGCCGCTCTTGCAAGGCGCGGCCAGCGCACGTTTTGCGGAGATGCAGCAAGTGCTGACTCCGCTCGTCAACGACGTGAAAAATCTAGTCACTGGAAACAACGTCAAGACGGACGTTATCTTCGGCGACCTCATCAACCTGCGGCAGGTCAAGCTTGACGAAGCGCTCAGGCTGCTGGCCTCCGCGCAGGATTCGATTGCCGCAGACATCAAGGCCGAACGCGAAGCCCAGAACAGCATCACCGTCGCGGCCCTGCAACAACTCTCCGCCAGCCTGACGAAAATCGCCGGCCTCCTCGGACAGCTCAGCCTGCGAATGGATGCCGCTTTCACAGCACTTCGCGGCAAGCTGGACCACGTCGAGCGCTGGTACGACACAGTGATGCAGAGTTTTGAAGAACGCTACGACCGCAACATGCGTACGGTCGCGATCTGCATCAGCATCGTCGTCGTCGTTTATCTCAACGCCAGCTTTTTCCGTATCTACACGACAATCGCCACCAGCGACATACACCGCTCTCTGATTGTGCAGGACGGCGACAACCTGCTCGACGAAGCACAGCGCAGAGCCATGCTCGCCAACACCAACACGGCCAGCGCCGCCAGCAACAACGCCAGCACAACCAACGCCAACTCCGGCGGCAACGCCAACGCAAACAACAGCCTTCCCGACGCCAACGTTAACACAACGAGCAACGCCAATACGGGCGGCGACGCTAACACAGGCAGCGCAAACCCAAGCGCCAGCCCCTCGCCTAATGCCAGCACCGCTCTCAACTCTCAACAGCAGACACCTCCCGCCGAGACGCGAGATGC
Source organism: Pyrinomonadaceae bacterium (assembly GCA_036382855.1). Classification (GTDB taxonomy): domain Bacteria; phylum Acidobacteriota; class Blastocatellia; order Pyrinomonadales; family Pyrinomonadaceae; genus DASVTR01. The sequence goes on along the minus strand of DASVPO010000034.1, from coordinate 17,527 downwards.
TTCTCTGGATGAATTGGAAGAGCAAAGGAAGGTGATTCAAGATTACGTTGACGCCTACGAGGGTTTCGGCTTCTCGCCGCTGACGTGGCAGGAAGTTAGAATCTGGGTGAACAGTGTCTTAGGGTCAGAGGCTCGTCGTGATGAGACGGGCGCTCTGATTAATAAATATGGCGACCCGATTCCTGCGACCTGCGAGCCCGCAAACGAGCAGGACTGCAAGCAGGCAAGCGTCAGCGACACAGGAGTTCCGCTCAATAAATTCGGAGACCCGATTTCCGACGACTGTAAGCCTTCAAAGCCGCAGGACTGCCAGCCCGTTTTCCGTAATCTTCTTCCCGGCGAGTGGTGGGCCGACCGCAAGCGGGATTTAAACACCCTCGCCGGCTGGGGCGTGATGGTGCTGCTTCTTAGCGTCGGCGCTCCCTTCTGGCAGGACACGCTGGAATCGCTCTTCGGCATCAAGAATCTGCTCCGTAAGAAAAGCGAGACCAGAAACGTCGAACAACAGAGCGGCGCAGGCCAACCAAAACAATAAGGTAAAAGGTAAAAGGCAAAAGGTAAAAGTAAGAGAAAGAGGAAAGTCAAAAGAGGGGCGAAGCCGCTATCTATCAAAGGGGTTTGCGCCTTCTTTTGCCTTTTACCTTTTACCTTTTACCCTCTTTCCCGACGAGTTTGACGATGGCTTTCAGCAGTTCGGTCGGGTCAATGGGCTTGGCGAGGTGAGTTTGAAAGCCTGCGGCCAGCGTCATCTCGCGTGCATTATTTCCGGCGTAGGCTGTGACGGCGATGGCCGGAGTCGTGCCTCCCTGTTCTGCCGGGAGGGCGCGCACTTTTCGCATCAGCGTGTAGCCGTCGTCGTGCGGCATGCCTATGTCGGAGACGAGAACGTCCGGCTTGAGTGTGCCGATGGCATCGAGTGCTTCCTGAGCGCTTGAGACCGCTCTGACGTTCGCTCCCTGCTTTTCAAGAACGATGGCGAGCAGTTCGCGTGCGTCCGGCTCGTCGTCAACCACCAGCACGCGCAGATTATTCAGGAGGAGCGCGTGCGCGGCGTGTCCATCATCGCCGTCGGAGGCGGAAGACTGCTGTGCGGAAGTCGTCGTCAAAACGCTGAGAAGCGGAAGCGTCACAGTGAAGGTTGAGCCAAGGCCCTCACCCTCGCTCTCTGCGCTGACAGTTCCGCCATGCAGTTCGACCAGATGGCGCACGATGGCTAAACCTAAACCCAAGCCGCCGTGCGTTCGTGTCGTTGAACCGTCGGCCTGACGGAAGCGGTCGAAGACGTAAGGCAGAAACTCCGCCTTGATGCCTTCGCCTGTATCTTTGACGGTAATCTGCAATTGAGAGTCGGAGCGCTCAAGCCCGACAATTATGCGCCCGCCTCTTCCAGTAAACTTGACGGCGTTGGAAACAAGATTCCAGACGACCTGCTGCAATCGCGCAGCGTCGCCGGAAACAGCGCCGGCCCGAGCATCAAGCTCTGTTTGCAGATGAATGGACTTGGCTTCTGCCGCCGGGCGCATGCCGTCAACAGCCGCTTCTATCAACGGCACGAGCTCCACCGGGTGCACTTCAAGGCGCACCTTGCCCGTGATGATGCGCGAGACATCCAGCAGGTCTTCAATCAACTGGGCCTGCGCTCTGGCATTGCGCTCAACCGTTTCCAGAGCATGTTCGGTGGTGGGTTCGTCAAGATTGCTGGTGCGCAGAAGTCTGGTCCAGCCGAGCATTGCCGTCAGCGGCGTGCGTAGTTCGTGAGAGAGCGTGGCGAGAAATTCATCCTTGGTGCGGTTGGCGATTTCAGCTTCGGCGCGCGAGCGTCGTTCCGCTTCGTAGAGCCGTGCGCGTGTGATGGCCTGCGCACACTGGCGCGCGATGGCGAGCATGAAAGCGCGGTCTTCATCGCTAAACCGCTTGGCCTCTTCAAAGCTTAGGCCCATCGCTCCGACCGCGCGCCCGTCAACGATGAGCGGAACGGCGGCGAGCGCCTGATTGCCCGTCAGCGCGTGCATCGAGATGAGATTCGGAAACTCTTTATCTCTCGCCTCAAGATTTTCGAGGACGACCAATTCGCCTGTGCTGACGGCGACTGCCAGAGGCACTTGCTGAGACAAAGGAAAGCGCTGCCATTTATCTACGAGGTTCGGCGGAATGCCGACGGCGTCAAGGATTTCAAGCTCGTCGCCACGGTCCGTTAGTAACACGACCGAGCCTGCGCGTGCGCCGAGCGCGGGCACGACCTGTTCGAGCACAACGGCCGCAACCTGCGCGGGCGTCAGCGCTTCCGAGAGCGCGGCGGTGATGGCCTGCAAACGTGCCGTGCGAGAGGCTGCGCGTTCGGCCGTCGCACGCGCCTCCTGTTCTCGCTCGAAGAGTCTGATGCGTTCGGTGATGTCGCGCGCGATGGTTGCTGCGCCGATAATCCTGCCCGTGGAGTTTCTGATTGGAGAGACGGAGATGGAGACATTGATTCTCGTCCCGTCCTTTCTGACACGCACTGTTTCCAGATAATTGACAGGCTCTCCGTTTCTGATGCGCTCTAAAATTTTCGTTAACTCGCCCGCGCACTCCTGCGGAACGATAACGGAGATCGGTTGGCCTATTATTTCTTCTTCGCTGTAGCCATACATCTGCTGCGCGCTCTTGTTCCAGTTTGTAACTATCCCTTCCAGCGTCTTTCCGATGATGGCGTCGTTGGATGATTCGACGATGGCTGCGAGGCGCGCGCGTATCTCTTCGGCGCGTTTGCGCTCTGTGATGTCGTTCTGCGTTCCCCATACGCGCAGGAGCAAGCGGTCTTCGATAATGCCGACGAGATTATTGAGGAAGAATTTTTCCTGCCCTTCGCGGTCAAGCTCATGCGATTCGACATCGGCCAAACGGAAGCCGGAGCGTGCAAAAGAGCGCAGGAATTCGACGTTGGCCGCATCGGAACGGACGAGCAGATCGTCGAGCCGCGCGCCGATAATCTCCTGCGCTCTCTCGAAGCCGTACATCTGCGCCATCGCGTCGTTACACTCGGCCAGATAACCGCTCTTGTAATACTCCTCAATCATCAAGTCTTCCGGCAGGTCAATCGAGACGGGCGGTTCAAACTCGCAGCGCCAGATAGCCTCTGAGCTATTTTCCACAAACGCGCGATAGCGCTCTTCGCTCTTTCCGAGCGCCATTTCCGTGCGCCTGCGCTCCGTCACGTCGTGAAAGACGAGCACGACGCCCGTTATGCGTCCAGCCTCATCTCTAATCGGCGCGCCGCTATCCTCAATGGGAATTTCCCTGCCATCTTTAGCGAGCAGTAGCGTGTGGTTAGCGAGGCCGACGATTCTGTCTTCGCGGAAGACTTTGCTGACAGGGCTTTCAACTTCGCTCCGCGTCTGCTCGTTGACGATACGGAAGACTTCTGCCAAGGAGCGCCCTCGCGCCTGCTGCAACTCCCATCCTGTTAGCTCCTCTGCGACCGCGTTCATAAACGTCACGAGGCCGTCTGCGTTGGTCGCAATCACAGCGTCGCCGATGCTCTTCAGCGTCGTCGAAAACTGCTCGCGGCTCTCCCTCAAAGCCTGCGCTACGCTTTCCGCACGCGCACGCGCGCGATGCATAGCCTCGCTCAGCACGGCTATTGATGTTCCGACAACCAGGAAAACAACAAGCCCGAACAGGTGTTCGGCCTGCGTCAGTGCCAACGAATAAATCGGTGGAACGAAGAAATAAGCGGCCGCGATTGCGCTCAACAAGACGGTCAGCAGCGCAGGCCACAGCCCGCAGGCCCACGCCGTTACAATCACGGCGAGAAAATAGGTGATGTATGGGACGTTGCTTGGGCCAAGCACTGGACTGAGCGCCAGCCGCAGCAGTGTAGCCACGACGACGCTGAAGACGGCGAAGCTGTAACGCAGCGTTGGCGAGCGCAGCAAATTCAGCACAGGGCTGTCCTCCTCCGCTCGCTTGTCTTCGAGAGTCTGCGCATCTTGCGAGCCATGGCGGCCGGACGTTTAACTGCCGAGCGCGCAACAGCAAAGGGGATTTTATGATTCATCTGGCTCGTTCTTTGACAGCAGGCTCCGGGATTTGCGTCTTCGCTGCAATCCGTGTTGAAGGTGAGATAATTATATGCAGAAGAGCGGCGGGAAGAGCAAGGCCGGAAAGCGGAGCGACGAGCGATGAGAGCCGTGCTGTGCATCTTGAATCGTTCTTCAATAGCTCTTCTTCAACGCTTGCCGCCTTGCTCTTCTGTGGTGCGCTAGGTCATCATGCAGGACAGAGGTGAGAGGCACATGGCTAAGTTGGCCGAACGGCTGCCGGAGAATGTCGCGGGCGATTTTTTCGTTGACGCATCATGCATTGATTGCGATGCCTGCCGCCAGATTGCGCCCACGGTCTTTCGCGACCACGGCGACCAGTCGAGCGTCTATCATCAACCCTCTACGCCCGGAGAGACGCGCCTCGCTTTAATGTCGCTTGTCGCTTGCCCGACCGCCAGCATAGGCACAACAGAGAAGCACGACGCGCGCACCGGCATTGACGCCTTCCCCATGCAGATCAGCGAAAACGTCTTCTTCTGCGGCTTCACCTCCGAATCGAGCTACGGAGCATGGAGCTACCTGATTGTGCGCCCCGCCGAAGAAGGCGGCAACGTGCTCGTTGATAGTCCGCGTTTTGCCAGTCAACTCGTCAAACGCATCGAAGCGCTGGGCGGCGTCCGCCTGATGTTTCTCACACACCGCGACGACGTGGCAGACCACGCACGCTTCGCCAAAAAATTTGGTTGCACGCGCATCATGCACGCAGACGACGGAGCAGCACGCCACTCTATAGAACACGTCATCGAAGGTGAGAGCGACGTGCTGCTGGACCACGACCTGACGGTTATTCCGACGCCCGGACACACACGCGGACACATGCTCCTACTCTACCGAAACAAGTTTCTCTTCACGGGCGATCATCTGGCCTGGTCGCCCTCGAAGGAAACGCTGACGGCCTTCCGCAGCGTCGCATGGTATTCGTGGCCGGAGCAGACGCGCTCGATGATGAAGCTGCGCGACTACGCGTTTGAGTGGGTGCTGCCCGGCCACGGCCGCATCCATCAGGATGCCCCCGACAGGATGCGCGCTCACCTCGAACGCTGCATCCAATGGATGAAAGCGACCCCCTAAAGAAGCTCTCTCAAACCGCACGACCGAAGCGTAGAGGCAAAAGATGAGATGTCCCAACTGCGAGAGGTTAGTCAGCGCCTTTGCGCTGCGCTGCCGCGTCTGCCATCAACGCCTGCGCTTCTGGTATATCCTTGTCACCCTCGTCGTCGTCGCAACGGTGGCAGGCTTCGTCCTTTTACTGGAAATCTATTAAGCGCAACACTGCGGACGAGCGGGCGCGTGCGGTTTCGCGCCCGTTTTGTTATAACTACAGTGACGAGTGACAAGTGACAAGTGACGAGCGAAGACAAGGTTTTTAACTTGTCACTCGCCACTTGTCACTCGTCACTGTTTTTTATGAATCCCGAACGCATCCGAAATTTCTCCATCATCGCGCACATAGACCACGGCAAGTCTACGCTGGCCGACCGCCTGCTTGAATTGACGGGCGCTGTCGCCGGTCGCGACATGGAAGCGCAGGTCCTGGACAACATGGATCTGGAGCGCGAGCGCGGCATCACGATTAAGGCTCACGCCGTCCGGCTCGACTACAAGGCGCGCGATGGGCAGGCTTACGTGCTCAACCTGATTGACACGCCGGGCCACGTTGATTTCAGTTACGAAGTCTCACGTTCATTGTCAGCCTGCGAGGGCGCGCTGCTCGTCGTTGATGCATCGCAGGGCGTCGAAGCGCAGACGCTCGCCAACACCTATCTCGCTATTGACAATAATCTGGAACTGATTCCCGTCATCAACAAGATTGACTTGCCCGGCGCTGAACCCGAAAAGGCGATGGAACAGATAGAGCACGTCATCGGTCTTGACACACACAACGCCGTTTTGACGAGCGCCAAGACTGGGCGCGGCGTGGACGAGGTGCTGGAAGCCATCGTGCGCGACGTGCCCGCTCCGAAGGGCAACGCGGACGCGCCGCTCAAGGCCCTGATTTTCGATTCTTGGTACGACTCCTATCGCGGCGTCATAGTCCTCTTCCGCATCATTGACGGCTCACTCAAAAGGGGGATGAAGATTCGTTTCTTCAACACAGGCCGCGATTATCAGGTGGAGACGCTGGGCGTTAATCGCCCGCGCCCGACTCCGATTGAACGACTCGGCGTCGGTGAAGTCGGCTTTCTGACGGCCTCGATTAAGGAGGTTGCGGACGTGCAGATCGGCGACACCATCACCGAGAGCGCACGCCCGACCACGGAGCCTTTTCCCGGCTTTCAGGAAATCAAGCCGATGGTCTTCGCAGGGCTTTATCCTGTGGACACAAACCAGTATGAAGAGTTGCGCGATGCGCTCGATAAGCTGCGCTTGAACGACGCTTCGTTTTTCTACGAGCCAGAATCTTCGACCGCGCTCGGCTTCGGCTTCCGCTGCGGCTTTCTCGGTCTCCTGCACATGGAGATTGTGCAGGAGCGGCTTGAGCGCGAGTTTAATCTGGACCTGATAACGACCGCGCCCGGCGTGCGCTACCTTGTCACGACGACCGACGGCGAAGTTATGGAGATTGATTCGCCCGCGAAGATGCCAGACCCCGGCCGCATCGCTAAGATTGAAGAACCCGTCATCATGGCGACAATTCTCTCGTCGGACGATTACCTCGGCGGCATCCTCCCGCTGCTTGAAGAGAAGCGCGGCGTCCAGAAGAAATTCGAGTATATCGCCGCTAAACGCGTGATGCTGACTTATGAGTTACCCTTGAACGAGATTGTGCTTGATTTCTACGACCGCCTGAAATCCGTCTCGCGCGGCTACGCTTCGCTCGATTATCACTTCAGCGGCTTCTGGGAATCAGACTTGGTTAAGCTCGACGTGCTCGTCGCAGGCGAACCCGTTGATGCGCTCTCGCTTGTCCTCCATCGCTCGACATCACAGTCGAAGGGCCGCGCACTAGCAGAAAAGATGAAACAACTGATTCCGCGCCAACTCTTCGAAGTGCCGATTCAGGCGGCCATCGGCAACAAGGTCGTCGCACGCGAAACGGTCAAAGCGCTCGGCAAAAACGTCATCGCCAAATGCTACGGCGGTGACATCACACGCAAGCGCAAGCTCCTCGAAAAGCAGAAAGAGGGCAAGAAACGAATGAAGAAGGTCGGCCGCGTCGAGATTCCGCAGGAAGCTTTTCTGGCCGTCTTGAAAGTGAATGAGTGATGGTAGATTGGAATCGGTTTGAGCCAACTGATTTCGAGTACGACTTTCAACGAGATGAACTCGCCGCGCATCACATCACTTTCGAAGAAGCGGTAGAATGTTTCTTTTCCGACTTCGAAGTGCGACGCAATAAATCTTACAAGGATCGCTACCAACTGCTCGGACGAACCATTGGCGGTCGTGCACTAAAGATTATCTTTCAACTCAAGCCTGACAACATCGTGCGGATTATCACTGGATGGGACATATGAGCAAGAGAGTTAAAAATCTTTCAGAGGAAGAGATTGACCAGCACGTTATTGCACAGGCTGACGACGATTCGGCATGGGAGAAACCCATCCGTGTGCGACAATCAGAGTCTTCCGCGCTCTCGCTCCCGGCAGAACTGGCTTCGCGCGCAGCCTTTTTTGCTCGCCTTCATCGAGAAGCGAGCGTACAAAAGTGGCTGCAACGAATTATAGAGGAACGGATAGAGATAGAGGAGGCTGTCTTCGCTGAATCCAAACGCGATCTAGCCAAATAAGAAGCGACCAATGCACGTCACACGGGTTGAATTAGACAACATCAAGTCTCACGCTCATTCCGTCTATACTTTCTCGCGCGGGACGACGGCGATTACGGGCGAGAATGGCGCGGGCAAGACGACGATTCTCGAAGCCATCGCGTGGGCGCTCTTCGATACGCTTGAATACAGCAAGGAGGATTTCCTGCGTCGGGGCGCGAAGAAGGGCAGCGTGCGCGTTACGTTCGAGAGCGATCTGGACGAGCGGCCGTACACAGTCTATCGCGATACGGGGCAGGGTTATCACGTTTTTGATCATGGCCTTAAGACACGCATCGCAGAGAAGAAGACGGATGTCGGCGCTTTCCTGCGCCAGCATTTAGGCATCGAGCCGGGCACAGACTTAAAGGCGCTTTTTCGCTCTGCCATAGGAGTTCCGCAGGGCTCTTTTACCGCAGAATTTCTGCTCGCGGCCAATGCGCGTAAAGCTGCGTTTGACCGTTTGCTGAAGGTTGAAGAATACCGTGACGGGGCTGAGCGGCTGCGTGAGACCGTCAGGCTGGTCAGCGAACGGATAGCTGAAATCAACGTCCGCATCGGTAAGGCCGAGGGCCAACTCATCAATTTCGATCAACTCGTCGAAGACCAACGTCATGCCGCCTTGCTCGTCGTTGAGTTGGAAACGTCTCTGTCGCGTTTGCAAAGCGAGATAGAAGAGCGCGCCCTCGTCGTCGAAAAGATGGACGCGGCCGAACGTCTCGTCACGGAGACGCGCGCTCGTTTTGAACGACTGACAATCGAGCATGAGGCCGCAACGCGCCGTCTGCGCGACCTCGTTAGTGAGCGCGACGAGGCAAGGCTTGCGCGCGAGCGCCAGCGCGCCGCTGAAACGGATTACAAAGCGCATCTGGCGGCGCTCGAAGAGTTGAGCAAGCTGGAGACGGAGCGGACGATGCGCGACCAGTTGCGAGCAGAAGAAGCCAGCGCCGCACAATTACTAGCCACAGCCCGCGCAGACCTGCGCCGTCTCGAAGAGGCTCTGGAACGCGCACGGCAGGCTGGCGCGAGCGTCGCCCTGCTTGCGCCTGAGATAAGCGAGCAGGAAGAGTTGGAGCGCGAGCGCGAACGCCTGCGGGATTTGCGCGCACGCGCCCTGAGCGCACGCGAGCGACTTGCGCAGCTTGATGCTGAACTGGATGCCCTGCGTGCGCAGCACACACAGGTCAGGGAGCGTGTCAGAGAAGCCATCAAAGGAGAGGGCGCGCAAGCTCGCGTCGCACAGCTTGAGAGCGACCGCCTTGAGATTGAAACGACGCTCAGCGCCATCGAGAAGGCAGCCACCAGCCATCAGCATCTAACCAAGCAACGCACGGAAACGGCGCGCGACATCGAACGACTGCGGCGCAACCTGAGCCGTCTCGAAAAGGAGTTGGCGGAGGTTGAAAGCTTTTCGGTGCAGGCTCAAAGCGCAGCCTCTCTCGTGGCGCGCGAAGGCGAGTTGACGGAACAACTCGCGCACCTGCGCGCAGAGATTGCACGCGACGAAAAGATGCGCGCAGAAGTTAAAGGCGGCCTCTGCCCGATTCTCTCCGAGCGCTGCCTGAACATGGCCGAGGGCGAAACGCTCGAAGATTATTTCAAGCATCACCTCTCCTCCAATAGCGCGCAACTAAAAAAACTGGAGCAGGAACGCTCAAGCCTCGGCGTTGCAGTTCGCGAGGCACGCGAGGCCGAAAAGCACTACGCGCGCCTCGGAAATGCTAGACAGCAACTTGCTGGCGAGCGACAGTTGCTCGCGGAGCGCGAGAGCGTGCTCGCCCGTTTGGACGAAGACATCAGGGCGCTGCCCGACAGTAGTCGTGAGCGCCTGAGCACGCTGCGCTTTCAACTGTTCGGCGTTGACGCCGAATTGAAGGACGTGCGCGAGGCCGCTCTGCGCTATGCGGAGTTGCAGCCTTTGCAGCAGCGTCTCAAGGAGATAGAGCAGGAAGGCAAACGTCGTAAGGAAGACCGAGCGAGTGTTGCCGCAGCAGCAGAGGCCGTCGCCTCTCTCGAAAACGATATTGCGGAGACGGAAAAGAAACTACGCACGCTTAAAGACCCGCGCGGGCGTGCATCTGCGCTCATGCGCGAAGCGGAGCGCGAGCCTGCACTGACAACGGAAGCTGCCGGGGCGCTCGACGCCCAACGTGCTCTGGAAGAGCAGGCGCGAGAGTTGGCCCACAGGCTTCAGGCGTTTGCAGCGCTCGACCGGCAGTGGGAGTCTGCGCGCACGCGTCGCGACGAGACGCTGGCAGCGCATCGCGAGTACGTCGTCAGCGAAACTCTGGCGGCGCGACTGCCCGCACGCGAGGCCGCCGTCAAAGATGCTGAAACCGAGACGGCGCGCATCGCCAGCGAAGCCGGAGCAGCAGGACGGGAACAGGCAGCCGCCGCGCAGGCTTACGACCGCGAGCGCCACGCAAACGAACGCGTCCATCTTTCAGCGACGCGCGAGCGCTCGGCCGCCACGTCGGCCCAACTGCAATCGGCGCAGGCGCAAGCCGCAGCGCTCGCCGCCGAGATAGACCGCCTTCAGGAAGTGCGCGCGACGATGCGCGAGGAGTTTGCGGCCAGAGAACGCTTGAAAGAGTTGGATGAGACGACCGAGTTCATACGTGACACTCTCAAAGCCGCCGGGCCGCTCGTGACGGAAAGTTATCTCTACAACATCTCGATTGAAGCCAACCAACTCTTCCGCGAGATTACGGGCGAGGCGGGCCGCGCCCTGCGCTGGTCGCGCGACTACGAAATCATGCTCGAAGAAGAGGGCCACGAACGCTCCTTCCCGAATCTTTCGGGCGGCGAGCAGATGGCCGCAGCCCTCTCCATTCGTCTTGCGCTCCTTAAACAACTCTCCGACATCCGTCTCGCCTTCTTCGATGAGCCCACGGTCAACATGGACGCCGAGCGCCGCGAACGCCTCGCGCAACAAATCGGACAGATACGCCACTTCGACCAACTCTTCGTCATCTCCCACGACGACACGTTTGAGGAGAACGTAGACAACATCATTCACGTCAGGAGAAGGGATGCCGACGAAGCATTAACGGATGAGGGATGACTAACAGAAGACCGACAGCATGACAGAAAAAACAGCTCATCCTTCAACGCTTCGCTCGCAGCCCTCTCAAAAATCCGTCACCATTTTTTGCGACGGTTCGAGCCTCGGCAACGGGCAGGTGGAGACGCGCGCGGCAGCGGTCGCCCTGCTCGGTTATCGCGGAATATGGCGTGCCGTCGGCGCTTATCTCGGAGTCGCGACTAACCAGCAGGCGGAGATTGCCGCAGCCGCTCTCGGCCTCGAAGCCCTACGCGAGCCGTGCCGCGTGCACGTCACGACCGATTCGCGTTATGTCGTCGAGACGATGAGCGGGCGCTTTCGTCGCAAGTCGAATCAGGAATGGTGGGCGCGGCTGGACCGCGCGGCGAGCAGGCATCATGTGACGTGGGAGTGGGCCAAGGGACACGCGGGCCACGTTATACAGGAAGCTGCCGACCGCGCAGCGCGCCGCATCGCCGCAGCAGGCCGCGTTGACGAAACCATTTTGCAGGATGCTGCCGGAAGAATCGGCGTACTGGAAACCACAACCGAGCCGGAATGAAAGCGAAGGCAAATTCATTACCCTTTGAAACGCCGCGCCTAGTGCTGCGACGTTTTAAGGATAACGACTATGCTCAGTTTCTTGCTTACCGCAACGACCCTGAGGTAGCACGGTATCAGAGTTGGGAGAGTTGCAGCGAGCCGGAAGCAGTTCGTTTCATAGAGCAGCAAAAGTCTCTGCCGTTGGGCGTCATAGGCCAATGGTTTCAGTTTGCCGTCGAGTTGAAGGAGACGGCCGAGTTGATAGGCGATTGCGCCTTCAGGGTGAGCGAATCGGACGCGCAGCAGGCTGAGATAGGCTTCACCATCGCGCGCCCGTTTCAGAAGCGAGGCTACGCGGCGGAGGCCGTGGCGCGGGTCTTCGATTACGCATTCATTGAATCGAGCCTGCACCGCATCTTCGCCATCACTGACTGCGAAAACCATGCGTCCGTCGCGCTCCTCGAACGACTGGGAATGCGCCGCGAGGCCCACTTTATTCAGAACACCTGGTTCAAAGGCAAGTGGGGCGACGAGTATCTCTACGCCATCTTGCACGACGAATGGACAACGAGGCGCTCTCTTTAAACGACATGAGAAAATCTCTGAGCGCGTGAGCGCGGCGCTCTGCTTCGCCTGAGAGAGGAATCACACTTTAAGGAAAAACCAGAGATGGAGTTTAGCAATACGACCCTGCCGATTCTCCTCGGCGTGTTTGCTATCGGCGCATTCATCGCCCTCGTCGTCGTGCTCATCGTCTACGCGAAGAAGAAGGCTCTGGAGCGCATGCAGGCGATGCAGCAGGCGGCCGCCATGTTGGGCTGGGCGTTCATCGCCGACGCTCCCTTCGAGATGATTCCCGGCCTTGAGCGCCACCATCTCTTTTCGCAGGGCCACTCCAAGAAACTCTACAACATGATGTACGGCATGATTGACGGAGCTCGCGCCGCCATCTTCGATTACACATACACAGTCGGGCACGGCAAACATTCCACTACTCATAATCAATCGGTCGTCTATTTCCAGTCCGCGCGGCTTGATTTGCCTTTCTTCTCCCTGCGCCCCGAAGGTTTCGGTCACAAGCTCATCAGCGCCCTCGGCTATCAGGATATTGACTTCAGCCATCGCCCGACGTTTTCCTCCAAGTATCTGCTGCGCGGGCACGACGAGCAAACCATCCGTCAAACTTTTCAGGAACACGTGCTGGCCTACTATGAAAACAACCTGAAACTCTCGACCGATGGCGGCGGCAATGAAATCTTCTTCTACCGGCAGAGCGTTCGCACACACCCGACAGACGTTCGTTCATTTCTGGACTGGGGACTAAGCATGCTCAACCTGTTTCAGAGATAACGTTGAAGATTTCATGCGTCAGAAAATAGAGATGAACATGAAGAGCAGCATCTTTCTCGTCTTTCTTATTCTGCTGGCATCGGTCGCTTCTCAGGGCCAGCCGCGCCAGTACGGACTTCCGGCGGGCGCACGCGTTCTGGAAGTGCAGGCAGTTCCGGCGCAAGCGGGCCGCGCCGGTAGAGTTTTGATTCTCTGGATGCTAAAGCCCTCCAAAAACCCGCTGCCCTACGGCCCTGAAGAATACACCTGCCCGGATGAGACGCGCGGCAGCTATTACGATGGGCCCACAAGAGTCTCCCTGTTTGATACGGAGGCGCGCAAGCTCATCAACACCATCGTCGTCAGAGACGAGCACATCACGGAGAAAGATTTCCTGCACCTGCCTTACAGGATTCGCGCGGGCGGCTACTATCACGTCGCCGGAGTCGCAGCAGGACAGGAAGGCAAGCCGACGCTCATCTGGCTCAGAGACTACAACGGCGACGGTCGTGCGCTTGAGTTTGCACTCTTCGACGCGCTGGCCTGCATGGGATTGGAAACAACGCTCATCGGCTACAGCCGCGCGCAGGATAAAGTAATCCAGTATCCGATTCGGTTGACGGTCACGGATGTCGCCGGAGAGCGCTCGACGCGCGAATCGCTCTGGGCAGATTATCTCTTCAGCAAAACACCAGAAACGCCCGGCCACTGGAAATACGAGATTGACTACCGCGGCCGTGGCGGCACGCGCGACCAGTATGAGATTCGCTACAACCCGCAGGCGGAGAGATTCGAGGGCACGCTCCTCAGCACCGATGAGGAATTTAAGGACGAGCAGTGAAAGTCGGGCCAATTCATAAAGTCAAGCCGATTCATAAAGTCTGGATGATTCATAAAGTCGGGCCGCCTGATAAAGTCGCGACAACTCATCTTGAAACTTGTTCTTCCGTCATTAAAGTCTGAACGCCTCCGTCGTGCTCTTCACGGTGGTTAGCTTTAAGCGTGCAACGCCTTTATAATCCTCTCACCCGATAAATCCCGTAGCGCGGCTCGGCTGGTTGACGGCCCGCTCCGGGGCGCGCCAGAGAACTCTTAAAATCAGTGTCACTCTTCGCCTCAAAAATTATTGCGCTGCGTGCGGCGCGCCGCGTTCTTCTACGGCTCTCATGCGTCGTGCTGTTGATGCTGTGCGTTGCTGTGCTCTCGTTTGCCCATGCACAATCGCGCGGCTGGCTCTGGCAGAATCCGCTGCCGCAGGGCAACGCGATTAACGCCGTCAGGTTTGCAAAGGACAAGGCACACGGCTGGGCCATAGGAGCGGACGGCGCTATCCTGCGCACAGACGACGGCGGCTTTCAATGGGAGGCTCAAAAATCACCCGCGACGACCACGCTCTATGGCTTGTACGTGAAGGACAAAGCGCGTGCAATCGCGGTCGGTGCGCGCGGCGTGATTCTGACGACTGAAAACGGCGGCGAGAAATGGACGCTCAGAGTGACAGGCATCCGTGAGCATCTCTACGCTGTCACCTTCGCGCCCGACGACCCGACACACGGCTGGGCCGTCGGCACTCACGGCAGCATTCTCATCACGACCGACAGCGGGCGCACATGGGCAGCAGTCGCCAGCCTCACGAAAGCACATCTCAACTCCGTCTCCTTTACTGATAAAAAGACTGGCATCGTCGTCGGTGAGCGCGGCACGCTGCTCGCTACAACCGACGGCGGCATCACATGGAAGCAGCAGGGAGAACCGAGCGAACTTCCGCTGACGGGCGTCGCTTTTCTGACACCGAAGCAGGCCATCGTCGTCGGCTACGGCGGGCGCGTGCTGCGCACCGAAGACACAGGCGCGACGTGGCAGCCCGTGCAGGTCTTCTCCACGACAGACCTTCTATCAGTCTTCTTCGCAGATGAGCTTCACGGATGGGCCACAGGCGACGGCGGAGTCATCTTAACGACCGGGGACGGAGGCAAGACGTGGTTGCCGGTTAACGTCAGAACCAATCCGCGGCTCGTCACGGTCTATTTCGCTGACGCTGCGACCGGCTGGGCTGCGGGCACAGGCGGCCTCGTCCTGCGCACGGACGACGGCGGCTTCGACTGGCGTCGCCTCACAGAAGGCGGGCGCGAAGATCTCTCAGACATCTTCTTTCTGGATGGTGAACGCGGTTGGGCCGTCGGCGCACGCGGGCGTATTCTCTACACCTCTTCGGGCGGACGGAACTGGACCGTGCGACCTTCGGGAACGACCGCGCGCTTGAACAGCATCACTTTCATCAACGAGCGGCAGGGCTGGGCCGTCGGCGAGAAGGGCATCA
Organism: Pyrinomonadaceae bacterium; assembly: GCA_036382855.1. Lineage (GTDB taxonomy): Bacteria > Acidobacteriota > Blastocatellia > Pyrinomonadales > Pyrinomonadaceae > DASVTR01. The sequence continues at coordinate 2,462 of DASVPO010000034.1, read as the reverse complement.
TCCTGCGTTCCAACAACGGTGGGATTATCTGGGAAACCGTGCCGACAGATTTGAAGGACGACCTCTTCGGCGTCTTCTTCATCACGCCAGAGCGCGGCTGGACCGTTGGCGCACGCGGCACAATCCTCCACACAGAAGATGGCGGCGAGACATGGCGCTTGCAACGCGCGCCGACCGAAGCGTGGCTCGAAGACGTTCACTTCACCGGCTTGAAACGCGGCGTCGCGGTCGGCTCAAACGGTACAATCCTGCGCACCGAAGACGGAGGCGAAACGTGGCAGGAGATTAAGGCTAACGTGCGCGAGTGGCTCTACAGCGTGGCGTTTGCAGATGAGCAGCGCGGCTACGCCGTCGGCGCACGCGGCATCATCCTACGCACGGACGACGGCGGTGTGACCTGGAAAGATCAGGAGAGTGGAGCTAAATCAACGCTCTTTTCAATCGCGGTGGCGGGCCGCGACGACGCGCTCATCAGCGGCGAGCAGGGCCGTGTGCTCCGTACGAAAGACGGCGGACTGACGTGGGAAGCGCAGCCGACCATCACCAGCGTCTCTCTCTTCGCAGTCGCCTATCGCGGCGGCGCTGACGCATGGGTCGCAGGACGCGGCGGCGCAATCCTGCGTCGCACCAGCGCCGTCGCCACTCTGAAGATTCCCGCGCCGAAACTCCCGCCCGTCATGCGACGCGCCCCCAAGCTGCAAACCACACAACAGCAACAACCAGACTCGCTCCAAACCAACGTCATCCTCGACGACGACATCCCGCGCGCCGTCCCGCCGGACAAAAAGCCGGAATAACCAATAGTCCAAAGTCCAAGGTCCAAAGTCAAGAACATGGTTTTCGACTTTGGACTTTGGACTTTGGACTTACTTACCGTCAGTTTCCCAGTCGTGATGAATCGCTCCCTGTCCGGGTTTGTCAATGCGCTCGAAGGTGTGTGCGCCGAATAAATCGCGTTGCGCCTGCGTGAGATTCTGCGGGAGGCTGGCGGTGCGATAGCTGTCAAAGTAGGCGAGGCTCGCGGCCATCGCGAGGCATGGGACGCCTCTCTGCTGCGCTAAGCTCAGGCTCTCGCGCCAACTAGCCTGCGCGCCCTGCATCCACGCTATGAAATCTTCGTCGAGCAATAGATTCGGCAATCGCGGGTCGCGCTTGTAGGCGGCCTTAATTCTGTCAAGAAAACGCGCGCGAATAATACAGCCGCCCTTCCAGATGCGAGCCATCTCGCTTAAGTCAATGTTCCATCCGTAATTTTCCGAACCGGCGCGAATGAGGTTGAAGCCTTGCGCGTAGGAACAAATCTTGGCGGCGTAGAGCGCATCGTGAACGGCGCTGATGATGCGTTCGCGGTCAACGCCCGAGGGCGCATCAGGTGGCCCGCTGATAACCTTGCTTGCCGCCACGCGTTCTTCCTTCAGGCCGGAGATAAAGCGCGCGTCAATGGCGGAGTTGATGGTCGGAATCGCGATGCCAAGGTCGAGCGCCACCTGCGCTGTCCATTTTCCCGTTCCCTTCTGTCCTGCCTTATCGAGAATCAAATCAACAAGCGGCTTTCCTGTCTCTTCATCCCTGACGCGTAGAACCTGCGCCGTGATTTCAATCAGGAAAGAGTTGAGCAAGCCCTCGTTCCAGCGTGCAAACGTGTCGGCCAGTTCGTTTGCTTCCATGCCGAGCACGCGGCGCAGTATGTCGTAAGTCTCGGCGATGAGTTGCATGTCGCCGTACTCAATGCCGTTGTGCACCATCTTAACGAAGTGGCCTGCGCCGTCAGTTCCAGTGTAGGTCGTGCACGCGCCGTCTTCAGTCTTGGCGGCGATGGCTTCCCAGATAGGACGTATCTCTTCGTAAGCCTCGCGTTTGCCGCCGGGCATCAAAGATGGCCCCCACAGCGCGCCCTCTTCGCCGCCGGAAACGCCTGAACCGATAAAGTGCAAGCCTTCGGCGGTGAGAGTTTTTTCTCGTCGCTGTGTGTCTTCAAACCATGAGTTGCCACCGTCAATCAGTATGTCGCCGGATTCCAGAAATGGCTGAAACTGTTCGATGGTCCAATCAACGGGCGGCCCGGCCTTGACCATCATCATAATCTTGCGCGGGCGCTTGATGGCACGCACAAACTCTCCGGGCGTCTTCGCCCCTGTGAAATGCTTGCCGCTTCCCTCGCCCGCGATGAATTTATCAACCGCCTCCGCCTCGCGATTCCAGACAGCCACCTTATAACCGTTGCGCTCCATGTTGAGCGCAAGGTTCAGGCCCATCACGCCTAAGCCCGCCATGCCGATGTCCGCTTCTGCCATACTGCTTCGCTCCCGCGCCCACTGCGCGCCGTCTAAATAAAAGAGGATGACTGACGACTAAACGAGCGTCGCCGTCAAGAGTTTTCCGCCCACACGTCCGACTTGAATTTCCGGCCGACAAGCATAGCACGAAAAGCAGGAGCGGGAAGTCTCAGTTAAAAGTTGCGC
>DASVPO010000033.1:0-430791 GCA_036382855.1 Pyrinomonadaceae bacterium | reverse complement strand
GCCTGCGCCTTGCGGTCGAGCACCTGGCCCAGTTTCGCGGCGGCATCTGCTTTATGATCGACCTTGACCCGCGCTGGGTCATCAAGCTTTTGAAGATGGGACAGGGGAAGATGGCCGAGCAGTACAAGCAGCACGTCGTCGAGCAGGGGCTCACGCTCCTGCGCGCGCACGAGAACATACGCTGCCTGTTCACGACGCCGAAGCTGCTGGAGGCCCTCTGCGAGAAAGTCTCGCTCAAAAAAATCGGCATCAAGGGCGTCTTCTGCGGCGGCACGGAGATGACGCCGCAGTTTCATCGCTTCGCGGTCGAAGAACTGCTCGACGGCGTCTATTTCGCGCCGACCTACGGCAACACTTTGATGGGCCTCGCCGTCCATAAGCCGCGCGTGCCTGAAGACAACTACGCTATCATCTATTATCCGCCGCTGCCGCGCGCGATGATTGAGGTCGTTGACCCGGATGAGCCGGAGCGCGTTGTAGAATACGGCGCAACGGGCCGCGTTCGTCTGACGACACTGACGCGCGAATTCTTCATGCCGCGCTTTCTCGAACGCGACGAAGCCGAACGAGAGCCTCCCTGCGACCTGTATCCTTGGGACGGCGTGCGCAACGTGCGCCCGTTTTCAAGATTACAGGCGAACGTGGTCGAAGGAGTCTATTAGTCCATTTTAGATTTTTGATTTGCGATTTTTGATTGGACAAGGATGAGAAATTAAATTTCAAATCTTTAGCCCGCTTCCAATCGCAAATCTAAAATTCAAAATCAAAAATTTCTTATGCTTCATCTTCCATTACTGCGCAGGGGCGAACCGTACGTGAGCTTGGATGTTCAGCGTGTGGCGCATCATAGGACGCGTGAGTTGTTCGTTGAGGTCAGTCAGGCTAACGTCGGCTTGATTCGTCGTGACCTGCTCAATCAGGACGAGGGGCGCAGGGCGCTCTCGAAGTTTTCCTGCGCGGAACTTCTGGATGTGTGCGCGCGTGCGGCCGGGCATTTTACGAATGACGAATTACCTTTGGGTGATGAAAGGCAGAGGCCGGAGGATTACGTGCGGCAGGTTTCTGCGACGACCGGCTTGCCTCACGTGCTTGTGCGGCGCAACATGGCGAAGATTGGCGGCGTGATGGCCGAGATGAAAGACGTGCTCGCGGGGCTGACGAGGAATCTTGATTTGTCTGTGCTGGACAAAGGGTTCGGGGAAGCGGGCGGACATCTCGTAAGCTTTTTCCCGCGCACGCAGTCGCTCGGCGTCGTGTTGCCGAATAATTCTCCGGGCGTTCATTCGCTCTGGATTCCCGCCGTGCCTCTGAAAATTCCGCTCGTCCTGAAGCCGGGGAGCGCAGAGCCCTGGACGCCGTTTCGTGTTATTCAGGCGTTGATAAAGGCCGGTGCGCCGGCTGAGGCGTTCAGCTTTTACCCGACCGACCACGCGGGCGCGGGCGAAATTCTGCGGCGCACAGGGCGCGGGATGGTTTTCGGCGACACAGGTTCGACGGGCATCTGGAAAGACGACCAGCGCGTTGAAGTGCACGGGCCGGGCTACAGCAAGATTATCATCGGCGAAGATTGCATTGACGACTGGGAGAAGTATCTGGACGTGATGGTCGCATCCATCGCAGAGAATGGCGGGCGTTCGTGTATCAACGCGTCCGCTATCTGGGTTCCGTCGCGCGCAGAGGAGATCAGCGAAGCGCTGGCCGGAAAATTGTCGCGCATCTTGCCACGCGATGCCGGAGACGAAGCAGCACAAGTCGCTCCTTTCGCTGACGCAAACGTTGCCGCGCGTATCAACGCAAACATCGAGCATGAACTAACGCAGCCGGGAGCACGCGACGTGACGGCTTCCTATAGAGACGGTGAACGACTAGTTAACTGGCAAAACTGTTCGTACCTGTTGCCGACAATCGTGCTCTGCGAAGACGCGTCGCATCCGTTGGCGAACAGGGAGTTTCTCTTTCCCTTCGCGAGCGTCGTCAAGGCACGGCAAGACTCGATCCCTGCGGCGATTGGCCCAAGCCTTGTCGTCACAGCCATCACCAACGACCCCGAATTAATACGCAGCCTTGTCGCGTCGCCAAATGTTGACCGGCTGAATCTGGGCGCTGTGCCGACGAATCAGGTCAGTTGGAACCAGCCGCACGAGGGAAATCTGTTCGAGCATTTGTACGCGCGCAGGGCCTTTCAGCGTGCCGCCGCAGCCGTTTGAGTTTGAACGTTTAAGATGAGGATTCTCTACATCACCGCCGGGGCCGCTAACATGTATTGCGGTAGTTGCCTGCGCGATAATGCTCTGGCCGCTGAGATGATTTCTCGCGGCCACGACGTTATGCTGATTCCCATCTACACGCCGACGCTGACCGACGAACAGAACGTCAGCCAGCAAAAAGTCTTCTTCGGCGGCATCAGCGTTTATCTACAACAGTATGTCTCGCTGTTCCGTAAGACGCCTTGGCTGCTCGACCGCCTTTGGGATTCCGCTCCGATGTTGAAGCTGGCCGCGCGCCGCTCTATTTCCACCAGCCCGAAGTTGCTGGGCCAACTAACCGTCTCGATGCTCAAGGGCGAAGACGGCAACCAGCGCAAAGAACTACTGAAGATGCTCGACTGGCTGCGCCACGAAGAACAACCCGATGTCATCAGCCTGCCCTACACGCTCTTAATCGGCCTAGCTAAGCCGCTCAAGGAAGCTCTGGGCCGCCCCGTCTACTGCACACTTCAGGGCGAAGATTTATTTCTGGACGGACTTCAAGGACCGTATCGCAGCGAAGCGCTTGCATTGATTCGCGAGAACGTTCGTCATGTTGATGCGTTTATCGCCGTCAGCGAATACTACGCTCGCTTTATGCCGGATTATCTCAGCATCCCTCGCGACAAAATACGCGTTGTGCCCCTCGGCATCAATCTCAAAGGCTACGGTGCGCGCCCGCCGCAGACGCGTACAGCGCCTTTCACCATCGGCTACTTCGCACGCGTCGCACCCGAAAAAGGCTTGCACGTTCTGGCAGAGGCTTACCATCACTTGCGGCGCGTGCGCACGGATTTTCCGGCGGCGCGTCTCGAAGTCGCAGGCTATCTAGGCGCGGAGAATAAAGATTATCTGGAGTCAATTGCGCAACGCTTGAAAGAGTGGGGACTGGCCGACGAGTTTCACTACCGTGGCGTGCTCGACCGTCAGGAGAAGATAGATTTTTTGCGTCGCATGGACGTGCTCTCCGTGCCCGCCACCTATGATGAGCCGAAGGGAATCTTTCTGCTCGAAGCGATGGCTTGCGGTGTGCCTGTTGTGCAGCCGCGTCGCGGCGCTTTCACGGAAATAATAGAGAAGACGGAGGGCGGCTTGCTCGTCAAGCCTGATGACCCGGAAGCACTGGCTGAAGGTCTCTTTCAGCTTTACCAAAATCCGTCATTGGCGGAAACGCTCGGCGGCAACGGCCTTCGCGGAGTCCGCGAGCACTACAGCGTGGCACGCATGGCGAGTCGCGCTCTCGAAGTTTACGGCGGCCTCGCAGACGAGACGACGAACAGAAGCGATGAAGCGGCGCGTGTCGGCGCAGCTTAAGACCTGTAAACAGGCTGGAGGGTTTCGCAAAGTTGCTCGAAGTCGCCAATCTCTCGAAAGAATACCCGACTCCGCAGGGCGGGCTTTCAATCCTCGAAGACGTGTCGCTCTCTTTAACGCGTGGTGAGTCGGTCGCGATAATGGGCCCATCCGGCAGCGGCAAGAGCACGCTGCTCTACATCCTCGGCGCGCTTGAGCCGCCAAGCGCGGGCAGCGTGCGCCTCGACGGGCAAGACCCCTTCCAACTGAAAGAGAGAGAACTCGCCGCCTTCCGTAATCAAGAGATAGGCTTTATCTTTCAAGACCACTGTCTTCTCCCCCAGTGTTCCGTCATCGAAAACGTCTTAACGCCAACTCTCGTCGCGAAAGCCGACGGCCATGAAGCTGAAACGCGTGCGCGCTCGCTTCTTGAGCAGGTCGGGCTGGCCGGAAGAATAGAGCACCGTCCGGCAGAGCTATCGGGCGGCGAAAAGCAGCGCGTGGCGCTCGCACGCGCCCTTGTGATGAGGCCGCTCCTGCTTCTTTGCGATGAGCCGACCGGCAATCTGGACCACAAGTCGGCCGACGTTGTCGCTTCACTCCTGCTCGAACTACACAGGCAACAGGAAACCATCCTCATCGTCGTCACACACAGCGCGGAACTGGCCGCACGCTTCCCCGTGCGCTACGAGCTATTGGAAAGGAGACTGAAAAGCAAGGATGAATGATGAACGATGAATGATGAACGATAAGCAGCTTGCCTGTCATTCATCGTTCATCGCTGCCGCGTTCATCGTTTCTTTGTTATGCAAACTGCTGTTCTGCTTCGTCGTAATCTGGCTTACTACTGGCGCACGAATCTGGTGGTCGTCTGCGGTGTGGCTGTGGCTGTGGCTGTGCTGGCGGGGGCTTTGCTGGTTGGCGATTCGGTACGGGCCAGCCTGCGCGACCTGCTGCTCGGTCGTCTCGGCAGCACCGAGCAGGTCATCACTTCCGCAGGCTTCTTTCGAGAACAGCTTGCCGACGAGATACAACGCGACGAACGCTTCAACGCAAGCGGTTTTGGTGTTGCCTGCCCGCTCATCGTGCTCGACGGCACGTTGACGCATGAGGCGAGCAAGCGTTGGGCGTCGGGCGTTCAGGTTTACGGTGTTGACGAACGCTTCTGGCAATTTCACGCCAGAGAGAACGCGGGCAGCGCAACGCCTCGTAATCGTGAAATGCTGTTGGGCGCGAGCCTCGCGGATGATCTGGGCGTCGCGACGGGAGACACGCTGCTCCTGAGAATTGAGAAGCCCTCCGCGATTCCCGTCGAATCTTTGCACGGACGGAAAGAGGATGTCGGGCGCACCATTCGCTTTAACGCACGCGAGCGTCTTGATTCGTCTGCGCTCGGAGAGTTTTCGTTACGACTACAACAGACGAGTGTGCGCGTGGTGTTCGTTCCGCTGCGGCTGCTTCAGAAAGAACTCGAACAGGAAAGCAGAGTCAACACCATCCTGCTCAGCGCCCAAGCATCCGGCGCGCGACAGGAAATGGACACAGCCCCCAGCACCGTCGCTCTTCGCAGCATCCTTAAAGAGAGAGTCAGGCTCGAAGACATGGGCCTGAAGCTCCGCGTGCTTCAAGAGCAGCGCAGCCTGTCGCTCGAAACAGAGAGCACGCTCGTTAACGATTCTTTAGCGGAGACGGCGAGCGCGACAGCCGCGAAGATGGGGATACGTACTCTCCCGCTCTTCTCTTACCTCGCCAACAACATTCGCTCAGGCCCGCCCGATATTCCATACTCTTTAGTCGCCGCCATTGATGAGCAGACCTTTGAAAATCTCAGGCGCGTACATGCGTCCGAAGGCGCACCAGCATCATCTTCATCATCTTCGTCTCCATCTTCATCGCAACAGCTTCCGCCCATCATCCTTAATGATTGGGCCGCGCGTGAGTTGGGCATTCAGACGGGAGCGGTTGTGACGCTCGAATATTATCTATGGCAGGATGGCGGGCGGCTGTTGACGCAAACGGCCGATTTTCAACTCGCGGGCATCGTGCCGATTGAAGGGATTGCTGCTGACAGGGATTTAGTGCCGGAGTATCCGGGAATCACCGGCGCTGAAAGCCTCTCGGATTGGGACCCGCCGTTTCCCGTTGACCTCTCCCGCATCAAAGACCGCGACGAAGAATACTGGGACAAGTATCGCACTACGCCGAAGGCTTTCATCCCGCTCGCGAAAGGGCAGGAACTCTGGCCCTCGCGCTTTGGCAAGCTGACTTCACTGCGTATCCTGCCCGCCGCCGGTGCGCCGCTCGAAACAGCGCTCGCTTCTTACGGGGAAACTTTGCGCGCCGCGCTCGACCCCTCGCAAGTCGGCCTCGTGCTCTACCCTGTGCGCGCGGAGGGCTTGAAGGCATCACGCGGCGCGACAAACTTCGGCGAGTATTTTCTCTACTTCAGTTTCTTTCTGGTCATCTCGGCTTTTATGTTGGCCGCGCTCTTCTTCAAACTGGGCGTTGAGCAGCGCTTGCGCGAGATTGGCATTCTTCAGGCCATAGGCTTTCCCGCCTCACGCATTCGCACGCTCTTTCTCATAGAGGGAATCCTGCTGGCGACGATGGGCAGCTTGCTTGGCCTCGCGGGCGCTCTTCTTTACGGCAGGCTGATGATGCTCGGCCTCACGACGTGGTGGGTCGGTGCGGTCGGCACGACTCTTCTGCGTTTGCACGTTGCGCCTTCCTCTCTGGCGCTCGGCGGCGTCGGCGGCGTGCTGGCTGCGCTCGTTTGCATCTTCTGGACTTTACGGAGACTCGCAAAGGCATCGCCGCGCAGCATGCTGACGGGAACTGCTTTGTCAGAACTGAACGCGCGACGCAGCGACACAACACGCCAGCGTCGTTCTTATACATTCTTGATAGCGATAGTCTTGAGCGTCGCGGCGCTTGGGCTGCTGCTCTGTTCGGCGCTCGGTTGGATTAGTCAGGTCGCGGGCTTCTTCGGCGGCGGTTCATTGTTGCTCGTTGCGTTGCTCTGCCATCAGGCTGTCTGGCTGCGGAGTCGCAAGAGAAGGATGCTGGGCGGGAGCGGCCTGTGGTCGGTCGTGCGGCTGGGCTTTCGCAACGTCGCGCATCGTTCGGTGCGCAGCGTACTGTGCATCGCGCTCATCGCTTCGGCGGCCTTCATCATCGTGGCCGTTGATTCCTTCAAACGCGACGACCGAAACTCGACGCTCGATAGAAAATCAGGTGGCGGCGGGTTTGCGCTCCTTGCAGAGTCTGCGCTTCCGCTCGTGCATGACCCGAACACGACGGAGGGAAGGGAAGCTTTGAATCTCGTTGGAGAGCAGACGACAAACTCGCTTGACGGCCTTTCGTTTGCGCGCTTCCGCGTGCGGCCCGGCGACGATGCCAGTTGTCTCAATCTCTACCAGCCGCGCAATCCGCGCATACTCGCCCCGACAGACGATTTCCTCAGCAGCAACCGTTTCGGCTTTCAGGATTCTTTGAGTAGCACTAAAGAGGAACAGGAGAACCCCTGGCTGCTCTTGGATAAGGATACGACGGACGGCGCGATTCCCGTCATAGCCGACGCCAACTCGCTCTCCTACGTCCTGCACCTCAAGCTCGGAGATGAGCTGACGCTCGAACGCGAAGGCGGCAAGCCTCTCCGGCTGCGCATCGTCGGCGCGCTCTCCGACACCATTTTTCAGAGCGAGCTTTTGATGTCTGAGAAAAACTTCCTGCGCCACTTTCCAGAACAGGAAGGCTATCGCTTCTTTCTACTGGATGCGCCACGCGATTCCACAGCGACGGCGAAACTACTCGAAGCACAACTCTCAGACTTCGGTTTCGATGTCACTTCAACCGCTGAACGGCTCGCCAGCTTTCATCGCGTCGAAAACACTTTTATCAGCACTTTCCAGATGCTCGGCGCGCTCGGCCTCGCGCTCGGCACATTAGGGATGGCTGCCGTCCTGCTGCGCAACGTTCTGGAACGCAGGCGTGAACTCGCGCTCCTGCGCGCCGTCGGTTACAACGCAAAGCATTTCGCATTAATGACCGTGGCTGAAAACGCCATGCTGCTCTGCTGCGGGCTCCTCACTGGCACGGCCTGCGCTCTGCTCGCCATCGCTCCCGTCTTCTTCTCGCGCGGCAAAGGGCTTCCGAATTTCTCCTTGGGCCTCTTGCTGCTCTTAGTCTTAATCTCCGGCCTGCTGGCCTCACTCGTAGCAACGCTGGCTGCCCTGCGTTCACCCTTGATTCCGGCCCTGCGTTCGGAATAATCAACCACCGCAAACACGAAAGAAGGGGAAAAGGGGAAGAGGGTAAAAGGTGAAAAGGAAGGCCAGTTGTCTTCCCTTTACCCCTTTAACCTCTTCCCCTTTTTTCCCTGACTTTATCTGTGGCTACTTCTTTTCTCTCACGTCGTAAGCGTAAATCGTATCCTGATCGCGGAGGTAGAGACGGCCTCCGGCGACGACCGGGTGGGCCCAAGTGGGCAGCGAGTCCTGCGGGATACGGAAGCGCCCCTTCTCGCGATAGCCTTCGGGTGTGGCTTCGACGAGGCCGACGACGCCGTTTTCGCTGAGGCAGTAGAGATGCCCGTCTGCGTAGACGAGCGAACCCTTGCCGACGCTGCGGTCGCGCCATGCAATCTCGCCCGTGTCGAAGCGCATCGCCGTCAGGATGCTGCTCGAAAATCCATACAGATGATCTCCGACGAGAACGGAGCTGCTGTGATGATTGCGCATGTCCTTCGTGAAATAGACTTCCGTGGCGGTGACGCCTTTGGCGTCCGATTTGATTTCAACGACGCCACCGCCGTTGCCGTAGTCCGAAGTGATGAAGACGCGGTTGCCGCGAGCAATCGGTGTCGCGGCGTTGGCGACGTTGTTCGCAGCGCGCGGATACTCCCATAAGAGAGCGCCCGTCTCAAGATCTAAGCCGAGTCCGCGCTGGTGCGTGAAGAAGACGACCTGCGTTTTACCACCGACTTGCACGGGAATGCCGGACGAATAACCTGCGCGGTCGCTCTGGCTCTTCCATATCAACGAGCCATCTTTTTTGTTGAGCGCAACGATGGAAGCATTCGGGCCGCCCGCGTTGACCAGCAGCTTTTCACCGACAACGAGCGGCGACTCGCTAATGCCCCAAGTGATGTTTGAGCCGCCAAACTTTTGCAGGACGTTCATCGTCCAGACGACGCGGCCCGTCTTTGTGTCGAGTGCGGAGAGGTCGCCGTTGCCGCCGAGCGCGTAGAGACGGTCGCCGTCAATGGTCGGTGTGCCGCGCGGGCCGTCGCCGCGGTCATTGCGGAAAGCAGCCGTGCCGTGCGGGGTGGCCCACGCTTCTTTGCCGGTCGCAACGTCGAAGGCGATGATGTGCTCGCGTTCACCGCGCAGTCCCATCGTATAGATGCGCCCCTTCGAGATGGCGAGCGAAGAATAGCCACGGCCCGCGCCTGTCGTCTTCCAGGCCAGCGGCGGCCCTTCCGCAGGCCACTGCTTGAGCAGCCCCGTCTCTTTCGAGATGCCGTCGCGATTGCTTCCGCGCCACTGCGGCCACTCGCCGCCTGTCTGCGCCCCGGCACGGGCTACCGATAACAATAAAAGCGTAACGACTGCGCCCAACAACATCACGCGCGAGCTTCTCATTTCTGACGCCTCCTTCATTACCTGACTCTGCGATTAGACGTTTGACCTTGCGAACGTGGCGAAACAACTGAAGTTAATAGCTACAACGTGCCGTCCCGGATGAAAGTTCTAGGATTATAGCGACACGGGTGCGTCCCGTTTGTAAAATGATTGTAAAGCCTGCGGCAGACGCGGCCGAGCACGCCCGTCATCTTAAATCGTTATGAGTTTGAGGTCTCAAACTCACGATTGAGGTTTGAAGTAGAGCACCAATCCTGCGCCGAGCGAGGCCAGCACAAACCCTATGTAGAGCAGCGGATTCGGTGATGTCTTCGGCGGATGCAGCCACATCGAAAAAAGCACGTTGACCAGGGGCGCACCCGCAAAGACGAGCGGCATCACGTAGGTCGGAAGGCCGCCCGTCTTGAAAGCGAAGATAATACAGACTGCGCCGAGCGCGCCGAGCGCACCGCCCGCCGTCGCCGCCAGTGACCCCTTCGTGTTGAAGCCGCCGAGTTGTCCCTGCGACCAGAGGCTAACAACCGGCACGAGGACACCTACGAGGAAGTACGCGACGCCCACACACAACAGCGCCCGCATAGGGTTCTTCAACTCCACCTGCCCCTGATGCAGAATTGGACCATAAAGTCCCCAAGACAACGCCGCACCGAGAGCGAAGATTATCCAGATCATCAAGTGTCTCCTTAAGCGATGAGCAGACGGCGGTCAGCCTTCAACCAAGCACAATCTGAAATTTCAAATTCTAGATTGTACCTTGCCGAAAGCTGACTGCTGTTTGTCGAACGTCGAACGCCGGAACGCTAAAACGTTAGTCTTAATCCCAACTGAATCTGCCGCGCAGATGTCGCGGTCGAGCGGATACGGCCGAGCGACGAGAGCGGCGCTTCGCCGTCAACGCCTGTAAAAGCGAGCAGGCTCGGCACGGAGAAATTCGTTCGGTTGAAAAGGTTGAAAGCTTCGATGCGAAATTGCAGGCGCGTCGAATCACCGAGGCTTGATAGGCGAATGTTTTTGAGCGCAGACAAATCGAAGGTGCGCAGGTTTGGCCCGGTGAGCGCGCCGCGGCCGACGTTGCCGAGAGTTCCGGCAGGCTGAAGGACAAAGGCCGCCGGGTTGAAATAAGAGTTGGGGTCGCCGGTCACTGCCGAACCGGCAGTAAAGCCGGGAGCGAAGCTCGGCCGGTCGAAGCCCACGCCCGGCGAGAGCGACGGCGACCACTGCGAGCGCGAACGGTTACGCACGACAAAGACCGTCAAGGGATTTCCGCTGCGTGCCTGCCCGATGCCTGAAAGCTGCCAGCCGTCCAGAACCTGACCGGCGAAGCCCTTCAAGTTTCGCGCGAAGGGAATTTCCCAGACGAAGTTGAAGACCCAGTTGTGCTTGGCGTGATAATCGGCCAGACCTTTGTTGTAGTTGAGGCCGGGAAATTCGGGGAAGGCAGTGGTCGTGCCGTTGGTCGCGTCGGAGAAGAAGGTCGAAGCCTGCGTGGTGTCTATGTTGCGCGAGAAGGTGTAGGACGACTGCGCATAGAACCCGCGACTGAAGCGCTTGCGCAACTCGAAGACGAGCGCGTTGTACCAGGAATTACCATCCGACGATTTCAACTCGATGGTGGTGAATGCTGTGTTGGGCCGTAGCTGGCCTGCGGGCCAGAAGGGTGTGCCGTCGGCGCGTATGATGGGCTGCGGGATGTTGACATCGTTGCTGCGCAGCAGATGAACGCCGCGCGAGCCTGCGTAGCCGAGCGTCAGCACTGTGTCGAAGGGAAGCTCACGCTGTATGTTCAAATTCCAGACCTGTATGTAAGGATTATCGAGGTCAAACTGCACGGGGCGGATTGAGATTGAGCCTGCGAAGTTTGGAACAGGGAAGATTGGATTGTTGATGACGGGCCGGGGCGTCGCCGGAGGATTCGTCACGGTGACAATCAAATTCTGCTGGTTGTTCGTGTTGAAGTAGATGCCGTAGCCGCCGCGCACGCTTGTGCGGCCGTCGCCCATCACATCCCACGCGAAGCCGACGCGCGGGCTGAAGTTTTTCAGCGTCGGGTTGCGGTAGAGTTGGCCTGTTGTGGGCGTGCGGTCGCTCAGGTTGGGCAAGGCCGAGTCGCGCCCGTTGATGTCAACCGGCAGTGTGGCGACTTCATAACGGAGACCTGCGTTGAGGCTCAGGCGTTGATGCGCGCGGAAGGTGTCTTGCAGGTAGAAGCCAGCGAGCGTGAAGCGCCAGTAGCGGTCGAGCGCGGCGTCGGGCGTGAGCCCTATGAAGCGCTGCGGACGGTTTTCTAAAAAGTCGCGCAAGCTTGCAAACGTAAAAATGCCATTGCCGAAGGTCGGGTTGACCATGTTGTCCTGATAACGCTCGACGAGCGCTCCGGCCTTGATGAGATGCCGCCCGCGACTATGCAAGAGGCTGTACTCGCCGCCGAAGACGTTCTGCACGAGCCGCAGGTTGCCGGAAGATTGCGGGCCGAAGCGCGGGATGCCGCCGATGTCTATGTCGCCGATGATGTCTCTGCCGGGCACGAATGGCTGCAAGCTTTGCGAGACATTCGACTCTACGTTCTGGCCCACGCGTGTGCGGCTGAAGCCGATGCGGAACGTGTTGAGCGTCGAGGCCGAAAGGGTCTGGCGATACTCGCCCGTGAAAAACTGGTTGCGCGAAAAGAAGGTACGTGGAAACTGCGGAAAGTCTGTCGGGAGAAGTTGGTCTGCGTCGTCTAAGGTGTAGCGCGCGAAGAATTGATTGCTGGCGTCGCGGTTGTAGTCAAGACGGCCCTGCACAAAATGCTGGCGTATCTGCTGGCCGAAGCCGAAGCTGTAGGCGGCGAGTCCCTGTCCGAGGTTTGGCCCGTTGGGCAGCGGAAACTCGTCAAGGTAAGGACGGACGACGGGGCTGATGGCGACGGTGATAGTCTGACCCGGAAAGCCCGGGCGGGGCAGCACGCCGCGCCGCGCATCAAGGTCGGGCACGACCGTAGAGATTGTCCGGCCCAGATTCTCGCGCAGTGATTCATAGCCCGCGAAGAAGAAGAGCTTTTCCCTGCGAATGGGCCCACCGATTGAGCCGCCAAACTGGTTGCGCTTAAACTCAGGCTTGCGCGAAGGGTCAAAGAAGTTGCGCGCGTCCAAGTTATCGTTGCGGTGAAATTCGTAGAGCGAGCCGTGAAACTCGTTTGTGCCGGATTTTGAGACCGCGTTAATCTGTCCGCCGGAGTTGCGGCCGTACTCGGCGCTGTAGGCGTTGGTCTCAACGCGAAATTCGCGTATGGTCTCGATGCCGAGAGATGTTCCGGCGGCGCTGCCTGCGGGGCCGTTGGTGAAATCGTTTTGCGGTGTGCCGTCGAGCAGAAAGACGTTCGAGCGTGGGTCTTGACCGTTGATGCTGATGCCGAGGCCGTGTGCGACGACAGAGCCGCCGTCGCGATTCTGGTAAGCGATGACGCCCGGCTGCAACAGCGAAAGGTCTGTGTAGTTTCTGCCGTTTAGAGGCAGTTCGCGAATGGCACGCTCGCCGACCAGATAGCTGAGCTCCTGCGTCCTTGTGTTAACGAGAGCAGCTTCGTCGCTGATGGTCACTTCAGCTTCCAGACCGGCTGGCTCCATAATGATGTTGAGCGTCGCCGTCTCGTTAACCGTCAGGTTGATGCGGTCATAAACGTAATGCTTGAAGCCCGTGAAATCGGCGCGTATCTCGTAGCCCCCGACGGCAAGGCCCGGAAAGATGAAGCGGCCTTCGTCTTCGCTGACGGTCGTGCGCAGCAGTCCTGTATCGAGGCTGCGGGCCGTCACCTTCACGCCGACGAGGGCTGCGCCGTTAATATCTTTGATGTCGCCGGTGAGCGTGCTGGAGGTTTGCGCTAAGGCGCTCGCCTGAAGACCGATGATAAGACAGGCAATCCACAGAGCCTTTCTCACGAAAGACCGCGACGAAAATTGCGGAAACAGCATGATGATTCTTATTTCTTCCCTTCGAGGCGCGAACTTCTCTTGTTAATACTACGTATTCTAGCAATCAGTTTCAGAAATTTGATAGCAGCCGCTTTCTCCTTTTACAAGCTATTGACAACGGGCGAGCTTCTTTTACAGCTTTTTTACAACAAACCTGCTGTCTCAGGTCATAATATGCTGCAACTCGAATTGAACTGAAACCGACGCGAACGTCCATCCTGCTCAAATTGTTCTGAGGGAGAATTATCTTGAAGTCGAGAAACAACATCGCTCTCATCTCGCTTGTGCTCCTGCTGTTTACGTCGCAGGCGAGCGCGCAAACTCACAAAGGCTCTGCCCGCGGCGTCTTAACAGACCAGCGCGGCGCTGTCATTAACGGGGCGACCGTCACGCTAACCAGCGACGAAACCAACGAAACGCGCACGACCCAGAGCAATACCGAAGGCGAGTATGCAATCTCTTCGCTCAAGCCCGGCTCTTACAGGCTTGAAATCGCCGCCACAGGGTTTGAGACTTACCGCCAGCCGCTCGTGCTGCAAGTCAACCAGGAACGCAGGGTTGATGTCCGGCTGGAAGTGGCCGGAACGACGGACGCTTACCTCGTTATTACCGACGAACTCGCGCCGCTCAAAAAAGATACGGCCTCGCTCGGCACGGTCATCGAAAACCGTCAGGTCACGGGCCTGCCGCTCGACGGAAGAAATTTCTTCGAGCTTAACCTGCTCGTCCCCGGCGCAGTCCCTTCGGCGCAGGGTTCTGCCGGAAGCGTGCGCGGCGATTTCGCCTTCAGCGTCAACGGCGCACGCGAAGACAGCAACAACTTTCTGCTCGACGGAGTTTATAACGTTGACCCGAAGCTCAACACGTTCGGCGTGCGCCCGCCCGTTGACGCCATACGCGAATACGAGATGCTCACGAGCACCTACGACGCTTCGTTTGGCCGCAACGCCGGAGCGCAGGTCAACGTCGTTCTCAAGTCAGGCTCAAACGAGTTTCACGGTTCGGTCTACGAGTTCTTCCGCAACGGTGCGCTCGATGCGCGCAACTATTTCGCACCGTCAGACCGGCCCGCGCCGAAATACCAGCGCAACCAGTTTGGCTTCTCCTTAGGTGGGCCAATCGTCAAAAATCGCACCTTCTTCTTCGCGGACTACGAAGGCACGCGCTCGCGCGAAGGTATCACGCGCGTTACCAATGTGCCGACGCTGCTTGAGCGCGCAGGGGATTTCTCGCAGAGCGGTTTCTCGCCAATTGATCCCTTCACGGGCCAGCCTTTTCCCGGCGGCATCATCCCTGTTGAGCGGCAGAGCGCGATTGGCCGACGCATCGCCGCGCTCTATCCTGCGCCCAACCGCAACGACCCCCTTCAGAACTTCGTCTCGTCGCCCGCGCAGCGCGACCGCAACGATAGCTTCGACGTGCGACTCGACCACACGGCAGGCACACGCTCCAACATGATGTTTCGCTACAGCTTCAACGACCGCGATTTGTTCGAGCCTTTTTCGGGGCCGACCTTCTCGCTCGTCCCCGGCTACGGGACAAACATCCCGCGTCGCAGCCAGAACATCATCCTTGGCGAAACACACGTCTTCACGCCGTCTTTCGTCAACGAAGTGCGTCTCGCCTTCAACCGCGTCGCGCTCGGCGTCTTTCAGGAAAGCAACGGCACGAGCATCAACCGTCAAGTCGGCTTGCCTGAGTTGTCCAGTAACCCGCGCGACTTCGGCCTGAGCTTTATCACCGTCACAGGTTTCTCCCCGCTCGGCGACGAAGGCAACAACCCGCAACACAGCACGACCAACACTTACCAGATTCTAGACACTGCTTCTTATTCGCGCGGCAGCCACCTGATGAAATTCGGCGGCGACGTTCGCTTCGTGCAGCAGAACGCTTTCCGCGACGTGCAATCAAGAGGCTTCCTGACCTTTTCACCTTTCGCGCAAATCTCAGGCAACGCGCTCGCAGACCTCCTGCTCGGCTTTCCGTTGCTCAGCGGAGGAGCGCGCGTTGACAACGCGCAGCATCTACGGACACGCAGCTACAACTTCTTCTTCAACGATAGCTGGCGCGCAACAGAACGCTTCACCTTAACGGCTGGCCTGCGCTACGAGTACAACTCGCCGCCCGTTGATGCCGAAGACCGCGCCAATATTTACGACCCCGCGACGCGCTCGCTCATCGCGGTCGGCACAAACGGCATTCCGCGCGGCGGCTTCAGCGCGGACAAAAACAATTTCGCGCCGCGCGTCGGATTCGCATGGACGCTCGGTGATGAGGGCCGGACTGTCCTGCGCGGCGGCTACGGCGTCTATTACGACCAGTCATCTCTAGCTCCCGGCGAAGCGCTCTATTTCAATTCGCCCTACTTCGATTTCAATCTCTTCTTCTCGTTGCCCGGTCTGCCCTTGACGCTCGACAATCCGTTTCCGAGTTTCTTCCCGTTTGCGTTGCCTGATTCGGCCCTCGCCATCCAGCGCGACCTGCGCACGGCCTACATGCAACACTGGAATTTGAACTTGCAACAACAACTGGGGCGCAGCCGCGTCGTCGAGCTTGCTTACGTCGGCTCGAAGGGGACGAAGCTTTTATCCGCGCGCGACATTAATCAGGGACAGCCAAACTCGCTCGGCTTTGTGCTCCGTCCCGTCCCGCAGTTTGACGACATCAACATCCTCGAATCGCGCGCCAACTCCAATTACCACAGCTTGCAGGCACGCTTTCAACAGCGCCTTGACTTCGGCCTCTCCATGCTCGCTTCCTATACGTGGTCCAAGTCAATTGACGACGCCTCCAACTTTTTCACCAGCGCGGGCGACCCCAATTTTCCGCAGGACAGCTTTAACACCAGAGCCGAGCGCGGGCGCTCGAATTTCGATGTCCGTCATCGTTTGTCCGTCAGCTATTCCTACGATTTGCCGTTCGGGAAGGGCCGCGCGTTTCTCTCGGACGAAGGCTGGCTCTCGACCTTGTTAAGCGGTTGGGAGACCTACGGCATCGTCACCTTGCAGACGGGCCGGCCCTTCACCGTCGCGCTTCTTTCCGACATAGACAACAGCGGAACGGGCCGCTCCAGCCTCGGCTTCGGCGCTAACGACCGCCCGAACATCGTCGGCAATCCCGTGCTTCAGAATCCTACGACAGGGCAATGGTTCAACACTGCGGCCTTCGCCTTCCCCGCGCGCGGGACTTTCGGCAACGCCGGAAGAAATATCCTCGAAGGCCCCGGCTATCAGAACGTCAACGCCTCGCTTATCAAGAACACAGCGCTCTCGGAACGCTTCAACCTGCAACTGCGTGCGGAGCTTTTCAATCTCTTCAATCATCCGAACTTCAACTTGCCCGATAATTTTCTTGGTTCGCCCACCTTCGGGCGCATCACGTCTGCGCGCGAGCCGCGTCATATACAGTTTGGCGTCAAGCTGCTGTTCTAAGCGGAGAAGAGTTTTTAATGTCAGGAGACCTGTCGCTATGAACAAAGAACGCGAATCAAGGAGAAGCTTTCTTTATCTGTTAGTCGGCGGCGGATTGTTGGCCGCTGGTTATCCGCTTATCAGCGCGCTTTCGCAAACGGGCGAAAGAAAGAGCAGGAAGCAACTATCGTTTGCCCCGACTCCGAAGAATTCGCTCGGCCCTTTCTATAAAAAGGGCGCGCCGCGCAGAGAGAAACTGAACGAAGCGAATGAAGCTGGCGCACCCTTGCTGGTTGCGGGCAAGGTCATCAACACGGACGGAGTTGCGCTCTCGGAAGCCGTCATCGAAGTCTTTCACGCGGACAACAACGGCGAATATGATATGCAGGGCTTCCGTTTTCGCGGGCAGGTTCTCTCGCGGCCGGGCGGGGAGTATAAATTTGAGACCATCGTGCCGCGCGGCTACGGCGGAAGACCGCAGCACATACACTACGTCGTCAGCGCGCCCGGCCACCGCCAACTCATCACACAACTCTACTTCGCCAACGACCCATTCTTTCGCGGCGACCCCGATAAAAATTATTCAAGAGACGGACTCGTTGACCGCGAGTTGATTCGTCCCGTCGCGCTTCTTGGTCAAAGCGACGCGCAAAGGTCTTCGGTCGTCTTCGATATTTGTCTGGAGAAAAGCTGACATCGAAACATAAACAGGAGAACACGTATGAAAAAATTCGCTCTACTTTCTTTCGCAATCTTAACCATAGCGGTCGCCGTCTGGTAGCCCACAAGCGCACAGGATAAGGATGAGGCGGGAGTGCGTCAGGCCATAGAATATTATTTTCAGGGACATGCTACGGGGAACGGCGAGCATCACAAGAAAGCCTTTCACACGGAGGCAAAACTCTTCTGGATTCGCGACGGGCAGTTCGCGCAGCGCACCAGCGCAGAGTATATTGCAGGGTCGAGCGGCAAGCCTGCGGCCGATGAAGCACAGCGCAAGCGCACAATCGAGATGATAGACATCACCGGCAACGCGGCCGTCGCCAAAGTCGTGCTCGATTACCCGCAGGTGCGTTTAACCGACTACATGTCTTTGCTTAAAATCAACGGCGAATGGAAAATCGTCAATAAGACGTTTGTGTCCGAGCCGAAGCAGAAGCAGTAAAAGGGCAGCGGGGCGGAAAGCCGTGTTTTACCAGTTCAAGCGAGAGCTTGATGATTCAAAGGAGAGGCCGTAGATGAGACGCATCAGCGTGACGGCAACCATCGTCGTTGTCGCTTTAGTTTTCACAATGGGCTTGCAGGTGCTTGCGACAACAGCGCCCAACTTCAGCGGCACGTGGGTGCTGGATAGAAGCCGCAGCATCGGCTTGCCGCCGGGCATGGACCAGACGATGACGGTCGTGCAAACGGGCGAGCGCGTCGAACTCGAAACCAAGATTGTCACGGCGCAGGGCGAGCGCGTTATCAAAGACGCCTACACGCTCGACGGCAAGGAAGCGGAGTTTACGCCGCAAGGCCCACAGGGGCCAACGGGCAAGGGCAAGCGCACGGCCAAGTGGCTGCCGAGAGGCAACGGCATCGTCGTCAGCGAAGAGACGACCGTCGAGACTCCAAAAGGCGTTGTCACAACGCAGTTGACGCGCAAGTGGATTATGTCGCCCGACGGCACAACGCTCACCATTGACATGTATCACGATGGGCCAAACGGCTCGTTTGAAACCAAGCGCATCTTCATCAAAAAGGCTTAGCTAGCGTCCGGCGCGTGCGCCTCAGGTGAAATTCTCAGGCGGCGACCATTGAGCCGTTGAGCGTTCTCGCTTTCCGTGCCTGCCTGAGCCATCCGCCCAAGAGGTTAGCGGGTATCAGGAGCGATAGAAACGTTAGATGCCACCACAGGGGCGCAGTGTCGAAAAATTGTATGGTGGCGACGATGCCCATCAGCAGTTGCAGCACGCCGAGCACGAAGGCATGAAGCATCTCTCTGCGTCGTGCAATCAGGGCCGCGACGTAGCCTCCGAGCGCTGAGAAAAGCAGCGCGTAGGTCATCATAAAGAGCATCAGCGGCACGCTCTCGACCTTCCCGTGAGGGCCAAACCACTGCGGCGCAAGCGTCATCAAGATGGCGTCCATTCCTAAAGCCGTCACCATCCACGTCGCGCTTCCGGCAATCACCGCGAGAATACTTCTGACCATCGGTTAATCTCCTTTTCAATCTGAAATTCCTGACAGCAAGCCTGGGCCAACGGGCAGGACGTATATCACAGCGTCGTTGCAAATGCAATACTTTATTTCACACGTGAGACAAGACGGCCGAACGTCTTAACGCATGACGCAGACGGTTGCGCGCTTCAATTCTTCACACGGTAAGCGACCTGCACACAGCCGTTCTCGTGAGCTTTGCAGTCGAGCCGTTCTAAATCGAGTTGTTTGCCGGTTTCGGGAAACAGCGGAATGCCTGAGCCGAGCAGGATTGGATGAATGTTCAGGTTGATTTCGTCAACCAGATTTTCGGCAAACAGGCTTCTCGCCAGAGAGCCGCCGCCCATTAACCAGATGTCTTTGCCCGCTTGCGCTTTCAGATTTCTGACAAACTCTCCGGCGTTTTCCGAAACGATTAACGCGCCATCATCCGGCGCTTGTTTAATCGTGCGAGAGAAAACATAACTTCTCATGCCGGTCTCAGATGAGCGCTTGCCTCCGGCCTTTTTGCTTTTACGCTTGGGTTGTGGGCTGTGGGCGAGAGCAAATTCGTAGGTCTTGCGCCCGAGCAGCATCGCGTCAATGGAGTTGAAAAAATCTTTCATGCCGTAGTCCGTGTTGTCCATAAACAGCCAGTCAACGGAGCCGTCAGCGCGTGCGATAAACCCGTCGAGACTGCTGGCGACGAAGTATTTCACCTTTCGCATGTTTCGTTCTCCTCCTCTTCTTGTGTGATTTGCTGTTAAGAGTTCGGGCAGGAGTTTAGATGAAGGAGCGTGCGCGCGTCTTGGCGTTTTTTGATATTGGTTGCAGCGCCAGTTTCTAGGCGGGTTTGCGTTGCTTCGGTGTCTGACAGTAGCCGGGAGTTCTGGTTGTGTTTTTGCGGAACTGTTTGTAGAAGCGGCTCAGATCGTTGTAGCCGACATCCTGCGAGATACTGATTATCTCTTCGCCTCTGGCTAACCTGAAGGTGGCGGCGGCAATCCGCAACTGGTTAGAGTAGGCGCTCGGTGTCAGACCGAAATCGCGTTTGAATTGGCGCGTCAGGTGCGCGTGAGTAACACGAAGACGCGCGGCGAGCCTCGCGATGGATGGATGAATCAGGTGATGCTCATCAAGAAGTCGTTTTGCACGAATTGAAAGCAGCGAGGGCGTCGGGTTCAGTTCAATTGACCGGCGGTTGTAGCTCGAACCAAGAATCTCCCAGACCTGCTCTACGCTTTGAGGTGCTGTGTTGAAATCCGTCTCAAATATCATCGGAACGGCCGGCAGTTTTGCAGGCAGGCTCGCCGTCGCCGCTATGCCCTTCCACTGGCCCACGACATCCTTGAAGCAGACGCGCATGATGGAGAAAGGCGGATAGAAAGTTCCGAAACGTTTTGTCTGCGGGCGGATGCTTTCAGCGCCTCTCATAAAAAAGTACTGACCCGCTTCCAATTCAAAAAGCTCCAGGAGCCAAGCGTCGCACATGACGAACGTCATCGCGCCTGCGCCTTTGATTTCCACAACGTCCTCAATCAGAAACGCGCCGCTTAACGACAACTCCATCCTGCGGCGCGATTGTATGTCAGCCCCTCCTTTGAGATTAAGCTGCAAGTCAAGTTCGTTTGAGCGAAGCGTTCGATTGCTCATAGCAAAACCTGAATGATGAAAGCCATGCTTGCTTCGGCGCGAGTTAAAGTATCAGTCTTCGTTTGCTCGCTTCGGAAGCCAGTTCTGCGCGGTCGCAAAATAGGTCCAGCAGATGACGAACAATTGAAACGGCACGCGCAGGAGTAAGTAAGCAGGGCCGCTTCCGTGGCCGCCGAAATCAACACGATTGAGAGCCGAATAGATGTTAGCAGGTAAAACACCCACCAGCATCAGGATTAGACAAAGACCCGTCAGCTTCAACAGGCGCGGAATCCAGACGCCGATTGCTCCCATCAATTCCAGTAGGCCGGTGATGTAAATAATCCCGGCGCGATACGGAACAGATGCGGGCAGCATCGCTGCCATCTCTTCGGTTTTGATGAAATGCCCGACGCCTGTGAAAAGAAAGAAGAGCGTGAGGCCGACTC
Source organism: Pyrinomonadaceae bacterium (assembly GCA_036382855.1). GTDB lineage: Bacteria > Acidobacteriota > Blastocatellia > Pyrinomonadales > Pyrinomonadaceae > DASVTR01. The sequence goes on along the minus strand of DASVPO010000033.1, from coordinate 409,988 downwards.
TGGCGCGCGTGCGCGAAGGAATTTGGAAGCGGGGAATCAAGCGCCCGGCCAGAGTTAGTATTAAATAAGGCGCGACGAGAAGCAGAAGCAGGAACAGGAGCTGCATGATAGTTGGGCCAAGAATGACGTGTGATGCTACAACCTGGCAGCATCACACGTTTAGCAACTGCGAGCTTAACGGGCAGCTAGGTTGTAGCAGGCCATCTGCGTTGTGTTGCGCACGAGCAGGCGATTGTTGCCGATGGCCGGAACATTCCACGTCTTGCCTTCGAGAGACTGGAATCTGGAAACTTCAGAATGCTGTTCGGGCGTGGCGCGCACGAGCACGAGTTCTCCCGTTTCGGTAATGACGATGAGATGGTTGCTGGCGAGCAGCAATTGCCCGTAGCCGTAGCGCCCGCCCTTCCACTTGCGCTCGCCCGTCGCAACCTCAACGCAAGTGAGTATGCCTTCGTCCAATCCGTAGACGTAGCCGTTGTGAAGAACCGAACTGTTAAACTTATTCTTCATCGAACCGTTTTCCCAGACCGCGCGCGCCGAAAAACTACGGCCCGCGCCGTTGACTTCGACGAGCGCTGCGCCTTTGCCGTATCCGGCTGAGATGAAGAAACGGTTGGGGCCTGCGACGATGGGCTGCGCGACGTTGATGCCGGAGCCATTGCGCCAGGGATATTCCCAGAGCAGTGTGCCGTCTTCCGCAAGGCCGACGACGCGGCTGGCCGTGACGACTAGAATCTGCCTGCGGCCGGCGAGCGTGACGAGCATCGGTGAAGTGTAAGATGCTTCGTCGTTGAGAGCCTTCCAGATGGGCGCGCCCGTGAGCCTGTTGTAGGCGACGACCGATTGGCCCATCGCTCCGCCGGGCAGCATGATAACCTTGTCGTCAACTATCAAGGGCGAGGCAGACATGCCCCACTGTAGATTTTCCGCCGCGTTCTCTTTAAGTATGTTGCGATTCCAGAGAAGCTTGCCTGTCTTCGCATCGAGGCAGCGAAACTCGCCCGCCGCGCCGAGCGCATAGACGCGCCCGTCGTGCCATGTGGGGGTGGCGCGCGGGCCGTCGCCGCCCATTGACTCGCGAAACTCAGCGTTCCATCCATGCGTCCACAACTCGCGGCCGGTCTCTACATCGTAGGCCGCGACCGTCTCCTGCGCGCGTCGCTGCTCGATGGTGTAGGCGCGTCCTTCCGCGATGACGAACGAAGCGTAGCCGCCGCCGATGGGCTGCTTCCAGAGTTGCGGCAGACCGCTCGGAGTCCAACTGACCTGCACGTTCATCTCTTCATAAATGCCGTCTCTATTCGGTCCGCGAAAATCGGTCCAGTAGTTACGCGCGGGCTTAGAGGAAGCCTCCATGTGGGCCATGTCTGCGGGCTGGCCGCCCTCGACTGTTGCGCCATTCGGCGCTGGCTGGCCCGGAGCAGCCGCCTGCTGGCCGGGCGCACCCGCCTGCGTTGCCAGTTCAGCCTGCCGTTGTTGTTCGGCGCGGTGTTGTTCGAGCGCGGTGTAATGGTCGCTGTTGGAGTTGGAATTAGCACGACGGCTAAGCAGCAGATAGACGTAGCCTGCTCCGAGCGCGACGATAAGGAGAGACGCGAGCGCTCTCTTCTGCGTTGCAATGTCACGACGCCGCCAGAGAAGTACGAGGCCGACGGGCGGCAACAAAATCGAGGTCGCGAGCAGAGCCGCGTTCGACCTGTACCACGGAGCAGTTGATGCTGCTGCCGCTGTTGTCTCTTCAGCTTCTATCTCAACGTCGTCGTCGTACATCTCTCAACTCCCTTAGAATAAAGTAGGAAGTAGGAACGATGAACGATGAAGTATCAGAAAAGCTCTGAACAGTTCATCGTTCACGCTTCCGCGTTCATAATTTGGTAATGCAGTAGAGATTCTTCTCGCCGCGTATGAAAATCTTGCCGTCTGCGAGCGCGGGCGAGGCATAGACGGGTTCGTCCAGAGAGTTTGTGCGCAGGACTTCATGCTGCGGGCCTGCTTTGACGATGAAGGTGTCGCCGTCTTCGCTCGTCAACAGAATCTTGCCGTCGAAGGCGACGGGCGAGGCCGTGAAGGTCGCAGGGATGGGCACACGCCCGCCCTCGTAAATCACCTTGCCGGTCTTGGCATCGAGGCAGGTGAGAATGCCCCGGTCAGTCGTCAGGTATAAATAGTCGCCGTAAAGAATCGGAGAGGGGACGTAGGCCGTGCCCTTCGCATACTTCCAGAGGACGCTGGAATCGGCCAGCTCGCCCGTGCCGCCGAGACGAATCGCCATCGCAATCTTGACGGGGAAGCCCGCGACGATAAAGACCGTCTCATTGCCCGCGACCGGGGTCGGAATCGCGTTGCTCTCCACACCCTTGCTGCGCCAGAGCTCTTTGCCCGTCGCAGGGTCGTAGGAGATGATGAGTTCGTTGCCGCTGGCGATTAACTCCGTGCGCTTTCCGGCGCGCACAAGGATTGGCGTAGACCAACTGGCCTGCACTTTGCGCGGTGTGCGCCACGCTTCCTTCCCGCTCTTTTTATCAAGCGCGATGATGAACGAAGCCTTACCCTCTTCCTCGTCGCATTGCAGGATGACCAGATTTTCGTAAAGCACGGGTGATGTGCCCGTGCCCATCCCGACCGTGCCGAGCTTGCCGAGGCTCGCTTTCCAGATGAGCTTGCCGCTCATGTCGTAAGCGTACAAGCCCTCGGAGCCGAAGAAGGCGTAGACGTGGCGGCCGTCCGTGGCAGGAGTCGAAGAAGCAAAACTACTCTTGCGATGGCGGTCGTCGTAGGGCGTTCCCTCGTAGGCCGTCTGCTCCCAGAGAAGCTTGCCAGTCTCTTTGTCGAAGCAGAGCACCTTGAACGTGTGCTTGCGGTCAGCACCAACGCTGTCAGGGTGTTTGAAGACTTCGCCCTCGCTCATGTGCGTGGGCGCTTTGGCCCCGGGCACTACGTCGCCCTCGATCGCCGTCGTCAGGAAAACTTTGTTGCCCCAGACAATTGGCGAGGAATGGCCGCGTCCCGGAAGAGGCGTCTTCCATTTAACATTCTTCGTGCTGCTCCATTCGACGGGGAGATTTTTTTCCGGCGAGACGCCCGTGCTCTCAGGGCCTCTCCATTGCGGCCAGTTGGCATCTGCTGCTGCGGCTACGCGGCTGCCGGGCAAAAGTGCGAAGGCGACAAGGCCGATGCTCAACGTCAGGACTGAGCCAATCAGAAAACGTTTCATCTTTTGATTCTTCTCCTCTACAAGACTAGCTCCTTAACACGGAAGAGCGAGCTTGAAGCTACAGGTTGTCAAGAAATTCCCGAAAAGGGTATGGCAAACATGAGGCGTTTGAACCGAAAACTGAAACACACCTTGCCGTTCCTAACTTCGCGGTTACAGCCACTGGTCTGTGTCCAGATTTTCGAGAGATCCGCTCTAATCTTACAAACGCCAAACGGCAATAGAATGCTCGCGCGCTCTCGTTCGTCGTCAAGAAAAATCAGGACGGCTGCAACAGTATGCTCCGATTCTACATCTCTATTAAGCTTACTGCTCAGAGGCGCGTGCTTTTTTACCGTTTTTTTACAATACTTTCCAGGCGATGGGTGATAATACGGTCGCCGTCAAATAAAAAATAGAGACCGAACTGCTGTCTATTACGTATAACGTGGTGGGAAAAGTTGCCGCCAAATCGCGCAAGGCGCATGCGCGGCGCTCCAACGTTTGCCCTGACTACTCGAAATTTAAGCATACACGCTCAGGAAAATTGATGATGAAGTCTCTCTCTTCTGTCTGCGGCGCTCTCTTGATTGCGCTCGTCCTGCTGCCCACGCTCTCCACACAGGCTGCTGCGCCGCCCACATCAGGCGGCGACTGGACGGATTGGCGCGGCCCACGACGCGACGGCATCTCGCCCGAAAAAAGTGTGCCTCTGAAGTGGTCGCCCGCAGGGGATAACCTCGCATGGAAAGCTCCCTACGGCGGACGCTCCACGCCAATCGTGATGGGCGACAAGCTGTTTCTGCAAAACTCCGTGGGTAAAGGCGAGACGCTACAGGAACGCGTGCAGTGTTTTAACGCCGATACGGGCAAGCTGCTCTGGGAGCATCGCTTCAACGTGTACCTGTCGGACGTTCCACCGCACCGCGTCGGCTGGGCCTCGCCCGTCGGTGACCCCACCACAGGCAACATCTACGTCCTCGGCAGCGGCGGCACACTTCTTTCCTTAAACACCAGCGGGAAACTTCTCTGGGAACGCTCGCTCGCAGAAGATTTCGGTCTGCTGACAACGCACGGCGGGCGCACCGTCTCGCCCATCATAGAGGATGATGTCGTCATCGTCAGCGGCATCACCTTCAGTTGGGGCGACCAGGCGGGCGGCGCGCACCGCTTCATGGGTTTCGATAAGAAGACTGGTGAAACCATCTGGGTCAGCTCACCGGGCGGTCGTCCCTACGATACGACCTACGCGCCGCCCATCGTCGCTAACGTTAACGGCACTCGCCTGCTTATTCAGGGAGCGAGCGACGGGACGATTTACGCGCTGAAGGTCGGGACGGGCGAGTTGGTCTGGAAGTATGTTGTCAGCAAGCGCGGCATCAATACGGGCGTCGTCGTCCACGGCACGACCGCCATCATCACACACAGCGAGGAGAATCTTGACTCAAACGAGATGGGGATGATTGCCGCCGTTGATGCCGCAGCGAAGGGCGAGATTGGTAAGGAGCAGATCAAGTGGAACGTCAAAGGGTTTCAGGGCGGCTTCTCCTCGCCCGTCATTGACGGCGACCGCCTCTACCAGATTGACAACGGCGCAAACCTCGCCGCCTTCGACATCGCTACGGGCAAACAACTCTGGCTGCAAAACCTCGGCACGATTCAGAAAGCCTCGCCCGTGCTCGCAGACGGCAAGCTCTACGTCGGGACGGAAAACGGAAAATTCTTCATCCTCAAGCCATCGGCCACAGGCTGCGAGATTCTGGACCAGGACCAGTTAGGAACAGAGACCGAGCCGGAAGCTATCCTGGGCTCTGTCGCCATCTCGCGCGGCCGCATCTACCTCGTCACGGAAAAGGCGCTCTACTGCATCGGCAAAAAGACCTCTGTCGCTCCTGCGCCTGAAGTTGCACGCGACCTTCCGCTCTCGCATGCGCCCGTGGCACACGTGCAGGTCAGCCCGACCGAGTTGATTCTCAAGCCCGGCGAGAGCGTGCGCCTTCGCGTGCGCCTGTTCGACGAGCACGGGCGTTTCCTGCGCGAGGAACAGAAAGCGACGTGGACGCTCGATAAGCTGTCAGGCAACATTTCGGAGCAGGGGCAATTCACAGCCGGAACTGACTTAGCGCCGCAGGCCGGTGCTGTGAAGGCGACGGTCGGAGGCGTAACCGGGGCGGCGCGCGTCCGCGTCTTTCCGCCGCTGCCTTTGAACGAGGGCTTTGATTCTTACGCGGCCAACTCTGTTCCGGCACACTGGGCCAACGCGGGCCTCAAGTATATCGTGCGCGAAGTTGACGGCCAGAAGATGCTGGTCAAAACTACCGAAGGGTCTTCGCTGTTGAGTCGCGCGCGCACCTTCTTCGGGCCGTCGAATCTGTCCAACTACACAATCGAAGTTGACATTCGCGCCACGGAGAAGCGGCGACAGATGGGCGATGCCGGAGTGATCGCGCAGCGCTACGCGCTCGTTCTCTACGGCAATAGCCAGAAGCTTGAGTTGCAGCCTTGGCAGCCAGAAACAGCGCGCACGGTCGAAGTTCCTTTCGCTTGGAAGGCCGACACGTGGTATCGCGTTAAGCTGCAAGTGGAGACCTTGCCGGACGGCAAGGTGCGTGCGCGCGGCAAGGCTTGGCCCAAGGGCGAAGCGGAGCCTGCTAATTGGATGATTGAGCGTGTTGACCCCATCCCTAATTTACAGGGCAGCCCCGGACTCTTCGGAGCCGCCCCGGCGGAAATCTTTTTCGATAATCTGAAGGTGTACGCTAACAAATGAGAAGAACAGTTAACAGTTTTCGGTTTTCAGTTTTCAGCCGGAAGATGACGAGCGGAAGATGGCAGATTATCTTTTTTCTGTCGTTCGTTTTCTGCGTTGTGTCAATTCTTTTTTCCGTTTCAACGGGCGCGGCGTCCGACCCCGGCTCGGGCGATTGGCCCATGTGGGGCGGCACGCCCGACCGCAACATGGTCTCGAAGATGAAGGGCTTGCCGACCACCTGGGACGTGAAGACGAAAAAGAACATCAGGTGGGTGGCGCTTCTCGGTTCGCAGACTTACGGCAACGCAGTCGTCTCCGGCGGAAAGGTCTTCGTCGGCACAAACAACGAAGCGACCCCGTCTTACGACCCGACGGTGAAAGGCGACAAGGGCATCCTGATGGCCTTCCGCGAATCTGACGGGGAGTTTTTGTGGCAGATGGTGCACGATAAACTGGCGGCCGGGCGCGTCAACGATTGGCCTTATCAGGGTGTCGCCTCTTCGCCGCTCGTCGAAGGCGACCGCCTGTACTACGTCTCAAACCGCGCCGAGTTAGTCTGTCTCGATACCGAAGGCTTCCGCGACAAGGAGAACGATGGGCCCATCACAGACGAGAAGCTTGCTGGCGAGCGCAACGCCGATGTCGTCTGGAAGTTTGACATGATGGAACAGGTCGGCTCGCACCCGCACAATCTGGCAAACTCTTCGCCCGTCTCCTTCGGTGATTTGATTTACATCAGCACCTCAAACGGGCAGGACGAAAGCCACGTCAACATTCCTTCGCCGAAAGCCCCGTCCATCATCGCCATCAATAAGAAGACGGGCAAGCTCGTCTGGGAAGACAACTCTGTTGGCGACCGTATTCTGCACGGGCAGTGGGCCTCGCCCACAGTCGGCAAGATTGGCGGCGTTGATCAGGTCGTGATGGGACAGGGCGACGGCTGGATTCGCGGCTACGAAGCGCTTTCGGGCAAGAAGCTCTGGGAGTTTGACACCAACCCGAAGGACGCCGTTTGGCCCAAGACGCGCAACGAACTCATCAGCACCGCCGTCATCTACGAAGACAAGGTTTACATCGCCAACGGGCAAGACCCGGAGCACGGCGAAGGCGTAGGGCATCTCTACTGCATTGACGCCACCAAGCGCGGCGACATCACCAAGACCGGCCTCGTCTGGCACTACGACAAAATCCGTCGCTCGATTTCGACTCCCGCGATTGCCGACGGACTCGTCTACCAGCCGGACTTCAGCGGCTTCCTTCATTGTCTGGATGCCAAAACAGGGCAGGTCTACTGGACACACGACATGTTCGCTGCCGTCTGGGGTTCGCCCCTGCTTGCCGACGACAAACTCTATCTCGGCGACGAAGACGGCGATGTCATCATCATGCAGGCCGGAAAGGTGAAGAAGGTGATTAGCGAGATCAACATGGGCAGCTCCGTCTACAGCAGCCCCGTTCCCGCCAACGGCTCGCTCTACATCTCCAACCGCAACCAGCTTTTCGCTCTGAAAGAAGTGAAGTGATGACGACCTTTGTGGCATGAGCTCAGCGCGAGATTTTTCGTCAGGAACAATGGAGAGCTTTGATTTTCAGTCTCGCACGCGCGTGGTTTTCGGCACAGGCGCTCTCGCCCGCTTAGGCGAACTGGCGCGCGAGCTTGGCTTTCGTCGCTCTCTGCTCGTCGCTGACAGTGGGCTGCTCGATTGCGGTTACATAGATGAGGCGTTGAGGCTGTTATCGAAGGCCGGAATTGAAGTTGAAGCCTTTCAAGACTTCGATGTTAATCCAGATACACGGATGATAGAGGCTGGCCGCGCCTTTGCCGCTCCGCTCAAAGTAGACTCAATCATCGGACTCGGCGGCGGAAGCTCTCTGGACTGCGCGAAGGGCATCAACTTTCTACTGACCAACGGCGGGCGCATGCAGGACTATCGCGGCTACGGCAAGGCAACGCGGCCTTTGCTGCCGATGATAGCTGTTCCGACGACAGCCGGGACGGGCAGCGAAGCGCAAAGTTACGCTCTCATCTCCGATGAGGAATCCCACTTTAAGATGGCTTGCGGCGATGCGCAGGCTGCTTTCCGCGTCGCCATCCTAGACCCTGTGCTGACCGTCTCGCAGCCGCGCAGCGTGACGGCCGCCGCTGGCTTCGATGCCATCGCACACGCCGTCGAAACCTACGTCTCGACCAGTCGCAATCCTCTCTCCGAACTCTTTTCGCGCGCGGCCTGGCAATTGTTGGAAGCCAACTACGAACGCGTGCTCGATAAGCCGACGGACGTAGAGGCGCGCGGAGCGATGCAGCTTGGGGCGTATTACGCAGGAGTGGCGATTGAAAATTCCATGCTCGGCGCAACACACGCCTGCGCTAATCCTCTGACCGCTCATTACAACACGACGCACGGCGTCGCGCTCGCGCTGCTGCTGCCGACTGTCGTGCGCTGGAATGATAAAGCGGCCGGTGATAGATACGACGAGCTACTGCGCTTATCACACAAAAACTCTCATCGGCGTGGCGCTGTCAAGAGCCTCGCCCGCCGCCTTGAACAGCTTGCCGGAGCCGGAGAGTTTCCTGCGAGACTGAGCGCAGCAGGAATCGCGAAAAGTGATTTAGAGATGCTGGCCGGAGATGCCGCCAGCCAGTGGACGGGTCGTTTTAATCCCCGCGCGTTTGACCGCGCAGGGGCGCTGGAGGTCTACGAGTGCGCATACTAATTAAAAGTAAAAAGGTAAAAGGCAAAAGGCAAAAGGGAAGCAGTGGGAACGACGCTCGCCCTTCATTCGTGTCTTCAATCGTTTTCTTACTTTTAACTTTTACCTTTTGCCTTTTTCCTTCTGTCGCCTTGCCGCAGGCGGCGACGCCCGCGACAAACTGGTATCAGTTTCGCGGCAACCAGCAATTGACAGGCTTATCGGGCCTGACAGGATTGCCGCCAACGCTCAGACACCTGTGGACGTTTGAAGCTGGCGAATCAATCGAATCTTCGGCGGCGGTCGTCGGCGGCACAGTGTTCGTCGGCTCTCACAAAGGCGAACTCGTGGCGCTCAGCCTTGAGAACGGCAGCGTCTATTGGCGATATAACGCGGGCGGCGAGATTGGAGAATCCTCGCCCTTCTTTAACGGGCAGGATGATCTGGTCTACGTCGGCGATTTGCGCGGTGTGCTGCACGCTGTCGGCGCGCGCGACGGACGCCCCGCGTGGACGTTTAAGACGAACAGCGAAATCAAGTCTTCACCTGTGGCCGTCGGCAATCGAGTCTTGATAGGTTCTTACGACCAGCATCTCTATTGCCTTAACGCGCGGACGGGCGCGCTCATCTGGAAAGTCAGGACCAACGGGCCCGTTCATGCTACGCCCGCTGTTGTCAATGGTATCGCATACATCGCCGGATGCGACGAAGTCTTTCGTGCGATTCGCGTCTCGGACGGCAGGGAACTGTTTCAGGTCGCCTCCGGCGCTTACACGGGCGCTTCGCCCGCGCTGATGAGCGGCGTTGCCTACTACGGCACATTCAACAACGACGTGCTGGCCGTCAACCTGCGCACACGCAGCGTCAGTTGGCGTTACAAACACCCGGAACGACAGTTTCCGTTCTACTCGTCGGCAGCCGTCTCGCAGGGGCGCGTCGTCGTCGGCGGACGCGACAAGATGATTCACTGTTTGAGCGCCGCAACGGGCAAAAGCCTCTGGGCTTTCGCAACGCGTGCGCGCGTCGAATCATCACCGGCCATCGCAGGCGGCCGCGTCTACGTCGGCTCAAACGACGGCCGCTTCTACGTGCTTGATTTATCAAGCGGAGCGTTGCTCTGGGAGTTTAACGCGGGCGCTCCGCTTTCGGCCTCGCCCGGCATAGGCTCAGGCCGCATCGTCATCGGCGCGCAGGACGGACGACTCTACTGCTTCGGTTAAATCGAAAACTACAACAGCATAACGGCGGCGAGATGAGCATCAATGCCATCTCGCCGTTTGCATCTTGATGGCAGCCACACTAGTTTACGCTGCCACTTCGGTTTCCTGGCTGGCCTTTGAAAAATATTTCTCTACTGTCGCGTGGCTCGGTTTCTTCGTCAGTCGAGACACCACAATCATCAACAGCGCAGAGATAATCACCATCGGCACGACTGGCATGAAGCCGAAGATGGCCGTTCCGCCGGGCGTGCGCGATAAGATTTCAATGCCGCCGGGAGACCAGATAGCAACGGGCGGGCCGGGAGCGGGCGCGGGAACAATGGCCTGAAAGACTGCGACCGCCGTGACCGCAGCGGCGGTCCAGACAGTAGTGGCGAGCGCGCCCCACTTTGTGCTGCCGCGCCAGAAGAGAGCCGCGACCAGAAGAGGTGAGAGCGCGGCGAATCCCGAAAAGGCGTACTGAATGGCAAGGTCGAAGATGGCTTCGGGTGCGCGCAAGGCTATCGCGTAGGCGATGATTGTCAGGATGATAACGAAGATGCGACCCGTCTGTACGTGCACGGATTCACCGAAGCGCCGCTTGCCTCCGTAGAAGGCGAAGACATCCTCCGTAAACATTGTCGAGAGCGCGAGGATTTGTGAATCCGAAGCCATGACGGCTGCCATGATGCCTGCGCCTAAGATGCCCGCCAGCCAGAGCGGCGCGTAGCGTTCGAGCAGTCGCAGGATAACGTCGTCGCCCGCAGACTCTTCGCGCAGTTGGTCGCGCTGTTCCGGCGTCATCGTCTTGCCTTGAGTCGCAAGCACACGGCGCGCTTCCTGCTTGGCGCGAATCTGCGGCACGTCCGCGACGCGATTCGCCATCACACCCAGAAAAACGCACGGCAGCCAGATTGCCATGATGCAGAGCGGATAAAAGATGACCGTCTTCTTAAACTGGGCCATCTTTTTAGCCGTCAGGCAGAAGATGAGAATGTGCGGAAAGGCGATGGCCGAGAGAGGGATGAAAGTGTAGCTGAAAAAGTAGAGCGGTGAGATGCGTTCGCGCGTCAGGAGCGGGGCGGTAGCGGGCGAAGCTTGCAGTTGTTGCACAGCACTTTGGAAGCCGCCCATCCCATAACCGATCACCACGATGGCGATAGCTCCGAAGAGCAGAAAGAGAATCGTCTGAAACGTGTTGACCCAGGCGGTTCCGCGCATGCCGCCGAAGAAGACGTAAGACATGACGACCATCGCGACGATTGCGCCGCCGAACCAGAAGGGGACGAGGCCGCCGCTGATGGTCGCTAAAGTTGTGCCGCCGCCCATAATGCCGATGATGACGTAAGGCAGGAGCAGCACGGCCTGCACGACGAAGATGACAGTTCCGATGTGGCTGCATTCCCAGCGGTCGCGAAACATCTGCACAGGCGTCATAAAGCCGTGCTTCTTGCCGAGGGCCCAGACGCGTGTGCCGATGAGAAAAATCGTCAGCGGGATAACGAGCGCCGAAGATGAAGCCATCAGTCCGAAAGTGACGATGCCGTTATTGAAGGCATGGCCGGAGGAGCCAAGGATGGCGAAGGCCGTCATGTTCGTGCCGAAGAGCGAGAGCAGAAAGACGAAAGGGCCGAGGCTGCGGCTCGCCAGAAAATAGTCTTCCGCTTTTTGTCTTCCTGTCGAACGACGGAAGGCGAAGATGCCTATGTAGACGACGATTGCCAGATAGATGAAGACGACGATGGCAGGAATCAACGCTCTTCCTCCTCACGTGCGGATGCACCGCTCTCTATCTCCTGTTCGAGGTGCGACGGCCATGCGTATTTGACCAGCAGCCACATCAACAGCGAGGCCAGCACAGCAAAAAGCGCGTGATAAAAGAGTCCGACGGGGAGGAAGCCGAATGGGATAACGCCAAAAATGCGCGCCGTGCGCCAGAACCAGAAATCCTGATGCAGCACGTAGACCACGACGACGGCGATGACGAGCAGCGTTCGTTTCATGCTAATCCCTGGCGTTTGAAATTATAGAGAGACACAGAAGACCCCGGAGAAAACAGAAAACTAAAACAAACGTCTCAAATCCGCAATCTCAAACTCATTTTAATTTATCTTCTCCCCGGTCCCGGCGGCGAGTTTCCCTTACCCTGTAAACTTATAACCGACGCGGTGCACCGTGATGATGTAGCGCGGGTCCGATGGCACGTCTTCGATTTTCTGTCGCAGCTTGGCGATGTGCATGTCAACTGTGCGCGTTAAGGGCAGCGAATCGTAGCCCCAGACGGCATCGAGCAACTGGTCGCGGCTGACGACTTCCCCACGGTGCTCGACAAAGTATTTGATAATCTTGAATTCGCGCGGCGATAATTCGATAGAGCGGCCCGCCTTGCGTGCTTCAAAATTTTTGAAGCACATCTCTACATCACCGAAGCTAATCTCCTCGATAGCGTCCGAGGGCTTCTGCGTGCGACGCAGCACGGCTTCGACGCGCGCCATCAACTCCAGAAAGCTGAAAGGCTTGGTCACATAATCGTCAGCGCCGGTCTTCAGTCCAAGTACTTTGTCAATCTCCTGCCCGCGAGCCGTCAGCATGATAATCGGCGTGCCGTTGCCGTCGCTTCTGAGTTGACGGCAAACGTCGAGGCCGCTCATCTGCGGCAGCATCACGTCCAAGATAACGAGGTCAACTTCCTTTTCGGCGGCGAGGCGCAGGCCGGTCGAACCGTCACGCGCCACCTGCACCGCAAAACCTTCGTAAGTAAAACCGTCGCTCAGGGCCACGGCCATCGCCTGATCGTCTTCGACTATTAAAACTTTACGCATCTTTTCCACAGGAGGTTTCCAATATAATTATGAATTAGGAACGATGAATGTCAGACAATTGATTTACAGTTCATCGTTCATCGTTCCTAGTTCATCGTTTTCTACACAGGCCCGGTCAATGGACGGTCTGCGCCGAGCGTTGGTGTTGCTTTCGGTTTTTCGGTCTGGTCGCTCAAGCCCGCTTCGATGGGCAAATAGAGCGCGAAGGTGCTGCCGCGCCCCGGCTCGCTCTCGACGACGACGCGCCCTCTGTGCGCCTTAGCGATGTGCTTGACGAGCGAGAGGCCGAGGCCGCTGCCCTTCACGTCGTGCACAAGCCCTGTGCTGACGCGATAAAACTTCTCGAAGATTTTTCCAATCTCTTCGCGCGCAATCCCGATACCGTAGTCCCTGACGGAGACAACTGCGAAGCCGTCCCTGCGCGCGAGTTTGACTTCAATCTCTTTGGCCGCGCCCGAATACTTGACCGCGTTATCCAGCAGATTCATCAACGCCTGCGCGACCGCATCCGTGTCAATCATCACGGGCGGCAGCGGCGAAGCAGGTGTTTCAACTCTGATCGAGATGTTGTGTTGCCTGAGTTGAACGTCGAAGGTCTTGAGCGTGGCGGCGACGAGTTCTTCCAGGTTGGCGCGCTCGAAATGATAGACCTTGCGGTCTGACTCTATTCTGGAGAAGTCTAAAATGTTGTTGATGAGCTGCGTCAGGCGGCGGCTCTCCGTCTCTATGTATTCGCCGTATTCGCGTATCTTCTCCTGCTCTCTGACACGGCCCAGTTTCAGAAACTCCCCGAAGACGCGAATCGAAGAGAGCGGCGTGCGCAGTTCGTGCGAGACGTTTGAAACAAAGTCCGTCTTCATCTGCGAGAGCTTCATCTCGCGCGAGGCGGTTCTCAAGGCGAGGATGATTCCGCCCATCACGGCCACGGCCATCAGTAGCGAAAGCGTCAGGTTGACGTTGAAGTTCCAGCGCGCCCACTGCTCCGGCGTCATGTGGCGGCTGCGTATGCCTAGACGCCAATCCGAAAAGTAAGGCAAGGAGGTTAAGGCTTCGTCGTTCTGTCCCCTGACGGGCTGAGTTGACATCACAAGCTGACCGCTGCCGTCGTGGACGGTGACGATGACGTTCTCCTGCGCGTCGGCCGGGAAAAACTTTTGCAGGGAACTGCGAATCACGCGCGGTAGATAATTCTCACGGAAGTAGACGGCATCAATAATCATTCCCGTGACGCCGACGACCTTCCTCGATTCGTTCGTGACGGGTTTGAGGATGACGCGATTTTCGGGGTCGTGGTCGTCAATGGAGAGGGGCGGCGATTGCAGCGTGCCTCCTTCCTGGCTGAGCAGCCTGAAGGGAGCGACGGCGACATTGACAGCGCGTGCTTCGTTGATGCTCGGAGTATAGAGCTTCTTCTGGTCGCGCGGGTGAAAAAAGAGGACGGGCGAATCCTTGTCGTTATTGAAAACGGCGACGAAGAGAAGCTTCGCCTCCTGACTCTCGCACTTGCCGAAGAGAGAACGTGATTTCTGCAAGCTCTCACTCGTCAGCACGCTGGCTGGCGTGTTGAGCAACTGCTCTGCGCTCGTGTGATAGAAATACTTTATCTCTTTGGAAACGTCCGCGAGATAGTTTTTCATCCAGACTTTTTCGGCAACGGTCGAAGTCTTTTCCAGTTTTGCGAGCGACCAGTATTGAAGAACCAGAATACTGATGAGCGGAATAATGACGGCGAAGAAGCCGACCCACAGCAGGTGACGCTTAAAGAATGTTCTGATGCGCAATGCTCTCATACGTCTCTTCCACACGCCCCTTTTATACACCGAACGCGCGCCCGCAGTCTGTAGCCGCGCCGCCATTTTTTACAATTCGTTGACAGCTTTTACCAAGAATTTACCAATAGGCGTCGCGCCCGTATCGGCAGTGTCGAACGTCGCCGCGCCTTCAGTCGAAAGCCGACGACAATCGCGGTCGTGACATGTTTCCTCCTTCGTGTTAAATTCCCGCTGCTTTCGAAATTCAGCTGTTATCAAGGGGCTGCCCGCAAGCGCCGCCTTCGACTGCAATTCCCTTTCGTATCCTCTGCAAATAACAAGCTGTCATTAGAAATGCGCGGCTCATCTGACGGCGATGGTAAAACCTCAAAAGATAGCTCACAACAATGAACGTGAAGAGAGGCGTCCGGGTTCGGCGCGTCGCGGCGGCGCGTCTGCGCGCGAGCAACTGGCGCGCGAACTCGAAGAGGCGCGTGCGCTGCTTGACAAGGGACTTTCGAGCGAGGCCGACGCAAAGCTCGTCGCGGTCTTAGAGGCTGCGGGCGCAACGCGCGAGCAGGTCGCACAGGCGCGTTCCTTGCTCTCCGAATCCCTCGAATTGCAGGGGCGCTACAACGAGTCTCTGGAAGTCGTGCGTGAGTACGAAGCAGCGGAGGGGCGGGCAGAGTTGGAGTTGGAGACATCCTTGCAGCTTCGCGTCCGTCTGGGCCTCGCCTATAACTACACGGGCGATTACCCGAAAGCCATCGCGCTCTTAAACGCGACGCTGCGCGAGGCCACGGAGCATGAGATTGCTGCGCAGAGCGGCGCGGCCTGCGTCGCTTTAGCGCGCGTCTATCGCAGCATCAACGAGTACACAATCTCGCGCGATTTTCTACAGAAGGCGCTCGAATGTTACAGGCACGAGGGAGACTGGCGCGGCTTAGGCGAAGTCTATGTCGGCTTCGGCCTGGTTGATGCTTACGAGGGTGCTTACGAAAGCGCGCTCTCTAACTACGAGCAGGCGCTCAAACTCGTCGGCGAGCGGGCCGCGCCGCAGATGCTCGGCCGCACTTACGCCAACATGGGCGGCATCTGCTGGTTTATCAAACGCCCGCACGACGGCATACGCTATCTGGAAAAAGCCGTCCACTACTACGAGCGCACCGAACACAAGTCAAACGCCGCGACCGGCTACAACAATCTGGGCATCAACCTGATGCTCGTCGGCGAATGGGGACGCGCACACGAAGCACTCAAGCGCGCGCTTGAGCTTGCCTTCGAGGTTGACCGCCACAACGCGCGCGTGCCGATTATTCTCGATTCGCTCGGTGAGTTGCGTCTCCTGATGGGCGAGCTTGAGGAGGCGCAGAGTCTTCTTCAGCGTGCAGTCAGTCTGGCGACAGACGACGGCAACAAGTGGTACGAGGGACAAGCGCGCCGCACGCTCGGACGCTGCTTGCTGGCGACGGGCGACGTGGCGCGTGCGCGTGAAGTCAGCGAGGAAGCGCTGAGGCTGGCAGAGCAGATAGGCGACCGGCAGGCTCTCTGCGAATCGCACCTGCTGCTGGCCGAAGTGCACTTGCGGCAGGGCAACAACGCGGAGTGTGCGGAGCAGCTTGAGAGGGTCGCTGAGAAGACTAACGAGTCTGTCGCAGACCTCGCCATCACCGGCGCGGCCCAACGCCTGCACGGCCTCTTGTGGATGGCGCAGAACGACGGCGCGCGTGCTGTTTATCATTTCAGCCGCAGCGTCTCCATCTTCGAGATGCTCGGCGACCGCTACAGCAGCGCGCTCGCTCATTACGAACTCGGCATGGCCTACGCTGCGCTTCAACCCGAACGCGCCACGGCCTACCTCTCCCGCGCCGCGAACGTCTTTCGCCAACTCGGCGCAAGCCTGGACCTTGCGCGTGCCGGAGAGGCCATCGCCGCGCTCGGCCAAGATGAAGAACGCGTTGCTCCGCCTGCGCCCTCAAGCCTTCAGCCTGCGCTCTCGCCGCTGCTCACGTTGCGGCTGGCCGAAGCCTCTGCTTTGCGCGGATTGCTCTTGCGCGAGTTGGCGGCGATTATTCATCAGGAGGTGGGAGCGCGGAAAGTTTTAGTTGCAGAGCCGGATGCCGAGGGCAAGTTTAAGGTGCTGGCCGCGCAGGGCTACAACGGCGACGACGAAAAAGAGCACATCGTGCAAGCGCTCGACCGTGCGGACGATGGACGCGCCGCTGAGCGTTGGGCGCGTGGGCACGACGTTGCGTTGATGCGCTTGGAAGCGGCAGGCGCGACGCCCGCCATCGTAGTCGTCAGCCCGCGCGAGGCAGCCAACCAGCAGAGCGCAGTTGAACTCGACTCCTTGTTGCGCGTCGCCATAATGGGCCTCGAATTGTGTGCCTTCCGTGAGCGTGCGCGCGGCACGCACGGCGGCCAGCAGCAGGGAACGCACGCGAGCGAGAGCCTGCTGCCCGGCTTCATACATTCCAGCCCTGCGATGCAGAGCCTCGTTGACGAGATTACCAAGATCCGCTCGTCGGATGTGACCGTGCTCGTCACGGGCGAATCAGGCACGGGCAAGGAACTCGTCGCACGCGCCATTCACACTATCTCTAACCGTCGCGACCAGAGCTTTATCGCCTTCAACTGCACGGCCGTTCCCAAAGAACTCTCCGAGGGCTATCTCTTCGGTTATCGCAAGGGAGCTTTCACCGGCGCTGTCGCAGATTCGCCCGGCGTCCTGCGCGCAGCATCCGGCGGCACACTCTTCCTCGACGAAATCGGCGACCTTCCGCTCGACATGCAACCCAAGCTCCTGCGCTTTCTACAGGAGGGCGAGATTCAACCCCTTGGCGAACAACGACCCATCAAGGTTGACGTGCGCATCATCGCCGCCACCAACTGCGATCTGGAGAAGATGGTGGAAGAAAAAAAGTTTCGCGAAGACCTCTACTATCGGCTCAACGTCATACGCCTGCGCGTGCCTCCCTTGCGCGAACGCCGCAGCGAGATTCAATCGCTCGTACACTATTACATCAACCACTACGCGGAGCGCTTCAAACGTCACGACATTCAAATCACCCCGCAGGCCGTTGACCTCCTGATGGTCTGCGACTGGCCCGGCAACGTGCGCCAACTCTGCAACGAGCTACAGCGCGTCGTCGCCCGCGCCGAAGACGGCACGCTCATTACGCCCCAGCATCTCTCTCGTGAAATTCTCCCCGTCCCGCACGCGCCCGCCCCAACGCCGCCGCAGGAAACCAACGCCAGCCAACCAACCGTCTCCACACAGCCCCTTCCGTCGCACACCCTGCTCACAGATGCGGTCGAACACCTCGAACGGCAGATGATTGCCGACGCCCTGCGCAAACATCAGGGCAACGTCACACGCGCCGCACGCACCCTCGGCCTCACCCGCCGCGGCCTCCAACTCAAACTCGCCCGCTACGAAATAGACGCCAACGCCGCCTGACCCGCCCCTCTTTGCACAACCCTCCTGCGCCCTCACCCGACTTCTAAATGTCCAGCGCCGACTCCTATCTCCCCTCATCCAACTTCTAAATGTCCTCATCCAGCTCTGAAGTGTCCAGCGTTAGCTTCCGTATGTCCTCATCCAAAAGCTAAATGCCCACATCCAGCTCCCGTATGTCCTCATTCAGGAGTTAAATTGTCCTCATCCAACTCCTGTGTGTCCACATCTAGCTCCTGAATGTCCTCACTTAGAAACAAAATGTCCTCATTCGGGAGCAAAATGAGGACATTTAACTCCTGAATGAGGACATTCAGCTCTCAAATGAGGACGATTTACTCCTGCCCCAACGCGCTTTAATCCTCTAAACCCTTACAAAATCTCAACATACCACCTTTTGCACAAAAATCATCTAAAAATCACCCCAAAACTCAGCGAGAGTGCTTCGGCTTGGCCGGGAGTTTCGCAGGCAGGTCAAGTTCATCGTCAATCAAGACATCCGTACTGACACCAGCCGCGCGAGCATATTGCAAGAGAATCATTAACGGAGGGTCGCGCCTTCCCAATTCATAACTTGAAACTTGTGTGTACCAAAGCTTGTCGTCCAAGCCAAGATGTTTAAGCATCTCCGTTTGAGAAAGACCGAGCGCCAGCCGAATATCGCGCAACTTTTCGCCTAAACGCTGAGGCCGAAAGCGTTCGTTGCCCATCAGGAGCGGCCTCCCGATGAGCTAGAAGTTGCACGGAACAGCTTGCAACTATAATCAATGGCATATAGACTATCGCTGCTCAAAGGAGACGCCGTGAGTATGAGCCTTTCAAACTCAACGGCGATGCTCATTTACTCCACTCTTGGGATTGAGCCGCGCATAGACCGTTGCCTAGTTTTCAACACCTAAACCATGCACATGATAACAGAGGAAGAACCCTCTTATCATCTCCGAGCCTTATACCGTCGCCTCTCCGCACGCCCCCACCGCATCCTCTACGTCGGCCTCAACCTTCAGTTAATGCATTATCTGGAAGATGAGTTAGAAGATTGCTGGATAGTACGCGCTCCTGCGGCCTGTGTAGCGCGCCTCTTTATAGATAAGCTCAACTATTCGCTGCTACTCTTCGATGAAGTCTTGCTGGATACGACGGGACTAGCGCTGGCGTCTTTCACAAGAGGGTTGGCGCATAGAGAACGCACACCCATCATTATTGTAAAAAACGCAGACAACCTTAACCTGCTATCAAGGGCCATCACACGCAGACTAACCGCGCCTCAAGGAGTTATCTAACTTTTTGGCAGGTTGTTAACTCTTAAGTAAAATAAGATTAATCAGTCAAAGCTATGATTGTTTCACCTGACGTTGTATTATTTTAAAGGTGCATAAGTGTAAGAGTCTATTAATCATGCTAAGTTCTAAGGCGGTAATAATGCCGAACAAAAAAAGCTAAAAGCGACAGGCTGAAAATGTGGATAAAAGCGGCTATCGCCATCTTGATTATCCTCGCGGGTTTGGCTGGTACTGCATCTGGATTCGCCCTTTCCTTTGGTCATAAAGAACTTGCCTCTCAATACTTCATTGCTGCTGTTGTCTTTTCTTTCGTCGCTATTTTTCTGATAATTCTAAAAGCTCTCCGCAAGGCTGAATCACCACCACTGTCCATAATTGCTAATGAGCAATCGCCAAGCATCCAACGCGGCGAACAGTTCAGGTTCAATGTAGTTTGGGACTCCCATCTGAATTACTATTGCCCCAACTGTAAATCGCCTCTTATTCTCAGCCGGGATAAATTGATTTATCGAATTGACGGTGGCGTTCCCCTGCCTAAGCCTGTCCCTCATTGTTTGAAATGCGATAAAGCCATACCCCTTTACGATGATGACGGAAACCACATAACGCTAGCCGAAGCCAAGAAACTGCTATCTCAAGAGAAAACCGAACTTCAGACAAAGACTCTTAAGCCGCACCCCCTTGAAGAAGAAACCCCTAAACAGCAAGCCTCCGAAGACTACGAACCCGATGAAATAGCTACAGAGATTTTGAGATACATCCAAGATTCCGCTCATCCTTACCCCCTAGAAGAACTCCCTCAAAAATTGAATGTTGAGCGCCTCACAATAGAAAATCGCTTGGATAAGTTGAAAGAATATCGCTATATTCGCTATAACCGACTTGATGTAATTCATGGTCGTAGTCCTTATAGTCTCACGCCTAGAGGTAGGCAGTATCTAGTTGACCATCCACCGAAAGAAGCACCAGCCTTCAAACCCGACGAAATAGATGTAAAAATCCTTGTCTATCTCGACAACTCACAGGAGCAGAATGTTTATGACTTTGTAATCGCAAGTTATTTGAAGCTGAAGCCGTCACTTGTCACTTCCCGCTTAGAAAAACTAGCAGAAGAAGATTTCGTGCGAATCAGTTACGACGTTATGCCTTTGCCTGTTTACAGCCTCACTCCCAAAGGCAAAGAATTTCTTGATAAACCTAACCCCACCGTTCCCCATCCAAGTGGCCTCCCCAACCTTGAGCCAATCCAACACAACATTCTCGTCCTTATCGCTAATGGCGCGCAGCGCCCCGAAATAATTAAGGATGCGCTGAAGATACACAGAACATTAGTTGACTATCACTTGGGAGAACTGATAGGTCAGGGCTACATTCGGAATTTTTTTAATTACCCCAACCCCGATTCATTCATCCTTACCCAACCGGGCCGCAGATACCTCATTGACCGCGGCCTGATTCAATAGTTCTTGCCCGACAATTCCTGAGTCTGCCCGACAATTCGCCTTCTACTTTCCATTGGCGGGCAAAGCCTGAATGTCGTATACCAGCTACACACAGCCGATACTTCGTTCGCACCCGGTTGTTTCGTCGCTTTGTGGGCTGAAAGCAGGGGAAAAGTGGGTTTGATGCTTTGTGGGTGCGAACGAAGTATCGGTTTTGGTGCTTTCCCGGCGGGTGTTGATGCAAGGAGTTTGCAGGGAGGCTAAGTGTGTGTGGATGGTGAGTTTAGTTGTGGAAAGGAGTGGTCTGAGGCGAGTGGCACAAGGGTTGTAGAGGGAGAGAGCAGATGTTTGAAAGGTTCGGTTGAAGTAAACAAGTTCGGCGCTCCCAATCAGACCGCTGGATGCTCTCGAACCTTTCAAACATCCTTGCTTGCTCTGCTGCAAATTCTCGACTTGATAACAAAGAAGGAGAAACCACCATGTTGCGCCGCTTCGCCGCTTACTTAATCACCCTTACCTTACTGGCTACCTCTCTTGCCCCGTTCACAACCATGGCTGCGCCCGCCGCGCCGAGCCAGAACAACCAACAGCGCCGCGCACGCAAACTCGCGCCGGAACTCGAAACAGCCACCGCCGGCACAATCCGCGTCATCATACAGAGCAAGGGCCGCTCGACGGCAGCGCAGGAACAGGCCGTTGTCGCCAAAGGCGGCAGCCGTAAGAAGTCGCTCGAAGCGCTCGACGTGATGGTCGCGGACGTTCCGGCAAACGCTCTCTCCGAACTCGCCGCACGCGAAGACATCGCTTACATCTCACCCGACCGTCGCGTCCGCGCGCAGATGGACGTGACAGGCGAGACGGTCGGCGCAAACCTCGTCAAGCAGGGCTTCGCGGGCGCTCCCGGTTTCACGGGCAAGGGCGTCGGCATCGCCGTCATTGACAGCGGCATCAGCGCCAACCATCCCGACTTTCAGCAGAACGGTCATTCGCGCGTCGTCGCCGCCGTCAACTTTACAGGCGGCAGCGCCAATGCCAGCGCCAACGGTATCCTTTTGAGCGACGGTATCCTGCTGAGCGATGGAATCCTGCTGAGCGACGGCGACCGCTCCGGCCACGGAACAGGCGTGGCGGGCGTCGCAGCGGGCAACGGCGCGGCCTCAACGGGCTACGCCTCAAACTACGCTGGTATCGCTCCCGGCGCTCACCTCATAGACCTCAAAGCCCTCGACCACAACGGCGCAGGCTCGACCAGCGCCGTCCTCGACGCCATCAACTGGGCCATCGCCAACCAGAAGCGCTACCACATAGGCGTCATCAACATGAGCCTCGGCACACCCGTCCGCGAGTCTTTCCGCACAGACCCGCTCTCAAACGCGCTGGCTCGCGCCACGCAGGCCGGAATCGTCGTCGTCTGCTCGGCAGGCAACAACGGCCGCAGCGAACAGATCACAGGCTACGACGCAAACGGCGACCCCATCTATCGCCTCGTCTATGGTGCTATCAACAGCCCCGGCAACAGCCCCTACGCCATCACCGTCGGCGCGACCGATTCGCACGGCACGGCCCGCCGCTCCGACGACACCGTTGCCAGCTTCTCTTCCAAAGGCCCTACGCAGTTTGACCACTTAGCGAAGCCCGACGTGGTTGCGCCCGGTCGTCGCCTCGTCGCGCCGATGTCGCTCGATAATCCGACTTCGGCCGTTGACCATGCGGACCGCATCGTCGCCCCAGTTTCCGCTGGCGCTCGGCCCAACGCTTACTTCAAATATTCCGGCACTTCGTTTGCCGCTCCAGTCGTCTCCGGCATCGTCGCGCAGATGCTCGAAGCCAACAGGTCTCTCACCCCGCTGCTCGCCAAGACCGTGCTCAAGCGCACAGCGCAGGCTTTACCGGCGTCGCAGTTTGTCAGCAAGACGCAGAGCCTCGTCAGCCAGGGAGCGGGCCAGGTCAACGCTCCGCTGGCGGTCGAAATGGCACGCGCCATCGTCCCCAACGCAGACAAGCTCAAAGCTGGCGACAAGCTTTTCAAAAACAACTTGACGCTTGGCTCGCTCAGCCAGTCTGTTAACATCGGCGGCGAAACGGTGCAGGCGAGCAGCCGCATTCTCTATAGCGGCGGCGTCATCTTCGCCAACCGCCCCGTCCTGACAAACGGCATCCTGCTCAGCGACGGTATCCTTTTGAGCGATGGTATTGTGATGAGTGACGGCATCGTCATGAGCGATGGCATTCTGCTGAGCGACGGCATCCTGTTGAGCGATGGTGTTGTGATGGGCGACGGTATCTTGCTCAGCGATGGCATCCTGCTCAGCGACGGCATCGTGCTGACGGACGGCATTCTGCTCTCAGACAGCATCATGTCCGGCGACGGGATTGTCCTGACAGATGGCATCCTGCTTAGCGACGGCATACTGTTGAGCGACGGCATTCTGCTCAGTGATGGCATCCTGCTCAGCGATGGTGTCGTCATGGGCGACGGCGTTGTGATGGGTGACGGCATTCTGCTGAGCGATGGAATCCTGCTCAGCGACGGTATCCTGCTGAGTGATAGCGTTGCCTTCAGCACCGGCATTCTGCTGAGCGATGGCATCGTGATGAGTGATGGTATCGTGATGAGCGATGGCGTCGTCATGGGCGATGGAATCCTTCTCTCGGATGGTGTTGTGATGGGAGACGGCATCGTGCTCACAGAAGGCATTCTGTTCTCAGATGGCATCATCCTCACGGATGGTATCCTGTTGAGTGACGGAATCTTGCTGAGCGACGGCATTATGATGAGCGACGGCATTCTCCTGTCTGACTGACGGAAGCCAGCATGATGCTTTAAGAAAGAGGGCGGAGTCCGAGAGGCTCCGCTCTCTTTTTGTTCCGGCCGGAGCTTTGCTGATGCAAATCGGTCCTGAATTTCGCGTTAAAGAGTAGGAGGAGTGTTCGGGAGGTTAGGGACGGAAGCTGAAAATAGGGAAGGAGACTTTAATGAAAAAGGCTGGCTACACAGGTTTGCTGCTCACACTAACGCTCTGCGCCTTTCTTTACGGCAACGCGTTTAACCGCACGATTCCCGTCGCCAGAGCGGGAAGCGATGAAAGCGCTGGTGCGCCCGGTCGAGCCCGTTGGGAGTATTGTGCTGTCAGCAGGGCAGGCTATACGGGTTCGACCAGAGGCGGCGCTTACTGGATTAACTACTTCAAAGAGACGGGCGTGGAAATCGTAGAGATAGAGGAGAAGGTTTCGGAGCAGCAGGGCGCGCAGGTCTACAAGGCGATAGCGAAGCTTGGTGAAGAGGGCTGGGAGATGGTCGGAGAGGGCGAACTGCTTGTCAGGACTGGTAAATTCGAGGCCATCTATTTCAAGCGGCTGAAGCCTTAACACGTTGAGGCAAACGGGGCGATGAGAGTTTTAATCACGGGCGGCACGGGCAATCTGGGAAGCGCGCTGGTGCGTGAAGCGGTAAACGCGGGCCACGTCGTCCGCGTGATGAGCCGTCGCCCGCGTCCGCAACCGGCCGCTAATGAGCTTGAGTGGGCGCAGGGCGATCTGGCGTCGGGCAGCGGCATCGTTGAAGCAGTTGCGGGAGCAGATGCCATCATTCATGCCGCGTCCGACCCGCGCCAGACAGCAGCCGTTGACGTTAACGGAACGCGTCATCTACTAGAAGCCGCACGCCGGAACTCCATCAGCCACCTACTCTACATCTCCATCGTCGGCATAGACGAAATTCCCTACAGCTATTACCGTGGGAAACTGGAAACCGAAGCCCTGATAACATCTTCGGGCGTGCCTCATTCCATCCTGCGCGCAACACAGTTTCACTCGCTCGTTGACCTGCTTATCTCGATGGCTGCGCGCGTGCCTTTGTTGATGCCATTGCCGGTTGCTTTCAAGTTTCAGAGTGTGGCGGAAAGGGATGTAGCCGCGCGCCTTGTGGGCCAACTCACGGCAGGCCCCGGCGGGCGGCTCGATGATTTCGGCGGGCCGGAAGTACTAACGCTCGGAGAGATGGCCGGAACGTGGATGAAGGTCAGGGGAGTGCGCAGGAAAAAACTGATCCGGCTGCCCCTTCCGGGCGCACTCGCGGCGGCCATAAGAGCCGGAAAGAATAGGACGCCCGATACGCCGCGCGGCCACATCAACTGGCGCGAATGGCTCGCCGAAAACAGCGTCAACAAGTATCTTCAGAGACAAAGTTTGGCGACGAGGCAGGCTCTTGAGCGTTGAGTAAATAGAGAATTCGTTTGGCGAGGGAATCCGTCTGGCGTGCGCTTCATTTTGCATTACGAACGAAAGGCGCTGCGCTCGCGTCTGACAGGTGGGCTATGACGAGTAAAGTGTTGGCACGCTTAACCCGATGACTGGTTCATCAATTCCTGCCCTAACATTTGATTCGACTTTTAGAGCTTAAGCTCCTCCGGGTAAAAAGCGGCCTGTAATAACTTGACGCGGAAATTTGAGTTTTATTCCCATCCGCGAAAAATTTCTTTCGCCTCCCTCCGGCGTGCATATAGTCGCCAACCTTTGCTGCGGTTTAATCATCAACATCAACATCAAAGCAAAATCCCGCATTAAATTTATTTGGCGGCCTTTCTTGCTAAAAACTGGACAGTGGCTCTAACTAGATGTTTCTTCATAAGAAGAAGCGTCCATCTCTCGCAGGCCACACGCTTCAACGTGGAGGATGATTCAATGAGACACAGAAGACATCGGCCCGGCAAGCTCTGGTTGCTGTGTATCTTTATCGGCATCGGTAGTTGGACGCCGCTCGCCGCACAGCAAACAGAGTCGCCAGCGTTTGCTCGCAGCCTGACCGAAAAATTCTTTGCAGCCTATCAGAAGGAAGACTTAGACGGCCTGATGTCTCTGTGGAGCGAGAAGTCTCCCGATTACGCAAGCAGCAAGCGCAGCTTCCAGCAAACGTTTGCCAACTACGAGAATATAGAAGTCAAGAATCTGGTCTTCCTTGCAACGGTCGCCGCCACGGATGAAAAGACGAGCGTGCAGCTAACGGTTGATGTGAGCGCTATAAACAGCAAGACTGCCCGGCCCGCCGAAGGCTTGGGCCATCTCAACCGTACGTTGCAGATGACAAAAGAGGGAGAGGCTTGGAAGATTTGGAGATACTTTCCGAGCGAGGAAGACTTGGCAACCGAATTAATCGCCGCGCAGACAACTGAGGCGCGCAAGCGACTGCTCGACGAAAAGAAGAGTCTGGTCACAAACGAACTGGCAAAGCAACTCTCTCAGAAAGCAAGACTCCTGCTTGAGCAGGGAAAGAGCGCGCAGGCTCTAAGCGTTGCCGAATTCACGCTCCCTATCGCCGAATCCTTAAACGGTTCATCGGCAGTTGCAAACGTCCTGCGCCTGATGGGAAACATTTACCGCACGCAGGGCGACTACGAACGCGCCTTTGAATATTTACAGAAAAGCCTCAAGACGGCCGAAGCAGCCGCCAACATTCCAGACACTATCAGCGCGCTCAATAATCTTTCCGGCTTATTCTTCTTCCAGAGCAAGTATGACCTAGCCATCGAGCAATCAATGAAGAGCCTGCAACTCGCAGAGAAGACAGGCCAGACGGGCGAACTCTTCTACATCACCAGCAACCTCTCGTTGATATACAAAACTAAGGGCGACTACACGCAGGCTTTAAGTTATGTCGTGCGCAGCCTGAAGGAAGCGGAAGCGATGGGCGACAACAGGCTCATCATTTATGCCGCCAACACCGTCGGCACTATCTATCAACTGCTTGGCGATTACACGCAGGCGCAAAGCTATTACCTGCGCAGCCTGCGACTGGCCGAAGAAAGCGGCGACAAAAAAGGCATCTCCAACGTCGTCAATAATCTGGGGCTTCTCGCCAAGGCTCAAAGCGATTTCACGCAAGCTCTTGAGTATCACCGCAGAGGCTTGCAACTGGCCCGTGAGCTTGGAGACAAGTCGAACATCGCCAGTTCGTTGAACAACATCGGCGCGCTCTATCATGCGCAGGGCAACTACGCGCAGGCGCTCGAAAACTACCAGCAGAGCCTCAAGCTCAAAGAAGAAATCGCTGATAAAGCGG
Source organism: Pyrinomonadaceae bacterium (assembly GCA_036382855.1). Classification (GTDB taxonomy): domain Bacteria; phylum Acidobacteriota; class Blastocatellia; order Pyrinomonadales; family Pyrinomonadaceae; genus DASVTR01. The sequence continues at coordinate 383,340 of DASVPO010000033.1, read as the reverse complement.
GACTGCCGGGCACGCTCAATAACATCGGCCAGATCTACAGAGAGCAGGGCAATTACACACAGGCGCTCGATTACCTTCAGCGTAGTCTGAAGCTCAAAGAAGAATTGAAAGACAAGCCCGGAATCGCCAACACCCTCAACAGCATCGGCATCGTCTACTACTCTCAGGACAACTACGCGCAGGCCCTCGAATATTTCCAGAAGAACCTGCAACTGCGGGAAGAGATAAAGGATAAGCGCGGCCTCGCCGGAGCCATCGCCAACATCGGGCTCATCTATGACGCTCGCGGAGAATACGCGCGTGCGCTGGAATATTACCAGCGAGGTCTGAAGATTCAGGAAGAGCTGGGAGACAGGGCCGGAGTCGCCAACCAGTTGCTCAACGTCGCGGCCACACATCACGCTGCCGGACAGTTTGCCCTGGCCCTCGAAACGGCCGAACGCGCATCAACGCTCGCCTCTCAGTTGGGCCTGCCGCAGGTCTTGTGGAGCGCACGCAACACTGCCGGCATGTCGCACCTCGCGCTCAACCAGCATGACGAGGCGCGTCGTGATTTTCTCGAAGCGATAGCCACCATTGAGAAGCTGCGCGAGCAGGTCGCAGGCGGAGAGCAGGAACAGCAGCGCTACTTTGAAGACAAGCTCTCGCCCTACTATTCAATGATAGAGCTTTCCGTCATCAAGAAGGACTACGCACAGGCTCTTGCTTACGCCGAGCGTTCCAGAGGGCGTGTGCTGCTCGACGTGTTGAGCAACGGCAGAGTCAACATCACGAAAGCCATGACCGCCGATGAGATCCTGCGTGACCGCACGCTGGTGGCCGAAGTCAATTCCCTCAACACGCAAATCACGCGTCTCAAGCTGCAACCCAGTCCAGACCAAGCGCGCCTCAACGAACTCAACGCGCGGCTCGAAAAAGCCCGCCTCGAATACGAATCCTTCCAGACCGGCCTCTTTGCCTCTCATCCCGAACTCAAGATTCAGAGAGGACAGACGCAGCCCTTAACGCAGGAAGATGCCGCCGCGTTGCTGCACGACGGAAAAACAGCGCTTCTCGAATTCGTCGTCGCCGAAAACAAGACCTATCTCTTCGTTATGACCAGAGCGGCAACACAGGACAAAGGCCGCGCAGCTTCCGTCTCTCTTTCAATCTATCCGCTCACGATTAAAAATAAGGAGCTTGCCGAGTTGGCCGGAAGTTTTAGCCGTCGAGTGGCCGAGCGCGACCTGACGATAAAGCAGCCCGCGCGACAGCTTTACGATTTGCTCATCAAGCCGGCCGAGCGACAATTGCAGGGCATCAAAAAATTGTGCATCGTGCCCGACGGGCCGCTCTGGAATCTGCCCTTTCAGGCATTGCTTCAGGAAGAGAAGGGTTATCTGCTTGAGCAGTACGCTATCTTCTACGCGCCTTCCTTAAGCGTGCTGCGTGAGATGGAACGGAAGGGCGCGCAACTACGCCTCGCGCACAGACCAAACACCAGCGTCCCCGCTCAAAGACGCACGCTGACGAAAGTGTCTTACACATCTTCCTCGCCGGAGTTGTTCGCGCTCGGTAATCCCGCTTTGAACGGCGAGAAGACGGCGCGAGCGAAATCTGGACTAAGAGAAGAACCTCTCGGCCCGCTGCCCGAAGCGGAAAAAGAGGTCAAAACGCTGGGCCAACTTTATGGGCCTGGAAGGAGTCGTGTGTTGATTGGCGAGCAGGCTCTGGAGGCCACCGTCAAGGCGGAGGCCGGAAAATATCAGGTCATGCACTTCGCCACTCATGCCATCCTCGACGACCGCAATCCCATGTACTCGAAAATCATCCTCTCTAACAATGCAGACGATGCCGCCGAGGACGGACTATTAGAGGCTTGGGAGATTATGAAGCTCGATTTGAATGCAGAGATGGTCGTGATATCTGCCTGCCAGACGGCGCGCGGGCGAGTCGGCGCGGGAGAAGGCGTCATAGGGATGACGTGGGCGTTGTTCAACGCGGGAGTGCCCTCGGCTGTGGTCAGTCAATGGAAGGTTGATTCGGCGCGAACGACGGAGTTGATGGTTGAGTTTCACAAAAACCTGCTGCGTCATAGAGCAGGCGGTAGCGCCATGAGCAAGTCTGAGGCGCTGCGGGAGGCTGCTTTGAAACTACTGCGCGGCCCCTTCAATCATCCGGCCTACTGGGCAGGCTTTATCTTAATCGGAGACGATAACTAGCGTCGCGCTTTTAGTTGGCCTGTCCTTTGCAGCGGCGTGGAGAGCAGCGACCCTGACTGCCTTAGTTGCTGCTTGATTCTTAGTCATTCTCTCCGCATGACTCTTACTTGGGCGAGCAGCTTTCGCGGTAGCGGCGAATGAGGGTTGGCCTTTGAGAGCAGTTGGAATTCGCGTTCGGCTTCATCGAGCAGACCTGCCTGCGTTAAGAGCAGGCCAAGCGCCAGATGAGAACTGGCAAGAGTTTGCCGCGCACGCCTTAGCTCTTCCGCCTTGTCATGGTCCAGCACTCTAAACTTTGCCTGCGGTGCAGGCAGCACAGGAGAGGTGACTGGCTGTCCATCTTTGAGCGCCGTCACCTGCCATGAATAAATTCCCCCGCTCAAAGGCTTCGGAATCCTCCACTCCAACCCGGTTAGCGCATTGCTGGTTGCGACCACGTTGAGCCGCGCGTCCGTGACCGTGACCGTGTAGCTTTCCGCGCCCGCCAGAGCGCGCCAGCGAAACGTAGGTTGATTGCCCGCCAATACCTTCCCCAGCGGGCTGACAAGATTAAAAGGAAGACCGTTGCCAGACTCACTCAAGAGCGTGCCCGCTTTGCCATTGAGTTCTGACAACTGCGGCGGGCGCTCCAGTCTTTGAGTTGAAAGGGTTGCTTTGATCGCCTGCTGCAAACGCGGCGGTAGATACTCCGCTCCCTTCAACTCGCCCTGCCTGTCGAGCAGAATTTTTTGCCCGCCGTCGTTTAATTGCAAAACGATATTCTCCGCAGTCTCCGGCAAAGTGTTAACGTCCGGCGACTGCGCAACGGTTGCGCTCTCCGCGTTCTCGTTCGCAATAGCGCCGCCCTGCTCGGTCGGCGGATTCGCCTGTGAAAACGAAGGCGGCGGCGCTTGATTTGTTGTGTTGTTTGAATCTTGAGATGGCGTCTGTCTCACCGTCTGGTTATCGGTCCTGTTGCGTAGGAATAATAGTGTGAGCAGGACGGCTGCGCCGATGGCGATTGTCAGTGCCGCCAGTTGTACTACACGACGTTGAAAGAAATGAGAGGCGTAAGCTTGCGGGCTTTGACGCGCAACTGCGTTTGGCAGGCTCGCCCTCGCAGCGACGACTGTTGTCGGAATCTTCTTTTTAGCACGATGAACCGGCCGCGCTTTCGCGCGACACTCTCCGCAGACTTCTATGTGGCTTTCAGCATTCTCATGGTCTATCTCGTCCAACTCTTTCCGCGTGTAAGCCATCAGCTCCGCTGTCGAGAGATGATACGGCTCGTCTGCGGGCGCGGGCGTGAGCGCCGAGAGCAGGTTGACGTAATCTTCCATCTTCGGAAGAGAAGCGTTGCCGTCTCTGGCGCAAACGGCGCAGGAGGCGACGTGTTGATGAATGGCGAGGAAGGCGTCGGGTGCGAGCGTACGCCGGTTATATTTTTTTAACATTTGCGGGGTTGGGTGTTCCTGCATCTCTAACGTTTAATCTCTTTCATAACGCTTTTAATATTCGTTCACTTACGTTCTTTTCAAACAAGGTATCGTTCAAAAGTAGACGGTCAAGAGCGCTTCTTTTCCAGTGCTTTCATGCGCCGCAGCAACCTGTCGCGGGCGTTCTTGCGTAGATTGATGACCTGCTGCCGTGTTGCGCCGAGAAGTTCTGCGATTGAGAGGTCGTCCATAGGCAAATTGGCCCAGAGCTTTTCAAACTGTTCAGGGGGAATTTCCAGCGTCTCCGCGATTTGCTCGAAGGTCGCGATGTGTGTGGCCGGAAAGAGCGTGATAACGTTGATGCGCTGCGGATTCCGCAGGTTAAGCAGAAGCGCGACTCGCTGGCGACGCGGCAGTTGACGAATTTCGCTCCACAGCTGTTGCAGAAGCTCCTGATACTCGATGATGGTATCGGGTCTGGGCTGCGTAGTCGTCAAATGTTCGGCCAGCAGCCCGTTGTCCTCATCCTCGAAGGATTCGTCCGGGTGGTCTTCGACGCCCCACAGCTTCGCGACCATCGCCGTCAAACAATCAAGCTCGATGGGCTTGCCCCACGCACGGAAGATGGCGCTCATCAGGCCGTCTGGTTTCAGTCGGCGGACATCCGTGCCTTGCAGCTTTGCCTGTAGGAGGCTCTGAAGCTCCGTCGTCCAGTGTTGATTGATGCCGTTTTGAACTGCCTCGCCGTCGCGCTTCCAGGTGGATAGTCCTGCGAGCCAACCGTTGTCGCCGTTTTCCCAGAGCGCAAACTCGCGGTGTGTCGTCAGGTAGTACCGAAGCTTGTCTTTCAGGTGTCGTCGTCTGGGATATTTGCGACGCAGGTATTCATCGCAAGCGTGGCGTGCGGTCGTTGCGATATAGCTGTGCAGGTTGCCGACAGGCTTGCCCGCAGCATCCTTTTTCAATTCCCGCAAGCGCTTGAGCAGATGCAGTTGGACTTCGTTGAAAAGCTCCTCGACATCCGGGTTGCGCGCTTTTCCGTCACCAACGTGAGAGTAAAACTGCAATTTGTATCTGAGAATTTTCCTGACCACAGGCTCGACGTGCTCACTGATTAAACGCGCTAAAATTATCTCTTCCTCTTTCTCATCCGTGGCAAGCAAAAAAGGAAGGAGCAGGGAATCGGTTTGTGTAGTGCTTATTTTCACCTTACTGCTCAAAGACTAGTGTAAAACCAGACGACCCGGGAAGTTGGCCCATCTTCAACATCCGGGCTCTTAACCGCCAAACGCCATTTACATAAACGCGTTCAACCTGCGTCAAATATATTCCACCGTGCATCTACTAAGACGCCGCAGAATAGCGAACTGTTTGCTCAAGCTCATGCGCGGCGGCAGTTGCCGCGCAGCACGCGGGAGAGGTGATGAATTTGACTATTGCTTGCTGCCCGCACGAGGAGAGAAATTCTCAGCAGTCAAAGCTTCTATCAAGGACATTCCTTCTCAGCCAAAGAGGTTGTGCGCTCATCGGCAAAATAGTTATCCTCGCGCACAATCCCTATAACGTAATCGCCCTGCTTGTCAACATACTCTGCGTTCGAGGCTGCGCAGATTCTCACATCAGGCGGCGATTCCACAATCTACCGCGTCCGAGCGACGCCTTGCACTAAATAATAGCACTCGCCTTTCAGCTTGTCTTTCATCTGCAACCTGTTAATAGCGACTTCCAGTTGCACGACAACTCAAGGCATGCGTTAGACGCTACGCGCTGATCGTGCATCATAAAGAGCACCTTGGAAGATTCGTGAAGACCTAAGATGAGAAAAACGATTTTCTTACTATTTCTGGTTGCTTTCTTTAGCGAAGCTGCTTTTGCACAGGCCAAGCCCATTGCTGCGTTGCGACGCATGTTCGCATATGACCGGCGGCTGCCGCTTGATGTGCGTGAAACCGGCGTCGAGAATCGAGACGGCGCTCGCGTCCACGATATTTCTTACGCTAGTCCGAAGGGCGGGCGTGTGACGGCCTACCTCGTCGTCCCCTTCGGCAAAGGCATGTTTGCAGGCGTCGTCTTCATGCACGGCAGACCGGGAAGCCGGAACAATTTTCTTGACGAGGCTTTATCGCTCGCTCGCGCGGGCACGGTTTCGTTGCTGATTGATGCGCCCTTTTCACGCGCCGGGGAATCGAAACGAGATTTCGACCCAACCGTTATGAAGCCTCAAGTTGACCGCGACATCTACATTCAAACAGTCGTTGACTTGCGTCGCGGCGTTGACCTGCTCTTGTCCCGCTCAGACGTTGACCCGGAGCGAATCGCTTTCATAGGGCATAGCTACGGCGCACACGCGGGAGCGGTTCTGGCAGGCGTGGAGAAACGAATCAAAGCCTACGTGATTATGGCAGGCAATCCAAGCCTGACAGAGTTTTTGCGCAACAGCACGATTCCCGGCGTCGTCGAAGTCCGCAACTCACTGACAAAAGAACAACAGGAAAACTACTTCAACACTTTAGCCACGGTTGACCCAATCAATTACATTCGCCACGCTGCACCATCGTCATTGCTTTTCCAGTTTGGCAAGCAAGACACCTACCCGACCGAACCAATTGCGAAGCGCTATTTTCAAACAGCAAGCAGTCCAAAAGTTCTCAAATGGTACGACGCCGGGCACGCTCTCAACAACGACGCAAGGCGCGACCGCGCCCAATGGCTACGAACGCAGATAGGCATCCATCGTTTGCGTTAAATCATTAAAGCCCGACTCACAACCAAGGTTTAATAAGATGCCCAACGATAATTCTCCACAGGCTTTTCATCAGTTATGTGCCTTTGAAAGAAATACAAAAAAGCAGAGCCCAAGGTTCTACACCTAAAAGCTCTGCCTTTTTCAGTTACCGGCTTTATTGTTTAGTTGCCAACTTTACCGGCAACAAACAGCCCCACTCAGGGGTTTAATCCTGACAGTCAGTCATATCTTTCCAAGGTGGTCAATCATATCTTTCCGGTTTTATGAGGTTCTCAGTCATTAATAAAATTCCGCTACTCACGCAAGCGGATAAACCACCTTTAACATAACATGGCTTCAACAGTTTACCAAGCAATATTTATAAGCATAAAGAAGCTCTCACTTAAAGTGGCCCGAACAAAGAATAAATTATTCAGTAGTATTGCAGCAAAACTGATAAGTGTTCTGTGTGAATTGATTGACATACTCTATCATTAGTCATACTTTTGACCTCTAAGGCAACGTCCGCATTCCTCAGCAAATCTGACAGTTTGAATGGCGGACTCGATAAGGCTACCAACCTCCCAGATGGAGTGACCTCTATGAGCCTTCACTTTTATCATCGATTTCTCACGTGGCAGAGACCGCTTAGGGCGATCCGTGGCATCTGCCAGCTTCTGTTGATGATATCTTTCTTGCCGTCCGCTTCGACGCTGCTCCTTAACGCGCAGGCCCAGGGAAGTGCGCCGGGAGTACCGCCAAGTCAGCGAAGTAGCGTATCTGAAAAGTGTGACGGCAAAGTACCACTACTTGAGCCTCGTCTGACCGTGGCGGGGAAGCTCACCCCGGGAAGTGTGCAATGCTATCGCATCCCGCTTGAGCCCAAGCAATATATGCACGTAGTCGTCATGCAGCGGGGGATCGACGTGGTCCTTCGGCTTTACGATTTCAAAGGCAACCAAGTCGGCGGCGAGGTTGACAGCCCTAATGGGCGCTTCGGCCCGGAGCCCGCCTCCGAGGTTGTCCCCCGTGAAGAGAATGGCAAAGTCAGAGACTCCGAAAGCCATTACCTCCTGGTGGTGAGTTCTCAGGATAATGCCCCAGTGCGGCCGGACTACACGGTAACTCTTGAAGAATTGCGGGGGGCCAAGCCCGAAGACGGACGCTACGTCGCTGGCGAGCGGTCTTTTCTCGACATCCAGTTGAAACTCAATCAACTCCGGCCGGTGAAAACCCTGGATGAAGCCCACGCGGCTCTCGACCCGATAATTAAGGCGCTGGAAGAGCTAAGAGCCTTATTCCACTCCACGGGCCGCCCGGTGATGGAGAGTCGGGCGCACGCACGGCTCGGGCAGGCGAGAAAATATTTGGGCGATATTAAGAGGGCGCGCGAGCACTACGAGGCCGCACTCGCGCTTGGTAAAGATAACGACCCGGCGACGCTCGCCGACATCTTAGCTGCCGCGGCTGAGGTTTATCTGATGACGCCCGAACTGCCCAAGGCGCTCGCCGCGTACGAGCAGGCGGCCGAGCTTTTCTGCGTGGCTTCGGATTACGAAAGGGCGGCCGAAACTTTAATTTACCTCGGGACCGAATACTTCGAGCTGAGCCTCTGGTCCGCGGCGCTTGAGAGCTACGAGCGAGCGCTGACAATAGGCGAGGTTAAGGACCCGGTGACTAGGGCGAAGACGCTGTATAGCCTCGGCACCGTTCTGTCCTCACTCGGGCGCAAACAGGAAGCGCTCGAAGCCTTCAAGCAGGCCGAGCCGCTCGCCGCGGGCAGGCACGAAGAACTGACGGCATACTTACTCAATGGCATCGGCCAGCTCCACGCGGAGTTGGGCCAACAACTTGCGGCGCAAGGTTATTTCCAGCGCTCGCTACAGTTGAGTTCGCCTAATCATAAGTATCGGATAGCGGAAGCGAACTCGTATCTTTACATGGGAATGAGTCACTACCGTTCCAACCAGCCGGAAAAGGGGTACGAGTTTTCGAACAAGGCGTTACAAATCCTGGACATGCCGGGCGACGAGTACAAGAGGAAGCGGGCCAACGCCCTCGTGAACATAGGCCAGTTCTTCTACGGCAAGGGCGAAAGGATGAGAGCGCTGGGTTTCCTGGAACAGGCGCTCCCGCTCCAGCGCGAGGTAGGTGACCGCCACGGGATGGCCTTCACGCTCACCAACATGGGCACCGTCTACAGTGAGCAGGGCGACAAAAAGAAGGCGATAGATTATTTCTCGGAAGCGTTGGAAATGAGGCTCAGCGTTGGCGACAGGCAGGGCGAGTTAGAAACACGTTACTTGCTAGCCTTGGCGGAGCGCGACCGCGGCCGTTTACAGGAGGCGAGGGAGCAACTTAAATTCGCGGTCGACTTGATTGAATACCTGCGCGCTAACATCGCCAGCGAGGACCTGCGCGCTTCTTATTTTGCGACGGCCGTCCAGGTCTACGCGCTCGGCGTAGACGTGCTCATGCGACTGGATAAGCAGTATCCCGGCCAGGGGTACGCTGAGCTGGCTCTGGAGATGAATGAAAGCTCGCGCGCCCGTAGCCTGCTCAACGTGCTGAGCGCAGCGAAGGTTAAGGTCCGCGAGGGCCTAGACCCCGCACTCCTCAAAGAGGAGCGGGATTTACAGCGTAAACTTGCCATCAACCTTTCGCGCAAAACGTTACAGGCCGCGGCGGGCGGCGGCGCGGCGGAGGCGGCCGACTTGGAAGGCGAGACGGAAGAGCTTCTTGAGAAGCTGCGGGACGTGAGGGTCAGGATCAGGAAAAGCAATCCGAACGCCGCGGCGCTGGCGGAGCCGGAGTCTATCAAGACGGCGAAGATAAAAAGCCTGCTGGTGGATGGGGACACCCTGCTCCTGGGATTTGTCGTGGGCGAGGAACGCAGTTACGGGTGGTTGGTCTCCCTGGATCAGCAGACCATCCCCTTCGAGCTGCCAGGCCGCAAGCAGCTAGAAGACGCGGCGAAGCCGGTACTCAAAGAAGTGGCCGAGCCGAAACCGGCGGCGGGAAGGGGTCGTAGAGTGGGGGGCGGGGCGGGGGGCGACGACGATTACGTGACGGTCGCGCGCGGCTTGAGCAAGATGCTGTTCGAAAAGGTCGCTGACAAGCTGGGGACGAAGCGACTGGTCATCGTTCCAGACGGCGTCTTGCAGTATGTCCCGTTCAGCGCCCTGCCGACCCCGGACGGAGCGCAAAGCGGTCAGGGCTGGGAACCGCTGCTCGCGCGGCACGAGATTGTCATTATCCCCTCAGCCTCCGTGCTCGCCGCCCTGCGGGAACGGCTGGACCGCGAGGAAAAGGAGGGCAGGAGACCTGCCCCGCAACTCCTCGCCATGTTTGCTGACCCGGTCTACAAACTCAAAGGGCGAGGGGGCCGGCCCGCGAAGTCGAATTCGAGCAGGGCGCGAGTGTCGGCCGAGGTCGGACTCCCGCTGCCGCAGTTGGCCTTCGCGAAAGCCGAAATCAAAGAAGTCCAGCGGGCCGTCGAAAATTCTGGCAACGCCGGGCGTTGGAAGCTTTGGCGGGACTGGGAGGTGAACCGCGAGAACGCCACGGCGGACATTTTGAGTGATTATAAAATCGTCCATTACTCGGCGCACGGGAAGCTCGATAAATCCCGCCCCGAGAGCTCCGGCATCGTTTTGTCTATTTTCGACGAGAAGGGAGAGCTACGGTCGGACTACTTTCTGGGGTTGAGTGATGTTTACAGCCTGGATTTGGCGGCCGACTTGGTGGTCTTGAGCGCGTGCCAGAGCGCGGGCGGGAAGGAGATAAAGGGTGAAGGCGTGGTCGGGCTGACACGGGGCTTTATGTACGCGGGCGCGCCGCGCGTCGTCTCAAGCCTGTGGGAAGTTAACGACTTTCGCACGGCCCAATTCATGGGCCTCTTCTACCGGAATCTCCTGGAGAAGCGGCAGACGGCGGCCGCCGCCCTACGGGCCGCGCAAAAAACCATGTGGCAGGAGTTCGGACTGCCGCCCTACTATTGGGCCCCATTTCAAATTCAGGGGGAATGGAAGTGAAAGTTTAAGCGCATCCGCGCTACGTAGAGGTGGGCGCGCTCCGCCGTCGCCGGGATCGGTCCCTCATTAAGAAAGGGTGGGGCGACGATCAACTGTTCGCTGACTGAAAGGTTGTTGCTAATTTGGAGGAAGACGTCACCTCACGGTTCTTGCGGCGGCTTGACCCGGACCCTGGGCTGGCCGAAGAAAAGCTATTGCGCCTGCGTCAGCGAATCATAGCCTATCTCGAAAGGCGTAATGTCCCCTCGGCGGTCGCGGAAGAATTAGTCCAAGAAGCAATCTTAATCGTCTTGCAGCAGCTCGAAGCGGAGCGCCCTAGGTCCGAAGAAATACAAAGCATAGAGAAGTATATCTGGGGCATAACCAAGATTTACCTCAAGCAGCATTGGAGAGTGCCCGATGAAAAGGGGGAACCCCTCGACCCGGAAGTACACGGGCGGCCGCGGCCGGGCGGGGTGCGCGGCGGCGCGGAGGAGAAGGAGTTCGAGCAGCTCAGGGAAGAGTGTGTCAGGCACTGCCTGCAAGAAGTTCCGCCCGAAGAACGCGACGCCTTCGTGGAGTACGCGCAACTTGAAAAACGTGATGAAAAAAGAACTGAGGAATTGGCGGAACGCCTGGGGATATCGCGCAACTACTTCTACCTCAGAATGCACCGTTTAAGAAAAAAATTGGAGGAGTGCTGTCTTACGTGTCTAAAGAGACATGGGTACGACTTGAAATAAGCCCTCGCTCACGCGACAGGGCGATGTTGATAATCCTTCGACTTGCCGGAGGTAGGCCGAACCGTGGAGCATAAAACCGACAGCACAGATGTCATGATCCGTTACCTTCTGGGCGACGAACTCTCCGCCGAGGAGCAGGATGATATTGAAGAGTCGTTCGGAGACAATGACTTTTTCGAGCGGTTCCTCAGGGTCGAGGACGATCTGGTAGATGAATATATCCGCGGGAATCTCCCGCCGCGCGAGCGGGAGCTGTTCAAATTGAATTACCTCGCTTCCGCCAGGCGTCGCGAGAAGGTGGCGGTCGCGAGGACACTGATGAAACTCGGCGTCCCCGCTGCCCAGCCCACCCGTCAGCCCGCCAAGCCAGGAAGGCTCGCGGCCCTTTGGGAGTCCGCTAGAGCCTTTTTCCACGTCCACCGCCTGGCCGTATTGAGGTCGGCGCTCGGCGTCGCGGTGGTGGCACTCTCTTTCTTGATCTACCGTTTGATCAGCCTGACCGACCGACTCTCAAAGGTCCAGTCCGTACTCGTCGCGGAGGAGCAGCGCACGCTCGAATCCCGCAGGCGGGAGGAGGAGCTGCGGCGGCAGTTGGAACAGCAAACGAGCGTGAGTGAGCAGTACGAGCAGGAGATTCGCCGCCAGCAGGAAGAGTATGAGCAGCACGAGGAGGAGCTACAGCGGGAGCTGCAAAGACTCAAAGCGGAAGGCTCGCGCTCTCTCATCGCCTACGCGACCGTTGTCCCTAGCCCGGCTACGAAAGGCTCAAATTTCAAGCCGAAGGTAATCGAGATTGGGCGCGGCGTCAGGTGGCTCACGCTCAGCTTGGTCATCGAACAGCCGGGCGACTTCAACGCGTACAGGGTCGAGATCGCGCCTGAAACGGCTGGTGACGAGATTACGCGCCACGTGGTGAGCAACAAAAAATCTGATCGGGTGAAGCTGAGATTGCCCGCCGCGAGTCTTGTCAGCGATGACTATACCGTTACGGTTTACGGCATAAGGCCCGGCTTCGACCCCCAGTTGATCGGAGGATACGAATTTAGCATAAGGAAAAAATAGACCCGTCGGCACGCCATCTTCATCCAGCTGTATCTTCAACAACCGGCCTTGAATCTCGCCCTCCAGACAACGCCGACCGAAATAAATCCTCGCCGAATTTTTTTCACCTATCTGTAAGTTTTCAGCCTGCAAGAACACCTCAGTTTCGGAGCCGGTGAAAGGGACACCATAGGCCCCGCCCTAAAAAAATTTGTAAGGTTTGGCCGCTGCCGCACACATACAGTTTGGGCGCGGGTTGATAGGTCGAGCCGTGGAGCCTCGCCCATGGGCGCGGGCGGAAAGGGGCGAGGTCCGCGGCGCTCAAGAAAGGGCCTGAGATGGGACGCAAAATACTCTCGTGCATACAGCCGACGGCAGAAATGCACATCGGTAATTACCTCGGCGCGGTGAAAAACTGGGTCGGCTTACAGGAGGACAACGACTGCATTTTTGGGATCGTAGACCTTCACGCGATGACGATGCCTTACGAGCCGTCTCGGCTCCGCGAGAACACTCAGAGGATGGTCGTAGACCTCCTGGCGAGCGGCATTGACGTGGAGAAAACGATCCTGTTCATCCAGTCACTCGTCCCGGAACACACGGAGCTGTGCTGGATTCTAAACTGCCTTTGCCCGTTCGGGGAATTGCGCCGGATGACGCAGTTCAAGGAAAAGGCGGAGTTCTTAGAAGGGCAAGGGGAGGGGCAGTTCATTTCTTCCGCGCTCTTCAGCTACCCGGTCTTGCAGGCCGCCGACATACTCCTCTACCGCGCGGAGCAGGTTCCCGTAGGTAAAGACCAGGAGCAGCACCTTGAATTGTCGCGGCTGCTAGCGCGGCGCTTTAACACTCAGTTCGGCGTGCGGTTCTTCCCGGAGCCCGCCGCCCTCTTCACGGAAGTGCCTAAGGTCATGTCTCTGGCCGACCCGTCGAAGAAGATGAGCAAGAGTTTGGGGCCGCGTCATTACGTCGGACTGTTCGAGGACGAGCAGAGCGTCAGGAATAAGGTCAGGGCCGCCGTGACCGACAGCGGCACGCAGGCGGGCGACGAGATGAGCCCGGGCGTAGCCAACCTCTTCGGGATACTCGACGCGTGCGGCAAATGCGAGGCGGCCTCCTCCCTGCGCGGAGAGTACGAAGCGGGGAAGCGCCAGTATAGAGAACTGAAGGATGCTGTGGCGGACGCTCTGGTCGAACTCACGTCCGGCCTCCGCGCGAGGCGCGAAGCGCTTTTGCGGGACTCCGAGGCGGTAATGCCGAAGGTCAAAGAGATGTCGGACAGGGCGAGGCAGGCCGCTGTTGTCACAATTAAAGAGGTACGGGAGATCGTCGGCCTCCCGGCGAGGGGCTGAGGGCAAGGGCTATGGGATTTCGCAAAGACATAAATTGGTGGACGTTCGCCGTTGACGTCGAGACGCGCGAGGGCGAAGAGATAGACCTCCGGGGCGACATGGAGATAAATCCTCCCTTCTCGCCCGGCGGACTTCGCCTGCTCAACTATCACGACTACATTGACGTCGGAAACCTGCTGGGCTGTCAGGCCCCCTCGACGGTCATCCCCGACGAGCGAATCTTCATCATCACCCATCAAATGTTTGAACTCGTCTTCAAGCAGATGATCTTCGACTGTGCTGCCATCGCCAGAACGTTCGAGGCCCTGCTAAGCAAGGACGACGAAGACCTGTCGAGCTTATGCCTGAGCCTCGCCGAAGATGAAGAAGGGGAGATGTTCTGGCGTCCCGCGCTGACCGCCTCCGGCAGGTTGAAGTACAGCAGCGGGGAAGTCCTGCCCCGGCTGATGACCTACTTAGCCCCGGTCGGCGAGGCGGGGGGCGAGAAGGTTGAGCTGTTCGATCAAAGGGAGTTCAAGAAGTTCAGGAAATACCTGGAACCCGCCAGCGGATTTCAGACCGCGCAGTTCCGTTTGCTCCAGAGGGCGCTCGGCAAATCTTCTTTGTTGAATGTGCGTCTTTTCCCCGGCCAGAAATTTCAGAAATGCTACTTGGGTGAAGACAAAGTCGATCACCTGCCCGTGAGCCTAGCCGATGAATTAGTGTTGCGCGGCGGATACGCTTGGGCCAACCCCCCGGAGGGTTCGACGCCAGCGCTCGCGGCGCGCTTAGACGAGCTGGCGCACGAAGTCCTCATTCGACTCTCGCCCGTCAGCGATGCTGCTGCCGCCCCGCGGGAAATAACGCTGATGCCCGACGCGGAAGCGGAAGTGGAAACGATAGTCGAACAGTTCGACTACATGTTGACCGGGCTTCAGGCGCTGGAAGGCGGCGGGAAGGCGGACTTGCGAGAGGCCGTCTCTGTATTCGAGAGAACATGGAGAGAGGCCCTGCGCGCGGAGAACGCCCGGCGCAGGGCGATGGCACCCGCGCGCCTCGCCTCGGCGCGCCTCGTCGCCCTCCCCGACGACTCCAGCTTTCTGGCGACGATCCTGAACCGCCTTGTCGATACGGACAAGAATCTGCACGGGTCGGAGGACGAGACGGGAAGAGTCACCGGCGGATTCCTTAACCATCACCGTCACGTCGCGGGCCGCCAGATTGCGGACGACCCCAAGGCGGTCGGCGGGGGGACATCCGGCGGCGGGACGCCGTACCTCAAATTCTCGGTCGAGCGCCTGTACCAATTATTCCCCGCCCTAGTGGCCTACGCCGATCTGCGCGCGAGCCGCCGGACAATCGCCCGTATGGAGGAAGTGGAAGTGCAAGTATAAGGCTTAACGAGTGTCAACGGGGGCATAGTGTTAATGGTCAGCATGTCGGTCTCCAAAACCGAAGGTCCGAGTTCGAGTCTTGGTGCCCCTGCCAGCTTCTGAGGTTGCCCCGGAGTGGTCGAAGTAGCGGCGCTTTTAAGAGTCGGTCGGCGACACTCAAAAACTCCTCACACGCGGCACGGTTTTAATGGGCGGGAGTGGGCCAATCGTTTTAGGCGAACAGGCCCGAAGGCCGCCCGCGTTTCTGACGCTGATCGTAGCGTCTAGCTTTAAGGAGAATGATGATGAAAGTTTTACTGAGCGTGATTGTTTTTTTTCTTGGCGTCATTAGCGCCTCTGCCCAACAACCCGCTAACATTGTGTTGAATCCCAACGGTACCTCAAAGATTTACCCGGTATTCGACACAAACGGATGGACTCAGACTTTTGGGAGTCCGTACCACAACGGCGACGATTTCTATGCTCAAGATTGGGCGCGTTCATGTGGTACCACCGCCCGGAAAAAAGCCTACGCCGGAATCTCAGGCAAGATTGTGGTCGCCGGTTACCAGAGCGGCTTCGGCAACACGGTCGTAATTTATGACCAACGGGCATCTTTTGCCCTTAGGTATGCCCACCTAAGCGAAATCAACGTGAGTGTGAATGATTTTGCCCTTGCCGGAATAACGGAGATCGGCAAAGTCGGAAACACTGGCACCAGCGTCCAAACCACATGCCAAACTGATCCGGGGGCGCACCTTCACCTTAGTCTCTACCGTAATGTCACCAATCCGAACGCACGACCGGTCACTTCGGTTTCGGCCAGCGGGTCGGCAACTACGTATGCGGCCAACTTCGGTTATGCCTCACCGGTGACCTTGATCAAGGGTGATCAGAATCCAACCGTGTACGTTAGAGATTCGGCAGGATACAAGAGACCAGTCACAGCATTCGCCTATGAGACTAACGGGTGGGGGTTCAGTAACGCCCACAATTTCGTGTCCACGAACTCCCAGTCTTGGGTCAATAGCCTGCCAACAGGTGCTAACTGGCCCCCTCGCAGTAACATTCTGCTTAAAGGCTCCTTCGACCAAACGGTGTACCTTATTGAAGATGGTGCTAGACGTGGGGTGCCGGGAGACATATTTTCATGTAGAAATTGGAATTTTGCAGACGTTCGGGTGCTCACGGAAGGCGCACAACACTCCTACCAACCAACCTCGGATGTTCCAGTATTGAATTCCTGTTACAATGATACACAGCAGGCGATCAAGGATATGGTCCAACGTGCGAGTTCCGATTGGCGGTTCGACCAGTTGCCTTTCCTCCATCAATACTCGGCAACGAATATGTTGAACGATCCGAATTGGGAGTGGCGACAGATGTTGTTCCGCTTCAATGACGGACGGCATGTATGGATGGCCCATATCACGTACCGGTACAATCCTTGGGAGAGGTATACCCAATTTTGGGACCCAGACACTGGACAAAATACAGCATGGATCAGGGCATGGTAGATTGATGCTCATGCGCCAGTAGAATAGGACGCGCCCTGGCTTACGTGAAATCATGTGCCCGTGAGATCATCAAAGTGTTCACACGGGCATGTGAGATTATAAAAGTTTCTCTATGTATTAGCTTGTCAGGTTGCCCACCACGACAATTTATCTCTTTTGATAGCAGATTCTGCAAATGCTCTTACCCGTGAGTCTGGGTCTTCCTTACTACTAGGGGAAAATAGGTCGCGAACATCCTTGATATCTGCGAACCCGCAGGCCCATAGGGCTGCTTCTCTAACTACAGGACTGCTATCTTGAACTGCGACTGACCTTAGCATTTTGAGTGACTGAGGGCATTGAAGGAAAGCGAGGCAAGCTACACCTGTTAATCGATCATCGAATTTGTGCATACTTAACAGGGTGAATACAAATCGGGCATCACGGAGAAGCCCCAGATTAGAGGCAGCCAGCGCCGATTGGAAACAGCACTCATGCCCTCTCCACTTTTGTGCCGCATAGAGTAAGGCGTCCGTGCGATCAAACAAATATTCGGCAGCTTCATCAGGGATCTGGTTGAAGCGCGAACAAAAGCTTGTATTCGGCACCCGCCGGATGCTGCGAAACACAAGCCTTATGAGCTTATTCGGATTCGTGATCTCCTGTGCTAATGGATAAAGGGGTTTCAGGAAGGCAAGCAGTTCTGCCGCTGTCCATGTCAGTACTGTCAAGTCTACTTCGGAGGGGCAGTTGAGAGTAGAGCGGGATTTATCCTTTAGCCACAATTGTACTTGCTCAACAATGCTTCGTACTTGATCGAGCAGGATTTCGGCATCGCCTCTTATCTCTGCCATGCCTTGTTCGGTTTTGAGGAGTCTTTCGAGATTGGTCTTTATTCGCCTTGCATTCGCTTCAACCATAAGCGCTCTGCCGAGGGCTATTGATGGATAAGTGCAGCCACCGAGTTCGGTCATCTGATTGATAGCGCCGTAAGAAGTCCATTTGCGTTTGAGCTGTTCGAGCTGCACGAAGAACTTCGCATCGTCTAGTCCTTTTTGCGTGTGGTAGTAATAAGTGTCGTTATCAATCCTCCCAGCCCTGAAAATGCGGACAAGCTTGCGGGAGTAGTGAATATCAGTCCCTTGTTGTTTGGATTGCCTCTGTATTTTGGAGATGTCGCAGACCACGGATGCAAGGCTAGCGTTACTCGCCGGGCAGAGCATTGGGTCGAGCTTAATCTCCGCCCTGATGTCTCTAACATTGACTGGGCGACCGAGATGTCGTACTGCCCGCGCTGCGGCCTCACCTACCCGCTCAGCGTCGCTGACGAAAAGGTCGCCTAGATCGATCTTATTGTCGGGAATATCAGATGGAGCCCATAAAACTGCTCGCTGACCGGGACGCCGCACCTTCCTAACGACTACCGAGTCGGACTCTGATAGCTGGGTCAGGGCGTTCACTAAAAACATCCGCTTTCGGAGATTGGGATGAGGTTGCGAAAGAGATAACATGCGATCTCTAAGCTCAGCTGAGGAAACCGGTCTGGGTAGTCGGCTGGATGCTGTCCCATCCCGAACCCGCTCTTCCCATATCTCTTTGAAAGAGATGGCGACCTGTTCCAGCCAAGTTAGTGGGCGCGCGGCGGTGAAATCACTAGGGTCAAGATCAGAGGGCAGGTAGTAGTTCTTACCCTCATTATCCCGAAGCCGGGTAGATTCAACGAGCAGGAGGTCACCGGTTTCCTTCAAGTTGAGTATGTCCCGTGTGATGAGTTCGGGGCTAATATCAAATCCATCTGATAGGCGAGCTGCATAGTCCAGCACTTCACCGGTGCGGACAGCGCGACCGAGGGCAAAAACTGTATCGCGGACTAGTTGAAGTACGCGGCGTCTACGCGTGGTTAATGAGGGTAGGGCACGATCTTCAGGAGGAAGTGATCTTTCGGAGCCATAGTAGCGGTTACTACCAATCACACCGGGCGAAAAAATTATCCCACGCGTTTGGAGTTGGGCGAGAACCTTAGCGACGGCTACGTTGAGTCTGGACGCATAAGCTTTCTTAATTAATCGGATGCCTCTGGTGTTTAATCGAACCTTATAGGTTTAATTCCCCGCAGCTTGCTGCGGAACTATACTGTACGAATGAGCGACTTCATTCGTAAGCAGCATAATGTCAGCTTATTGCTTTACCACATTGTCTGCCCGGCCAAGTATCGCAGGGCAGTCTTTACACCCATGGTAGATGAGAAACTCAAGGAAATATGCGAAGACATTGCGCTGCGCTACGAGATAGAGTTTCTGGAAATAGGGACGGATGAAGACCACGTGCATTTCTTGGTTCAGAGCGTGCCAGGTTACAGCCCAAAGAAAATCGTGCAGACGATAAAGAGCATCACGGCCAGGGAAATCTCCAAACAACTGCCGGAAGTCAAAGAGCAGTTGTGGGGAGGAGAGTTCTGGAGTGACGGATACTTCGTCAGCACCGTGGGCGCACATGGCAACGAGCAGCTGATAAAGCAATATATCAAAGAGCAGGGAAGGTCGAAGCAAACCACTCAACTCGACCTCTTCTGATACCCCGCAGCTTGCTGCGGGTGAGTTTCATTTGTTTCATCATCTTCGTTTCCACGACCTTTCGAGGTTTGGGCTCTGGAAAATTAATAAGTGGCATGGCTATCCACCTCCTCACTGATCTCTTCGCCGCCGTCCTGACGGTCGAATTGCGCGAGCAAGTCGTCAATCAGAGATTCGTCGGCGAGTTCCTCAAGGACAGCCGTGTGAAGATCAGACTTTTCCTGCTGGTCGACCATGACGCGCGCCTCGTCCCATTCGGCACTACTTGCCCGCTTACGGTCTTCACGCTCGATCTCCTTGATGTAATCCTTAATTCGATCTTGAAGCCCGCGCCTAAACTCACTACGGGCTTTCTTGACGTCGGCGATGGTATAGCGTGAGTCTTCCGCGCCCATGAGCCACGCCTCGCCGATGTATTTATCGGTGGCGGCTGAGTAGACGAGAATGCTTGCGCGATCGTCGGGGTTGTACCTGAGACGGACTTTCTCTCCGATGTGAAAGGCGAGTTCTGGTCCCCAATAGATTTGCTCGTCTTCGGCATCTGAATCGCCAAACTTGAACTTAATGCCGGTGTTGTAAATCGTGCGCTCCTTGTCACTCTTAAGCAACATCGAGTTCAACGCATCCTCGCTCTCAGGCATAAGCAGGCGAACAGTTTCTTCCCACAGCTCTGCGGGCTTACGTCCGGTTTCCGTATGAGTCTTTTGGTGATAATCCGAGACTATCCAGCGCTCGATTTCTTTGCGCAATTGCGGGATTGTCAGGAGCAGATGCACGTGCTTTTCTGCGGCTCCTTGGGTTCTTCCTATCGCATCCATATGTCCAGGCAAGATGCGCAGGCACCCACGATCAAGTGTCAAAAACCAACGCTCTATCTTGCCTTTGCGATTTGGATAGTATGGTGGGTCAGGATCCAGCGCGACGCCGAGGCCGGCCAGAGACGAGGCTACCGCGTGTGCGATAAATGTCTTTCCGCGATCTGGCTGGAGTACACCAGGGAGGCCCTTGTTCTTCCATTCAGGGTTCTCCTTCTCCTTCACGGCGTTCATGATAAGGAGCGCCGTGGTCCAAGCGTCTGGGTCCTTTGATGAAAGTATGAAGCCTGGAATCGTGCGAGAGTGGGCACACATGCAAGCGCTTATGTGTGCATTTGCGGGAACCCAGCGTGCTCCGTCCCACACTCGCACCCAGATGTTGAGGCGGGAATTGTCTGTTTGCCAGCGCTGGTTTGAGTAGGTTGTCAGATCGAAACGGACGACGGGGCAGAAGCTACGCTCCCACTCATGCACCCCGAGCTTGCCTTGGCGGAAGAGTTTGTATGCCTCTGGTAAGGACTTAATATACTTCTTAACGACATCATATCCCGGCGCACTGATACCTTTTTCTTGACACTCCACCATGAGTTGTAGCCAGATCGCGTGCGGGCCTGCCGCAGGCCTGGCAAACCACCACGCGAGCACTCGCTTTTTCATGTCATGGGTGAAAATGACCTTTTTCTTAGAGTTGCCGAATCTGTGATCGACGATGCCGCTCACACCGTGCTGCTCGAATCTTTTAAGGAGTTTACGAGCAGCGCTATCAGTGATGTCGAGCTCTGCCCGCTTGATCGCTTCGCGCACAGGCGTGCCATTTTTCATGAGGCAAATCAGCATGTAATTTTTCCCAAACACTTCATGCTGCCTTTTACTCATTTCGTCCACGCGAGGTAGTGTGAGCAGTTCGTTGACCCCGGCTTCCGCAGCAACTTTCTCCCATTGCATAAAGCCATTGGAGGTTGCGGTACTGTCTTTCTTCTCGGTCCTTTTCTTCATCTGCGCTCTCCTTCTTTCGGAATAAAGTGAATTGCTTCATCCGAAGACACACAGGGACTTGGTACGGCAACCAGTGGCTGGCCGCACGGGGCGGTGTTTCGGATTTTTCTCTTGAAGAAGTGGAAGGAGGTGTGTAGAATCTCGAATCAAGAGGTTCGAGGTACAACAATACCTCCTCGCCACTTCGGTTCGGCGAGTCAACCTGATCGGCCTGGAGCGGACGCAGACCCTAATCTAGTACGCTTCAGGCCTTAATCTTTATAGACTCTGGGTTCGCGCTACATTCAGTTATTGCCTTTCTTTGCTCTACCAAAAACGGACTTGTCTAGGTAGAGCTTCAGTTTACTGAGAGTCACGGCTGCTCTGTGTTTCTGTGTTGCCGGAAGCTGTTTCTGCTTCGTTCAAGCGTTCGCACAACCACTTCTCTACAGCTTCGCGGGGCCACTTGACTGAGCGGCCAAATCTAACCTTGGGAATGGCAGATGTTCCGGCTCCGCCAGCAAGCCAAGTCTTACGCGCAATGCCTGTCAGAGCCTCAAGCTCAAGGGCGTTCAAAAACTGTCGCTCTAGCTTGTGATTTCTCTCTTTGCCTTCCATGCTTTCAGGTATACAGCAAGTCATGATTCTTGAAAAGAGGGGGGGTCTGAAATGTCCTGTTGACCTGACATTTCGGATGTGGCTCTCTTACAGTCTTCGCGTAGTACAGGAAAGGAGCCTGATAATGATTCTCATCCTGGCCTGCAATAATTGTCATAGGACGAACGCCGTGAAAGCCGTTACGGAAAGTGTGAACCTGCCGCCTAAGGAGACTTATCTAATTTGGGATTGCCTACGTTGTCGCAAGCAGCATCGCTGGTTGATTCCGCGCGGAAGGGGCCTAAAGAATACGGCCCGACAAAGTATCAAGAATTCTATAGCTTATGGTAAGAGGGGTAGCCGGAAGGATGTTTATATACGATTAGCTGAAGCTCCGCCTGAAGCACACCGAAAGATTCTCTTCGGTGAGTTGATATGGTGGTGGCGGGAAGAAGCGGGACGCACGCAGGATGAAACTGCTGCGCTAGCTGGTATAGATGTTCGCCAATGGAGGCGCATTGAAGCTGGCCAGAACAAGCCGCAAAGAAAGAATCTCAAGAAAATCGTGAGTGCTGTAAGCGGCATTATTGAGCAAGCATACTTACTGACAGACTCGGATAAGATTTTGAATAGCGATCTGGAGCGTCGCTTGGCGGAGGAAGAGAAGCAAATCTCTCCAAGCGCCCACTTTCATATTGACCCGGAGAATTTTGAATTGCCGCCGGATGAATCTAAGGATGTCGAGATTGCGCTTCGACAATTAAGAAGGGCACTGCCTACCGAATTGGATACTCACAAGTTCCTTTTCTTTACATATATGGTTTATCAGGAATATTGGGGGCGACGGCAGAGTGCACCGATAACGATTGACGATAATTCAATCGAGGTAATCCCAGCCGTCAAAAACCTCATTGATATACTCGCCCGGTGTGAGAATACCGAGACACAGTATCGCGTTGTTGATGTGATAGCCAAGGAAGTAGCGTTTTTGATGACCAAGCCCAAAATAGCTGATTTGATGATTCAATTCATCAACACTACTTTTATCTCTGCTGCTGACGAGCATGAAACCCGCCGCAGAGTAGGCGAGCAATGGAAGCAATTGCGGTCGATGGAAAAGCTTATACTTACGCTATTCGACAGGGTTGACTCACAACATCAATCAGGACTCATCGCAGCGTGCCAGAAACTTCACAGCTCTGCTAAAGAAACTGACATATGGTTTTTGGAGTAATACTCGACCAAGAGACAAGTAGCATATGATTTGACCTTAATGGAGAATTTTAACGCTCGGCATATCCTTCGCACCTCTTAATTGGTAAAAAGAGGAAATCTTACGCAGCCTGTTCTTCTGATGTAGATCTACTTTTGACCTCGTTCAATAACTCTTGTGCCTCCTGATCCGGTTGAATTGAAATAGCTTTTTCAAGCATAATTTTAGAGACGTAGTTATCGTTAGCTGCCGCAAGTGCTTTACCAAGAAGAAATAGATGGCGAAATTCATACTCTGCACTCATCCCAACTGCTGCTGCCAAGTAGATTGTAGCTTCTACGAGATTGCCTTCTTGGAGCAGACATTCACCCAATAGCTCTAACGACTTGGGGAATGGAAATGCGTAAATTCCTTCCCGGAGTGTAATGACTGCCGTGGCCAGATCTCCTTTCTCCCATGCATCCCACGCGGCGTTATAGCAATGAATCGCCCACGCTATTCTCCCGCCAACGCTGAAGTCCTGAGAGGCAGCAGGATGCACTCTTTTAAGGAACTCATACATTGACTAGAAGGCTCTCCACCTAATGATCAGCCACTTGCCGTTACGGTTCACAAACGTAAACGTATTATTGAAGCTCTTGAATTCTCCCCTGAGGGACTCATACTTGATTACAGTGGTTAGTACCGGCGCTTCTTGCCTAAAGCTTAATTCTGCTCTCTCAATCTTGAAATTCTTGACCATTGGATCAGGAGAGATGCTTCTGAAGAATCTCTCTCTATCCCACTGTCTCCCTTGCAATGCGTAGAACATGAATTGGTCATCCAGCAAGTCCCTCAGCAAGGTTTGGTTACCTCGCACTTTGGCTTCAATCGCCTGGCGTGCTATCCCTTTAAGTGCGTCCACGCTAACGCTTGAACGGTCAATGGGAGGCTTCATGGCAGGTACATGGAACATCTGCTCGTACGTAGGTGGAGGAGGGATGGGCTGAGCCCTACCGCCTAGGAGAACCTCTATTCGGTTAACCTTCGCGTACCTGAATGGGAGGATGTAACTCATTACAAAATCCTGGTGAAGGATGAGGCCGTAACTCACCCGCATCACCCCACTCTCGTAGGGTATGTTGTATTTCTTCAGGTAAGGGAAGATATCGGTGACGCGCACATCCGTCGTAAACGGCGAGGTTTTGCGAAAGATCTCGGTGATCGCCTCAAGGTCGTCAAAGATGTCCATCGCCTGCTCGATCGCCGAGCGCAGTTCACCTTTCGGAAGGACCCGAAGTGTCTCGCCGACAGCCGCCTTCGCTTCGAGGTACTGTACTGCATACAACCGCGGATCGAATCTCTCAGCATAAGTGAAGCCCTGCTTTATGAACTGGAGGTTCACATCATTCCAGCCGTCGCGTAATACACGCAAACGTGCGAGCGCCTGCTCTGCGGCTTGACGCTCTTCAGAGTTAAGTAAACGGGCCGTATTAAGGGGCGGCTTGTTGCGACGTACAGTCTGCGCTTTCGTGACCGAATGACTTGCGAAGAATATACAAACAGGTATTGATAGAAGAGCAAGCAGGTATTTCATAGTAAAGTGCAAATGTTAAAAGATGGGTAGTAATAGACCGTAGACCACCCACTTTGGTATTTTGTCTACAGGTATCTTTGACAACTGGGTGTCGCCAATATGATTCATGAGGCTCGACAGCACGGCTGATGAGCATCGTTGCAGAGCGACATGATTCCCGACTCTGCGCGACCCAAGATAATGTAAGTGATATTTGCCTAAATAGGCAAGCAGCTTGGAGTTGTCTAGCCGAGAGTGTCTCGTCAGGGAGGTATGACTGATGGGACGCTCAAACCGCCCTCGCCCTAAGCGATTAGGAGTGAAACTCCGGCAGATCCGTGCCAAGCTGAACTTGACCCTTGAACAGATGATTGAGAAGTTGGATTACAAGGACTCGCCTATCTATCCTACGAATATTTCCGGAATGGAAAGGGGCGAGCGTGAGCCGCCATTGCTACTTTTGCTTACTTATGCTCGTTTGGTGGGAATATCAACAGATGTGCTCATTGATGACAAGTTGGAGTTGCCGAATGAACTGCCAAACTCGTCTAGGCACGAAGGCGTCAGCGGGCGTTTACCAGTGAAGAAAAGTGGGAGATAACACATGCTCCGGTCAGAAGGCAGATCAACCCCTGCTTTGAAGTAAATTTCTGTTAGCATAAGGTCAACTGAGCGCTTCAGAGCAAAAGGTGGTTTCGGGTAGGCTTCGCTTGGGAAATTGTTAAAGGAAAAGACTGGAGAATGTCACTGTTAAGATCAATAATGCCTTCAACATAATCTTTTACGGGCGAGGCGAGTTCTGTAGTCACCGCGAAACATCACGCGCGGTCGCGAAAGACTGGTCTTAATACCAGGTTAGTAAATACCTCAGATCAAATTATCCATCCGAGAATTCTCCTCAACACAGGCTCAAAATCGTGCTTGTCTCAAAAACGCGACAGCGTATAATAGACAGGACAATTTTATGTTAAGCTGTTATGAAGAAGAAGCAGCGAAACAAATCACGTCGTCTGTCAAATAGGATCAGAGGGAAAGCTTCATCTTCGAAGACCCAAAATGAGCCTGAGTTCTCTATCCCTCTGCCTGAAGCTCTCCAATCACCTGAAAAATTACAGGCATTGCGGGAGGAGATGTTGCAATGGATACGCAACCAAGCGCAGGAGTTGGAGGCTATCCTTCTCAGGTATAACTCCTTCAACATGCTTGCAAACCTGATGGTTACTCAACTGTTGAACGACCCAGAAAAATACAAAGAGACCAATCACACCGGATTGGCTGCCTTCGTTGAATACGCAGCTTTGCTGTACCTTAAGCACCCTTTCAATGCAGGAGAAGCTTATGTTATAGATGGGCCGGTTTTGGAGCAGATTGAAAGAAAGATGCGAGACATCTTTGTCAATCTTAATTTTTACTGGGCGGCCGAATCTCTCCCTGAGATCGAGGGCAAGGAACGACCGGCGCTCGACGCTTTTCGCTACCGCACAATTTCCAATGAACTGGTGGTACGCAGCCCTGGTTACTCCCATCATCAGGAGGAACGCCTACAGACGTTGTTTGAGCCGATTAAGGGCGAGTTGCTCGAATTGCTAGGTTTTACGGTGGAAGATCTTTTGGCCCTTGAAAAAGCCAGAGATAAGGTGACTAAACGGAAACTGGCTGCGAGGATGGAGGCAACCAAAAAGGGCGAGCAAGAGCTTCTCGAAGAGCTACGGACGGCCCGTGCTGGTAGCAGCGAGCCAGGAGCTAACGAGGCTTACATTCAGAGTATAAAGGCTCTCCCTTCGAAGCAGGCCAAAAGGCATATCAGAAACTGGATAACCCTGTGGGGAGTGACTTTTCTTGGGACACGGGTTTACTCATTTAGTGCCGGGGAAATTGCGGCGGAAGCAAGACTGCCGGTAGAGCGCGTGAAGGCCGCGCTTGAATACTTCTCTCTGGATTTCGGCTCCATATCCGCTGATTTTTATATCCCGTCACCGACTCATGAATTGAGGGTTCGTCCGTTCTTGCACAACGACGGAGTTTACATGTGCCCCCTTCCGGGAAGCCTCATTTGGGCTGTCCAACCACGCCTTGAAGAATCAATCAATCCAACCTCTCCAAACGCACAGGTTCAAGGCAATCGAATCTGGAAGCGTTACGAGAAGAACCGCAAGAATTACCTTGAGCAAGAAACACTACGCCTTTTAGGAAATACTCTGAAGCACGCAGAGGTGTACGGTGGGCTGGAGTATCAGGTCATAGAGAGCGGTATCGCTAAAAAGACAGAACTGGATGGCCTCGTCGTATACGACACTACACTTTTTCTTATAGAGGCAAAGGCTGGTTCTTTTTCTTTCTCCGCACGCCGGGGATCCAAAGATCGCATCAAGCGAGACCTCAAGGAGCTATTAGGCAAAGCCCATAGCCAGGCGGTTCGGGCAAAACGCTACATAGAGGGCACCAACTCTCCGACATTCGTCACAAGTGAAGGAAAGAAGGTCGTCATCGATAAAGGAAGGTTTTGGCGGACATTTCTGGTAACTGTCACGTTGGAGCCGATGGACACGTTTAACGCAATGTTGCATGAAGTAGCAAGGGCAGGTGTGCTTGAAGAGGCTGAACTTCCGTGGGCCGTCTCACTCGACATTTTGCGCGTCATCTGTGAAATGAATGAGTTCCCCACTCAACTCGTTCATTACCTTCATCGGCGGCTGCGGGTCAACGAATTTCGGAAGTTCAGGGCGAGCGACGAACTCGACTGGTTCGGTCTCTATCTTGCGCGCGGACTGTATTTCGAGAATGACAAAAGGTTCAGCGAGGCAGATTTCGTACAGTTCGGGTCTTTCTCGACACCTTTCGACGACTATTATCTTTACGAAACTGGTACGCGAAAGACGGCGGTAGCGAAGCCGAGGCAACCGATGCCGAAACTTCTTCGCGACATCATAATGGAATTAGACGAAAGAGGAGGGTCTTACGGTCACTCAGAGGCCGTTCTCCGTCTTCTCAGCCTAAATGACGAAGGGCGCAGGAATTTCGCCAGCTTCTTTAGACGCATTCGCAGGATGACTCTTCAAGACCGCAGGCAACACGATTTCAGTATGGGCTCGGATGAAGCTCGCGCCGGAATTACCTGCTTTTCAGCAGTGGCACGCGATGCGGAAGAAGTATTCGAGCAGCTAGAGGGATTTATACGGTTAAAGAAATATCGGATGAGCGCTGACCATTGGGTCGGCTTGCTTACGATTGTAGATTACCCAGGGCTTGTTCACGGATTTATCGCAGGAAATGAGCCGTGGGTGCCCGATAAGGAGCTTGAAGCCTTATCTGCCGAACTTATTAGCGGCACTAGCCGCTACGGGAGTGATTAGATAAGCCAGTTCGAGATGTTTTATAGGAGTACTACTCGATAGTTTTGTTGAAGGAGCAGGTTTTATATGGGATGGACTAGGCCGAGACTGATTGCTATTAGAGGTGAATGGTTTAATGATTTTCTTGATAATGATGGCCCCGCTTGTTATGAACTAGGTACAGGGGGAAAACGAGGTAGTAATATTCAATGGCATTACGTAGGGGAGACAAGTAATGAGCGAAAGAGAATCGAGTGCTATGCCAGAAATGGCTCTCATCTATCAAAAATCATAAATAGACATTTGAATGCCGGTTGGTGTCTCTACTATCGAGCATGCGTTTGCTCTTCAAAGAAGGTAGCGAAACGGATGCAGGATAATTTGCTCAACCGTTTCAAATACGATTGGAATGTGATTCTTAACGGCAATTAGTCTCTAAATAACGCGCCAGCAGGGCTCAATGGTAAGCCTTAAAACGTATATGACAACATACTCATACATGGACGTCTCAGAACAGCAACTCGAAGATTTAGTTCGTCAGCATGTCGACAAGATTGAGGATGGCTTGCGCTATGTGGGCCATCAAAGGATTACCGACTCAGGCCGCCTCGATGTTCTCTTCGTTGATAGTGGACAGTCTCTTGTTCTCGCTGAACTGAAAGTGGTTGAGGACGACGCGATGCTATTTCAGGCAATAGATTATTACGACTACGTATCATCCAATTTGGAAGCATTCGCCAGGTTATACAACACATTTTCAATTGATCCCACACAACCCGCTAGGCTTTTTCTGGTTGCTCCTAGCTTTTCGCAGTCTCTTATTAACCGTTGTAAGTGGATCGACATCCCAATCTCGCTTTTTTCCTATCAGTGCATCAGGTTAGATAGCTCTGCCGAGGTTATTCCTGTATTTTCTGAGCAGACTATTCCATCACCACCTGAAGTTCTTGAGACTTATTCTATTGATGATCGCTTGGCATATATTACAGACTCCCAAGCTCGAGCGACAGCCCGAGATCTACTTGATGAGATTGTTGCATGGGATACTAATAAGATATTGGTTGAGCCTATCAAATTTGCCATCTCGCTTAAGGTCTCAGGACGGCTATTCGCTTATCTTAGCCCACGACGGAAGCACTTTGTTATTGAGACCTACAATCAGGAAGGCAGGTGGACTGGTTACTCGGTTCAAAGTTCAGATGATTTGGATATCGCTAAAGAGCTAATGCGCCATAACTTCAGCCGATTCCTCAAGTGAGGTTAAAGCTAATTAGACATTTTAAGCGCTTTTTGTATTCGGGGATTGGAAAGACCATCTGTCGGCCCCTGCATGCGACAGGAACTTTGAGGACACGAACATTAGTTAAAACCACACCGTAAGCACCATTACCCATCGGCAGAGGCTGAGGATGCTGATAAAGTAATAATTCCCACGAATCATTCTCCATGGTGATGATATCTTCAATGTTCGCGAGAGCAACTATCTTGGCGCGTGGTAGTTTCCAAGGACTTTTATAACCCGCTTGAAGGTGAGGCGCAGGAGTTTCGTATTAAGGCACAGTCCATCGAAGGTGCGGTTTACGATTTGAAGGCTGTGAACCCTAATGTAAAGAGTACTGAAAATAAGCACACGCCGGAACATTTACTTGATCTAATTGATGCCAAAGGGCGTGAGGTACCTTAACTCTCTAAGCTTTAAGAACGAGATTTTAGTGATTGCTCAATCTATACAAAGTAAGAAAGGCTAATGAGGTGAGCAAGCCGGACGAGAACGAGTGGTGGAACTTTCTTAACAGTATGCGCTCAAGCGGGATTTTCAGTGGATCTATTGACCTGCTGACCCTCGCACAAGCAGCAGCGGAGCGTGGTATCAAGTTAGATTTAGATGATTTTCATAAACGCGCGCCGAAATGGAGCGGTTTCGTCGAGCTATACACTCCAGAATTTATCACCGACTTCATAGCGGCCTATTTAAGCGACTCTCCGCCGTCCAACATCCTTGATCCTTGTGCCGGGGCTGGTGGTACACTTGGAGAATTAACGAGAAGGTACAATCCTGCATTAGCATTAGGTATCGAGTATAACAAATCCGTCTTCGATGCCGCACAAATCATTCACCACGATAAGAACATAAAGTGGCTTCACGGAGACGCAACCGTACTTCTGAATCAAGTCAGTGACCGCTTTGAGGCTGTGGTTGCGCAGCCTCCTCTTGCCGGGCCTCATCTAACCCATGTCTTCCAGTCTGACAAAGGTCCTATTGAAGTTTCTGATGAAGTGGGTAACATTATACTCCTTGCTTCCGCACGTTTGCTGACTGATAAAGGATCTGGGTTCTTTGTTCTAACTCCCGGTTTTATGCAGCCGCGCAATGCACGAACTGTCAAATCAAACTTGGAGCGATTTGGCCTATATGTTGATGCTGCACTTGCGCTTCCGCCTGGTACATTCGCGCCGGCAACTCAAGTTGCTGGCCTGCTTGTAATCATACGTCGGAATAAACCCGCGCAACTGTTCGTAGGCGAACTAGGACAAGATTTCAAGTCTAGTGAGGTACTGCTAGCGAATCTTAAGGTTAGGCGCGCAGGCAAAGCACCGCAACTCGGTGTTTTGATCGAGCCTGAACGGTTCCGCTCATTCCCGGTCCTTGTTGCAGAGAGGGATATTGGGACGATGGCTCAAGCGATGGGCTTAGAGCCCCGGCCATTGAAGACATACTTAACAGGCGAAATAAAACTTGCCAACAGACAAATTGGCTTTGAAGATAATCCTAATGCAGTTTATTTACCGCTCATAGGACAGTCGCCAGCAGTCGCTTCGCTCGCTGAACTGCATCTCAAACCACATAATTACGCTCAACTCGTCCTGGATCCACAGCAAGCAAACGCGGCATACGTAGCAGGTTTCTTCAACTCTCCTCTTGGCATGAAGACGCGCGAGTCTCTTTTATCAGGCTCGTTCATTCCAAAAATTAATAAATCTCAACTCTCCAATGCCGTTGTTTACTTGCCAGACATTAATGTCCAGACTGAGGCGGTAAGTCTAAGTTCTACGATCACAGATTTATCAACTCAACTTGAAACGCTGCGACGTAAGCTGTGGGCTGAGCCAGAAAAATTACAGGAGATTGCTCATTCCCTCCTTGTTTTTGACCGAGGCGACAGTTTTGACTTGTGGCTTGACACTCTCCCCTACCCACTCGCTTCTATCCTCCGAACATATGACGCTGCGAAGAGAAGTGAGCAGAAAATCGAACATCTCTTCCACTTCTTTGAAGGTCTGGCCCAGTGGCATGCAACGATATTGCTAAGTGGTTTTAGTATCAGTCCAACATTTTGCACTCAGGAAGATGTTTGTTTACAAGAGCCGAACCCTCAATTTAGGCGCAAGTACCAAAGGCCTGATTTTGGAGCATGGAATCATCTCTATATGCGGTTGGCGAGGGAGTTAAAAAGATTGCATGATGACCTGACAAAGCGATCTGCGGTCTTAGAGCTATTTGGCAACCCAGCCGACGAATTTGTGGAGATGCTAATTGATGACAGGCTATTTAGCTCCCTCGAAGAGGTGCGTAAAGTCCGTAACGATTGGAAGGGGCATGGCGGGATTCTGGGTTATAATGAAGCTAAGCGACGGCGAGCCTATCTAGAGGAGCACCTTGCCATCGTCCGCCAAGCAATCGCTGATCGTTACGTCACCGCAACTCTTGTTCTACCGGAAAACCTCAAGTACAGCGAAGGGATTTTTCATACCACTGTGCAGAAATTGATGGGAACACGCCTTCCGTTTAAGCAGGGGTTATTACAAGCTCTCATTCCTTTAGATGACAAAAGGTTATATCTCGCTCACCAAAACCAACTTAGGCCTCTCGATCTTTTGCCATTCGTCCGAATGATGCAAAGTCCGGCAACACAGCAGAATGCATGCTATTTCTATAACAAGGTAGAAGACGGAAACGTGAGGTGGATTTCCTACCACTTTCACGACGAGGCGGATGTGCGGACACTAGACCTAGAAGTTGAGCGGGCAGTAGAAATGTTAAGAACAGGTGTAACTTCGGTACATACCTAATAGTTTTTGATCTGTTAGGTAAAACCAGGCCTACGCCGGAGGAATTTGCATGGAACCATTTTTACTTAACAGAAGGGACTCCTTTTACATAACAGGAGTGTATCGAAAGGCGTGGGAAAGCCGAGCGTGCTGCTATATTCTCTTAGGAGTAGTAATCCTTTGCCAGTCTTGCATGTGGAGCAACACGAACTCCAAGCCAAATCAAAGCAACATTACCATGGCCTCCATAGAGGGGAGCCGTAGCGCACCGCAGGAGCAGATGATGAAACTCAGCTATCCTAAAGATGGCCGCCTTTATCACGGCGTCCACCCCGCCGACGATAAAGGTGACGAAAGCGCTTACATAGATAACCCAAAAGTACTTAAAGATTACTTAAATGCGGCCTTCCCAGACACAGCCCCGCGACGCAGTGTCGCGTGGGTTTACTTCTCTCACGAATGGGAGAAGGAGTCCTACTGGGAGTTCCCTTGGGACGCAGTCAGAAGAATCGACAAGGAGGAGAAGAGCATCCCATTCATTCGCTTGATGCTCAGGACAACTTACGATGCGACCAAGAAGAAGGAAAAGTTCTTCACGTTCGAGAGAATCCTTCGCGACCGTAAGATCAACGACGCCCTTAAAAGGTGGGGGGAAAGGGCCGCCGAGTACGGTAAACCGCTGGTCGTCGAGTACGGAACCGAAGTCAACAGCGAAATATTCCCGTGGAACGGCGTTTACAACGGCGCAAATAAAGGATCCGCGGATAAGTTTAAGGAAGTCTACAGGCATATCAGAAAAGTGATCGAGAGCGCAGGTGCTAAAAACATCACTTGGGTCTTTCACGTAACCCTTTCCGACGACGACACCCCGGAGTGGAATACGATTAAGAGCTATTATCCTGGCCCCGGTCTAGTCGACTGGATTGGCATCTCTGTTTACGGGCCGCAGACTGCCAGAGAGCTGTGTCTCAGCTTTGAAGATGTGATGCAAAAAGTGATGTCCGACCGAAACGGCGTTAAAAGCCTAGAGGGCGGAAGGCCGCTCTTTATTCTCGAAATGGGCGTCGTTAAAGACTATCCACAGGATAAGCCGAACGCTGTTCAGTGTGAGCAAGGTGTGTGGGCCGAGAAAGCATTAGCGGCTTTAGCGCGCAACCCGTGGGATCTAAAAGTGCGAGGTTTCTCATGGTGGAACGAGGGTTGGGAAGATGGCGGGCATATTGAAATGCGCGTGCAAGCTAATGATCAATTAAAGCAAGTCTTCCAAAACAATATCCTCAAAGAGAAATTTGTTCACACTCCGGTATATGAATAACAGAACTTAGACGGCATTATCATTAAACTTCAGTTGAACTTGACAGCTCGGGGGGAATTGATGAACCGAATGATATAGAACTGCTATAGATCATCAATTATGTTTTCGTTTTATTGAATTGCTTATCTGTATGATAGAGCAGATAAACTTTGCAAATAATGAACGCTTTGTAAAGGCCATTCTATGAGTAAAAGGATTCTTATCCTTTATGCCAAATCTGGATCTTTAGGTCATAAAGTTATAGCCGACAACTATGCCAATCTTCTTAAAAAGATCGGGCACCGTGTGCAGATTAATGATGTATTTAAGCTTGAACACAATAAGCCAATCAAAATAGGAAACAGAGCTTATTTCTTACTTATACAACAGGTTTCGTGGCTGTGGCGATTCCTATATTTTTACTGGTCGAGAATTCCAGGATCAAATTGGATCAGAGAATCATTATTTCCACGTCGTTTCAAGAATACTCAACAATGGTTACTTAATCAGAGCGCCGACATAATTATAACTACTCACCCAATAGCCACCGCTGTAGTCAACTATCTAAAAGCGCGAAAGCTAATAGCGGCAAATTTGGTCACAGTCTTTTCTGATTGGCATACCCAGAGTTTTTGGATTTTCCCGCATATTGATAAATTTATTGTAGCTACAACTCAGCATAAAGAAGATTTAATCAAGATGGGATTCGGGGCAGAGCAAGTAGAAGTTACGGGCATTTTACTTGCTGAAAACTTCTACGATTCAGTTGACAGGCAAGAGGCACGTAATTATTTGAATCTTCCTCAAGACGTGAAAATTATTTTGGTGATGGGCGGGGGGATGGGGTTGGGAGTTGAGAAGGTGATCAATTCCTTATGTCGTCTACACACCGATTCGCGTATTATAATTATTGCGGGAAGTAGAGAAAGAAAAGCACAGATTGAAAAATACGTATTGCGTCACAAGTCCCAGCCAAGGAATTTTATCGTCACTGGCTTTATTGACCCGGCTCCTTATTTTGCCGGTGCAGACCTTCTCATAAGTAAACCTGGCGGACTAACGACTTCTCAAGCATTCTTACTGAGATTGCCACTTCTTGCCGTCTCCCCTGTTCCCGGACAAGAGGAGGAAAATCTACGTATCCTTAAAACAACTAACTCGGTGCTAGTAGTTGATAAGGGCTTAGATTTGGTGAGTAGTATAGATGACCTTTTATCTGATAAGAAAAGAGTTACAGGAGTAATTTCGGCAGCCTTTCAATTAGTAAATGCGCAAACGCCACAAGCTATTTCAAAGATTTTTACGTAGATGAATTAGCCATGACAATCGCAGTAGGATAAGTGAGTGCGTTCATTGTGCAAGTTTAAGTTGCTAGGTTCATTTACTCTTGCCGATCTTTTTATCACGATCAGGTTGCTCTTTTAACTTTCCTTCACTAGCTTTGGCTGGGATTTTATTTACCCCCTTTGTTCCCCGCATCTCTTCTTTATTTTCAGATGGATGTTCTATCTTATCTTCTGGGGAAGGTGTAATTGAGTCTTTCGATAGAATATTCCGGTCACGAGGCCTCACAATCTTCTTCCACCCAAGTGGCACAATAAGAGCATTAAACAGAGCAAGTACTATAGGTATTAAGTGTAAACCGACGGTAACCTTAAACCAGAATCTTGCCAACGGGAATACTTGGACGACACGCTCTGCATATGCTTTACGATCCTCTTCCAACTTATTTTCCGCAAGGGTAACACGCGCAGGGTCCAAAGATTGTAATGGAAGAAGCGGATCAATAGATGCAGTTGGAACTTGATAATCTTTAATACGATTTATTAACTCTTGCGGTTTGCTATAAAGGATCACTCCTGTCGGTATTAAAATAAGGCATGATAATCCTATTGGCACTAAGAACAATAATGGAGAATAGACGATCCGCGCGAATCTGGCATAATTATTTGAACTTCTACGCCAGCTTTCCCAATAATTTGCAGCACTATTAGATTCACTGAAATATACTGCGAACTGCGTTACTTCATGAATTTCAATGCTTTTATAAATGAGAGAAATGGTAGCTACCATATTTAGAAACGCGATGCCTATTGGTGCATAAATATTGTAGCCGCCGTTCCCGAGAGCTAGTTCAAGTAACGGTTTTGATTGTGGACCTGTCAACCATGCTGCAACGAGTATTAAGCCAGAAATGTAGTAGGCACGAAAGAAGCTTTGTATCTCTTTCTCTAATTCACGATAGTCTTCGCGGAATGTATTCAACTCGCCTTCTGTTAGCTTACGTAAAGGGATTCTTGGTTCATCAATACCCTTATTCATTTGTTGCTCCTAGAAGGTTATATATAGTGAAAAATTCCCTAGTTGAGACACGATAGGAAGAAGAGAATATTAAGTTTCCTTATTCTTGTCTATATAGCTATTGTCACCGTTGTATACGACGTTTTATGGATGCGCTAAACTTATCGCGCTTAATAGCTATCCGCTGCACATACGCACGAGTTGTAGCGACATTTGCGTGGTCAAGTGCCTCTTGTGTTTCCATCATACTGCCAGAATCTTCAGAGAAAATCCGCGCGAATGTGTGCCTAGTCTGATGTAGATGAAATCCTTTCAGTTTCGCGGTTTGGGCGTAATGCTTTAAGTTCTTCACAAAAGCATGAGAGCTAAGCGGAGCACCAGCACGCCCTGCCCGGTCGTGTCTCGTCCAGACAGGACGTTCCGACCCGAGTACATTCGTCCGGCCTGAAAACGTAAGATAATCATCAATTGCTTCAATAGCATCAGGATCAGCCACTTCGCGACCTATGTACCGTCCACCTTTACGCTTATACTTAATGAGCAGTTTATCTTCAACAACCTCGACGTCCTTACCGCGCAAACTGATAATCTCGGCTCGTCTCAAGCCACTCAAAAAGTAAAGAAGCAGTAAGGCATAATCTCTCTTACAGACCATAGAGCCTTCATCAGCATCCTTCTTTACTACTTTTAACAAGCGGTTCATCTCATCATCGGTGAGAGACTTACTCGATTCGGCTTGATATGGCGGTGGGCACTTCGGGCGCGCAAGAATCACTGGATTGCCACGTAGATGTTTACCTAAAATAGGGTCGGAGAGTAGCCAATTATAGAAAGAGGAGAGGCGCGAGAGACGGGCGTAAACAGTATTAGGTTTGTAACTAGATTCTAAATGCCGCCTCCACGCAAGACAGTCTCGCGTTCGAATAGAAAAAGGGTGTTTGACTGTGAAGGAAAAGAAACTAAGAACAGAGCTTTGCTTGTCATGTTGAAGATCTTCTCGTCGATATGAGAGCGAGCCGGTTGTTTTCTCTGCCCACGCTTCAAGCGCCGCGAGAATCGCTTGATCATCTTTCACCGAGTAGACTTTCTTCTGCGGCAGTGCTCTCTTAACAAGGCTCGTTTTTAGTTTGGCTTGTCTTTTTACTCGCACCATGCGAGCTTAGCATAAGGTTACAGTTCTGTGTCAATCGTGTAACCATCTTTCATACGATTTGATATTATTGCCTATTTGTTTGGCAATATTGTGATACTCTGACATTTATTGGCAAATTTGCGAAGCTTATCAAGAGAAAGAGCACCAAATTATCCTATGCGCGCATCCCGACGCCGGACACGACAGACTGACCCACTGGCTTCACCCGAAGCTGTTCGTGCCGTCCTCGACAAGCTGCGAGGTCGGTGCTCTGCCGTACTGCCTAAAAGCGAACTGCAATTGGCCAGAATGCTCGAATCTGTTAGGCACTACGAGAGGCAACCTACAGCGTCCGAAATGCGCGGCCGTCCGCGACGCTGGCCCCGCCATGAAGTCACACTAGTTGCCAAGAATCTTAAAGAAGTGATGAGGCGGGAGACGGACGGTCGTATTTCACCTTCGAGCTTTGTCAGCCTCTATTTGCCTCTCTTGCGTTATCCATCGGATGTAGCCGGCGCACTTACCAAGGGTGAAATAAACATCAGGGAAGCGGTGTATTTAGCGCGGCTTACATCTGAACGCCTGAAATGTAGTACCCAGGAGGCGCGGAAGGCACGGGGTGAGATTGTCAAAGCTCACGTGCTAACTAACGGGTCCCAGAACAGCCTCCGCCTGAGAGTTAAGGCCATCCTGGGTGAGATTCCAGAGGAGAGTTTGAATTCTGGAGAGGCAGGTAGGCTGAAGTCTAACGCCCTACTCAGGAAGAATCCGTACGACCCGCGCCACCTATTTTATGAGGATATACAGCGACTAGCTGATGCAATGAGCCAAATTGAGGCGGACGAACTTAATAGCAAAGAACTTGGGGCAGTTCTTAGACAGATAGATAAATTATTCAACATGCTACAGCGTATTAAGAAACAAGCACATGACTCAAGACTAAAGAGGCTGAAAAATTAAATGCCCTCGAAGCTAGCTGATGAGGACAGCTTTTCTATTCACTTATTACATCCTTTTAGCTAATCATCTTGCTTTCATGTATTAAATATGTATGAGCCCCAAATCCCGCAAGAGGAAAATACCTTCAAAACGACGGTCGCCTAAGAGCCCCACCGCATCCTCTAAACATAGTTATGGCTTCGAGTGGATGCCTTCGCCGTTTGAGGGCATGACCCAAGAGGAAGCAGATAAGCGATTCATAGAGATCGGTGAGGAACACCACGCCAAGTACGATGAATCTTTTGCCAGGCTACAGGAAGAAATACTTAAATACGACCCCTTGTATGTACTTTCCGCTAACTCTTTTTACAGCACCTTTGATTCTGATTTCCGATTTACGAGGGAGCCCGGCAGGACAAGAATATTCCAGAATCATCTTGAACTGCTGCAAAGCCTCGTACTCCGGAACAGGAGAGATGATTACGCCTCCTCCCTAGCACCGCCTCAAGCTATTCACGAAATCCGAGAACTCTTGAACACCTGTTCAAAATCTTTCCCTATGCGCAGATATGCGAACCTCGACTCTTCGATGTCCGAGGAGGAACGGCAGCGGATGCGCGTGCTGGAGGATATACGAACACATACCCAGTCCCTACGGAACTGGGGATACCCCCAACAGGTGAAACGCATTCTCGTTGACCTTTTTGCCCCCACTGACGATGCCTTGGAAGAAGAAACCGGTGTTCGAATCCAAAGTCTTGTCAGCATGTGGTTCGACATCTCCATCATCATTATTAAGAGGGTGCAGGCTCATGCCGATAAACTCGCCCCAGTCATGGGTGCCAAGTCAGTCAAAGAAGCCGTAAACATTTTCTGGCAGGCTGCACAAATGACGGAATCGACGCCCGAGGACCTGATAAAATTTCTTGAAGAGAAAGGATTGAGCGTAGAGAACACACGCATTTTCCTTCTCAGCTACAGTGACAGATTTCTCTCGGACGTTTACACGCTCACATTCAAAGATTTCGCCGACGCCTATCAAGGTGACGTAAACGAAACCACTCTGAAAAAAATCATCGCTGGGTGGTCGCTTTCATTCGGGGATTTGGCCAGGGATAACCCCGAACACTTCTTCCTGGGTAATCCTGTCTGGAGACGCCCGCTAATCAGGCTGGACGAGGATCGCTACTTCATGCCCGTGCCGGGTTTGTTTCTGAGTTTCTCCTTGGAACTGATGGAGGATGTTATTCGTCCTATTCCCGCTTTACGGAACAAGTACGAGAGGCGGCGGGCTAAGTATTTAGAGGATGAGATTGAACGACTATTTAGCTCCGGATTCCCATCAGCCAAGGTTTATAGAGGCAGCCTTTGGAGCGACCCCATTACAGGAAAGGATTTTGAGAACGACCTTCTAGTCATAATCGACTCTTACCAGATCGTTATTGAGGCGAAGTCAGGGAAAGTTTCCGATCCGGCTCGTCGGGGAGCGCCATTCAGGCTGGAACAGGAGATTAGGGAGTTGATGGTGGAACCCTCGCTTCAAGCGAAGAGATTCGCGGACTATCTTCAGGCTAATCATGGGGAACATACATTCAAGACTTTGAGCGGGGCGGTTAATTACGTTGACAATAGACTATGCCACGAGACGATTAGGCTTAACGTAACTTTGGACATCCTCGCGAACGTCCAGGCGCGCTGGCCTGACCTTCACCGCGCCGGCTTTATCCCTAAAGGTGCTGACTTGGGGGTAACACTTTCACTCACTGATCTGGAACTTGTCTTCGAGTTGTTCGACACTGCTTGCGAGAAGCTCCACTACCTAGCAAGGCGCTCTGAACTCGAGCGGAACGCGCATTACTTGGCTGACGAGACTGATCTGCTTGCCTTTTACATAGATAACGGTTTCAACGTCGGGGAGGCAGAGTACGACGGGACTGGGCTATGGATATACGGCATATCAGAAATTCTTAACCCATACTTTATGAGCGTTTGGACTGGAGAGAAAGTACCTAAGCCTAAACGCCGATACACGAAGTGGTGGCAGAGGATATTGGACAGAATGGAGCAGCAACCGATAGCCCGATGGAGCGAGATAGGTTATATGCTGCTTAACCTGTCCTATGACGAGCAAGAGTTTTTTGAGAGGCAGTTTCGGCGTATTCAGCACAAGGTTAAAAACGTGAAGTCTAAGGCTCCCCAGCAGGAGGCGTATTTTATGCTGAGCGGGGCCGCACAGCGCAGGAACGCAGTAATCGGGCTTGCATATAAGGGAGTGACGAAAGATCAGAGACATGACATGATTCCAGAAGCCGCCCTTCAAGTGTTCCAAGAGGAGCCAGTGAAGAGGGTTCTCGTTATCGGGGTGAATGTAGAAAGGACGATTGGAGATGATTATCCTTACGGTATTCTAACCTGTGTATTTAGGGAGGCGCTTGCAGACTACCTAGATGATTGAGCCGAGCAGGAGCTTTTCTTATTAGCGCATAGCCTCGTCAGTAATAACTCCGTAGTTCCTCATCACTAGCCTCTTCGTCACGGAGAGTTTTTTCGGCATCTTTGACCACATACTCGTAGAAGCGATATTCAGGCGTCCCAGGCTGCAGGCGGCCCAATACTGCGGTTGCCTGTTCAAGTTGACGGACGACGCTCTGCGGCGGATGGCCGACAACGCGGTGCCGCTCCATAGGTATGGCCCCTCCGGCGAACACGCCCTGCGCGATTCTGTAGCACTCTTCCCCGGCAGATTCAGCCTTCCGCAGGGCGTTGGTCACAAAGCCAACGTGTTCAAAAGAAAATGGCGGCTTAACGCCGTCCAGCAGGAGCAGCGCCTCCTTGATCTTCTCCGGGTCGCCGGAATTAATCCATTCGTTTAGGGCGGTGAGTCCCTCATCGTTGTAGTCGAGGGACAGCGCCTTGAACAAGTTTGTGAGGCCGAACATCGTCTCCCCGTCTGGGGCGCGGGACATGTCTCTAACGTCCCTCAGAATTTGAGGGTAATCGTCACGCGAGGCGAGCCCCTTGAGTTTCAGACCCACTCCGTGTTCAGGGACAGGCTCATACCGGAAGTCTCCCGCCTCCTTGCGCCTGAGCCTGTTTAGGAGCATCTTCACAAAGTCGAGGGGCATCCGCGCGGCCGCGTACGTCAGGAACGCGTCGAGGCTATGCTTCCTACCGAGTTCGTCGAGCGGTTCGAGCTTCGAGAGCAGCGTCCGTAACTGCTCGTCGCTCAACCTGTCGGGGTGAATACCGTATTTTTCGTTGAAGACCCTGAGGAGAGAGTCGATCAACTCTGCATCGCCGCCGGTATCCACAGTGGTGGCGAGGTCGAGGGCGAGTTCAGGAGCCACGCCGAAGACTTGCCGCAGGGAGTTGATAGCTACTTTTTTGACGGCGGGGCGCGGGTCTGCGATCAACGACCTTAAGATCTCGAAGTCTTCAGTCTCCGCAGTCTGAAGCCAAGTTCCCGAGGCGAAGCTCTGGGCTACGGCGTAGCACAGGGATTGATGCTTGGTCTCCAGAAAGCGCCGGCAGAGTCGTAGCGCCGGCTGGGGCGAATTGCCCCTGAGCACCATGAGGAGGTCACCAGCCCTAGATGCCATTGCGCAATCTGGCTCCGAAACCAGTGCCTCGCACATGGTGGCCGTGTACTCCGGGTGCTTATAAGCGATGCTCTGCAAGAAAGTGTTCAACAGCGTCCACGACCTTGGCTTCCAGCCGCTCTCATCAATAAGGTGCATCCAATGGTTGAGCTGCCTTAAGCCTTCGGCGGGATCTGGGTTCTTGGAGACGAACTCGTCAGCGAGGGCCGAGCACATCTCGTTGACCGCCCGCAGTCGTTGGTAATGTTCCTCTACTGCTTCCTCTTCTTTCCCGTCGGCCTCTAAGTCTACACGGAGGTGTAGGTAGTCGAACTCAAAGTTCAGAGCCTGCGCCAGACGGATTTCATAAGAGTCGGGGATGTGTTCGATGATAGACCGGGCCTTGCTTCGGATCTCTGGCTCGGGGGCTCTCAGGGCCTCCCACTCAAGCGCCCCCGCGACGCCCAGTTGGACGAAGGGGTTGTTGTTGCGCGCGACGATCTCATCAATCGCTTCCAGAATCTGCTTCTGCTCCGGAAGCCACTGGAGGCGGTCCTCAT
Organism: Pyrinomonadaceae bacterium; assembly: GCA_036382855.1. Taxonomy (GTDB): domain Bacteria; phylum Acidobacteriota; class Blastocatellia; order Pyrinomonadales; family Pyrinomonadaceae; genus DASVTR01. The sequence goes on along the minus strand of DASVPO010000033.1, from coordinate 342,091 downwards.
CGGAGATGACCTGGTTAATTATCGGCATCGGATCACTCAGAGCGTGGCCGTAGCTCTGTACCGCCCTAAGGGCGACCCTGACGTTGTCGGAGGCCGCGCACCGCCCTATGATTCGCAGGGCGTATTGGCGCAGCTCTTGGGTCGGTTCACTCCTAACTGTGAGGGCCTGCGTCACGATCTTCCCGCCTCCACTGTGGTCGGCATGGTCGGTTTTGCGAAGCACTTGGTCGACGACATCGAGCGCGGGGGTTACGCGCTCGGGCGTGGGCTCGCCGAGCCACCTATCGGCTGACTCAAGCACAACAATCTGCTCATCGACTCCCGGGTAGGTGCCGTAGCGAGCCAAGTCTTTCAGTTCACTCACGGCAGCTTTCGCCACATCGGGCTCCCCACCCGCCAGATCCCAGAGTAACTCGCAGCAGCGGGCAAGGTACTCTTCGTTCCGGGCGACACCGGCTAACACTCGCGGTAGCGCCTTCAGGACGTGCTCGTGCGTGAACCGGAAGTATTTCTGCATCTCGCCTTCCGTTTCCGGGGCCGGATTGTGCATCGCGAACTCGGCTAAAGCCAGCACACGCCTCGGCTGTATGTACGAGACCGACTGCAGTCCGTCCAGCATGTTCTTCCGCTCGAAGTGGTCCGAAGATCGGAACCGCTCGTCTATCTTCCGCCAGACGTTGTCGAGTAGTTCCGTATTGGGGTCTCTTGAGTTGCGTATGCGCCAGTCCAACTCCGCCAAATTGCGAAATACTCTCGCAGAGCCGAATGAGCCGAATGCCTCGTACACCTGATCCGCGTAACCAGTCAGCTCCCCCTTTGAGGTCAGAGTAGCGTCTTCGAGGATGTGCTCGGCGATGAAGTCGGGGATGAACTTCAGCGTGTAGCCGCGGCGGGCCAAGAAGCCCGCTTCCTGAAGTTCATCCATGGCGGCGACCATCTCCGGCTCGTCCATGTGGAGGAATTCGGCCATCGCCCGCTGGAGGCTCTCATCCTTCTCACCGAACGGGCCGAGTGCGGCGAGCAACTGGATAAGCCTTCGGCTGATCTCGACCCCGAAGCGGGTGGAGATTTCGCCAAGAATGAGGTCGCTGTAGCGGGTGAGGAGTACCTTCAGGAAGTCTTCGGAAGAGAGGAAAAGTTTAGGGGGTAGTTGCTCTTTCTTTATAACCTTTCCGCCCAGTACGATGAATAAAGGGCTCTCGTTCGTCTCCCGCACGAGTCTCTCGGCATATCTAGCATAGTCCCGACCTAGAGCCTGTGCGGCTAGGCGGGTCAACTCCTCGTGTGTCAGTGGGCGGATTTCGGGCAGGTGCCTGATCTCACTCGGATCGTAGCTGGTTTGCCCGAGCAGAAGGTTGAGTTTTGTCAGCCCCCATGGGCGCGCGATAAGAATGACTTTGGTCGGTTGCTGGCGCTGACGCGCACCTTCGAGCAGGAGTTTTATATCTTCGCGACGGTGGGCGTCGTCTGCCACGATGACGCAGGGTGCGTCCGGAAGCTCAGCGAAAGACGAATCGCTGACCGACACGCCCTCCGCCAGGAACCGCAACTCGTAGTCTTTGTGGCGACGTTGAAACCCGCGCGCGAAGGCGAAATTTATCTTCGTCTTTCCGACGCCGGTAGGGCCAGTCATGACGGCGACTCGGTACTCCGTCGAGCCGATAAAGTCGTCCAGCGCAGCGACCTCTTCCTGCCTGCCGACGGTCCTCCACGCGTGGTGAAAGAGGCGTTGGCGCCGGAGGTATGGGCGAAAGAACTGAGCAGCCGTGAGGAACGCGGAGGGGCGCGGCGAAGCCGGTGCTTCCGGCTCAAGCCGCTGACTATCTATTTTCCTGTCAACCCCTTCTATCCGCTCTAGAAGTTCACGGTGTCGCTCTTCGGCCCTCATGAACTCCATGACCGGCCCCGCCGGGCTCATGAGCAGCTTTATGACTAGGTGTTTTTCAAACGCCTGTAACACGCGCGCAGCGTGTTCTGTCAGGTCAAGCAAACCGTGGTGAAATTCACCCACCGTGATAAAAGACTCAACGAGCGCCTCGCCCGGTGCTTGCAGGAGGCCAGCGTGAATGTCCGCGAGCAGCCTTGCGAACTCATCACTCTGGCACCACTTTTTGAGCGCAGGCTCGACCTCCGGCATGAAGGGAAATTCGTCGGCGGTGGCCTTGATGGCCTGTTGGGCTGGCGGTTGGTTGAGCAGTTTCTTAAGACCCGCCGCGCCGCCTTGGAACAGAGCCTCCCAGAGCCAGCCCAGTAGCACTCCGCCAACCAGTGAAGAAAGGGGTTCCATATCTGTGAAGATTATACAGCAGTGAGAGGTAGACTTTTAGTTAGAACATGTCTGACTTTGCTCTTCCAGTTGCCGCGATCGGAAGCCATGAGTTTCAGAAAGTACAGTGTTGAATTATTACACTCGACATGAACAATAAGTCATATAAAATGATTCCTAGGCTGCGACTCTCCAGCATGCGAATTTTCGGGACTTGAATCGTATATGGCTGTTTTTTCGCCAACACGTGATAGGGATGCTTGGGCCACAATTAGGGGCTATATATATCAAGTTGACCAGACCATCCAAAGTTGGTTTGACGTTCCAACTGCGGGCGCTTTAGAACTCGAACGTGGTGAGGATATAGACGTTGTCATCGGCGCATTTGATTCGTCAGAAGAAGAACAATTCCGTCGCCTAGAGCAAGTAAAGTACCTTAATCGAAACGTAACACTACGGAATCCTCAAATCCTTGAGGCGTTGTCCTCATTCTACGAACATTTCACTCACAACCCGGATGTGGATCTGCACTTCGTCTTTGTAACAAACGCGGAGCCTGCGGTGGAGCGGCCTTCACCAATTCCCCGAGGGAGGCCGGCTTTGAGCGTATGGCAGGAACTCCGGGAGGAAGCTCTTCCGACAAGGACGCAAAACGCGGTACTTCGTGGTATTCGCGCTCTACTAGGCAGTGCCCCTAGGCCAGAGCCTTTACGCAATGAGACTTGGGAGCTGTTCAAGAAATTCGTTACGGACGCACCCGACGATGAACTGATGAAGTTCATCCGCCGCGTGGAGTGGAGGACGCATAGTGCTTCGGCTAATGACATCAGTGCTCATATTCAACGACAACTGGTATCCCGCTTTGATGTAGCTCCTGAAGATGCTCAATCCTTGTACCATCGGCTTTTTGTTTATGTAATTCGGCTTCTTTCACAGAAGGGCCTGAAACGTCTTACCGCCGCCTCTTTGGTACAGCAACTGTCGCGGCCAGCGCTCAGCGAGGATGATGCGAAACTGCTCCGGAATACGAAAGCGCTGCTTTCCGCTTTGCAACTGCGAGTCACGTTGCTTGAACAGGGGTATTTAGCACACGAAATTAGACTACTTTCAATCGATGCTGAATTAGATCGACTTACGAAACAGGCAAGTGGATCATCGTCGATCAATTACCAGTCCGAGTTACTTCAGTTAGAAGCCCCTCCACCTGTTGAGCGGGTTATTTCAAGAACCGATACAGTGACGCGTTACATCGAGAAGATAAAATCTATTACATGGGGTGCGTTTTATGGCGACGCGGGGTGTGGCAAGACTCAGTTAGCAATACTTATAGCTCAGAGGTCGGAACGACCTCTCGCTTGGGTGCGCTTCAGAGGACTCAATCAAAATGAGTCCTGCCGTCGGATTGATGAAGCGCTAATCACATTGTCAGGTCTAAGGCCTGGACGTAGCTGGCGGGAGTTTTGCCGGGATGCGTGCTCTCGCATTGCCTCTGAGACACTATTGGTATTTGATGACATGCCGCGCGTGTCCGCAGGCGAACTGTTCGCAGAGCGGCTAACATTCCTAGTAAAGGAATGTCGTTCGAGTCAGCTTAAACTACTATCAACAAGCTCGTTTGACCCGCCAACACGACTCAAGAAGATTGACGGAGGCCAAGGCATATTCGTGGAGGAGGTGCCTAGATTTACTAATGAAGAGATAGTCGAGTTGTTCAAATTACACAGGGCACCCGACGAATTCTTTAAGGGCGGAAGTGTGTCATTCTTAGCAGCGATCACGGCGCGTCACCCGACCTTGTTAGCCGCTGCAGCCATTTACCTTGAGAGTTCTGGCTGGCAACTCGGCGATGATGAATTTGATGGCCTCATTAAAGGTGAGTACGCTCGCGAAATCAACGAACAAACGGAGGTTGCGCTCTTGGGTACGGTGACAGATCCAGCAACCCGTGAGCTTCTGTATAGGTTAAATCTGGTGAACCGTTCCTTTAATAAGGAGGATGTTCGTCTCGTCAGCGAGGTCGCCCCTCAGATTCCACACCCATTCGAGAAAATCCGTGAGTCCATTGGTTTGTGGGTACAGCGTGATAGATCGCAGGATTCTTACGTATTATCGCCCCTCGTCCGCCAAGTTGGTAGCGAGAATTTAGATCTAACGACCGTTAGAGAAGTGCATCTGACCCTTGCCCGCGCCACCTTCAAGAAGGAAAGCATTGGGCCATCTGAGATTTCGCTCGCCGTTAACCACTATGTGGCTGCGAGTGAATTTAACCAAGCCGCCAGCACCCTTTTATGGGCGCTGAACAACATGAGAAAGCAGGATGTGCAAGCAGACCCGTGGGGTATTTCCAGCTACTGGTATAGCCTTCCCCTGCCGACTCAGATAGATCTCGATCTGCGTATAGTGTTGCGCGCGATGCAGGCCGTCGTAGGTGAACAGCTCAAGAAGTCGACCGAGTTCGTACTTCGTGATCTGGATTCGCTACTCGATAGTGCTGATGAGTCAAACGCGCGTGCGGTCGTCTTCGCTACGGCCATGGCGGGTCCTCTCTTTTCAGAAGGAAGTCCCTCGCGGGCAAATCGTTACCTTTTGAAACTCCTACAAGTTGCGCCTAAGGGCATCCTACCGGACGGAACTAGCCTTTCATACCCGGAGGGAATAACTCCTGCAGCACTTATATGGGCAACTGTCAGAATGGTAAAGACCACCGAGGATATAAATAACTGGCTCGAAACGCTTGAAAATTTCGGGCCAGCACAAATAGAAGATGCGTTCCGCGCTACCATCGCCCCTGACAGTGCGATGGCGCTGGCTGACCGGCTTTGGGTCTGGGAAGCTGATAAGCCTAAGAACAGGCGTAACTGGAAAAGGATACTACTGCAACTAGAAAACTTTTCGGAGCGTGCCCACAGCCTTGGAAGCGAAATCTTGTGGGCGTGCTTCATCCGTTCACGAATTATCGTACTAGCAGAGTACAGACAAGACCTTAATTCGGCTGTCGCACTTGGCCATGATGCGTTGGACAAAGCTTCCTCCGATCCGGCCATACAGTTCTTACTCAAGACGTCTATTGGTATTCAGTTCGCTGACGCCGGTCGTTCAGACGAGGGGATCACTCTGCTCAAGGAGGCGCTTGATGAGCCGACGGAGGTTTATCCGCTCGACAGAACTATAACCCTGCTGAAACTCGCCCGGGAGAGCGGAAAGAAAGACCCGGACGGGGCGCTCGGGTTTATTGATCAGGCCATCGAGGTTGTCCAGAATTCGCCCGCGATTCCTGAGTCAATACTGATAAAGGCACTCGGAGAGAAAGCGATAGCTCTTTGGCTGGCTGGTGATCTTGCTGCTGCGTATTTACCCATGCAAGAGGGGGCAGAAAGGCTACTCTCCGTAGAAAACAGGGGCGACGAAGATAAAGCACTATTCGCGCTCTTCGGCCATGTTTCAGGCTTCCTCTCCCATCTGGCGAACACTGGTAAGGAGATACAACACACGGCAGACGATTCAGACTATGCCCGTCCAGAGCGCGGCATGTTGCTCAAGACCGCCCCTGTCTTGGCTACTACTTACAGAGAAGAACTTGTACGTTATCTACCAGCACAGATGGCCATCTTCGCAAGGGGAATTGGGAATGAGGCAGATGTTGCGAAATGGAGTCTGCGTGCCATTGATATGGCACGCGCTAGCGGCGATCAGACAGCATCGGGCCAAGTCGCGCACTTAGCATTAGACTCACTTGTAGTTGAGAATAAAATCCCTGAAGTCTTTGACGTTGCGCTCAACATGGGGATCGGCATGGCGGCCCTCGAAATCGACGAAGCGGCGGGAAGGAACCCAATGCGCAGGGACTTCGACGTCCTGAGTATACTAGGCCCCAAACCTGGTGAGGGATGGCTTGAGGCGGAAGACTATGCGGCCATCGCGGGTATACTGCCGTTCTTCTTTCAAATATCCCTTGCTAGGCTTAATGGCGAGCGTGATCTCCTTGCGTCGGTCGAAGAGATTACGACAATCTGCAGGCAAATATCTGCTACCGCGTCCAATCCCGATTTATGGTCTGACGCAGCGGATTTACTGCAAGACTTTTTTAGCGACAAAGTATCGGGGACGGATCTCATGAACAGGGCTGCCTCGTTCTCCGGCCCTCATATTACAAGTTTACAGACTCTCGCCCTACTCGCGGCGGGTTTTGATTCCTCGGCAGAACAGGCTGTATATAATCAACTTGAGACTTTGACAGTCATAGTAAACTTTTTTAAAAGCTTCAACCTCACCTACGAAAGAATCATAGTCCCGTTTTATAAAGCCTTCTGGGCTAAGACGATTCGCGAGAATAGATTCCGTTTTAGAATGCCCAATGTTGTCGAACAGGAGTTTGCACAACTTTCGAGATCGACAGAGAGGAACGCGCTCCCGAAGATGCTAACGCTGATAGCCTCTAGCCTTAGCGTTACCCCTAGTGAGCGGGTGCGACAGTGGCTTGTGAAAGAGGTCTAGTTGCCACATCCGGCACAGACTCAGTTCAGGCAGAGGAGGACCAACAGTAGGTAGAGTCGCAAAGGTATTATGTCTACCGCACACCAAGATATAAGGGGTGCTTGTGCATCAACGGATAGACCTAACATTACTGATTTGACTATCCGGGAGGCCATTGGAGAGCTAATCCTTATGTAAGCGGCATCGGAAGCCAATAAGTACGCTAATAATATCAGGCGACTCCTGCTCCAAGATGCAGGCAGAGATTAATTTTCAAGAGGTTATGCCGTGGTGAATCTACAGGAAGTACTCATAAACGAGTCTGTACAATAACGCTGTGGGAGCCTAAGTATGGCAAGACGATTACCAAAAACCTCACGCTCGAAAGGCCTAAGAAATACAATAGAGTTTGACGAAATCCCAAACTGGCAGGTATTTGAGGATTTAGTAGCTGACTATTTTCGGGGCATACAAGGTCAAAAGAACATTACAGATGTAACGGTTGACCAGTCTGGTGAGGGACCAGACGGTGGGCGTGACATACTGATTACCTTCCAAGTCTCGGACTCCATAATGTCCTTTGAGCGAAAATGGGTGGTGCAGTGCAAGTTCTACGACAGGTCTGTATCCAAAACAGAACTCTCTGATATAAACATTCCTACCCTAATCCATGAATACGGTGCACACGGATATCTACTAGTCTGCAAGGGAGGCGTAACCTCGACTGTCAGCACGATGTTTGAGAACTTAAGAAAGAAGTGCCGAATGAATTACAGCTATATGTTCTGGACCGGAAACCAGTTCAAAGACCTGCTTTACCTGCAGCCTTATGAGCCTCTTATACAAAAACATTTCCCAGAGTATTATGGGTTCCTACAAACAGTGAAAGGAGGTCAAGTATGAACGCCTTTATCTCTTACTCGATTGGCCCGCATGAATTGTACATATTGAACCTCCTTGCGCAAAAGATGGCAGAAAGGGGACTTAGCTTAGTAACGAGCTACAACCAGTCGGATTGGGTAGATAGTCAGACACCTAATGACATCAAGAACTCTGCCCTCTTTATCGGCCTGATAACCAAGGCTGGACCACTAGGGAGGACGGGCCGGGTATTCTCAGAATTTAAGTTGGCAAACTTGCACAACAAGCCTGCTATCTTTCTGATTGAGGATGCCGTATCTGTCGCGCCGTGGGTGAGTATGTATGAAAATACTATTAGGTTTAATCGCCACTTTCCAGAGCAGGCAATGAGCCAGGTTCATGACAAAATCTCCACCTCCCAGAATGCTCAGACAAGCTCTAACGCAGCGGCTTGGATCCTCGGCGGGCTCGGAGTATTAGCCCTTCTGTCTTGGCTTTCAGAGGACAAGAAATAGTTATCCACAACAGGCTTGCATAAAACAGCTCGGCCTGTCATTTAACCGCCTATCCAAAATGGCAATCTGCTGTTGATGTTCAACGGCGGATTTTTTATATATGCGGCGTATAATTCAGAAACATAATGCATTTAAGGGGGAGAGTAATGTGGAGAGTGATTATTAAACCGATGCCCGGCAATCGTTAAGTACAACGTAACGTGAACAGTACCAAAGGGTTGTTTCAAGTTGTTCTTGCTGAGGAGGATGAAACGGGCGCTGTAAAAAAAGGCGGCAAGCAAGAGGTGCGTGCCATAGACATACCCTATGAACGGGCCGCGACTATCGCAAACGAGATAAATCAGCAGCTATTGAAAGTGGTTTCTGAGAATTCTGACGCAGAGTAGGCCCGCAAGCGAATATAGGAAAGCAGATGACCGAGGGTACGACGCAACAAAGTAATCCGTTCTCTACTGGAGGCGGGGGGGCATTTTTTGAAACCCGAATCCAAGCCGCATTCACGGTTCTTATGCTGACGGGGCGAATTTCTCCCTGCCTGCCGCCCTGGCCTATAACAAAATTAAAACTGCAAGGCTCCTACGCAGGCTTCACTACCGATGATTTCATTGTTTATACGCGAGACCAACGCTCAAAGAAGGAAGCAAAACTGCTGGCTCAAATTAAGCATGAAATTGGCATTACTGAAAGAGACGAGACGTTCGCCAAAGTAGTTCAAGCAGCTTGGAATGATTTTAATGACCCCAGTGTCTTCAGCGTTGGGGTTGATACCCTTGCTCTTATCACGGGACCGCTGAGCTCTACGGACATCGCGCATGTGCGGCCTCTTCTTGAATGGGCGAGACATTCTGAAGATGAAATAGAGTTCCTGAGTAAGGTCAATACCAAGCATTTCAGCAGTGATTCAAAACGAACAAAGCTTCTAGCCTTTAGGGTGAATTTAACCCGCGCGAATGGTGGGAATGATGTTACTGACAAGCAACTTTGGGAGTTCTTGAGGTCTTATTATTTGCTCGGATACGATCTGGATACGGAATCCGGAAACACATTGTCACTTATTCAGTCTCTGCTCGCTCAGTCAACTAAAGAAAGTCCGTCCTCCCTCTGGTCTCAGATCGTGGATGCTGTTCAGTCTGCTGCTCAGAACGCCGGAACTATTATCCCAGAAACTCTGCCGCGTGAAATCGTTGGCTCCTTTGTCGCGAGGGACGATCTGCTGTGGGACTCAGACCTGCGGAAGATTAAGGCTCATGGGGAATACATCGTCGGCGGAATCAGAATGTCAATTGGGGGAGTTCACGTCAAGCGGCCCCAATTACTAACGCAACTCCTTGAGATCAGCGAGACGTCAAAATTTGTATTCATTTCAGGAGGACGCGGGGCTGGAAAATCGAGTCTCATGCGAGAGTTTTCCGAATACATGGAAGACCGCGCGCCAATTTTCTGCCTTAGAACCGAAGATCTGGATAAGCCGCACCTGGACAACGTGTTCTCGTCGATGGGTCTTGGCAATTCGATCAATGACCTTGAGGCGGGCTTCGCCCTAATGCCGAAAAGGTATTTGCTGATCGAATCACTCGAAAAATTGCTGGAGTTACAGAATTCCTCGGCTTTTACCGACCTACTTCAGTTCCTCAATAAATATGAAGGTTGGACTGTAATCGCCACAGGCCGTGATTACGCATACCAGCAGATAGTTTTTAACTATTTTCAGCCGGCCGGTTTAGATCATTCATTACTAACCGTCGATAACTTCGATGAGGGCGAGGTCCGAAGCCTTTATGAACTGCTTACGCCGCTAAAAGCGATTGCCGACAACCCGTCATTGGCGCCTCTGCTTAATAACCCATTTTTTTCAGACTTAGCGTACAGAGTCGCGGTGGCCGGAACCGAATTCTCGGGTAGCGATGGGGAGAAAGAGTTCCGAATGGCGGTATGGAGAGACGTTATTGCGAAAGAACAAATGCGAACCGGAGGCATGCCGTTAAAGCGGGTTCAGACATTCCTTGACATTGCTGTGTCTAGGGCGAAGCAGATGGTGTACGGGATCCCCGAAGTAGATTTTGACTCAGAGACCCTGCTAAAGCTGGAGGAAGATAACTTAATACGGCGGGACATCTCCAACAGTCTGGTTAGCCCGGCGCACGACGTTCTCGAGGACTGGGCGCTAGAGCGATACATAGAGGATGTCTATCGCAGAGCCTCAGGTGACGTGACGCGCTTTCTTGACGGAGTGGGGCACGAGCCCGCAATGAATCGCGCTTTTCGCCTCTGGCTCTACCAAAAGCTAAGGTACGGGGACAACGTCAACGCTCTGATAATCGACATCCTAAATAACCCTCAGGTTCAACGGTACTGGCAGGACGAAACAATTTCGGCAGTGCTGCTCAGTAATAATCCGTCCGATTTCCTTGAGGAACTAAGAGAGCGTCTCTTTGAGAACGAAGGAGAACTCTTAAAGCGTTTTTGTTTCATCCTGCGCATATCCTGCAAAACTCCAAACCAAGAACTGACGAGGCAACTATCGGAAAACGGTAAGAGGGGATCGTATCTTTTCCTCCTGCCTTACGGTAACGGCTGGGCTGCCGTCATCCGATTCCTTTTGAAGCACGCTGAGAGTCTTCCGATTTCGCTGGTGCCACATCTCGCGGCGATTCTGGATGAATGGTCTAACTCGATACACATAGAGAAAGAGTTGCCTGATGGGGCGCGTGAGGCAGGCCTTTTGGCGCTTCATCTCCTTAATCCACTCAAAAACTCTTACCGGGATGATGAAGGCGTTCTGAAGAAGCTCCTAGGTGTAATTTTCAAGACCGTCCCGGTGATTCAGACCGAATTTAACGAACTCTTGGAAGCCGATGTGCTAAAGGCCGGCAGGCGGCCACGCCGCCCGCATTACGTGGAGGAAGACTTCTGTAAGATGGCCCTCGAAGGCGTCCACACGATCTTTTTGTGTAAGCACGTTCCGGACAGCGTAATAAAACTCGCCTTGCATGAATGGCTGATCGATGAATCTGAAGATGACGAAGAAGAATCATGGGGAAGTAGGAGCCTGGACGTAGCGGAATTCTTCGGTCTTCATTCGTATAAATACGAATTTTTCCCCTCGAGTGGCGCGAAAGGGCCGTTCCAGTACCTGCTACGTTACCACCCCAGAAAGGGTCTGGATTTTATACTTCGGTTACTCAACATAACCGCGGAGAAATACGCACACTCTAACCTGGACACTCCGTCTAGGCGTCGCAGGATTCCCGACGAGCGCCGTATCCCCAGCGCCGAACAGATAGATATTCGGTTAAACGATCAGACGACCGTTAAGCAATACTTCTCGGGGCGCCTGTGGACGGCATATCGAGGGTACGCTAATGTCCCATATTTACTCGAATCGGCAGTAATGGCGTTGGAGAACTGGCTGATCAGCTTTGCCGAGAGCACGGCATCGCCTGAAGAGCTGGAGTGGGTGTTCGACTATGTCCTACGTAACAGTAACTCGATAATGCCGACGGCAGTTTTAGCATCACTGGCGACGGGGTTCCCTGGCAAACTCGGGAGAGCCGCGTTGCCGCTCTTACGGGAGCCCAGGTTCTACTCCCTTGACATGTCCCGCATGGTCGGCGAGCACGGTGGCAGTGAGATTAACTGGTTCGCGTCCGGATTTAACGATGACCCGCTGCCGCAATACTACGCGGAAGAACGTCGCGCGGCGGCGCTGCGACCTTGGAGGAAAGAGCATTTAGAAACCCTCATAACAAGACTTCAGTTCACGCCTTTGAGGGAGGAGGCTCTCGCCGTTATTGACGATCTCCGCTCTAAAGTACCCCAGAGCGAGGACTGGCGCTTCCGGTTTCATAGGATAGACAGCCGCGGCTGGAGGCAGGTCGAAGATAAAGAAAACAGACGGATACTCTTCGAATCCAAGGGCATGGAGCCCGATCTGATAGAGATTCAGCAAAGATCGCAAGAATCCATGGCCTTAAACGAACGGTTCTTCAGGATAAGATTATGGGCCGACTGTGCCTTAAAGCGGGAGAAGCCAGAACGTGAATACTACTCGGGATGGGGCGAAGCGAGTCGAGAGGCGAAGGACCTTCTCGAGAAGTTAAAGGAAGATACTGAAGGCAACTTGGCTGAAATGTTCAGGGGCGGTTTGGTGAAAGCAGCCGCAGCTTTATTGCGGGACCACAAGAGCGAATTCAGCGAAGAGGATGCTTCATGGTGCGCTGAAGTTGTCATCCAAGCAGTCATGTCGGATGCGGACGGTGGGAACATGTCTGCGAGGGGCGACAAGATCGATTTTGACGGTGCTATGGCCGCGGCCTCGGTGATCCCACTGTTGCTTGATTTCACTGAGAATGAAGAGGACAGACTGACGATAAAAAAAGTGATGGTCACCGCCATTACCCACGTTAACGCGGGCGTCAGGGCTGGGGGAGCGCGCGGCATCAGAGAGCACCTCTGGCAACGCGACCCCGAGTTCGCGGAGCGATGCGTCATCGGAGGTATTGAGTACGCGCGGCTAAAGATAGAGAACTCTTACAGGAAGCGACGAGCACGCTTCCTCATTGATGACGAGGAAGAAGATGATCAGGAGGAGGGAACTTCCTGGGTGGACGAACACCGCGAAAGGATCGTTACCGGGACCTTGTCACTTGAAACACATGACATTGACAGAATAAGTTTCAGTTCTCACAGCCCGTGGTTTATGGTGACTCCTTGCCTGATGATACCGGATGGATCAACCGCACCTCACCACGTTGCCCTCTTTTCCCGAATGCTTAAGCTGATTTTTGAGGCTGAGGAGTCGACGACGAAGCCCCGTTCGGAGAGGATTGATAATGACATACATATTCGCTATGAGTTGAGTAGCGATTTTACAATCAGGTTTGCCGAATATCTGATACCGCTGATGAAGGTGGGCTCTCAATTATTCATCGACCGATTGCTTGAGGGTTGTGATTCCGCCCCCGAATTCATCGACTATTTACAGCTCAACATAAGCCTTCTCACGGAAAGGGCTCAAGAGAAGGAACTGTATTGGGAATTGTGGAGGCAACTATCACAAAAGGTGCAAGCCATTGCCATTGAAAATGCAGAGCGCGACTCTAGGTATAGGGGAGAAGGTGGGAGAAGGAAATTGATTCGTGGGATGCTGTTTGCCGACATCCCTTGGCAAAAAATAGATTATGAAAAACAAGACACTGCTCTTGGCAAAGACCTGATACTTGACTTTGTGAATAGCGCCGGTAAGAACGTGGATGTCTTTGAGGCCCTCAGCTCACTCATGTACCACTTCCCCAAGATTTTCTTTGATCCCGGCGTACGCATCTTGGCTAGGCATCAAGGGGAAGTCGGGGGGACCAAGTTGCTATCAGGTGTTAACACGGCATTTTATCTGGAAGGCTCCATTCAAAGGTTCTTGCAAGTGGATGAGACAGGACCGTTACCAAGAGACATCCATCAAGCATGCTTTACCCTTCTTGATGCTATCGTAGAAACCGCTTCGTCGAGATCATATTATCTTCGCGAACAGTTAATCCATTCACGGAGGATTGCTTGAGCGATATGAGTTAAGTAAAAACAGCTAGAGCGGTTTTCGTATGGGTTTACCAATTCGACTGGCGATGGCTACACGAATTTATAAGCGAGCATCAAAGCCTCTAAATTGAGATGGTAACTCAAGAGAAAACCGCTCTAGTTAACCAGACACCAGGTTGGGTGGTTATGTAAAGAGGTGGGCCTCCTCGGATGAGCGATCTCACATCAGATAAGCGTTGGAGTTTCTAGAATATGCCGCTCAACATTGCGCTCGTCTGCTATCAAATACAGTAGCTGTCTACTTCGATGATCGTCTCCGCCATACTTTATGGTCAGGTGAAGGGGACCATGACTTTTAAGCCCCAGCCACTTAAAGCATTAAACGCCAGTGCGAAACTCAGTTTCGCACTGGCGTTTAATCTTGTTATTCCAGTACAGGACTTTAATTCATAGTACAGAACTTTATTCCGTAGTACAGGACTTTAATTCATTCGCACAAGTGCACATTTTAAGGATGAAATTTAGAGTGAAAGCTTACCGATCAGTGTGAAAAGCGGTCGATACATTATGGCTAGAGTGGGCCCTATGGTTATTACTCCCTACCAAGCTAAAAATGTCTTTGGGCTATGCCTTAAAGATTAGATGCCAATCACGAGCAAACAGGCAAAACTCAAAAAGCCCGTAAATACGGGCTTTTTGAGGGGAAAGTTCAAATCCCTCGACGGTAAAATTCAAATCCCCCAAACGGTAAAATATAAATCCCTTTGAGGGGTTTAATCCTTACAGGTAATCATATTTTTCCGGGTGGGTTATTCATACTTTTCCGCTTTGGCAGGGCTGCCAGACATTCATACATTTCCGCCCATAGGGCAGCTAGGCAAAACCTTTTTTAACATATCATGCAAAGATATGATTTTTCAACCATTTAATTTATAGATCAAAAACTGAAGCCTCACTATAGCTAGAGATAGCAGGAAACATAAACAATTATGTTCATTAAAGCTGGCTCGACCTGTGCGGGTTTTCAAGACACTTTTCATTGACATTCTTTCTCTTCATAAATATTGTGCCCGCGTTTACTTTCTCTGCTTGCTGATGAGAGCCATCTCTGTCGGCCTCACATGGCAAAAGTGATTGAATCCGATACAAACTTCTGTGTTCAGTCATACCTTATAGGAAGTTAAAAATCATAGGAATCAGATTTAGCTTTATGAAAGATTTATCTGATAAAGAAATAAGGAGAATTATTAAAGATCTAAAGCCGAGAATGTTTCACACTCCAACATTTGAGGAACAAGGAAAAGGCATAACGGCGCTTGGAAGTTTGAAGGATGAGAGGTGTATTAGACCTTTATCACAGATGCTTTTTCATCGGGATAAAAACATACGAATCCTTGCCATCAATTCTATAAAGGAAATTAAATCAGAAAAGATTCTGCCTATTTTGCAGCATTGCCTTACAGATGATGAGATTTCCATTAGGGAATTAGCTAAGACTGCAATTGACCAAATGAAAAGCCGCATATAGCTATCCTTAGACATAACTGTAAGAAGAGTTGGCTATCTATATACGGTAAACTATAGATCCTCATCTATCTTTCGCCTCTGACGCTAAGTAAGAACAATGTTTCCATGAAACTCAACATTCGATAAAGCGATGGCGCATAGCTTAGTAAAAAGTATTTACTTAATTAGACACGCGGAGTCTGTAAAAAATATAGGAGAGCGTTTCGGTGACCCAAAAGCGCAATTCTCTCTTACGGATGAAGGTATCAGGCAGGCAGAGAATTTAGCGAAACTTTTATCAATGGAGCTTGAGGATTATGATCCAGAAAACATTGTGATCGTATCTAATCAGGAATCAAGAGCTAACCAGACGGCTCGTGTTTTATATGAAAAGTTGCATCTTCAGCTATTAGTCCTAGATGAACTTAATCCGATTGATTCAGGCTATCTGAGCGGCATGAGCGAATTAGATGCTTGGAATCTGTATCCTGAAATTATGCGAAAAAAGGAAAAGTATCGGAAGGGACTCTTAGATGGTTATCAGCTTATGTATCCCGGAGGTGAGAGCGTAGTGCATTTTCAAGGGCGTGTGATGAAAGCATTCTTCTCAGTGATTTCTGAACAGGCTCAAGATGTATTCTTATTTGTAGGACATCAATCAACGATAACCGCCATTCTTAGCTTTTATATGAACCAGTCTAAACGGAATAAGTTTTATCACTATGTGAAACTAGACCTTTGTGGTATCAGCAGATTAAATGTTGAAAACGCTGAAGCCGGACGTATTGAATATATAAATAGAAACATCTGATGTGATCAAAAGATGAAAAAGTTACTTTATGAGTTCAGAGCTATGCTAGGTATCATTTATGCCAAAATATATGTGTTTTATCTACGAAGTATGTTTCAACGGATCGGTAAATATACAATTATTTATCCGCGAATTTACTATAAATACCCATATAAGATTCGCATCTCGGACGAGTGTATTCTCAGGCGCGGAGTAACTCTAAACGGGCGGAGTAAGGAAAAAACAGGAATACATTTCGGAATAGGAGTAACTATAAGGGAATCCTCTTATGTTGATGCATATAACGGTAGTGTATTTATTGATGATTATTGCGCCATAGGCCACAGATGTGTGATTGGCGGTCATGGTGGTCTACAGATAGGCAAGTACACTCTTATCGGAGGGTTTACCTATATTATTCCTTCGAATCACGTTTATTCCAATACACAATTTCCCTATGCTCTTCAGGGAGAAAGTAGGAAGGGAATTAGAATCGGATCGAACGTATGGATAGGTGCCGGTTGTATCATATTGGATGGAGTTACAATCGGTGATAACAGTGTAATAGGTGCAGGGTCTGTAGTCTCAAAAAGTATTCCTGCTAATTCGTTGGCATTCGGGGTGCCAGCTACTGTTTACAAAGAATTATAGTTATTCAGCCCACCTTGTTAGAGCTAGAGATCTCAAACCTCTGAGGACCATTTAATTCAACTCAACTTACTATTTCTCTACAACGATTATAGTATGATAATGCGGCACACAAATTTTATCCTGATCTACAAAAGCTCTTTCCATTTCTATGCAACCTGTTTCGAACTCTTCCTTGGGAATAAGGGTAAGAGTAGTGTTGTGTTTATTCCTAACACTGGAGAGCAATTCACCCTTATCTAAAAACTCTTCTGTGAAAGTAGGATGAACCTCAATAATATTAAAGCCACTTTTTCTCAGATCATCATTCAGCTTGTCTATGTCCGGGTATCTATTAAGATTAACTGTTAAGCTTGATGGAAAGAAGGGGTTGAAAGGTCGCCTTCGAAGATCATCGTGTGAGCAGGTTTTTATGAACAATTTACCTTTTGGCTTCAGAACTCTATGCGACTCTTCTATACATTGGGTCCTCTCAGCAAGAGTTAGCTGATGTATTACGAGTATTACTAAGCAAGCTGCGGATAGGCCAACTTTGAGCGGAATTGCTGTTGCAGAAGCACAAATGAGAGGAAAGGTTTCAGGGGCATATCTAAGTTGATTAATAGACTTATCGATTCCTACAACGTTATATCCAAGCTCTCTAAGAGGGAGCGAGTAACGGCCAGTTCCACATCCAATATCAAGAATATTACCTTCATCTGGTTTTATATATTGACGAATTATTGTAGTTGTTGTCTCTATCTCTGTATTTCTATCAAGGCGTACATGATCAAATATAGGGGCAATTTTATCGTAATAATCTTTATACTCTTCGGACATGATTGAATTAATGTTCGATTATGATATTGCTAATGGAGAACGATTCTCGATCAATCTTTCCCCCATAATACAAGCTGTTAAGTAGTAGTTCTGAATTCTCGGCAGAAAATCATTTATTCCTACCTCTCTCTCCGACTGTTCCCACCGTTCTGACAGCTTGTTATATAAAATACCTTGCATAGTGGCTCTGCCTAAAGAGCCAGAGAAAAGTTTCAGCCCATCACTTATTGGCAACCAAAATAGGCCAGAAACTTCTTCAACTTGTGGCTTGTATTCAGAAAGTGGGATGTCGAGGCGTAGCATATAAACCGCTTGGTATTCTCGATTTAATTGTCCATTAGATTGATCCGCCACCTCAACTCTGTAGCCCAAAGAGTGTAGGGATTCTATAGAGATCGGCACTCCTAACTCTTCGCTTACTTCTCGTATTCCTTGCTCTATACTCTCTCCTGCTTCAAGATGTCCTGCCGCACTAACATCAAACATATTGGGGAAGTTCACCATTTCTGCTGAACGATGTTGAAATAGTATCTGACCCCCGCCTTCACTATTCACGACCCAACAGTGAAACGTCTTATGCCAATGGCCTTTCAAGTGCGCTTCGAGTCGTTCCATCTTTCCAAGGTGATTAAGATTAGCGTCATAAATGTCTATAATCTCTGCCATAGCTATACTCCAGTTAGAGTTTTGATGCCTTCAATTCTTACCCAATGCGAATGAGCCAGTGTTCGGTCAAAAAGAGCCGCTACCTCTTTTGCCTCAGTTTCAGATTGTTTCGCCTCCAATAACCTGACTTCCAATGCTAGGCTTTTGGCATATCGTTCAGTATCCTCAAGGTTAGAAAATATTAATGATGCTTGCTTTAGATGCACAAGCGCCTCATTGATCATGTCCATTCCTTGAACATCTTCCTTGCGAATCGTGCCAGATTTATGAATGCTGAGGCGCATTGCTATAACTAGCGCCTTCGCGTGGTATATCTGTGCAATATCGCGCTTAACATCCACGATAGATTGATCCAAAGGCTCCAATATTTTCAATGCTTCATCAAGCAAAGGCACTGAGCTGTCGGCCCTCTGTTGATAGTTAATTAATGCTAAGTGTCGAAGACCTTTAGCCTCACAAAGCGAGAGTCGCAAACACTCTGTGCCTGATTTGCCTTGCTTTGCCTCCTTAGCTATCTGCACACCACGCTCAATACTGCTGATTGCTGCTTCTACATTTCTAAGTGAGTAGTTAGCCCAACCCAAATCGTCCACAAGGACTTCGGCTCTCGTAGCATTATCCCCAATAACAACAGCCGATTTTAACGCTAGTTCACCGAGTTGAATTCTGAGTTCGTGGAACCCAAGGATATGAAGCATCAATGAGGAATTGTTCCGCAGCGTTACTAAAGGGTGATCTCTTGCATCCGCATGTAATTGCTTTGCATAATCGAGTAGAGAAAGGGCCAGATTCTCTGCTGGTGAAAGATGCTTTTTGTGAGATCTAAAAAATCGCCTTACATTAATAAATAAAAAAATAATTCCTAAAAGCGAACTAACGGAGAGAGTAATAGCGACTGGAAACACCCATCGTAAATGAGAAACCCCTCTATCTGCCCATGACTGTGATACTTGGAATGTGAAGAGCGCAACTGTTAAGATAAGAAGAGCTTGTCCCGCACTCCAAATTATTTTCCGAAATCTTTTTGACTTTGCTTGCTTAATTTGATTACTCATTTTTAATAATCAAGCAGTATTGTCTCTGCTCTGACGCAGACCTTTGTTGGCGAAATTAATACTTGTGCGGGAAATCTGAGCACTTGTACAAGGTGTGAGACCAACTACGGAAGCTCCGCGCCAGTAAGTGCATAAACCTATGACACGCGAAAAGATATTCTTATATTTACTAAGATGTCAATAAATTGATCCGCTATTTCTGGTTTTTTATAGAGACAAGAAGGAGAACTTGAATTAAATAAAGTTGTTCTTAATCGACAGGTTTGAGGCGCTGTGAGATCGATTTAGAGGTCTTTAGCCTACCATCAATAAGTGCATGCGCCCTGCTGTATTCGGAGTATCCCAAATTATGTGTGCCCAAAAAACCACGCATGCAGTGCTTCTCAGAGGCCGCCCCCCAAATTAAAACAGCATCGTGCTCAGCGAGGAATTGGTTAAGGTATTCCACGTCAACAAGCAGGGCTGACGGGCCAGTCTCAGTAAGTCGTGGATACAAAAAGGATACTTTGCCTGTACTTAAGGCATATCCACCTAAACCATTCCAGCGTAAGTTCTCGTGATCGAAAAATACTTTTGCTGGCACAAGCACATTTATGGCCCCGTTCTCCTGATAAGCGTCAAACTCGAAGTCGCAGTTTACCCAATGAGCAGTCGGTGTTAATACGCAAGGGAATTGAGAATCTTGCCGTGCTTCAGAGTTCTGCTCAAAGAACTGAGAGAAGGGCAATGCCCACGAGTATTCTCCAAGAAATCCCTCATGTAAGTTAAAGGCATCGAACCTGTGTACTTCACGAAATTTGGCGCGACGGAACCATTCCCAAGCTTTACGTTCGTCCACCCGTCGTACTATGAAGCTACGTGCCCTCAGTGAGACGTATCTATAATCACGCTCTTTACCATTAGAGTCATTGCCTTTTGATGACCAACTTGTGTTCGTAGAAAGAACTACCCAATTCTTTCCTTCATACGGGTCTACAACTCTAAGCATGGGACTCGAATCTGGAAAATCCGTGAGTGCGTCGAGCCACTCGTCATCTGATAGGTCTTGAGTCCTCGCGAAGTCGTATTGGATTGGAAGCCACCAAGCAGGAGTTTTGTCAGGATACTCTCGCTTGAAGAGAATTGTCGGATCAATATTGCGCTCACCCTGTCCTTGTAGTTCGGGAATTGAAGGAGGCTCTTCAGGGAAATCACTCTCTTTCGGAACATGATCGGCAACACGTGCCATAAGGCGGTATAGGGCGATCCACTGATATTTTTTACCGATTCTTTCCGCCCATTCAGGCTTACCACGCCCCGCCCCATATTTCGACATAATATAGCGGTCGTAATTAGCGAAGCGTTCAGTCGTGTAACCCATGTCAAGCACATGCTGGAAAATCCAACTTCTGGCTTTTTTGAACTCGCTTCGGTCATAGCCTCTGAGCGCGCTTTCAACCGTATAGATTGCGAAATCATCTTCCATGCAACTCTGATAAAGCCTCGGAAATTGATCATACGTATTAGCGTACCGCACTTGAAGACCCTCATCCTGCCACTGTAAAGGCCATTCACTTTTGTAAGGCGGTCTAAACTGGTCAGGAGTCACGCCACCCGGTAGCAGATCACGTTGAGCCGCAAGCTCAAGTATCAACCTTGCGTAATCTCTAACCATAGCATTTGCTGGCAATCTGTCATTCGCAAAGTAACTTTCATATACCACCTTCGCCGTTGCCTTGATCGTAATGTCTGTCTCTGATCTGATTAACGAACCATAAACAATAGCTAGACATCGTTCTACGACATACTCGTCATCAATATTAGCGAAACGCCTCATCAAATTCGGGCACACCCTTGTGTGATCATCTAAGACTCTAACCGCTGCCTTGGTCGCATGATCCCGAACGCGCCGATCCGCTGCGGCGGTGCACCAGCACAACGACATGGCCCAAAGCTCCGCGACCTGATCAGATACTGCTGTTAAGTCAGCATCAAGCGCCCAACGAAGTAGCCTGTCAAGGCTGCCATTCTGTTCGTAGCTTCTGTATAGAAACGGCAACCATACGCTATCCCTATCAGGCATTGAGATTGAAGCGAGCAGTTGATGAAACCA
This sequence comes from Pyrinomonadaceae bacterium, assembly GCA_036382855.1. Classification (GTDB taxonomy): domain Bacteria; phylum Acidobacteriota; class Blastocatellia; order Pyrinomonadales; family Pyrinomonadaceae; genus DASVTR01. The sequence continues at coordinate 320,868 of DASVPO010000033.1, read as the reverse complement.
TAAGGCGTTAAGAGGATTTGCCTCTCTGGTGCTAAGTGCAAGAAGTGCTTCTAAAGTCGGATATAATGTAACAGCACGCGTGAGCCCTTTTCTTACAATAGCAGCCGTCTTCAAGGTGATAGAATCATGAGCGCGCCAAACAAGTGAATTGATTACAGCTAAGGCTATTTGCGGGTCAGTTGAGGCTTCGCCAGCTACCTCTGTCAGTTCTATGCCGTGAGCTTCCGGGGTCTGTATTGCGAGCGCCTCTAACAGCCCCTTATTTGATCGAATTGCGTTTTCGTCAGCAATAGTAAAATTAAGTGAGCCTCCGGGAGCAAAGGCAACCTGAACCGACTGGCCCCCAATGGCCTCTATGTGCTTCCATGCCAGTATATGATCGCCTAGTCGCTCAAACCCGAAACGAACAATATCCTGCGTCCCTTTACGACCGCGTAGGTCAGTGACTACTCTGTCTTCGCTAAGTAATCCCTCGCGAATCAGATTTTCGAATACCGATTGAGAACTTTGTTGTGCAGGCCACTCTGAGTCAATCAACTGCTTGGCTTCGGACCACCGAAGCCGTGAAGTACGGGCCTGCGAGAGCGCGTCGGCTATTATGCCCAAAGCTCTCTGTACACGCTGCTCCTTCGGATTATAGTCAAGTCTCTGAGCCAACTTAGCGTTCTTACTCGCCAGTAAATGTTCAATTACAGCACTCAAGCCGGTCATCCCATCGGGAAGCCGCCTAAGATTTGAGTCCTTAAGAGATTCGCAAACGAGACGCAGGAAGAGCGGGTTAGAAAATTCCGGCTGCATCAATGGCATTGAGGGCGCCTCTAACCCATAAAAGCGGAAAAACTCGGCGCTCGCTTCAAACTCAACTCCGGCAAACCCTGTGTGTTCCACCTCCGGTATAGAAACATTCGGAGCGATGCACTCGTCGCGGTATGTTGAACGGCATGAGACACACAAACGCAGCCAGCGGTATCGACTAACTACTTCTATCATGCGCGCAAGGTTGTTGTACCAGAGACTTCGCGGGCGGGTTTCATTTAGAGCGTCAATAAAAATAATACACGGTTTGCCGGTAGATTCTCCCGCTGCGTCTAATGCTCCAAGGAGTTCATCGCGAGATGTATTGGCGCTAAGTCCGAGTAGAATCCGAATTTGTTCCCACGGTTCTATGGATGTGAACTGTTCCCCAAGTAATACGAGGCTGCACAGACCCCGCTTTTGACGATCAAGAGCTATGTCACAAATTGAGTGTGTCTTTCCTACGCCTGCATCTCCGAGAAGTAGCATCGCCTCTGATGTAGTCAGAAGAGCTTGTGGGCTATTTATCCAAGAACTGACATTATTAAGATTATCAAGCACCTCTCGCGCCGCATCTACGTGCCGGGCCGGGAATGAAACGTTGTACTCAGACATGAACTGACGGAATCCTTCCGAGTTGCTCATTCCTACTCCATGCTCAGCTTCCAAAGCAGCAGTTACAACTGATAGACAGCGTGTGGCTAGTTCGCGCGCCTCGCTAACAAGTTGCTTCAGTTGTTCAAGTAAGTTGACTTGCGGGTCATTCTTTGCGAACTCATCAAGAGAACGCTTGATACTTTCAAGACGTGGTATTAGTGCTTCACCGTCATTGCGAGCGGCAGAGGGGAAGTCAGGGACCGAAGCGCCTAAATCCGGTTGAGTTAAACTTATGCTCCACGTCTCAACAGCAGTCCCAACTTTACCTGCTAGTTGTTCAATCGACTGCTGCCATACAGTAGTCCTCCCTAATGCCTCAAAGCTCGCGGCAACGGGAACATCTACAGTGAGTTGTGGCGTATATCTTGGTTTTGCGGCTTTGATTGTCTCTGCAAGATGTCCTTCAAACCACTGTGTTCCGAAATAATTTACATCGAACCAAAAGCGAAGACGTCCATGATCGGGATCGAAGCTTAATAGCTCATCAAGTAGATGTGATTTATCAAGGCGTATGAACTCGATATGTCTACCTTGATTTGCGGCCAGTGCTTGCCACTCCTCCACATAGGAATCAAACCTTTCAGTTTCACTTTGGAGTGGTTGTCCTTTGCTATTCTTTCGTCCTGTCGGTCCTGTGAGATCGTAAGGCAAACAGATAATGTATCGAGTCAACTTAGGATGAATTGCTAATGCTGTTTGAACAGATTCATCTAATTGCTTCTTGTCTAACTTGAAGAAGTATTTGGCTTGCCATCCCCACTCTTCGCCGGTAGGTAAGATCCAGAGACATTCGACCCCACCATCACCACCAGCACCGCGATAACGACGGAACGTGCTCCCTGAAGGCACATCCTTATATCTGCGGGCTATTTGACAGCAGAACTCTTCAAAGCCAACATCCTGCCTCCCGTCCAAAGCTCGGATGCTGTGAAAATCTACGTTCATACTTGCAGGCATAGATGTATTATTAGTAGTACAATAAATCCCCCACCGACAATATCATGAATCATCACCACCCTTTGCTTGCTCTAATGTTTTAATTACAAATTCGTACCACTTGTCCGTTCCCGTAAGCTGAGTCATAAATTTGTCCAACGATATTACCTCTTCGTCTATTGGTGTTTGTAAGTCATGTATCACGGTTGTCGGATTCGCCGGATTAATTGTTGCGGAACCATCTTTATCGGGGATCACCTTGCAAGCCCGTATCACCCACGTTGTATCAACGTGATTGATCATTATTTCGCGCATTGAAGGTCCTAGAAAGACCATTTTATACGGGTCCCTTACTTCCTGCTTCAGTTTTCCCCATGTAGCGGCATCAAGGTTTAGTATTTGGATCGTAGGCGAGTCATAATGGCGGTCAACAACGTAGAGCCTGACTAGATCAGTGTTATCATCAGGCACATGTATCGCAAAACTAGGGCTGTGCCGAGTTATTTGCCTACCTTCAAGCTTGCCGTTAATAGTGAACATCACCTGATAAAGGCCAGAAGGCGTGCCTCGGTCGAGGATGAGAGCTATTGACTCTGTCGCCCCACCCTCTACTCGCCATACGTTTCCGTTTAGTAAATCTTTACTTCCGCCAATGTTCCGGGAGGGTGTAAACGTCGACTCAATTGGCTTGAAAATGCCCTTCATCTTCATTAACCGTACAACGCGCCCATCCACCTTCTGGTAGTTCAAGGTGGTGACGCTTAATGAATGACCCTCTAAAGGAGTCCGCACCGGGTTCGCGATAGTAGCAAGCAGACGTAGCTCGAAACTGTTGAATGCTTTTACGATTGAACTGTTGATTGCGACATAGTCAAAAGCAAAAGGGGGATTCAATTGATGGGTGACATCGAAAGTAACTGAGTTTTGCGGGTAATAAGGAAGCTTATCTATATCCAGCTTCGGCTTGCCTGAATTTTGGTTATAGCTCAATCCGAGACGTTGCATAGCTTGGGGGCTATTCTCAATCAACTCTTCAAGGTTGTCGTCCGTCCAGACGCCGACCTGCATTGAAAACTGATGTTGCTTCAGCATTTGGTCAAGATCGTTGCTGATGGCCGATGTGCCGACTATAACGAATCGGTCAATGACGGCTTTCCCATAATTCCATACTAATTTTGGGGCAATGTCATCGACGTTGATCGGTCTAGATAGATTCTTGCATTCAAACACCCACACCTCTTGACGTCCATCGAGAGGAGAAATTCTTTGGGCAGTCACATCGAACCCGTATTGGCTGCCTGAAAATTGCCGACGCACATTAAAGAAGCCAGCATCCTTCAGCGCGTCCTCCAACACGCGCTCAAGAGTTTCGCCCTTGCGCCCGGATTTATGAAGAGTATCTAGAACCTTACCCATATACTCCACGAGTTAACACGACAAATTGCATGTGTAGCTATTAAGTCTCTGCCCTAAAAAGTAAACCTCGTGGCAAGCGGTGACATTGTAGGTCGCCACTAGCGCGACGGTCACCTGCCGTGCCGTATGTCTCTAAGTTCACGAATTCTGCACAACAAGAGATTCCGATATTCTCGCCTGATGTCTCTGACATCATACCTCGAATAGGCTTCGCTTAAGAGCCACGCTTCGCAAATAAAGTTTCCTGTGTCTGCACAGAAAATGCGTACGCTATTCAACATACCTACCTCAACATCTTTCGGATTAAATTCAACCACGACATTACAGCCGTAGTAGTTTATGAGAGAGGGTGCCCAATACGTGCCGCCAACACCCATCGCAGTAAACCTGATGCCGAGCCGCTGTACTTTCCTCTGTACTTTCCTAAATCGATCATCCAGCTCGAAATCGCTCATCGCTTTAACCTCATCTTTCTCAAAAAGATTCACATTGCCCATGATTCAGTTTCAAGCATTTCTTTGGCAAATGCCCTCACGCGCGCCTCATGATCATTCTTCATCACCCTGCTTATAAATGCATTTGCTCTGTCACCTGCCGCAAAACCATAAGCCCAAAGCGCCGATTGCCGAATTCCCGGATATTGATCATTCACCGCTATATGTCTCAGTATTTTACTGCCCTCTTTTGATTGAAGAAATGCAAGACAGGAAACGCCGGTTAGTCGGGTCTCAAAGTTGTTTGAGACCAGCGCCGGAAAGACAAAACGAGGATCCCTTAGCCAGCCAAGTTCATTTTCAGCAAGCATAGCTTGCAGACTACATTCGTTGCCGCCCCACTTCTTTGCTGAATAGATGAGAGCATCTGTGCGGTCGTAGAGAAACTCGGCAGCAGTAAAGGGATCATCGCCAAACCGATTTAAGAAGTCAGGATTTGGAACGCGGCGAATATCATTACCCATTAGGGTAATAAATTTAGCGATGCTCGTGATCTTTTGTGCGTATGGATATAGCGGCTTAATAAATTCAAGAAGTTCTTGCGCGGTCCACACCGGTACAGCAGTCGAGACCGTCGTTGGGAGACCCTTAAGTCCTTTAACATGTGAATCGAGCCGTTGAAGAGCCGTTTCAGCGATTCCGCACACGCATTCATAGAGTTCTTTAGCCGCACAGTGGGTTGTGCTATCTATCCGCTTGACTTGGCGTAGATCGTTAAGCTCTATCGAGATTTGTTCAACTTCCCTCGTGATAAGCATAGCTCTGCCTACGGCTACGGAGGGAAGCGAGACGGTTTCGAGCGAGTCTAATTGTTCATCCGCTTTTAGCGTCTCCCATCGAGACTCTAATTGCCGAAACTTTATGTAAGCTTGAGCTTCGGGCAGATTATCGACGCAATAGTATGTTTCGCCCCCAACTCTGCCTACCCGAAAAATGCGGCGTGTAACACGTTCTTGCCTATCCTTTCCTGATCCAGCGCAAACGGTCTCTTTTGATAAATCAGCGAGAATATTAAAAAGGTCTGATGTTCCAGCAGGGCGAAGAGCATCATCTATTTCAAATTCTTCTTTTGTATCACGTACACTTACGGGCCTCCCAAGACGCTCTGTTGCACGCTTGACTGCTTCGCCGATCCTTTCTGTATCGCTTGCATAAGCCCCGCCAAGGTCAAGCTCTTCGTTTTTAATTCCGATTGGCACCCATAGCAATGCCTTTTCTCCTTGACGTTTAATTTTACGGAGCACGGGGTTAGAGGTATTACTTAGATTCTTTACCGCATCGACTATGAGTTGCGACTGGTCTCTTGAAGGATTTGGTGAGAACTGAAATTGAATTGTTGTAAGGTGAGCCCTGATTTCACCGGTACTCATCGGGCGTGGACGTCGCTTTTCCGCTGCCGCGTTTTTCGCTCTTTCGTTCCAAAGATCAGAAACGGCGTGCGCCACCTCCTCAAGCCATGTTAACGGCGTTGAAGGCTTATACTTTTCTTCGTCCATCTCACTGGGAAGATATAGATTGATGCCTTCATTGCCGCCTCGTGTACTACCAACTACACTTAATTCGCCGGTCATTGAAAGGCTAAGCACATCATGGGTAATTAGATTTTGAGTAAGATCCTCTACACTTGGCACGGTCGCCGCATATTCAAGAATGTCAATTACCCGCACGGCCCGATTAAACTCAATCACTGCGTCTCGAACAAGATCAAAGACTCGGCGGCGGCGCGATTGCACTGTAGGAAGTACAGCCGTTTCAGGATTAAGCTGATTAACCGACCCATAGTAGCGAAATCTCCCGATTTTACCCGGCGAAAATACAAGGTCGCGCGCTGTTAAGAGGTCTAAAATCTTTTTAATTGATGTACTTAGATCATTGCTATAAATCGCCTTGAGCCTCTTAATTTCCTTCAACGAAAGCGCCTCTACAATCTCTCCTATAGTAACAACGCGTTCATACGCGAGATTGGCCGCCTCAAGAGCTTGAAATACAAGGCTATGTTCGGGCTTCAACTTTGTCGACGTGCGCATAGATTCAAGTACCAACCTTTTGGCTACATCTACTCACCTACCGGCGATTTTTACCTCTTCCTGTCTTGGTCGCCCCTCTCTTAGCTCTTCTTTTAGAAGTTACTTCACTTTCCAGCTTAGGCTTTTGACCAGCTTTACCGTTAAGATTCTCATCATCTTTGTCTTCATGTGTTTCTACCGGTGCTACTCTGCTAATTTTCCTATAATGATCGAAGGATTTCTGTTTGTCGTTGAGCATAGTTATCTTCACGCCACGAAGAAATGTCATGTCAATTACACCGCCATATTTCAGTGAGCGGTACTCCAGTTTCTGTATGAAGGGAACGAGATGGCCCGGAAACCCTCCACATGTTTCATGTACGAAGACAACCTGCTGCTGATGTTCATCATTATTCTCATCCAGTGCTTTGAAGTGCGGATGTAACTCGGCTAATAGTTTCCAAGTGTTCTCAAGGTCATATTCCGTGAAATAGCACCAGTCTTGTGTGCGAGCCTCAATGCGGGGAGTCTGTTGCATTTTCAATGGCAGATCGTCCATACCAATAAAAACAAATGTCAGAGGCCAAGGTTTCTCTAGCTCGCCAGCTTTATCGCAGACGAGCGCCATGCTACGAATAGCGTCAAGCGGCCACATCTGAATCTCGTCAATGAACACCAACTGAATATTCTTCTTTATCATTCCCTCGACGATACGATTAGCAAGAGCTTCGGGCGGCTCACGGTTATAGATGCCTTCATCTAGATTGCCAATCACCACTCTATATAGGCTCTTGAGACCTTTCTTCGTTGAGTTGCCTGCCTCTATTTTGCCGACTTCGTAATGCAGTGCCCTGAAGGCATTTGGATCATCTGGATCGAAGGCATCGTTAATTTTCTGTGTCAGAAGACGGGCGGTCGTCGTCTTACCGATTCTTGTGTGGCCGTACCATAAGATCAAAGGGCTGTAACCATGAGCGGCAAGTGTTCGACCCATGATCTCCTTCATCATCTCAGTTTCTATAGGTTCTATTCGCTTGACGGGCGAAAATGTGACCTTAAACCCTTCAGGCGGCTTCCCATTATTCTGTCTCATAATTCACCTCTATCTTGCCGCTTGAATTGTTCCAATAACGCTTCAAGAACCTCCCGATCAGTATCTTCAAAAGCGTCAAAATCGCTCTCTATTTCCATCTCCTCGGCTGCGAGACGGCGAGCTTCAGCCCACTCTGCTTGTTGCGCATTCTGGCGGTCTTCCTCTTCAACCTCTCTCCTGTATTCTTTGATCCGCTCGACCATGTCGCGCTTAAACTCACTACGACAGCGTTTAACGTCCGCGATTTTGTAGCGGGAATTAGGTTGCCCCATGAGCCATGCCTCACACAGGCGTCTGCCTGTCGCGGCACAATAGACCATCACGCTCTCAGAATCTTCCGGGTTATAACGTAGCCGAACCCTGCGTTTGACGTGGTAGGCAAGCTCAGGAACCCAATAACAGTTTCCTTTCTTACGCTTGGAGTACGGGTGTTTGAATCTGATGCCGATGTTCTGAACCGTGCGCTCCACATCGCTTTTGAGCAGAAAAAGGTAGAGGTCATCCTCGTTTTCAGGCGGGCGTAGCCTTACTGTTTCCTCCCAAAGTTCGATTGGCTTACGCCCGGTTTCGGAATGCTCTCGCTGGTGGTAGTCTTCGATGATCCAACGCTCAATCTCTTTTCGCAGTTGTGGCACGGTGAGAAGAACATGTACATGCTTTGTGGCTGCTCCAATAGTTCTTCCTATATCTTCCTTATGGCCCGGAAGCATTCTGAAGCATCCGTCATCAATAGTTTCAAACCATCGCTCAAGCTTACCCTTCCCATTAGGGTAGTAGGGCGCGTCTGGATCGCGAAAGATTCCTAAGTGACCGAATGCCGTGAGAACTGTATCGGACATAAAATCCGATCCGCGATCTGGTTGTACGATTCTAGGGAGCCCTCTGTTTTTCCATAGCCTGTCCTCCTTGGGCAGGACCGCCTTCATCATTAGAAGCGAAGTCGTCCAAGAGTCCGGATGTTTAGCTGATAATTCGAAGCTCGGAATAGATCGTGAGTGAGCATCCATGTAGGCTGTTAGATAAGATTGGCAAGGTACCCAAGTGTCGCCTACTTTTATTCGCACCCATATCTTCAGCGGTGTATGGTCGGTCTGCCAGCGTTCGTTCGAATAGTTAGTATTCTCCGTGAGAACGACCGGGCACATCTCCTGTTCCCACTCACGTATTCCAATTTTGCCCTTACGAAAGGCTTTCAAGGGCTTAGGAATTTTAGCTATATATTGCTTAACAGAACTTTCACTCGGCGGCTTGAGCCCACGTTTTTGACATTCTTCCTTCACCTTGCGTGCAATCGCAGTTCCTCCTGCGGCACGCCGCCCCGCCCACCACATCAGTATGAGCTTCTTAACCTCGCCGTTGAGAACAGTAACCTTAGTTTTCCGACAAGTACGGCGATCCAACAATGCGTTTGCCCCATGTTCCTTGAATCGTCGATATAGCCCGCGCGCCCATCGTGGGGTGTTCTTAATTCCAAGGCGCATTAGCGCCTCTTGAGGCCCTACTCCGTTCTTAATCAAGCTGATTAGCTGGTAATTTATCGCGAACTTCTCTAACTGTTCTTCGGTGTATTCATCAGGACGAAGTAGGGCAGATGCATTTTCCGTTAGCGGCGCACTCATTGGATCCCCATTAGAAGCAGACGCTGGAGGGCGAAGGCCCACTCTGCTTATAGTCTTTGAGCTTCCCTTAGCAATTCTTCTTTTCGGTCCCCTCTTATGTGCCTCCACGGTAATGCCCCCGTCTGCTATTGAAAGATACGCAACGCACTTTGAGAAGCCCCCTCAACCACTTTTTTTAATAAAAATTGTTTAGCACTAGCGGCGGCAAACGTCGTACGTACCTTGTCAAGTTAAATTTTTGTCACAGTGAAAAAAAATTCATGTGGGGACGTCTTCGCTTATCGATGGTCAAACCATTAGGTCTTATTTTGAAGAATCATTGATCACTCTCCCTCTTGGTCAGTTTCCTCAAGAAAATTCAGACGGTAATAGATGGCTCTGGTACAAGCGCAGTCATCCATCACATAGTTGCAAATCTCTTGGTGGCGGCCTTCAAGGAAAAGGTCATAAACCTTATCGCCGCTAATCCCGTTCTTTTTTGAGCTTTCCAGACTTAGAACTTTTGCCAACTCGTCAAGCTTGATCCGATGCCGCCAGTGAGTGAATGACCACATGCAATCAAACACTGGCTGTTGACGGAACCGCGCGAAGCAGACTTCAAAACTAGGTTTGACTTGCTTGATCACACTGCGTGTGCAAATGAAATGAAGATCGAAGTCGAGTAAGTTGAAGCCGATCAGAAGATCCCGATGAGGGTTGAAGCCACTCAGCAGTTTCCAGAATGATCGAAGAGTTCGTGTTTCATCTAGATGAAGTTGAGATGTCTGTTTATCGCGTCCGAGCACTCCCTGCCGAACAATCTTATTGTTATCTTCGATAATGACGCCGATGCAAAGTATGCGTCCGTATTGAGCGTTGAGAGCTAAGTTGCGGAACTCTTCTTCCGTCCAATCACCTATATGGTCGCGAACCAGAGGGTCGTCTTTATCGGGCGGGAAGGTTTCGACATCCAGAAACACCTTCATAGTCATAGAGCACCTCTAAGGAAGAGAAGAGCACTAGGTTATGTACAACGGTCGTCTCGCTTTTATCCTTATGGACCTTATGGACCTTTCAGCGAGTCACACTCCATCATTCATCAGTAGGAAACCGCTTCGGGAGTTATGGGACAGCGGCTGATCAGCAGCTTCGCGTGAAGTGGAACGGGAGGGTAAAACTGCTTCGATTCGTAGAATTGTCTCAAAGCTTCCACTGCGCTCAAGCGGCGCAGACTTTATCACAGATAAGAAATTGTGCAATCCCTGAAATATAGGGTAGCTTCAAGATTTTGCCACAACATATTGGAGTCTGAATATATTTGTTATAGAAGGATTTAACGGTCAAATTAGTTGTCTTTAAGACGAAGATTATAAATAGTAGTTTCTAAATAATTGTGTTGATTTAACTTATTGAAGATGTTATCAAGCGAAGACATGCCCATCACTTATGTTAAGGTACCAAAATACAAATGCCGGACCTGCGGGCATGAGTGGTTTCCGAAGAATCCGGGCAAACCCGGCAAGCCACCCAAACAGTGCCCTAATTGTCATAACGCTTATTGGAACGAGCCCCGCGTTCACAAACGAAAAGAGACTGGAAAAGAAGCAGGAACTGGAAAGCAAGAGCAGCAATAAAAGCATTCAAACAGGCGGCTGTTTAGGTAAAGCCATCTGAAGATCGAGGCCGCCGTGCCTACCCTGTATGCAACACGGCGGCCTCGTGGCGGCACAGTTCGCCATTCCGGGCTACGAACGTGCCAGCGCCAGATACGCGGCCCACCTTTTCCCGCGCATCTCGATTGAGCTTTTATTACTGTATGGCGGTGAGACGCCAGCCATCGTCATAGCGACGAAATATCCCGACGGAACGATTGACGCCACCAAAGCTCTTAGCAGATATACTCGAAAATACTCCGTGAGGCTCACGCACGGCACGTTGCAGATTATTTGGCAGAGCTTTGAATGAAGCACTCGTCGGGTCAAAGGCTTCGCCGATTTTGGTCGGAGTCGTTCTCCACGTGAATTCCGCCTGAGCTTGACCGCCTTGTGTGGAAGTAACCCCTGTTACCTCGATCACCTCGCGCTGGAATATGGGTATTGCCTCACTGGCTCCTCCCTGCGTTTCACCAACTAGCTGCTTACCCTTTTCCGTAAACATGGTTTCTACCTTGAAGCGCCACGGCTCGAACTTATTGGGTAGTCGTGGGGATACCTTTGCGGTGGTTCCGATTGGAAGTTTGACAGGGAATTCCAGAGGTTTGATAGATATGGGACGTTTAATCGTAGTTGCTTTGACCTCGACCAGACCGAGATGTCGAAGTACCGCCATCTCAGGATGATCTCCGAGAAACGCCTCGACGGCTTGCGCCTGCGCCTCTGGCTCAAGGTCTTTTTCCGATTTCGCCTGAACGGGTATGTCGTTATTGCTTTTTAAGGAGATCGTTACAGGCTCTTTGAAGTCTTTAGATTCCCTAATCAGCGATAAGGCGTGGGAGCGGGTTAGTTCTTGAGATTGGGCGCAACTTGAGGTTAGTAAAACTAGAGCAAAGGTGGCGAAAACAAAAACGCTAGTTGGTTGGCGAAACTGCCAGCTTTTGGGAACGGATAGGATTGGTGGGGTCATAATCTATCTCCTAACAGTATGTGGTTTTGTGCTACAAGCGATGCTGTTTGTCAGTTAGTTTTTGTTATCGGCTCGTTCGTGTGGCGGCATCTGCTGCGCTTTGGTATAAAATGGGCGCAGACCTCTTTGAAAGCCTAGTACCACATTTAATGCTAGCGGTTGTCGATCACTACGACGGATGATGCGCGTTGCTCGGAATCAGAGATGTTTCCGGGCAGCAAGAAATGAGACGCACAGGAAGTTTCCTTATGGGAACTCCACGCGCAGCATACTCCTAATCGGAAATCAGGGCAAGGGGCAAGCATGTGTCTCCAGAGGAGGGTTACTCTGATATGGGGACACGTCACCCGCGCCCACAGCCGGAGCGACTCGCTGAAAAGCTTCATCAAATTCGTATATCGCTCGGCTATACGCTAGAGGAAATGGCACAGGCGCTTAAAAATGTGAAGAAATCGCCGCCTGCGAAGTCGCACATCCATCGCTTCGAGGCCGGAACAAGAGAGCCTAGCCTGTTGGTCTTACTAGAGGTTTCAAGAATCTCAGGAGTATCGCTTGAGACCCTCATAGATGATGCTCTTGAGATACCTAAGAGGCTGCCGGCCAGAAGTAGAGGACGAAAGGCTTAATAGAACTATAGAAAATTTAACGCCCCCTTCAAAAGCTTATTCAGTGTCAGTGCTAGCGCATGAGCCTGCCAACCTTAGAGTTTTCGGCCATCTCTAAATCTGAAAATAGCTCAACTATCTGGCAACCACGAATGCTTTTATCAACAGCGTCCCAATGACGGCTCTATCAAAACTAAGGGGAATTCAGATAGTGGCTCAATTATACGGTAATAGGTGGAAGGTCAAAGAATCACTTGGAGAGGGTGGTCAGGCTCATACCATACTTGTCTATGACGTTAATGATGAGGAGAAGAAAATCTTCGTTTTGAAACGCCTCAAAAATCTCAAACGGCTTCGTCGTTTTGAGAATGAGGTAAATGCTTGCTTGGCGTTTTCACATCCGAACATACTCAAAATCGAGGATAAGAATCTTCAGGATGATCCACCTTATTTCGTGGCCGAATACTGTTCTGGTGGGCCTCTAAATTTTGAAGCCATCTCAGGACTTACGCTTGTGGAGCGACTCCGCTTATTCTCCGCGATCTGTCACGGCGTTGGATATGCCCATAGTAAGGGCATCATTCATAGAGACCTAAAACCCGATAACATCTTTCTTCGGGAAGACATGACGCCAGTTGTAGGTGACTTTGGCCTATGTTTCATAACGGAAAGCGGTAATAGAGTCACAATGGTGGACGAGCAGGTTGGCTCACGGTGGTATATGGCACCTGAACTCGCTCACGGGATGGCCGACGAGGTGAGACCTGCCTCAGACGTCTACTCGCTTGGTAAAGTCTTGTACTGGATGCTAGCTGGAAGGATATTTGACCGTGAGGCGTATCGCACGCCGCAGTTCGATCTTACTAAAGAGCAGACCGATCCGGATTACTTTTTCATCTACGACCTCTTCGACAAGATGATCGTGGAGGATCCGAAGAAACGCTTAGCTAACGCGAACGAGGTTACGGATGCCGTTGGTGTAATTATCAAGAGAATTGAAATGCGCGCCCACCGCAACGAGCGCATGGATGCCCTTGAAAAGGCGGTAAGCGGGTTGCAGCAGAAGCGACTTCCGACCGCAGATGAGATACGAGATGCTTGCCATAAGGCTACCTCCCGTTTGGCAAGCGTGATTATCGACAATCAGAGAACTATTATTCGCGATAAGCTTAGGGACGGAATAAATGACTTTCTTGCTCGTCCCCTCCGCTACAGCTTTGTACTCGGCCCATCTGGCGTGGGTAAATCCGTCTCGATGGCAATGGAATCCGAGCGCCTACTAAGTGAAGGGCAGACTGCCCTCTTAGTTCGTGGCAAGTATTTCTCACTAGAAGAAGCCACAAGGTTGATTACTCAGGAATTGCCGCCATCCACAGAGGCCCTCTCATGGCAGCAACTCATGGAATTGTTAACGGATGGCGAAGCGACCGATTCGCCCGCTTTCGTAATATTAATCGACGCAATCGATGAGGCGGATGACCCACATGATCTCTCTAGCCAGCTTATGAAACTGCACGACTCAATCGGCTCGACCTCCCCGGAGAAGTTCAGAGTCATTCTGTCTTGTCGGGATATTGTGTGGAATCGGTTCAGCCGCCAGTGGCTTGCTCCGCTCTATGACGATTCCGAGCCACCGGCCTCCAAGGCGAGTCGGCGTTTAGGACTTGCCGGGAAATCGATCTGGCTTTCCGACTTCACAACAGATGAACTTGATCGTTTGCTTGAAGAGATCGGCGCTACGGAACTCCTAAATCCCGGTCGCTTTGGCGAAACCCCCTCTCCACATGTTGCCACCGTGCGCGACATGCTGAGGCACCCGGCAACCTTTGAGCACTACGCAGATTTACGCCGCACCAGTGACTCCTTATCGATTCAGGACATTACATGGAGCTACCTGATTGAAGAACGCTTACGCAAAGCTCTTAACAAAGCAGCGCGCCAATGTGGAAGAAGTGCCGCCGAGCTTCGACAAATGCTTGAACGTCTTGCAGTGCTTGGTTGGGAAAACAACTCTAAGGACTTTCAACTGACCATTGAGGCTATAAAACAGGTTATTCCAGAGATCGAAGCAGAAGGTGAGATGGACGCGCAGCCTCCGCTCGAAACTTTGATAGAGAACGGTGTCCTGCTGGAATCAGCCATCGCCGACCAGCGCATGATAGGCTTCCGCATTACAGACATAGCGTCCTACTTGCTCTCCTTTGAACTAGAGCGGCGATCCAATGGGCGAGATTCGCAGGAGTTCCATAACCTCATTACGCAATGGCTAAGTGATACTTGGAATTTTCCGCCCTTGTTAGACTCCTTGCTTGCTTGGGCAGATCGCTTAGCAGATCGGCCTTACAGTAGGCGCGCACTTTTACTAACTGAAGTGTTCGTAGAGACCTACCATTTTCATAATAGTTCGATATTTGGGCTAATGCGGCCAGAAGTCCTAAAGACGATATTCGAGATTGTGAAGCGAGAAAACCTGAAGCACTTCTATTTTTACCGCGCCGCCGCACTGAAAATCAGGCCATCGCAGGGAGTGTTGGAGGAGATTCGTCGCCACCTACGGGATGACAATGCCTTTGCTCGCCAGTTAGCCGCTGAACTTGCGGGTGCCCATCAGGATGAAGTCGCAATTGATGAGCTAATACAATTGCTTCAGGACACTGACGAGGATGTCCGGGATAAAGCTTACAAAGCGTTCGGGTACATCGGAAAACCAGCCGTCTCTCCGCTGTTGGAAATCATCAGAAATAAATCCCAATCCGTCGAGCTTCGTGGCAAATGCGTAACGGCTCTACGAAACATAGGCTATCGCAACGCAGAGGTCTCCGCAGCTATCGGTCAGAGTCTGAAAGAAGGTGAAAGAAGCGGCGCTAAGTTACTGGAAAGGAGCTTGCTTGCAGCAGCGCAATTGCGAGATAAAGGGCACGCTGAATATGCCATAAGAGCACTCAATCACGAGGACGAGTGGACTATTGAATCCGCCGCTAAATATTTAACTGAAGTTCCAGATTTCAATGCCTTCCCGGCCCTGAGCAACGCCCTCCGTCCACAGGTGTCACCCACTGATGCGCGAGTAGAGCGACACTTCTCGTTAACCCAATTGATGGCAGCAATTTTCAATACAGATAAAACTCAGGCCGAGCCGATTCTTCTGGAGATAATTCGTGAAGGTTTATACGGCACTGGTGAATTGAAACCGGGTAGAGTTATTCAGGTGGCAGAAAAGCTCAACCTTGCCGCCATCCGTCCCCTCATCTTAAGTCGGCTGATCGAACAGCTTAACGGAATGTCGGAGCGGAACATTGTGTGGCACAGTGCGAAGCTCTTAGGTAAGGAGTGGCGTCTGGATCATTTGGAAGCGATGATCATCAAAAGTGAAGAACTTGGACAGCAGGGCATCGACATAGCTAGGTTATTTGTAAATAACATCATCCCCGGAATACAAAAATCTGAGGAATCTCGTATTGGTAATTGTCTCAACCGAGTGTCAGACCTTGTAGCGGTCGCAAAGTGCCAGATAAACAACTTCGCTCCTGAAGCGTGTCGCCTGTTTGATTATTCAGGTGTTCTCAGTTGTATTGACCTTTGCAGATTCCTCTGGATCGTCGGCGATGAGCGCGCGGAACATGCGCTCATCCATAGATTAGATAATCCGAGTTCGGAGACTGAGGCCCGGTATGAAAGAGACTGCGCAGTACGCGCTTTAGGGACTTGTGGAACAAGGCGCGGTGCGGATGCCGTGTTGAACTACATGCGTTCTGACGGCGATAACATCTCCCTCTTTTTTCACAGAGAGACGCTTTACCCTTTATTGCTACGCAATATCATCACCACTGATGACCTAGTGGGAGTTACGCGTGACACCACGATGCCGTGGGCCAGTCGCTCAATGGCGTTGCTCGCCCTTGGCATTACCGATGCCCCCGCGCACAAAGATTTCTTCGCAGAAATAGCCGGGAGCGCCAGTGAAGAAGAGAGGCTGCGAGAATATGCAGTGCGGATGCTTGGTTTCACAAAAGATAAATCTGTAATTCCGCTGTTACGGCACTTACTTGTCACAGGCGAGCACTTAAGTGTCAAATCACAAGCGGCAGAATGTTTGGCATGGTTAGATGACCGCTCCGCCGTTCATGAAATCGAGCGGGCGCTTGAGGATTCATACGCGGTGGAGTTCGTAGATGCGCTCGCCCACTTTCAGGAATACACATCCCTTCCGTTGCTCCTTGACCGTCTACGGTCAGCATCTTACGAGTCTCGCCACGCTTACCTTGAAGCTCTAGGCGCATTTTGGAAATACCCTGAAGGTAAAGAAGCGATTTTGGAGCAGTTCGACCGTTGGTCCTCCCCGGAGGAGCGGTTTTTCGATAATCAGAGTGCCTTGATTGAAGGCTTGGTGGAGCACGAGCCCGATGTGATCCTAGATCAGTTCAATAAATCCTTTGACAACGGCCAACTAAGTACGGCAGCGCGTGAAACCATGTCCTTTATGCTGACGCGCCTCTTTTACCGACAGAATGCGACTGACAACTTACTGTTAGAAACAGCCAGACGGTTAGTTTCCGACAAACATGTGCCAGCAAGGGAACGTACCGCGCATGCGCTCGGACGCACTGACAACGCATTCTGCTACAGGCTTTTTGAGGAACTGTACGATTCCGTTGATGCCGACGAATGGCAGAAGGCGTGCGCCGTATACAGCCTCGGCTTTTGGGAGAGTGATTTATCATTGATAGAGAATGCGCGCTATGATGGAGAACTACTGGTTCGCCAAGCTGCTGATGTAGCACTTGCTATACGCTTGAAAAAACCGCATCTGCAAGGTCACATTGAGCGGTACAGATCAGGTGGTGGCTTAACCCGACTTTCATCCTACCTTTGTTTAAGTGAGAAAGGTGATCAATCTACTATTTGGTCATTACACGACGATGATGAGCGAAATCTAGCACTTACTTTCCGCAGATCTCTTAGGGAAAGTATCAAAAAAAGATTAGGAGACGAGTATAGGAAAAAACAAGACGAAGAGGGTAAGCATAAAGATACACGGGGCACTATTACCTTTGACTGAACAGGGGAAAGGGCAATATTCGTATCCGCAAACATAATTAAATCTTCCTCATTTCAACAGGCACTGTGAAGTAAAAGCAGCGATGATATAGCGATGGAATCAGAACTTCGAATTATCTACCTTGATAACAGTCATCTACACCTGCTCTCCGAGGTCAGGCGCACAGATCCAGCACGCTTCAGCAAATTCATGAAGATGTGGGCTGCAAACAAATGTGCTCTTGCTTTGTCACAAACGCATCTTCAAGAAATAAGTCGCTACGATGATCAGTCGAAAAGAGAAGCACGCTACGATCTTTTAGGAGAGATGCTGCCGATCCATTGCGACATAATTCTCGCTGATGAAGTTCCGATCTCATTTCTCTCATTGACTAATAGAGAAATATTTAGCGCCCTAATAAGGCGCAACATGGTGTCTGTACAAGACCAAGCACTCATCCGATATTCACAGGGCCTTCTAGAGCGATTTACTTCAAAGGCTCATATCACTCTTCTCAGGCAACTCGACATCTTTGGAGTTTGGCGCAACTTGATTGAGGCTTTCTACGAAGCAAATAAGGTCTCTGCGGCAGCAAATAGCCGACCACCAAAGGCGAAATATGAGCGTCCTCGTCTTTCACAAATTGGTGATACTAAAATAATAAAGGATGATGTGACTGCTCTTCTAAAGCAGTTGGAAGAAGAGCAAGTGGATATTGCTCAGTGGGAAAGCCTGCGGGATTTAGTTCCCCCGGAGTTAATGAATGAAGTATTTGGCGGTATAAGAAATATGATCGAGCAGTTCGCAGGACGTGTGGATGAAGTGGGTAGCTCAAATGCCCTTGCGGAGTTTCTAGGTGTAGACTCCGCAGACCGCACAAACTCCCGTAAGCCACTTGATCTGCTAATCCAGCAACATACTTTTGAAGTCGTTCTTCGACAATTTCTTGCTGACGTGTGTGGCGAACAGGATGAGACGAGGGTGGGTGAGGTAGTAAGGCAACTCAAAATGGAAGATTGTCCGGGGACATGGCTTAAAAACGCTGTCCAAATTCAGATACGTAAGGCCGTTACTGAAGATGAGGCGAGTAATTATTATGACCTAGAACATCTCGCTTATCTGCCTTATACCGATCTATTCTTTGCGGACAAGCGTATTGCAGAATTCGCCCGTCAGGTGCTCAATTCAAATCAATCTCTACTATCATTGAAAGGGATTCGTGAGCCTATTTCGGTCCCAAGTTCTGTCGATGCCATTGAATCAGCAATATCATCTCTTCCTACTCTCTGAATAAATGAAGGCTATGAGTAAGCTTCTCGAACTCTCGGTTAGAGGATTCCCTAATATTGGATTATGTTTACAAGCATCACTCTCAAATTTGGTTCTAGTCAGGAACAGCCACCACTTACTTTTGAGCCGGGTCCCATGACTGTTTTTGTTGGCCCCAACAACTCTGGCAAAAGCCAGATGCTTCGCGATGTCGACGCTTTTCTGCAATCAAAATTCTCTCCCGGAACCAAATTCTCCCGATTGATTGAGGATATTCATCCGAAGTTGTTAAGTGAAGATGACATCCGGCAGCTATTTAGTGATGAATCAAAAGTAGATTGGTCGGATCTTTCATTACCTCATGAGCCGAAATTTCGACAATATATACCGGCCACCGGACGTCGAGCGGTGATCAGCCACGGCTACGTTAGCGAGATAATGCAGAATCGAAACTTCCATGAAATTTGTAAGTTGATTTCCTTCTATACGATCTCTCTTGATGGGAAAACGAGATTAGAACTAACGGAGCCAGCGCCGACAGAAGATTTACAAAAACCCTTGTCAAACCTCCTTATGACGTTATTCAGGGATGACGCCGCCCGTGAGCGGCTGCGGAGCATACTTTATGACGCTTTTGGGCTTTATTTCGTCCTCGACCCAACCGGTATCAGTACGCTTCGCATACGCATGTCTGCCGTACCGCCTGTGAGCTTACAGCAAGAACGTTCTCTGGATGCGAGTGCGATTGAATTCTTCAGACGTGCAATTGATATATCAGAGTTGAGTGATGGCATCCGCGCCTTCACTGGCATCATGGCCGCCGTTTTAAGTGCCAACCATCGTGTTATCCTGATTGATGAGCCGGAAGCATTCTTACATCCACCCCTCATTGCGCGATTAGGTAGGAAGTTAACCGAGTTAGCCTCGGAGCGACAGGGGCATGTTCTGGCGTCAACCCACAGTGCTGATTTCGTGATGGGATGCGTCCAAGCTGGCAAGAGTGTAAATATTATTAGGCTAACTTTTAAGCAAAATATAGCGAGCGCGAGGCTCCTTTCAGCCTCAAGACTTAAAGAGATGATGCGGAACCCATTTTTACGCTCTTCCGGGGTTCTCGGCGCACTCTTCCATGAAGGGGCAGTGATCTGCGAAGCAGATACGGATCGTGCTTTCTATCAAGAGGTCAACGAGCGCCTGCTCGAATTCGGCAAAGGGGGCATCAGTAATTGTGTATTCCTGAATTCAAATGGCAAAGACACTATCCGGCAGCTTTTACAGCCATTAAGGGAGATAGGAATTCCGGCTGCCGCAATCGTTGATCTAGACGTACTCAAACCCGGCACACTAAAGCCACTCTTACAGGCGGGCTTTGCGCCCGCGCCACTAGTCGATACGCTGAACGGACTAAAAAGTCAAATATACGCGGCATTTCAAGTCAATAATTTGGAACCAAAGAGAGCGGGGGTAGGCGCTTTGGACAAAGCCAATAAAGAAGCCGCAGTTATGCTGATTAACAATCTCGCTGAGTATGGCATCTTCGTAGTGCCTTCAGGAGAGTTGGAGAAGTGGCTCACTGATCTTGGAGTATCACGCCATGGTCCATCTTGGCTCAATCAGATGTTTTTCAAAATGGGCACCGATCCAGCGGATGAGAACTATGTAAGTCCGGGAGAAGGTGATGTTTGGGCGTTCTTGAGAAACGTTGCTGCATGGATAGCAAACCCATTGAGAAAGGGGATGCCAGATTAGCTACTTTCTCTTAAATATATGGCTATTGTTATATTGCGAAATTAACTGAGGATGATCTATGGGAACCCTTAAATATAAGAAAGAGAAAGACTGGAAGGCCAAGTTCCAACAGCCTGAGCCAAAGCCACAGGAGAGCGGCTCAATTAATGTAGATCCAATCTCTCCTGTTGATGTTCACAGATCCGAAAAAAAGGAATGGAAAGGACAATCTCGATATGGTGGTTTAAGTTTGCGTGAGCGCAATCAAGTTCTCTTAGACGTGATTAATGATATTTTCAATCTACAAAAAGTTAAGCCAGAGGCGTTAAAAAACAACGTTTCGGTAGAATGCGTTCGTGAGCTATATAGTGTCGTAGCTGAACTGTGGCCGCCTGATACCGATCTAATCAGCTTACTTCCAACCCCTAACTCCAATCTAAGAGCAATGTATCTTGGGGATGCTCATCCCGACGCGATACTACGCAATATTTGTCGCTTTGGGCTTTATGCCGATGAGCTATTTGTTATTGATCCATTTCATAATCCTCACGCAATGAATGATGAGTATAGCCCGCTGATCTATCCTGAAAAATTCAAAGCTGATACTCTAATTCTACTGCACTTTATAAGGGAATTAACCCGTGGCTTAAAGCGGGCCTTGTGACCCTCGTGCCTGACCCCGGCGATTTCGATTTTGAGTTACGGGATCAGATGATAGAACTAGCACGCAAATTGGCGGACACTTGGGAATTTACAAGGGAAGAACTTGATGAAATAACAAAACCATCTGAGGAAGAATATCGCCGATTTTTCATGGCACTTCCTGATGCCGAACTCGGAAAAAAATTGCGGAAAGCCTATCCCGGAATTTCGGATCAACAGGTAAAAGCCGCAGTCGCATATTTCAACAAAATGAGGGAGGAAGACCCTCTCGCCCTAGATGAGTCTGTTATTGAAACTGGCGGGCAGATAACCGCAACCCGTACCGGCCTTAATTTAGATACTGCCTTATATCTATCACAGCTTACAGGAGCATTCCCTTACACCAATCTTAAGTGGAAGTGGCGGCAGCTATTATCAATTGGGAAGGACCTCCCTGAGCCCACCAATACTTGGAGTCCATTGACTAAGGCATTTCAAGATCTAGATTTCAAGTTTCTGAATAATGTTGACCCTAAATTCGCCTGCGAGATGCGAACGGATGGACGACTGGAAAGCTTTCGGCATTTTCTCCGCGAGGTATGGGGGAGCGTTGAAGGGCAACCTGACGCTAATAAGATAGATAGCATAGCGAGAGACTTTAGTGATCAGCTTGTGGACGAATATCGCAAGGCTAAAGCTGAGTGGAGAGACATTGACAAAGATTTGTTAAGCTGGATGGGAGCATCTTCAGCAACCGCAGTAGGAGCAATCACGGGCGCGGTCATTACCGGGAACTTACTCCTTGCAATCCCAACACTCGGATTTGTTCCATGGGGCATAGCTAAGCTCATAGAGTCTCGTACTAAGCAAAGACAATTTCGAGAAAAAGTTCCTATGTCATTGTTTGTAGATCTGTCAAAGTATAAAGGGGGCAAGTAAAGACACATGGCAATATACCCTCGTAGAGTTCTCCAGCGTTTGCTTGATGAAAACTGTCGGCTTCTAGGTAGAGGGCAAACTAAAGAACATGTCCAAAAATTAAACAGAATGCACCTAGACCTTACCCTCGCAACCGAATGGGAGGTGGTCCTGCTTAATGCGTTCAGCAAAGCGGGAAACGTCACACACGAGAAAGACTTCAGCGGCAGCAGATATGCTGATATTTATTTCGAATCATTTGGTGACCAGAATAAGAACTTTGTTGCAGACATAACGGCAATTTCAGATAAAGGATTAGATGAGCACAATCCCTTCTATTATCTTTGGGAAGATCTTGTAAAAAATGTTAAGGAGCGTGGGCTGAGACCTGACTCTTTCAGGCTAGAAGTCGATGAGGTGACTACGAATCTGTACAAAGGCGGCCCCAAAGCACAACTCAAGCTTCCGGGACGCGCGAGATTTGCACAGGTGATATTTAACGAAAAATTTGAGAATTTCCTACGTGAGGTTTCTCACGATCCTAACTCCATTCATACTCTAGATGTTAAAACGACTGAGATTGGTGTGACCATAACTTATAATCCTAATCAGATGTATGGTACAGGAGGGCACTTAGATTACACACAAGTATTTTCTTTAGAAGATAACTCTATCTACAAAGCCCTTGAAAGCAAAGTTTTACAACTGGAGGGGACGAACTTCAGCGGGCATTTAGGGATAATTCTTTGTGATGGTGGCTGTAGTTTTTTCAATAGAAAATCCGTGACAGGACTTTCCTTTTCGATGGACGATGTAATTAAAAAGTTTCTATATGAACATCCATCGATTAGCTTTGTGATTACCTTCGGTATTGAAAAGCAACGACCTTTCGTTCCAATGTCTAATGAAGATAATCCATACCAAATAATTATCGGTTATTATCGAGGGCATAAGTTTGATAGCCTTGGTTTGAATCTACATGATGTGCTGGAAAAGGTGGGTAATGAGTTACCTGAACCTGAAAGCAATGCTCGGAATGCACTGAATCTGCTCAAGGGAAGAAATCCGACCGAAGGGCGGTCACATTGGGGAGGTTTGACAATGTCACCCGGAAAACAAACTACAGAAGTGAAAATCTCTGCGAGAGCATTACTAGAGTTTTTGGCTGGAAAGGTAGATCAGAAGACGTTTTTCGAACGGCACGGCTTTATTCCATCAGAGTTGACGGCAGGCCCGCCAGTAAATCCATTTGAGGGAGGTCTGAGCAGAGGCCAGTTGATAGATGAAATACAAATAGAAAAGTCAGATACCGAAGATGACGATTGGATAACTATTAGATTAAAAGGGCCAGACCCTGCGGTTTCGCCATTCGTTGTACCGGCATCTGAAGCCAAACCTTCTAAAAAATGATCGCCTCAAACGTCATCATCGGAGCGCCGAAATACATAAATCGGATGCAGGAGATCCCTATGCAGGCTATTATATTTACTCTTAAGCCGTGCTAGTGGCGCTAGATGAATTGTGATTAGTGTTTATAGGCTTAAAAGAAACCCTCCCCCATGTCAAAATATAATTGTCATACCAGCCATTGAGCATGAAAAAAGCCAGTAACATGAGCCTTCTCGTGCGGCAAGAATCAAACGCTACCGAGGGACTTTAATGTTCGAATATCTTCAAGAAGTTAAGAGAGCCGCCAGATAGCTTGACCTTTATCTGGCGGCTCTCTTGCTGTTTTTGGGTGGTGAGAAACGGAGTCCGCATCTCTATTGTTCAGTCCGCATCTTAATTGTTTTCCCATAGGAGGGGTTAATATTGATTGGTTTAGGTCTTGTATGCCTCGTAGGGACTCGTCACGGGAGGTATTGTTATTACAGCATATTAAGGGGAAAAGTGCCTTTGCGCATCCAAATCAAAGCGTTATTTATGTGCGAATCCCTCAGAAATTAGTATGCCTTATGGAATATAAAGCCGCCTGTAAGCCCCATTGAATTAGGGGTTTACAGGCGGCGGAACGATATGATTGTCCGAAAAGGAAAACTATGAGTGCCCGAAACGGAAAATCATGGTTGACCGTCAGGGGTTTAATGGCCGGCCGAGAGTTTGCCGATGAGGGTGAAGAGGGGGAGGTACATGGCGATGACGATGGAGCCGATGGTGACGCCGAGGAAGCCGATGAGGATGGGTTCGATGAGCGTTAAGAGGTTGGCGATGGCGGCGTCAACTTCCTGCTCGTAGAAGTCTGCTATTTTGCCGAGCATGGCATCCAGAGCGCCGGTTTGTTCACCGATGCCGATCATTTGTCCGACCATGTGCGGGAAGACTTCGGTCGCTTTCAGCGGGTCAACGAAGCTCTCGCCGCGTTCGACCCCGGCGCGCACTTTCATAATCGCTTCTTCGATGATGACGTTGCCGGCGGTGCGGGCCGTGATGTCGAGCGATTGCAGGATGGGCACGCCGGAGGAGAGCAGCGTGGAGAGCGTGCGCGAGAAGCGCGCGACGGCAATCTTGCGCAGGATGCTGCCGAAGACCGGCAGCTTCAACATTACCGAGTCGAGATTCTTCCGTCCGCCGGGCGTCTTGTAGTAGAAACGGAGCGCGACGCCGATGCCGATGACGGTGGCAAGGATGGCGAGGCCGCCCCAGCCGGCTAGAAAGTCGCTGATGCCGACGACGATGCGTGTCGGCAGCGGCAGTTTTTCGTCAGGGCCGAGCAGGCCCATGAAGATGTTTTGAAACTGCGGGATGACGACGACCATGATGACGGCGATGGCGACGATGGCGAGGAGCACGACGGCCGAAGGGTAAATCAACGCCGAGATGACGTCGCGTTTGAGCTTGACGATTTTTTCGATGAAGGTCGAGAGGCGTTGCAGGATGAGGTCTAGAATACCGCCTGTCTCGCCCGCTTCGACCATGTTGGAATAGAGTTGGTCGAAGACCTTCGGATGGCGGGCCATGGCTGCCGCGAGCGTCGAGCCTTCCTCCACGTCCTGCCGCACCTGCATCAGAATCTGCTGGAAGTATTTGTTCTCCTGCTGCTGGGCCAGGATTTCTAGACACTGGACGAGCGGCAGACCGGCGTCGATCATCACGGAAAACTGGCGCGTGAAGATTGAAAGCTCTTTCGACTTTACTTTCTTCTTGACGCCGCCAATCTTGGGGATGCCTATCTCGCGCCCTTTCTCTTTGACGGAGGTGAGCGTCACCTGCTCGCGGCGCAGGATTTGGCGCAGGGCTTCGCGATTATCCGCGACGCGTTCTCCGACGATGATTTCGTTGAGGCGATTGCGGCCTTTGAAGACGTAAGTGGGCATGACGTTGGAAACTCCTGTTGGATTGAAGACGCTCTCTCTTTAGAGCGAGCGCATGACTGACGATGCCAGCGAGGCTGTGATGTCGTTAAACTCGCGCCAGCTATTTTCAAAACTCTCGATGGGCGCGCTGCACACGACGACGTAGAGGCGGCCGCGCCGCGCAAAGGCGTTGATGACGGCGCGGACTGTGGTGCGTCGTCCGACATGCTGGTCTGCGACGACGCGCAGGCCCGTGCCGTTATAAATCTGTTCAAGAGAGACGAGCGAGTGGCTGTTGCTCAGGAAACGCGCCGCCAGCAGGCCCGCCAGTTTTTGTTGTTGCTCTGTGCTGAGGCTCGCGGCTTCAGATAGAGCCGAAGGGCCTCTATCCTCCAACACGTAAACGCTGGCGGTGGCCGAAGCGAAGCCTTCTTCCTCAAGCTTGCGGAATGAGCGAACTGTGTCGAGGCGGCCTCCGTGCGCGCCTTTACTGTTGACGTGCCAACTGCGATTCGGAAAGTTAAGGACAAACGCGCCCGACGGGTCGCGGTAAAAAGCGCTGACCGCCGCGCCCATCGAGCCAGATGAGGGAGCAATACCCGTCTCGCTTGATGGAGCGATATAGCTTGCGCGGCGGTCGAGCAGGTCTTCGCTCGTCAAAGACCGAGCGGAACGTTGTCGTGCTTCCTGTGCGGGAGCGACGACAACCAGCGCGCACAAAAGTAACGCCAGCGCCAATCCCTTTGATGTCAGATGTCGTGCTTGACTCATCTTGCCAACCGAAGTCGTTCGTCTTTTAACTGACAGGCTCTTTGCCGGAGACGGCTTCCGTCTTAAAGACAGAGGGACAAGAGCGAGCCTGTCGTTCATCCTTAACGTCCGGGCGGGCGAACGCCGACGGGGCGTGCCTGCGCGTAGGGGCTCGGGTGTGCGCCGGGACGACCCAGAGAGCCGTTGCCGTTGCCCGTGTTGAGGCCGGAGCCGCGCTCTATCAATTCCTTCAGTTCATCTTGATTCGAGGAGCGCTGCATGGCTATGTCGAGCGTAATCTGGCGCTTGTGATAGAGCGAGGCGAGCGCCTGATTGAAGGTCTGCATTCCGTACTTGTCCTGCCCGGTCTGCATCATGGAGTAAATCTGGTGCACCTTGTCTTCGCGAATCAGGTTGCGGATGGCCGAGTTGGGGACGAGGATTTCGAGCGCCATCGCGCGCCCGTGGCCGTCTGCGCGCGGCAGTAGAGCCTGACACAGAATGCCTTCGAGCACGAGCGAGAGTTGCGCTCTAATCTGCGACTGCTGCTCGGAGGGGAAGACATCAATGATGCGGTTGATGGTCGAGGCGGCGGAGTTTGTGTGCAGTGTGGCGAAGGTCAGGTGGCCCGTCTCTGCGATGCGCAGGGCCGATTCGATTGTCTCAAGGTCGCGCATTTCACCGACGAGCACAACGTCAGGGTCCTGACGGAGGGCTGTGCGCAAGGCTTCTGCGAAGCCGCGCGTGTCTGCGTTGACCTCGCGTTGATTGACGAGGCAGTTCTTGTGGTTGTGCAGAAATTCGATGGGGTCTTCGATGGTCAGTATGTGC
The DNA here is from genome assembly GCA_036382855.1 of Pyrinomonadaceae bacterium. Classification (GTDB taxonomy): domain Bacteria; phylum Acidobacteriota; class Blastocatellia; order Pyrinomonadales; family Pyrinomonadaceae; genus DASVTR01. The sequence goes on along the minus strand of DASVPO010000033.1, from coordinate 294,177 downwards.
TCGTGGCGGTCGTTGTTAATCTTGTCAATCATCGCGGCGAGCGTCGTTGACTTACCAGAGCCGGTCGGGCCTGTGACGAGAATCAGGCCGCGCGGCTTGTCGCATAAAGTCTTGACGACCGTCGGCAGGCCGAGCGCTTCAAACGGCTTAATCTCGTAGGGAATCGCGCGAAAGACTGCGCCGACCGCGCCGCGCTGGTTGAAGATGTTGGCGCGAAAGCGCGAGAGCCCTTTGACGCCGAAGGAGAAATCGAGTTCGAGATTCTCTTCAAAGCGGTGCTTCTGCGCGTCGGTCAAAACGGAATAGGCCAACTCTTTGGTGTCCGCGGAAGTGAGCGGCTTGTAGCCTTCGAGTTGGCGAAGATGTCCGTCAACGCGAACCTGCGGCGGGGTGTTGGTTGTGATGTGCAGGTCTGAGCCGCCCATCTCGGCGAGTTTTCGCAGAAGCTCGCTGAGCGTAATCTGCGAAGCGGGTTGGTTCAACATCATAAGGGGTTTCTCTCCTGTGAGACTTCGATTAACGTCAAACGTCCTCTGCTCTGTCGGGGCGTGCGCGTCAAACGGGGACGTGGCGTGTTCGTGTTTGCGGAAGGCGGCGATTAGCGGTTTGCTTTCTCGGCCAGGACAGAGCGGTTGCTCGTCGGCAAAGTGGCGATGACCTTTTCCGATTCGGTGGTCATCTGTTCCGTCATTTCCAGCGGTGCGTGCGACGTAAGACTGTAAATGCGCCCATCAATTTCCGTGAAATAAAAGTTCCACGTCCGTGCAGGCGTTTGACCATCGCTCGAAGCGGCGGTCTGTGCGACCACTATAAAAACGCGGTGGCCGTTAATCTCGCGCTCCATGTCGTTGACGACCCAGCCACCCGAGGCAATCATCTTCTCTATGACCTGACGGCGTAAATCCGCAAACGGCACGCCAGCGAGTTGACGACGCTGCGTTCTGGCGTTCATCGCGCCGACGTTGACGGGGCTGGTGCTGACGGGCGAGAGCGCGGCCTGACCCACGGCCTGTCCGTTGTCAGCGTAGAGACGAAACTGCGTCTGGCCGTTGACCATAAGAGGCGTCGTGCTTCTGCGTTCGGGCAGCAGCAGACCGTTTGTAGTGCGTGCATCGTTGGTACGGCTGCCGACTACCGTTGCAACGCTCGGAAGAATCGGGCGCTCTATGTCGGGGGCTTCGGCGGGCGTGTTGGCGTTATGCCCGCGTTGCGCTACCGTGGCACGACGGCGTGCGAGCGCTGCTGCGCGCTGGCGCTTGATGCGTGCGCGATAGCGTCGCCACCAGGCGCGCGAGTGGCGATGCCCGCGATGACGGTGAACGCCGGGACGATTGCTCCTGTGTGCCGAGGAATCAACCAGCGGCAGCACAATGGAGATTGAAAACATGATGGCTAGCACTAAAGCAGCAACGCGACGCATAATTTCCTAGCTCCTCAAGCCACCGTCTCCCGCACGACTTCTTCGAGGGTGGTAATTCCGTTTCTTATTTTGTGCAGACCCGACTCGCGCAGCGTAATCATTCCATCGTCAATGGCCTTCTTGCGTAGCTCAAGGGCCGACGCGCCGATGAGAATCAACTCGCGTATGTCGTCCGTCACTTCCATTACTTCGTAAAGACCGACCCGCCCCTTGTAGCCTGTGTTGTTGCAGGTCTGGCAACCCTTGCCTTTGTAGGTCTTCATGTGCTGCGCTTCGTCGGCCGTGAAGCCGACTTCGAGCAGTGCTTCGGGCGGCATCGGCTGCTCCGTCTTGCAGTCTTTGCAGATGCGGCGGATGAGACGCTGCGCCTGAATCAGGTTTACAGAGGTGGCAACCAAGAAAGGCTCTATACCCATGTTCATCAGACGCGAGATTGTGGAAGGCGCGTCGTTGGTGTGAAGGGTGGAGAGGACGAGGTGGCCCGTGAGCGCGGCCTTGATGGCGATTTCGGCGGTCTCGAAGTCGCGTATTTCGCCGACGAGGATGATGTTCGGGTCCTGACGCAGGAAGGAACGGAGGGCGGCCGCGAAGTTAAGCCCGATTTGCTCTTTCATCTGCACCTGATTGATGCCCGCGAGGTTAAACTCGACGGGGTCTTCGGCCGTCATAATGTTGGTGGCGGTCGTGTTCAGGGATTGCAGTGCGGAATAGAGCGTGTTGGTCTTACCAGAGCCGGTCGGGCCTGTGACGAGCACCATGCCGTAGGGCCTTGAGATGTTGCGCTGGAATTTGACGAGCGATTCCGGCTCAAAGCCGAGCTTCGTCATATCCAGCATCAGGTTCTCTTTATCGAGCAGGCGGAGCACGACTTTTTCGCCAAACAATGTGGGGAGCGTTGAGACGCGGAAGTCCAACTCGCGCGAGCGTGCTTCGACCTTGACCTTGATCTTGATGCGACCATCCTGCGGAAGGCGCTTTTCCGAGATGTCCAGCTTGGACATAATCTTAAGGCGCGAGATAAGCGCATCTCTCATCTTCAAAGGGGGATGCATGATGTCGTAGAGCACGCCGTCAATACGGAAACGGATGCGCAACTCTTTTTCGTAAGGCTCTATGTGAATGTCGGAAGCGCCGCGACGGAGCGCGTCAACCATCAGCACGTTGACGAGCCGGACGACGGGCGCGTCCTCGCTCATACGCGCGAGGCTTGAGAGGTCAATCTCCTCGTTGTCTTCTATGACTTCGAGATTGTCTGCGGCGTCGTCTGCATGGCTGAAATCGAGACTGCCGAGCGAGACAAGGTCTGCGTTAGTAATGCTGTTATGGCCGTTGCCGTTGCCGCCATAGCCCTTGCCGTTCATGCCTTCGACGACGACTTCGGCTTCCGCAGCCAACTCTATCTCGCGTGAAATCTGGTAATACTTCGTGATGGCTTCCTGCACGCTCGCTTCCGAAACGACGACCGGCTCGATGTTGAGGCCCGTCATAAACTTTATGTCGTCCATCGCGAAGACGTTGGTCGGGTCAACCATCGCCAGCGTCAGGGTTGCGCCGACTCTAGAGAGCGGCAGCACAAAATATTTCTGTGCCACCTCCTGCGGAATCAGGCGAATCACGGAATCTTCGATGTCGAACAATTCCAGATTGACGGAGGGGACGCCGTACTGTCTGGAGAGCACCGTCGTGATGGTATCGTCGGAGACCAGCCCGAGCTTGACGAGGTTGAATCCGAGGCGACCGCCATGCTCGCGCTGGTAGTCTAGGGCTTCACGCAATTGCTGCGGAGTTAGCAGATTTTCGCGGACGAGAATTTCGCCTAATTTGGCTGACATCGTTTCTGAAGTTCCATTTAGCTGCGAAACATTTCAACAAGGAAGGGGTTAGTGGCGGACTTGGCCGATTGTCCGTTGCGGTAAAGAGATGCAACAGACAAGGCAAACGGTGTTTAGCACCGTTGCAACTGGCATATTATCTTTTAACTCAGTCGAGTGTCAAGATGATAATTTACTCGGTCAGATTGACGCGCAAAGGCCGTGCTCAAAGCTAGTCGCTTATCGAGCACGGCCCTTTGTTTTGCGTAAGTTAGGAAATTTAGGGATTAGCCACGACGACGGCCGCCGCTGGCAGGCTTTTCGGGCTTGATATTTTGCTGGGCCTTAATGTTTTCCAGCACGGCCTTGGCGTCGGCCTTCAGGGAATGGGTTTCGGGAGCTTTATCAACAAAACGTTGCAGGTAGTTGGCTCCCTCCTGGAATTTGGCCTTATCGTTGGTCGAGTAGCCGACGTTGATGAGCGAGAGGCCCGCGTAGACGAGCGCATCAACGTTGTCCGGGTTAGTGGTCAGAATCTTCTGGTATTCCGTCACGGCCCTGTCGAAGGCGTTTGCCTCGAAGAGCATCTTGGCCGCGTCCATCTGGGCCTTCGATTTCTTCGCTTCATCGGTTTCGGCTGCCAGATATTCTTCGTAGGCAGCGATTCCGGCCTCAGCCTGTGTCTGGTCTGTCTTTGAAACGAAGAGCCTCATCGCTTCCGCGCGTGCGGAGAGGGCCGAAAGCTTATTGCCGTTATATGCCTTCAGAGCAGCCGCATCGGTTGGCGCGGGCGCTGTCTGAGCTTTCAGGAGTTTGATGGCCTGATCGGCGGATTCAACGGCATCTTTGAAATCTTTTTTAGCTCCTTCGAGGTTTGAAGATTTAGCGGCGTCATCTTTTGATTCGATGGCCGAGTTGAAACGCTCGACGCCGCGCGCTCTAAACGCGATTGACCTGTTTGTTAGAAGGGCTGGCTGCTCAGGGTCGGCCGCGATGCCTTCGCTATACTGTGTGATGGCCGTGCTGTAATGATTGATGGCTTCGTCGCGCTTTCTCGCTTTCGAGGCGTCTGTGCCGAGCGTGAGAGCATCGTTTCCGGCCTTGAAGGTACGGGTAATAATCTCGTTGATCTTCTGGTTCTTTTCATTGGCAGCCGCGATCTCTTTATTTTTGGCTTCCAGTTCTTCGCGCTTTTTGCGGTCTGCGGCGCTTTCAGACGGGGTTGCGCCGCTGCTGGTTGTGCTGCCGCTGGTGCTGCCGCCGCCCGTGGTGGCTGGCACGGAGCGGCCCATGCCCCTCACTTCGTCCTCCGTCAGACGCTTGCCATCGCCCGGCCGTAGGTTCAGTTTATACTCACCTTCGCGCCCGACCTTGACGCCTGAGAGAATATCGGGCCGCGCGTTTGGGGCGCTGGCTGCAATGACATACTCGCCGACGTAGGGCAGTCCGGCAAAGACGAAACTGCCTTTCTTGTCTGCCTTGGTGCTGTATTTGGCGGCAACGTCCGTGCGGTAAACGTCTATTTGCGCGCCTGCCGCAGGAACGTTCTTCCCGTCGGCTTCAACTATCATCACCTGACCGCGCAGTTGGCCGGTTTGTGCGGATGCCGCCAGAGCGCTGAACAGGAGCGCGGCGACGATTGCCAGAGAGTAGAAAAAATGTTTGCGATACATTGAGCGTCCCTCCCAAGAATCTCAGGCCCTTTTTGATTGAAGAGCCTGAATATGATGCGACGAGGCTGAAACTGGTTGTCATTCCGGCGGCCCTTCAGAGCAGCCACCATAACCCATTATTCAGAACGACGCGTGACGACGTAGATGCGTTAATTTTCGTGCATCGTACATCAACAGGTAGCCACACTTCAACACCGTAGAGCAATAGAACGTTCGCGCTCCACCTTATCCGTCCGCCGTCCCTGAAGAGCGAGGGCGCGCAGGTCAGCAACAGTCTCAAGCTCTCTCGTCGCATACTTAAGACGGCCGGAAAGAGGCCGGTTCGTGATAGCATAGGATTCAATCCAGCGGGTGAACACTTGAAGCCTCCGTGAGCCAGAGAAACACAGAGACGGAAAAGCTGATTGTAGAGGGCACGAAGCGGCTGCTGGCGCGTGCAGCGGATGCGCGCGCGCTGGATACGGACGCGCTTGTGCCGCGCGTGCGCGCAGCGCTGGAGAAGTATCTGTTTGCGTCTGAGCCTGACGCTCCGGCGCAAGCCGTAGGCGAGTTTGTTGACGCACTGCATGCAGACGACCTCTGTTTGATTGTGGCCTGCGAGAGGGGCGATCAGGGCGCTTGGAGTGATCTGGTTGAACGCTTCGGTGCGACTGTGCGCTCGGCGGCGCGACAGGCTGCCGCGAACGAGGATGCGGCAGAGGATTTGGCCCAATCCATCTGGGCTGAGCTGCACGGCCTGCGCGTGCGCGATGATGGCAGGCCCGCCGGAAAGATTGCTTACTATTCGGGTCGCGGCAGCCTCGGCGGATGGCTGCGCGCAGTCGTCGGCCAACTCGCCGTTGACCAGCACCGCAAGAGCGCACGCCTCGTGCAGACGGAAGAGGACGCGGACTTCGACCGTCTTGCGCGCGATTCGCAGCACGGCGATGAATCCTTCAGCGCGACTTCTTCAGCGCCCGACCCTGAGCACGCGCTCTCAGAGAATCGTGCTGCGCAGGCCGTCGAAGCTGCTCTGGCGGAGGCACTCGGCGAGCTTGGGCCCGAAGATCGCCTGCTCGTCAAGCTCTACTATTTTGACGGGCTGCGCCTGCGTGAGGCAGGCGCGGTGCTGGGCGTGCACGAAGCAACGGCGAGTCGTCGCCTGACGCGTATACACGCGGAGGTGCGGCGGAGAGTTGAAGGGATTCTGATTAAGGAACACGGCTGGACGCAGAGCGAGACGGCGCGCTCGCTCACGGAGGCCGCGGCGCATCTGGATTCCGATCTGGAGTTGATGCTGACGACCGAAGCAATCGCTGCGGAGAAGCATCAGCAGCAGGGCGAGTAGCTTTTAAGTGAGCGGAAGGGTTGAGGCCGCAAGCAAACGAAGGTAAGGTCGTTCTTAAGCTGGCAGAACGTTAGAGAGCGCCAAGCGTTAGAAGCTAATGAAGTTTGAAACGGACACAGAAATGGAGCGCCTGCTCCGTCGCCATGCGCGGCGCAAGGGCGAACTTGCGTCCACGGGCTCGGAGGCTGAGCGCGGGACGAGTAATGATGAGAGGGCGGCTGCATCTCTTGCGGGCGGCGCGCATCTGGACGCGGACGAGATGAACGCTTATGCAGAGGGTGCTTTATCCGAGGCGGCGCGCTCTCGTTATTTCTCGCACCTTGCGGACTGCGATGAGTGTCGCGGTCTGGTCACTAAGCTAACGCTGGCGGCAAACGTCGCTGTGCAGCCGAGCACGCACACGGCAGTCGCAGCCGGTAGCTCACGCTCTTGGCGCGAATGGCTGGCCGCGCTCTTTTCGCCGCCGGTGTTGCGTTATGGCGTTCCGGCGTTCGCGTTGTTGTTGGTGATGGTCGTCGCTTTCGTCGCGTTGCGCGAGCGCAGGCAGGATAGTTTCGTCGCACAGAATGAGCGGACCAGAGAGCCTGCGCAGAACTCGGCGGCAGCGCCGTCGAGCGTGGGTGAGCGGACAAATCAACCGGCTGCTGGCACGACTGCGACAGCCAACAACGCAGGCGGCACGCTTAACGTGAACACTAATGCGTCCGTCAGCGAGCAGCGGCAGGAGGCCGCGACGACGGGGACTGCGGCAGCGGAGTATCAGGCGGATAAGAAGGATGCTGAGCCGGAGTCGAAGACGCCTGCGCAGCCTGCCGAGCCGAAGCCTGCGCAGCAGACCGCTCCCAGCACCGATGTAATCCAACAGCCGCGCGATACTGACGAGACAGTTTCGATGGCGAAGACTGCTCCGCCCGTTAGTGCTCCTCCCGCGGCGCGGCCTTCGGTTAACAACGACAGGCGCGCAGATGAAGACGAGGCGCGCAAGTCGGGCGAGTTTGGTGAGAAGGCTAAGACGGCCAGACCTTCTACGGCTACGTCCGTCGGCGGCATCATGCGCGATACGCCAGCCGCAAACGATCAAGCCCCTGCCGCGAGCCGTGCGCAGAGAAGCGGCACGCGCGAGCGTCTGGGACGCAGCAGCAAAGCAGAAGAGGGTCGTTCGAGGGAAGAGGATACGGCTGGCCCAGACAGAAGAGACGACGGCACGGTCGAGACAAGGAGCGCGGGCGGGCGACAGTTCAGACGACGGGGCGGAGCATGGGTTGACACTTCATACAACTCTTCGCGCGCGACCATCAACGTCTCGCGCGGCTCCGAACAATACCGCGCACTCGTCGCAGACGAACCCGGCATACGCGCCATCGCAGACCAACTCGGCGGCGTCGTCATCATCGTCTGGAAGAAACGAGCGTACAGGATTTACTGAAGTGACGAGTGACTAACAAGAAGTGATGAGTGATGAGTAATGAGTGATGAGTTAAAGCAGATGGCTTGCTGCTCATCCATCGTTACTCATCGCTCATGCCTCGTTACCCATCACTCATCTCTTGTTACCCATCACTCGTCTCTCGTTACTCATCGCCCATCGCTCATTACTCGCCATCCATCACACGCCATTCGCTATTCATCCTCATGCACCTGCTTTGCCGGATTCATCGCTCGCCGCTCATCACTTCTTTCTTTTAACTCATCACTCATCACTCATCACTCATCACTGTTTTACTATTGCTTACGCGCTCCTCTTCGCGTTACTTTAGTTCTCGCTTCGCTGTTGATTACAGGTAACAACTGAGGGAGGTTGAGAGGGATGAGAAGGGCCTGTGCTGTTCGCGCGCTTGTTGTGTGGCTTGTGTTGGCGGGCTTTGTGAATGGTGTCGCGTTGAGAGGTCAGGCGCAGGGGCGGCGTGGGGTGCGGCGCGCGGGAGCGAGTGAGGGTGCGGAGCGTGCGGGCGTTGGCGGCAGGGACGCAACGATTGCGCGTATGATGAGGGAGATTGACGCGCGCAACATTGAACGGACGATTCGCACGCTGGTTTCCTTCGGCACGCGCAATACTCTCTCGGCGCAGGATAATCCGACGCGCGGCATAGGTGCTGCGAGAGACTGGCTCTATGCGGAGTTTGGCAAGATCGCTGCCGGTTCAGGCGGACGGATGACGGTTGAGAAGCAGGCTTACTTACAGGAGGCGCAGCCGCCTCCGCGCGGGCGCGTGCCGCAGCCGACGACCATCACGAACGTCGTCGCCACACTGCGCGGCACGCAGGCCGCTTCCGAGAGTCGTCTTTACGTCGTCAGCGGACATTACGATTCGATGTGCACGAGTCCGACCGATGCCGTGTGTGACGCGCCGGGTGCAAACGATGATGCGTCTGGTGTCGCGGCCGTCCTTGAGATGGCGCGCGTGATGTCAAAGCAGAGATTCGACGCGACGGTTATCTTCATGGCGGTGGCGGGCGAGGAGCAGGGCTTGTTGGGTTCGACCTACTTCGCCGAACAGGCACGCCAGAAGAAGTTGAACATAGAGGGCATGTTCACAAACGACATTGTGGGCAACTCTCTCGGCGGCAACGGCGTGCGTGATACGACGACGCTGCGTGTCTTTTCGGAGGGCGTGCCGACGAATGAAACGGAGGCGGAGGCGCGTGTGCGCAGGGGCGTGGGCGGCGAGAACGATTCGAGTTCAAGGCAACTTGCGCGCTTTATAAAGGAGGCTGCGGGCGCGTACGTCCCCAACATGACGGTGATGATGGTTTACCGTCGCGACCGTTATCTGCGCGGCGGCGATCACATTCCGTTTCTGGAGCGCGGCTTCGCTGCCGTGCGCTTCACAGAGCCTAACGAAGACTACCGCCATCAACACCAGAACGTACGCATCGAGGGCAGCACGCAGTACGGCGACCTGCCGCAGTTCGTTGACTTCAACTACATAGCGCAGGTAGCGCGCGTCAACGCAGCCGCCCTTGCGAGCCTCGCGCTCGCTCCCGCCACACCGAAGTCCGTCGGCATCGTGACGGCGCGTTTGACCAACGACACGGACTTACGTTGGGCCGCCAACACCGAACCCGACCTCGCCGGCTACGAGATTGTCTGGCGCGACACGACATCTCCCGTCTGGACACATTCACGCATGGTCGGCACAACAACCAGCTACACCATGAAGGGCATGTCCAAGGACAACTACTTCTTCGGCGTGCGCGCCGTTGACAGAGACGGCCACCGCAGCCCCGTAGGCTTCCCCCGCCCCGTGCAATAAGGCTCGGACTAACGCACAGGACGCCGCCGGACGCACAGAGAAAGAGGGACGACTGTAATTAGTACGCCCCTCATCGCAAAAGCCTTTGCGCGCGTGCCATTTATTGCACGTTTCATGTCATCAAGCATTAAAATCAACAAAAACAGCCACTAAAGCACGATAATTAACGCCCGCAGCGCTTCAACCGATGCTCGCCGCACAGCAAAACATCGTCACCGCACGCGAAAAGATTGCCGCCGCACGCTGACACATCGCCGCCGCACGCCAACAGATTGCTACCACACGCACTTCAACGCCCGCCGCAGGCTCACACATCGCCGCCGCATGAGAAAACATTGCCGCCGCACGATGAAAAGCTCTCGCCGCACGGCAACACACTGCCGCCGCATGACACAAGATGCTCACCGCACGCTGAAAACCGTGCACTGTGCGGGTTGCCAAATCGCCTTGGGGCGAACAATTCTCCAACTGATTTGGAAGCATCGTCTCAGGCAGTTCAATCCTGAGAATGACAAGCAAGCTCTTTCCGCTTTGGTTGAATGAACTGTTAGATGGCGGCTAAACACTGCCGAGCAGCCGCCCTAGCTGATGCGCCAACATCGCACCGGGAACGAATAGAGCGAAGCCGATCAGTGCCGAAACTACCGCTGACTTCAACGTCAACAACTGCGCTTCAAAAAGCCTCTTATAGAGATAGAGCGCGCCCGGTATGATTGCTACCACCGCCCCGATTACCCCGGGCGCATATCCGCCGACGAGGATTGCCTGTGCAATGTGCGTGAACACATGTAGAAACAGTACGCCCAGTAAGCCTGCATAAGCGTAGAGCCAGAAACCGCGCATGCCTGACAGAGACGCGCCCGTTGTTACCAACACAAACAGAAGCAGTATGAAGCCGATAGCAATAGCTACTTGAGATCTATTTGTGGGCAGCGAGCGAATCATCTCTGCCGCTACGTCGCTCATCGCGGCGAGCCGCGCAAGTTCCTGCTGGTGACTGGCAATCCAGCCCGGCATGGTCAGCAGTTCTTCGCCGTCGTGTATGATAAATATCAGCGGCAGCAGCCACAGCACTCGCGCGAGTCTTGGCCGACCGGCCTCTCTCGAAGATGAAGAAACGGCGTCACTATCACTCGACATTCAATTACTCTCTAGTCTCAGCCAAGCCGCCGAACGCCCGAATTAACCCGCGCCGAGCGTAGTCACACGATTTACATCGAAGGAAGCACTATGAGAAGCATGCTATCGAGGCGGTCGGGTTGGATGAGTTGTTTGCCAGCGTCGGGAGGTATCACAATGCGTGATAAATCTGCGTTACAGCTACCAGGACTGCTTCTTCAGCCAGAGCTTCAACAGCCACTTGTCTCAACTCATCCGTGTAACGCGCGACACTTTCAAAGTTAGTGGATAATGCGAGAGGCAAATCTGTATAGATAAGATTGATGCGGTCTGGCATTTTCAAGCCCGCCTCGGATAGATAGTTGCCGTCAAGCCCGCGAATAATAGTGCAACCTCCGAACGCATAGGTGAATTCTTCCTCGAAAGAGAGAAGCAGATTGCGGTAAGACGCGGCTGGCAAATCAGGAACGTACACTTCGACTCTTACCCGTTCGAGCAGTGGCAAGGAATTGCTCCTTCCGTTTGGAGAATTCTTTCATGCGCTTTAATGCGTCCTTTTCGGAAACTTTGGCGCGTGGCGGCCGCTCAACTTTGAGTTCTTTAATATCCTTTGCTCTCTTCATCGCTCCTCCCCCAGCCATTTTCCTATATCTGAGGAATATGTCAACATAGCCGCCTAACGCCCGAATTAACCCGCGCCGAGCGCAGTCACACAAGATACATGGAAGGAAGAATCTTGAAAATCATGCTATCGAGGCGTCGGGTTGAATGAGTTGTTAGATTTTCGCCCTCACCATTCAAGCTTGATTATAGGGTTTTCTTCTCGCCGTTGTTGCCTTATAAGTATGGGAAATTGCTTGAAGCTACGTTCCTAAATCTAATGAAGCTTGAGGCTGATTATGCGATGCTACTGATATTTCGCTGTGCGGACCAAAATTAGTGATGAGTATTTCCTTATTCATTACACGAGTGTTGCCATTCTTTTCAGTATTCATTCCCGAAGAAGATTGCACGGAAGTAATAAAAGCTTGTTCAAACTGATCGCGTATTTCTGGCTTATCGTAAGACGATAAAATCCATTTGCATTTAGCCTTTTTGAGTCTCTCAAATAAGAGATTGTGCGCGTCCCATTCACGCATGTTGTGGGAGTAGTTACATTTATTTCCGGGATAAGGCGGGTCAATGTACATCACAGTCCCTTGACGGTCATAACGGTCAACGCACTCTTGCCAATCAAGATTTTCAATAATGACTGTTCGTAAGCGATCATGGATGGGCTGAAGACGCTGCCGAAGGGTTTTTAATGCGCCAATAAGCCTGTTACCATGCCCACCATCAGTAATGCTTGTTTGAAATCGCGGGTAGTGTAATTCGCCACCCCATCCAGCCATAATTATGTAGTAGAAGCGATGGGCGCGCTGGACATCAGTTAAAGCAGATAGGTCTACATCGGCTAAACGATCAAATTCAGCACGGGAGACAAGTTCTAGGTCAAAGGATGCGATTAACTCTTCGGGTTTCTCTTTTACAACTCGAAAGAAGTTGATTAGCTCTTGCTCTTTATCATTTAAGATTTCTACGTCGCTGGGAGACTTGCCAAAAAGAACCCAAGCGGCTCCGGCGAATGGCTCTACATAACAAGTATGAGCCGGTAGCAATGATATGATTTGTTTTCGCAAGCGAGATTTACCACCTATCCATTTGATAGGACTATTAAGCATTTGATGCTTGCCCTTTCTAATACCTGTAGTTTCCACTCAACCTCTTCCCAAGTAAATAGCAAATCACCCTATCATGTCTCCAATAGAGACAAAGTAGCATGCCGCTTAAAATCTGTCAATAGTCATGCCTAAGAAACAAAAGCTACAACGATTCGGCGAAAAACTCCGCTCGCTACGGGTGAGCCGAGACATGACTCTTAGCGAATTGGCAACCAAACTCGGCCATAAGACACACAGCTATCTTAGTGAACTAGAGGCGGGGAAGAAAATCCCGACGGTGGAATTTGTATTGAACGTCGCACATTTATTCAATGTAACCACTGATGAACTTTTGAGAGACGATTTAGAAATTGATACTGATGAGGAGAGATAGAAGCATATAGTGTCTCTACCGTTTGTTGACAGACAACCAACATCACGTGAAGTTGAAAGACTTCGGCTTATTCTTAGCACCTATCAAGATGGAACAGGGATGCTCGCAAGGGCGGGCAGAACCCTTCCCGGTTGGCGCGACTTTGAACGTGCAGTGGCTTTAGCTTTCGGTGGTGAAGCGCAGGAAAGCAAAGCCATTTTCGATGTTTTGTTATCAAACACAGACAGGCCAGAGGTGAAGTATGGGCTGTCATGTAAAATGCGAGGGGAATTAAACAAGATCGCCAGAACTGGTCGAGTATCGCTTGAATTATCGAATTCCACAGGACAATTTTGGGATTACCTTAAAACAAAGGGTATAACCCAATCCAATTATCGAGATGAACCATTGGAAGTCGGCAGATCGCTTATCGAAGTAGTAGAAGGATGGCATGATGCAGTAAGTATTGAACGGGGCGGGAACGTTGACCTTTCTGTGAGTTCATACCTTGTCCTTTCATGGAACAATGCGGGTTTGTATCAGCTACATCAATTCTCTTTAACGCTGCAGGACGCAAATAGCTTGAGATGGTATTTTCCATCGGTAGCACGGCGTGGTTCGGAGAGTCCAGCGCGACGACTTAACGGGGATGACGATTCGGGCACACTCTTTGAGTGGTATGGTGAGTCAGGCGGCCAATTAAAATACTATCCATTTGCGAGCGCAGCCATTTGGGCGTCAGAGCCCTTTCAATTAGAACCGCTAAGAGAAATGGAATACGGGATTTTAGCTAAAGCCGCCTCATACTTTCCAGAGCTTTGGGCAGAAGCGTGCAGAGGTGAGGAAGATGTTTGATCTTACTATGCCTTGCTTGCTCTATTTCGAACAGCGCACTCCCGAAAATCTAACGCTTATTAGGCGTCCTAAAGGGCGTCTCATTTTGCTCCCATTTCGCTGTCTAAGTGAAGCCAGCATGTCGTTCACTTGATAAGCATAGCACGTTAGAGAATCAGTTGGCGCAAAGGTGGCGGAAGTTGCGGTGGGTGTGCCGGATGATGCTGCGGGTGGGTTAAATTTTTTCTTCACTTTGCGCTTGATGGGAGTATAATCGTGCGCATCGGACAGGGAACTTCTCAGAACACTCAAACACGCTTTGCCCTGTCTTAACTTCTAAAGGACATCTCAAACGTCCTCCATTCTCATAAGGAGCAAAACCATGAAGGATATCGAAATTCGTCAACTCGAAAGAGGCGAACGTGTGGATGAGTTTGGCGTCGCGTAGGCTGCATCTTTTCCGGCGGGGTCGCGCGGCGCGGAGTTGTTTACAGCGCATAAGGCCGCCACTACCGAAGTCGAACAGCAGGCCGCGAAGCAGGCGGCGGCTCATCTTAGTTGGCAGGAAGCCACGGAGCAGAAGAACGCGGCTATCAACTCGTTGCTGGCAGAGATGAGGGCTATTAACCTGACGGCGCGAAGTATAGACAAGCAGTTGCCGGGCATCGCAGACAAATTCAGGATGCCGCGCAACAGCGACCAGAACGTGCTGAACTACGCACGCGCGTTCATACAGGAAGCGACCGCGATTCCCACGGAGTTTACGAACCGTGGGTTGCCTGCCAGTTTTCTAACGGACATGCAGGCACGTATAGACGCAGTCGAAGCGGGCGAGAGCAGCCAAGCCAACGCGCTCGCTGAGAAAGCCGCGGCCACTGCCAACATCGCCGCCGCACTCAAGCGGGAGCGCGACATCATGCGTGAGTTGAACGCCGTCGTTCGTAATACATTCCGCAATGACCCCGGCCTGCTCGCCGCATGGAAGAGCGCCAGCCACATAGAAAAAGCGCCGAAGAGGAAAAAAGAGACGGAAGAGGCGGGTTGAGTTTGAAAGCTGCGCCGGTTTGGTGTGATGGCTAACAACTCTCTTCCGTTTGTGCGCCGTCGTTGAGGGAATTTCTTGACACCGCTTGGGGCGTGGGCGTAGAGTGCGCCTATCGCATCCATTTGATATTAACAAGAATCTCCTTGCCACAGAGCTTTCCTGTTAATCGCGTAGTCAGCCCAGGACAGGGCGTAGTTTCTCTCTCAAAGTTTTACAAGGCGGCGACCTAAAGGGGCGTGTCCCGTGAGCCCCATTCTCTGGAACTGATGGGCTGCGCAAGAGCCGCCTATCCGAATCCTCTGTAACTACTAAACTGAAAGGACAAGAACATGAGTAGCCATGTGACACCAGTGCAATTTCCGTTGACCGCGATCTTCGATATTCAACCCCCCGTCGAAGAGAACTACCAGAAATTGGCGGCCGCCCTTGAGGCGCAGGGGCCGCCAACCATCACCAACAACATTCTCCATTTCATACGCATCGTCTTTCTCAGCAACAATACGCAACTCGGCGTTATCACCACCTTCGACGGCGAATGGCAGACCTACATACAGGACTTCGTTGATAGCTCCGCCGATTTCTTCAACGCGCTGCTGCCGTTTATCGCGCCGCCCGACGTGGTTAAGCAGATCGTGCCGGTGCAGAAGAACGCAGTCGCCTTCGGCAATTTTGTTCTCACTAAGAACAACCCGCCGTCCGACAACGGGCAACTGCTGATGCCCGCGTCTTGGTTCAGTGCCTATCCGACGATGACCGTCGTGGACATTCTCAATTGTCAGGAACAGAACAACAAGAACACATAAGACGCCAACTCAACGCCTCCGGCATCAGCCGCAACGACAGACAGGGAAAGGAAGTAAAGGTAAAAGGAAAAAGGTAAAAGGTAAAAGGGGAAAGGGAAGACAAGCGGCTTTCCTTTTCGCCTCTTCCCCTTTTACCCATTTACCTTCCACCTTTTATCCGTTGACCCGTTTATTCTTTCACCCTGATTCGTCTCTCTTTTCATCAACGGAAGGAACAGCCATGCCAAGTATTGAAGACTCGTCGCTCGACCTCGCGGACATTCAAGGCTTCATCATTCGCGGCTACACGCATCCTTACGCGCGCCATTTCACCCTCCGCATTGACGACGCCGACGCCGCGAAGAGTTTTATCGGCAGCCTCGTCAGCGGCAGCACCGACACGCCGCAAATCACCACCGCTGCCCCTTGGAGCGAAAGGCCGCTCTACCTGCTCAACATAGGCTTTACCTATCAGGGCATTGCCAGCCTCAAGCTGCCGCCCACAACCTTTGATACCAACCTTAACTATCAATCCTTTTTCAACGGCGCGGTCACGCAA
Organism: Pyrinomonadaceae bacterium; assembly: GCA_036382855.1. Classification (GTDB taxonomy): domain Bacteria; phylum Acidobacteriota; class Blastocatellia; order Pyrinomonadales; family Pyrinomonadaceae; genus DASVTR01. The sequence goes on along the minus strand of DASVPO010000033.1, from coordinate 278,281 downwards.
GCGCCCATCGTCAACGACACTGGAGAGAGCGCCCCCGAAAACTGGATCGAACCCTTCAACACCGCCAACGCCTCCAACCTGCACATTATTCTCTCGCTCTACACAGATACCGGCGACGACCGCGAGAAGATGTCGGAAGTCATCAGACCCTTGTTCGCGTCGTCCTGCACGGAGTTGGCTGCCTGCGACGGCTTCGATTTTCCACACGGCAAGATCCACTTCGGTTACACAGACGGTATCTCTCAACCGACCATCAAAGGCGGGCCGCCGCGTCCGCCAGATTCGCAAGCGCCCGTCGAGGCTTATAACGTCATCCTGACGGACGACCAGAACGCTCCCTATAATCTGCCGACCCCGCCCCGGTTAGGACTCAACGGCAGCTTCGGCGCGTTCCGCATTCTCGAACAGGATGTCGCGGGCTTCGAGGATTTCTTACAGCAGCAATCGTCACAGATTGACCCCGAAACGCTCGCCGCCAAGATGTGCGGCCGCTGGCGCACCGGCACGCCCCTCACACTCTCGCCCGACACAGGCACGCCCGACCCTCCTATCCCTGAAGACCAACTCGACAACTACGATTACGTCCCTTCTAAGTACAGCCCAGACGCGTTTAATGATAAGTACGGCGTGCGCTGTCCCATCGGCTCGCACATGCGCCGCAGCAATCCGCGCAGCGAGTTTGTCTCCGGCGGCCCCGTCAACACACACCGCATCGTGCGCCGCGCCATCTCCTACGGCCCACCCTACGACCCCAACAATCCGCACGACGGCATCCCGCGCGGCCTCATCGGCTACTTCATCTGCGCCGTCCTCGCCAACCAGTTTGAATTCCTCATGTCAACATGGGTCAACACGGGCACGTTCACCAGCTTTCTTCCGCAAAACAGTAAAGACCCGCTGCTCGGCAGCAACGACCCCGCCAGTAGTATTTTAGACATCCCCTACCTTGACCAGAACAACAAGGTACAGCATCTCTCCATCACAAACTTCGAGCGCTTCATCACCACACGCGGCGGCGCTTACTGCTTTCTGCCCGGCATCGCCGCCCTCGGCTACATCGCCACCGCGCCCCTTTCCGATGCCTAGCGCCGTTTTTGTTTGCACCACAGGCGAGCCATAATTGCAGGGCTGTGTGATGAGCACAGCCCTATAAATTTTTCAACCATTTGGCGGGCGGGCGCGTCTAAATTGACGGCACAGAGAAGACTTTAGTTGAGCCTCGCATCAGAGCCGGTTTTTACTTAACAATCGAGATAATAAAGAAATGAGAGCCTTACAACTTTCCAGTCGGAACATCAACCATGCGGCCCGTCGCGCGACGGCGCTGTTCATGCTTTTAACACTCGTCGCGCCGCTCTTTGTCGCGAGCGTGAGCGCGCAGCGCCAGCAGGCGGCCGCTGCGCGTCGTTTGACCGAAGACCAGCGCATACTGCATGTGCTGAACCGTCTTGGCTTCGGCGCGCGTCCAGGCGATGTCGAGCGTGTGCGCAGCATCGGCCTCGATAACTACATACGTCAGCAGCTTAATCCCGGAAGTATTCCCGATGCCGTGGCCGAGGCGAAGGTGGAGCGCCTGCCCGCTCTGAAGATGACGACGCCTGAGTTGTATGCGAAATACCCGCAGCCCGCTGCGCTCCTGCGACAGCTTGAGCGGCGGGGAGAGTTGCCGCCGGAGTTGGCCGCGATTGCCGAGGCGCGCAAGCAGGGCAACGCCCCAGACAGAGCAGCAGCGGCAGGCGCTAACGTTAACGGTCAGGCTGCCGACGAAAGGGGCATGCCCGTTGACGAGGCGACGGTCAAGAACGCGCTCTCTGACGAGCGTCGAAACACAGCGGCGCGTCGTGCGATGCGCGATTATCTGGCGAAGCACAACCTGCAATCGCCGCAGCGTCTCGTCGCTGAATTGCAAGCCTCGCGCATCCTGCGGGCAGTCTATAGCGAACGGCAGTTACAGGAAGTCTTAGTTGATTTCTGGCACAACCATTTCAACGTCTATGCGCAGAAGGGCGCTGACCGCTGGCTGCTCGTCTCTTATGACCGCGACACGATTCGCCCCAACACGCTCGGCAAGTTTAAAGACCTGCTCACGGCCACAGCGCAAAGCCCCGCGATGCTCTTCTACCTCGACAACTTTCAGAGCGCCAGTCCCAACGCGCGCGGCAACAATCAAATGAACAGGCGCGGGCAGAATCGCCCGCTGCTCGACTGGCTGATGAGAGGCGGCGCAAACGCTGGCCGCCAGCGCGAGGTACAGCGCGACGTGATGCCGCAAGAGCAGAATGCTCCACGGCGTATGCGACGCGGGATTAACGAAAACTACGCGCGCGAGTTGATGGAACTGCACACGCTCGGCGTTGACGGCGGCTACACGCAGAAGGACGTGCAGGAAGTCGCACGCTGCTTCACGGGCTGGACCATCATGGACCCGCGCGGCTTCCGCACAGCAGCCCTTCAACAACTGGGCGCGCGTGTGAACGTTCGCGCCGGTGCGGGCGAATTCTTCTTCAACGAGCGCCTGCACGACGACGGAGAAAAGATAGTCCTCGGCCACAAGATTCCGGCGGGCGGCGGCGTCAAAGACGGATTGATGGTTCTGGACATTCTTGCTCATCATCCCTCCACCGCGAAGTTTATCGCCACGAAACTCGCGCGCCGCTTCGTCGCGGACAATCCAAGCCCTGCGCTCGTTGAGCGCGTCGCTTCAGTCTTCACCAGGAGCGACGGCGACATACGCGAAACACTGCGCGCCCTCTTCGCTTCGCCCGAATTCAACTCGCCCGCAGCCTATCGCGCGAAAATCAAGACGCCCTTCGAGTTGGCCGTCAGTTCCATACGCACGCTCGGCGGCGACACCAACGGCTCGCCCGCAGTTCACCAGTGGATCGCGCGCATGGGCGAACCGCTCTACGGTTATCAAGCCCCGACCGGCTACCCGGATTTGGCGGAAAACTGGGTCAATACGGGCGCACTGCTCGAACGTCTCAACTTCAGCCTCGCGCTCGCAAGCAACCGTATCCCCGGCACGCGCGTCAACCTTGAGCGCTTTCTGGCCGACGCCAAATCCGGCGGCACAGTTGACAAGGCACGCGTCATGGAGCGCTTCCTCAACGTCATCGTGCAGGGAGACATCTCAACGCAGACCAAACAAACGCTCCTCAAGCAACTCGACGCGCCCATCAACGTCAGCAACGCTTCATCCGGCGCGGAGACGAACGGGATTGACGACGACATGGATGAGATGGATGCTGGCCCACGCGCAGGAGGCGGCGGTGGAGGTCGCCGCCGCCGTCAACAACAGATGGCACGCGTTGACCTGAGCACTGTACAGAACCCGGAGGTCGTTAAAGTCGTCGGGCTGATTCTCGGTTCGCCGGAGTTTCAAAGACAGTAAGATGATTTCAGGTTTCAGATTTCAGACTGGCGTGCCTCTAACTTGAAATCTGAAATTCGCAAACAGAGGTTTAGAGATGAGTATCAATCGCAGGTTCTTTTTGAAGTCGGGCGGAATCGCCGTGGCGAGTCTGGGTGTGATGCAGGTCGTGCCGTCGTTCTTGCAGCGCGCGGTGATGGCGCAAGTGCAGCATGCGGGCGTGCGGCGCAAGACGTTGATAACTATCTTTCAGCGCGGCGCGGTTGACGGCCTCAACATGGTCGTGCCCTACGGCGAGAAGAATTATTACGCGCTGCGTCCATCAATCGCCATCGCCAGACCGCAGGCGGGCAACCCTGAAGCCGCGATAGATCTGGATGGCTTCTTCGGCCTTCATCCGGCGCTCAGAGGTTTCAAGCCTCTGTGGGACGCTAAGCGGCTGGCGATTGTCGAAGCCGTCGGCTCTCCCGACAACACGCGTTCACACTTCGACGCGCAGGACTACATGGAAGCTGGCACGCCCGGTATCAAGTCAACGCCCGACGGCTGGCTCAATCGCTACTTGCAGAGCAACCCCGACGCGAAGGCATCGCCCTTCCGCGCAGTCTCCATGACGCAGACCATGCCACGCACCTTGCAGGGGAAAGCAGGCGCGCTCGCCATCTCTAATCTGGCCGACTTCTCGATTCGCGCAGGGCAGTATTCGCAGAGCGTGCAGGGCGGTTTTGAATCCATCTACGAACAGAGCGCTGGCGACGTGCTCGGCGGCACGGGCCGCGAGACGTTCGAGGCCGTCAACTTTTTGAAGAAGGTCAACCCGTCGCAGTACAAGGCGGAAAACGGTGCGCAGTATCCGCGCGGGCAGTTCGGCAACTCCCTGCTGCAAATTGCTCAACTCGTCAAGGCTGGCGTCGGCCTCGAAGTCGCCTTCACGGACATGGGTGGCTGGGACACGCACATCAATCAAGGCAACGCGCGCGGCCAACTCTCGCTCCGCTTGCAGGAATTTGGTGCTGGGCTAACAGCGCTCGTCACAGACCTGGGCCAACGCATGGACGACGTGCTTATCTTAACGATGTCGGAGTTTGGCCGCACCGCACGCGAGAACGGCAATCGCGGCACAGACCACGGCCACGCCAACGCCATGTTCGTCATCGGCGGCGGCGTGCGCGGTGGCAAGGTCTACGGCGATTGGCCCGGCCTCTCCGGGAGCCAACTCTACGAAGGACGCGACCTTGCCCTGACCACAGACTTCCGCGACGTTTTCGGTGAAATCGTCGTCAAGCATCTGGGCAACTCAAACCTTCAGGCAGTCTTCCCCAAACACAAGACCAGCCCCGCAGCCTTTCGCGGCATACTGTAAGAACAGTCCAAAGTCTAAGGTCCAAAGTCCAAAGTCAAGATACATGGTTTTGACTTTGGACCTTGGACCTTGGACAAATTCATCGGGCCGTGTGGAAGTGTAGGAAATCGTTCATTGAGTGTCCTGTATTGATAGTGTGCTAATGCTCTGAAGGAGATTCTTCGGTAGCGCGGGAGCATGAAACGTTAATGCCTGAAGGGGTTTTGTAGATCTAAGGTGCGAGCGCTCCGTTGTGGCTTGGTAATTGCTGCTCTTTCAAGCGAATCGCATACTAAACTCTCTCCGACGGTGCATGCGGGCAGCCGTTCATTACAAATGCCTTAAATTTTCTCTCAAGCATAACTATCAAGGAAAGGGTTAAGCCATGAAAAAGTTTCTTCTTCTCGGTATGGTCATCCTGCTAATGGGCGTTTCGACAGAAACGTTTGCGCAGGGTCGCTACAATCGCGGCCGCTGGGATAACAACCGCAGCGGTCGCTGGGATCAGCGCTCAGACCGTCAACGCGTCCGGCGCGGCGTCCGTTCCGGCCAGATCACGCGCGAAGAGGCGCAGGCCATACGCGAACGCGAACGGCAACTGCGCGCAGAGCGTCGCGCCTACCGCTCCGACGGCGTAGTGACGCGCGAAGAGCGTCGTGAGATTCGCCGCGACGAACGCGAACAGGATCGCTACATCCGCCAGCAACGCCGCGACGACGAACGCAACCCCTACTACCGTAACAACCGTTATGAGCAGAGGCGCGGCAACGGCTACTACCGTCGCGGAGCAGGCTCGCCAACCCATCCCGTCTTCGGTCGTCGCAATCGTCATTAGTCGTCCCGTCTCATCACGACTCGTCAGACTTTTGTTAAGCCCGCGCTCGTTAAACCGGCGCGGGCTTCTTTTTTGTTGACGACTTAAAATTTTTTTCGGTTGCACACCAATGCAGCAAAGCGACCTCTCGGAGTTGAATCTCAGAATAAAATTTCATTTCACTCAATGATAATTTCCACAGAATTTTCCACAGCCCCTTTCTCAGTAAATTTTTCTAAAAATAGGTATTGACAGCCTCAGAGGATAAGCGTATAACGCTCACCCTGTCGCGTTTCTTACGGGAGACATGACCGGCGAGGGGAGAGGCTGTTGGTGCGGCGACGCACCGATTTGAGAGCAACGGCAGAGCGGATTTGAAGTTGCTATTAACGCCCCACGCCGAAGCCGAAAGGCTTGCTGGTGAGAGTCTCTTCGGAGACTTTCCGAAAGCGCCCGGATAAAAACGGGTCGCGCTACAGGGAGTGATCATCCTTTGTAGTAGCACAGTCGCTCAACTTCGGTTGAGCCTCGTTGCCGGTGTCGTAACCGGCGGTGGAGGAAAAGCCACCACAACAAAAACCAAGCGGCACGCGTTTCTTCGGAAACGCAAGGGATTCGTGAAAACGTTTTTCGTGTGCCGACCGGGGATGAGCCGACCGCCGGACATGCTTCGGGATATAAATTCAGGCAATTGCTCGCGTGTACATGCAGCACTTGCCGGGGTTCTACAGAAATCGCTTCGGTGGTTTCTCAGGAACTAACAGGATTGCGCTGCTGTCACTCGTTGGCAGCAGCGCAATCTCTTTTTAGTCAAACTGTTTTAGCCAGACTGCTTTCAAACTGCCGCCGCTTCATTCTTCATGCTTCTGCGCCCCGTCATCCTGCGCTTCGACTCTCTGCCATCCACGAACACGGAAGCCGCGCGTCAAGCTAACGGCGGCGCACCCGAAGGCTTGTGCATTATCGCGCGCGAGCAGACGAGCGGGCGCGGGCGACAGCAGCGCACATGGCTTTCTCCGCCCGGCGCAGGTCTCTACTTCAGCATCATCCTGCGCCCGCAACTGGCTGCGAACCACTGGCCGCTCATTACGCTCATGGCCGCGCTCTCGGTCGCAGATGCTCTCAAAGAAGCCTGCGCGCTCGCGGTTGACATCAAGTGGCCGAACGATATTTACGCAGCGGAGCGAAAGCTCTGCGGCATCCTCGCAGAGATGATTGAGACACCCCTGGGCCGCGCCTGCATCGTCGGCATCGGCATTAACCTGAAGGAGAGCGCGTTTCCTGCCGAGTTGCGCGAGGTCGCTGTAGCGGTCGAAACGCTGACGGGGCGCGTGCCAGACGTTGACAGTTTGCTGCAAGCTTTGACGAGCGCCCTCGCGCATCGTTATCAAGTACTGCAAGCGGCAGGCGGCGCGGAGAAGACGCTTGATGAGTGGGCTGCGCGCTCGTCGTTCGCGAGCGGCAAGCACGTGCGCGTCGCGCTCGAACACGAAATCATAGAGGGCATCACGCGCGGGCTTGAACCAGACGGCGCTTTGCGTGTAGAAACAGAAGCGGGAGAAATCAAGGTTATCCGCGCCGGAGATGTGACGGCGCTCCGTCCGGCTGCCTCCACGAAAGAGTGAGTCTCGCTGGTCGTCATCCGGCGGGCGAGCTTTACAATGAGCGGCCTTCAATATCCTGAAAGTAAACTGTAGAACATGCTATTAGTCATTGATGTCGGAAATACTAACACTTCGCTCGGCGTCTACAACGGCGAGGAGTTGGTGACACACTGGCGTTTGACGACGGCGCGTGCGCGCACCGTTGACGAGTACGGCGTTCACGCGCGCAATCTATTCGAGTTGGCGGGGATTGATTTCAAAATGATAACGGCCGTCGCCATCGCGTCTGTCGTTCCGCCGCTCAACTTCACCTTGAAGAAGATGTCCGAGGTCTACTTTCATCACACGCCGCTCTTCATAGACGACGCGACCGATACGGGCCTCGAAATTCTCTACGAGCCGCCTTCGGATGTTGGCGCTGACCGCATCGTTGATGCGGTTGCGGCCGTGCATAAATACGGAGCGCCGTGCATCGTCGTTGATTTCGGGACGGCCACGACCTTCAATGCCATTGACGCTGAGCGTCGCTATCTGGGCGGCGTTATCACGCCGGGCATCAACATCTCGTTTGAGGCGCTGTTTGAACGCGCGGCCCGCCTGCCCAGAGTCGAAATCAAACGACCGCGCTCCGTCATCGGCTCATCCACCGTCACAGCGATTCAGTCCGGCATGTACTACGGCTACGCAGGCTTGGTTGACGGAATCCTGCGGCGCATGCGCGAGGAACTGGGCGGCACAACACGCGTTGTCGCCACGGGCGGCCTCGCGCCGCTCATCGCTCCCGGCTCTGAATTCATCGAAACCGTTGACGACACACTCACGCTCGAAGGCTTGCGGCTGGTCTATGAAAGACAAGGAAGTGATGAGTGATGAGTAATGAGTGATGAGTTAAGAACCTCTTTCTTTTACTCATCACTCATTACTCATCACTCATCACTGTTTTATGAATTATTTTAACTACTTCACCGAAATCGAAGATACTTTTGTGCGGCGGCGCGGCAAGCATGTGCTGCTGAGTCCGCTTGACTGGGCGTTGATTGAAAGCTGGAAAGAGAAGGGCGTGCCGCTGCATATTGCCTTAAACGGCGTCGAGCGTGCGTTTGATTCATATGAGTCGAAGCCGCGTAAGCGGAGCGTCAAGTCTTTGTTGTATTGTCAGGAGGAGGTCGAGGCGCAGTACGCCGAGTGGCTCGAATCGCAGGTCGGCGCGAAAGGGGAAGAGAAGTCTAACGGCGATAAAAGGGGGACCGCGAAGTCTGATGCGAAGTCTGAGGCTGACGACGATGCACGGCTGCCTTTCCCGCGCGCGGATATTCTCAAACACCTCTCCGACGCGCGCACCCGGCTGCTGCAAATCTGTGAGCAAAGAAAAAAATCCAGGCCCGACAATCTCTGTGATACTCTGACGCGCGCCGCTGCGCACCTCGAACGTCTGGAAAAGGATTTTGCGCGTGCGCGCCGCCCGCAGGCCGAACAGCTTGAAACATCGCTCACCGGCCTGGAAAAAATGCTCAACGGAGCGCTCCGTGCAAGCATCAGGACGGAAGAACTGGCGGCGGCGCAAGAGGCCACGGCGGCGCAGTTAGAGCCCTACAAGAGCCGCATGGAGCGCGCTACCTATGAACAGACTTTTGATAACCTGCTGCTGAAACGCTTGCGCGCCGCGTATGATTTGCCGCGTCTCAGCTTGTTCTATCTGTAATCTGACCCGTTGACATTCAACTAAAAGGAGTTTGTGATGGCTCAAATGACGATCTCGCGTGTCGGAGTCTTCTCCGTCGGTAAAATTTACGGTGCAATCTCCGCCGTCCTCGGCCTCATCGCAGGCATCTTCATCTTCTTCTTCTCGCTGTTGGGTGCGGCGATAGTTCCCAGTGGGCGCGGAAGCAACGCCGCGATGGGCGTCGCCAGTGGATTGATGTTTATGATCCTCGCCCCGATTATTTACGGCATCTTCGGCTTCATCATGGGCCTCATCATGGGCCTCATCTACAACGTTGCGGCGTCATTCGCCGGTGGCATCGAGATTGATCTGGAAGGCGCGCCGCCGCCTGTCTACGGCACACCGCCACCGCCGCCTACGTGGGCCCAGCAGAATCCATATCAAACGGGCGGCCCGGGCTATTCAGGCGGCTCCGGCACGCCCGGCTACTAAGGCCCGCGAAAGCGTGCGATGAAAAAACGTAAGCGCCCGCATGTTGAACGCAGAAGGCCGGGCGATGGGCGCAAGGGGCGCGAAGAAGGCGCTGGCGAGCAAATCGAAGTCTCGATTGAACGCATCCTGCCGGGCGGCGCAGGGCTGGCCCATTCCGGCGGGCGCACGCTGCTGGTATCGCTGGCAGCGCCGGGCGATAGGGTTCGCGTTGTCGTCGAGCGCACGAGCGGCCGCGTCTCCTTCGCTTCGATAACGGAAATCCTTGAGCTGTCGCCAGCACGCGTCGTGCCCCCCTGTCCCTACTTCGGCCGTTGCGGCGGCTGCGACTTTCAGCAACTCAGCTACGAAGCTCAGCTGGCGGCCAAGCAGGAGATAATCAGCGATTGCCTGCGGCGGCTGGCGCGCGTCGAAATCTCCCCGCGCGAGATTCCCATCAACGGCTCGCCGCTTCAGTGGCAATACCGCGCGCGCGCGCAGTGGCAGCACGACGCGCGCACGCACCGGCTCGGCTACTTCGAGCGTACCTCTCATCGCGTCTGCGATGTCGCGGCTTGTCCAGTCCTCTCATCCCCGTTGCAGGAAACCTTCGCCAGCCTGCGCCGTAGGATGCAGGATAAGACTCTGCCCGCCAACATCACAGAGCTTCAGTCGGTCGCGGGCGACGAAGGCGCAGCGCTCTCCCCGCCGCTCGATGATGAAAGCGCACGCGAAGTCAGCCTCACGATAGAAGGCTACACCTATCATTTCAGCGCCGACGGCTTTTTTCAAATCAACCATGAACTGCTGCCCGCCCTCGTCGCCGCCGCCACGCACGAAGCCAGTGGCACGAGCGCCGTTGACCTCTACTGCGGCGTCGGCCTCTTTACGCTTCCGCTCGCACGCCGCTTTGCACATGTCACAGGCATCGAATCCAACCCGGCTGCCATCAACTACGCTTGCCGCAATCTAGACGGCGCGCGTCTCACCAACGCGACATTCGAGTGTGCCAGAGTCGGAGAGTATCTTGACAGCCATGCTGGCGAGCTTGCGCCCGTTGACCTCGTACTGCTTGACCCGCCGCGCGCCGGTGCTGAAGCGCATGCCATCAGAGGCATCCTCGCGCTCCGTCCCGCACGCATCGTCTACGTCTCCTGCGACCCCGCAACGCTCGCTCGCGACCTCAGAGCATTAATGCAGAACGGCTATCAACTTGAGTCTCTAGCCGCCTTCGACATGTTTCCGCAAACACATCACGTCGAAACCATCGCGCGGCTGAAAGCTAATTGATAATTAATAAAAGTGAATGCAACTAAACAGAAGTCGTGCAATTAAATAAAACACAATGCAACTCTCAGAAGCCAATGTAATCCCGCAATTATTAGATAGTAAGCGCAGGTCTATCAGTTTCTCGGTCGGAGGCTGCAATTAGTCGTTAATGTGCGGCAACGGATTATCGGGGAGGTTGTATCCCATACGTCTTAAGCCGGAAGATGAAGATTGCTCCCGTCGTGAATAGTTCGGTTGGCTTGAGCGCACGGCTTATTGTGGGCGTAACTTATCTTCACCATCCTTTTCGTTTGCTTTCTCTATTAGTTTATTCAACGCAGATTGAGCCGCTTCTGCTGACCTTGCAGCAGAAATAACTGATGCTTCAGTAGCAACGGCTGCACGTTTCGCTGAACTGGCTGAACTCCCGGCGGCTTCTGCCGCACTTTTAGCATTATTGGCTGCCTCCTTTGCCGCCTCAGCTGCCTCCTCGGAAAAACTATCTGCGTCCTCACTAGCGTCCCGCGCATTCATCGCAAATTTCAATGCAATAATGCCTAAGATGAGACCTACTACAGCAAGCCCGATAGAAAGCCAGTCAAATAAAGAAGGTGCGTTGCTCATTTGATATAGCCTCCACTTGTGAAACAAAGCTAAATTAGTATCAGAAACTTTTTGCGACTCTCTCGATTCAATTGTTAGTATCATCGAGGTCAAAATCAAAATAGTCTCTGACATCAAACGGTATCGGTACGGTAGAGTCTCTAGCACGCACTAGGGCGTTGTGTAGTGCTTCCTTGAGTTTGACGCCTGCGTCTTGATCTACGATTTCGATGACGATGACTCGCCTTTGGGATGCGTTCTTTAGTATGTCTCGTGGATCAATCTCTCCGTACTTAGCCCGTCCCAGATTCAATGTAAAAACTGGAATTCTCGGCATCAATTGCTCTACAACCAGGGTTTTGAGCTTTCTCGCCCTGGATAGAGCCAAATCTTTCTGTTCAAACCTTTTGCCTTCAACAGAGGCCGCGCCAATGCAAACAATAGCCTTCGAATCTCTGATGTCTAAATTACTCAAGTGGGGACGCAAACTTTCGATTTTGCCGCCGAACTCGACAAGTTCGTCAATTTTTCCATACTGCCATCTATAATCTTGAGATAAAACATTGATTTTTACGCCTATGGACTTACCAGCATCATCTGTTCCTCTTCCGGGGTAGCTTGTCCATGTACACCTACAATCACTTTTGGGAATCCATCCATTCTCCCTGGCAAACTGAAGACAATCGTCCTTCGGAATCCATCCGTTCTCCCTGGCCTTTTGTTGCCAGTTAGCAGTTGCGGCAAACCAGGCAAAGATGCCGGTGACGAAAGCAGCAATTATCGTTGCTAGAGCAATGAGTATATTCCCAATTAACTTGGTGTTGTTATTCTTCGACCTCTTCCTACTTCTGGAAAGTTTGCTCGACATAACCAGTATGCGGATAACAGTATCGTGTAATCGTGAGGCTGGCGAAGTACTTGCCAGCAGGGATGCGAGGTTAATGCGCGTGCAAGATATAATTAAGGGGAGCGGATGTCAATGCTTAGGTAATACACATAATTCATAAACTAGTTGCATGAACAATTGTGAAAGAGAAAACTGGTCGCAGGTAGTATTGCGGAGCGTTGCAGCTACTTCTGTGGAAGTAGCTGTTTTCTTGTTTGCCGTCTCTTTTAGTGTTGGAAACTAATAGCTAATTTGTCTTGGAAACAGAAGTCGCTGCGACTGAACCGAGAGCGCCTGCGGCTGGGCCAACTTCTGTTCGTCTCAGATGATGAGGAGCAAGCTAACTGCGGCGCGGGGTTTTTCCGTTTGACGTTCGGGTTTCGTCCTCTTGACATCAGGGTTGCCAGCAAATACATTCATTTGGCATAAGCTCTCCCGGTATCGAAAGTCGTGCGCCTCGTGAATGGAGGTTCTGACGCAACCATGCGACAGCCCGTTGTGCATGAAATCGCAGAGCCGTTAAACTACTTTCTCACGAGCCGGCTTGACCTTAAGACGGTAAAGACTCTTCTCGTAATGAAAGGATTCATACATGCTTCGTAAGCCGTTTATCTTTTCACTGCTCCTGCTTTCCGTGGCGTTGCCGGTTGCGGCACAGCAGCAGCAGCAACAACGCTGCTTCACGTCACAGGAGCGTGCGCTGGCCGAGCAGAAAGCAAAAGTCTGGCAGGAGCCTGACCCGGACTACGACCCTGTTCTCGGCTACAACACCAGTAGCGGCCCGCGCCTCGGTGCGCCGACGGTTGATACCAACGGACTCGCCGCGCCGGTTAAATGCGTCGCGAACAAAGACCTGACTAAAGGCTCCGGCACGACGCCCAAGTTTCACTGCTCAATCGAGGGCGTCGTTGACGAAGACGGCGACCTGATACGTTACAAAGTGAAGCCTCATTTCAAGGGACAGTCGAGAGACAAGCGTAACGGCGAGATTTACGGCGAGTTTCTTTCTTCGCGTTTCTCGAAGGCGCTGGGCTTCTTCGCAGACGACGAATGGGTTGCCGATGTCACCTGCCCGGACTGCGAAAAGAGCCTGACCAGCAGTTTTCAGGGCGCTCCCTTTACGCCCTTTCAACCGGCCGCCGGCATAGAACTTCCCCTCGGCAAGGGGATTGACGTGAACTGCAACGACAAGGATGCTGCCGGAATCAGCGGGGCGCTCGCCAAGCTCCTTCAGAACGGTGCTCCACGCGCGGAGATTGACGCGTTCAAGCTCTGGCTTGCGTTCATAGACCACGGCGACACGAAGACTGACAATCAGAAGTTCACCTGTCTCAAGTGGACTAAAAACTCGGACAACACACTGACCTGCGAGCCGGGCCAAGCTGTCTTCTACGTCAGCGACATGGGTTCGACGTGGGGTTATTCCAGTTCCAGCGAAAGTAAAGCGAGGCTCGACAGGTGGAGGAGCAAAGACCCGATTAAGGTCAGCGGTGGCCGCTGCACCGCAAACGCCAAGAGCGTTGGCGACACCAACATCAGCGAAGCGGGCCGCAAGCTTCTCGCAGACGGTCTTCAGCGTCTCCTCGATGCCGAGAGAGAAAACGGACTGATTACAAGGGTGTTTCGCGCCTCGCGCAACCATGAGCGCGACCAGCCTGCCGAAAGCTGGGCTGCCGAGTTTGTGCGCAAGGCACGAACAATCATCGAAGCGCGCTGCTCAAACTAAGGGCCTGCAAACTGTGCTTAACGGAGACCCCTGAGCTAGGAGGCTCGTGGGGTCTTCGCCTTTTCAGGACCCGGACGCAGAAAGCCTGACAAGCAACATCCTGAAGATTATTGACGTGCTCAGTCAAATGTCACTTGCCCGCACAGTGTTTGAACCTGTCAATTCGATTGACGCGTCCGCATGCCTATGTTAGCTTTCTGCCAACCTACAGCAGAGGCCGGAAGAAGCGAACACCTCTTTAAGAGAGACCCTGCGCGAAGCTTCTCGCACAGCCATCGGGTTAACTACTGATTCAACGCAATCCAGACCAAAGGATAAACCTATGAGCACGGCAGAAAAACAACAGTCTTCGACGGAGGCTACGCAGCCCGGCTCGGCTGACGCCAATCAGAATCAAATTGAGCGCAGTAGTAGTAGTAATAACAGCGGCGGCAGCCCACTGGACGAGAGCGGCAATATAGACAAAATCAGAGAGATATTGTTCGGCGTCCAGATGCGTGATAACGAAAAGAGGTTCTCTCGCATCGAAGAGCGCCTTCTCAAAGAATCTGCGGAGTTGCGTGATGACACACGCAAGCGCTTCGAAGCTCTGGAGGCGTTTGTCAGAAACGAGTTTGAAGCTTTGAGTGACCGCCTCAAGTCTGAACAGCAGGCGCGCGACGAATCAACACAGAATCTCTCGCGCGACATACAGGAGACTGGCAAAGCCCTTGAGAGAAAGCTCGCGCAGTTTGACGAACAGACGACGCGCAGCCAGCGCGACCTACGCCAGCAGATACTCGATCAGTCCAAAAACCTGAGCGACGAGATTCGCCAGAAATACAACGAGCTTCAGTCGTTGCTGGAAAGAGAAGTGGCTGAGTTGGGCCATGCGAAGACAGACCGCGCGAGCCTCGCGGCGCTCTTCACGGAATTGTCGCTCAGGTTAAATAACGAGTTTAAGATTCCCGGCAGCGACAATTAAAGACTCATTTCAAAAGATGAGCGATGCTTCTAAGCATAGTGTGTTGGACGATGCGCCGCCCGCCGGAGCTGCGGCGGATGATGGAAGCATGGCCGAGCTTCGCAGTCTGCTGCTCGGCCCGGCCGAAGCGCAGATTGCAGAGATACACACGCGCCTCAAAGACCCGCACAGGCAGCTAAGGGAAGTCAGTCGCGTGCTCCCGGCGGCTGTGGCCGTCCGCTCTCGCGCCGATAACGAACTCTCCGAAGCCTTAGCTCCTACAATCACAAACGCCATCGAGCGTTCGGTTCGCAAAAATCCCCAGCCTCTCGTTGATGCCATCTTCCCTGTGATGGGCCCAGCGATTCGCAAGGCCATCGCGGCCGCGCTCAATGGCATGGTGCAGTCTCTCAATCAGAGCATGGCGCATAGCGTCTCTGTTCAGGGATTGAAGTGGCGCGTTGAAGCCTGGCGCACGGGCAAGCCGTTTGCCGAAGTCGTTCTGCTTCACACCCTGCTCTACAGAGTCGAGCAGGTCTTTCTGATTCACAGGGAGACGGGACTGTTGTTGCAGCACGTCGCGGCGAGCAACGTTGCGGCGCAGGACGCAGACATGGTTTCCGGCATGTTGACGGCCATACAGGATTTCGTTCACGACTCTTTCAACGCGCCTGAAGGCGACCAACTCGAAACCATGCAGGTTGGTGAATTAACTGTCTGGATTGAGCAGGGGCCGCTGGCTATCCTCGCGGGCGTCATACGCGGCAATGCGCCGCAGGAATTGAGAGATGTCTTTCGCTCAACAATAGAGAGCATCCATCTACAGTATTACGACGCGCTCGCGGAATTTTCCGGGGACGCCGCTGCATTAGAGGCTACCCGGCCGCTTCTTGAAGACTGCCTCGAATCACAGTTTGATGCCGAACGCCAGTCGGCCAGCTCCAGACGACAGTTGATTCCGCTCGCCGTCGTCGCTGGCCTCGTCGTCGTAGCGCTTCTCGTCTGGGCCTTCTTCTCATGGCGCAGCGCGCGGCGTTGGGACGCTTATGTGGAGCGACTAAAAAACGAGCCGGGAATCGTCATCACGGAGACTGGAAAGCGTGAAGGCAAATATTTCGTCAACGGATTGCGCGACCCCTTAGCGCGCGACCCCGCCGCGCTGTTGCCGGAAGCAAGGCTCGACGCATCGGATGTCGTCGGCCGCTGGCAACCCTTTCAGGCGATGAGTCCTGAATTTGTGCTCGCGCGTGCGGCGAAGCTGCTTGAGCCTCCGGCGACCGTGAAGCTCAGTGTGGAAGAGGGCGGCGTGCTGCGTGCCGAAGGCTTCGCCTCGCGACAGTGGATTACGGAGACGCGTCGCGTCGTGCGCTTCATTCCCGGCCTCAGCCAGTTCAACGAAGAGAGGCTGCTCGACCTTGACCGCATCGAAAACCCGCTCCTGCTCTTCGAACTGGACCAGACGCAACTCGCACCCGGACAGGAAGAAAAGCTCAGGCAACTGGTGGCAGACATAGAACGCTTGCAGGCGCTCGCCGAGGCGATGCGGAAGAACGTCAGACTGGAAATAACGGGACGCGCCGACGGCACAGGCACGGAAGAACGCAACGACGCGCTCAGCCACGGACGCGCCGAAGCTATCGCCAACGAACTAAACGCACGACTGCCGTCGAGGAAGAATCTCGCAATCGTTCACGTCGGCTCGAAAGAAAAGCTGCGCGACGAGATTACGGAAGCCGACCGCGCCGCCAACCGCAGCGTGAATTTTAAGATTATCCTGACGGATGCAACGGAGTAAACGATGAAGTAGGAACGATGAACGATGAAGTCAAAGCAGCTTGCTTGTCGTTCATCATTCATCGTTCATCGTTCCTGCTTCCTACTTTCTTCTACAGAGGCGCTCTCTTCTATGATACAGAAAAAGATCTGCATGCTCGGAACTTTCGCGGTCGGCAAGACCAGCCTCGTCCGGCGTTTCGTTGAAAGCATCTATTCGGATAAGTATCACACGACGGTCGGCGTCAAAATAGATAAGAAGCAGGTTGCGGTTGAAGGCCATGAGTTGATGCTGCTGCTCTGGGATATAGAGGGAGCGGAGTCTGCGCACGAGTTGCGCAAGTCTTACCTGCGCGGCGCTTCGGGTTATCTACTCGTCGCCGACGGAACGCGGCAGGAGACGCTCTACAGGGCGCTGGAAATTCAGGCCCGCGCGCAGGAGACGATTGGCCCAGTGCCATTCTTGCTCTTAATCAACAAGGCAGACCTCATCGAACAGTGGAGCATCGAAGAGCGAGAGATGTCGGCGCTGCAAGAAAAGAATTGGCATGTCATACAGACTAGCGCCAAGACGGGCGCGGGCGTCGAAGAGGCTTTCCTCGCGCTCGCGCAAAAAATGAGGATGGAGACTTAAGATGGCCGAACTTCCCACCCCCGTACGCGATTTTATTCTTGAACTGACCGAAGACACACGCACGCCTGCTTACCTGTTCGTCAACAACGAGACGGGTTTGTCCGGCTGGGGCGGCGACCTTGCATCCTACGGCATCAGCGGGCTTCAAAAGAATTTGAACGTCGGCGAGCACGTCCCCTTCCTGCAAGGCTTGCTGCCGCTTGAAAGCCGCAACCTTTTTCTGCCGCACATGCAAATCGGAGAAGGCGCGTATGCTGATGTCTACCTCTTCAGTCGCGAGGGCGGCACATGGGTGCTGCTGCTAGACTCTTCGGCCGATGCCGTTAAAAGGCAGCGCATGCAGCAGAAGGCCAACGACCTCAGCCTGCAAGTCGCAGAAATGAAGCTCGAAGAAGAATCTCTCTACGAGACGCAGAGCATCCTCGAACAACGCGTCAGAGAACGCACCCTCGAACTGGCCGACACAAACCTGCAATTGAGAAACGAACTGGCGGAGCGCAAGCGCGTCGAAGCTGCCCTGCGCGAAAGCGAATCGCGTTTTCGTCGTCTCTCTGATTCCAACATGATTGGCATCATGTTCTGGGATTTGAAGGGCCGCATCACAGAAGCCAATGATGCGTTTCTGAACATGCTCGGCTTCACGCGCGAAGACCTGCACGCGGGCCGTATCAACTGGGAGCAAGTCACCGTTCGTGAAAGCCACTCGCTCGATGAAAAAGCCTTCGCCGAAATGCGCGACACGGGAGCCTGCACACCCTTCGAGCGACAGTTCATACGCAAGGACGGACGCCCCACAACTCTCCTCTTCGGCGCAGCGCTCCTCGAAGGCTCGCAAAATAAGATTGTCTGCTTCGCCCTCGACCTCTCTAAATATAAATGAGGATGTAACGGAACGGACTGCCCCGGCACAATCATCGCATTTCGATTTTGCAAATTTACTGTCCTCACAGGATAACTCCTGTAGATTCGCCGTCTCTCTGCCAGCCCACGCAATCTTTTCGCTTCCTCTGATTGCGCCCATTCATTAGAGTAGCCTGTTTTCCATCCTGCGCTCTGACACAGATAAAAACGCAAGAGAGCCTCGCAGCTTTTATGCGTGCGCCGCCACAGCCGCTTGTTTCTTCTCATCCGCTGGCGTTACTGGCGGCCTCCTTTGCGCTCGGCATTATCCTCGCGCGCTTTATCGCCTTACCGCTCATCGCCTGCCTCATCGCTGGCGCGGCCTGTGCCGCCATGAGCGTTTACGCTCAAGCAAAGCAGCAGCCTACATTGCCGACCATCTTCGTTGCGCTCGCTTTTGGTTGTGCGGGCGCGTCGCTGGCGTTGCTGGAAACAAACGCAGTTGGCCCAAGTCGCGTGCAGCGATTTTATGACGAGGGGGTTATCAACTCCGGCGACCCCGTCGAAGTGACGGGCGTGTTGACGAACCAGCCCGAGCACGCGCCCGGTGGTTTTTACCTGACGTTGAGTGTGGAAACACTGAGGAGCGGCGAGACTTTGCGAGCAGCGTCGGGCGTTGTCTGGCTCTTCGCCCCTGTGCGTGAGGACGGCGGCGCAACGCGTGCGGCATACGAAGCTCTCGAACTGCGTTACGGTGCGCGCGTGCGCTTGATGACGAGGCTCAGCCGTGCAGAAAGCTTTCGCAATCCCGGCGTCTCTTCGCTGACGGAATACCTTGAGCGGCGCGGCTACGATGCGACAGGCATCATCAAGAGTCCCTTGCTCATCGAGCGGCTTGACGACGAGCGCGTCTTTCTTCCGCTCGCGTGGCTCTACGAATGGCGGCAATTCCTGTTAACACAGATTTCAGGAAAATTCTCAAACGAGACGAGCGGCGTGCTTCAGGCCGCGCTCTTAGGAAATCGTTATTACCTTTCACACGACGCAGCCGAACGCTTTCGTGAAGCAGGAACGTTTCATGTGCTGGTCATCAGCGGCCTTCACATCAGTTTCATCGGAGGCTTGGCGCTGCTGCTCATGCGGCGTTTGACGAGGCGGCGCGGCTGGCAGTTCATCGTCTCGGCCGCGTTCCTCTGGGCCTACTCTCTGGCGGTCGGTGCGGAAGCGTCTGTTGTTCGCGCGGCTTTGATGTTCACAATCGTCGCGCTCGCGCCGGTCGTGTCAAGACGCGCGCAAGGTTTGAACGCTCTTGGCTGCGCGGCGCTCCTGTTGCTCGTCTGGCGGCCGAGCGAGCTTTTCGACGCCTCATTTCAATTAACGTTTCTCTCCGTGTTGATGATAATCGTCATCGCCTGGCCGCTGCTCACTAAACTTAAAGAGACAGGCTCCTGGCGTCCGACGCAGGCGACGCCGTATCCGCCCGCGTGCCCGCGCGCTCTGCGCACACTGGCGGAGGCGCTTTTCTGGAGCGAGCGTGAATGGCAGCGGGAACTCGCGCGTGCGACCTATAGTTGCCGACTGTTTAAGACGCCGCTGGCCGCGCGTCTGGAGCGCTGGCGTGCGCAGCGAATCTTGCGTTATGCGTTCAGCGCTATAGTTATCTCAACGAGCGTGCAAGTCGGGCTGCTGCCCGTTCTCATACTCTATTTTCATCGCCTCTCGCTCGTCTCCTTCGTCCTGAACATTTTCGTCGGCGCGTTGATGGCGGCGCTCTCCTTCGTCTCGCTTGCAGCGCTCCTGCTTTCGCAGTTGAGCACACAACTGGCCGCGCCTCTCTTCCGTTTAGCTGAAACTTCAAACTGGCTGATGATTCACAGCGTTGACCCCTTCGCACGTCTGGGCGTTGCTGCCATCAGAGTGCCGGAGTACACGGGTTGGCCCACAAGTCTCTACGCGCTTTATTACGTTCCCTTGTGCATACTGGCCGTCGCGCTGTCACGCTGGAATCCGCTCAACGCTCTCTCAAGCGCGAACGAAGACGAGAGGGCCGCTCTGTGGCATCACGCAACGCGTGTGGCTGCGCTGGTGTTGGTGAGCATGCTCGTCATTATCATCGCGCATCCGTTGAGCGCGGGCCTCCCGGACGGCAGGCTGCGGATTGACTTTCTTGACGTGGGCCAGGGCGATGCGGTGCTTCTGACAATGCCGGACGGCACGACGCTGCTCATTGACGGCGGCGGACGCCGGAACACTTACGCGCCCCGGACGGCGGCGGCAGAAGAAGATGACGGCGAAGCGATTTTCGAGCGTGATTCGCGCAGCATCGGCGAGGCAATCGTTTCAGAATATTTGTGGTGGCGCGGGCTGTCGCGCGTTGACTACATACTGGCGACACACGCACATGCAGACCACATTGACGGCCTGAAAACAGTCGCGCGCAATTTCCGTGTGCGCGCCGCGCTCGTCGCACGCGCTCCCGCAGACGAGCCGGAGTTTGCGTCTTTCGCGACGACGATGCGGACAGCGGGCGTGCCCGTTTATTTTCTGGGCCGTGGTGATACGCTGCGCTTTGGCGCGGTCGAGGCTGATGTCATCTGGCCTCCCGTTGTGAGCGCTGGCGACACGGCTGCACGCTCCGGCAACAACGATTCGATTGTGCTGCGGCTGCGCTGCGGCGGCAGGGTGTTTCTACTGACGGGCGACATTGAGAGGGAAGCGGAAGACGTACTCATTGCGATGGCGGAAGATTTACGCGCCGATGTCGTCAAGGTTGCACATCATGGAAGCAGAACGTCTTCGACTGAAAAATTCGTCGCCCTTGTTCAGCCGGAAATCGCAGTCATCTCTGTGGGTCGCTCGTCCGTCTTCGGTCATCCGCACAAAGAAATTGTCGAACGCTGGCGCGCAAGCGGTGCGCAAGTTCTCACGACAGGAGAGCGCGGCAACATTACCGTCAGCACAGACGGGCGCGATTTGAGAGTTGAAACTTTTGTGCCTGATTGAAACTAAAAGTTGAGAACGAGCTACAAACAAAGACGAGAGCGCGGCGATTAATGTTAAATCGCCGCGCTCTCGTCTTTCCTGATTCCGCGTTGCTTTCAGATTCCTGCGCCGTCAATAAAATCATTCGGAGAGTAGTGGCCGACTTCGGAGCTGCCGACCTTGTAGGTGTTGAGCACACCGAGCGGCGGCGCGTAGAGATGCAACGTGACGAGACTCTGGCCGCTGCATTCAGGGTTGCCAATTTGATGTATATCGGGCACGTTTGCGCTCGTCACTTCTCCTGCCATCCATTCGCGCGCAGAGCGGTAGTACAATTCGCTCGCCTCGTTCAAGGCAAACGAGGTCTCCCACATCACGCCCTCGCAGACGCGCACCGCGCCGTATGAACCGTTGTGGTCGTGAATCGGCGTGCGCTGCCCAGGCATCCAGCAGAGCACAAGGAGTTCGGCAAACTCGTTGCGCAGCACGCGATGGCGCGCATACGTTCCCTGTTTGAAGAAACGGAATGGGCGCACGTCTTCAGCCCTCACGCGCACCGTGCTCAGCCAGCGGTCAAGGTCTTCGAGCCTGGGCGCTGACCGCAAAGCAACGAGCGTCTCCTTTAATTCGTCGAAAGAAAGAGTCTGCTCTGTCTCCAACTCGACGGCCACTGGCATTTGCGCGACGCGCGTGACGTTCGTTGACATCTCTCTTAAAGCTCCTGCTTCAGATTTTTGACTGATTAACTACTGAATAACTTCAGCGAGGACGGGCGCGTGTCGGAAATGCGCAACAACTTTATATTACTCAACATACACGCGAGTCAATGTTTGAAGAGCACCCACCTTCATGCTCAATTCGCCAGCAGGACGCGCACGTCGCGCACGTTTGTGCCGGTTGGGCCAATCATAATCGCATCATTGAGTGCTGCGAAGAAGCTGTAAGCATCGCTTGTCGAAAGATATTCTTGCGCGTCCATGTTGAGCGATTGAGCGCGCTTGATGGTCGTTTCGTCGGAGAGTGCGCCTGCTGCCGGACTGTTGCCGTCAATCCCGTCCGTGCCCGCGCTGAGCGCGACCGTGTGAGACGGCGCGGCATCAATGCTCTCTCTCATCAACTGCTCTCTCATTTTCAGTGCGAGGCGCAAAGCGGTCTCGCTGTTGCGTCCGCCGAGCCCCTGACCACGCACAGGGCAGGCAAACTCGCCGCCCGAAAGCAGGCAGAGCGGCCGCTCTCCTACGGCGCGTGCAGTTGCCGCGCGGCGATAAGCAGCAAGAAGGCGCGCTGTCAACTGCGTGCAGCCATCGTCAATTTCCTGTTCTATGATGTCGCTGGCAATCTCAACGATAAAACCTCGACGGCGTGCCGCGGCTGCGGCCGCTGCTACAGCGTCTCCGTTAGTGAGCAGAACATAGTGCTTTCCGATAGTCTCTCCGGGAAGTTTATTTTTGGTCGAATCGGATTGAGCGAGTGCGCGCAGGATTGAAGCGGGCAGATGCGATGTTAAATCGTAACGCGCGACGACGACGCTGGGGTCCGGCGCATTGTGCGGCGGAGCGAGTGTCGGGCCGGAAGCGACTGCCGATTCCTCGCCACGGTTGGTGTCGGAGATAATCAAACTCACTTGCTCCGCGTGCGGCGCGCGCCGCGCAAGGCCACCACCCTTGACGGCTGAGATGGCGCGGCGGACAGCATTAATCTCCGCGATGCTCGCGCCGCAATGGACGAGCATCTGATTCGCCTCGCGCAACTCTTTGAGCGTCACGCGCTCATCGCGCGGCCATTCGAGCAAGGCCGAGCCGCCGCCTGAGATGAGAAAAATCACGAGCGCGCGTTCATTGTCGGCGCGGCTGAGCAGTTCGAAGGCAGCGCGTGCTGCCGCCAAGCTCTCTTCATTAGGTAGCGGGTGGCCGCCGGCAAAGACGCGCCAGCGTTTAGAAAGAGACGAGGCTCTGTGCGCGGCCGACGATAAAGGGTCGCCTGTTTCTCGAAGGGGCAAACCGGCCACCAGCCCGGCCTTCAATCGCTCACCAAGAAGCTCGTCGAGCGCCGCTGCCATCTTGTGTGCTGCCTTGCCGATGGCGATTGAATAGAGACGGCCGTGTGAAGTTGATAAATCAAACTCTGTGTCGCAGATGTTAAGTGATGTGCCTTTGAGATGAACGGCGCGACGGACGGCCTCCTGAGCATCGCAGCTACGCAGGGCCGCACCGAAAATCTCAAGCGCCGCTTCGCGTAGCTGTGGAAGCTCCAGCACGGTTTGCACTCACTCCACCGTCAAGAGAGCGCTGAGCGCCTGATAGCGCCGCTCGCTGATGCCGCGCACCATCAGCAGATGCTCGACGCGGCGAAAGCGGCCATACTTCTCACGGTGTTCGATGATTCGTGCGGCCATCGCCTCGCCTATGCCGGGCAGCCTTCCAAGTTCGTCGCGCGTCGCCGCGTTGATGTTGATGAGAGGTTCGCTCCGTGGCTTGACGGAGGCGACCGCTGGCGCGTTTTGAGCTACGGCGCTCGCGGTGCTGCGCGGCCGCCTGACGCAGGAGAGTTGTGCTGCGACGAGCAGCCAACTGAAAAAGATGAAGGCGAAAAAACGCACGCTCAGCATCGGCAGTTTCCGTTTATTAAGGCGAGCATCCGTGCGGGTCGTGACGAGTTTGCAAAAGATGCCGCCGAAGTGTGCAAAATGCTAGAAGTCTAAAACTGTCAGGAACTTGTAACGTTCGAAAGGGGGTTTTCCACAGACTTTTCCACAAGGTTCTGTGGAAAAGTGGCGAAATCATGTTCCAGCCTTTCGTCGTGCGAAGCCGGTGTTTTGAAAACGGCGTTGGGCTATAGTTTGCGAATTTCGGTCACGTCTATCCAGCAGGATGTTCCGCCCTGGCTGACCTTGCCGGTGATTTTCACGCGGTCGCGAAAGCCTATGGTTTTGCCGTCGGCGGTGTGCATCTTCAAATCCTCCGGCCTGTATTGTTCGGGCAGTTGTTCCATCTGGTTGGCCTCTGTGCCGACATCAACGTTGGCGGAGATGCCGTCGCCTGTGCCGGGCTTGGGATAAAGATTGAGGCCGCAGTAGCGCACGACGCCGCGATTTTTGCAGAACATGATGGAGCTAACGCCCAGGTAGCCGTCAACCGAGACGACCTTATCCTTATTCTCGGGCTTGCAGGCATCAGCGAAGGCGACGGCTTCGGCTTTGAGTTCCATCTGTTCGGGCTTGGCGTCGGCGGGCGGCGTTTGAATCTCCAGCACTTCGAGCGAGCAGTAGTTGTCGGTGACGTACATTTTAGCGACGACACGCACCCAGTCGCGCGGCCCGATAGTTTTTCCGTCTCTGGTGCGCAGGTGTAAATCCTCCGCAGTGTATTTATCGGGCAGAGGGTCCATCTGGTTTGGCCCGCTGCCGACGGAGACGGAGGCCGAATGGCTGTCCGTGCTTCCAGGCTTGGGCATGAAGTTGAGCGTGCAACGTTTGCGCTCTCCTTCGCCGGAACAGGAGACCATCAGGTCGTTCGTTCCGAAATAACCGTCAACGGAGACAACCTTGTCTTTGTTGTCCTTCTGGCAGACATCGCTGTATTTGACGTAGACGGCGTTAGCCGTCGAGGGTGCTGCGGAAGATGACGACGACGATGTGTTTGTCGTCGTCGCCGTCGAAGGACTCGTCGTGTTGGAAGCTGTCTTGTTGTTTGAGCAGGAGGCAGTAGCGATTGTGATGACGAGCAAAAGAATCGAGGCGAAACGTCCGGGAAAGCTGTTTTTCATCAAAGTTAACCTGACCTTCCAGTTGATTTGAACGACTCTGTTACTACTCAGGCTCTCTAACCTCATCAAGCTCTGCGATGAGTTCGTAGGCACGCGCGAGCACGGGGCGCGGGCGCGCGCCGTCGGCCTGCCCTATGAAGCCTTCGCGTTCCATCATGTCGAGGATGGCAGCGGCGCGGCCGTAGCCTATGCGCAGGCGACGCTGCAAGACGGAGGTCGAGGCGCGCTTCATCTCAACGCAGATGCGCAGCGCATCTTCAAACACTTCGTCGCGCTCGCCGCCAGCATCGTCGAGGCCCATCGCTTCCTCTTCAGATTGCGTGATGGTCTCGTCGTAGGAAGGTTCGCCCTGCGCTTTGATGTGCTTGACGATGCGGCCAATCTCCGCCTCGTCAAGATAAGCACCGTGAACGCGCACGAGGCGCGACGTGCCGGGCGGAAGGAAAAGCATGTCGCCGCGACCCAGGAGTTGTTCGGCTCCGTTGGCATCAATGATGGTGCGCGAGTCAACCTTCGATGAGACGCGAAACGAGATGCGCGAAGGGAAGTTGGCCTTGATGAGTCCTGTGATGACATCAACAGAGGGACGCTGTGTGGCGAGCACGAGATGTATGCCGACGGCGCGCGCCATCTGCGCAAGGCGCGTGATGGATTCCTCGACCTCGTGGCCGGAGACCATCATCAAATCGGCTAACTCGTCAATGATGATAACGATGTACGGCAGGCGTTTCCAAGGCTCGCCCGTCTCGTCGTAATCCTTTGCGAAGTTGCGGCGCTCGACCTCCGCGTTGAAGCCGTCAATATTACGGACGCCAAGCCCGGCCAGAACCTTATAACGACGCTCCATTTCGCCGACCGCCCATTTTAAAGAACGCGCGGCGGGCTTGGGGTCTGTGATAATCGGCGTCGCCAAGTGCGGTATGTCTTCGTAGAGACCAAGCTCAAGGCGCTTCGGGTCAATGAGAATGAACTTAACTTCGTCCGGCCGCGCTTTGTAGAGAATGGAGACGATGAGCGCGTTGACGCCGACGGACTTGCCCGCGCCGGTCGCACCCGCGATTAAAAGGTGCGGCATCTTGGCGAGGTCTGCGACGTAGTTGAGCCCGTCAATGGTCTTACCGAGCGCAATCGTCAGTTTTGAAGCAGACTCGCGAAACTGCCTCGACTCGATGACCGCGCGCAGATGAATCGTCTCGCGATGCGGACTCGGCACTTCTATCCCGACGTGAGCCTTGCCCGGAATGCGGTCAATGCGTATGGACTCGGCCTTGAGCGCAAGGCAGAGGTCATCAACAAGACCCGTCACGCGCGAATACTTAACGCCGGGGTCTGGCTTGAACTCATAAGTCGTAACGACAGGGCCGGGGCAGATGTGCTCGATTTTGCCCGTCACGTTAAACTCCTTGCACTTCTCTGCAAGGCGCGTGGCGAGTGAGTAGTATTCCTCGTCGGCGTGTTCAAGATGGGGCGGAGGCGCATTCAAAAATTCAACGTTCGGGAGCTTGTAGTTGCTGAGCGCCGTGCTCGCCGCTGCCGCACGACGCGCCTGCTCTGCCGCCGCGCGCGCTGCTTTGCGCTCCTGCTCGTCCACCTCCGTGCGGACGACGGAAGCCGAACTAACCATCGCTTCGATTTCCGCTGCCTCGTCTACAGGCGCATCCTTCGCGGAGCGCACGCCCGTAGTAGTCGAACGCCGAGCGGCGGGCGCAGGCTTCTCTGTTACCAACGCGCTCTCAACGGCCACGTTGTTAAGCAATGAAGAACCCGTAGCTGAAGCAGCCGTCTCCATAGCCGCCACCGCTTCCACCGCATCCATTCTCTCTACGGCAGGCTGCACCTTTGGTTGAGAGACGACGGCCGAGCGCTGGATCGCAGCCGTTGCCGAAGGTGTCGCTTCAAGGCTCGCATCGCTTTCAAGCATAAACGCGGCGACGCGTTCTGCGCCCGTCAACTCTCGCGTCTTTAGTTCCTCTTCGCGTAGGGCGTCGCGTTCGGCGCGGGCCGCGCGACGCGCATCAATCCGCGCCTGCGCGCGTTCACGACGGGCGGCGCGCCACGCCGCAAATTTTTCGGGCAGCGTTCGGAAGAACAAGAAACGATTACCGAAGAGCGAGAGCGTGCGCTCGTAGGCACGGACGAAGGAGACGTTGGTGGCGAGCAGAAGGCCGACGGCGGCAACTGCCGAGAGCAGGACAATCGCGCCGACAGTGTTCAAGCCGCTGGCTGCAACCTGCGCTATCAGCGTGCCCATCATTCCGCCGGGCCGGAAGCTACTGTCAACAAGCGGTCGCATTCCTGAGAGCGAAAGCAAGGCTGAGACTGCCAAAAGGAGCGTAATGAGACCGAGAACGCGCGAGAGCGCAGCGCGTATGCGTCGAGTACGAAAGCGACGCCATGCGGCAGCGAACAGCAAAAGTGGCAACAGGTAAGCAGCCAGCCCGATAAACTGAAAGAGAGCATTGGCTATGCCCGCGCCAAACGGCCCGACCAGATTGTATATCCGCTCCTGCCCGGAAGCGTTCCACGAAGGGTCGTTCGGGTTATAGGAGAGAAGGCAGAGCGCAAAGAGCAGTCCCAGAGCGCCGAGCGCGATGGCGATAATCTCGTTGCGCCGCGTATTCTTCGGCGCAGCCGCTTTGGCACGCGCCTCCGTCTGTGTAGTTGCCATAGACACTCCTTCAGGAGTCAAGAATCCAGAATGCGAGAGCCGGAAGAACAGAATCATTCGCAGCTTCCTATTCAAGCTTGCTGCTGATGATTTCCGAATCCCGCCTTATCATGCTGCACGGCGTGATAGTAGGTACGCCTTGATGAAATCATCCAAATCGCCGTTGAGCACGGAGTCAACGTCGCCGCGCTCAAGCTTGGTGCGCGCGTCCTTGACGAGACGGTAGGGCGCGAGCACGTAGTTGCGTATCTGCGAGCCGAAGGAGATGTCCTGCTTGTTGGCTTCCAGTTCGGCTGTTTCCGCACGACGCTTTTCCAGTTCCAACTCGTAGAGCCGCGAGCGCAAGACCTGCATGGCGACGGCGCGGTTCTGGTGTTGCGAACGTTGATTCTGACACGAGACGACGATGTTAGTCGGCAAGTGTGTAATACGGACGGCCGAGTCCGTCGTGTTGATGTGCTGCCCGCCTGCACCTGTCGAGCGGTAAGTGTCAACGCGTAAATCCTTATCGTTGATTTCAACTTCGATGGTCTCGTCTATCTGCGGATAAACGAAGAGCGATGCGAAACTCGTGTGACGCCGCGCCGCCTGGTCGAAGGGCGAGATGCGCACCAGACGATGCACGCCCGCTTCGGCTGCCAGCAACCCGTAAGCGTATTCGCCTTCGACCGTGAAGGTCACGCTTTTAATCCCTGCCTCTTCACCGGGCTGGTAATCGAGTATCTCGGTTTTGAAACCGCGCTGCTCGGCCCACTTCAAATACATGCGCAGGAGCATCTCGGCCCAATCCTGTGATTCCGTGCCGCCCGCGCCGGGATGAATCGTGCAGATGGCGTTGCGCGCATCGTTTTCGCCCGCGAGCAGCATCTCCGTCTCGGCCTGCGAGATTTCGTGCTCCAGTCGCTCCAACAGCGTGCGCAACTCGCGCAGGGATTCTTCATCCTCTTCGGCAAACTCAAAGAGCACGGCGGCGTCCGCGACTTCGCTTTCAAACTGCTCCTGCCGCGTAATCGTGCGCTCAAGACGACTGCGCTCCTGCAAGAGCTTCTGCGCCGCTTCCTGGTCGGCCCAGAAATCTTCAGCCGAAGCCTCGCGCTCGATGCGCGTCAATTCCTCGCGCTTCGTAGCAACATCAAAGAAACCTCCCGAGCTGCTCGACACGCGTCTTCAAATCGTCGTAAGCAACTCTCAAATCCTGCATTGATAAAGTCTCTATCATCATTCCTCCACGAACAGTATCCGAAAATCAGAAGCCGGAAGGTAACGGCTGAAACCGTTGCTACTCTTCTTTCTGTTCTACTGACCGACTGCTGGCTTCCGTCTTCTGCTTTCTAAAAATCGTCGTTCCAAATACCAGCAATCCGAGCACGGCGCAGGTGGCGACGAAGAGGTCGCCGCGCCGCGTGTAAAAAGTCTGGCTGCTGCCCGCCGGCCTGACCGTCCATGTGCGCGCGGCAGTTTGAAAGCCTGCGGTCGCATCCTCCACTTCGCCGCGCGAAGTGATAAAGGCGGTGATACCCGTGTTCGTCACGCGCGCGACGGGGCGCGCATTCTCGACGGCGCGAAAGACTGCGTTCGCAAGATGCTGCCGCATCACAGGCGTCTGGCCCAGATAGCCGTCGTTCGAGATGTTAATCAGCACGTCTGCTCCGTCGGCCGTGAACCTGCGCGCGATTGAAGGAAACGCCGACTCGAAACAGATGAACACTCCCGCTCGCGCTCGCCCCAGAGGCATCAGAGGGTAATCCGTCCCCGGCGTAAAATCCGCAACCAGCACGGGAATCCAACTCACTCCCGGCAGCCAGCGCGGCAGCGGCACATACTCGCCAAACGGCAGCAGGCGAATCTTATCATACTGTGCGACGAGTCGGCCCTCTTCATTTACCATCACCGCCGCGTTATACGTGCCGTCAGCAGGCGCACGCTCCTGCGAATTGAAGATGACGGAGACGCGATTCTTACGTGCAAACGCCGCGACGAAATCACGAAACTCCGAATCGCGCCCGTAAGCGAAATACATAGGCGACTCAGGCCAGATGACGACGCGCGGCATCTCTGCGCTTGTGCCAGCACCGTTTGCTTTGTCCCACTCGCCAAGCGCCTCCTCGCTCAGAGTAGTGTGTCGTTCTCTGAGCGCTTCCGTCTCCGAGAGCGATTCAACCGGGTCCATCGGAACATTCGGCTGCACGGCGATGACAACGGTCGTCATCTCTTCGCCTGACGGCTGCGCGGTCGCGTCGTTTCGTGCGTTAACATCTGCGATGTAAATGACGACGGCAACCGAGATGATGACAATGACAGCCGTCATCATTGCACGTGATGTCCTTCGTAAGATGGAATAGGCGACCGCCGCGTTGACGGCGACGATGAGAAAGCCGACGGCGTAGACACCGCCCCAGCGCGCGGTTTGAATCAGCACGGGCGTGTAAGCCTGCGAGTAGCCGATGGCGTTCCATAGTTGGCCCGTCACGCCGAGCCGCGCCCATTCCAGCGCCACCCACAACAGCGGCGCGAACAGCAGCGCGAGCACACCCCAACGCGCCACGACGCGCGACAGCATTAAAGAACAGAACGCAGGGAAGAGGCCGACGATGAGCGGGCCGGGAACGAGCACCAGAAACGCGACCCACGACGGTATGCGGCCATAGCGAATCATCGCGTGCGTCAGCCAGTAGCACGAGCCGTAGAAGAAGAGCACGCCCGTTATCCATCCCAAGAGGAAAGCGCGTCCCTGTTGCGGCCTGCGCGCGACGGCCGCAAAGAGCGGCACGAGCGCCACCCAGGCGAGCGGCCAGAGATTGAAATCTGGAAACGAAAGGATGAGCAGCGACGCAGAGAGAACGGAGAGCGCTGCCTCCGCGCGCGTCGGAGCGGCCGCGCGCACGCACTCGCGCAACCTCTTCAACCAGCGCCAGCGAACCGGCGCATCAAGAGACAATGCCTCCTGCATACGTGCAAAGTGTAGCAAAGAAAAAGCTAGACCCAGAAGCCTGTAACCGGCAGGCAATGGCTTTGCAATGAAAGTCTCTTATCAATCGTCCGACTCGATGTCTGATATTGTCCAATATTGAACAGCACGGCATCGTGGTTTTATGTAAGCTCAAGCGTTGGCGTTTGCTACCCACTTAAAGTCAAAGCCTCGGCCCTCATCGGTCTTATCAAAATTGAATAAGCGATTTAGACGGCTCAATCATCGCGCCCGGCTGTAAATGAGAAACCTTCACATTTATCAAAAATGTTTGAGCAGACTCATCACACTGAACTATTCAAGGAGCATCTCCTTACGTCTTTGCGGCTCGGAGACCTGCCCGCGCGCAAAAGCAAAGTTTGTAAGCATTGTAATGTTTACACGCCGGGAGATGAGGGCGGAATGGTTTACGTCGTTGAAAGCGGGCGAATAAAAATCGTGATGCTTTCGCCGGATGGAAAAGAGTGCTTAATCGGCATTCACACGGCAGGAGACTTGTTCGGCGAATCCTATTTCGGGTGCGGCCACTATCAAGAGACAGCTACGGCGATGGAGGACACAATCCTCATCAGAATCACTCTGTCGGCACTCTTACAGTACGTGGCGAGCAAACAGTCCATCTTGAGCGGAGCGCTTCAATACCTGGCCCGGCGAATCGCAGACCAGCAGCAAACCATCCTTGATCTGATGACCGTTAACAGCGAATGTCGGCTGGGCAAAGCTCTGTTACGCCTGGGCGATAAACTCGGTGAGAAACATCTCTCCAGAATACGCCTCAAACATAAAATCTCGCATGAGGAGCTATCACAGATTGTCGGAACTACGCGCCCGCGCATCAGCGAGTTTATGAACAAGTTCAGAGAACTCGGTTTAATCGAATTGAGCGAGGCGGGCTTTATCATCATCAACAGGCAAAAGCTCGCTGACTACCTGGCTTGACTCAGTCGAATCGCGCCGCAAGCTCATACCCGCCCGAATATTATTTTTCCGAATGTTCAATATTAGACTGCCGACGAGAAAGCGCAGGAGTAAGGTTCGCCGACAGACGCGCACAGGGAAGGTCAATCAAGTTTAGGGCTTCGATAATTAACCTGACGGAGGAAAAAGCGATGACAAAGCAAGTAACAGCGGACGCAACGCAGGGCGACACGGGTACGACCCCTTCATGGGCGGCAATGTACAATGCCTTCACGGAATCGTTGGGAGTCACCAACAAAAACTTCCAACTCATCATGCCCTTCACGGTCTGGAATTGGCCCGTGGAGAGCGTCGGCCAGACCTATACGGGACAGCAAAGCTTTCTGGATGCGATGCCATACTGGAGTCCCGTCGGCAAATATCAATCAGGCTCAAGCTTCGCGCAAGCCTATCAATCCTGGCTCTATACCTTGGAGGTGGAAGCGCCCACCCAACTCCAAAACAAAATCACGCAGCAGCGCAACCTCCTGCAAACGGCGACCAACCAGTACCAGACCGATTACCAGACGGCACTACAGGCATACCAAAGCGATTCCACGGTGGTCAACAATGTGCCGTCCTTTACGGATTGGCTCGCCAGTCCCGCTGGGTTCGCTTATAACTCGACCCTCACCGCCGACCAAAACAACGTCAACACGCAGCAATCGCTCTACACCCAACTCACACAGGAAGCACAAGACCCTGCATTGGCAGCCGCCATAGCCGCCAGCAACAACACTGCTTTCTACACTAATATGGTTAGCTCCAGCCTGCCGAAACCCATACAGGTGCCCGGTTATGGGCAGATAACCGACTACGCAACTTGGGTACAGCAGAACGCGAACACCGCTTCGACCACTATTAATTGGACTAACTCCCAATCCTCGCAAACCTTCAACGACAACTGGGCGCAGGGAGGGACTAGCATTAACGATTGGTTCTTTTCCGTCTACGTCAACGGGAGTTGGCAGCATCTCTCCGACCTTGAAACAAATTCGAGCGTGGAAGTGACAATTACAATGAATCCGATGGGCGACATCCCCGTCGCGCCGCTCCCCTGGTACAACGAAGGCTTCGTCAACGATAGGATTAACAACCCCAACGCATACATTTCGGGGACGACCCCGACAGCGCCGGCAGGCGGAGTGGGCACGTGGGTTCTAGGCCAGGGAGGGATTATGCCCTGCCGCCTGACGGATATGCTGGTCGCTTTTCAGCCGACTTTCAACATTCAATGTAGCAGCGGCTTCTCTCAGTCTGACTACCAGCAAATGCAGATAGCCGGGGGCGTTCAAATCGGCCCGTTCTCCTTCGGAGGAGAATCCGGCAGCGTCAACAGCTTTCAGCAATCCAGTCTCTCGACAACAGGTTTTAGCGGCTCTTCAACTTCCCAATTCCCGGTCATCTTCGGCATCTACCTTGAGGTGTTCGGCCAGAGCTAGGCGAGCGCGTTTGTGACGTGCGAGTGACGGTTGAGTCGGCTCGGCCTGCCATTCAAGCGCTGCCTGGATTGAGACGGGCGTTGGTTTTCCTCAACCTGGAAAAAGAAAAGGAGACCTTATGGCTAGTTACTACGACGTGACTCTGGGAGCGGCTATTCCGCACGGCTCCAACATCTTGAACCAGCCCTGCACAGTGACCTTCTCCTATCCGGGCGGTAGCTTCTCGACTCCGTATAGCGGAACCGTGTTCGCGTGGCGGCAATCTAATGTTGTCTCCGTTACCTCTGCCTACACAAACCTCGAATCCGCCTGGGTTGGTGCAAACGGCGGGACACTCTCCATTAACGGAATGCCCAACTACGCCATCACCAATTTCGTCAAGACATAGGGCGCTGTCTCATCTTCGGGGCTATGATTCGTCTTGACCTCAACTGAGAGAGCACATAGCCCCCGTGAGCACCATCAGGGCTGGCGCACAAAAAGCCCTGATGGTGCTCATCACATTATCTTTCAAAGCACATCCTATGACGCAAATCGTTTACCGCGGAGCGGTATTCGACAGAAAACGTCACCCACGGAGTGACAAATTTCGTCGCCTGACATGATGCGGTCTTGCCGTACAGTTTTACTGAAGCGCGCAGTAAGAATGGCTGCGCAGGGCGTTTTGAGTTAATTAGTGATAAAAAAGGGGCGTAAATGCGGGCGAACCCGGCCTTTTGGACCGGGTTCTCGTTTAGGAAAGTTTAACTGAAGGATCGCTCGGCGGGCGGCTGGCGCAGCGGCAGGCGGCGCTCAGAGAAGTGGCGGCGGCGGGGTCACGTTTCGTGTTCCGTGCTTGCCGACCAAAGATAGAGCACGCAGCGTGCCACAAAGAAATATTTCTGGAAAGGAAGACGGATTATGCGTTATGGATTGAGGCCAGCAAGAGGGCAGTGGGCCCGGAAGAGACGAAGATGGTTGAGCCTCTCAGGCTTTGTTAAGGAGCACGCCGTCTGTGTTTGAGGAGTTGAAAGTCTACTGCGTGCGGGTGGGCGAAGCGCTCTCGTTTGTCTTGGGTTGAGCCGTCCAGCGCCCGACCATAATGCCTAAGGCGAAGAAGAGGGCCGCCACCAAGAGTATGATTAGCAGCAGCACGGCAGGGCGACGCTCATCGCGCTGAAACTCCGCGAGCGCGGAATGATTCGCCTCTCTTTCGGAAACATACTTCTCTGTATCTGTCGCCATGAACGTCTTGCCCTCGTCGCCGCTGAAAAGGCGACTAGAGGCTCCGGCCGGAATTCAAGCGAGCGGTTCGACTTCCAGCAGATGCGCGCTCGCCCCTACGACGCGCACGCGGCAACCGCGCTCAATCGTTCGACCCAACCGCGCACGCGCACGCCACAACTCGCCACGCACCAGCACAGCGCCCTCCGGCGCAAGCGCACTCTCAACCGCCGCCAACGCTCCTATCAGATCAAGCTCGCCCGTCGCAGCCTTATGATGACGCGAGAGCAGGATGATGTAAACGGCTGCGGCAAGGAGCAGCAGCCCCATGATTAATGTGGCGACGATGAGCGTTGAAGTCATAGCACAGCGCTGCGTCTCTCCGGCTGACAAAAGCCCCAAACCCTATGCTCTTCTTAAAGAGACGCATTCTAGCACAAGCGGGAAAAGTAAAAAGGTAAAAGGTAAAAGGCAAAAGTGAGGCAGAAACCATTTTTGTTTAAATGGGCTTCCCCGACCTTTTACCTTTTTACTTTTACCTTTTACCTTATGTCTTACTTCCCGCCTGTTTCGACCTGACGTTGAAGGCCGATGGCTTCCTGATTATTGGGGTCAATCTGGATGGCGGAGCGGGCATAGGTCATGGCCTGCGCGCGGTCGTTGCGCTCCAAGAAGATGCGCCCCAGAAGAATGTGAGCGTCAATGAGCTTGGCGTCCCAGAAGATAGCGGTCTTGAGAGCGCTGATGGCCGTCTCCTGATCGCCTCGTCGCACGTAGATGCGTCCTTTCAAGAGGTAAGCTTCGGCGTTCATCGGCTCGATGGTCAGCACGCGTCGTAGTTCAAGCAATGCGTCGTCATCCTGTCCGGCCTGATATAACTGACGGGCTTTCAAGAGCAAGTCCTGCTCGCCTGCGCCGGGTTCGGGGTTGGAGGCAACGACGTTTGCGCGCACGCCTTGAAAATAGTCTGTCCTGTTGAAGACCTGACTAAGACGCAGAGGAACTTCCGGCACGGATTGCGACTTCTGCCATTCCGTTTGCCACTTGCCGTAAGACTGTAGATAACGACGCGCCTGATCGTCGGCCGCTGCGGCCTGCTCCGCGTGGCCTGTGCGCTCTAACGATTTTGCGAAGAGAAAATATGCCTGGCCGTCGCGCGGGTCGGCCGTGATGACGGGACGCAGTTGCTCTGCCGCTTCAGCGAATTTGCCGGAAAGAAAGAGCGCGTAAGCGTAGTTGAAGCGCACCATCGGGTCTTCGGGCGCTGATTGAGCAGCGCGCGAGAGAAGGTTGATGGCTTGAGTCAGTAGCGTTGTGCGTTCGTCCGTCTTCTTTTCCTCGCGCGCAGCCTGTATGGAGGTTGCGCCCGCGTTGTTATAGATACTGGTCAGGCGCACACCGCTTTCCGATTCGGATGTGAGCGGAACGAGCGAGGCCAGCGCGCGGCTGAGGTCTCCCTGACGCCAGTAGGCGAGACCGGCATAGAAAGCGGCCTCTGTAAAAAGCGGCTCCTTCTTCTTCTGCGTGCGATTGGCGTCCTCCGGCTTCCAGTCGTTCTCCCTGTACTTCTGGATTCTGGAAAAATACTCGGCCGCGTTTTTCCAATCGTTCTGGCTGAGATAAAGATGGCCCAACTCGAAGGCCGCCTGCGGATAGACAGCGCCCGCGTTAGCGTCTGCGTAGAAGCGTAGAGCATTCTTCAGGTAGTTTTCGCGCGTCTCTTTTTCGTTGGTCTGAATTCCTTTGACGTAAGCCTCGAAGGCTTTCTGTGGAATCTTGGTGGCGCGCTCGATGATGGCGTTGAGGGTGAAGGGAAACGCTTTATCGCGTGCGACGAGAATATCGTAGGCGAGACGGCCCTGAACTTTCTGCAACTGCGTCAGCGGCTCGCCGAAGTCGAAGACGCGCGGAGCCCAGTTGCCGTCAAACATCGTATCGCCAACCCACAGTCCTTCGTTGACACGGATGATGCGGGCGCTGCCTGAAATCATCTCCGGCTGATTCTCCTTCGCCGGGATAACGTTGTACGTGCCGAGCACGACGAGCGTGGCCTTCGCTTCACGAGCCAGCTTGATAGCAGTCGCGCGCGAGGGCAGTGTGGTCAAAGGCAGCCTGATTCGCTGGTAGGCAAGCTCGCGCTCGTCGCTTGAGACGACGATTAAATCCGGGACGCTCAAAAGCTCTGAGAGCGAATCTGAAAAACTCTCGCCGACCCAGTTATACTCCGGCTTTGTAGAGACGTTCTCAAACGGCAGCACCATCACGACATCCTTCGTCGTGGAGGTTTGTGCAGACACTTCGACGGGAGCGGCGCAAACGCACAGCAGCGCGAACAACAGTAAAGCCAGCGCCACACGCGCGCCCATTAACCTTCTCAACATGAATTCAATCCTTAACAGAATAAGATGGCCGCTTCTCTTTACGCGAGATTGTCTTCCTCACTCAAACGGTAAAGCAAACGCGGCCGTCGCAGCAGAAAAAATCAGTGTGCCACATCAAAGATACGCGCGACAAGTCGCAACGGCGAGCGCTCCTAGCGCGTGCGGGCCTTGCGGCCGGACGTTTTAGGATGCGCAGGCGAGCGCTCTGGTTGGCATCTAAAGGCTAAAGGAAACTGGCGAAAGAGCCTTTAATTAAAGGAGGAAACGCGTAAATCCGCCCGTTGAATGAGCAACCGAAAGGCGTTTGCGCTCAACTAAACGGGTTCTGCCCCCGCCGCTGGCCGCGTTCCTGTCTTCAAACCGTTAGAATTGCAACTAAAAACAGCAGCCGGGCGTTATTCTCTGAAAGCAAAGACTTCCTTGTTTGCCGGGCCTGAAGAAGCGAAAGGTTAATCCCGAAGTGAAAAAGTATCGGAGCTTGGGCATCATCCTGGGGCTTGCGATGATGCTCGGTCTGGCCTGTGTGGCTGCGGCGCAGGTGAAGCCTGAGAGCGCTTACCGGCAATGGACGAAGGCTGACGTGATAAAGCTGCTCAGCGATTCGGCGTGGTCTAAGACGCAGACGCAGCGCGTGATGCGGCGCGGGCAGGTGCGTTCCATCGCAGGGCAGAACGAAGCTGTCGTCGGCGATAGGACGGGACAGTTGTCTTCGGCCGAAGACGCTTACGAGTATAGTTTTACGATGCGGCTGCGTTCGGCGTTGCCGGTGCGGCAGGCGATTGTCAGGCTCGTGCAGCTTGACAGCAATTACGAACGGATGACTAAGGCCGAGCGCAAGGCTTTCGATGCGCAGACGAAAGAGTTGCTGGATTGCAAAGAATGTGCGGACTACTACGTGGTCAGCGTCGGCTTCGCTTCGTCGAACAATTCGGTGACGGACCTGATTTACGAGTGGTTCAACGGGCAAACGCTGCCCGGCATCAAGGGTTATATCTACTTGGCAAACACGCGCGGCGAGCGGCGCGACGTGGCGCGTTTTATTCCGCCGAAGTCTCCCGGCGAGGAAGTCTTCTTTCTCTTTCCGCGTCTGGACGAAAAAGGGCAGCCGCTTCTCAAGCCCGAAGACAAGAAGCTGCTCTTCCGCATGAGCGACGTGAAAGCCAACTCGGTGACAAACTTTACGCTCGACGTTTCAAAGCTCATCGTGGACGGCAAGGTGGAATTCTAAAGCGAGCAAGCCCGCCGGCTCGCTGCCAAATGGTTTGCAGCGAAACCGTTTTCCTGTATTATCTGGTCGCACGTTTCAAAGACCCCTACTGTTGAATCGTGCAACCTTACAGAGCAGCTACAAAGTGGTTGTCAGGCAGTTAACAAACGCAGACTTTATCCCGGCTTAACATCAACCTTCGTCGCGCGTGGCCCTCAAGCCTTCCGCCCGAAAAGAATCGGCAGCTATTTTATGTCAAGTCCCTCCTACACTGTTCCCTCACGCGTCGCAGTTCTGAAAGTGCGCGCTCTTCTGGCTTTCCTCCTCATCTGTCTGTTGTTGACGAACGCCTCGCCGTTCATGTCGCAGGCCGCGTCGCAGTCTTCCCTGAGCTCTGCACCCACAGGTGAAAAAGAGCGCGCGGACTTTGTTCCCGGCGAGATACTCGTGCGCTTCCGTTCGCGCCAGATTGCAAGAGCAAATGAGCAGAACGCGCGAACGCTCTACAACAAAGGAAGCGTCATCTCTATCAACGTCGAACGCTTTGAAGGCTCGGAGTTGGTTGAAGGCTTAAGGCTGGCGCGCGTTGCGCCGGAAGAGACTTTGCAGGCCATCGCCGCGCTCAACGAGCAGCCCGACGTTCTCTATGCAGAACCAAACTACGTCAGGCGCAAGGACGCGACCGTGCCCAACGATACGCGCTACGCGGAGCAGTGGGCACTCAAGAATACGGGCCAGCCAATCAGCGGCATCGGAAACGGCACAGCCGAAGCGGATATTAAGGCCGAGCAGGCGTGGGACATTTCGACAGGCGACCGCAGCATCGTCGTCGGCATCGTTGACGAGGGCGTTGATATTAACCATCCTGATTTGAGGGACAACATCTGGCGCAACCCCGCCGAAGTTCCCGGCAATGCTGTTGACGACGACGCCAACGGCTTCGTTGATGATGTCAACGGCTACGACTTTTTTCATAGAGACGCTTCCGTCTACGACGGCACGCTCAGCGATAGCGACACTGACGCACATGGCACACACGTCGCCGGCACGGTCGGAGCGACGGGCAATAACGGTCAGGGCGTGACGGGCGTCAACTGGCAGGTGAGCCTGATGTCTCTGAAGATATTGGGCCGCGATGATGAGTCTCCTGCTCCGAGCAACGTCGAGACGACTGTGCGCGCGTACAACTACGCGAAGATGATGCGCGAGCTATGGATTAGCTCCGGCGGTACGAAGGGCGCAAACGTTCGTGTCCTCAATAACAGCTACGGCGGGATCGGCTTCTCGCAGGCTGAACTCGATTCGATTCGCGCCCTGAGTGATGCCAACATTCTTTTCGTCGCGGCCGCTGGCAATTCTCGCGCGGACAACGACCGCTTTCCGCATTACCCTGCCAGCTACAACGCGCCGAACCTGATTTCGGTGACAGCCTCTACAAACCGCGACTACATCACCATTTTTAGCAACTACGGCTCGCGCACAGTTCACATGGCCGCGCCGGGCGAAGGCATCCTGAGCACCACGCCCAACGGCGGCTACCTCTATGCCAGCGGAACTTCCATGGCTTCGCCTCATGTGGCGGGCGCGGCGGCTCTCGTCTGCGCAAAGTACCCGGGCATCTCTGTGCAGAGGTTGCGCACCGCGATTCTCTTCGGCGGCTCTGATGCCTACGGCTTGTTCGGCACAATCACGGGCCGTCGCCTGAACGCCTACGGTTCATTGCAGAACGCCGCAGAGGTTGATACAACCGCGCCCGCTAACATCACCGGCCTGCGCATCACCTTACAGGACGGGCTGATACTCGATCTCGAATGGAAAGCGCCCGGCGATGACGCGATGACCGGCCGCGCCTCACTCTATGAATTAAGATTTTCTGATAGCGACATTAGTTCCGCTGCGCAGTTTGAGCAGGCGCGCTCGCTCGCCGCGCCGCGCACACTCGATGCGGGCATGCCGCAAAGCACGCGAGTGTACATTCCTTACAGGCATACATCAGGCTTCATAGCCATTCGTGCCATTGATAACGTCGGCAACGCGGGCGGCATCACACAGATTCACTTTACACTCAACCAGGACATCGCAGACCCCTATGTCGTGACGCAGAGCGCGGCCAGCACGCTTTCCACCGGCGGCACGCCGCTCAACCTGAGGGCCGACGACCGTTATCATTCCAACTACACTCTGCCTTTCAACTTCAAGTATTACGCGCAGGTCTATTCAAGCGTCACCATCTCTACAAACGGCGCGCTCTATTTTCAAACTCCGCCAAGCCGCCCCTACGACCCCAACAATCCTCTGGAGAATGCGGGCGATAACTTCAGTTCGATAACGGGCCTCGAATCCATGGCGATGATCGCGGGCCTCTGGGACGACCTGCGCACAGACAGGCGCGCGGGCGACGACGTGTATGTCGTCCAGCCCGATGCCGAACGCATCATCTTTCGCTGGCGTGCCGTCACCTACAACACGCGTTTTCTTGACGGCACAAGCCGCGGCGAGCATCCCGTCAATTTCGAGATAGAGTTGCGCCGCGACGGCACTATCCAGACGCGCTACGGCGACGGCAATCAGAATCTCTTCCCCGTCGTCGGCATCTCAAACGGCTGGCCCGATGCCTACACCGTTCTCTCGCACACTTCGGAAACGTCGTTCAAAGATTTAACCAATGCGCCGGCTGTGACGTTTGCTTTTCGCAATCCGCCGCCTCCGCCCTCCGCCGATCTGGACGTGAGCCTCGCGGCCAATCCAGACCCGGTTGTGTCTGGACAAAATCTGACCTACACGTCCTTTGTCCGCAACCTCGGCCCGAATGAAGCGCCCAACGTAAATTTCACCGACCCTCTGCCCGCCGGAACTACCTTCATCTCCTGCACAACAGGAGTTGGAACATGCAGCGGCCCTGCGGTCGGAACAAATGGAACCGTAACGGCCAACGTCGGCATGCTCCTCGGCTCCGCATCCAGTTCCGGCGTGCCCATCACGATCACTGTCAGGGTGACGGCTGCGCCCGCCACTAATATCGTCAACACAGTCTCAGTCGCCAGCACTCAGAGCGACCGCGTTACGACGAACAACACCGCGACGAGAATCACAGGCGTCGTGCAGCAGGTTGAGTTTGGCGGCGTCAAAGCCATTTCTGTTGGCCGCAACTACTCGCTTGCCATCCGCACAGACGGAACACTCTGGGCATGGGGCGAGAATCTTTCCGGGCAACTCGGCAACGGCACGAAAAATAATACGCCGACTCCAATGCAGGTCAGCGGACTATCGAACGTCGTCTCGGCGGCTGCGAGCAACGGTTTCACACTCGCCTCTCTCTCCGATGGCACGGTCTGGTCATGGGGCTTTAACGGCTACGGCCAACTCGGAGACGGAACGACGACGGACCGCCTCGTGCCCGTGCAGGTCAGCGGCCTGACGAACGTTGTCGCCGTCGCCGCAGGCGGTTTTCATAGCGTTGCGCTCAAAAGCGACGGGACGGTCTGGTCCTGGGGCGCGGTCTACTCCTTAGGCGACGATGCAACCACGAACAGCAACACGCCCGTGCAGGTGAGCGGCCTCGCAAACGTGCGCGCCATCTCCGCCAGAGGCGACCACACGCTGGCGCTTAAGACGGACGGAACAATCTGGGCATGGGGCGGCAACAGCAATGGGCAGTTGGGCGACGGAACGACCACGGTGCGCATCGTGCCTGTGCAGGTTATCAACCTCACAGGCGTAGTTGACATTTCCGCCGGAGGCACTACGGGCGGCTCGGACCACAGCCTCGCCGTGCGCAACGACGGCACGGTCTGGGCTTGGGGCGACAACTTCCACATGCAGTTAGGTCTGCCGACGCAGGATTTCACACCGCATCCGACGCCTTTGCAGGTGGGCGGCATCAGTAGTGCTGCTGCTGTCAGTGGCGGCGGCGCCCATAGCCTTGCCCTGCGCAGCGATGGCGCGGTCCTGGCGTGGGGCGATAACAACAGGCTACAGTTGGGCGACGCCACAAACTGCTGCCGGCCGACGCCGCAGCCCGTTCCCGGCCTCGCGGGCGTCAAAGCGATGGCCGCCGGAAACTCTCACAACCTTGTGCTCTTAAACGATGGTTCGCTTCGTGCATGGGGCGTTAACAGTTCCGGCCAGCTTGGCGACGGCACGATGACGAATCGCATGAGCCCCGTCGCGGTCAGCGGCCTTGCATCTGTCAGCCTGCCGAGTTTCAGTCCAGACGGCAACGAGTTTACGCTGACGACGGCGCGGGAAGTGACCATCAACTGCTCTACGGACGGAGCAGTCATCCATTATACGACCAACGGCAACGAGCCGACACAGAGCGACCCCGTCATCATCTCCGGCTCGAAAATCACGATTCCCGCCGGAAGAAATTTGACCATCAAGGCGAAGGCTTGGAAAGACGGCTGGATTCCCAGCAACGTGAAGGCAGCGACCTATACAATCCCGACGAATCCGATTGACAATGCACGCTTCTTCGTTCGTCTTCACTATCTTGACTTCCTCGGACGAGAGCCAGACCAGGGCGGCCTTGACTACTGGAGCGAGCAGATTACGGGCAACGCCAACAACACGCCCGCGCCCTGTCCCGTAGGCGACGCACGCTGCGTCCATAATCGCCGCATTAACATCTCGGCAGCCTTCTTCGTCGAAAACGAGTTTCAGCGCACAGGCAGCTTCGTCTATCGTTTCTACAAATCGAGCTACGGCGCTCGGCCGACCTTCTCGCAGTTTACTGCGGACCGCAGCCTCGTGCCCGAAGGCCCGAATCTGGAAGCGAGCAAGCAGGCTTTCGCCAACGCCTGGGTCGCGCGCCCTGCGTTTCTGCAAAAGTATCCGCAGAGCCTCACGGGGCCGGAGTTCATTGACGCCCTGCTGCTGACAATCCAGCAAGGCTCAGGCGTGGACCTTTCAACACGGCGCGCGGAATTCCTGAACGACTACACGGTCAATCAGAGCCGCGCTCGCATCGTCCGCATGGTTGCCGACGACACTTTATTCGTCAACGCAGAATACAACCGCGCGTTCGTGCTGATGCAATACTTCGGCTACCTGCAACGCAATCCTGACGAAGGCGGTTATAACTTCTGGCTCGACGTGCTCAACAATCGCGTGCCGGGCAACTACAAGGCGATGGTCTGCGCGTTTCTGACTTCCGCCGAATACCAGCAACGCTTCGGCTCCGGCATCACGCGCACTAACCAGGACTGCGGGCCGTAAGCCAGCTTGCAACTCATACACAGGAAAGGGAAGCCGACTCTCATCAGAGTGTTGGCTTCCCTTTTCAGAGTGGCCTCTGTTCGTTGTGACCGTCTATCGAATCAAGCATGGTCGAGCATTCTTTGATAAAGCTCAATCCACGCTCTCTTTTCGTTCTCAGGTTGAAGATTCCTGACGATTTCTCTGGCGGCCCCGGACAGCCTTCGTGCGAGCGCTTCATCGCGCAACACTGCTTCGATGGCCTCTGTCAGCCTGATGGGGTCTTCCGGCGGAACGAGCAGCGCGTTTTCTCCGTCAACCAGCACGTCCAACATTCCTCCGACGGCAGTGGCGACGAGCGGCACGCCGACCGCCGCCGCTTCAAGCAGCGCATTGGGCAGACCGTCGTGCTTTGAGCAGACAACGAAGACACGCATCCCCATCAAGTGCTCTTTGATTGCGTCGTCCCTGACAAGCCCTGTGAAGTGTGTTTCCCCTTCCACGTTGTACTGCGCAATCGCACGCTCGCAATCAATTCTGGTCGTCTCTTTATCGTAGTATCCGACGAGCAACAGCTTTCGCCGCAACTCAGGACTAAGCGCCGCGTATGATTGGACCAGCAGCGGTATATCTTTCTTATAACGGAACTCTCCGAGCGTGCCGACCACGCCGCGAT
Organism: Pyrinomonadaceae bacterium; assembly: GCA_036382855.1. Taxonomy (GTDB): domain Bacteria; phylum Acidobacteriota; class Blastocatellia; order Pyrinomonadales; family Pyrinomonadaceae; genus DASVTR01. The sequence continues at coordinate 234,901 of DASVPO010000033.1, read as the reverse complement.
TCTCATCCGTCAATTGCCACGTAGGAAAATCGCTACTATCAATCGAGTTTAAAATCACGGACGATTTTTCCGACACGTCCCGTAGAGCACAAACGTTGTCGAGCAAGTCCGTGCTCACGGATGTCACCCATGAGGCTTTCTGCAAGACTATGCTGATGATGTTTCTCTGATTCTCGGTCACAAGCCAGTCAACGGCGTCGCTTCCGCGAATACTGGCGATGACAGGGCGGCTTCCATGCTCAGCTACTCGCAAACAGGCGAAAGCCACCGGCAGGAAAAAACCATGAAACAGAGCGAACCGGGAAACCTCGTCAACCTTGCGTATCTCCTCGCTCAGAACATACGCCAGCATCAGCTTGCTGGCGTCCTGCTCCAATCGGACGCGATGCACGTGAACGCCGTCTTCAATAGCATGAGTTGTGGCGGTCGTTTCGCCGCTCTCGCCTCTCTGCGGCACGAAGACGTGCATCTCGAAGCCGCCTTCCAGCAGGTGCCTGACGATGCGAACGGCAGACCGGGCGATGCCGGTGGCGCGCGGCGGATATTCAGGAGTAACAAAACAAACTGCCGGAGCTTGTCCGTTATGCTTGCTCATCCGTTCTTCTCCTTCATCTTTCGCCGCTCGACACGCTCCCGGGCTTCAGCAGCCAGCGATTCGATGAGGCTGCTGGTTCTGGTCGCACCGTTCATATCAAAGTTGGTTGAGGAGGGTTGAAAGCTTAGAGTCCGGCGTATTTCGGTGGCGAGCGTGCGAGCGTCCATTCGTTCCGGCTCAAGCACGCGCACCTTGCCGAAGCGTTCCAGCTTTCGCGCCCTCTGCATCTGTTCAAGTTCATCCTTGTCCACGTAAGGCACGACGAGCGACGGGGTGCGAGTGCTGAGTAAATCCATCGTGGTGTTATAGCCACACTGGCTGACAGACATCCTCGCGCGCGAGAGTTCGGCTCTGAAATTCGTGAGCCAGCGGCGCACCTTGAGTCCTCTGACATTTTGTGACGCCGCCTTCAGCCTCTCCCATTCAGGCTGCGGCATAAACGGCCCGGCGACGATAGTCATGCCAAGCCCGTCGCCGATGCCATAACGTGTGTAGGCTTCGAGGGCAGTGTGCGAGAGCGTCGCGCCGCAGCGCCCGCCTCCGGCAGAGACGATTACCTGATTACCGTTCTTCCGTGCAGTCGTCACTGGCAATTCTCTTTGCGGCGTGACGAAGCCGGTATAATAAACGGGAGTCGAGAGCGGGACGGACGACTGGAACGTCTCTTCCAGTCGAGCGAAGCGCGGGTCGGCGTGAAACAGCACGCCGTCATAAAGGTTGTTGACGAAGGTGCTGATAATGTCTTCGTAGATAGAGCGATGCGGTCGCGCGCGGCTCTTGATAATATCGCGCAGGCTGCACAGCACAAGAGGGCGTTGCGGTTTAGCCAAACGCGCTGCATCGAGTAGCGGCAGCAACTCGCTCGAAAACTGCAACCGTCCGAAAGGATAAAACTCTATGAGCAGCACGGACGGCTTAAGTTGATGAAAAAGTTTGAGCAGGCGCGAGCTGCGCAAACGCCACGCAAGATCGATGTCGCGTCTGCCGTCCTGACTGACAATTCCTCCCTCCGGCCCTTCACCCACGGGCGGTATCTGCACATACTCGATTCCATCCGGCAGCCGCACGGCGCGCGGCAATTTTCCGCCGGAAACGAAGACGACGCGGAAACGCTTGCTCAACGCTTCGGCAATCGCAAACGAACGGAACAGGTGTCCGATGCCCAGAGAATGTTGACAGTAAAAAAGGAGCGTCTTTTGCTTCTTCAATGAGAGCACTCCGCGCCGCACGTGAGGCCGGTTCGAAAATTTTCAGGAGTTAACATCAAGGCCCAAGCCTGTCAGTGATGGAAAGGAAGTGGCGTCCCCCGTACGGGAAACAAACCAGCGACGATGCCGTGAAAGTGCGTATTTAGCATATCGGAAGTGTTTGTAGCAAGTTGCACGGAGCAGTAAATCTCTAATCTTTAGAAGGGTTTGGGGCATCTCGTAAGGAGGGCAGGTTTTTAAGGGTGGTGCTTCGTTCTCTACGCTTTTAATCCGTTGTTCACAGTCACGATAATTGCCCTCTTCGGAATTCTTTGGGTGTGATTCCTGTCCAGCGACGAAACGCGCGATGAAAGGCGCTGGGTTCGGAGAAGCCCAGAAGATATGCTACCTCGCAAATGGCGAGCTTCGGTTCCTGCAAATACCGCTTGGAAAGTTCGCAACGCATCTCATCGAGCAGACCTTGATGAGACTTGCCCTCTTCTTTCAGTTTTCTCTGAAGCGTGCGAACACTGATTCCCAAATTCTGTGAAATGGTTTCAATGCCGGGGTCGTCGCCTGCGTTGAGCGCCTCGCCTAGAAGTTGACGAACCTGATTGATGAGACCGTCTGCGCGCGGGCGTCTTGAAAGCAACTCTTGAGCGTGGCGGTCGAGGATGACGAATAAACCGGGGTCCGCTTTCATCATCGGAAGAGCGAGCAACGAACTGTCGAAGATTAACTCATTCATTGGCCTGTCGAAATGAACCTGTGAACGGAAAATTCGTTGATGCTCGATAATGTTCTGCGGCGTTGAATGTTGGAAAGAGACTTCATGCGGCGTCCAGTCAACGCCTGTTCCGCGTCGTGCGAAACTCACCAGAATGGAGAGCGTCATCTCGCAATCATGCCGCCGCCCATCGGTCAGCCCGTCAACGTATTCATAAGTAAGACGCGCTTGCCGGCCGCTCACGTCTAAATTGTAGAACGCTCCATCCGTCCAGATCGAATGATAGCGAATCAAGCGGTTGATAGCCTCGCCTAAAGTCGGGCTGTTTATCACCACGTAACCGAGGACATCGAATAATTCCGGCTCAACTCTCTCGCCCATGTGCAGCCCGAAGGCATCATTGCCCGTCAGCCTTGCTCCATGCTCGTAGAACGCGACGAATTGAGAAAAGGGAATTCGATTATCAGGGTCAGAGAGAAGCGCCGGGTCAAAGTTGACTGCCCTGTAAAGTTCTTCCGGCTCAACTCCCTCAGACTTCAAGGCATCAATAATCTTGTTGACGGACTTGACCAGAATCGTGCATTCGCGAGGCATAAACATAACCTTAAATCAGGGAAACATTTTATTCCAGAGCGGCGAAAACACATAAAACGGAGCCACAATCTTTCACGCCATCGCTCATTTGGCATCTCCTGTCTATTACTTGGCGCAGAGAGTCAAAAATCTTGAATTTCAAATTGTCAGCTTGCAACGTATCATTATTCTGTAGCGAGTATGAGTTAGTCTCCGCCCCTTTAATCTTTCAATTTAAGGAAACAATATGATGCGGATATTCCTCCCTTCAGTCTTTTTAGCAATCTTTATTTTCTCATGCAGCATGACGCTTCCTCTCCACGTAGATGTTTATGCGCAGCAAACTCAGGGAGCGGATAACAGAACACAGGCGGGCGGCAACATCCCGCGATACAAAGGCTACGTCGAGCCGCCATATAAAGAGATTACGACCAGCGCGCTTTACGTGACCATGCGCGACGGCACAAAGATAGCCATTGATGTGTTGCTCCCCAAAGATTTACCCGCCGCCGCCAGAATCCCTGCCTTGCTGAACATCACGCGCTACTGGCGTGCGAAAGAGAGTCGAGAGCCCGACAACCTGCAAAAGTTTTTCGTCAGTCATGGCTACGCCTTAATCATGGTTGATGCGCGCGGCACGGGCGCGTCCTCCGGCACATGGACGATGCCATGGTCGAAGGAAGAGATTGAAGATTATGGCAAGGTGGTTGATTGGGTCGTCGCGCAATCATGGTCCAGCGGTAAGGTTGGAGCATACGGTAGTTCCTATGGCGGAAACTCCGCACAGTTGCTCGCCAGGCTCAATCACCCGGCGGTCAAAGCCGTGCTCCCTAGACATTACGAGTTTGACGAATTTACGGACGTTCCTTTTCCCGGCGGCATCCCGAGCGAATGGCTGGTTAAGACATGGAACGATTCGAATCATCAACTGGATGAAGGCGCTGGCGTCAAGCCGGTTGACGCAGACGGCGACCGCCAGTTGTTGCGACAGGCGATAAAAGAGCACGCAGCCAACATTGACCTCGACAGGGCCGCACGACAAGTCACTTTCCGCGACGACGCACTAAGCGTTGGCCGCAACGTCAGTGTGACGTTTGATGACATCAGCATTCACAATCATCGTCAGGAAATAGAGCGTTCAAAAGTTGCCATCAATAACTGGGGTGGCTGGTTCGATGCAGGAACGGCCGACGGCGTTATCAAAAGCTTCCTCACTTTCAACAACTCGCAGAGAGCCATCATAGGCCCCTGGAATCACGGTGCAACGCAGAACGCGAGTCCATATTTTTCTGTGAACTCACAGAGAGTCTCCCTCATGTACGAATGGCTGCGCTTCTTCGATCATTACTTGAAAGGCATTGACACAGGCGTAGATTCAGAGAAAGTTTTGTTCTATTACACGGTAGGCGAGGAGCGTTGGAAGAAGACTAAGGTCTGGCCCGTCGTCGGCACTCAGAACATGCGCCTCTACATGGCTGCCGATAATTTGTTGTCCGCATCAGCGCCGAACTCGGCTGCGGGCGCTGACACATACAAAGTGGATTACGAAGCGAGCACAGGCGAAAAGAATCGCTGGCGCACGCAACTGGGCGGACAGGTCATCTATCCAGACCGCGCCGGAGAAGACCGTCGCCTGCTCACATACACAACCCAACCCCTGACCGCAGACACGGAAATCACAGGCCATCCCGTCGTCAATCTTTACGTTACTTCGACGCACACGGACGGAGCGTTTTTTGTTTACCTCGAAGAGATAGACGAGACAGGCAAGGTTACATACCTGACAGAGGGACAGTTGCGCGCGATTCACCGCAAGGTATCAAACGACAAACCGCCCTACACGACGCTTGTGCCCTATCACACGTTTAAGAAGAAAGATGCGATGCCGTTAGTGATTGGCGAAATCGCAGAACTGAAGTTCGGGCTGCTGCCGACATCCGTCCTTATCAGGAAGGGTCACAGGATTCGCGTTGCCATCGCGGGACACGATAAAAGCGTCTTCGCACGCATTCCGGCCGGAGGGACGCCCGTCATCTCTGTGTCAAGAAACAGTCAACACGCATCCTTCATTGACCTTCCCCTTGTTCGCAACCCCTCGCAATCCGATGCTCCCATTAATCTCTTGACCTATTTTGATATTAACGCGGGCAAAACTGCGATCAAGCTGGACCAGAAGATCTACGATGCTTACGTCGGACAATATGAGCTTGGCCCGGGTTTCATCATTAACGTCACTAAAGAGGATGGAAAGCTAATGGGCGAAGCTCCGGGTCAACCAAAGTTTGAATTATTTCCCGAATCAGAGACCAAGTTTTTCCTCACAGCGGGGAATATACAGATAACCTTCGTTAAGGATGAGAAAGGAAACGTATCCGGCCTCGTTCTGCGTCAAAATGCCAAAGACCTCACATCGAAGAAGATTAAATAGGGATGACTGAAGTTCATTAAAGCAAGTTCCGATGATTCACTATCAACAATAGCGACTCACACCTGCGCCATTGTCTGCATTAACGGCAACGCATCCAGCTAATAATCCGCCACGCCGAAAGCCCTGCCTGCTGCTGTGTCTGTAAGTGTATGAAAGGAAGTGGCGTCCCGTACGGGAGTCGAACCCGTGTCGCCGCCGTGAAAGGGCGGTGTCCTAGGCCACTAGACGAACGGGACGTGATGTTGCGCACGGCCGGCCGGGGCGAAGTTCAGCGAAGAAAGCAATGGGCTCCTGGTCTCATCGCGCCTCATTCGTGGATTCGCTGGATGACGAACAATGAAATTACAGTACATCCAACTGAAGTGTCAACCGCCGCCGCTTTTGATTACATCACGACTCGCTTTTGTCCTCTCAGCGTCGTCAAAACCGTTGCGCGATTGCTCTGTTGATTGTAGGTTAGGCAGGAAGCAGCCGCGCTTTCAGCCGCGCGCTTGCCGCACGGATTTTTCATTTCGACGAAAGGCTCATAGACGATGAGTTTGCGTCCCATCGCAGAGATTATTAACGACCTCTCAAAACCAATCCCGCCGCGCTTGCTGAAATCGAAGACGGTCGGCGGGCAGAAGATTCAGTTCATCCCGTGGTACACGGCCGTCAAATTCCTGGACCTTTACGCGCCTGGCTGGAACTACGAAGTGCGCCACATTACAGAAATCGGCAACAAGCTTGTGCTCGTCGCGCGCATCTCCATCCCGTGCGCCGAAGGTCTTGTCTATCGCGAAGCGACGGGGCAGGAAGACGAAGAGGTGCGCGGTTATGGCGACTCGTCGAGTAATGCGGAAAGCATGAGCTTGCGACGTGCGGCCGCGAAGTTTGGCCTCGGCCTCGGTCTTTACGAGAAGAAGCCGGAGCAGCAAGGTTGAGGCTCAAGCGATAGCAGTTTTGACAGTGCTACTGTATGGAGGATACGTAGCTTTGCGGCAAGCCGATTCTCTCGGCCAGTTCTCTGAGCTTTGCTGCGTACTGCGGGTTTCGCTCGCCGGTCGAAGGTGGCGCGGGCAGATTGAAACACAGAGCAGAAACGATGCTCCCGTCGGCCAATCGTGCGGAGACGGCTTCGGGACGATAAGCGCTCACGGAAGCTTCCGAATATAGTGCATCAACTTCCGCATGGGTGAGCCGGAAGAGCACGCCATACACAGTCTGGCCTGCGCGCGGGACGAGCGTAGCGCGCGCGCCGATAACCAAAGAGAAGTTTTCAACTACTGCGGTCCGGCGATTCAAGGGATTTATCCCCTTTGCTCGCAGGAGAGCCTCGTCCATGAAGAGGCCGTAGAAAAAGAGTTCGATTCTTCTGTCTTCAGCTTCCGTCATGGCGATCAACTCAAGCGGAAGAGGTAACGCTCCAAACAATTCGCAGCGACGATTTAGTTGTCGTCGTTGAACCCTGAATAGTGTGGAAGCTCTTTTTAACGGGCGGCTTGGCGGCTGGTTAGATGTCTGGAATCTGCCAGTTGATTTCCGGCTTGCCAGCCTTCTTTAAAGCACTGTTGATGGCGGAAAAGGGGCGCTTGCCGAAGAAGCCACGGTCGGCCGAGTTTGGCGAAGGATGCGCCGCTTTGAGAATAACGTGGCGGCTCGTATCAATTAACTCTATCTTGCTCTGCGCATCTCTGCCCCAGAGGACAAACACCACCTGTCCGCGTTTATTGTTAACCCGCTCGATAATCTTATCCGTGAAAATCTCCCAGCCCTTCCCTCTATGCGAACCGATTTGACGCTTGCGGACGGTGAGCACGGTGTTGAGCATCAGTATGCCCTGCTGGGCCCAACTGGCGAGATAGCCGTTATTGGGAATACGGAAGCCAGAGATGTCGTTTTCCAACTCGATGAAAATATTTCTCAGCGACGCAGGTTTACCAACTCCTGGCTTGACGGAGAAGCAGAGGCCGTGGGCCTGATTCGGGCCCGGATAAGGGTCCTGGCCCAGCAGCAGGACGTTGACGTTGCGGAAGGGCGTGAGTTGCAAAGCCTGAAACGTATCCGGCTCGGCCGGGTAAACTTCGAAGGCTTCGCGCTCGCTCTCGATGAATTCCTGCAAGCGACGGAAGTAGGGTTTGTTGACTTCGTCCCCGACCTGCGCGCGCCATGAAGCGGGGATTGGTGGCAGCATAATTAAGAAGCCTCGCTCGCTACGTTGAATTTTCTGAACTACGGAAGAAAGTCTGATGTCAATTTGCCGGTCACGACGAGGCTGAAGCCCTGATCCTCGAAAGGCGTGTTGTAAGCCAGCACGTTGATGACGTAAGTTCCCGGCTCAAGGTCTGCATCTTTAATGTGTATCTGCTCGACATTATTGCGGCGGTCGTTTGGAAAAGCCGAGAGCCGCTTCAGGAAGTGGTTGCCGACTATTTTCTTGCCGTTAGGCCGCGTCACAACGAGGTCAAGGTCTTGCTGCATCCCTTTTCCGGGCTTATCCGTCCACGCGAGCGTGACGCATAAGGGTAAGCCTTTTTCGACGCTGACTTTTCTGGTCCAGCGTCCTTTGCCGGAAATGCTTTTGTTCAAGGAGCGCGGGTCTTTGCGGTCTACGTCTACGAAAAGAAGCCGGAAGCCTTCCGCGTTACCCGGAACGGGCAAAGTGCGTTGGAGGTCAATGCGGCCGAAGCCCTGATAAAAGTTTGGCTGGCCGACCTCTTCAAGCTGCGCCGTCTTTCTGTCTATCCATTGAGTGCCGTTAATGAGCGTGGCCTTCAAGAGCGCTGCGGACGGATTCGGGTGCTGACACTCTTTAATGTAAAACTCCCTGACGATGGCCGCAGCCCCGGCGACGATTGGCGCGGCCTGACTCGTGCCGGACAAGTACATGTATTGACCGTCAAACTGTTTGTAGGGGTCGCGTGCTTCTGCGTTGCTGCTCCGCGCGGAGACGATAACTGTTCCGGGAGCGACTAAATCAGGCTTGATGCGTTCGTCGTCGCTCGGCCCGCGACTGCTGAAAGCCGCCAGATAATCGAGGTCGCCGCTGATCGGCTCGTCTGCTACGAGCGGCCCCTGCGGCGGCGGATTGCGGCCGCGATACTTGCGCCACGTTAAGTTTTCATACGGCCCGTCTTTGCGCTTCGAGCAGCACGCGCCGACCGTCAGAGCGTTCTTCGAGGTGGCCGGAGAGAACAGAGACATCTGTAGGATGCGCCCTAATTCAGGCTCCGGGTCTGGATGGTCTTCGTCAGTCTGACGGCCGTCGTTTCCGGCCGAAAAGATTACCAGAAAGTCCGGGTGGTTGTAGACAAACTCGTCAACCTCGTAGCTGTCAATCGAGTAGAGTCCCTTGACTGACATGCCCCAGCTATTATTGTGAATACGAACGCCCTTGTCATATGCCTCCTGAAAGAGGTCGGCCAGATTTATCGGCAGGCCCGAAAACTTCTTCTCGTCGCTGACAATGCCCTGCACGACGAGCTTTGCGCCGCTGGCTATGCCGCGTAGTTTTCCGCCGGAAGCCGTTCCGTCGCCGGCGATGATGCCGCAGACATGCGTGCCGTGGCCGTTCTCGTCCGTCGCCGCCACATCTCCTGCGCGGGCGATGATTTCCAATAGTTGATTTTTCAGGTCAGGATGTTCCTTATCAACGCCCGTGTCCGCGACGCCGACGATAATGCCTTCGCCCTTCCATGGCAGCAGCGGCGTTGCGTCTTCGCTCTCAATACCGATGCCGATGCGCGCAAAGTCAACGCCAATCTCGGCTTCTACGTATGGATAAACCTGCGTCAGAATGGAGATCTCTTCGAGCGCGGGCGAGTCTTCCAGACACGAAAACCTGATGCGGACACGACCCACTTCAACGTCTTTGATTCGCGAGTCCTTCTTTAAAGCCTCGGCCCACTCTGAAAGCTGTTCCGGCACATGACTCTTTATCTCGAATGTGAGCATCTGCGGCTCATCAGCGGAGACGGACGCTGCCTCTGCCGGAACATCCGAGGCTACTTCCGCCTCCGGCGCGGCGGCGTCCATTTCCGGCGCGTCAGCAGCAGGCGGCGGGTCGCCTTCGGCCGCACCAGACGACGCAGCAGGCTCGGCGGGCGCTGCCATTCCATGGAAGAACGTAGCTATCTTATCTTTCGCTTCTTCCTCCGCAGAGGCGAGCACATTGCTGACATCCTCTCTGAGAGTTTCGGCCTGTGCTTCTGTTTCATGTGTCGCTGATTCGGCGTAGGCTGTGGTGTTGGACGCTTCCTGTTCGAGACGGTCTTCCACCGCCTCCTTGATTTTTTCTCCAGCCCCCTCCATCACGTCGCGCAACTCGCTGCCCAACTCTTCGGCCTTCGCCTTCTGCTCGTGCAGCGCGTGAGTAATCTTGGCTCGCTTTGTTGACTCCTGTAGTAAACGGTATCTCTTGGTTGGCTGGTAATCTTCGATGCGCGCCACGAAATCCAGACTCTCCACGACGCTGCGCTCGCTGCCTCTGAGCATGGCCTTGTAAGCATACTCAGGCTTGTAGGCGATAAGCTGCACGCCGTGCTGGTCGAGTTGCTCTTTCCAGGCGGTGCGCAGCGGGCCTTTGAGTTGGATGAGACAGACTGCGGGAGACTCGTTAGCGACCTGCTGGATTGGCGAAGGCGGTGCTGCGTCAAACTCGACGCTTAAAGTCTGTGCAGACTCTTCTTCCTCTTCGGGTTCGAGCCATCTGAGGCCAAGCTCTTCCGCTCCAAAATGCTCAACGATGAAGCCATCGTCGCGCAGTGAGGCGATGTCTTTATCGTCGCCGTAGCCGCGAACGTAATACTGGCTCAGGGAAACGTCGCCGTGCTTTTTCAGCACGGCGGCTGCCGCCTCCTTCTCCGCTTCATCGAGCACCTGAACGATGACGTGTTTTAAATCTCCCATGGCCTCGCTCCTTTCCTCAACTCGCAGCGACGCGGATTCTTAAGTCGTATAGAAATCCTTGAGCTTGCGCAGCGCGTCCGGCAGGTGTTTGATTTCCTCAAGACGCTCGAAGTAGCCCTCGTCGTCAATGACGGTCGGCACGTCCAGGTCAATTGATTCTGGCAACTCCGCCGACGCGGCAAGCTCTGCGTCCATCCATTCGTCTTCACCGAAGTCCTCGTTGTCGAGTTCGAGTTGGAACGTTTCCTCGTCGGAGCTTAACTCGAAGGCAGCGGAGGTGACTTGAATTTGCAGTTCGCGCAGGCGCGACATCGAATCGCTGAGAGTCGCCAGCGCGCCTGCGAAGCTGGTGGTCTTCAACGGGTCGCCCTCCTGCGACAGATACAGCCGCTTGTTTTTTCCTCCGACGACGAGGGGTTCCAGTCTGTTTTTCGGATAGCCAAGCTGCGTCATCACATCTTCGTCGCCGTATCGGGCGTAGCCCTGCACGACAACCATCTGCACGTCACGCTCCGTAGCGCGCACGAGATTTTCATACGGGTCGCCCGTATTGCCGGAGACAATCATCAGGTCAGCATACTTATCATCCTCGATTGTTCCGAGCGCATCTCCCCAACCGACGATGGTGGCCGCGTCTCTTGTGACAGCCCTGCACAGAGCTTCGTAGGAGATGTCTGCTCCGTCGGCCTGCGCCGAAAGCCACGCCACCTTCATCTCTTCGAGAAGGTTTTTGCTGCCGGAGGGAGACCAATCGCAGCCGAGCGCGAAGGGGACGCCGGAATCCAACAGCTTTTTGGCGTTGATGGTCGCGCCGTAGAGCAGGAGGTTGCTCATCGGCGACCAGACGACCTTGCCGCCCGCCTTGCTGATGTTCGCCAAATCTCCCGGCTCTAAAGCGAGCGCGTGGATTGCGACGAGAGCTTTCGCTATCAAATCCTGCTCGACGAGGTTTAGATACTGCATGCGCGCGTTGGCATCCACGCCCTCCGAGAGATGGTAGAAGTAGGCGTTGTACTTGTTGAGGGCTGTCCGAAACGAATCAATCTGATCCTGCTTTTTAACGTTGAGGTCTGGAATCCGCCCGCTGGCGGCCGGCAGCCTGTCGTCGTCTGTGCGCTCGAAGTTGCGCACCACTCCCGCATACCTTGACACAGGCAGCGATGAGAATTTTGAACGCATGCCCTGAACGGACGTTGTGCCGCCGAGCAGGCTTTTGACTTCGACGTATCTGACGATAGCCTTTGAGGTCTTTGAGTCGCGCGTCAGAACGTCAAGCGGCATCTTGACGTTTTCGGCGTAACCCTGATGGCGTTGCCACTGCGAGCGGTTTGAAAACTTGCGCGGCACTTTCCAGAGCGTCGTGATGTTGTAGGCCAGGTGATTATGCAGATCGAGAAGGCCAGGATAAATCGTGCCACCTGTTTCGATAACGGGGGCGGTTGAGAATCCTTCGGGCGCTTCCGTATCCGGCCCCGTGGCGGCGACAATCTTTCCCTCGCTGATGTAAAGATAACCATCCTCTATCACGTCGCTATTGTCGTTCATCGTCACAATGCGACCGCGCAGCACGACGGGAGGCGACGTGAGCGCGTCAATGTTGAGCACTTCCGCCTGTTCGGCCTCTGCCATCGTGGCTGCTTCGATGAGCGCAGCGCCGGAGGGCGTCGGCCCGACCCTGCCCCTGAAGGCCGTCGCGCCGAGAAAGTTTTCGAGAAGGCGCGCCTGCTCGTCGTTCTCCGCGCCGGAATCTATGGGAACGGGTTCGTCTGATGCGAGGGAAGCGACTTGCCCGCCAATCGCTGTGGCGTCCTTTGTGGCGAGCGGTCGAAGCTCCTTCTCGTAGTCGCATGGGCCAATGCGGTAGAGGGCGTTGGTGCAGAAGACGCAGCCGCCGCGCGGGCGCGCAAGATGTCCCGTCTGCTCATTGAACACGAGACGCCCGGCATCCACTTCCTCTGAAAGGATGCCAATCATAGTGGCTTTGAATTTCTCAAACTCGGCGGGCTTGGCCGAAGCATGAGGGGAGAAGATGATGCGTGCGTCTAGGTTGATACCGTCGGAGGTTGTTCCGTATCTAAGCCAGATTTCCCGCTTCAGCAGTTCGGAAATCTTCTCGGTCGGTTGCGGGTCTTTCTTTACAAGCTCGCCGGTCTGCTGGTCTCTCTCCATAAACTTGCCCGCCATCGCGGTGATAAACGCATGGCTGGTCGTCTGGCTGAAGACCATCACAACTACCGGCAGGCTCTGGAACAACTGACGCAGGAAATAGCGGCGCTCGTGCCAGCACTCGCCGACGATGCCCCACATCCTCTCTGTGCCCATCACGGGCATCTCAGGATTCTGTGGGTCTTTCTTATCAACAACCCACTTGGCCGACGGGCAGGCGACCATGTTGGCGTAGCTCAAATCTTCACCGACGGCCAGTTTATGGTTGGCCCAGCCATGTTTATCACCAAGCCCGTCGAGCAAGCTCTGGTAAGCCTTGTACATCGTCAGGGCCGCCTGTTCGACGGGAATCTCCGCGCCGAGCGTCGTCAAATTCTGTGGGTCGTTGGGCGTGTCTTGGCGTCCGCCGAGCATTTCGTCGTAGTTCTCGCGCGGGATTTGCAACTTCGATACGCTACGGTAGCGGAAGTAGTGTGCGTATTGCAGGTAATCATTGAAGAGGGGGTTGACGGCGTTGTGCGTCTTGGGCCAATAGCCGGGCAGGTTCGGGTTGATTCCCACACACATGATGGGAGCTTTCCGGCAACCGCTGAGAATTTCGGGCAAGAGGTAGGTCTTGCCCATGTAACGCGAAGGCTGTTGTATCCCCTTTTCGGGGGGCGGCCCTGCCGATGCATAGTCGAAGCTGTGATAGACGCCCCAGTCTGCGAAATAGGCACAAGGGTGCGGCGTCTCAGCCGGCTCGTAGATGCGGCGGTTAGCCTGACACGGCATCACCTCCAGAGCTAACTGCACTTCGGTCGGCAGGTTGAGGACTTTAAGTTCAGCCATTTGAAACTCCTTCACTCGGCAATCATTGCCCAGGTAGCGATGGCGCTGTTAACGCTGGTCCAGTAGCCGTAGGTTTCGTAGTACCAGACAGCCCAGTGCGCCTGCATGTTGCGTGCGCGGGGCTTGTCTGGAAGCGTGCCGTTGATTTGCGGGTCTGACGCGTTGCGGATAACGAGCCAGAGCGGCGCGTCCTGATTCTGTTCTTTCAACTCTTCGACGACCATGCCGAGCACTGCATCTCCCATCTCAACGCCGCAGCCTATCTTCTCAAGGCCGTTGGTGGACGTGCCAAACTCGAAGAAGTCTGTCGTCAGCATCGGTAGGAATTCGTCGAAGTCGCGCCCGTCGAGCTTGAAGTCTGGATTATTGACGGGTGCTTTGATGAGCGGGCCGCTGAAATCGTAGCGAATGGTGGGCGGGCCGAAGTCCGGCTCGACGAGATTGCTGGCGTGCTGCTTAAGAAGAGCGCGCGCAGCCTTAAACTGCCCGGTTGGAATCGTAAACTCTTCGCAGCGGTATTGTTTGTCGTTGAAGTCTTCGTTCTTAAACTCGCGCGCGCAGCGAAACTTCGCGCTGCGTGTAATCATCACGTCTCCGAGGTCGTGGTCCGGGAAGGTGGCTCCGGCTGTGCCGACAGTGATAACGAGCGATGGCTTGACCTCGGCTATCATCTGGTGAAAAAGGTCTTTGACGGGGAGCGTGGCCGTCCCGTCGCCGGTCGCAATGCCGTCCTGATTCATGTGCAACTCTGACTTGAAACAGAGGACGGTCTTGTTGCCAATCTTAGTCGGGAAATAACTGCCGAGACGTTTGGCGGCGAGGGCTGGCGCGCCTTTGCGAATCTGCTTGACGTACTTCTCCTGAAAGAAGCGGTCGTAGCGATACCAGTTTTTGCGCGAGAAGCCGGGGGTCAAAGTGTCTGCGAGCGCTTCGACTTCAGCGACCGTCCATGTGACGACGAGCACGTCGGCCTCCGGCAGTGGGTCTGACGATGCAGGCTCGTTCTCTAATTCCTGTGGTTGGGGTGCGAGGCCGTCGGGCCAGTCAAGGCCGAGGTCAACGAGCGCCATCGCCGCCGGTTGAACCTGCCTCTCCTGATCGTCTTCTTCATCTTTTCCGAACTCGATGATGTGGCGTGCCAACTCTACCGGGTCAGCTTCGGGTTTCTGGATGTTTGGCATTAAGTTACTCCTTCAGTGGTATTAGTACGAGGAAGTTTTTGAAGATGATGTGGTTTTCGGGAATCGGGTAGTAAGGCTCGGTCGCTTCCGGCCTGTCGTCCTCCTGCCGCCAGCGTTTGCCGACGCAGCGCAGGTAGAGGCGGTGGTTCATCGAATCGTTGCGGCACGCCCCGACACAAACCCAGTCAGCATTCTGCTCATCCTTATAGTAGGCGGAAAAGTATGGGCCTCTGCGTTCAAGCCGCATGCGACCCTGCTTCGTCGTGCCGTCTCCGAGCGGCCTGCCATACTGGTTGTTGTCATACTCCGTTCCCAGATTCCAGTTGATGCGGTAGCCGTCGTCTTCGTCATGCTCGACGCCGACAAACGGTGGAGCGCCGTGCGGGTCGAAGAAAGAATCCTTGTCGCGGAAAGACTGAGGCGGATTGGGGACAGGGTTTCCGCTGCTGTCGTTTTTCCAGCCGGGCCTGTGCTTCGCGGGGTCAACGTTGATGACGGCCATTTCAAGCATCGTCGCCTGACTGGTAGTTGTGCTGCTGAAATCAACTTCGGCGACGAAATCGCCGTCGAGGCCAAACTTCGTGCCGAAGCCGCCGCCGGAATAGAACGGCCAGTCTCTCGCAGCGTTCCATGATGCTTCTTCAAGCTCGTTGAGCCGGTCCTGCACGGGGTCGCCCGTCGGCTGAGAGACGATTGGCGGTGGACCCTGATAAGGCTTGAGCTTGATGTGTACGCCGTCGTCCTGATAGACGTGTGCGAAGCGATTGGCCTTCGCGTAGCCGAAAGGGAAGCGCCCCGGTTCTTCCTCTTTGCCCGCGAAGGAAGCTTTCTCTAACTGACGGTAGATCCCTGTAAAGGTTGCCACGTCGAGCACAGAGGTCGTGGAAATTCCGAAGACGAAAGAATAGCGGTTGAGCGCTTCGTATTGTTGTTCGGTAAACGTTCCGTCGCCGTCCGCCGCCCTGAGGATGACGCCGAGCGGCAGAGCACCGCTGTTATACGCCTCTCTCAACTCCGCGCCGAGCGGCTTCAGTTGATGCGCTTCGCTGAGAACTGAAGAGAGCGGAAGAACTAAAGCGTCAGGCTCATGGCTTAACCATTCCTGAAGCGCGCTCGAAGATGAAGGCGCTTCAACGCACAGGGCCATGCGCAAATTTGGTTGGAGCGCGCATGCAGCCTTCAGAGCTTCCGCGTCCGTCGAGCAGAGAATAGTGCTTGAGATAAGCCCTCTCGCCTTCAGGGACTTGATGGTTTTATGTAACAAGTCTTGCGGGTTTGCACCTCCGGGAGTGTAGGCTTGAATAAGCTTGGTGACGCCTTCGGGCAGGATGTCGAGCAGTCCGCCGAGCGTTTCAAGGCGTGCTTCGGGGCTTTCTCTTTGCCACGGATGCGCCGTCGAGTTGCGGACGGAAAACTTCGCGCCGAAATCTAGTTTGCGTAAGTCCGCCAGATTAGACTCGGAGATTTTGCCCTGCACGCCCGTCAGTTCTTCGAGGTTGTCAATCGAAGAGACGACAGGCTGCGCGTCTTTGGTGAGACACACACCGAATTCAAGGATGTTCGCCCCGGCCGTGTAAGCCGATAACAATGCGACGCGCGTGTTTTCGGGTGCGTGAAGTTTATTACCACGATTAGCCACAACCTGCGCCATCGGTGCATCTCCTATACGATTGTAGATGACTGCGCTCCCTGCTGTTCTCCCAAGCCTCAGAATGAAACCCTTTCGCAAACTCTATAAGCGTTGGCGATTAAGGTGAGCGTCGGATTGGACGCGCCCGCCGTCGGCATGAACGCGCAATCGAGCACGTAGAGACCCTTGACTTCGTGCGACTGGCATTCCGCGTCGAGGACGGATTGGCCGGGGTCGCGGCCTGCGCGCAGTGTGCCGTGAACGTGGCCGTAGCCGGGATTGTCTTCCTTCTGAGCCTCTATCTTTTTCAGTTCGCCTCCGGCGGCGATCATCACGTCGCAAACCCTGTCGAGAGCGTAGCGGCTCAAGTCCATGTCGTACTTGTGGTGGCGATAATAGGTGCGCGCCGCAGGCAAGCCCCAAGGGTCTTTCACGTCCGGGTCAAGCTCGACCCGGTTCTCGTACATCGAAATCGTCTCGCCCGTAAAGGAGAAGGAGACTCCACCGTAAGAGCGAAGTTCACGCATGCGGTCTTGCAGCGCCTTGCCCCACAAGCCTGTCTTGGCGACGAGGCGAATAGGCGTCATGGTCGTGAAGGGATCGTAGATGGAAAACTTACCGCCCTTCGAGAGATAGGTCTTGGGGTTGTTGATGACGTAGAGGTCGCGCAACTGAAGACTGCCGATGGCCGTTCGCGGTTGATAACGATTCTCAGGGCCGCTATCCCAGACAGGCTGGTTCTTAAAGACAAGCTCTGCGTTGCCCTTCGTGTGATAGGTCAGGTAGCGCCCTATCATTTTGTTGGGGTCTGGTATTTCCGAGAGTAGAAACAGGCGCGCAGATTCGATTGCCTGCACAGAGACGAACACTTTGTCCGCACCCATAAACTGCTCTTCGCCGTCGGGCCGTGTCTTGTAGAAGACGCCCTTGATGCGCCCTTTTTCATGTGCGAGGCGGGTCACGCAGTGGCCCACGCGGAGGTCGCAGAGGCCGGTGGCGAGCGCTCGCGCGAGCACAGTGTTGGTGCTGCTCGCTCGGTCGTTGATGGCGCAACCGAACCCTTGACAATAACCGCAGAACGGCTCGCCGGGGCGGCCGTGTCGCGTCCGCGAGTTGATACCGCGCGGACTCAAATAAGGCTTCATGCCCGCCTTGGCGAAGGCCGCCTGAAGAAAGGGCGTCGAGGCGTGCATGCGCACGGGAGGCATAGGATATTCGTAGCCGGGTCGGGTCGGCTCCTGCCTGTCGTTCTGGTTAGCAAGCCCTGAGATGCCCCATTCGTGCTCTGCCTTCTCGAAGTAGGGCTGAAACTCGTCGTAGGTCCAGGGCCAGTTGACCATGCTGACGGTTTTGCCCGGCTCCTGAGGCATCTCGCGCAGAAACGAGAGGACTTCAAAATCCTCGCGCGTATAACGCGGCAGGTTCGCTTCCCAGATCATCGTCGCGCCGCCGACCATGTTGGCGACCCACCAGCGTTCGCTGCGCTTTGGCTTGCCGTCAGGGCCGACGTAGATGTTCGGGTCGTCCGTGATATGAGGATGCAGGTCTTTGTGAAGCGCAAAGTGCAGTTCGTCAAAGGGGAAAAACTCGTCGGACGTGCGCCGCGGCCCCTTCTCAAACACTACGACCTTATAGCCTCGCTTTGTTAAGACGCGTGCGGCGGTTCCGCCGCCAGCCCCGCTTCCGACAATAATCGCATCGGGATTGTCAATAGCCATTAATCCGCTTCTCCTTCTGACTATGAGGGTTAACCCGTGTAACGCCACATGGTTTCTTCGGCGTCTTGCAGGTAGCCAAACCAACGCCACATCTTGCCGTCTTTGTTTCCGCCCCAGCGCGGGTCTGCAAAGCAGCCTTCGATACAATGGTTGCGCAATGTCTCGAAGAAGACCTTCTGGTCCAGCCCTGCGGGGAAGCCGCTCAATTGTCCTTTGGAAAGCTTGTCGAGCAAGTCAACAAGCTTGTCCTTGGAAAGCTGTGTGATAGTTGCACCGTTGTTGATGGCTGCGCACGCCTGGTCGAGCGCGGGCAGCGCTTTAGTGTAGAGCTCTTTCCATGCAGGGATTTCGTAGTAGGTCTTTTCGTCCATCGCCAGCAGGCGGTCAAGATACTCAACCGCATCAACGTCCGTTGCGCTCGGCGCTAGCGCTTCGCCGGGAACAATGACGCTGAAGAGTGCTTCAACCTGTTTCCTCTGTTGCGGGTCTTTGAAAAACCTTTCAGAGGGAGGAGTCAGAATCCACATCGTTGTGTCCTCTTTCTTAGGAGGGTGTAATGTTAAGCTCGCGTTCCATTGTTTGAATTAAGCCCAGATAGGGCGTCAGGTCGGCAGGCCCGCGCTGGCGGACGAGGTTAATCAACAGGCTGTCGTCGGCATCTGTCAGCAGCTTACCTATTTCTGGAAACAGCACATCGTTTTCGTAAGGCCCGTGCGCTTTGTAGAGTTCGACGAAGCCTCTGGCGCAGACTTCGAAGTCGCGCAGCGCACGCTCATCTCCGCCGTGCACGCGAACCATGGCCGTCTCCAGACCTTTGAAGTAGGCTCGGCCCTGATCGTGTTCGGCAAGTGTCAGGTGTATTTTGTCGGCTGACATTCCGCGCGCCAGCGCAAGCGGGAAGAGTATGTCCTCTTCTTTACGGTGATGAAACGGGTCAACGAAATGCTTGGTGATGTAGACGAGGATGTCCATCGAACTGATGGGCGGCTTCTGCTTGTCAGCCAACATCTGTGCGATTTTAGCGCCGCAGACGACGATTCTCTTGGCGAGAATGTGTTCTTCTTCGAAAATCAACTCGAAGACGCGGCCGCTGCTCGTCTCGGTCGAAGGCTTGGCGGGCAGAGGGGCTGGCAGAAACTCTCTTCCGGGAGGACAAGGCTTGAGCATCGTCTTCATCCCGGCGGCCTCTGCTCCCATTACCTCTATCAGATTCTCGCTGACGTACATGCACTTTTCGACTGGGACGCCGACCTGCTGCGCCGCGAAGCGATAGATTTGAGCCGAAGGCTTATCCGCGCCCGCGTCGTGATTAATGACCAGCCCTTTCGGGTCTAAGAAGGGCGTGATGCCTGCTTCCTCAAGCATCTTCCGTCCGTCTTCAGCGGTCACGTCCTTCGGCAGGTTGGTGATGACGCCGATGCGAACGTTGACCACGTTCTTCATGGCGTTGAGCAGGGTGTCTGTGCTCGGCTTGTAGGTCACAAGGTGGCCCGGCCTATCAACTTCGCCAAGCGTATCGCGAACGTCAAAAAAGATGACTTCGATGGGCTTGGACGACTTCTTGTTTTTTTCGGAAGCTGTGCTCATAGGGTTTGTCTCGGTGTTTGATTCTGTTTACGGAAGCATGCGCTGTAGAGGTGAGTTGAGTCCAAAATTTGATAGACCGAGCGCCTTTCATGCACCTTAAATCAAAGTCGGAATCCCTGCTTGCCAGCGCTGATCATTATGCGTGCCGGAGGTAAAACATTTCATGCCGCCCGCGAAGAAAAATTCGAGAAGGCTCAACCTGAGATTGGCCCGCCACCGCCGGAGCTATTGAAAAGACAAGTTGGACAATTCCAGACCAGAGAGACAACGAGAATCCCCGCCCCGGCCGCGACCGGCCTTCAAAGAATTTAACCAGCTAACAGCAAACTTTATGCCGAACCGTAATCGCTAAACTTTCTTAAGAAACGGCTGTCAATGGATTTCAGAGGCAACGTAGATGTCTACTTTTGTAGACATGCCGGTCGTAATAGTTGACCAAAAATACACATCTCCCCGAAAGCCTGTCAACATAAATAATGTTTATCAAAAACAGGTAGGCCCAACCGCCGCTGAGGCCCATTGCTGAGAGCGGCGCGGCTGCTCAAAGCGCATCGTTGACAGTCAAACTCATGGTCGGAAATGAGTAAGCGATTGTGACAAGGCAGTAGCTTGTAAGGAAGCTAAAGACGTTGATGAACTAAGGCGGAGCACGTCTTCCGTGGCTCTTCAACACGTTCACTTGCGTTTGTGCCGTTCTATGTACTGGCGCGCGAACTCGTTGAGGTGCGGGCTTTCGCGCAAGCCGATCTTCCTGGCCTCTTCTTCGGCGCGCTCAACTGTCCAGCCGTCGCGCAGCACGCGCCGGATCATCCAGAAGGCTCCGACACGAATTGCGCCTGCGCAGTGAATAAAGGCCGGGCGGTTCTTCTCGTCGTCCGTAATCTTCAGGAATTCGTCAACCTGCTCGTCTTTCGGGTCTGTGAAGACGACGGGGATGTTGAAGTAGCGCAGGCCCAACTCTTTCGCAGCCGCTTCTTCTTCCGCCGCGCGGTGCTCGCCCGGAGGACGCAGGTTGATGATGGACTTGATGCCTCCGGCCTTCAACTGCGCCAGATGCTCTGTACGGGGCTGCGCGCCCGTGCAGAAGTTTTCGTTGACGCGCAGGAAGTTTCTGATTGGCGGCGCGTCCCTCTGCTGCGCGAAAGTTAATCCGGCGACAAACACGAGGCTGAAAATCAGGGCGAGCGTTTTAGTCATAAGTTTCCTCTTCACAGTGATTCTGAAAGGGCCTTGCCCGGCTTACGCCAGACGATTGTATAGCGCCACAATAAATGGCGTCGAACAGATGCCTCCGGCAAGTGCTGCCTGCACATTTCTCTGACCTGATTCAACGTCAGGTAAACATCGCCTTTGCCGTGCTCCGCCCAAGCCTCGCGCACTTCTCTTGGCGCTCGCAGCCGACCCGTTTTCCAGAACCGCCGCGCAACGCTGACGGGAAACACGAGCGCGCTTTTCATTCTCTCAATCAGGCAACAGTCGGCTACAAGGTCCTGTATGATAAGCACGCCGTTTGCTCTGAGCGTATCTTTCATCCTTGATAACGCCTGCTCTAATTCCAGATGATGCAGCGTGGCGAGCGAGACAACGCAGTCGTAGCTCTCCGTGGGAAGGGAAAGGCGCATGGCGTCGCCGCGCACGTATTCGATGTTCGAGTAGTCCTTTGATTGTTCGCGAGCGAGACGGATCATTTGCGGCGAAAGGTCAACGGCAAGGACGCGTCGTGCGCATGCGGCCAGCAGGCGCGTGAACTCTCCTGTTCCGCAGCCAATCTCAAGCGCGTTTTCACAGCGACGGGGAAGATGACGACGAACGTAATCGTAATAAACGTCGTTTGCGCAGCCATGATGCTCTGTCAGCAACGCAATTCTATCAAAGTCTTCGGCTATTTTGTTCATCTCTCAGGGCCGCGCGGTAAAGTCGGACTTTCTCGCGCCGCGATTGTGCGTCTGTCCTGTGCGCTAATGGAAAATATCTTTGCCCGCGCGTGTTCGGAAAATATTAGCGCGCGGGGCGGATGTCAATGCTTTGCGAGCCGCCGCTTGCATCGCTCTTTATTCATGCATAAGCTGTCGAGCCTTAAGGTTTGGTTTACGGCGCTCGTCGCATATTTGTTCGAGGCGTTAATTCTCTGATGACGAAAGTACTGGCAGCATTGATACCTGAGCCGCACGCGCCGGTCGAAGTCCGCGAGCTTTCAGTGCCCGAACTGGAATTAAACTCGGCCTTGCTGGATGTCGAATTAAGCGAAGTCTGCGGAACGGACGTTTATCTGCAACAGGGGCGGCTCAAGGGCGTGCCCTACCCGTTGATTCCGGGCCATGTTTCTGTGGGCCGCCTGAGCAAAATTCGTGGTCAACTGGTGGATGTCGCGGGGAGGCCGTTTGCGGAGGGCGACCGCGTTACCTTTCTGGACGTTCATCGCACCTGCAACGCCTGCTGGCATTGCCTTGTCGCGAAAACCACGACGCGCTGCCCGCACCGCAAAGTTTACGGCATCACATACGGGCTGGCAGACGGACTCACGGGCGGCTGGGCCCAAAAGCTCTACCTCAAGCCGGACACACGCTGCATACGCTTGGGTGAAATTGATTTTGAAAAATTTATGGCCGGAGGTTGCGCGTTGCCGACGGCGCTGCATGCCGTGGAGCGGGCTGAAGTGGCGCTCGGTGATACGGTGCTGGTGCTTGGCAGCGGGCCTGTCGGGCTTTCAGTTGTTATCTTTGCATTGATGCGCGGGGCGCTGCGCGTCTTATGCACGGGCGCGCCGGAGCATCGCCTTGAAGCCGCACGGAAGATGGGAGCAGCCGCGACGCTCAACATAGAGACGGCCGACGAGCAGACGCGCGCTCAATGGGTGCTGGAACACACGGAAGGGCGCGGCGCTGATGTGACGATTGAAGCTACGGGTGCGCCCCCGGCGGTCGTAGAGGCGATGCGCTACACGCGCGATGCGGGCCGCGTCCTCGTCGTCGGGCAATACACAGACCACGGCGAAGTCTCCTTCAACCCGCATCTTGATTTGAACAGGAAACATCTGGACGTGCGCGGTTGCTGGGGTTCCGACTTTTCACATTTTTACAGGGGCGTGCAGATTATGGCCGACCCCTTGCGCTCTCAAGCGTGGTCGCTCCTGAAGCTCGACCGCTACCATCTCAACGAGGCCAACGAAGCATTGGCCGCCGTCTCAGCGGGCACAGTCGTTAAAGCACTCATTGCACCTCAGGCTTGACGCGAGCGGAAGCTCTAATACTTAAGCCGTCAGGCTGCGAAATGTACCTTTTCGTACATACTTTTGTGTCATCTCTCCTGTATCTTCCCTCAAATAATAAATCAGACAATTACCCCCAATCGGACGCACCCGCAGGCGAAGCCTCCTTTCATCGCAGCGCGGCCGGGCGCGCATCAGTTACATCCCCCAGCGAATGTCAACGGATTGAAGCGCCAAACGGGCTAACGTTAATCACGGAATCATCCGCCAACTCTCTTGTTGGTGAGAGCATGATTGAAGACTGTAGAGAACAATAAGGTTCAAGGGGAGAATAAAGAACAATGGCAACAGCTACGAAAAGACAGGCTCAGGACAAAGAGCGGCAGGAAGACGGACAAGAGCAGTCCGCTCCTTCTGCGTCAACACAAAGAACACCACAGACCCGCCGGCAAAAGCGGCAATCTCTATCACCTGCTCGCACAAATGAACAGCAGCAGGGCGGCATAATGAACATCAACGCAGAACAACTCGCACGCGGACTCGGCTGGTTCAGCATCGGCCTCGGTCTCGCTGAACTGTTAACGCCTCGCGGCGTCGCGAAAATCGCAGGTGTGCGCGGCAACACAGGTTTGATACGAGTCATGGGATTGCGCGAGATTGCCCACGGCATCGCCATCTTCGCGCAGGGCAAAAGGCCGACGGCGGCTGTCTGGTCCAGAGTCGCTGGCGACGCTCTGGATCTGGCTGCTCTGGGCGCGGCCTTCGCTTCGCCGGATTCAAGCAAGGGCAGGGTCGCGTTTGCCACAGCAAACGTGCTCGCCGTCACGGCGCTCGATGTTATCTGTGCTCAGCAACTCAGTAGTGGCAATCAGAGCACGACGGAGGGCGGAGCAAGCAAAGTGAAAAAGAGTTTGATAATCAATCGCACGCCCGAAGAACTCTATCGCTTCTGGCGCGACTTCGAGAATCTGCCCCGCTTTATGAAGCACCTCGAATCCGTGCGTGTGACGGGCGATGGACGCTCGCATTGGGTGGCGAAAGCGCCTGCGGGTTCAAGCGTCGAGTGGGATGCTGAAATCACAGAAGACCGCCCGAACGAACTCATCGCGTGGCGCTCGCTCGAAGGAGCAGACGTTGATAATTCGGGAAGCGTGCGCTTTGAACGTGCGCCGGGCAATCGCGGCACAATCGTCAAAGTCGAGATAGATTACAACCCGCCCGGCGGCGTCATCGGCGCAGCCGTTGCTAAGCTTTTCGGTGAAGAGCCGGGACAGCAAACGCAGGATGCGCTGCGCTGCCTGAAGCAGGTGATGGAGACGGGCGAAATCATCATCTCGGACGGAACGGTCTGGGACAACGGGCTGCTAACACAACGCCCCGCGCAACCCGTTTCGGGCGACGAACTCAAGCAATCGCAGGATGCCGCCAGCGCGTGAGCGGCGGCGCTGGTTCGTCCGTTGATAAGTTTACTGATTGATTCAGGAAAGGGAACGTAATGAGAGCAAATTGTTGGTACGGTAAAAAGGACGTAAGAGTTGAGACTGTGCCCGACCCGAAGATTCTGAACCGGCGCGACGCCATCGTCAAAATCTCTTCGACGGCCATCTGCGGCTCAGACCTGCACCTCTACAACGGCTTCATGCCGACGATGGAGAAGGGCGACATCCTCGGCCATGAATTCATGGGCGAGATAGTTGAAGTTGGGCCGGACGTGAAGAATCGGAAGGTAGGCGACCGCGTGGTCGTCTCCTTCCCGATTTCCTGCGGCAACTGCTTCTTCTGCCAGCAGGAGATGTATACGCTTTGTGAAAACTCAAACCCGAATGCATGGATGGCAGAAAAATTGTTCGGCCACAGCCCATGCGGCATCTACGGTTATTCGCATCTGACCGGCGGCTTCGCTGGCGGGCAGGCCGAATACGCGCGCGTGCCCTTCGCCGATGTCGGGACACTCAAAGTCCCTCAGGGCTTGTCGGATGAGCAGGCGCTATTTCTCTCCGACATCTTCCCGACCGGCTACATGGGCGCGGAGATGTGCGACATCAAGCCGGGCGATACCGTTGCCGTCTGGGGTTGTGGTCCAGTAGGACAGTTCAGTATAGCGAGCGCTTATTTGTTGGGAGCAGAGCGCGTCATCGGCATTGACCGTTTTCCTGAAAGACTTGCCCTTGCGCGCGACGGTGCTAAGGCTTACGAGACTATCAACTACGAGGAAGTGAACACCTACGACGCTTTGATGGAGATGACGGGCGGCCGCGGCCCTGACGCCTGCATTGATGCCGTCGGCCTTGAGGCCCACGGCGGACACGGCCTCGTCTATGCCTACGACCGCGTGAAGCAGGCGATGATGATGGAGACGGACAGGCCCATCGCCCTGCGCGAGGCCGTCATGGCTTGCCGCAACGGCGGCACGGTCTCCGTCATAGGCGTCTACGGCGGCTTCATAGACAAGTTTCCGATGGGCTCTTTTATGAACCGCTCATTGACTATGAGGACAGGCCAGTGTCACGTGCAGCGCTACTGGGGCAAACTGCTTGAGCGAATCGAGCGCGGCGAGATTGACCCCAGCTTCGTCATCACACACCGTATGTCTCTTGAAGATGCGCCGCACGGCTTCGACATCTTCACTAACAAGGAAGACGACTGCATCAAGATTGTGATGAAGCCTGGACATTAACGAGGGAGACGGATTACAGCACTGGGCTGAAAGCACTTTAGTCGGGGCTAGAGCCTCGACTCGGGCGCAGGATTTTCTTGCAGAGAGGCATGTCGCAAGTAAAATCCTGCGCCCTCTTTATATGCGCGCTGGCGTTTTAAGTTTTAATGTTTATCGTCGAGCGCGTGTTGAAAGCGCGGCGCGATTTCGTCGAGCCATTTGTTGAGTTCGCTCTGGGTGAACCAGCGGCCACGGAGCATCACGCCTGCGCGGCGCTCCGTGTGCGCAATGTCTTCGAGCGGGTTGGCTTCGAGCAGCAAGAGGTCGGCCCGCTTACCTTTTTCAATTGTGCCTGTCTTTTTAATCGTCCCGAAAAACTCTGCCGGGTTGCGTGTGGCTGCTGCGAGCGTGGCGTAGTTTGACAGACCCGCTTCGTTTAATGCACGCAGTTCGCGGTGCAAGGTGTAGCCATAGAGCAGCAGCCATTCCGGCGTGTCCGAGCCTGCGAGGATTTTGCCGCCCGCGTCGTGGATGGCTTTCACTATCTTGTTTCTGATAGCAACGTACTTGGCGCGTCTTTCAGGAGAGGCCATCTGCGCCTGGTATCTCTTATTAACGCCGAGCCATAAGTCAATAATCTTCTGCGGATAGAAACGGATGTCTGGCTGCGCTTTGATTGATTCCTCGCTTCGTCCGATGCCGAATGTTGACTTGAACAGATGCAGCGTTGGCGTGGAGTATGGATTCGCACGCACGGTCGCCTGAGCGATTGAGGGGATTTTCGTTTCGTCCAGAACGTCTAGGCTTTCCCAGTTTTTCGGTTGATACAAATAGATGTCGGAGACTGAACCTTTGATGGGCGAGTTTTCCGGCAACAGCGCTTCGAGATAGGAATCAAGATGTTCGATCTGCTGTCTGGCTTTTAGCGCGCGGTCGAGTCCTACGGAACGACTGTCTGCATGACCGATGACGGGAATCTTCTGCTTCGCGGCTTCGTCAAAAATCGCCTCGTAGACTTCCGGCTTGAGGTTCGTCGTTATCTTCAAATAATCGTAGCCGTCGCGCTTCGCTTTGCGCACGGCCTCGCGCGCGTCCTCTCCGTTAGTGACGACGTAAGCGTTCGTTGACTTCTTCCCGGTGAACTGCGGGCTGGCCGCGTAAATCGTCGGCGCAAGGATTTCGCCGCGCGCCGCTTTTTCGCGCCACACAAGCTGCTCCGGCGTTCCCGTCATCAAACGGATGGTCGTCACACCGTTAGCCAGCATGATTTTGAACTCGTCTCCGGCGAGCGTGTCTGGAAACTCGTCGTCCGAGAAGAGATGAACGTGCATGTCTGCAAGGCCGGGAATCAAAAACTTTCCTGTTCCCTCAATCCTCTGCGCGCCCTCCGGGATTTTTACCTTCTTCGCATCACCGATTTCGGCAATCACACCATCGCGGACAACGACCGTTTGATTCAGGAGCACACGCTCTCTGTCCATCGGAATAACATTCACGCCGACGAACACGGTCGTACTCGAATCAGGCCCGGCGGCTCGCACAGTCAATGCAAGCACCGCGAGAAGAAGCGAGAAGAGAACTGTCTTTTTCATCTTTCAATCTCGAATGGAAAGCCCCGTTGATTCCGTTCCGACGATAACTTGCTTCGCCGTCTTAACTCTGCCTGTTAGAACTTTTCAGCGCCGCCGGAGAAGATTGTTGCGTTCAGTCTTGAGCTATGAGTATCTAGCGCGCCGTGCAAAAGTTTTCATTGAGTTGCTGACCTGTGACCGGGAAGACTTTTCAGTCAAGTCAAACGTGGCTCTGTTTAGTTATGTTCCGAAAATTTTGGGATTGCCGTTTCAGGTTGACAGGCGGATTCGAGCGTCTACAGAATACGGGCAAAGCATCTGAAAGCTTCACAGGCTATATGATTCCATCTGCAATGGACGGTGAGTTGAGAGCTGCGCTTCCCGTCTTTATGAATTGCACGAAGCGCCGCCTTGAGTAATCAGCAACCGTACACGCCGACGCATCTGACGCCAGACCCCGTGCCGCACGAGGCGGCAGCGCCCACGCCGCAACAACCCAGACGAAACCCGCGCGGCCGCATCATCAGCAACTTCACCATAGACCTCTCGCCGCTTAAGGTTTCAAGAGACTTCCGGCTGCTGTTCATAGGCCAGTCGGCTTCATTCTTCGGCTCGATGATGAGCTTCGTTGTGCTGCCATGGCAGATGTACCAGCTGACGAAATCATCGCTGGCCGTCGGGCTGCTGGGCGTCGCAGAATTCGTGCCCATACTGTTTATGGCTTTCGTTGGCGGCGCGCTCGCAGACTACGTTGACCGCCGCCGGATGGTGCGACTGACAGAACTGCTGCTGGCGGTCGGAAGCCTCGTCCTTATCATCAACTCGCTTCTGCCGCAACCGAAGGTCTGGCTGTTGTTTGTCTGCGCAGCCTCGTTTGCAGCGCTCAACGGTTTGCAGCGCCCTTCGCTCGAAGCGCTCGCTCCGCGCCTTGTGCCGCCCGAACTCCTGCCCGCTGCTTCGGCGCTCAACTCGCTCGGCAGAAATATCGGCTACGTTCTTGGCCCTGCGCTCGGAGGATTGCTGGCCGCGACAATCGGCCCTGCGCTCTCCTATTCCCTTGACCTCACGACGTTCGTCGTCTCGCTGACGGCGCTCTGGATGATGCGCGCAGTCGCGCCGCCGCCGGATGCGGAACGACCGAGCGTGCGTTCAATCGTCGAAGGGATACGTTATGCGCGCAGTCGGCCGGAGTTGATGGGAACGTATCTGGTGGACATCAACGCCATGTTCTTCGGAATGCCGATGGCGTTGTTCCCGGCCGTCGCAGAGAATTTCGGAGGCGCGTCGGTCGGGTTGCTCTACTCCGCACCGGCGGCGGGCGCTCTGCTCGCAACTCTTACCTCAGGCTGGACTGCACGAGTGCGCCGTCATGGGCTGGCGGTCGTGATTGCGGCCGGGTTGTGGGGAGTGGCGATTATCGGGTTCGGGTTTGCCGGACAACTATGGCTGGCGCTTCTCTGTCTGGCGTCCGCGGGCGCGGCCGACATGGTGAGCGGCCTCTTCCGTATGACAATCTGGAACCAGACTATTCCTGACCACCTGCGCGGCCGCCTCGCAGGCATAGAGATGGTGAGCTACACGACAGGGCCGCTCCTTGGCAACGCTGAATCGGGCCTCGTCGCCAGCCTCTTTAGCATACGCACTTCAATTGTCTCAGGCGGGATTCTCTGCGTCGTCGGCACAGGACTTCTGGCGCTCGTTTTGCCCGCGTTTTTGCACTACGACGGGCACGACGGATTAGCCCGAAAACAGGAGGAAGACGAGGCTCGCCTAGCAGCCGTAAAACAAAAACTCTAACGTTTTGCAGGGCGCAAACTACCGCTCAGTCGCCACCATTTTTAACCAACTTTTTCCTCTCCGTCCAGCGTACTTTTTGCCCCCAATCGTCATCATATAAGCTCACATGCTTGACGAGGCCGAACCCTTTCGGTGGCCGCCCCGTTCAAGCTCTTTTCTTTTCTACAGGGAAATAAACGTTGAAAGAAATAAAAAACATTCGTGTGCACTTGGCCGCGGGCTTGTTGATAGCCCTGGTGGTTGCAGCCTTGCTGTTGTTGCCCGGTTTGCGTGGACGCAGGCGGGGCAGTTATGTGGGGTATTTGCCTACGTCTTCGACAGCCGAAGCGGCCGAAGTCAACTCATGGACGCAAGCTGTGCAAAAGGTCAAGGAGGATAGAGGCGAGCCGACCGGCAAGCAGGCCAAAGTTG
The DNA here is from genome assembly GCA_036382855.1 of Pyrinomonadaceae bacterium. Classification (GTDB taxonomy): domain Bacteria; phylum Acidobacteriota; class Blastocatellia; order Pyrinomonadales; family Pyrinomonadaceae; genus DASVTR01. The sequence continues at coordinate 205,748 of DASVPO010000033.1, read as the reverse complement.
ACATTCCGCAGCAACTAAAGCATTACAGCGACACGCGCCGTTTTCTCGCCGTGCAGGTCGCTGAATGGCGCGAGCATCAGTTCAGTACACCGCAAGACTTCGTAGGGCTTGCCGCCCTCATCAGCAGCGGCGAGATGGTCGAGCTCCGGCCCGTGAGCCGCGACTATATTCTCTTCGGCGTTGGCGGCAGCGCTGACAAAGAACCCTTCACGCACTATGAAGGCGGCCGTCGAATCGCTCTTTATAACGAAGTGGAGCTCGCCCAGAAGTCTGCACAGGCGGCAGAGGCGCGCACAACTCTTGAGAACGAAATCGCCAATCTCAGGCAGGAGATTAACTCCTTGAACAAACGCGAACGCTCAAAGCGCTCGCGCCTTCAAGCTCAAATCAACGAAAAAGAGAAGGCTCTCAAAGCCGAGCGGGAGAGCAGGGAATTGTTTGAGCGCTCCTATGCTGATGCTGACAGACGCCAGCAGCTTCTCAGCGACTATGAGACGCTCGCACGCCTCGCCAAAAGCTTCAGCGGGCGCACCTACGATATTGAGGATGCACGCTCGCGCCGCGAGATGAAGGTGCGTATGCTCAGCTACCTGCGTCCCGAAGCGCTCAAGGTTCTGGAAGAGGTTGCCGTTTCATACAGGCAGAAGTTTGACCGTCCGCTTCCCATCACGTCGCTCGTGCGGCCTGAAGAGTATCAACACGCTCTGAGCAAGACTAACCCGAATGCGACGCGCATCGAGACGCCTCCGCATTCAACAGGATTAGCCTTCGACATCTATTACCGTTTTATGACGGCCGAAGAGCAGGCACACGTCATGGCCCATCTGGCACGACTCAAGGATGAAGGCCGCATAGAAGTCCTGCGCGAGAATCGCGACCACTATCATGTCTTCGCCTTCGTTGATGGAATGAGGCCGGACGAGTCGCTTATTCGCGCGACCCTCAGCAGGACCAGAGCTGATAAGACGACGGACTGAAGATAGCCCGGCGGCGAAAGTTTCAAACAGGTCGCTCTGCACTTGAGAGTGCAGAGCGACCTTTAATCTTTATAGAGTTTGTTGTAGTAAGCGATAAAGTCGCTCGTGGCATCCGTGGTTTTTCCTGTCTCAAAACGCAGATGCCTGAACTTGCTGATGTCGTAAATGAGCGCGAGCTTGTGCAGCTTGGCGAAAGCCTCAAGCTTGACACCTATATCGCTCGCCACGGATTTCACCTTCTTGTTTTCCTTCACGGCCTTGACGTAACGTGAAATCCCCTGCTGTTCGTCGCCGAAGATTTCTGTGTTGACGTAGGCCACCTTGCCGTCCGGCATTTTTTCATTAATCGTCAGCAGCCAATCAAGAGCGCCGAGCCTGACGGATTCCTCCACCTCCTTAAAAGCTTCCTTCCATTTCTTCTGCTGGCCTAAAGCGATAGCCAACTGTATGCGCCACAAAGCCTGCTCCGAATCTAATCGTGCGGCTTCCCTGAAAGAAGCTTCGGCGTTGGCCCAGTCGTCTTCGACGATTGCTTTGTTGCCCGCCCTGACGGCTTCCTCGGTTGTCATAGCGCCGCCCTTGCTTTGTGATGGATTGCGAGTCTGGCTAAAGGCGGAATCGTTGAAGAGAGAGACGAGGCTGAAGGAGAGTGCGGCGAGTAGAAATATTTTTTTGCGGCGCATGCGGTTCGTTCTCCGTGAGTCGTTTTCAAAATAGCGGGGCTGGCATGATAGTCGAAATGAGTAATGATGGATAAGGATAAAACGCCGGTATCTTAATGCAGACTCCAGAATTGGGGGTTTAGCAAAATTTACATCAAAATTCCTTGCCGCTTTTCCTTTTCTTATGTTATAAGGGGCGTCCGTGGCTTTTAGCTTGACCGGCGTGAGTCCTGCGTTATTGGAAGCTTTTCCGGCCTAAACGGGAGCAGTCAGCCCAGAGAAGACACTACAAGACAGTGTAACTTCCCTCGATTAGGTTGCTCTTCGCACGCGAAAAAAACACCATCATTACGACCATCCATGCGTTAAGAATCAAACTCTTAAACCCCCTAGAAGGAGAATCAACATGAACAGAACCAGATTCATGCTTAGTGCGACAGCAATGTTTGCTCTTATCTTAGTATGTAGTTTGCAGGCGCAGGCGCAGGCGACGCGCACTTGGGTCAGCGGCGTCGGCGACGATGTTAACCCCTGTAGCCGCACAGCCCCTTGTAAGACCTTCGCCGGGGCAATCTCCAAGACAGCAGCCTGCGGCGAAATCAGCGTGCTCGACCCCGGCGGCTTCGGCGCTATCACCATCACCAAGTCCATCACGATTAACGGCGACGGAACGCTGGCAGGCATTCTCGCTTCCCTGACCAACGGCGTCGTCGTCAACGGAGCCAACGTCGTCGTCAATCTACGAAGTATAAGCATCAATGGAGCCTGCAACGGCCTGAACGGCATCAGGTTTATACAGGGTAGCACCTTGATGATTGATAATGTTTCGATTGTCGGCTTCACGGGCTTTGGCATAGACATTAATAGAGGCGCAGCAGCCGGAGGTTTTGCCGCGATCAGGGATGTCACGATCAATAATTGCGTCGGCGGCGGCATTAACGTGACGCAGAACAACGCTTCTGCTGTGCGCGTCAATGTCGAGGATACTCAAATTTTTGGCTCCAACTTCGGCATCAAGGCGGGAGCGAACTCTCGCGTCTCTGCTCGTGAGTGTCATGCTTCCGGCATGAGCGCAGGCTTTTTGGCCGATGGCTCGACTGCCAGAATGAATCTCGATAGCTGCATGTCAACCAACAACGGAAACGGAGTCCAGTCAGACAACTCCGCTATCATACGCATCGCCGATTGCACTATCAGCGACAACATCACGAAGGGCATTAGCCGTGGCGGCGGCGCACTCGGAACCGTCGAATCCTACAGCATCAACCGCATCAGAGGTAACCCGGCTGACGATGCCGTGTCGCCTTTCGGACAGCAGTAAATCATCTCCGAAACTGTAAACCGTCTTCTTCCGCCCGTCGCTTCCCCCAAAGAGCGGCGGGCGGGAGAAGAAGGGTTGTTGTCGTCCTTCTTTTTCCGAGAAGAGATAGCTCGGTGAAACGCGCTGCCCGGACAAGAAGCGTGGGCCCAAAGCGCCACCATACGGTTTTCTGCTGAGCCTGACGTTCTAGCCTTCACGTTGATGGTTTTCGTCAAGTAGGCCGCCGACAGCAACCAGCCTGATCTATCTTCGGAAAATCAACTCGCGCAATGACTATCCCGGATAGGTCATCACGCCAAGATCTCCAAGAATGGCAAATCGAAAGTGAGGAACGTATTATGAAGTCCCCCCGTACTGATATACATCATCTTGCCAACCGAACGAAAAAAAACCTATCTCAAACAGCGCGCAAGTCCAGAGCGAGCGGCCGCCGCCGCACGACGGGATTAACGCGAATCTGCGCGCTCATCGTTTTTGCGGCTCTGGCTGCAACAGCTTTATCTGTTCCATCTTTTCATAGTCTTTCAAGTCGCTCGCTGTCGAATGCGGCCTCGGCGGCCGCCGCTCCTGAAAGCTGGAAGGAAACGCTTGCCGCTGCAAACCATGCAGGTCTCGGCGGCAATTCATTCTCTGCAGAACGCACTGGCGAGTCAGCGTTCTGGTCACACGCGGCTGCGATATTTCCTCTCGCGCCGGTTCAGGCAGCAGACCCGACAGTTAGTTTTTACGAGTCTGATTGCACAACCCCGCGCTCTGTCTTCAGTCCCGGAGCGGAGGTCTGCGCGAGGATAGACGGATTAAACACAAGCTTATTCAGAACTCATTTCGCCTGGTCCAACCCGGATCATGAGATTAAAGCGAGGAGTACGGAAATTACCTCAGACGGGCAGACGCGCAAGTTCACTCTTGCGCCGGATGCCGCTTTAGGCGGATGGCAGGCCAACATCACGGATCAAACCGGGACGATTAGAGCCATCGGCGGCTTTATAGTCAGCGATGCCGCGAACCCCGCCGTTGATCTTTCAGTCAACATGACGGGGCCGGAGAAAGTGGTTGCCGGTAATGACATTACCTACACCATCGTCGTCTTCAATTATGGCCCTGACGCCGCACAGAACGTCGTCCTGACGGATGATATACCGGCCAACACCACGTTCGTCTCCAGCGGTCAGAATACGGGGCCGGTCTTCAATTGCACGAACAACACCGCGACGACAACCTGTACGCTCGCGAGCATGCCCGCCAACACCTTCTCAATCCTGACCTTTACTTACAACGTTGTTTCTGCCACCCCGACTGATACGGTCATCACCAACCGCGCAGAAATCACCAACGACCACAACGACCGCAACCTTGGCGACCAACTCGATCTTGGCGACAGCCTTCAGCACTTTACGGATCAGGTAGCTTCTGCCGAAACCCGTACGGCCGCTGCGGCCTGCGCGCTCACCTGCCCCGAAAATATCATCCAGCAGGCTGACGTAGGCCAGGCTGGAGCGATTGTCACCTTCGCGTCTCCGTCTTCGACGGGCGAGTGCGGCACAGAACCGATTAGTTGCAGTCAGGACTCAGGCACATTCTTCCCCGTCGGCACAACGCCTGTCACCTGCGTCGGTCAGACGGGCAATGCTTGCACCTTCACAGTGACCATTGAAAATCCGGGCGGGTTGAGCATTTCGCTTAACGGCCCAAACACTCTGAGTTTAGAGTGCGGCGCTGTGATCGTCTCCGACGACCAGCCGCAGGGCTTCCTTGACCCCGGCGCAACGGCGGTCAATGCCTCCGGCCAGAACGTCCCTGTCACGACTTCGGGCGCGATTGACCTCTCTACTACCGGGGCCTATGAGATCGTTTATACGGCCACCGAAGGCGAAAACTCCGTTTCCGTCACGCGCACGGTGAACGTCGTTGACACGACCGCTCCAATCATTACGGTTGACGGGGCGAACCCCTACAAGATTCAGCAGGGTTCGTGTCTGCCGTTCGTTGATCCGGGCGCGACTGCGACAGATGGCTGCGCCGGCCCGAAGCCGGTCACGCGCACCATCTCCGGGCCGGGCGGTCTGACGGTGGTTGATAACAACGTGCCCGGCACATACACCATCACCTATGCGGCAAGCGACGGTACACGCCCCGCCACAGCCACGCGCACGGTGCTCGTCGGCAACTTCCCGCAGGATGAACTGGACCAGCCGACCACAGCCGGGCCGCCGACCATCACCCTCAACGGTGACAATCAGGTGACAGTCGAGTGTGGTTCGAATTTCAACGATCCGGGCGCGACGGCGAGCGCTTGCGGCTCTTCGTTGCCGGTCACTACTTCCGGCAGCGTTGATACGCACACGCCCGGCATTTACACAATCACTTACTCAGCCACCAACGAAGGTGGGACGGCTGAGACACATCGCACCGTGATGGTCGAAGACACCCAAGGGCCTGTCATCACTTTGAACGGCGACAACCCGATGCAGGTCGAGTGTCACACGGCGTTTGCAGACCCCGGCGCTTCTGCAACGGATGCCTGCTCCGGCAGTGTTCCAATCACTGTTTCCGGCACGGTTGACCCCAACACGCCCGGAACTTACACACTAACTTACAAAGCAACGGATGGCACGCATCCGCCCACAGAGGTCACACGCACCGTTAACGTCGTTGATACTCAAGGGCCGGTGATTACCATCAACGGTGCTAATCCGGCGACGGTCGAATGTCACACCAGCTACACGGACGCTGGGGCGACGGCCTTCGATGCCTGTCTCAATGCCAGTGTGCCGGTAACTACGTCCGGCAGTGTCAACGTCAACGCGACAGGCACATACACCATCACCTACACGGCGACGGACGGTGGCCGTACCTCTACGGCGACGCGTACCGTCAATGTGGTTGACACAACACCGCCGGTCATTACGCTGAAGACGACGCAGATTAAACTCTGGCCGCCTACCCATCAGTATCAGACCATCAACGCCGTAGACCTCGTGCAGAGCGTCGTTGATAGTTGTGGAGGCAACCTGAGCATCAGCAGCGTCTACATTATGAAGGCTACCAGCGATGAGCCTGAAAATGGTGAAGGCGATGGCGACACCCTAAACGACATGGTCATCTCCTCCGATTGCAAGTCCGTGCAACTGAGGGCTGAGCGTGCGGGAGGCGGCGATGGCCGTGTCTACTCGCTCACCGTGGCTGTTAAGGATGCGGCTGGCAATGTTGGAACGGCCGTCTTCAAGGTCACTGTGCCGAAGAGTCAGGGTAATGGCGGCGCGGCTGTTGACAGCGGGCCGAACCATACCGTCAACGGCAATTGCCCTTAGCGGAAAGAAGCAAATGAACGCGGCTGTCTCTAGCCGGGCTTCACAACAGGGAGGCTATCAAGGTTAGCCAGCCGCGTTCATCCCCCTTTGCAAGGAGCGGAACAGTCTTAAAAGTTTCAAGAGTTCCGCCGCCATTTTTTAACCGCCGGAAAGGAGTTTTGATGATGAAGAGTCTTCTTACTAACGGGAAAAAAGATTTTAACTATCGCATGTTCGTCCTGATGCTCGTCGCGGGCGTTTTTCTGGCTCTGCCTTTGCTTTCAAGCGCTCGTCCGCACGCGGCCGGTATCACCGTCGTCAACAATTCGAATCGGGTGATTCGCTACCTCTACCTCTCGCCCGTGGACCAGGAAAACTGGGGGCCGGACCAACTCAACAATGCCAGCCTGAATAACGGTCAATCGGTGACGCTCAGCAACGTCTCATGCAGCGGAGCGGAGATAAAAGTCATCGCTGAAGATAGCGACGGGTGTTTTCTCTCCACGGTAGTCAGTTGCTCCGGCAATGCTCAGTGGGCCATCACGAGCGACACGCCTGCCGATTGCGGCAGCGAATAAGCAGTCCGGCTCAGGGTTTTGCACATTCATAGACCAGAAAGGGCGGAGGCTCCGGCTTCCGCCTTTCTTTTTCTGCTAACACAAAAAATTCTTTCACCAGAAAATTCTTGCTAACGGCAAACCGCAAAAGAAAGTTGGCATATTCGCGTATCACTAACTGAACTCAGGCATTTGTTGCAAAATTCTTTGCGCGAAATTTGCGGTTAACATACATTTGCAACAAATATAACAAACTTTCTTTATTTGACGCCCTTTCGGTTAGCGTTTATCTTGGTCGCTCCATAAATTAGCAAGCAGGTTGTAAGCTGATTGTAATAAGTGGTACTCCTCCCCCGCCGGTCCCCTCATTTTCATTGTAGTGTTAGGCAATACTTGTAAAGTCACAAATGCAGCCTCGCCGCGCACCAATGCACCCTCCGAATGGCACGCCCAGTCTTGCCGTGCGACAGAGCTTCGGTGTGTCTAAAGCAGCCTTTGGACTAATTATACGGGAATAAACAAAGAACCTCGCCCGTCACTGGCAGGTGACGAGCAAGGCTCGTTGTGAACTACAACCTCCATCACACGAAGCGCAGAGGATGCATGTCCAGACACCTTGCATCATAGCGCAGAGTCTGGTGGCGGTTCAATAAAAAAAGGAGCCAGCCATGAACCGCAGCCGCTCTCGGTTTCTCTTTCTACGTCTGTCTTATCTAGTAGTTTGTTGCCTTCTCGTCCTCGCTTTTCAAAAAGCGGCGTTCGCACAGGAAGCTCCGAGCGTTACGAGCGCAGAGCCGAATCCGGCCGTTACAGCCACCACAGCAACAACTTCAACCGACACTCAGGCCGCGCCCAATGCAGGGCAGGAGTCAAACTCGTCGCTTCCACCAATCTGCCCGGAGAACGCCAACTGCCAGGTAGAGCCGTTGCCGACGCCTATACCGTTGCCGTCGCCGTCCCCGACACCGACGCCCGGGCCGACGCCAGCGCCGCCATCTCCGACCGCGCCGTCGTGCGCCAGAACCATCACGGCCAACGTCGTCGCCTTCGACATAGTCTATTTCTATAATCGCTTCGGCGCTTTCAATCCGGCCGGCATGATGTACGCCTTGAAGCGCGATGTCATAGGCAACACGCCCGGCAACGTGCAACTCAGACCGGGCAAACGCCCGCGCCCGATTGCGCTGCGCGTCAACGAAGGCGACTGCCTCGAAGTGACCTTCACAAATCTGCTCAGCCCGACGCGGGCCGACAATAATTCTACTTTCACGCGCACAGCTTCCATGCACGTCAACGGCATGGATTACGTCAGAGATGTTGACTTAGACGATGGAGCAAACGTAGGACGCAACGAATCTTCGCTCGCCGCGCCCGGCGAGACGCGAACCTATAAGTGGTACGCGGCCAAGCAGGGACAGTACTTGATGTATTCGATGGGCGCTCCTGATGGCGGCGAAGGCGATGGCGGCCAGCCCGTTCTGGGCCTCTTCGGTTCTATCAACGTCGAGCCGAAAAACGCGCGCTGGTATCGCTCGCAAGTGACGGCCGCACAACTTCAGGCTGCCACCACTGGCGTTAACCCGAACGGCACGCCGGTCATTAACTACGAAGCGACATATGCGGACGGCACACCCGTTCTCAACATTCTTAAGGGCAACGAGATTGTCCATTCCGACCTCAACGCCGTCATCACAGGCTTCACCGAAGACTGCGCCGACGCGCCTCCTTCGAGCACCTGCGGTCAGTCCTTCCGCGAATTCACAGTGGTCTTTCACGACGAAGCGAAGGTCGTGCAGGCTTTCCCGGAACTCGATCAGGAATTGTTCCACGGCGTCCGCGATGGTTTTCCGATTAACTATGGCTCCGGCGGCCTTGGCGCGATTGTGCTCGCCAACCGTAAAAAAGTTGGCCCATCGAAGAATTGCAACGAATGTAAGTTTGAGGAATTCTTCCTCGAATCACACCCGAACGGCGACCCCGCGCTTATCGTCCGTAAGGATGCTCAGGGCGCTGCCGTAGAGGCTCTGTTCCCGGACGATCCCTCAAACGTGCACCACTCTTATTTGAACGACCCCGTGCGCTTCCGTAATACGCATGCCGGGCCGAAAGAGACACACGTTTTCCACCTTCACGCTCATCAATGGCTGCAAAGCCCGCGCGACCAGAACTCTACATATCTTGATTCGCAGACCATCTCGCCGGGCGCGTCCTACACTTATGAAATCAACTACGGCGGCTCCGGCAACCGCAACATAACTCCCGGCGACGCCATCTTCCATTGCCATCTCTACCCGCACTTCGCGCAGGGGATGTGGGAGTTGTGGCGCAACCACGACGTGTTCGAGGCGGGCACGCCCGACCGCAATCTGCCGGACGCGGAAATCGCGGGCGGCGTCCCAAACCCGGCCATCGTTCCGATACCTGATCGCCCGATGCCGCCGATGCCTTCGGCGACCTTCCGTGGCTATCCGTTTTATATCGCGGGCGATGTGGGCCACCGTCCGCCTCAGCCTCCCTACGATTTGGAGTTTGACGGAGGATTGCCGCGCCATGAAATTAAGGAAGCGGAGATAGTGGACGGTCAGGCGGCGGTTCCGCCTGCGCTACTGAACGATCCTGTGGCGGCGCGCGTGCTCTCGCAGAACAACGACCCGTTCCTGCTCTTCTTCGCGCGCAAGCTCATCAAGGCCAAGCTCGAACTGCTGCCTCCGAACGGCACGCCCGCCGAAGTGCAGGCCATACGCTTCCATCAGGGTTTGGGAGCCAATCCGCAGGATGTGCCCGGTGTCCCGACGACGACCAGATACCAGTGGCCCGCCGTCGGCTATCCTTCGTTTACCTCAGCCGGCACGCCCGGTCTCTTTCTCGTCAACGGACAGCCGCCCAAGCCGGGCGCTCCCTATGCAGACCCCTGCCATCCGGCAGCGCCGCTGCGTCCTTATCGCGGGGCCTACATACAGTTTGACATGACGGTCAACAAATACGGTTGGCACGACCGGCAGGCGCGCATTACAACGCTCGAAGCCGACGCCATTGCCACGCTGGGCGGCGCGCGTAAAGCAGAGCCTTTGTACTTCCGCGCCAACTCCGGCGACTGCGTGACGTTCGCTTCAACCAACCTGATACCGAACGTCCTTAACTTGGACGACTTTCAGATTTTCACGCCGACCGACATCATCGGCCAGCACATCCACCTCGTTAAGTTTGACGTGACTTCTTCGGATGGCGCGGGCAACGGCTGGAACTACGAAGACGGTTCATTCTCGCCCGATGAGGTGCGTGAGCGCATCGCCGCCAACAACGCCTGGCAGCAGGCCAACAACGGCTCACAAATTCTCACGGCGCGCGAACATCCTGTCTTCGGTGCAGGACACAACAACCAGTTTATCGGAGCGCAGACGACGATTCAGCGCTGGTGGGCAGACCCGCTTCTCAACAACGCGGGTCAGGACCGCACCATCCGAACCGTCTTCACGCACGACCACTTTGGCCCAAGCTCGCATCAGCATCACGGCCTCTACGCCGCGCTCGTGGTTGAGCCGACCGGCTCGCAGTGGACGACGCTTGACGGACAAAACATGGGCACGCGCTACGACGGCGGCCCGACTTCGTTTGCCGCCAACATCGTCACAGGCCCGGCAGCCGCTCCCGATCAGGGACGCAGCTACCGCGAGTTTAATCTAGCCTTCGCAGACTTCGCCATCGTCTATACGAAGGATCTGAAGCCTGTCAATCCGCCGGGATTCATGGAAGCTCCGCTGCCGATAGCCGTCGAGCAGCCGCCGATTCCGATGCCGGAATCAATCTCGGCTGGCGACCCCGGCACGCAGCTTATCAACTACCGCAACGAGCCGATTCCGCATCGTATCGGTCAGAAGGATGCCAACGGCGAGTTTATACGCGACACGAACGGCTTCGTCCTACAGAAGACAGGCCCGCAGGGCGACATGGCAAACGTCTTCAGCACGAGGGTTCACGGACAAGACCCCGGCACGCCTGTGCTGACCGCTCTTGAAACCGACCGCGTGCAGGTGCGCTTGATTCAGGGCGCGCAGGAAGAGCAGCACGTCTTCAACATTCACGGTCACAAGTGGCTCTTTGAGCCGTCGGTTCCCAATTCAGGTTTCCGCAACGGGCAACAGATAGGCATCTCCGAGCACTTCGAGTTTGAAGTAAACCCGATGCCGCAGACGCCTGTGCTGAACGTCGAAGGCGTCGGCACTAACGTCCGCGACCATCTCTATTCGTCTGCGGCGACAGACAATCTGTGGGACGGGCAGTGGGGCATCTTCCGCACGTTCCATTCGACTCCGGCCGGCCCAGCGCAGGGCACGTTCGTAGACCTCGAAGGCACACGACGCACGCTCGCGCCGCTGCCGAAACCAGGGGTTACGACCACAACGACCGAACCCATCAGCAGCGTTTGTCCTGCGGGCGCACCCGCTCGTCCGTACAACGTCAGCGCCGTCCTGGTGCGCGACGTTGTGCCCGACGGAAAGCTCATCTACAACAGGACTTTCAACATCGCAGACCCGAACGCGATTATGTTCGTTCAGGATCACGACATTCCTGCGCTGCAAGGCGGCGGTGTCAAGCCTGAGCCTTTAATCCTGCGTGCGGCGGCCGGAGATTGCATCACCGTCACGTTGACTAACAGGCTGCCAAACGTCGTTCCCGAAGCTGATAGCTGGAACGAAGTGCCGCCGATTGTCAACAAGTTCAACTTCAACCAGATTAAGACTTCCAACCGCGTCGGCCTGCATCCGCAACTGGTCGCTTATGACCCGGCCACGTCCGATGGCGCAAACGTCGGTCTTAACCCGGACACCACTGTTGGCCCGGGCCAGAGCATCACCTATACGTGGTATGCGGGCGGGCAGTTGGACAACATACCGGGCGACCGCAATCGCGTGCCCATCGAGTTTGGCGCGACGAACCTGAGAGACATGGGCGATGTTATCAAGCATAGCTCTCATGGAGCCATCGGCGCGCTCATCATCGAACCGCAGGGTTCGACATGGATGGATGCCTACAGCATTCCGAATCCGAGCAAAGCGCAGGCAAACATCTTCGGGGCTAACAACCAATTGCTGTTCCGCGAATTCGTCGTGCTTTATCAGGACGACCTGAGCGTGCAGCAGAACGGTGTGCCGCTTCAGAACGTCGGCGGCGAGGATGATTCGGAAGACACCGGCTTCAAAGCCTTCAACTACCGCAGCGAACCCATCTGGGCGCGCTTAGGGTTACAGGTGACGGACGTGCCCGACGGCGTCAACGATAAAGACCTGACGAACGTTCTCAGTTCGCGCGGCTATCGTGACCCTGAGACGCCTGTCTTCACCGCGACGGCGGGCACGCAGGTGCGCTTCCGCGTGCTCGACCCGGCGGGACATCCGCGCCAGCATGGCTTCACCATCTTCGGCCACAACTGGCAGTTTGAGCCTTGGCAGGCCAACTCGACCGTGCAGGGCAGCAATCCCTTCACCTTCCTGATTGGCTCCGAGAGCGGAATTGGCCCGACGCGCCATGTCAATATCCTGACGCAGGCGGGCGGTCGCTTCGCACTACCGGGCGATTATCTCTACCGCACACAGGAGAGCTTCCAGTTTACGAACGGACTGTGGGGCATCTTCCGCGTCCAGTAGTAGCGGCTCTACAGAGCGAGGGCCAGCCGCCGACTTAAAGCGCGGCTGGCCCTCACAACATATAAGCGGCCCTCAAGACAGATAACGAAAACTTACAAAGCCCAGGGAGGTTTGCCTGTTATGAAAAGCAAGCTTGCTTCAGTCCTCTTTTCCAGACGCTTCTATTTTTTGGTCTTCCTGCTCGCGGCGCTCGCCTTCCAGATTGGCTCGTCGGCGCAAGTGCCACCGCTGCCAGTGGAAGTCGCCATCAGCCGGGAGGTGCGCGATATAGTTTGCCCGCCGATGGGCATGTGCATCATGGACCCGGAGACGGGTCGTTGCTTGGGCGTCCCCTGCCCTCTGGATGCTCAGCCATCGCCATCACCAGTGCCGTCACCACCGCCAATGTGTCTACAGTTTGAGACAATTGATATGTGTTACCCTGACCCTCTCAACGAAGGCCGGTGCATGCAATGGCCGCAGCCTCCCTGCATCACGCCCGTTCAAGTGCCATCGCCTGTGCAGGGAACTGCAAATCTCACCATCAGCGAGTTTCGTTTTCGCGGGCCGGGTGGGCCCAACGATGAGTTTATAGAGTTGTTCAATACCAGCAGCACGCCCGTCACAATCAACGCCGCAGATACTTCGGCTGGCTGGGCGCTGGTAGCGTCTGACGGCATCGTGCGTTTCACCATCCCGAACGGCACTGTGATACCGGGCTACGGACACTACCTCGCGGTCAATAACGTCGGCTACAGCCTCGGCAGCTATCCGGCCGGAAACGGCACGACCGCCACCGGCGATGTGCTCTACTTTATAGACATCCCCGACCGCGCAGGCATCGCGCTTTTCAACACGTCGAACCCTGCGAATTTCAATGATGCCAATCGCGTTGACGCTGCGGGCTACAGCAACGTTCCTTCCCTTTATCGCGAGGGAGCGGGCTTCCCCGGCGGCGCGGCCGAAACACTCTTCAACATCGAATACAGTTTCTACCGCGACATGACGACCGGCTTGCCGAAGGACACTAACGACAATACGGCTGACTTCAGGGGCGTTGATGTTAACGCGGCCAACACGGGCGCTGGACAACGCCTCGGCGCTCCCGGCCCTGAGAATCTTTCCAGTCCTCCCTTGAGCACCGCCAAGTTCCGGGTGGACTTGATAGACCCTGCGGTCACCCGTGATGTCGCACCAAACCGTGTTCGCGACACCACGCCCGACCCGACGAACAACAGCCGCTACGGCACGCTGTCCATCAGGAGAACCTTCGTCAACATTTCCGGCCAGCCGGTAACGCGGCTCCGTTTCCGCATCATTGACATCACGGGTTATCCGTTTATGGCCGGGACCTCCGACGTTCGCTTCATCAACTCGGGGTCAACCGTTGTGACCCGTAGCGATGGGACAAACGTTTTCGTTCAGGGCACGACCCTTGAAACGCCGCCCACGCAGATTAACGGCGGAGGCTGGAACAGCACCGCATCAGCGAATCAGGTTACACCGTCCACGCCGCTGTACCCGAATCAGAGCATCAGCTTGCAGTTCATGCTCGGTGTTCAAGAGTCGGGCTACTTCCGCTTCTTCATCGTCATAGAAGCTTCGTGAGGAGACTTGCAGAGCATCTTCTTTCCGCACGGGAAAGAAAAAGGAAGTACAGGGAGGAGGCCGCTTCGATGAAGTTTGATTCAAGTGGCCTCTTCCTTTCGTAACGGTTTTTGTGTTCCTTCGATTGGGCCTTAACGTTTATAATCGCAGGGCCTTCATCAAGCATCTGGATTCAACGTCAGTTATCCGGCAGACAGATTCCGCCCAGAGGAGCAAGCAGAAAGATAAAATGAATCGCTTCAAGAGGATTATTATCCGGGCAAACTTGCTCGCATTGATACTCGTCGCATCAACGACGCTCGCGACCGTGCAGGCGCAGGTCGTTGGCCCACAGCAGCGTACGGTTCGCACCAGCGGCGACGCAAAAAACTCGGGCGTTCGTTCAAAGGCCAGCGCCGCCGTCACGCAGCGTTATGAGAAAGACGGCGTCGTCGTTAGCTACACAATCCAGTCGCGGCCAAACGAGAAGGGCAAAGTTGACGGTCTTATCGCCGGAGGCGACGCCGTCGTCACCTTCCGCATCACGGATGCGCGCACGGGCCAGCCCATCACGGGCCTTCATCCCAACGCATGGATTAACGCGCGCAAAGCGGAGCAGCCGCCGAACGAAGCCGAGTGCAGAGATCGCATCCGCACGTTTATGGGCGGCCTTCTCAGCGCACGCGCAGACATTGACCTCAATACCTATTTAATGTTTACGCTCAACCATGACCAGACCGTCTCGGTCATCAACCCGCAAATCTCTTTCAGCAAGACGAAGCTTGAAAGCATCATCCAGTTGCCCGGCCCCGGCGCTGACTGGGCGCTCTCCGCAAACAAAGAGTTTCTCTATCTCACACTGCCTGAGCAATCAGCCGTCGGCGTCATCAACACCATCACGCGCAAGCTCGTCTCGACGATTGCGGTCGGTGAAAAAACGAAACCGATGCGGATTGCGCTTCAGCCCGACGGGCGCTACGTTTGGGCCGGACTCGATAATTCATCGCTCGTCGCCGTCATAGACACTGCGAGCAACAAGCTCGTCGCAACGGTCGCGGTCGGCGACGGACTTCATAACATAGCCTTCACGAAGGATAGCGGGCTGGCGTTTGTCACCAACAGCGCGGCCGATACCGTCTCAATCATTGACACGAAGACGCTCAACAAGGTGGCCGATATTAACGTCGGCAAGACGCCCGTGCCCGTCGCTTACAGCAGCCAGAGCGGCCTCGTCTATGTCGCGGCGATTAACGGCGCGAGCGTGACGGCCATTGACCCCTTGAAACGGAAGATTGTCTCGACGATTCCGACGAAGCGCGGTGTTGTTGCTCTCAGATTTGAACCGGCGGGCCGCTTCGCTTTCGTCGTCAATCAGGTTGAAAGCACAGTCTCCGTGCTCGATGCTTCGACGAATACAATCATCGGCACAACGCCCGTCGTTAAAGGGCCTGACCAGGTAGCTTTCACGGAGCGCTACGCTTATGTGCGCGGGACAGGCTCGGAGAAGTTTTCGTTGATTGACTTGTCTGGAATCAGTAAGGGAACGCTCTCGCCTGTGGACATCGTGGCCGGTCGCTTGCCGGCGAGTTCGCTTCCGGCGGAAATCGGCGTCGCGGACATGATAGCCCCTACGCCCGAAGGCAACGCGGCGATGATTGCCAACACGCCCGACCAGATGATCTATTACTACGTCGAAGGAATGATGGCCCCGATGGGCACGCTCAGCAACTACAAGCGACGACCGCACGCGCTGCTTCTCGTTGACCGCAGCCTTGACGAGGTTGCGCCCGGCGTCTATTCGACGCCCTTTAAGCTCACGCGCGCGGGGCGCTTCGACGTGCCCTTTATCGTTGACCAACCGCGCATCGTCAATTGCTTCCAACTCGAAGTGGCCGAAGCACCCGGCGGCAATAGTCAGGGGGGAATCTCAATCGCCGTCGAAGCACTTTTCAAGGGGCAGCGATTCAAAGCGCAGAGCGCGATTCCGCTCCGTTTCAAGATTACAGATCCCTTGACGAAGCAGCCCATTGCAGGGCTGACTGATGTGCAGGTGTTGGTCTTCGAGCCGCCGGGCATCTGGCAGCAGCGACACTTTGCGAAGGAAGTCGAAGCCGGAGTTTACGAAATCAATCAGGCGTTTCCGCGCGACGGGATGTACAACGTGATGGTCAGCGTCTCCTCCAGAGGCGTGACCTACGCCGATCTGCCGTTTACAGCCGTCGCGGTCGAGAAAGCCCCGCAGCTTTAAGAACAGTAGAACGTCAATCAGCAAGAAAGAGACTGACAATGAAGAGCAGCATTACCAAACTCATCTACTGCGCGCTCGCCACCTGCGCGCTCATCCTTTTCGTCTGCGAGAGAACGACGCAGGCGCAGGCGACGCGCCATAAGACGACGCAGCAGAAGACGACAGCAACATCGTCATCGTCAACTCGCTACGTCTGCCCGATGCACCCGGAAGTCACTTCAAACCGGCGCGGCCGTTGTCCGAAATGCGGGATGAACCTGAAGGCCGAAAGCAGCGCCCCGCAGCCGCCATCAACTGCCGCCAGTGCGAACACGACAGGCGCGGCGACAAGGGCTAACGAGACACTAAGCACAAAGCCGCGCATCCCTGACACGACCGTGCTGGACCAGAACGGACGACGCCTCAACTTCTACACGGATTTGGTTAAAGGCAAAACCGTCGCCATCAACTTCATCTTCACGACCTGTCAGGGCGTCTGCCCGCCTTTGACCGCGACCTTCCGCCGCGTTCAGCAGGCTCTGGGCGAGCGCGTCGGGCGCGACATACAGTTAATCTCAATCAGCGTTGACCCTGCGACCGATGTGCCCGAACGCCTCAAGGCTTTCTCCCAGAAATTCAAGGCCGGGCCGGGCTGGACCTTCGTCACCGGCAGCAAGCAGGAGATTGACTCTCTGCTCGACTCGCTCGGAGGCTACGCCCCGAATAAGAACGACCACACGCCCATGATTCTCATCGGCAACGAAGCAGCAGGCTTCTGGACGCGCACCTACGGTCTCTCTCCCGCCACGCAAATCGTCAACATCGTCAACGACGCGGCCAGCAAAAGCCCTGCTGCTACAGCATCAACCGCAGAGAGCAACGTTAAGACGGCGACCGCCGAAAAGCAGAGTTCGACGGATGACGCACAGGCGATGCGTGAAGCTTCGGCCAAATACTTTCCCAACCTCGTTCTGCTGACACAGGACAATAAGCCGGTCCGTTTCTATGATGACCTACTGAAAGGCAAGGTCGTGCTCATCAATTTTCTGTTCACGACCTGCAAGGGCGTCTGTTCGCCTATGACGGCCAACCTCGCGAAGGTGCAGAAATATTTGGGCGAGCGCGTCGGGCGTGAAGTCGTGATGATTTCCGTCAGCGTTGATCCTTTGACGGATACGCCCGCCGTGCTCAAAAAATATGCCGACAGCTTTAAGACGCAGCCGGGCTGGTATTTTCTGACAGGCGAAAAGAAGAATGTTGACTGGGTGCTCTACAAACTCGGCGGCTACGTCGAAGATAGAGAGAAGCACACCTCCGTGCTGATTATCGGCAACGAAGCGACAGGCGAATGGATGAAAGTACACGCGATGGCGAACCCGAGCGAGATTGCCAGCGCCGTCACAAAATTGCTCGCCGGAAAGAAAGAGACGGATTAAGAGGTTGGCCCACCGCGTTGATTTTCCCGTCCGAAGCTAAAGCATGAAGGCCCGCGTTTTCCGTATTAAGTTGACCTTGCTGGTTGTCGTCTGCCTGACGGCGGCCGCTGCGTTGCTCTGCGCGGAGGGTGCGACGACGCAGACCAGAAGCGGCCTCTCGCCGCAGGAGAAACGCGGCAAGCAAATCTATCTCAAAGGTGAAGGCGGCGGGGGGAGCGGCGAAATCGTTGCCGCGCTCGGAGGCGCAGAGCTTGAGTTGCCCGCGACCAGTTTTACGTGCGCCAACTGCCACGGCCTGAGAGGCGAGGGCACGCGCGAAGGAGGCATTCAGCCGCCGCCGCTCAACTGGGAAGCGCTCACGCGAACGCAAACTTCGCCGCTCACCAGACGCGAGCGCCCACCTTACACAGAGGCGACTCTCGCGCGGGCCATTCGCGCGGGCGTTGATTCGGCGGGCGCGCCTCTTCATCCTGCGATGCCGCGCTACCGTATGACTGCGGAGCAGATGGCAGACCTCATCAGCTATCTCAAGCTGCTCGGAAACGCACGCGACGCAGACCCCGGAATCACTGATGACACAATCAGAATCGGCGCTGCGCTACCGATGACAGGGCCGCTCTCAAGCGTCGGGGAGGATGTCAGGGCAGCGCTCATCGCCAGCTTCGCGCAGATTAATGCTCAGGGTGGAATTTATAACCGTCGCTTCGAGTTGGTGGTCGCGGATTCTCGCGGCGAAGCACAGCAGACGCTCGAAGCGACCAGACGCTTGATTGAGCAGGACGGTGTCTTTGCGCTCGTCGGAAGCTTCGAGCCGGGCGACACAAGCGCGCTCAACGATCTTATTAAACGCAGCGAAGTGCCGCTCTTAGGGCCTGTCACGCTCTCGCCGCGACTGTCTGTGCCGCCGAACCCTTACGTCTTTTACCTGCTTCCGACCTTCAGCGATCAGGCGCGGGCGCTCGTTGATTTCGTTCACTCAAAAGCTAACGGCAAACGAGCGCGGCTGGCCGTCGTTCATGCCGACAACGATTTTGATAGAGACGCGCTCGCCGGATTGAAGTCGCAGGCGAAGATGTACGCGATGGAGATTGTGGCAGAGCATAGTTATCAGTCTGGACGTTTTGATGCCGCGAAGACGGTAGAATCCCTGTCGCAGAAGAAGCCGGATTACGTCTTCTTCTTCGGCGCTTCAGACGACATCAACGCCTGCGCGCGAGAGATGGAGCGGGCGAAGATGAATGCTGTGCTCGCGAGTTCCGTCGTGATGCTCGGCCGTGGTGCTTTCAGTTTGCCGCCGAGCGTTGCCGCGCAGGCGTTTCTCTCTTATCCGGCGGCGCTGCCGAATCAGAACGATTTCGCGGAGTTTATCGCTGTGATGCAGAAGGGCGGAGTCGCTTTGCGCAGCCCTGCCTTCCAATCTGTCGCCTACGCCGCAACCAAAGTGCTCTTTGAAGCCGCCAAACTGAGCAGCAAGCAACTGGACCGCACCAAGCTCATCAACTCGCTTGAGCAGATACAGGACTTGCGGACGGGCGTCGTTCCGCCCGTCACCTTCGGCCCGAATCGCAGAGTCGGGTCTATCAGTTCAACAATCGTCGGAATTGATTTGAGCAATAAACAATACGTGCCGCTCAGTGATAGACTCGTGCCTAAGGAGCGGCCATAATATTTTTCAGAGTATAAAACGACAGGGCAGGCGTGCATAACGAATTCATTAACGCACCAACTCAAATAGCCGCAGAGCCCCGCGCCGTTTCTATTAACGAATGGAGGAAAGATGAGCAGACTATTATTGATTCTCATCATCATGCTGTTTTTATATTTGCCGAACGCGCAGGCGCAGACGACTCCTGCGGCGGGCCAGAGCAAGCAGGCGACGGCCGCTGTCGAACCACCACCGCCTCCGATAAAAAATGAAGACTGCGGATGCGAAGCACAAACGCTTCCCGAAGTTTTGGCAGTTGTTAATGGCATCAGGATTACGAGCAAGGATGTGAGCGGGACGGTTGGCGAGCGCGTGAGCGCGCTTCAGCGGCAGGTTGTGGAAGCGCGCAAGCGCGAAGTTGATTTACAAATCAATTCAAAGCTGCTCGAAGCCGAAGCGAAAAAGCGCAAACTGAGCACCATCAAGCTGCTCGAAGCCGAGGTTATCGCCCGCGTCAAAGACCCGACCGACGCCGAAGTGCAAGCCTTCTACGACCAGAACAAGAGCCGCATCGGCGCAGAGTTGAAGGATGTCAAGAGCGACATCTTCGCCTACCTGCGCGGCCAGCGCGAGCGCGAGGAGGCGCAAAAGTTTGCAGAACGCCTGCGCGCCGCCGCCGATGTCAAGATACTCGTGCCAAACGTCACGCCGCCTGCAACTGCGGCCGACCGCGCTCGCGTCTTCGCCACCGTTAACGGCGAACGCATCACTTCAGACGATATTGAAAATTCCCTGCGCCCGCTCATCTTTAGCGTGCAGGAGCAGATCTACACACTGCGCCAGCGTGAGATGGATTTGAAAATCAACGACACGCTGCTTGAGCAGGAAGCGCAAAAAAGAAAGATTACGACCAGCGCTCTGCTCGAAGCAGAGGTGGCAACGAAGGTCAAGCCCATCACAGAGGCAGACGCCCGCGCCTTTTACGACCAGAACAAGGAACGACTGAACAACGGAGAGTTTGCGCAGTTGAAAGACCAGATTGTGAAGTTTTTGCAGGAGCGCGAAGTGCGCAACGCGCAAACGGCCTTCGCCGAACAGTTGCGTCGCACCGCTACTGTCCAGACGTTTCTCACGCCGCCCGCGCCACCCGTTTACAACATAGCGACCGACGATCAGCCCGCTCTGGGCAGCCCGACCGCGCCCGTCACAATCGTCGAATTTACAGACTATCAATGTCCGAGTTGCGCCTTGACGCAGCCGTTGATTGATAAGCTCGTTAAAGAATATGAGGGCAAGGTGCGGCTCGTCGTGCGCGACTTTCCGCTCGAACAACATGCGGACGCTTACAAGGCTGCCGAAGCAGCAGAGGCAGCGCGCGAGCAAGGAAAATACTGGGAGTACGTCGCTATCCTGCTGCGCAATCAATCGGCGCTCGGCATCCCCAAGCTCAAGGAGTATGCCACGCAACTCTCGCTCGACCGGCAGAAGTTTGACGCAGCGCTCGACTCCGGCAAATTCGCAGACCACGTACAGCGCGACCTTCGCGACGGCATGAGGCTCGGCATCAACGGCACGCCGACTCTCTTCATCAACGGCCGCAAGATTCCAGACAACACTCCCGGAGCATTGAAAGCCGCTATAGAGACGGCTCTCAAAGACGCGGCGAAAAAATAGTACGGGCGACTGACGAAAAAAGTCCGGCGCTTTATCGCCGGGGCAGAAGACGAGAATATAGTTTAATAGTCCCTTCATGGACGGCTGAAGTTTCAGCCGTCCATGAAGGGACTATTAAATTTTCGCGTCAACTACACCCGGCGATAAAGCGCCGGACTATTAACAGAAGTCTCTAAAGGAGACTCTGTTCGCATTGTTTCTAATTGAAACCCAGATACTGAATCGGGATGTCGCCGGTTTGACCCCATTGTTGAATTCTGGTCGTGCCGTCGCTGCTGTTCAGTATGTACCAACTGTTATTGCTGAGCCGCCTGACGGCAAGGTCAGTCTTTCCGTCGCCATCATAATCTGCCGGGACGATTGCCTCGCCGCCGTCGCCGAAGCGTTGCGTTGTGCCCGTGTTAGTCAGGCTTTTAATGATGTACCAAGTGCCGTCTAAGGGGCGGAAGATGGCAATGTCTGTTTTGCCGTCGCCATCGTAATCCGCAGGCACGAGCACGTCTCCGCGAATACCCCAGAGGCGGCTCTGCGTTCCACCTGTGCTCCTTCGGATGTACCAGACGCCTTCGTTCGTCCTCCAGACAGCAATATCCGTACGACCATCGCCGTCGTAATCTCCCGGCGCTGGCCTGTCATACGTTGTGCCCCATAGCTGTTCTCTGACGACGTTGTTCGAACTCTGGAAGATGTACCACTTACCTTCAACGGGGCGGAAGAAGGCGATGTCTGTTTTGCCGTCGCCATCGTAGTCGCCCGGAGCAGGATAGTCGCCCTTTTGTCCCATCGGCATGATGGTTAGAACCTGCGCCTGGCTCTTGAAGATTTGCCAGCTTCCATCGCGCGGCGTGAAGGTGGCGAGGTCCGTCTTGCCGTCGCCGTCGTAGTCGCCGGGCACGGGCACGTCTCCGCTCTGTCCGAACGACTGAATTCTGTTTGTCCCGGTCAGGCTGTTGATAATCTGCCATGAGGAATTACTCGGACGGAAGATGGCTATGTCGTCCTTGTTGTCGCCGTCGAAATCAGAGGTCTTGACTAAGATGGCGGGAGGCGCTGGCTGCGAAGTAAGAACGGTTTGAGAGACGGGCTGCCATGCGGGCGTAGCTTCGGTCGCAGGGCTGTTAGTCAATCTCGTCTGGTTGCTGCCGTCTGCGTTCATGGCGTATAGCTCTGCGTTGCCGTTGCGGTTGCTGGTAAAGACGATGCACATTCCGTCTGGCGACCATGCGGGGCTGAAATCATCGCCCGTCGAATCCATTACTCTGTGGACGTTGCTGCCGTCCGAGTTCATCACGTAGATGTCGTAGTCGCCGTCGCGGTTTGAGCTGAACGCGATGCGCGAGCCGTCGGGCGACCATGCGCTGTGTATGTTTTCATACGGCATGAGGTTGTCTGTGGTCAGCGGCCTCATGTTAGTGCCGTTGGCGTTGATGACGTAGATTTGCGAGCGGCCGGGGCCACCCCAGAAGGCAATCTGGCGTCCGTCTGGCGACCATGAAGGGCCGCGATAATTGTTTACGTCGAAGGTGAGCCTCGTCTGATTCGTGCCGCTTGGGTTCATCACGTAAAGCTGCGCTGTGCCTGTCGTCAGGTTGGTGTCGCGCCAACTGACGAAGGCGATTTGCTTGCCATCCGGCGACCAAGAAGGCTCAAGGTCGGAGCCTTGTATGTTCGTCAGGTTGGTTAGATTACTGCCGTTTGAATCCATAGCGAAGATGTCGTGGCTATTGGAGCGCGAACTGGCAAACGTGAGCTTGCGCCCGTCGGGCGACCATGAAGGACTGTATTCGGTTGCCGTGTGGCTGGTCATGTTGACGGGATTAGTGCCCTGTGCATCCATGACGTAGACCTCGTTGTTGCCGTCAATGTTGGTGATGAAGGCGACTTTCCCGGCGTTGCACGTGCTGTTGCCGACGATTGTGTACTGGGCCTGCGATAAATCGAAATCCCTGTTGGGCACGCTATCAACTGATGATGCGCCGAAGATGACCTGCGCGTAGATCTGCTCCAACCTCTGCGCGGGAGATTGATTCGGCTGCGGATTGCCTATCTTGTCTCTGGAGATGGTGATGGTGATTGTTCCGGCCTGCGGGTTGTAGTGGCCTTCGTCTGCATCGCCGAGCGTGACGCCATCGCCCGTGCCATATTTATAACTGACTTGATTGACGATTGAGTTGTCGCCGTTGATGGCGGTAATGGTTCTCATGTCAACGAAGTAGCGCTCTCCGATTGCGTTTGGCGTGCGGAAGTAGATGCGCCAGAAGGTTTGCGTCGAGAGCGATTCCAGCCCCGCAACCTTCATCGTGAAGACAAGCTTGCTTGTCCCGACCATGTAAGGCTCCGCGATTGAGACGCTTTCGATGTCGTGGTTCGGTTGCGAGTCAACCGAATCCCCGGCCATGTCGCTGAGCACGGTCAGGCCGGGCACACGGCAGGAGTTTTCGTAGGGCGCAACCACGGCCGAGCCGCTGTACTGGTCCATAAACGACGCGGCCGCATACATCACGCGCACCAGATAACGGCCCGTCCCATAAAAGGCCGGACTAAAATCAATCTCTTCATGCGTGGCGTGTGTGTTCGTCGGGTCATTGGTGGACTGTGCCAGAACATATTGCTGGCCGTTGGGCAATTCTCTGATGATGTAGAGATCATAATCTGTCGTCGGAAATTGCCAGCTAATCCTGATGAGGGAAGTCTTGCCCGCCCAGTCAGCGGTCGTCCCGTCGTAGGTCAGAATAAAGGTGTCGCAATCGAAGCCTTCACGGCAGGATGTGACGGCGCTGGAGCTCGCTGGGCCGGTCGCCGTGCCGACCCAGTTGACGGGCGTGGTGGCCGAGTGGCTGAGCGTGTCGGACAAGGGAGCGGCCGCCCACGCTTCCGGCGCTGCGGCGCAAAGCAGAATGAAGACGACGAGCAAGATTTGCCGGACATTCCTTCGAAGGGCAGTCTGTGCCTTGAGACTATCTTTGATGTGGAAGCGTCGAAGATAAACTAAGATGGTCGCAAAGAGTTGTAACGGATTATGTGTCATGTCGTGAGACTCCTGATGGCGGCGTAACACAATGAGCAGGGCCGCGCCGAGCAACCGTGCTCCTTCCCGAGCGCTTGTTCCAGCGGGGTGAGGAACAGTGCTTAATTGAGCAAGAACAATATTCGGAGGTCGGTCGGGCTTTATAGTGCAGCGTGGAGGAGAGTCGCCTTCGGACAAGCCCGCGATTGAAAGCGTCGCCGCTCTCCGCATTGCCGACGCAAACTGATTTAAGGCCCGCCTCGGCGGTCAGCAAAAAACGTTTGCCATACTGACCCGCCTTAATCTTTTGGGGTTTCCAGATACGGAGATTAGGTGAGCGTGGTTGAGAAATTCTTGAGGCCGTTGGGAAGGTATTAGGAGGCAGTTGGAAATTTTTGAAAGGCGTGTCATGCGCTAGACCCAGACGTTATCCTGAGCTGTCAGTTCGCTCACGGCGTCGCCAGTGTTTACCGTGCCGGCAGGCTCGACCAGCATCACCTTGCACTCGCTCGCGGCCGAGGGCCTGTGCTCGACGCCCTTGGGGACGACGAACATCTCGCCCGCCTTGAGGTTGATTCTCCCGTCGCGAAATTCGAGCACCATTTCACCGTCAAGGACGATGAACACTTCGTCCGTCTCCGCGTGGCTGTGCCAGACAAACTCGCCCTCAAGCTTAGCCAGCTTGAAATGGTAATCGTTCATCTGCGCTACCACCTTCGGCGACCAATGCTCGGAGAATTTGCCTAGCTTCTCATCTAAGTTGATGGGTAGATATTCCATCGCTTCGCTCTCCCTGATTTTTGATTCAGCCGTTCGTTCAAGGCTCTTGCAGCGCAGGCTACCTAATCAGCACTTAATGTATAATACCTGAACTCGCAAGGGCCAGAGTGCAGCGATTACTGGAGCAATGGATTCCAGACAAAACGGAATTTCCCTGAACCCTGCGCGAGCGTTCTGCGTTTAGTTAAAGACCGCATCCGAACGAGTGGCGCGAGCTTTACCTGTTTGCAAATCGGGCGCTCGACTTCAAGGCCACCGCATCGCGAGGAATGAAAATTATGACACTGAAGCGAATCATTCTCCTGCACGTTTTACTGTGCTTTGCGTTCGCAGCCGCCGCCAGCGCGCAGGACGCACGCCAGCAGCTTAACGATCAACTCTGGGAGGCCACGCGCAAGGGCGATGCCGTCGCCGTTAAGGCGCTGCTCGACAAGGGAGCGGACGTGAACGCCAAGTTTCGCTACGGCGCAACGGCGCTCTCCTACGCAGCGGATAAGGGCCACACGGAGGTCGTGAAAATTCTTCTCGAACGCGGGGCAGACGTAAACGTTCGCGACACGTTTTATAAAGCGTCGCCGCTTGACTGGGCCACCGGCAAAGGCTACACGGCTATCGTCAAGGCGCTGCTCGAAAAGGGCGCGGAGGGCGCGGACGATGTGTTGCTGGCCGGAGCGCGCAGCGGCAATGTGGAGTTTGTGCGTCTTGCACTCGCGCGCGGCGGCATGAAGCCCGAGACGTTGACATCGGCGCTGGCCGCCTCCATGAACGATGAGAAGAAAGCTGAGATAGCCGAGATGCTCAGGAAGGCCGGGGCTGTTCCGCCGCCGGAAGTTTCAGCGGAAGTTTTGCAGTCTTACGTCGGGAAGTACAAAAGCAAGCAGGGTCTTGAAATCGGCATCACCTTGAAAGATGGCAAGCTCTACGCTGTCCCGACGGGCCAGAACCCGCTCGCCCTAAGCGTCGTTGATAAGACCACCTTCAAGCCGACGGACTTTGAAGGTGTGAGCATCAGCTTCACCGTTGAGAACGGCAAGACAACCGCCTTCTCGCTCAAGCAAGGAGCAAACACCACAGTTCTCAAGAAGATTGAATAGACGGTTTTTAGTTTTCAGTTTTCAGCAAAGACAGTTTGCTCATTTCTGAAAACTGAAAACTAAAAACTGTAAACTGTAAATTGATGAGGAACATGATGAAACGTCTTTTATCCCTCTCGCTTTGCTTCGTCGCCTGCGCGGGCTTGAGTCTCGCGCAAAACTGGCCTTCGTTTCGCGGGCCTTCGGCTTCCGGCGTGGCCGAAGGCAGGAATATGCCTGTCAAGTGGGACGCCGAAAAGTCTGTCAACGTGCTCTGGAAAGTACAGATTCCGGGGTTGGCCCATTCGAGTCCCGTCGTCTGGGGTAACCGCGTCTTCATCACGACGGCCGTCAGCAGCAATCCGAAAGAGGAGACGCGCTTTGGCCTCTACGGCGATGTCGCGCCCGTCAAGGAAGAATCAAAGCACACATGGAAGGTCTACTGTCTGGACAAACAGACGGGCAAAATCCTCTGGGAGCGCGTCGCCTACGAGGGACTGCCCAAGGTCAAGCGTCACCCGAAAGCAACGCACGCATCTTCGACGCCCGCGACTGACGGCAAACACGTCATCGCGCTCTTCGGCTCGGAAGGCTTGTACTGCTACGACACGAACGGCAAGCTTCAATGGAAGCAAGACCCCGGCGTGCTCGACGCAGGCTGGTTCTACGACCCCGATTACCAGTGGGAGTATGCCAGTTCGCCCATCATCTACAAGAACCTCGTCATCCTACAGGCGGACATACAGAAAAACTCCTTCATCGCGGCCTACGATTTGAAGACAGGCAAGCAGGTCTGGAAGACTGCGCGCGAGGAGATTCCATCCTGGGGCACTCCGACCGTCTACGAGGGCAAGACGCGCGCCGAACTCATCACCAACGGCACGAAAGCCATACGCGGCTACGACCCCTTAACCGGCAAAGAACTCTGGCGCTTGACGCCCAACTCCGAAATCACAACACCGACGCCCTTCGTCGCGCACGATTTAATCTTCGTCACCAGCGGCTACGCTCCCATTCAGCCCATCTACGCCATTCGCCCCGGCGCAAACGGCGACATCACGCTCAAAGACGGACAGGAATCCTCCGCCGCAATCGCCTGGAGCAAGAAACGCGGCGGGCCTTACATGCCGACGCCCGTCGTCTACGAAGATTTGCTTTACACCGTCTCGAACAGCGGCGTGCTCACGGCCTACAACGCGCGCACGGGCGAGCGCGTCTACCAGCAAAGGCTGGCCGACCGTGGCGGCGCGTTTACGGCCTCGCCCGTCGCTGCCGACGGTAAAATCTACTTGAGCAGCGAAGACGGCGAAATCTTCGTCGTCAAGGCAGGGCCGAAACACGAACTGCTGTCCGTCAATCCGATGGGCGAAGTGATGATGGCGACGCCCGCCATCTCCGGCGACATGCTCATCGTGCGCGGCATCAAGCACGTCTTCGCTATCACGGAAGCGCCGCGCGCTGCGAAGTAACGTCAGAAAACGTTAGTCGGAAAAAAGAAGCATCTTGTTGCGCGCGGCGCTACAAGATGCTTCGCAGTTTTATCTGCACGACCTACTTCTGACGGCTTTCCGTCTTGTGGCGCTCGTAGAAGGAATAGACGAAGTTCTTCTGCGAGGAAGGCCCGCCGAAGATGCCGTCGTCGAAATCGTATTCCTTCATCTCCTTGAAGGCTTGATCTGCCGTCCAGTTGTCGTGTGTGATGCGGTAAACGCCGGTCAGAGCGCCGGTTCTGTGTCGCCCGCCTTTGCAGTGGACGTAGACGGGCCAGTTTGCCGGATTATTGACGAGGCTTAAGAAGTAGGCTGTCTGTTCTTCGGTCGCCGCGCGGCTGGCTCTGAGCGGGATGTTGAAATACTGCATCCCTGCGCCGCGCACCCATCCGGCTTCCTGCGGGACAAAATCCTTGCGCAGGTCAACGACCGTCTTGATGCCCAGACTCTTCAGTTGTGCAACCTGTTCCTGAGTGGGTTGCGAGCCACGGTAGTAATTGTTGTTAACCTTGCCGAAGTTTCTGATGCTGACGCCGAATGTTTCCGTGCGCGGAGCAGGAATCGTCACGCTCGACAGCGCCAGCAGCGAGACGATTGCCGCGAGCGCCGCGAGATGAAAACTTGCGGCGGGCTTGTTCTTACGTATCATGTGCTGCACCTTATTGTTCTTCCTGTAAGTTTACCTGTTGGTGGCGGAGGCCGACGGCGACGAAGAGGATGACAGGCGCGTCAGTTGATTAATCCTCTCGCGCAGAACCTTGATGTAGCCTTCCGTAGTGTTGTTGTCGTAGCCTGCGGAGCGAAAAGCGTCGCGCAGTTGGTCGTCAGACAGGCGAGAAAGCTGCTCTCCCATCCAGCGCGCGTTCTCCACGGGGATGCGACGCATGGCCTTCTCCTTGTTGGCCTGCCGTTTGGCGTAGCCGGGATTGAAGAAGGACGCGAACTTGCCGCTACCTTTCGGCGTCGTATTGTAATCAAACTCTACGACGCCGCCTTGCACGCCGATGACAAACTTGGCCGAACGGTAATCGGCCAGATTATTCTTCGAACGCTTGCCGCCAAGCCCGCCGACGTGGCCCAGCGTCGCACCTATGTCGGTCACATAATACTGCGCTTCCATCTGACCGCTCTCGGGATTTTTGTCAAAAAGAATACGATTATTGTCGAGCCGCGTGTCGTAGTTGGCGAGCAGGACCATCAGCACCTTCAAGCCGTCCAACTCGCGCGAGCCGACGAAAGGATTTTGCAGCCAGTCCCAGATAGCGCCGCGACGAACACCCGTGCGACGCGGCTCAAAGCGCACGTTGCGCACCGTTGTGCCGCCCTCTACGAACTCCTGTCCACGGGAAAGGCGCGGCAGATTCTTGATTTCGGCCCGTTCAAGGTAGTAGCCCTCTTCGGCGAAATAGCCCATCGCCCAGACAAGGCGCGTGGCGACGATTTCGGCCTGCGATTCCTCGCCGAGTTTCACCACCCACGTTAAACCGTTCGCATCCTTCACCTTAAACTTGGGCGATGCGCCGATTTTATCTTCCGCTACGAAGGTGAAGGGAGCAAGGGGCGCGCGTTCGGCCGAGCCTGAGCCGTAGCGCAAATCGCGCGTGGAAATATCGCCTGGGTCGCGCCAGAGGACGGGCGTGCCCGTTGGGAGCGGTGGTTTCTTCTGCTTCTGCTTTTTCTGGGCGAAAGTTGAGGATGAAAAACTTGCTACCAGAATGAGCAAAAAAGCGAACGCCTTACGTCTTCCTGTTTCAGCAAACATAATTGGGGGCCTCCTGTCGAAAAACTGTTGAGTAAAAAGCGAGAGACGAATCCGGCCGTGTGGACGGCTTCATCTAGTAACGCGAGATTTCGGGCAAAATAGCATCATACGCAAAAACTTTCAAACTAATTAAAGCTCAGAGCGTCTTAGAAGACGACGTGCCATAGTTGTTTTTGCGTTGAGTGCTGTCGGGCGAGCCATCGCGGGCAGTAAAATAAAGAATGGCAACCTGACACGGACGTTTGGTAATCTGAAAGAGCGGTCAACTAACTTCTTGAAAAAAAGGAGTTGTTAACCTAAGATTCGAGGGGTGAGGGGTTCAATCTCCAAGTTTAAATTTCCGAGTTGTAGTTGAGCCTATTCATGTCCAATTCAGACCTTCGGGCTGTGCAGATTGGGCGTCTTGACTTTAGGAGAATGTCTGCATGCAGTTAAATCACAAAACTTTCCGCAGCGCTCTGGGCGCGCTGATTGCTGTTCTGATGCTGGCAAGTGTGGGACTGGCGCAGGGGGCTGCCGACCAGTTAGCGCTTCAGACGACCAAGATTAAGAATTTCGGACAGATGGACGAGCGCTTCTACAGGGGCGCGCAACCCAAGGAAGAGGATTTCAAAGTCTTAGCGGCGATGGGCATCAAGACCATCATTGACCTGCGCGACGACCCGAAGCCTTACGAAAAGCCGATCGTCGAATCTCTGGGAATGAAGTACGTCAACATTCCAATGATTTCCAAGAAGTATCCGACGGAAGAAGCGACGGCGGCTTTCCTGAAGACCGTCAGCGATCCTGAGACCGGCAAGTTCTACGTTCACTGCGCTGGCGGCCGCCACCGCACAGGCTCTATGGGAGCCGTTTACCGCTTCAAGTTTTACGACTGGAGTTTTGACCAAGCCTATGCCGAGATGAAGAAGTTTGACTTCTACACGAGCTGGGGCCATCAAGCCTTCAAGGATTTCGTTCAGGACTATTACCAGCAAGTGCAGGCCCACAAGGCGCAGGCAGCGAAAGCGCCCGCGCAGATTAACAAGACTCCAACCGTCACAACACCTCCTGCAACCAGCATTACTACTAAAGACTCGATTCTCGTTAGCGACTCCGTTCAGGCTAACGACGACGACCAACGTTAAAGCTGTTTCTGTTTTAGACAGATGAAAGGGCTGCTCTCATCAAAGAGCGGCCCTTTCATCTGTGCAGTATTTTGTTGCAGCTTGAGAGAGAAGCTTACTGGTAAAAGTAAGTCGTGCTCTTTCTCTGTTCCCACTCGATGCTGTCTATGTTCTCCGTATCTTTCGACATTATCTCTTCACTCAGCTTGTCTGTGTTGGCCGTCGTGCTCATGCTGACGCAGTAGACTATCTTCCCCATCGGTTCGTCTTCGTCCGGGCGGTTCAGTTCGCGTAGCTCCGTGTCGAAGCCGTGGCGCGCAAAGACCTGCTTGAGGACTTCGTGCGTGGTGTCTACGTTGCGCGTCTCCACTTGAATGTCCATCGTGCGGAAGACATGAGCGGGTTCGAAGTATTCCAGAATCCAGAGCGTTAGCAGCACGAAGAGACTCAGGAGGATAGCAATCTCCCAACGCCCGACGCCCGACGCCAGCCCGACGCCGAGACAGATCAGGAGAATCGTAATCTCTTTCGGGTCGCGAATGTTTGTGCGGAAGTTGATGAGCGAAGCGGCTGCGAAGATGCCGAAGGCGCGCGCCGTGCTGTCTCCGACAATCATCATCATCGCTGCCGCAACGACCGCCAGCAGTATTTGCGTCTGCGCGACGTAAGGGTTGCGCTTGATGACGGGCACGCCGCGACGCGGGCGAAAGGCCAGCAGCACGGCCAGCAGCGCCGCCAGCGAAAACTTAAGCGAGATTCTGGCGGTAATGGCGACCCAGTTCGCGCGGCCCGTATGCGTCGCGAGGGTTTCTTCCGGCGCGAAGAGTTCGGAGAGGAAGGAGCGCTGCGGGTGGACGTTGTTTTGAGCAACGGACGGGGTGCGCGAGTCTTTGTCATCGTCAACGGGAGTTTGCGTGTTCGCGGCGGGACTCGCGTTAGCGCCGGCGCTCGAAGCGGGCAGAGAACGGTCGTGCAGAAGATAAGCGATTGTTCCGCTTGCGAGCAGGAAGGCGACGAAAGTCGCCACGAGGACTACACTCAGCTTGTTCATGCCTCACCACCCATTACTGATTTTTGAACTTCGCGCGGGCCGCACAAGCTTTCACAGCCGCAGAAAAGGCAGATGACAAAAACAACAGGTTTCGTCGTCAGCCCGGTAAATTCACCAGTTGATTAATCTTGGCCCTGACGGCCCCTGTCAAAAGTTGGACATCCTCGTCGCTGTAGTTGGCGGCGCGGAAGGCGTCGCTAATCTGCTTATCGCTCAGGCGCGAAAGCAGACCGCCAATCCACTTGGCTTCCTCGATTGTGATGTTGCTGAAGAGGCCCGAATTCTTGCCGCTGTAGGACAGCTTGACGCGGTTTCCTTCGACGCCCTCGATAAACTTTGTCTTGGCGTAAGACTCAGGCTGATTGCGGTTGCGCGAGAGGAAGCCGCCCGTCTTGCCGACGGTCGCGCCGAGGTCGCTGATGATGTAGCGCAGTTGGTTTTCGCCGCCGTCCGTGCCGGGCACATAGAGGATTCTGTTATTGTCGTCCTTCAAATCCCAGTTGTTGAGCAGAGACATCAGGACGAGCATGCCCTGAAATTCCTTCGTCCCCTTGAAGGGATTGTTGGCCCAACTCCAGTTGTCGAGACGCTTAACGCCTTCGGGCCGCGCTTCAAACTTGACGTTGGCGTAGCCTTTGCCCTCGCACCTATCAAACTTCTTACCCGTGTCGGGTGCGCCCTGAATTTGCACGCAGGGGATGAGATAGTTGATCTCCGTCATGTAGCCGACGGCCCAGACGAGCCTGACGGATGCTGCCTCAGACTGCGCCTCTTTGCCGAGCTTGGCGACCCAGATTTTTCCTGAGCCGTCGCGCACGCGGTAGTTAGTGGAATAGCCGCCGCCCATCTGATCTCTGATGAAGGTGACGCGCGACAAATCTGGCTTCGCATCGCCTCCCGGTCCAAGAAAAAGGTCACGCGATTCAAGGTCTGTCGGCTCCTGCCAGAGCACGGGTGTGCCCGTCGGGGGTGCTTTCTTCGTCTTCTTCTTTTGAGCTACCAGACTGGCGGGCGAAACAACGAACAGCAGCAGGGCCATAAGCACGACTAGTTTTCTCATTCTTTCTCCACACACATTAAATTTCATGCCCCCTCGCGGGGGGAAGAGCTTAAAGGTTAAGACTGATGCTGCCTTCAAAGTGTAGCTGGCAGTCGAAATCTTCTTCACCGGGCGCGCGTTCCACATGCGCATACTTGCCGTCGGTCTTCAAGACTCGCGCCTTCACATTATCGCGCAGGTATGCGGCCAGCACCACGTCCTTCAAGTGCCGCTTCAACTGCGAATCGAGCACGGGCGTGACGACTTCGACGCGCCTGTCCAAGTTGCGCGACATCCAATCGGCCGAGCCTATGTAAACGTCTTCATCGCCGCCGTTGGCGAAATAGTAGATGCGGCTGTGTTCGAGAAAACGACCGACGACGCTGCGGACGTGGATGGTCTCAGAGAGGCCGGGAATGTCCGGCCTGAGCATGCATGCTCCGCGCACAATCAAGTCAATTTTAACGCCCGCCTGCGATGCCTTGTAGAGAGCTTCGATGATGTCGAAGTCTGTCAGGCGGTTGGTCTTCGCGATGATGTGTGCGGGCCTTCCAGCCAGCGCGTGCTCGGTCTCGCGCGCGATGAGAGCCAGCATCCGCTCGCGCAAATTCACGGGCGCAACAAGCAGCCGGTTATATTCCTTCTGCCTTGAAAAGCCTGTCAGGAAATTAAAGAGGTCGGTCGCATCGTCGCCGATCTTGGCATCGGCCGTGAGCAATCCGAGGTCTGTGTAAACTTTAGAAGTGACGGGATTGTAGTTGCCGGTAGCGACGTGCACGTAGGTTTGCAGTCCGTGCTTTTCGCGGCGCACGACGAGCGCGACCTTGCAGTGTGTTTTGAGACCGAGCAGGCCGTAGACGACGTGCACGCCGGACTCTTCCAGCCTCTGGGCCCACTCTATGTTCCGTTCCTCATCAAAGCGCGCCTTGATTTCGACAACGGCCGTCACCTGCTTGCCGGCTTCGCTCGCCTCTATGAGCGCCTGCGGAATTGGAGAATTGCGGCCTGTGCGGTAGAGACAGATTTTGATGGCGAGCACGTCCGGGTCTTTGGCCGCCGCGTGTATGAAGTCTGTGACGGTTGAGTAGGAAGTGTATGGATGATGAAGCAGTATGTCGCGCTTTTTGATGGCCGCGAAGAACGATTTTTTCTGAGCGAGCGGCGCAGGCACAACTGCTGCAAGCGGTTTCTCTTTCAAGTCCGGCTCATCCAGATCATAGAGGGCCATTAAGTCTGACACGTTGAGCGGCCCATCCACGACGTAAACGTCGGCAGGCTCAAGCTTGAGGGCATCGGTCAGATACTCGACCATCTCGCGCGGCATCGTCGCGGAGACTTCCAGGCGGACGGGCAAGCCGAAACGACGTTCGCGCAGCGATTGCTTGATGAGTCCTAAAAGGTCTGCTGCCTGGTCTTCCCTGATTTCCATGTCGGCGTCGCGCGTGACGCGGAAGAGGTGGCCCTTGCTCGAAGACATCTTAGGAAACACGGAATGAATGTTGGCCTCGATTAACTCTTCAAGCAGCGTAAACTTTCTCCCCTCGCCGCCGACAGGAACGAGTCGCGGAACAACCGGCGGCACTTTAATGCGCACGAATCTCGTTTCGCCTTCGTCTCTTAAAGCCCTGACGGATTCATGTTCCGGGTCCGGCTCAACCATCAGGCCGATGTTGAGAGAGAGGCTTGAGATGTACGGAAAAGGGTGGGCCGGGTCAACCGCCATCGGCGTCAGCACGGGAAAGACGCTCTTCATAAAGTAGTCGTCCATCGCAAGCTTCTCGGCATGCGAAAGCGAGTCGTATGGCGCGATAGCGATGCCTCTCTCTTTCAGCCCCGGCAACACGCTCTCGCGCAGAGAGCGCATCTGCTCGTCAATCATCGGCAGCAGCCGCTCTCTGATGATGCGCAATTGCTCCGAGGGCATCGCTTCGCCGGGCAGGAGTCCGAGTTCTTCGCTGTCGAGCATCTCCTTTAACCCTGAGACGCGAACCATAAAAAACTCGTCAAGGTTGCTGGCGAAGATGGTGAGAAACTTGAGCCTTTCGAGCAGCGGCTGCGTTTCATCGAGCGCTTCTTCCAGCACGCGACGCAAAAATTCCAGATGGCTCAGGTCGCGATTAAAGACGCACCACGCCAGCAGATATTCCGTCGGCGGCAGCTTCCCCGTCTGAGTTGTGCTGTTGGCAGCGCCGCGTTCGTCGTTGAGTAAGGTTTGATTCTTGGGGGTCGTCATCCTGTTATCTCTTCGTAATGTCAGGAACAGGGCAAGGCTTGCGGACTGAATTCCACAACAAACCGTCGAACCTTCGCGCGCGCACCGCTTGAGAAAAGAGGCCGCGTCGCCGCAAAGCTCTATACTTAAGCCGGAGGAAAATTCTGCTCCTTCAGGTTGCCAAAGATACTACGCTTCGTTCGCTTTTTACGCGCCGGCAAGAATAATAAAATGAACTGACGTAGGACAAATGATTTTATTGCGCGCGCCGCAACGCACGCGCCCGCTTTTCTGTCACGACGAATCGTAAACGCGGCGAGCGGGCACGCTCTTAAATTCTCTGGTTTCGATAATGTAGGCGGTCAGGCGATGACCGTAGACGCAGCCCGTATCAAGCCCTATGGCTTTTGGCCCACGACGCGGCTCATCCGCGACCCAGTGTCCGAAGAGGACGACCTTCTCGCCATTATAAACGTAGTACCAGGGCGTGCCTTCATCGCTTGAGGGGTCTGGCCCGAGCGTGCGCAGTTGCGTGAGGTCGTCCGTGGTCTGTGAATGAAGCGCCACGTTCGGACGCAGGCCCGCGTGCACGACCAGATGAGTGCCCAAATCAATGATGAAGGGCAGCGCGTTCAGATAAGGCAGATAGTGTTCCTTGTAGGGCTTGAGTTCCTTGTGCGTCTCCTTTTGCGATGCCTTGAGTTCGATGCCCTCGCCGTTCCAGCGACGACGCAGCGCAAGGTCGTGATTGCCGATGACGGTCTCAAACCGCTCGTCTGTCATAAACAGGTCGAGCACCGCGCGATTCTTCTCGCCCTTCGCTATCAGGTCGCCGACGCAGATCACACGGTCGCGCGCGCTGAAGTCTACCTTCTCCAGCAGGTCCATCAATTCATCGTAGCAGCCGTGAATGTCCCCGACGACTATTGTGCGCGAATCCATCTACTCCTCCATGCTCTCCTTTATCCGCCTGCCCGAAAACGGCGTTCGACGCGTGCGCTACGCTTCGAGCCTGTTCTCTCACAGTCTTGACATTCTAATACTGCCTTCCCAGAAAGCCAACAACGTGGCCGTATCGCAGGCTCAAACGGAGCACGCCCAATTGAGTTTGCACGCGAAGCCGCCTTAACTCAACTCGAAAACCCGCCACACATTATCTATCTCAACCATGTTAACTCAACTTCGTTTACGTCTCGCTCGCAAAACCCACTTAAAAACATGGCTCTTCAAACGTCAAACGCAAATGGCACGGCAGTCGCTTCAAAGGCTGCGGCGCGTTGCGACAAACATCAGTCACAGACGAACGATTGCGAGATGAGAGCGAACACGAGATGTCTGCTTCCAACAACCGGCACGAAAAGGAGGAATCGGAGCTTCTGGTCCAGATACGCGACCTTGCGCGTCGCTACAGAAGCCTCGTGGCGAAGCTCAGCAGCGCAGAGTTGCTGGCAGACCAGCTCAGTTTAGAGTTGACGCGAATCGAGAAGTGTCTGGAAAAGGGTGTCGTCGCGGAGACGTGCGTCGTTGAAAAAATCTGCGGGCGCGAAAGCAAGGTAGAGATGAAGGAGCAACTGCTACGGCTCGCTGAGACAGGCGCGGCGACGCTCGAAATCAAGGCGCGCGCAGACGGCATGTGTGATGTGCGTATTGATGCTGGCAAGCCGTTTAAGCTGCCGCCAATGCTGGCAGACCTGCTGGCGATTCTGTCTCTGGATGGCGGGGCGAGCGCGGACGGGCTGGTCGGCTGGAAGACTCTGGACGAGGTGGCGATTCTGCTCGCCAAAAGGTCTGGCAAGCGTTTCAGTCGTCATACGGTAACGCAGAGCGTCTACCGTTTGCGGCGTGAGTTGTTCAATCGCGGCGGAGCGAATCCATATCTCGTGCAGACGAACCGGCGAAGGGGAGCGCGCTTTGCGCTCAAGCAAAGGGTAGTTCCTGTCATCGAGAGCGATTGACGTTTGAGGGGGAAGAGTTTGATGGCGCACCTGTGGTTAAAAAATGAATCGGACCAGTGGGCCGTGATGCCGCTTGAGGCGGACGGCTTTGTGCTGACGACGAATCCTCCGCGCCCCTTTCGGAATAGGACGGAAGAAAGCGCTTCGAGCGTCTTGCTGCTCTGCGAGCGGCGCGAGGGCGAAAGCACTTGGGTTTTGATTTGCGGGCGCGAGCGTGAGGTGCGCGTTAATGGAGTCTCTTTGCTGTTGGGAGTGCGCGTCGTCGCGCACCGAGACGAGATTTCCGTGGACGGCACGCGCAAGCTCTACTTTTCGACCGAAAGCCTTGCTCGCATAGAGACTTTTACGGGCGCGTCGCTAGCGCTCTACTGCCCGCGCTGCAAGCAGTCGGTTGAAAGGGAAGCAAGCGCCGTCAGATGCCCGCAGTGTCGCGTCTGGTATCACCAGTCGGAAGACTTGCCGTGCTGGTCCTACGCGGAGACCTGCGCGCTCTGCCCGCAACCGACAGCCCTCGACGCAGGATTTCAATGGACGCCGGAAGGAGCATAAAGATGAGCGTGAAGCAGGTTTCACATTTAACAGGCAAGAGCATAACGGTCGTCGGCTGCGGCGGAAATATAGGCTCGCATCTGGTGTCTCATCTGGGCCGCATGCCTTCAGTCGGACGCGTGACGCTGATTGACCGCGACGTTTACGAACAGTCGAACCTGCTGACGCAGGACATCACGGCGCGCGATGTCGGCCGGCGGAAAGCAACGGTGCAGGCGCGTCGTCTCTCGCGCATCAACGCGCGACTACGCGTTAAGGCAATCGCGGAAGCTGTGGAGCGTGTGCCGCTGGGGCTTCTTCGCGCGGATGTGATTCTGGCTTGCCTTGATTCGCGGCGCTCGCGCCAATACGTGAATCAGGCGGCTTGGCGATTGGGTGTGCCGTGGATTGATACGGGTGTTGAGGCGGGCGGGCTGCTGGCGCGAGTGAACGTGTATGCGCCGTGCGATGACGGGCCGTGTCTTGAGTGTGCTTGGGATGAGCAGGATTACGCTGCGCTTGAGCAGTCGTACCCGTGCCAGGGCTTCGCGTCGCAGACGTTTGCGACCAACGCCCCTTCGAGCCTCGGCGCTCTGGCCGCGTCTCTACAAGCCATCGAATGCGAGAAAATTTTGAGTGGACAGATGGAGCGTGCGGCCGTCGGTCGGCAGGTCTTAATCAACGCCGCGCAACACAAGCACTACGTGACAACGTACAGGCGCAACCCTGAATGTCGCTTCGGCAATCACGAGACGTGGCGCATAGAGCGACTGCACCTCAGACCTCAGGACATAACCGTCCGGCAGGCGCTCGAACTCGGACGAAGCATTGCTTCTCTTAAGGGTCAAGCCGGACTTCGCGTTGAAAGCGACCCTTTCATCCGTAAGCTTTCGTGCGCCGGATGCGGGCAGACGAAACAGCTTTTGCGTTTGCAGAGCCGGCTGCGTACGGCCGACGCCGCGTGCAAGCGTTGCGGTCAGAGGATGTTTGCTGCCGGAGTTGATTTGAGCGAGCGTCTGGAAGCGTGTGCGCTCTCGGAAGAGTTGTCGGGTCGCACGCTTCACAGCCTCGGCTTTCGAGAGGGCGATGTCTTTCACGTCGGTAGCCGCGCAGAAGAGTTGCACTTTGAGATTGATGTTGAGCGCGTGTGATTTTCTGATTTTTCGAGGATGCAAACGCCAGCATCTTGCAGGGCTTATCCGTTGATGGAGCAGTTGATTGTCGGCTTCTGCGGCGGCGCGGCTTGAAAAGTATGCTGTGATGGCTTGAGGCGTTCAGGCGGGTGAAAGCGAAATGGCTGACAGGATTTTCGAAAGTTTTCTCGAACGGCAGTACAACGAAGGCTTGGCGCTCGCCGAGCAGAGCGACCTGCTTGAACTCTACCCGGCTGTCACAACCGACGGGCAGCCTCCGCAGGACTACTTGGCACGCTTCCGCTCGAAGGGGTTGGTGAGATTCGGCGCGGAAATCTGCGAGTGGGATTGCTTCGAGTTGATGGTCTACTTTCCTGCGGATTACCTGCGCGTTGCAAACGGGTTTCAGGTCTTGTCGTGGTGTTATCCAAAGGAAGTCTTTCATCCGAACATCAGCGATAAGTCGCCGTTCATTTGTGTGGGAAGGCTCGCGCCGGGCACGTCGCTCGTTGACCTCTTGTTTCAGTGTTGGGAGATCATCACCTACAACAAGGTCACTATGCGCGAGGATGATGCTTTGAACAGGGAAGCGTGCGCGTGGGCCAGACTGAACCAGCACAGGTTTCCTGTGGACAGGCGACCGCTCAAGCGGCGCGTGCTTAATCTGCAAATAGAGACGAACGAGAGCCGTGCGGAAAGGTAACGAAAAGAGCGGTGTCATACCAGACCAGAACAAGAGAGCTTGTCATCGGTGAGAGTTTGCAGAAGTGTGCCTCGCTGGTGGAGACGACAGGGCCGAAGAGTTGGAACTTTATCCTGAACAACGGACGGATGCTGCTCGTCGCCGCTCACGCGGACGACCGTTGGCTGCACCTGAGAGCGCAGCTTGAGAGCGATGCTGCCGCGCGCGTTGATGCCTGGAAGCTGCTCCATCTTAATCATCAACTAGGCTCCGGCAGCTTTGCGCTTGCGCGTGGAGAGCAGACTCCGCACCTGCGCGCGGAGATTGCGCTCGACGAGGAAGTTAATCTCACGCTCCGTTTGCAGGAAGCCTGCGCCGGACTCAAAGCCGGTGTCGAAAGTCTGTACACGGAGAAGACGAAAGAGCACGTGAAGCTTAACCGGGGCGTTAGCGCAGATGAGACTGCGCGGCAGGCAAACTCCGAACTGCTGCGTCTCTGCGAAGAATCGGGATGGCCGTTTGACGAAAAAACGGCGACGAAGTTTGTCTTTGAGCTTGAAGCCGGAGATGGCTTTTATCAGGCAGCGGTTGAGGAGCAAGGGGAAGGCTCTGTGGTCGTCGCGGTTGAGTTGGCGCGCGATGAACCTTTTAGTGAGTGGAGCAGGCGAGCCGTGGGCTTGATGCTGCTGAGGGCTTGCGGTGTCGTACGTTTCGCGCGGGCGGCTGTTAAGGAAAGAAGCGAGCGCGCGACGGCGCTGTTTGAAGTCGTGTTTCCAAGCTTGCCCGGAGTTGTGGAGTTGAATCATGCGCTCTCGGCTCTCTCCGTCGCCTGCCGCTTATGCGGGCGCGAAGTGAGAGCGATGCAGGACGAACGGATCGCCAGAAATTATCTGGCAGCACAAACGCAGTTGAAGAAGACTTGATACTTAAGAAGGAGAATAAAGAGATGGGAACGCCGGAAAAGATGGGAGTGGGGCTTCAGGTGATGGATGTGTCGGGGCAGAAGAAGGCCAACGTGAGCAACGTGCCGCAGGATTCTACCGTCGGTGAACTCGTGCAGGGATTGCTCGCGCAGATGAGCCTGCCGCAGAACGACGTGAGCGGCCGCCCGCTGACATACCACGCGCGCCTTGAGAGAGAAGGACGCCATCTGCTCGCCTCCGAAAGAGTCGGGGATGCTCTGCAAACCGGCGACGAGTTGGTTTTGCAACCCAATATTGACGCGGGCTGAAGGGCGTTCGAAAGGCGGTTCGAGTCGTAGATTCATTACGTCGTTTGTTCGTTGAGTCAACGACTTAAGATTCGATGACTCACGCGAAGCGATGAATCAATGTGGAGGGCTTGATGTTGAAGGACGGTTATCAGTATGCGCTGATGTTGTATGGCGCAGGGGAAGCTCCGCTGGGGCAGGTGGTGGTAGCAGTGGACTGGGAGCCTGCGCGCGAGTGGGCGGAGTTTAGCGCGATCCGGCGCGGCCTGCTGTCTGCCGATGAAGCGGGAAG
Source organism: Pyrinomonadaceae bacterium (assembly GCA_036382855.1). Classification (GTDB taxonomy): domain Bacteria; phylum Acidobacteriota; class Blastocatellia; order Pyrinomonadales; family Pyrinomonadaceae; genus DASVTR01. The sequence continues at coordinate 165,428 of DASVPO010000033.1, read as the reverse complement.
AGTCTGTACCGTTCAGCCCCTCTGGCATCCGACGCTCGGCGAGCCTTACCTGCAAGGCTTCCGTATCAGCGTTCGGACAAACGAAACAATCGAGACCGCGACCGACTTCACGAAGGCTTACTTCCGTCCGCTCGCCAAGCAGGCCGCAAGCCTGCTGATGAAGAAAGGCATACTGAAAAAAGGAGAGCGCTTTAAATTTCTAGCCGCCGCATTCCCGCGACAGGAGAAAGCACAGGAAACTCCGAAGTTCAGCTTTACGACCGAAGAGGTGACGCCGGGACTCACAATCAGGGAAGCATCTCTCGCAGCGTTTGTCGGAGACTCCGCAACTCATGGAAACGTGGACGCTGTTGACATGCCCTTGTTTGTGCCGCAGCGGATTCTAGAAGAGGCGAAAGGCTTGAGCAAAGCGGCGGGCGCAAAAGAGACCGGCGGCATTTTAATAGGGCATCTGCTGAGGGATGCGAGCGCGCGGGAAGTCTTCGCGGAGGTCACGGCGCAAATCCCCGCGCGTCATGCGGAGGCGGAGTTGACGAAGCTGAAGTTTACGCCGCAGACGTGGACGGATGTGCGCGCGGCGCTCGAACTCAGACGCCGCGACGAGATTATGCTCGGCTGGTGGCATTCGCATCCTGTGCGCGAGTGGTGCAAGGGCTGCTCAAAGGAGAGCCAGCAGGCTTGCACGATGGCCGTGGATTTCTTCAGCGCACACGACCACGCGCTGCATCGCACCGTCTTCCCGCGCGCTTACAGCATAGCGCTCGTCGTCAACGATCTGGCCGGAGAGCTTGCGACCTTCTCTCTGTTCGGATGGAGGCGCGGGCTGTTGGAGTCGCGCGGGTTCAACGTCACGGGCGAAGCAGTGCAGCAGCAAAAGGAGACGCAGGGAAGCGCGGGCGTTGTATCCCTCGATGCTGTGTTGTCGGAATGCTGAATCGAATTTGAGAAGCGAGATGAGAGGTTAAGAAGATGACGCGTACGTCAAGAGATGAAACGCAGATACCGCTGCTCTTAGAGAGACTGGCAACTACTGGAACGAGCGCGCCGCCGCTGGATGAGAAACTGCGGCTGCTGCAAGAGATTCGCGGTTATTCAAGAGAGATGGGCCAACGCGCAGACCGTTTTCTGCTCGAAGAGTTGTCGTTTCTACAGTCGGGCTTGAGCGAAGCACGCGACAATCAGGAAAAGCTCGCGCAGCTTCTGGAAAAGATGACTGCGCCGCCGTGGCATCCGGCCGTCTTTCTGGGCTTCGTGCCGACCGCTGATGACGAAGACGCGGCCATGATTACGTGGGGAACGTCGCGCCGCATCGTGCGAATTGGCGAAGAGGTTGACCGCGCGAGCTTGCTGGCGGGCGATGAAGTTCTGCTCGGCAACGAGTTGAACATCATCGTCGGCAAGTCGCCCTACGACTTTTTCCAGAGCGGAGAGACAGCCTCGTTTGAGCGTTATACGTCGAGCGGGCGGATGGTGCTCAAGTGGAGAGATGAGGAGGTCGTGGTTGATGCGGCTGGCGCGCTGGCGTTGGACAAGCTGCGCAGCGGCGACCTTGTGCGCTGGGACAGAAATATCTGGATGGCCTTCGAGAAGATAGAACGCGCAGAGCGCACAGACCTCTTCCTTGAAGAGACTCCGGCCGAGAGCTTTGAGAACATCGGCGGACTCGATTGCGAGATAGAGTCTTTGCAGCGCTCAATCCGCCTACACATGCAACACGCGGAGACTGTGCGCAAATACCGTCTGCGTCGCAAAGGTTCTGTGCTGCTCGTCGGGCCGCCCGGCACGGGCAAGACGATGATGGCGCGTGCGCTGGCAAACTGGCTTGGTCAAGTGTCGGACGGCGGGCGTGCGCGTTTTATGAACATCAAGCCCGCGGGCCTTCATTCGATGTGGTATTCGCAGAGCGAGGCCAACTACCGCGAAGCCTTCCGCATCGCGCGTGCGGCAGGAGAACGTGAGCCGGACGTGCCTGTCGTGATGTTCTTCGACGAGGTGGACAGCGTCGGCGGCGCACGCGGCAATTCGTTAATGCGTACTAACGATCAGGTGTTGACGGCCTTTATGACAGAGCTTGACGGCCTTGAGTCGAGAGGAAACATCCTGATTGTTGCGGCGACCAACCGCCGCGATGCGCTCGACCCTGCGTTGCTTCGTCCCGGCCGGCTTGGCGATGCGATTGTCGAAGTGCCGAGGCCAAACAGGAAGGCCGCGCGCGACATCTTCGCCAAACACTTGAGCGCCGGTATTCCCTATGCTTCCGAAAGCACAGGAGAGTCGGACCAGGCGGCGCTCCGTCAGAGCATCATCGAATCGGCCGTCTCAAGGCTCTACTCGCCAAACGGCGAAAGCGAGCTTGCGACCATTACGTTTCGCGACGGCAAGCGCCGCATGGTGAGAAGCGCAGACCTGATTACGGGAGCGAGCATCGCCAAGATTGCTCTCGCTGCGACGGAGCGAGCCTGCACGCGCGAAGTTGAGGGCGGGAAGGCGGGCGTTCAGTTAACGGACGTGCTGACGGCCATCGTCGAAGAGTTTGAGGGCGCTGCGCGCACGCTGACGCCGTTTAACTGCCACCAATATTTGAGCGACTTGCCGCAGGATGTTGATGTCGTCAGCGTCGAACTGGTGCGGCGCAAGGTCGCGCGGCCACACCTTTATCTCAACGTGGCCTGAAGGATTTTGAAATGAGTGAGAGAAAGCTTAATCAATCGCCTGCCAATCGGGCGGGAGGCGAGAGAGAGAGACTGCCGCTGCTCTGTGGCGCGGACATAGAACTGGGCAACTTCGTGCTCGGCCTCGACAGCCCAAACGGAACGGGCGACGCGGCCTCGCAAAGATTGCTCGTTGAGATAGAAGGGCTGCCGCGCGTAGAGCAGTTGAAGTTGTCTGGTTGTAAATGTTCAATCTGCCGTGGTCGTCGTAGTTCGCAAAGTGATGAGACCGGGGAGGCGATTGCGGCTGATGCGGCGACGGGCGGCCTGCGACGCATGGCAGGCTCCGGCGGGTTTAATCCACAGGACTGGGGCCGCAGGTTTCTGCCGTCTAACGGCGGCTGCGCCTACATAGACCTGGATCATCTTGAACTCTGTCTGCCCGAAGTCCTGAGCGCCTACGACCACGTTGCCTGCTGGCACGCCATGCTGCGTATCGCACGCACGGCGATGACGAAGGCCAACGACAAACTGCCCGGCAAGCGCAAGATTCAAGTGCTCGTCAATAACACTGACGGCAAGGGCAACTCTTACGGGAGCCATCTGGATTTTCTGGTCACGCGCCGGACGTGGAACAACATCTTTCAGCGCAAGATGCACTACATGCTTTATCTGGCCTCCTTTCAGGCTTCGAGCATCGTCTTCACGGGGCAGGGCAAGGTTGGGAGCGAGCACGACGCGCCGCCGGTCGCGTTTCAAATTTCTCAACGCGCGGATTTCTTCGAGACGTTGACGGGCGTGCAGACGACTCACAATCGCCCGCTCGTTAACAGTCGTGATGAACCTCTGTGCGGACGCGGCCGCTACCGCGCAAGCGACGAGAGCGAGACGGCTTCGATGGCCCGCTTACACGTCATCTTTTTTGATAACACGCTCTCTCAGGTCGCTTGTTTGTTAAAGGTGGGCGTCATGCAAATCATGCTGGCGATGATTGAGGCCGAGCGCGTGAATCCTGATTTGATTCTAGACGACCCCGTGGAAACAGTCGTCAGTTTTAGCCACGACCCGACGCTTGAGGCTCGCGCGCGGCTCGTCTCAGGCCGCGAGGTGACGGCCGTTGAGTTGCAGTTGCTCTTTCTGGAAGAAGCGAAGAGGTTTGTCGCAGATGGCGGTTGTGAAGGGATTGTGCCGCGCGCCGAGGAGATTCTTGCGCTCTGGGAAGACACGCTCCTGAAGCTTGCCGCGAAGGACTTCGTTGCGCTGGCCGCGCGGCTGGATTGGGTCTTGAAGCTTTCGGTGCTGCAACAGGTAATCGGCAAAGCGGGTCTGTCATGGGACGCGCCGCAGGTCAAACATCTTGACCACATGTATTCGAGCCTTGACGCGGCGGAAGGAATCTATTGGGCCTACGAGCGAAGTGGCATCATCGAGCGTGTGATAACAGAGGAGCAAACAGAGCGCTTCACGAGCGAGCCGCCCGGAGATACGCGTGCGTGGACGCGCGCGATGTTGCTGAGAAGCGTTGAGCCGGAAGCGGTCGAAGATGTGAACTGGGATTTCATACGCTTCAAGCTCAAAAACGAAAGCAATCGCAGCGTGACGCGGACACTCGACCTCGCCAGCCCGCTCCGTTTTACCAGAGCGGAGACGGAAAGAATTCTTGAGGAGGCAGAGAGCCTGGGCCAACTTCTGGATGCGCTCGGCGCGCCGCCCGCAGAAAAACCGCCCGGCAGGATGCAGGCCGCTTCCGCGCCCGGCAACGGCAACTCACAATTCTGGGCGGCGCTCTTCAACCGTCAACTCACAGCTTGGCGCGATGAGCCGTCGCTTGAGCTTGATGCGGACGAAGAGTTAGACGAACAGGTAATCGCGGGCGATGAAGACGCTGGCGATGATGAACTGATTGATGATTTTGAGAATGAAAGCTGACGCAGGCGGCGGCGCTTGCGCGGCGACACGAAAGGAGAATTTCAAATGAGATTTTTACAGAGAGACAGAGACGAGCGCGAGGCACAGCAGCAGCCGCAACAGCAGACGCCGGAAGCAGCACCGGGCAGCAACCTCAACGAGCTGCGCCTTGCGGGAGAAGAATTTCTGGCCGCCGGTTTTGATGCGATTAGCAAATCTCTGTCCGGCGATAGTGAGGCGTTCCTGGCCTCCACGAAGCAGCAGGGAGGTCAGTAGTTGTCATCATGGAAAGGCTGATGGGCGTCGAAACGGAATACGCCGTCAACGCGCAGGGACAATACGACGCGGAGAGCAACCGTGAACAGCAGTTGTGGCTGTTCATGGACTTGGCGCGGCGTGAACAGCCGTACCTGCGTGATTTCGGTCCCGGCATGTTTCTCGAAAACGGCGCGCGCTTTTACGTTGACTGCGGCTCGCACCCGGAGTTCAGCACGCCGGAGTGTGCAGACCCGTGGGAGGTGGTGCGCTACATTCTGGCGGGCGAAGAAATGCTCTCCGGCCTCGCAGCGAAATTCAATGCCGGAGAGGGCGAGGACGCTCTGACCTTTTTCAAATGCAACGTTGACTACAGCGGCGCAGGAACGACTTGGGGCTGCCATGAATCCTACCTGCACCGCATGAACCCGGAGAAACTTTCCGCAGAGATTATTCCGCATCTAGTGTCGCGCATCATCTACACGGGCGCGGGCGGGTTTGATTCTTTATCAAGCGGGCTTTCGTTTACGCTCTCGCCGCGCGTCCCGCATCTGGGCAAAGTCGTCTCGGAGCATTCCACACACGAGCGCGGACTCTTTCACACCAAAGACGAGTCGTTGTCGAGCGGGGGCTTCCATCGTCTTCATCTCATTTGCGGCGAGAGTCTCTGTTCGCAGACGGCTATGTGGTTGAAGGTTGCGACCACGGCTCTCGTGGTTGCGATGGCGGAGGCCGGCGTCCGTTTCAGCGAAGTAGTTGGATTGCGTGCTCCTCTAACAGCACTCAAGGGCTTCGCCTTCAACACAGAATGCAAGGCGGAAGCGCTGGTGGTTAACGGCAAATGGATGACGGCCATCGAGATTCAGCGCTTTTATCTTGAGCGCGCTGAGAAACACTTGCGCGCGTCGTTCATGCCTGCGTGGGCCAAGGAAGCCTGCCGGGAGTGGCGGCTGATGCTGGAGCGGCTGGACAAGGGGCCGGAGGCCGTTAAGACAACGCTCGACTGGGCCATCAAACTCGCGCTTTACAAAGATTATGCACGACGGCAGGGATTCGACTGGCAACAACTTCCACACTGGACCTACGTGCACAATTCTCTGCGTTCGGCCCTTCAGATTGCGAATTACGACGAGAAGAGCATCAGCATTGAATCGGTCGTTGGCCCAGGCAGCCCCATCCTCTATGAGGTGGAGCGTTTAGAGCCGTACCTGCGCAAACACGGTTTGAGTTGGGGAGGGTTGAGCCAATTCCTGCAACTGCGGCGGCAGCTTTTAGAGATAGATACTCGCTTCGGCCAACTCGGCGGCAAAGGTATCTTCGCGGAACTCTCGCGGCAGGGCGTGCTCGCACATGAGATTGAGGGCATAGATGACATCAGCGCGGCGATGAAGCGTCCGCCCGCTGCGGGCCGCGCACGCCTGCGCGGTCAAACAGTAAAGCGCTTCGCGTACGACAGGGAAAATTATGAGTGCGACTGGCAGGGCGTCTGGGATCGCCGTAACGGCCTCGTGCTCGACCTCTCCGACCCGTTTACAAACGTGGAGAAGTGGCTGCGTTTGGATGATAAGAAGGAAGATAGATACGCGATCATTCCTGATGGCCTCCGCGAGCGCATCCGTTATCTGGAAGAGGGGCGATATTATTATTACTGAGCCGGGGCGCGCGGCCGTTTCTCAGTTTGAGAGGGTTTAGCATCATGCTTGAGTTGGAACATGATTTGGAAAAGAGGTTGAAGCAATCGCGTGTGCGGATAGATACGGCTAACGCCGACACGCTTTTCCTCAGAAACGTGCCCGCGCATAAGGATTGCTTCAACAAGCCGCGCACGAATTTGCTCATCAAGCGACCTTGCGCGGGGATGCCCTTTCTTGTTTGCGTTGACGAAGACCTTGAGTACACGGGAACGGACAACCGGGTGCTGCGTGCCTTCAGCGGCGCTCACAGGCAGCAGGGATGGCGCGTGATTTATCTGGAACAGGCGACGCAGGAAGATGCGCGGGCGGCAATCGAGAGTGCGTTGCGTGTGCTCGGCTTCGACGGAGAAGAGCCTGTGCTGGAGAGCCGCGAAGTTAACGTCGCGCAGATGCATGTCCAGCAGGGTCGGCTGCTGACGAGTTTCGGAATTGACATTACAGCGCGTGTGAGCGAGGGCGTTGGAGAGCCGACCATCGGGCGCGAGGATAAGATTGCGGAGGTCGTCGGCGCGCTCCTGCAATGGCAGACGAGATTGCCTGTCGTCAAGGGCAAGTCGGGCGTGGGCAAGACAAATTTGCTTTACGGTATGGCGCGAAGGCTGAAGGAGTTGCGGCCTACGCTGAGCGTCGTGGCAGTTGATCTGGGCACACTGATGGCGGGCACGCTCTTTGAGTCGGAACGAGAAAATCTTCTCTACACTTTGCTCGGAGAGGCCGCGACTGCGACGGACTTAGTACTTGTCCTGGAGCATCTCGAACTCGCTTTACATGGCGAGTCTCGCGGGCCTTTGCTGCTGGCACAGGCTCTGGAGCAGGGCCTTAAATTAATCGGAACCGTGCTTGATGCGCGCCTGCTTGAGCCGGAGCCTCTGGCGCGTCGCACGCAGATCGTGGAATTAACCGAACCGTGGCCGGAAGAGTTAACGGAGATGCTGCTCGCGTTGCGAGAAAGAATCGCGCAGCATCATCGTGTTCGAATTGATGAAGAAATCGTGCAGGCCGCCATTGCACATGCGCAATCTCTAGCGGGCTGCATGCCCGCCAAAGTTATTACTCTGCTCGACGCAGCAGCCGTGAAAGCTTCGCTGGCAGGCAGCGCAAAGGTCAGTCTCCAGGACCTTTACAGCACCCTCTCGATGTTTCCTCAGTCCGCCGTTGTGTAAAACCCCCAATCCGAATTAAGCCTTTCAAACTTCCTCACGCCCGCCTCCTTTCCAGCCCTTTCGAGCGAACAGTCGAAGGAATCAGTAGCGCACGCTACACTCTAATAATCCTTATCTTTACTTGCCACCGATGAGCGTTTAGACTGTCAGCGGTTTTACCCGGCGGCTTCCGTCCCTGCTGGCACTCGCTGCCTTCCCCATTCTTTTTGCCGGACGACTGTTTACGTCAACTGCGAAGAATCATGTCTCTGAGAGCATTGAAGATTATCAGGAACGCCGACGGTTTGAAGGTGTTGCAGAAGGAACTGGGCGCGGAAGCACACCTTGCCCTGCAAAAAATGAAAGCGCAGGGCATGTACGGCGTCTATCTCATGCGCGAGCCTGACCTCGGAAGCCTACGCAATCGGGACGAACAGTTTGTTGACCGCAAGACCAAGAACGAGCACAAGGAACTCTCCAGAGTCCTGCTCGGACACACGCGTATTCCTATCGTCAGCGGCGGCTACACGACGAGCGGCCGGCTCGTGCAGGGCATCGCAGCGCTGCTGAAAAAGGCCGCCCAAAAAGATGACAGAAACATCTACGTCATAGGGACGAACGAAAAAGTCTTCGACGAACTCTGGCAGAGGGGTGCTGTGCAAACTGCCTCTCATCTTCCGGCTTCAAAGCGAGGCAATCATCGAGCGGAAGCTATGAGTCGTCGTCTTAAAGAGGATGCTGGCTCTCCGTCGCTGCTCCTTGAACTGTTGTCGCCGGGCGATGTTCCGCACGACCTGACGATGAGCTATTACGGCGAGTCTGTCGAAGTTCAACTTGTCAGGGAGTTGATACTGCGCGCGTCCAGAGTTGATGTGCCCGTGCTTATCTTAGGCGACACGGGCACGGGCAAGGAGATTGTCGCGCGTGCGATTCACCAGCAGAGCGCGCGGCGCGATTATCAATTCGTGCCGGTCAACTGCGGCGCGATCCCCGGCGAACTATTCGAGACTGAACTGTTTGGTTCTGTCGGAGGCGTCGCGACGGGTGTCACGACGAGGGCCGGTCTCTGGGAATTGACGGGTAAGGGAACGCTCTTCTTGGATGAAATCGGCGACCTCTCGCCGGAGCATCAGGTCAAAATCCTGCGTGCCTTGCAGGAGAGCAAGGTGAGGCGCGTCGGGGAGAGTCGTGAGAAGGAGGTGTCTGCGCGCATCATCGCTGCGACGAATCGTAATCTCTTCTCGATGGTGCAGGCCGGGCGCTTCCGCGAAGACCTCTATTATCGTCTCTGCTCATTTCTCATCCAGACGCCAGCCCTGCACGAACACCCGCAGGACATACCCGCCCTCGCACAGTTTCTCTGGAAGGGAATCACCGGCGCGGAAAATTCTTCGCTTCCCGATGACATACTCGAACGTCTTCAATCCTACCGCTGGCCCGGAAACGTCAGAGAACTCAAGGCCGTGTTGTCCAACATCTACGCTCTCTTCGGCAAGGACAATCTGAAGGTCGAGCATCTGGATGCAGTTTACCGTCAGCCCGAAATGGATGTTGATGCGGAGCTTCTGCAAAAGCGAGACGAAGACAGGCTAAAGAATATCGCCCGCAACTATGAGTCGCACGACATCAAACAGGGAAACAGGTTGACAGGAATCTGGAAGGGAACGGGCGAAGACCTCATCGTGCCCGGTCATCTCGAACTGGAACAGAAGCACACCTACACGTTGAAGCTCACGCTTCAACGCGAGAAAGGGCGCATTAAAGGAACGCTCCGTGCCTACGTTAAAGAGCGCAAGGACGAGCGAGAAGCGCGCATCGAACTCATCAGCATTTCCGGCGACTATTTCACCTTCCAGTATTTGCTGACCACTCCGAACGCCTCACATTACGGCGTGATGATGCTGCATCTTTTAGGCGTCGGCGATAGGATGAGGGGATTCTTTCTCACCAAGAAGATATTCGAGGCGAAAATCGGAATCGGCGCTGTCTGTTTTCAGAAGACTTGAAGAAGCAACTCACGGAGGCCGCACGAGCCTCCGTGAGCCGCGTCCTTTGATCTTCAGTCCGCTGCTGCGGATTCCGCCTTGCTTTCGTTTGCCTTGATTCCTAAACCGTCAGCCACGCGCCGACCGTATTCCGTGTCGCATTGCGTCAGGTGTCCGACCATGCGCCCCTGAATATTACGGTCACACTGCTTGAGTTGCGCGACCAGATTGTTAATCAACTCGTCGCGCTCCCATGCTTCCATCGCACGGTAACGCTCGCCGGCCTGCCCGTAGTTGTTCGTCCGGCTGATGGCCTTGCGCACGACGTTGCCCTGAACGAAGGGCGTGTGGTCTTTGCCGACCTTAGGGGCTTCGCGCAGGCTGTCGCTGTGGTTGCTCGGCTCGTAGTTGACGTGCGGATTCTCGCCCGCTTCGACGCCGTCAACGTGATATGTCATCTGCCCGTCGCGCTGGTTGGTGGCAACGTGCGTCTTCGGTTTATTGATGGGCAGTTGCACGTAGTTTGGCCCGACGCGGTAGCGCTGCGTGTCTGAGTAGGAGAACGTGCGGCCTTGCAGCAGCTTGTCGTCGGAAAAATCAAGACCGTCAACGAGCACACCCGTTCCGAAAGCTGCCTGCTCAACCTCCGCGAAATAGTTTGTAGGATTACGGTCGAGCACCATGCGTCCGGCAGGAAGCAGGGGAAACTGCTCTTCGGGCCATACCTTCGTTGCGTCAAGCGGGTCGAAATCAAGCTCCGTGTGTTCGTCGTCCGACATAATCTGTACGCACATCTCCCATTCGGGATATTCGCCGCGCGCTATGCTTTCGTATAAATCCTGTGTGGCGTGATTAAAATTACCAATCTTATCAGCCTCCGCCTGCGTCAGATTCTTAACGCCCTGCGCCGGAATGAAGTGATACTTGACGAGCACGCCCTCGCCTTCCATGTTGTACATCTTGTACGTGTTGACGCCTGCGCCGCGCATGTGCCGGTAGTCGGCAGGAATACCCCACGGGCTAAAGAGCCATGTGAGCATGTGCATCGCTTCGGGCGTGAGGCTGATGAAATCGAAGATGCGGCGCGAGTCCTGACGGTTTGTTACGGGGTCAGGCTTGAAGGCGTGAACGAGGTCTGGAAACTTAATGGCGTCGCGGATAAAGAAGATTTGCAGGTTGTTGCCAACCAGATCCCAGTTGCCGTCTTCCGTATAGAACTTGATGGCGAAGCCGCGCGGGTCGCGCAAATTTTCGGGTGAGTGGCCGCCGTGAATCACTGTCGAGAAGCGTACGAAGACTGGCGTGCGCTTGCCTGTCTGCTGAAAGAGCCTGGCGCGCGTGTAGCGGCTTGCGGGTTCATCGCCGATAGTGCCGTAGGCTTCAAAGTAGCCGTGTGCGCCCGCGCCGCGCGCGTGGACGACGCGCTCAGGAATACGCTCGCGGTCGAAGTGTGTAATCTTCTCAAGAAACTGGTAGTTCTCCAGAACGGTCGGCCCGCGTTCTCCCACCGTGCGGTTATTCTGGTTGTCGTAAACGGGATGCCCCTGCCTGTTTGTCAGAACCGGCTGACCCAGCTGGCCCCCACTATCCTTCTGCTCATCGCTTTTATCACTCATAACTTACCTACCCTCTCTCCTTTCGTTCTATGCGCAAATTAAGAACAATAATTACTATTGTTCGGTGGTCAAAAAAAATTACCGGCGGCACTCGCGGCAATGGCCGAGGAGTTCAAGCCGGTAGTCTTTCACGGCGAAGCCCGCCTGTGGTTTGATCTGTTTAAGTAGCTCCGCGCCCTGTCCGGCATCTAAATCCCACATCCCACCGCAAGCGAGGCAGCGGGTGTGATAGTGATGGTCTGTGCGTATGTCATAACGCGCAGCCGAGTCCCCGTAGCTGAGCTTCGAGATGGCCGCGCACGCGACCAGCGCTTCCAGATTCTTGTAAACGGTGGCTAGGCTGATACGCGGAAGTTTTCGCTTGACTCCGAGATAAACTTCTTCGGCGGTCGGGTGATGTTTGGCCTGACGAACATAGTCGAAGACGGCGGCCCGCTGGCGGGTCAGGTGCGCCCCGCGCTCCTCCAACTTCTGCCGCAAAATCGTTTCCTGCTCGTGCTGCTTTTTGCCGCTCATCTCGCTACCTAACAGCCCACGCGTCTTCAAGAGTGTTGGTAGTTAAATATATCGCGGGTAGAAAGTCAATAGTAATTATTATTCTCACGCCGGAGCATTGAGCTTCGAGCAGGAGGCTCGTCAACTCACACGCGATTTTCGATTACACTCGTCGCAACTACTCTTTAGCATCCGGCTTCTGTTAAATTCGGGCGCGTGATGAGCTTGAAGCTTCCCAAAATCACAGAGGCCGCAGATTACCAGCTTCACTTCCATGATGTTGTATGGCAACAAGCCGCAGCCGTCATCTGCGCGCGTCACCGGCTTTCTTACGAGAGCCTGCGGCGTTCTGCGTTGGGTGAAAATATTATCTTCTTTGTTGATGAGCGGTGGATCCTTAAAATCTTTGCGCCCTTTCGCGGGCAGTACGAGCGTGAGCGGGCGGCGCTTGAGTTCGCTCATGGCAAACTGTGTATCGAGACGCCCGAGGTCGTACACGCGGGTACGCTTGAAGGTTGGCCCTATCTGTTGATGACTCACTTGCAGGGCGTGCCCATGAGAGAAGTCTGGGCGGAGATACAGGAGCGAGAGCGGCTTGAAATCGTTTCCCGCCTCGGCGCTGGCATGAGAGAGTTGCACGGACACGCAGCGCCGCTCTCGCAAAATGCGTTGAATCGTGATTGGAACGAATTCATCAAGCGTCAGGCGAGCGAGAGCGTCGAGCGGCAGCGAGCGTGTGGCGCTAACCCAGAGTGGTTGGAGAGCCTGCCTTCGTACATCGCCGCGAGGCTCGAATTGTTGCCGGTTGAGCACGGGCCCGTGCTGCTGCATGGCGACGTGCATCCGGGCAACGTGCTGCTCGAAGAAAGAGATGGTCGCTGGCAGGTCTCAGGCTTGTTCGACTTCGGTGATTCGTTCTGCGGCTTTTCCGAATATGAGTTTGTTGCGCCGGGCGTGTTGATGGTGCAGGGACGCGCGGAGTTGCAAAGGGCGCTGCTGCTGGCCTACGGCTACAGGGAAGCGGAGATTGATTTGAACCTGCGCGCGCGTTTAATGCTGCTGACGATTTTGTATGAATGCAGCGATTTGCGTAAATACGCGCTCAGGCTCGCGCCTGAAGCCATCCACCTCAGCCTCGAAGAACTGGAAGCGGCCATCTGGCGTTTCTCTTAGCGCGAGAGGCGTAAGGAACTATGCCCGCTGCTTCGTCGTAACCTTCGTCGTAAAGTTCAAAAAGCTGGCTTGCGGGCTTGGTTGGAGCGCAAGAAAAAGTTATATTAAGGCCGCTCAGGAATGGTCTTCGAGTCGCTGCCAACTGTGCGCTCTCCTGGGCCAGACGCTTCCGCAGTCTCCCCTGCATCATCCGAATGTTCGCCGCCGTGTAAACGGTGCGCGCCGTTTCCGCTTCTTCAGAGGTTTAGAATGAGAAACAGAAAGTTTGCCCTCCTACTCGCCCTCCTTTTGATTCTGACTGTCTGGGGCAGCCCGCTTCTCGCCGTGCACGACGACGAACACGAGCATGGCGGCGGCGGTGGCCCAAACGGTCAACCCGGAAATCAAGCGCTCCTTCCGATGAGCCTGACGCCGTGTGTCAACGGAATGGCGGGCACGTTTCCCTGCCGCAATGTTGACCTCGCCGCGCTCCTGCCGCTCGCAAACATCGGCGGCGGCTCCGGCAGCGACCTCTGGGGCTGGACCGACCCGCTGACAGGCAGGGAGTACGCGCTGATGGGCCGTTCCACAGGCACATCGTTTGTTGACATCACCAACGCGGAAGCGCCCGTCTATCTGGGCAACCTCCCGCCGCACAGCGTTGCTTCCACGTGGCGCAGCATCAAAACTTACGGCAACTACGCCTTCATCGTCAGCGAAGCCGTAGGCCACGGCATGCAGGTCTTCGACCTGACTCAACTACGCAACGTCGCGTCTCCGCCCGTCACTTTCGCGGAGACGGCACACTACAGCGGCTTCAGCCGCGCACACACGCTCGCGCTCAACGAGCAGACAGGCTTCGCTTACGCCGCCGGAAGCCAAGACACATGCTCCAAGGGCCTGCACATGGTCAACGTGCAGAATCCGCTCGCGCCCACCTTCGCCGGGTGCGTCGGTCAGGACGGCTACACGCACGAATCGCAATGCGTCATCTACCATGGGCCGGACGCGACGCATCAGGGCCGCGAGATTTGCTTCAACGCAAACGAAGACACGCTGACCATCGTTGACGTGACGAACAAGAACGAGCCCGTTCAACTCTCGCGCACAACCTACGACGGCAGCGGCTACACGCATCAGGGCTGGCTCACAGACGACCACGCGCAATTCCTGCTCGACGACGAACTGGACGAAAACCACTTCGGCGGCAATACGCGCACATACATCTGGAATCTCTCTGACCTCGACGCGCCGGCGGTCTCAGGCGTCTACGTTGGCCCAACCATCTCAATAGACCATAACCTTTATGTGCGTGGGCGCTACACCTACGAGTCGAATTACCGCAGCGGCCTGCGTATCCTCGATGCTGCCAACGCAGCGGGCGCAAGCCTCAATGAAGTGGCCTTCTTCGACATCTTCCCTATTAACGACGACGCGGCTTTCAACGGCGCGTGGGGAAATTATCCCTACTTCAAGAGCGGCACGGTCATCGTCAGCGGCATCGAGCAGGGGTTGTTTGTGTTGCGCCCAAATCTGCCTCACCGTAGTTTTATTGACGACGCCTCATTCTTCGTCCGTCAGCAATACAGAGACTTTCTCAACCGCGAGCCAGACACGGGCGGACTCTCTTACTGGACAAGGGAAATCACGCGCTGCGCTGCGGACGAAAACTGCATCAAGCATCAACGCGTCGCCGTCTCGGCAGCCTTCTTCGTCGAGCAGGAGTTTCAGCGGACAGGCTCTTTCATCTATCGCTTCTATCGCTCAAGCCTCGGACGCCGCCCCCTCTTTCAGGAGTTCAACGCAGACCGCGGCCAGATAGCAGAAGGGCCGCAACTCGAACAGATGAAGCAGGCGTTCGCCAACCAGTGGGTACAGAGGCAGGAGTTTTTACAGATCTACCCCGCGTCGCAAACGGCCGAACAGTTTGTTGACGCGCTCTTGCAGAGAGTGCAGCTAACGACGGGCGTTAACCTTTCATCGCAGCGCGCCTCGCTCATTAACGAGTATCAGACGAACGGCGGGCGTGCGCGCGTGGTCAGGCTTGTGGCCGACGACGCTGCCGTGCAGAACGCAGAATACAACCGCGCGTTCGTGCTGATGCAATACTTCGGCTACCTGCAACGCAACCCTGACGAGGGCGGTTATAACTTCTGGCTCGACGTGCTCAACAATAAAGTGCCGGGCAACTACAAGGCGATGGTCTGCGCGTTTCTGACTTCCGAGGAATATCAAAAGCGCTTCGGCCCAATCGTTTCGCGGGCCAATAGCGACTGCGCGGGCGTCGGCGTCAACCCGTAAGACCAGTTAAACGCTCAGGCTCTAAGCGCAGACTAAAGACTATAAGTTTATTAATCACGCGCAAGCGCACGAATCAACACGGAACAGCTTGTCTGTCATGTTGATTCGTGCGCTTGCGCGTGGCTCCGTTTTCGTCCTCACTTCCGGCGGCAATCCTGTATTATTAAGATGTTGATGACAATGCCGCCTCTTTTTATTAGACGGCGGCTGTCAGCTTTTGCCGCACGGATTTTATGAAGGTGTAGGTTAGTGCTCGGATGATTATCTTGCCGGAATCGGACGAAGATCTGCTGCGCGAGTGTGAGGTTGATACCTTCCGTTCGAGCGGCCCCGGAGGGCAGCACGTCAACAAGACAGAGAGCGCCATCCGTCTCAGGCATCTACCTTCGGGCATCGTCGTCACCTCACAACAGGAGCGCAGCCAGCACCGTAACAAGGCGCTCTGCCTGCGGAAGCTGCGAGAGAAAATCGAGCGACTGAATTATCGCCCGGCCAAACGCGTGCCGACGCGCGTTCCGCAGAGCGCAAAGAATCGCACGCTCGAAGAGAAGACGCGCCGCGCGCACATCAAACGCCTGCGCTCGAAACCCTCCCAGGATGATTGAAGCCCGCCGCGCCCTTTTTAAGCCAACGCTGATAGCGCTTCCTGACTGTGAATAAATCTCGCCAAGACTTCCGGCGTCCAAACGTTTTTCCATAGACTCGCTGTGACAAATTTCCGTGCGAAGTCCTATAATTCTTTGCGGCCCTGTCATCGTCCGTACAGTGAATTTCTTTCGAGGCGGTAATCATCAATTGTCTTTCAAGATTCATCTTTCCAATAGTCGCAGGGCGCTTGAATGCGTCCTGCTCGTGTCTGCGCTGCTGGCTTCAGTTTGTCTCTCCGCGCAGGAAGCACACGCTTCGACGCGTTGGTCCGCGAAGCTGGACGACCGTGTTCGTTTTTATCAGGCAACGGAACTCGGCGTGCTCGTCGTCGGCACGGGCAAGTCTCTCTACGGCGTTGACGCCGAAACGGGCGATGTGTTGTGGCGACGCAAGAATGTGCGCCTTGATGAGACTGATGTTGCGCCCGTTCCCGGCACAGACCTGCTGCTGTTGAGTTTGGAGAGCGGCGATAAGTCGAGGCTTGAGGCCGCAGACCTGATGACGGGCGAGACGCTCTGGCGCAGCGAAAAGGTGCGCGGCGCTGTGATGCAGATGGCCCTTGAGCAGAACGCTAACCTGCTCGCCGTCGTCCTCGTGCGCGATGCGCGGGGCGGAGCGCGAGGCGGTTTCAAGCGTCGTCCAATCGTACACATGTTTGACCTCGGCGCGGGCAGGGAATTGTGGAAGCATGAGCTTGAGGGCGAAGTCGAGATGATGCCCGCGCGTTGGGGCGGCGACGACGATGTGCCCTACACGCTCGACAACTATCGTGCCCCTGCGTTTCTGGACGGCCGCCTCTATCTTTTCTACGACGGCGTGACCTCCCTCGAACAGCGTTCGGGACGGGAACGCAGGCGCGAGAAATTTCGTGTTAACGAGGAAGGGCTGGCGCTGACTGAAGCAGACCCCTTGATGGATGAGGGGCGCATTTATGTTTCAGGTCGCGGTCGCGTGCGCGCCATCTCTCGCACAAGCGGCGAAGAGGTGTGGGAATCGAAAGACCTTGGCCTCGCGCCGGAGATGCTGCTCACGCGCGACGTGCTCTACGTGCGCACGGGCGGACAGTTTACGCGCCTCGAAAATGGCGAGCGCACCGAGCGCGGCCCTTACGGCGTCAGCGCCATCGCCCTCGACACAGGGAAAGTTCTCTGGCGCTACAAGGGTGCGGACAAGGGCATCACCAACATGGCGCTCCCAGATGCGTCAACCATCCTGATTGCAGACAGCGACGACCTCATCATGCTCGACGCGGCAACGGGAAAGCGCCGCGCCAAATATTCTCACGGTGTGCAGAGGGCTGCCTTCGTCCTGTTGAACGAGAGCGGGCAGGCGGTCGTCGGCGGCGACAACGAGGTCGCAGCTTTCGAGGGCGACGGTAAAGAGAGCGTCTGGCGCTCGCGTCATAATCCGCCGGGGCGCGGCCTGCTCAGAACCGTCGGAGCCATCGCCGCACGCGCCGCCTCGCTCTACTTCCGTTACGGCGGCGCAGCCTCCACGGTCTTTCGCGGCGCTCAACTGCTCAGCTCGGCCAGCACGCTGCGCTGGTCCGGCCTCGCCACACACGCCTCGCTCAACAACCTGACGAGTCTGGCGGAAAACTATTCGCGCGAGTATGTGCGGGAAAGATTCTCATCCTTCGGTGTGTTAGCGCGCGTGCGGCAGTCGCAAAATTTGCGCGTGCCCATCAGGACGCCGACATCGGCAGACGTGGGCGAACGTCTCCTCGACCGCCTCGACCCCGCCGCGCAACTCGAACGTCTCTCGCGCTTCCTCTGGCGTCGCAAGCGGCTCGCGGCCTTGCGCGGACAGTGGATGTATTTCTACACGGACTTGAAAGGGCGCGACGGAGGCCACGGCCTGCTCGGCGTCAACCTCAACACGGGCCGGTCCGAAAGAGCCGTCAAACTCAGCGACCCCGACGAGCGCTTCATCAGCGACGAGACGACCAATCTGCTCTACGTCTCAAACGACAATCGCCTGCTCGCCTATGAACTACAGGCCGGACGATAACCGAGAGCCTGCCGCACTTTTATGAACACGCTCACACGCTTCGCTCTCGTGACCGTGATTGCACACGCCGCCGTTGCGACCCTCCACGGCGCTGCGCATCAAAGGCTCGGCGTCGGCCTCTCAACATCGCAGAGCTTGTTTGTCATCGTCGTCATCACGATTGCGCCCATCGTTGCTGCCATACTGCTCTGGAAGAAACTACCGACAGCGGGCGCTGTCATCCTCACGCTTTCGATGGCCGGGTCGCTCCTCTTCGGAGTCTACAACCATTTTGTGGGAATTAGCCCTGACCACGTTTCAAATGTCGCGGCGATGTCGCGTAGCAGTTGGGTGAGTGTGTTTCAGTCAACAGCTTTCCTGCTGCCGCTCACGGAAGCGGCCGGAACTATCGCCGGAATATTTTTACTGAAGAGAGATTCAGGCATCCTGATACGAGGGAGAGAATAATCTTCCGCGCCTGTTACGGTTCAACGGTGGTCGGCATCAGGTAGGCGTGTGAGTTTACTCTTCAGCCGCGCGGCGTAGTTCTGCGAATAGTCTTGCTAAATCTGCTGGCTTGTAGTGTGCGTTGAGCCCGCTCGGATTCGGCAGCACCCAGATGAGCGTTCCGTTGATGGTCTCTGTCTGAAGTCCGAGTTTGGCTTTGGGCTGATGAAACGCCGTGCGGTAAGCGCCGACGCCGAGGATTGCCAGAAACTTCGGATGATAGCGCCGCACCTTCGACTGAAGACGACGCCCGCCCGCGATTAACTCTTCCGCCGGTAGCTCATCGGCCGTCGCGGTTGCACGCTCGACCACGTTGGTAATGCCGTATCCCTTTGAGAGCAGTTCGCGCTCCTCGGAGGGCGAAAGCAATTTCTCTGTGAAGCCGGAGGCGTAGAGCGCGGGCCAGAAACGATTGCCGGGGCGTGCGAAGTGATGCCCGACGGCGGCTGTGTATAGTCCGGGGTTGATGCCGCAGAAGAGGACGCGCAAGTCGTGTGCGATAACATCCGGCACGACGCGACCAGCGGCCGCCGAAAGCTGTTCCTGAGTCGGTTTCATCAGCATTTGTCGTCAACATTTGAACGCCAGTTAAATTGGCCCACGCCGCTTTCACCTGTCAACAATCGTTCCCATCTGCACGACCTCGAAGTCTGAGCCTCTGACTGACTTGAGCGTGTTGAGTTCATCGTCGCTCCAACGCATGTCAGGCGCACCGCTGACGAACCAATCCGAGCCGTTGTCCGCCAGAATCATTCCATACTTCTTCAGCGCTCGGAGGATAACCTGCATCGCGGGCGAGAACCTTGAGATGTCGAAGGAGGCTTTCAGGCGGACGCGCATTCCCATCGGCGGTAGGTTGGGGCTGGTGTTGCTGCTGGCGAAGTGGCGCGCGGGATGCACGTAGGCGCGACGTGTGCGTGAGGCTGTAAAGCGCAGGGCGTGTGTAATTTCGCGTTGCTCGAAGACCTCATCGTAGCGCACGAGGCCGGGAAAGATTGGCAGACCGGCGGCGTCGGCCGAAGTCCAGCCGGCAGGACGCAGCGCGTTGGACGACAAATCGAAGACCGCACCGCACGCAGCGCGCCAGCTTGTTCCGCCGTTAACAGGCGATGCAGTGAAAAGCTCGTAGAGTTTCCAGTTGTCGCGGTCAATGACGACGACGTGGCGGTCGCCCGTTGCGTTGGGCCCACCTTCAATCGGCGCATTGGGCGGAACAGGATAAGGCCCTGGGTCGCTTTCGTCGCCGTACGCGTCGAAGATGATGGGCACTCTCTGCTGTAGTCCGCTAACGACGATGTAAGGGATGCCGTTTGGCGCTCCCGCATAGACGGTTCCGAAATCCGGGTGCAGGTTTTTAGTCAGGCCCATGCTACTGATGAGATTATCCGAGTTTGGGTCAACGGGCAGGCTTGAGACATCCTGATTCCATGCGTTGTCTGCGGGAAAGAGTTTCTTGCCGTGCAGGGAAGCGCCCGGCCCCAGATCTGGAACGGGCTGAGGAACGGTGTCGTCATCCGGCGGGCCGCCGCCCGTGTGGCCGATGCCGACGCGCACGCGATTGCTCGCCAAACCGTGCAGCCTGATGCCTACTAACACGTCGCCAGCATCTCCCAGATTATCGTGCAAACGGACGACGATTGAACTCATCCACTCGAAGCCGGGAACAGGGCCGACGTATTCAACGGTTAGCGGATAACGCACGCGGCTTGCGTCTTCTGCCTCCGCCGTCACCGCAGACGCATCCTCGCCAGCAAGCAACTCAAGATTCCTCGCAAAGAGCATGATGCGCGTGCGCCCGTCAGCGCCGAAGGAGACGGGTTGCGTGAGCGGAAAAGGCTCGCGCTTCAGCGTCACGGATTCGAGCGCGATGGCGCGCGTCGAATTCTCTTCGCTCAGCAAAACGGGCGGGCCAGCGGCCTGCGTCGTGCGACCCGCGCAGAAAAGAACGGGCAGGATAATGAAGAGAAGGCTAAAGAATCCTATCAGAAGAACGGCACGCGTGCCGCCGCAGGCGCGCGACGAAATATGTTTCATTTGACTGCTTCCGCCAATTATCGAGATTCAGGTTTTCAGTGAAGGCGGGAGCAAGAAGGGAACTAACAACTCCTACTTTAATATAGTTTCCGAATAAGTCAAGAACATCGAGCGCGACGCGATAATCAATAGTGCTGATTACAGCGTGCTCTTGAGAATCGCTTGATGATCAAACCGGCAGTCAGACAGTCTTCGATAACATTTCTTTGCCAAGAAAGACTCGCACGTTATAGTTGTCGCCTAGTAATGGTTCACGTCTTTCTGCGTTTTCATTCACTGCTTCCGCCCGATGGCAAACAGGCTCTTCGACGAGCGCACGTACATCACACCATCCGAGAGGGCCGGGGTTGCCATCAGCATCTCTCCCATCGAATTCGTTGCGATGTGGTTGAAGTTGCGCCCCGCCGCGACGACGAGCATTTCGCCGTCCTCGTTTGAGAGGTAAAGCTTGCCGTCTGCTGCGACGGGTGAGGCGCTGAAGCCGCTGCCTATCAGTGGTAGTCGTTGCCTGTAGATTTCCTCTCCTGTTCGCAGGTCGTAGGCGTCAAGGAGGCCGTTGTTGGCGAGCACGTAGAGGATGCCGTCATAGACTAAGGGCGTCGGCATGTACGACCCGCGGCCCGTGCGACTCCACGCGATGGCCTCGCTCGTCGTCTTGCCTTCGGGCAGAGTGAGATCGCCACGCGCACCGGCTCTGACCACAAAGATAGGGCGTTCGGGCCCGCGCCCGCTGGCGACGACGAACATGCCATCTGAAAAGACTGGCGTCGGCGCAGTGATTTTCGAGCTACGACCGAGCCGCCACAACTCCTTTCCCGTGCGCGGGTCATAACCGCGTATGTAGTTGGACGCATTCGCGACCAGTTCCGGCCCGGAGGATGTGACTGCGACAGTCGGTGTACCCCATGATGGAATTTCATCGCGCTCTGTCTTCCAGACAGTCTTGCCCGTACCGGCATCCAGAGCGAGCATGAACGAATCGTCCTGCGTGTCGCATTGTAGAATGACGAGGTTGTTCCAGATGATAGGCGAGCTGGCCGAACCCCATTCATAAGTCGGGATGTCGTAAGCTCCTAAGTCGAGTCGTCCGAGGTCAACTTTCCAGAGGAAGCGCCCGTTGACATCGTAGGCATGAACGCCTTGCGAGCCGAACCATGCGACGACGATGCGGCCGTCTGTTGCGGGAGAAGAGTTGGCGTAGGTCGCTTTGATATGACGCTTATCGAGCGGGACGCCCTGATGTGCTGTGCGCTCCCAGAGGATTTTGCCCGTTCGTTTGTCGAGCGCGTAAATCATCCAGCGGTGGCGCGTGCGATCCTGCGAGGCATCACCGTCGCCGTAGAGGCCGGGACGGAAAGAGGCGTTCGGGTCGCTGCTGACGGCGCTGGTGACGAAGATGCGATGACCCCAGACGACCGGGCTTGAATGTGCAAGACCGGGAACCGGCGTGCGCCAGAGAATGTTCTCGCCCGTTTTGGCGTTCCAACGGTCAGGGAGATTCTGCCGCGCAGCCACGCCCGAAGCCTGAGGCCCACGAAAGGAGGGCCAGTTCTCGTTCGGAGTGCTCGGCGCGGGGCTCGCAGGCGCTCTCGCACCGGCGACTCTCACAATGCGAGGCGACGATTCGGTTTTCACTTCGCCGGCGGGCGACCATGTGCTGCGGTCCAGAATCATTCGTCGCGGTGTGCAATTATCCGAGATGAGGTCGAAACTGATGCTGTTGCCGTCCGCCCGTAGCTTGTAGCGGCCAGGGGTTTCACATCCGATGGGGCCGCCGGTGAGTTCAATCTCGTCGCCTTTGCTTTTCCAGTTGCCTCTCAGGGTGGGCCAGCGGTCACCCTCAAGAGTGAAAGTGCCGCCCGTATCAAACCGTGCGACGAAGACGCCGAAACGCAATCTCTGAGACGGAATCTGCACATCAGCCTGCTGCGCGGTCAACGCCGGTCTTGAAGCGACGGCGGATACAATTCCCATTGCGAGCAACAGCACGAGCGCGAGCCTTCTGTAGTTCTTTCTTCTCATCACAATCATCTCTTTCCGCGTTGTGCTTAGCGTGCGCTCGCCTGTTTCAGGTAGTCACGCGCTTCTGCAAGCTCGGTGGCACGCGCGTCCGCACGTTCCTGTGTGCGTAAGTAGTCTGCGTAGGCTTGGGCAGCGAGTTTCGCATCGCTTGTTTTGGCGGCGCGTGCCAGTCCGAGCAAAGAGCGCGGGCGGTTCGGCTGACGCAGGAGCGCGGTCTTAAACTGTGCAACCGCTTCGGCCTGCCGCCCCGCGCGCAACAAGACTTCTCCGAACAACTCGTGCGAAGGCTTAATCATATCGGGCGGGCCTGAAGGCGGACGCAAAGACTCTTCAAGGCTCGTCGCGCGTCGCAGAAGTTCTATGGCTTCGTCCATCTTGCCCGCGCTTGCGCTCGCCAGCGCAGACACCTCCAACTCCATAATCTCGACCATTTCAGCGCTGAAATAGTTGCCGTACTTCTCAACCTCCTGCCGCTGCTCGCGCATCTCTGCGACATACTTCGCAGCCGCCGACGGATTATTAGCTGCCGCCGCCGCCAACCCGCGCGCGTAGTTGCCATAGAGTCGTTTGAAAGGCTGGCGCGGAGTCTGCGCGCTGACAGATGATTTAACCAAGACGGCCGCAGGCTTCCCGGCTGTGTGGCATGAGTCCGCTCCCGCTTCCTTCTGTGCAGACGGCGCTACGGATTTCGCGCCCGTGTCATCGAAGTATTTTTCAATCAACTCCCAGCGCTCCGTCTCCACTATGAAGGCCGCGGCCATAAAAGGATAGCCACGAATGGGCGCACCGAGTTCGGCGATTGATTTCTGCATCAGGGCGAGTTGTGCTTCGGCATCTCGAAAGCGTCCCTGTTGCAGGTAAACGTATTCGAGCCAGCTGAGACTGTGATAATCGCGCCGCTCGATGGAGTAGTTTTTGCGCCGCACCCACGCGTCGGAGGTTGCCCATGATGATTCGTTCGATGAGGCAGCTTCGGGCCACATGCCTAGCTGGATAAAGATGTGCGAAGGCATGTGTCGCGCGTGATGCGCGTCGGGCGCGATCTGTGCATAACGGCGTGCAGCCGGAAGAGCGAGGATGGCGTGTTCGGGGTCGTCGAAGGCGTGAATGATGTAGTGTGCCGCGCCGGGATGATTCGGATTTTTGCGGTAAACTTCGAGAGCGATGGCTCCCGCCTGCATCTGTAAACGGTAGCCTTTATCCGTGGGGCGCACCGCGCCGAGCAGTGAAAGCGCGTAGAAGGAGGCAGCTTCGAGGTCGTCCGCGTACTCCTTATAAACCTTCTCCATCGCAGCGGCGTAGGCCATGTTGCGCTGGTGCTTGTCGCCCTCGCCATACAAGGCTCTGACGGCGTTTACGTAAGCCCTCTCTCTCGCCGTCAGTTGACGCGTATCGCGAATGTTGGCGAGCCCCCTGCGCGCGGCCTCCGTGTCCTGCTCATTCCAGAGCGGGTGGTTATAGGCCATCGCCTCGCCCCAGTAACCCATAACGAAACCGGGTTCGGCTTTCGTCGCTTCGCGAAACGCCTCCAGAGCCTCTTCATACCAGAACGAGTGCAAGGCTGCGACGCCGCGCAGGAAATGCGACTGCGCCGCACGCGAGCCGGAGGTCGGGAAATCTATCTCCCCCAGCGCGCCGCTGCTCCGCGACTGCTGAGCATTAGCAGCGACACTCAAACAGAACAAGACGCACGGCAATAAAAAGAATTTGGCAGCAGCACGCAGGCGAGTCATGGCTTTTTCTCTCTCGACTTTCTTGGTTAACAAGGAACGTAACTCTGCTTCTACGCTCAATCGCTTTTTGAGTCAAACGAAACTGAAGGCTTCCGCGACGGGCAAGCTGATTCGCAGTTGCGGCCTTACGGCCAACGCAGGATAGATTAGCTACGGCTATTCGACAACCATCTTAGTCTTCATCTTCAGCGATAAATCGAACCTGAAACAGCTTAACGAAAAGTTCGGGTCAGATTGTTCACGTCAATTGCGAGGGCCGTATTCGTGCGCGTTAATCTTCAGGCGTCTACCGTTCAAATTATCAGCCCTTTCGCAGTTTGCGCCAGCGCTCTTGACATTATCTCACGATTGCGTTGATGCGAACTTTATCATTGCACATTAAGTGTTTAGTGATATACTGCGCGCCGATTTAACGGCTCAGCGCATTTCTTCAAGGTTAAACCTCAAAGCTCTCGTCACTCGCGGAGAATTTAACCGCTTCCCAGGAGGAGCAGCATGAAATCTTTAACAAGGCCCTTTGTCTATTTTCTCTCATGCGCAATTACCGCCGCCGGTTTGCAAGCGCCCGCTACGCTCATGGCGCAGACGCCAAACGCTCCCGCTGCTCGAACTAATGCACCAACTGCTGCTCCGGCTGCTGCTCCAACACCTTCTCCAAATGCTGCGCCGTTGCAGGCGGGTGGGCGTGCGGCTCTGGTGCAGGGCCGTTCGCTCTTAAAGCGCGGCAATGCCGAGCAGGCGCTCGTCTCGCTCGAACAGGCGCTCAAGCTCTACACGCAGGCCAACGATGCGAAAGGCAGCGCCGCTACGCGCGACGCCCTCGGCGACCTGTACAGCCGTCAGGGACAGTATGACCCTGCGCGCCTTCATTATCAGGAAGCTAACAAATCTTTTGTCGCCGCAGGCGACACGTACAACGCCAACCTGATGCTCGCCAAGACGGGCGATATGTTGACGCGCGCGGGCCGCGTCGCGGAAGCGCGCGAAGCCTACTCGATGATGACAGTGCCGAAGATTGATACGAGCACGCTGGGCAAAGTCAAACAGGCTATGAAGATGGCCGGAAAAGGGCGCGACCTCGTTAATAAAGGGCGCGATGTCGTCGCCAGCGGACTGAGCGCCGAAACCGTTGGTAAGGCCAGCGCGCTCGCAGCAGATGTCAAGGGCACGATTGATGAGGAACGCGCCGCTTACCGTCAGTTTATCATCTACTCCATTTATGAGCTTGGCCTTGGTCGCCTCGATTACGCCAACAATCAACTCGACAGCGCAAAGTCGCATTTCAGTAGCGCGCTCGCGGCAGCAGACAATCCGTTCTACGGAAAGTTTGGACAGGCACGCCGCTGGCGCGTCGCTTCGCGCACGTCGCTCGGCGACATAGCTTTGCAGCAAGGCCGCCTGCCGGATGCCATCAAGCTTTATGCTGCGGCGAGCGACGGCGCGCGGAAAGATAAGCGCGACGATTTAAGGTGGCCTGCGCTGCGCGGCATAGGCAAGAGCAAGTGGTTGCTGGCAGCGTCGGAAAAAGAGCGTAAGAAATCGGTCAAACTCAGAGAAGAAGCGATTGCAGCCTATCGCGATGCGGTGACGACTATCGAAGCCATCCGCGCGGGCAGCATCAGCGCAGATGAATCGCGCACGACCTTTCTGGCAACGACGACCGAAGTCTTCGATGAAGCGGCAGGCGCGTTGGCCGAAAGAGCTTTGATGGTTGCACAGCCGGGCCAACCGCTTTCGGGCGCGGCCCTCGCGGATGCTGCCGAAGCGTTCAAAATAGTAGAGCAGGGGCGCGCACGCTCTCTCCTTGAGATGCTCGGCGAAGCCAATGCCGACATCAGCGAAGGCGTCCCGGCAGAACTCCTGAAGCGCAGGCAGGACAACCTGAATCGCCAGCAGGAAGTCGCGCAACAACTGGCAGAACTCGAAAACTCTGAAGAAGGCAAGACTAAAACGAATCCCGCACTCGAAGCCGAACTCGCCCAGCTTTCCACCGATTACGACAGCATGGAGAATCAGATTAGGGCCGCCAGCCCACGCTATGCTTCGCTCACCTCGCCGCAGCCCTTAACGCTCGCGGAGACGCAGCAGCAGGTGCTTGATGAGCAGACAGCGCTTCTGGAATATAGTCTGGGCGCGAAGGATTCGTATCTATGGGTCGTCACACAGAGCGGCGTAGCGCTTTACAAACTGCCAGCACGCGCTGTTGTGGAACAGCAGGCGCGTGAGTTTCGCGATGCCATCATTCCTGAAAAAATGCGCCGGCGCATCATCGGTGTTGACGCAACTGCTACTGCGCCGACGCGCGGGCTCGGACTGAGCGCTGCTCCCGTATCCGGGAATGCCGCGGGCTTCGCGACCGCTTCCAACGCGCTCTATAAAACTGCGGTCGAGCCGGCCGCGACCATGATTGGCACTAAGCGACTACTGATTATCGCAGACGGCGCGCTTAATTACGTTCCATTTGAAGCCCTCGTGAAGGCGAGCGATGGCAGCGCGGACTATGCCTCGTTGCCTTATCTCATCACGACGAATGAAATCGTCTATGCTCCTTCGGCCTCAGTCATAGCGGTCATCAGAAAGCAGGCATCCGTTAGGCCGACGAGCAAGAACGTGTTGGTCATCGGCGACCCTGTCTTTAGTTCAAACGACCCGCGTTTGAAGCCGGAAGCGAAAGTCCCCGTGAAGGGCACAACGAAACGCGCGGCGAAAGGCGCACCAAAAGGCGCTGCCAGAAAAGCATCAACGACAGCAGCAGCCCCGACTGCTCCTGTCCCTATCGCCACCACCAGCGAGGAAACACGCGGCCTCGGACTTTCAAACGCGCTGACGGATGTTGCAGGCACACCCGCTGCTTCCGGCGTCGGCGCGCCCGCGAAAGGCCCGGTGCTTAATCGTTTGCCCGGCACGCGCGTCGAAGCGACGCAGATTGCGCAGGTCACTAAGCAGAGCGGAGGGCTGGCTGATGTCTGGCTCGATTTGGACGCCAATGAAGCCAACGTCCAGACGAAGGATTTGAAGAACTACCGCATCCTGCATCTTGCGACGCACGGGCTGCTTAATCCGAAGCGCCCACAGTTTACGGGCGTTGTGCTTTCGCTCATCAACAACCGTTCGAGCGACGGTTTTCTGGCAACGAACGAAGTCTTCAATCTCAAGCTCGGCGCGCCGCTCGTGATGCTCTCGGCCTGCGAGACCGGGCTCGGCCAGACGGAGACGCGCGGCGAAGGCGTCATCGGCTTAACGCGCGCCTTCATTTACGCGGGCGCACCGACCGTCGGCGTTAGCCTCTGGTCTGTGGCCGATAGCTCGACCCCGCAGTTGATGACAGACTTCTACAAGAATCTGCTCGCAGGGCAGGGCATGTCGCCGACGGCTGCGATGCGCGCCGCACAGCAGAGCATGATTGCCGGTAAGAAATACAGCGCCCCGTTCTACTGGGCTCCCTTCGTGCTTATCGGTGAATGGCGCTAAAGGCCCTCTCCGTCTGAAGCCGTTTTGGCAACACACGACGTTTGAAATTTCAAACGAGATTAGAGCGGCGTGAAACGAACGCTAATGTCCTGATCGGGCTGCAACAGAACTCCGCCGATGGCCTTTGGCGAGCAAACACTCTCCAGGCGGAAACGCCGCAGAAGCCCGACGACGAATGCCTGCATCTCAAGTTCGGCCAGCCTGCGGCCGATGCAGACCCTTTGCCCGTTGCCGAAGGGAAAGAGCGGCGCTGGCTCGCCTTCCAGATAGCGGTCAGGGTTAAAGGAGTCGGGAGCTGTATAAACCGAAGCGCTGCGATTCGCGATGAAGGGAAGCAGCATAACTCTTGAGCCTCTGACAAACCGCGCACCCTCAATCGTAACTTCCTGAGTTACATAACGGATGTTGAACCACAGGACGGTGTAGAGCCGCATCGCTTCCGCTATTGACCTGCGCAACAGCGTGTTGTCGTCAAACGCCTCCGGCACGGTTCCGTCTCCGTATAGATTATTATTCACTTCGTTGCGCAGCCTCTCCTGCACACCGGGAAAAGCCGCCAGAAGATGAGCGACCCAGTTCAGCGATGTAGCAGTCGTTTCGTATCCTGTGACGATGAGGTTGATGCTACGGTCGAGCAGCCGCTCGCGGGCAGCCTTATCCGTCTGCCATGACGGCTCGTCAACCATTAATCTTCGCACGAGTCCATCCTTTTCGCCCCCGCGCTCAGCCCTCTCAACATAGAGGCTTGCCTGCTCGCGGAGCGCAGCCTTGTATGGACGCGCACGACGCTTGAAATCCCAGCGATGGAAGTCAAGGATAGACTGGTCCAGCAGGCGCTTTATCTTCAGGAAAGCCTCGTCGGGCAACGGGTAATCGGGCACTAGAATATCACTCATCACTCGCCCGGAGAGTCGCATCGCGAGTTCCGAGATATTGACGACCTGCGGACTCTGAGCCAGCGTCTCGTCCAGCAGCTTATTGACCTGACGGAGCACAATCTCTGCGAAGTCGCCTCCGGCAGATGTTCTGGAAAAAAAACGTGCCACTGATTGACGATGGCTGGCCCACTCTTCATCCGTATGCGTGGCGAGCAGTCCCTTGCCAATCAGTGCCTCAAGCTTCGCCAAGTCGGCCGTCGGGTGCGGATACTTCGTGAAGGATTGATGCGAACGGAATATCTTGTCTATGGCCGAATGATGGGCCACAATATATGTACGCTCGCTCAAGCCTGAGCGGGAGGAGCTTATCAATCCCCAGCGGTCAACAATCTCCCGGAACACGTCCAGAATGCGGTGAGGATTAGTGAGTCTCCTCGAACGCTTCACGAAGAAGAGAATTGATGGGCCAACGGGAATCCGTCCGGCTTCTTGTTGCAGGTCGGCCGGTAATTTGTGTGCAACGGAACTTCTGACGTTCATTTCCATTCTCCAAGGGAACGCTGCCACTTCAATCAACGCTGTCTCGCTCTCTCTGTCACGTCGTCGTGCCTACTTACGTTCTTCAGCGAGCTTGACGATATTACGGACTGATTCGGCGACTCCCTGTTCCATGCCAGACCAGATAGCCTGTTCGAAAAATTCCGATTGCTCCGGCGCGACCTTCGCTTCGATGGTGTGCGTTACTCTGTACTGGTCGCCCTCTTTGTTGATGGTATGAGTAGCGCGTATGCTTCCGAAGGGGAGTTTCGCCTCGTCAACGAAGCGCTCGTTGGGGACAACATCAACGAGCGTGACCTCTATGGGTTGCGGAGCGCCCTTCGGAACGAGCATAAAACTTTCGCCGGCCTCGAAGCCTCCTTTAGGGGTGCAGGCATCCAGACCTACGTCCCAGTTGGGCCAATTCTCTATCTCCGACCAGTGTGCCCAAACATCTTCCGGCGCTGCTTTCGTTAATTCACTATGACTTGCTCGGTATTCCTTCATCGTTATTCTCCTCGAAAATTTTGAGTCTCGTCAGAACGTGTCAAACCGGCACTGCCTCAAGAAGGCAGGTTAAATCCGCAATTGATTGAACGCTTGCAATCCGATACCCGGCCGCAGAGAGGAGAGAGTCAAAGTCGTCTCTCGTACGCTCTCGCCCGCCCGTTAAAACCAGCATGTTTAAGTCTGTGGAGCGTGCGAGGAGCGGTTCGGTATCGCCTCCAAGCATCATCTCCAGAATGAAAAGCGTGGAGGCTTGTCCTTGTGCGCGGCGCACGTTTTTCAGAATCCTGAGAGCCTCTTCGTCCGACCAATCGTGAATGACATTGGAAAGAATATGCGCGTCGGCACGAGGTACGGATGTGAAAAAAGAGCCGCCTACGCCTGCGACCCCGTAGTCGCTCAAGTGTGCACTACTAAGCTCTATGACCTGCGGCACATCAAAGAGAACGCATTCGACGTTCGGGCAGATCCGGGCTATCTCCGCAATGAGAAATCCGTCGCCACCGCCAACGTCGCAAATGCTCGTGCAGCCTGAAGCGCGCAAACGCGTCGCAATCAAGATGGATGCCTCCCTTGCGATAAGCTGAGAGAGGCCGCGCATCGCGCCGACGAAATGCTTTGCGGCAGCGCCGTCGTGTCCGATGCGAGCAAAGAGCGTTTCACCGTGTCGAATTGTGAAGCCGGGTTGACCTGTGCGAATTGTCGTTTCCAATTCCGCCCATGCTCCGTCGAAGAGTTCGTTCCAGAGTGCGGCCATATCCTTGAATCCGCCTGTCGCACCGGGAAGCATCAAACGTCCATCATCCGTCAGGACATAGCGGTCGTCTTTGCGTTCGAGGAAACCAAGATGAGCCAGCCCCTCAAGCGCACGCGCGAGCGGGTCTTCCGCCAGATCTTTTTCCTTTGCGATTTCAGCGGCGCGCCCCAAGCCCGAATCAATGGCTTCAAAAAGTCCTGCCTTCGCTGCAAAGCCGACCAATCGAGACATCCATAGCCCTGATATTGCTGCGAGAATTCTGGTCTCTGGGCGGCGCGCGGACATGCTCAAATAATCCGGCATCTTTAGAATGCTCCTCCGGCTATCGGTGTGATTGCAGCGGCCATGTGCAAGCCTTCGAAGTCTGTGCCCAGGACGAGTGCATGAATGCCGTCGGCAGCCGATCTGGTGGCCTCAACGACGGAGAGAGAAAAGTCTGCTGAGCCAACGTCCATACCGCTCCACGCGGGCACGCTCGTTTCGAGTCGGACTCCGAAGCGAGCGCGCAGGAGCGTTTCGGTTTGTGAAAGCGTCTGATTCCAGTCCTGTTTGTGTGGACAGACGGAAGCGGAGTGATAACGGATTTTCGTTGCTCCTTCAAGTTTTTCCGCCACGTCGTTTAATGCGGCTTCAGCAGAACGTCGCGGACGCGAGATGGTCATCCTTGCCAGCCCATCTTTTTCTGATGAGGACAGAGCGAGCAGCCCGACTGCTTCGGCCGCAGGATGTTCGGCGGAAATCCTTTGCTCTATCGCCATCGCTTGCAAAACAACAGGCGCATCCGGCGCTTCGACGCCGCCCGCAATCGCCACGTCGAGCGCGTGCGCCTCCACCATCCGCGCGGCGTATTCCAGCGCCAGCCCGCCGCCCAGGTAACCGGCAGAGAAGGTCTTGCTTTCACCGAGTATGCCGTGTGCGATTGTTATCTCGCCTTGCGCTGCGGCCGGAAACCAGGCGGTTGCCACATACGGGTCAATCTGCATCGGGTCGCGCGTTTCAATCATCTGCACGGTCTGTTGGTAAACGTAATTCCAACCGGCGAAATCGTTTCCGATGAAAACCCCGACGCGATTTTTTTCGACATCGCTAAACTGTGATTGCAACTCCCTGATAGCCAACAGCGAGACTTGACTAAAACGGTCAATCTTTTTCCGCAAACGAGGCGGGATAACTTCTTCGATGAGCTTACGGTCAACGGTTCGCACCAGCAGGCGACACGCGTTTGCGTCGGAGGGCTGCGATTCGGCCACGGCCGATGCACTGGCAGCAATAATCACAGAGCACGAAGATCTCATTTTCTATACTCCATATTTCGCCATCACGACGGCCGAATGAATGCCGCCAAAGCCGCTTGCCGTCTTGAGCACTGCGCGGATTGATGTCCGGCGCGGCGAAGACGAGACAATATCAAGACCGACTCGCGGGTCTTGCTCGACAAGGTTAGCCGTCGGCGGGATGACCTGCTCGACCAGCGTCATAATCGCTGCGGCCAACTCGATTGAACTGGCCGCCGCCAGAGCATGACCGATTTGCGACTTTAGAGACGTGACAGGTTTACGGTACGCTAGGCCCTCTCCTATTAATTTACGTAGCGCGTTAGCCTCTGCTATGTCGTTCATCACCGTCGAAGAGCCATGGAGGTTGGCGTAGTCTATGTCCTCCATCTTCATGTTGGCGTCTTTGAGCGAGAGTTCGATTGAGCGTGCGATGGCTTCTCCCGAAGGGTGTATATCGGTCATGTGGAAGCCGCTGCACACGGAACCGTAGCCTGCGACGACGCCCAGCGGACGCGCCCCACGAGCGAGAGCGGCCGACTCTCTTTCCAGAACGAGAGCGCTGCCGCCCTCGCCCAACACAAAACCGTCGCGCTGCATATCGAAAGGGCAACTGGCCTGCGCCGCAGGACAGTCGCGCGAGGAGGTTGCACGAATGCGTGCGAATGCAGCCTCGACCAGAGGCGTGATTGGCGCTTCAAAACCGCCAACGACGGCGAGGTCAACCGCTCCCGAACGGATGGCGGAAAGTCCGTAGCCGACAGCATCGCAGCCGCCGGAGCAGCCCATTGGCAGCAAAGCATAAGGGCCGCCAAAACCGCATTGAGCCGCAAGGCGTGCGGCGATGCGGCCAAAGGAGAACGCACGCCACGCGCTATCAGCTTGAATCTCTCCCCTCATCTGGTCTCTGACGATTGTTTCCATCGTCGAGATTGGGCCAACCGCGGAAGAGATATACAGCCCCGCGTTAGCCATCTGGACTTCACGATTGTTTCCGTTGATTCCAGCATTAGCAAGAGCTTCGTTAATAGCGGTCTCGCTGATAAGGAAAAGGCGGTCCTGGCTGTCACCCTCCGCAGGCTTGGACCATGAGAAGTTTGTGTCGGGTTTGAAATCTGCGAAGCCAGCGGCTCTGCCTCTGGTCGCCGCCTGCGGAAAATAACTGTGCTCGCGTATGTGAGACTTACCTTCAAGAATAGACTGCCAGAAAGCTTCAAGCCCGATCCCGGCAGGTGAAACTACACCGATGCCCGTCACGACGACTCGTTCTCTCTGCGCTTCATTGTTCAGGATAGACTTCATGGCTAGCGTTTTAAGCTTCGTTAATTAATTCCGTCTTCATACATGTCTTCGAAAATCGCTACCGCGCGTGTCCATGCAGCACCGCAGTTTTCAAGGCGTATGGGAAAGCAGGCCACCTTGAAGTTATAAGCACGGGGCAAAAGGTTGAGTCCGCCGAGCCGCTCAATCTGGCAATACTCGCGGCGGCGTCCGAGCACATGAGCGGGCCACAGGTTCGACTTGTCCTGACTTGCAGCGTAAGCATCGAGCATACGGAAAAACGGTGAGTCCATGCTAAAGGCATCCGTCCCGACGACGCGCACGCCGTAATCCAGCAGCAACTCAATCGCTCCGGCACTGATTCCACGAAACTGTGTGAAATACTCCTTCTGTCCCCAGAAACGTGCTGCGCCGACATTGCAAAGGACTATCGTTCCGGCCTCAATCTTTCCGGGCAGCTCTGCAAGGGCTGAACTCATTTCATCTGCCGAGACGGGGCCGAGTTCCGCGTCGGAATCAAAATGCAGCACGACGCCGGGACCGAAAAACTCATCGAGGGGCAGGGCATCAACAGTCCTGGCGGGCTGGCCTTCGCAAATTGGTCCGTAATGAAGCGGAGCATCAATATGAGTGCCTGTGTGTGTTGTCAGCGTCACTGTTTCAAGAGAGATTGCATAGCCGTCGGGAAAATCTGCCGCCGTCACACCGTGGCTTGCTCCCAACACGGCTGCCCCGGCTTCGTGCGTAAGAAGCTCGATTGAGACGGGCACAGGCTCGCTCACGTTTGGCCCGACCGGCTGGCTGAGGTCGAAGAGCTTCATCTGGCAATCCCTCGTGTGTTCAATTTGCTGCGCACGTTTGCCAATTCACCTGCCGCCTGTCCGCCTGTTAAGGAAAATAATGAACCCATAAGCATTGGCGAAACGTGCGGGTCGAAGGACATCGTATCGTTAAACTGGCCCATGATTCGGTTGTAATGGTCAGAGGCTTGTCGTCTGATACGTGCTTCCAAGCTTCTCAACAGTTCCCGGTAGTCTTTTAAATCTCTCTTCTCTGTGGTCGTCTTCTGTACGCAAAGGTGTGCGGCGGCTCTTCCTGTTTCCAGCGCAAAACTCAGTCCGTCCCACAGAAACGGATCTCTGAAGCCGAGCGCGTCGCCGACCCGCAGGATTCTCCCGGACGAGACGGCCGGATTCATAGTCTCCACATTTTTTGCAGGTATTACAGGCAGCACGCGGCGTGCATCTTCCGTTAGAGCGTTTAAAAATTCGCAGCGACTAAGTTGGCCCACGTAAGCTTCTTCGAGCGCGTTTGCGCCGAACGCAGCATAACTCGTGATGCCGACGCAGATGCGTTCCGCACGGATTGGCAACACATAAGCGAAGCCTTCTTCGAGCGCGACAATCGTCCAATCGTCTATGTCGAAGCCTGCCGGTCTTTCAAAATGAGAAAAGGCATTGAAACGCCTGTCAAGAATGGCGGGCGCGCTCTTCGCCTCGCCGGCAACTAAACTCACGGGGTTCTTTCCTGACGCGTCTATCAGGTACGAGCCTTGAAAGATTTCGTCCTGAGCGTGAACCGTCACTCCTTCTGAAGAGCTTTCAACCTTATCAACGCGCAGCGGCAGCAGTTGAGCGCCAGCCTGCGTTGCGAGTTCGCGCAGGCTGCTATCAAGCTCATTTCGGTCAACGCTTCCAATCTCACAATCCAGAGATAGCCGGAGTCTCGTTTTGCCGTCCCGGCCGATGTAGCTTGCCGTCAGCGGTCGTTTCTCGGTGGGGTTCAATCCTAAACTTGATAACAGAACTCTGGCTTCCGAATATAGAGTTTCCGAAAGCTTGTTGCCGGTTGCGGAAGTTGGCTCTAACAGCAAGACTTCGACATCGTTGCGTAGCAGCGTGATTGCTGCCGCCGCACCGGCAGGCCCGCCTCCGACAATGACAACCTGTTGGCCCATGCTTTCTACTCCGAGCTATAACTAAAACGAGGAAGAATCAGCGATAGTCGCTCCGAGAGCCTGTCTGCGTAGTTAGTCAAGCGAAGCTCTCGTTCTCCTTCCGATTCCGACGGAGTTTCCGCCAGCGCGATGCGACGTGTCGCCACCAGAAAACTTTTTCCGTCTTTGTTTTCAACCGACCAACTGCCGGATTGATGTGCCAGCGGGTGAGGCGGCCGTGGACAGAAAAACTCTATGCAGAGCGGCCGTGTCCTGAACCGCACGACCTTCATCCGTACGAGAGCGCCGTACCAGTCGAGAGTAATCTCGGCGATTTGGTGTAGGCCGTCGTCGTAGCCGACGCGGAAAAGCCTGATTGCTTCCCAACGGCTGTTCCATTCTGCACCCGACCAGATCGCATCAATCACGCCTACGGGGTCAACGGACAGAGCGTGCCGCACACTGAGTTCCCGCATCTTCACTCAAGCTTCCCTGTCAAATACTTATCGAACGCCAGCAGATTCTCAGCCAGCAACGCGCTCAGCATCGAGGCCGCCGCAGCTTCGCCGGAAGCATCTTCCATTGCGAAGATGCGCTCCGCGATCACCTTCGTTCCAAGCCCTGAACCGTTTTCTACAGGCTCGAAGCGCCATTCACCGCGCATCAGCAGAAACCCCGGCGGCGCTTGAAACTGGCACATCTCAAGCTTCCTGTAAGGCGTCCCGATACGAACGCCGCGCACCGTTTCACGTTGGCCGCCTTTGTCAGCCACCATCGTGAAATATTGATGTACGTCGTCGTCATAATCGGCTCGCGCCTCAAGGATATTCGGAAGCACAAGCGGCCACTCTCCAAGTTTCCAGTAGGCTTCATAGACCTGCTCTGGACTCGCTTGAATCAATCGTTCGACTGTAGTTGTCTTTTGCATGGTACGGTCTCTCTTCAAGGTGCGACTTCCAGCATGTGAGTGCGAAGCGAGCGTGCTCGCTCAGCCATGAATGAACGCTGTCGGCAGTCGTTAAGCCGTCCTTAGCCGGAAACATCTCCGCCGCCACGCCGTCCTCCAGACGCCATTGATGAGACGTGAAGACGTGCGTTAAATCTTCGCTCAGCGGATGCAGTATCCACTCTCCGCAATGATGGCGCAGAAATTTCGGCGGCGACGGCTGGAAAAATTTAATGCGGTCCGGCTTGCAATGCCTGACCGAGTGAACCGTGATCAGCGCGCCGTTTGCTCCGTCAATCCCCATGTCGAATTCCTGAAAAACGCCGTCGTCGTACTGCTTTTCGATGCTGCGAACATGCGGGAGCTTTTCGGGCCATGTATCAACGTCAAAGAGCGCGTCGTAGACGACCCTCATCGGAACTTTAATCATGGTGTCTTCGCATAAGGAGTAGTCGAAGTCTCCGACGCGCGATTTCAAAGCCAGCTTGCGAGAGATGACTCTCGCAACGTCGAGCACAGACATATCGCGAAAGAGATCGTTGCTCCCTAATTCGACTTCAAAAATCTGTTCCATCTCCAGAGTGGCGCAGAGCAACTCCTGCGAATCCATGCCAAGGTCGTAACTGAGAATTTTCTCCGGCGTTGCGTCCTTGATGTCCATTGATGCCAGAGCATCTTCGAGCTTTTTTAAGAGCATCATAGTTGCCATCCTGTCTTCAGTTTGTGCCGGGCGATTTAGTCGCCTAGCCAGTAGCGTCGGGTTTGTGTGCTTAACTCGACCATCGGAATGTTCATGGACCAGTTAGGCTCGTTCATCGCATCTTCGTCCGCCCAGAATCTGGCGTTGAAGAACTCAAGCAGAACGTTCGAGTGCCACTCGACACCGAGTTCTGTTAACCGCATCTCTCTCTCGTCCAGCGTGACCAGCCCCTTTCGCAAGAGGCGCTCGATGACCGGGCCAAAATCTTCACGGAAATCGGTCGCGAATTTCGCGCGGTAGGCAGCGAATTCGACATTGAAGAAAAGCAATGTGAAAATGATGTAGCGTTCGCGCTCGACGCGCTCGTCCATGCGGTCGCCGATTGTCGAGATTAAGAACTCTCCTCTCTCGACATGAGCGACGTAATCGTCAACATCCTTCGCGGTTCCCAGGCGATAGCCCTCGAAATAACTGTAAGCGCCGGGGCCGATGGCAAGCGCGTCCGTGTAAATCTTCCAGCTCCATTCGTTATACTTATTTTCAAATCCGGGCTGGCAGAAATGGTCCACCATGTACTGAACATACCCGTGCGCGGCTGCCGTCTCGCGTAGCTCGCGTTTCATTTCTTTGACGACGTGAGAATCCGGCCGCAGCGGCCGCCTGACGCGACCGTTACGGATTAATTTGTCCTGAGGCGTGTCCGTGTGAATACGGTAAAGGTAGACTGTGAAATGTGGAATATTGAGTGCCATCATGTCTGCCAGATCGCGTCGCCAGACATCCAGCGTATGCTCCGGCATGTTGAACATCAGGTCTAACTGGATGTTGAAAAAGCCGCGCTGCTGAAACGCCCTGATAACACGAATACTTTCTTCGGCCGCATGAGGCGACCCGATAATCTGCAAGACATCGGGCTGGAAAGACTGCACGCCGAGACTCAAACGCGTAATCTTTGAGCTGGCGACATAATCAATCTTCTCTTCGTCAAAATCTCGCGCGTTGCCCTCAAGCGTGAAGCAATAATCGTCTGCCACAGTGAAGTGTTCGAAGACGGCATCAACGATACGGCGCAGGCTTTCAGTCTTGAGCAGCGAACCCGTTCCTCCGCCGAGATAGATAGCGCGCAGGCGGCCCGTCCTCCATTTACGGTAGCTGGCCCAGTGTGCGATGTCCTTAATCATCGCGGCAACGTAGCGGTCTTCTTCGCCGCGCCTATCGTTTTCCGGCAGCACGTTGATGAAATAGGGGCAGGCTTTGCAACGCACGCGGCAAAACGGAACGCTCAAATACAGAACGAAGTCGCTTCCATCCTTCTGCATATCAACATTCTCAAGGATGAATTGATGCCCCTTCTCATTACGGCGCATGGCTGGCGGGTAAAGAATAAATGGAAGATAACACTTGCGCGGATAAGGATCTGGCGACAAGCCCGCAAGCTCGTTTATCCGAACGCTGGAGATTAAAGTTTGCTCATTCATGTGGACCGACACCTTTCTATCGAGGCGAGCCATAAAGCTCTGCGCAGGCAGCCGGATTCATCTCGGCGAAGATTCTCACAAAGTCGTCGCGCTCAATTTCGAAAAGGCCAAAGCGAAACATGTAGCCCCAGGATTTACGTTCACGTGTAAAGCTCAGGTCTTGTAAGAGAGGTTGAATCGGCGCGTCTTCGGCCTCGAAATATTCGACATCTCGACGGTAAGCAGTGAACCCCAGAGACATCTCGACGGGATAGATACTTCCGTCTTTGACCAACCCTATCGAAGTGAACATCTGACATTTCTGGCCGCTCTTGCCCATCCTATCGGTCGGGGAGTAGTAGACGATTCCATCGAGTGGTTTCA
Organism: Pyrinomonadaceae bacterium; assembly: GCA_036382855.1. Taxonomy (GTDB): domain Bacteria; phylum Acidobacteriota; class Blastocatellia; order Pyrinomonadales; family Pyrinomonadaceae; genus DASVTR01. The sequence continues at coordinate 127,168 of DASVPO010000033.1, read as the reverse complement.
TACGAGAAAGCGGCCCCTTTTTACCGTGGCCTGCCTGTGCAAATCCGCCGGCCACGCCACGCTTGACGTGCTCACGGCTGGCGACTGCGCACCAGTACCGCGCAAGCTTACGGTCTTCGCCCGGCCCGTTTGTAGCGACCTGCTTAGGCATAAATAAGAGAGTTGTTCCTGCGGCCAATCGTTTTCATGCGAACGGCCCTTTGATTGAGAAATTGTGCTAACAATTGAAAGGCTTCGGCGGCGGCCAATCTTTGCAGTCGTTGAAACGGCGGAGTTCGGTTTCTACCGCCGCGCTCTACGGCGCACTAGCTGAGGCCGGAGGAAGTCGTTCTTACTGGTAGCATTGAAACTGCATTCCTAACTTTTCAAACTCTACTTTAGAGACATTCGCGCGCGACCGTTGACCAAAACCAACGAGCTACGAACGCTTCATCTGGAAGGATGCCTGCCGCTGCATGTTCCTTCGCCCGGCTATCTTGCAGACGTGCAAAGGAACATGCAGCGGACGACCGCCGCCTCCTTCTTTCTCGAACTAATTAAAGCGTTGTTCAAGCAAGCTCTACGGCGACGGAGGCCATCCCTTTGATGTTCGCTTCAAAGCGCGCTTAACCTTTGCCCGCCGACGCCGCGTTCCTGTGTCTGCTGAGCAGATTTTCGACATCTTTGCCTGAAGCGTATGGTTGTTTCTTTCCTTGTGTCTGCTGAGAGGCTTTATTAGCCAGCGCCTTGGTGGAATCAATCATCCCTTGACTCCAGGAGTCCCAGAAAACAAGGCCGAAGGCCCGCGCCGAATCCGCCTCAATATCCGCGCGCATGGTTTGCGTTATCAGAGACCCGCCTTCAAGCGGAGTCACCGAACGCTCTGTTTCGACTGTGCCTAAATCAAGCTTGGCCCTGTCGTTAAAGTTGTAGCCTTCGGCCTTGACCACGTCTATCGTGACTTCATTGCCGTGGACAGGGTTGAGTGTGTATTTGGAGCCAGCCCTGAGCGGGCCGTCGGAGGATGTTCTTTCAAGGCGAGCATCCCACGTCGGCCAACTCTCGATGTCCGTCAGCGTTTTCCAGACGGCATCAGGACTTGCACCAGAGTAAGCGGTGTACGTAACTGTAAACAGCATTTTGCAACCTCCTAAGGTTTTTCATCGCAGTTGATTTGTTGGACTGGTCGTTATCAAGTTCTCAGGTGCATCTGTGATATGGAAACGCCAGTCAGTAGTTTCTTCACTCCTGTTACGCATGGACGGTGCCGCGTGCAACGTCTTGGTATTCCAATGAATTGAGGGCAACGGCACCGAATAAAGCAGGGAGGTCTGTCCGTGGGCTTTTACGTGCGCAGAGAGTGAGAACTTCCATTTGTTAGACACGCTCTCACTTGAGACACGAAGAGCCTTGCGCCCGCTGCTCCGTTTCTGCTGAAACGAGGCCGCCGGGCTGCTCCTTGAGCCCAAAAACAAGACACCTACAGCTATTGGTTGAATGGAAACACAGTCCAACCAAGTGCTAGCCAGATTTAACCTTCAATTAGTGAGCGAGGATAGAGTTGTTAATCCTCCGACATTAGTGACCTAATAGCACGTGATAGAACATGTGCATGTTGCTATCAAGTGCCAGCAAGTGACAGTTAGGTTACCGAGTGTTCTACCTTTGTTGGCTTGGCCTATTTTAACAAAGCCGGTTAACGAGGTCGTGCAAGTAAAAACAACCGAGGAATCAGGTGACGTAACAGCTTAAATGAACAGCCCAGAATTTACTCTGAGAACATGGGAACGTTTTAAGGTGGACTATATTTATCAGGCTTGCTCTGAGATGTCAACTAAAATTTATTCAGGCTCTCGCGATGTGAAAATGTTAATAAATTATCTGCGCGTAAGCATCACAAACGGAGGCTAATTATCTTGCAGGAATTGCTTCTCCGGCTATAATCCTCGCATCATTCTCCCGTGCTTCAGCGAGGCTTGCGTTAGCAGTTGAGCTATCAAGAGCTTGAAGCGATGATGCACAAACATGACGCTCGTCAGCAGACCGTGCGGACGATTTTTCCAGACGAATCCATCAAGGATAAAGAGAGTGGATGACGAACGCAAACAACAGGTCTTCGACCCGGCCGTAGAAACTGTGAACAACAATGAAGAGCAGGGAATGGAAACTGCCGTGCGCAAACAGGATGAAAGTGTTCCGGGAAAACAGAATGAGATTCTACAAACGATATTAGAGCATGTCCCTGCAATGGTAATCGTGTTTGACGAGGAAGGCCACGTCAAGCTTGTCAATCGAGAATGTGAGCGCACGATGGGCTGGCGTCAGAGAGAAATAGAGCAGCAACATCAGGACATATTTGACGCGTGTTATCAGGAGCCGCAAGACCGTAGAACGTTTATGGATTTTGTTGTTGAAGCAAAAGGTGAGTGGGCCGGTTTCAAAACCATGTTGAAGGATGGACGCATCATAGATACGACATGGAAAGTTGTTAGTCTGCCGGACGGAACGAAGATTGTTATCGGGAAAGACAGCACGGAGCGCAGGCAGGCCGAGCAGGAACTAAAAAAGCGCGAGGCGCAACTGGTGGAGACGCAGGCCCTCGCGCACGTGGGCAGTTGGGAGTGGGACTTAATCACGGACGAAGTAAACTGGTCGGATGAGCTGTACCGTATCTGGGGAGTGAATCGTGAAGAGTTCTGCGGAACTTTTGAGGCTGTGCTCGCGCGCGTCCATCCTGATGACCGCGCATACTTCACAGCACTTGCCGAAAGAGCCTTTCAAGAGCACGATTCATATAGCTGCGAGCATCGTATCATTCGCGAGGAGGATGACGCGGTGCGGACGGTGCAATCGCGCGCGGCTGTTGTCGTAGATGAAGCGGGTCGTGCCGTTAAGATGTTTGGCACGGGGCAGGACATCACAGAGCGCAGGCGGGCCGAAGAGCAACTCAAAAACTCTAACGAAAAGTTGCGTGCTCTTTCAGCGAGCATTCGCTCGGCCAGAGAAGAGGAGGGCACTCGCATCGCGCGTGAGATTCACGACGAACTCGGTTCAGCATTGACGAGTCTGAAGTGGGAAATGGAGTGGCTGGATAAAATCTTTACGGAGTCGGAGAACCAGTCGCAGTCGAAACTCCTGCGAGAGAAGATAGCGTCTATGATGAGGCTGACCGACACTGTTATCAACACCGTCAGAAGAATTGCCTCGGAGTTGCGGCCGAGCATCCTCGACGACCTCGGACTGGCGGAAGCAATCGAATGGCAGGCGCAGCAGTTTCAACTTCAAACGGGAATCATCTGCCGTTGTGACTGCTCTCTGGATGGCTTTGATTTGCCGCAGGACAAATCAACATCCGTGTTCCGTATCTTTCAGGAAGCGTTGACCAACATCCTACGCCACGCGCAGGCAACCAGCGTTGACATCTCTATGAAGAAAGATGGCGGCGAACTCGTCTTAAGCATCAGCGACAACGGAAGAGGAATTACGGAGGACGAGAAATCCGGCCAGCACTCGCTCGGCCTTCTGGGCATGCGAGAACGCGCTCACCTGATAGGCGGAAAGATTAGTATTAGCGGAATCAAAGGCCGTGGGACTGTGATTGTTGTCCGTGTTCCGATTTCAGATTAAGCGGCGAACTGGTGGTCGTCGTGCTTCAATTGGATTATGCTGCGTGATGATGGAATTAACCTCACCATAGCATGTGAGCAGGAACGATGAAAAAAATCCTCATAGTTGACGACCACGAAGTCGTTAGAGACGGCTTGAAGAAGATCCTTGACGAGCGACCCGATATAACGGTCTTCGGTGAAGCGAGCACAGCCCCGGAAGCGCTGAGGCTGGCGCGCGAACAGGATTGGAATCTGGTCGTGCTTGACCTGTCTCTTGGCAGCAGAAGCGGCCTTGAAGTGTTGAAGGAACTGAAGCAGAGTTGTCCTAAGCTGCCGGTCTTAATCCTCAGTATGCATTCGGAGGAACAATATGCGCGCCGCGCTTTCAAGGCAGGTGCGGCCGGTTATATCACTAAAGACAGCCCGCGAGCGGAGTTGCTTAAAGCGATTGACAGAATCATAGAGGGGCGAAAGTATGTCAGCCCCACGCTTGCCGAGAGGCTCGCCATTGACCTTGAAAAGGGGAGAGACCGCCTGCCGCATGAAACGCTCTCCGACCGTGAGTTTGAGGTGATGCGTTTAATCGGTTCGGGGAAAACCGTGGGCGAAATCGCCATCCTGCTCTCGCTCAGTGATAAAACTATCAGCACCTACCGTGCGCGCCTGTTGGAGAAAATGGAGATGAAGACCAACGCCGAACTCACACACTACGCTATTCAAAACAAGTTAGTAGATTAGGAAGAGCGTCAATCCTTACTGCTCTGCCGCTCGCTTCTGCCTATCAGAAAACTCGTCACACGCTCTTATTCAAGACCGGCAAATTGAAATCTCGTAGTACAAACACCGACAAGGTTATCAGTCAATCGCGGACAGGCGAATCAAAGTTATGCTGATGTTCGACCATAGTCTCCGCTCTGTATCCTTACAAAGCCATAACAGCCCGATGCAAACAATCTGATTTGCATCGGGCTTTGGAAAAACTGGCGCATCTCACCAACGTGCCACTTCGCTCAGGCGGCGATTAAACGTCGGACGCGCGCAGATAAGGCAGGGAGCAATCCGGGGAGGCTCGTTTCCCTGCCTACCTGTTCACACTTCCAGAAAACCTCGCTCTGCTCCCGGCCTCAACGCTCCTCCAAGAGTGAAAATAGAAGTACCTACCTTAACTCCTGTTAAGTTAACTCGTTTGCGGTTCAGAGGCTTGCCCTTGATTGTTCTCAAAGCGCGTTCAGGAAGGCCACAAGGTCGGCTCTCTCTTCGTCCGTAAAACGGAAGCCGAAGTGTTTCTCGTAGTGGCGCACTACGTCTTCGAGCGTGGCGGCGATACCGTTGTGGAAATAGGGCGCGCGCGCGGCCAGAGCGCGCAAGGTCGGCGTCTTGAAGAGGCCGAGATCATCCCAGCGCCCTGTGATATTGCCGAGGCCCGCGTCTGTCAACTGGCGTGTCTCGCCTGTTCGTTTATTGCGGAAGGTGTAGAGGGGCAGGTCGGGCGTGCGCGCCTCGGCTGAGGCTGTGTTGATGTCGAACATAGTATTTCCTATGCTCGTGCCGTTGTTCGCAGCGTTGTGGCAGACGCTGCAACTCCTGTGGCTGACGTTGGTGCTGTTGAACACCGCCTGCCCGCGCGCTATCTGTGCGCGCTTTGGATTCGCATCGTTGGCCCAGGCGTCGAAGAGATTGAATTCTCCTTCGACCTTCGACATCTTTGACAGAGCCTCCGGGCCGCCGCGCGCGCCGTCAACGTCAAGACGCCCGACGCCCGTCACTGTCAGCTGCGCGGTAAACAGTTCGCTTTCGAAATCAACGATGTCGTTAATGACTTCAGGAGGAGCCGGCGGGCCTTGCAGCGCGCCCATCACGAGGCGGTTGGTGAGATTGACGAGCGCTGCGCGCTGGCCTTTGCCTATGTTAGCGCCTGCGTCCCAGTTGACCGTCACACTGCCGACAGGGAAGTTGATGGTCGGCATCGAGCGCCGCCAGTGTACAAGTTGATTGACGCTGGCGAAACCGTGCGGGTCTTCGACCGCTATCAATTCCCATTCGGCATCCGGCCGCGGAGGGCCGCCCCTGCGGAAGACGCCGCGCTTCAGGAGCATGCTGTAGGCTGCGCGTCGCGCCTCCGTTGTAGAAACGTCCATTTTCGGATTGTTGGCGTCGGGCGGATTGAAGACAGGATGCGTGCCGCCGGTTTCGTCGAAGAGGCGTTGCAGCGTGACGGGAGTAATGCTCCAGGCTTCTTCGGGAATGTGGCAGGTCGCACAACTCTGGCCGTTTGTGCCCTGAACCTGAAAGAATTCGCCGGTCAGGTTAATAGAACCTCTTGGGTTGAAGGTCGCAGCCTCTCCGCCGTTGTTCGGCAGCGGGTGGTTGTTCGGGATGCTGCCCTGAAGCTTAGAGCTGGTCGGCGCGGCCGGCTCCGGCTTTGAACGCAAATAATATGCAAGCACTAAAGCCAGACCGACCAGCGCAACGACTGCGACCACAGCGCCCGTCCGAAGGCCGCGACTCCATGAACTCCAACTCTTCATCTAAACGCCCTCATTTTCAGTTCTCTTGCCGGAATTAATCTTCAACTACGATTCACTACTTTAGCTCAACTTTAACTTTCAGGGCATCCTACTCTTGAAAGAGAATAAATTACCCTTTGAGCGGCGTCACTCCGAGCCTGCGATTATTCTCTTCTGCGGCAGATGATACTGCCGTATGATAAAGTATTCACGTTCGTCAAAAGCATCTAATCAAGACTGTTAAATCGGATGGCTCTCGATAGAGAGTAAAATTAAAATCGAATGAAAATTACAATCGCCGGAGATTTGGGTAGCGGGAAAAGCAGCGTGGCGAAGATTCTTTCCCGGACATTGGAGTTTGAGTACCTGTCAACGGGTCAGATGCACAGGAAAATCGCTGAAGAGTACGGCGTGGATGCTCTGGCGCTCAATAAAATTGCGAGCAAAGATGAATCCATTGACGACAGAATTGACGGCTACCTGCGGTCTTTAAACGAATCGGATAAAGACCTGATCATTGATTCGAGAATGGCGTGGCACTTCGTCAAAGACACCTTCAAGATATATCTTGAGGTTCATAGCGAAGTCGGGGCGGACAGAGTGCTTGGAGATAAGGGGAGGATTAGCGAGCCGACATATCAGGGTAGAGAATCGGCCCTTGCTATTTTAAAGGCCCGTAAAAGCTCGGAGAATGAGAGGTTTTTCGAGAAATACAAAGTCAGGTGCGATGATTTATCCAACTACGATATTACGATTAACACCTCGGATTCCTCTGTCGAGAGTGTGAGCAAACTGATTTCGCAGTTGTTCAAAGCATGGAGCAACAGGGAAGACTACCAGAAGTCTTGGATTAGTCCGAGATTTGTCTTTCCCACAAAACGCCTGAGCTTAACGGAACAAGAGCAGGCGGAGCATCTTAAATCCGAGATTGATAAGCAAGACTTTAAAACGCAGAACCCGGTTGAATGCGTGAAGTTTAAAGAGTACTACTTTATCCGTGACGGCCACAGGCGATGTAGTGAAGCGCTTTACAGCCGTCTGGATTTCATCCCGTTTCATCTACTGGCAACGGACGAGCAGGAAATTGACAGAGGCTCTACTGCCGCCGACTTTGTACACGGCGCGCTTGACCTCGATTGGTATCACGAGTGGGAAGAGGCGCACGGGTTTCGCTTCATCAAATATCCCGCATTGCCTCAAACGGATGAGCAGGCCAGCTAAAGGAAACTAACACCCTGTTTGCAAGGCCGCGTTCTCAATAAGCTTCTCCCGACATTGGAAAACCGGCTTGACGTTACTCTTTCGCCTCAACCGTTCCACAGCGCAAGGTGAAGCCATTTCTCACATCGCTCACCGAGCACACGTTACATCTCATCTGAAACAGCAATGCTATCTATCTTAAACATGATTCCGGGCGGACGCGGGCCGCGCTCCGATGGCTCAGGGCCGGCGTTCTTCATAAGATGGTTGAGGTATGCGTTAGGCGGGCGATAGTTGTGAAAGCGGGAGGAGCAGATAAGCACAGTGTAATTGCCGCCAGCCTGCCACGACTGGCGTTCCGGCGGCCTCGCAGACGGGGCGACGCCAACCGTACGCGTCACTGCGCCAAGATAGACGGTGCGCAACGTCTCGTCTGTATCTATAGTCTGACCCTCCACAGGGTCGTCAATTAAATTGTGGTCTCGCGTAACGGCGACCAGTTGCCCGTCTTTGACCAGATGCACACGGCAGTCTCCGGCAGTGCAGACATGAACCTGATCTTTGAGCAGCGCGACCCCTGTATACAACACCGTCCCCGGCCCGGAATCTTCCCTGTGCCATTGCAGTAAGACCGACTCAATAGTTCTTGCCATCTCCGACGGCCAATCTGCGGGAGGCAAAGCCGGAGGCAGCAGACCTGTCGCTTCAAGCAAGAGCCTGTCGAGGCCGCTGCCTTCATCGTAAGCCGGGGAGTCTTTTTCGTTTGCCTCCGCAATCGCGCAGAAGAGAGCTTCCCCGCTTTGATAAGTGACGGTCACGATGTGGCGGCTCGTATTGATTAACGTAAGCTTGTACATGATGACTACCGGGCCTGCATTATTCTAACGGATTGCGTTCACGATAGTAGCGAATCCGCTGCCTTCAACCTTCACGCTCGCGAAGCCTGCGCTTTTAAAGGCAGTCTGTAGGGCCGCAACTTCGGCGGCGCTGCTCGTCGTGACGTTCATCGTTACACGACCGCCCGGCGCTAAGACGCGATAAGCTCCCGATGCCAGATTGGTCCACCCGCCCGACTCTGCAACGCCTGAAAAGGGAAGCCGGTTGGATATAATTTTAGATACGGAACCGGCTTTAAAGAGATTGCCTATCTCAGAGCCGCTGGCCTTTATCAGGTTGGGTATTCCAGCGGCTACTCTATCCTTTAAGATGTTAACATTAATAGCTCCCGCTACTTCACCGACCCCGCCAATGTTAACGATAAGGTTGCCTGCGGTTTCGGCTGCGAGGGTGGCAGCCTCGCGTCTGGCAAACATCATCGCGCCGAGCGCAATTCCGCCGCGTACGGCTCCAGTGATGCCGGAGATATAGCCTGCCATCTCAAGGATGCCGTCGAAGAGGCTAACGTTTGACGGCGCGTCAACTGAGGCTCCCCACTCGGAGAGTTGACGCTCGGCCTCATATTTCGTATCAAAGCCGCGCTGCTCCTCTGCCCACGGATTTAGTGCCCACCATTTCTGGTCTTCTACGTTCCAGTAGATAGAGCCGACCCACGGTTTATATCTATCTCCTGACGGTGGCGAGTCATTGGGAAACCAGACGGGGTGGCGTATGGGGCCTGTCTCCTGCGTATCGTACCACCAGTCCTGACCTGTCGGGTCGGTAGCGTTGATTGGATTATTCGCGCAATAGGCATAACGGTTGAAGGTCTGCGGGTTGGTTAAACGTGCGGAAGTAATCAGCGGGTCAATGCTGTTGAAGCGGCCCGCCTGAGAGTTGTAATAGCGCGCCTGCGCAAAGTCCAGTTGCGTCTCGCCGTCTCTTTCGTAGCCTGCGAACTTCTGCCGCAGTTGATGAGACCCATAGGCCGGCACGCTGCCGCGCCCGCCGAAGTCGGCAATCTCCTCTCCGTAGGGCAGGTAATCATGCCGCTCCTTGACCGTCCCGCTCTGGTCTGTGATCACTCTGGGGCTGCCCAGCAGATCGGTTGTGATATAACGACGGCCGCCCGCATAAGGCGCTGCATTACTGTACTCGGCGACGAGACGGCCCGCAGTGTTATAAACGAAGAAGGTCGTTTGATTGCCGACGACCTTCTTCACGCGCCGCCCGGAACCGTCGTAGAAGTAGGTGGCGGAGGCGGTTTGCGAATTGGGTAGCGTGTAGCTTGTCTGTTTATTCTCGGCATCGTAAGAGAACGTATTGCCGGTCTGGTCCATCGTCAGGTTGCCGGCGTCGTCGTATTGATACAACTCGCTACTGTTGACGCGCCGAACGATGCGATTAGTGCTCGGCGAGATGGACGGGTTCGGCCCGACTAAAGAGGGCGTGGTCTTCGGCTGGTTGTTCTCAAGCCCTATGTCAATGCTGCGATTACCGTAGAGGTCATAATTGAAAGTCTGTTTCCAGTGGGTCGTTGTGCCGCCGGTCTCTTGAGCGGAACGCAGGCGGTTGAGTTGGTCGTAAGTATAAGTCTGCACGAGCGGCTGCGCTATTTCGGGGACAGTAATCTTCTGGCTGCGCACGTTGCCGTCGTTATCATTCAGGCCGGGCGTGGAATACGTATAATCCAAACGCAGCTTGCTTGAATCCGTGCTTGAAGTACCAAGCCCGAGTTGTGTCGGCTGCAATCGCTGCGGGTCATAAACGACATTCTCCCAGAGGGCGTTGCCCAAACGGAGCGCAGAGATTTTCCCGTGTGGCGCATAACGGATGCTGTTGGTAGTGCCCGGCGCACCGCCGACATAATAGCTGCTATCCTGCTTCACTCCGGCGAGCCGTCCGGCATCATCGTATTCCGATGTGACGACACGCCCCGACGGATACTGCTCCGTCAACACCTTGCCCTCAAGGTCATACGTGTAGCGCATGATGTAAGGCTGAGAGGCTCCGGCCGTGACCTGCCGGTAAGCTTTGACACGCCCCATCACGTCGAACTCCGTATAGATGGATTCAGAGTTTGGAGATTTAACCGCAGTCAGCAGCTCTTTTGAATTTGCGGGCGTCGGGAGCGGAGCGCCGTTCTCAAAAGGCATCCCCGTACCGTCATAGAAATACTCTACGGTCGGCGTGGCCGTATAATAAGCGGGCAGAACGCTACAGCCTTCCTGATTGCCGCAGCCCACGTATAAATGCCTGCGCTTGAAAAGACGTGATAGCCCGTCATACTCGTAAATCGTCTTGATGCTGCGCGCGTCCGTCTTCGACTCAAGATTTCCGCCGGCGTCGTAGCTGAAAGATTGAGACCACTGGTTCCATCCCGTAACCGAGTCGGGGCTGGCGAGCGATAGATTCGAGTTGGCAACCTCTTCAGGATACTTCGCGCGCACAAGACGCGAGAGCGAATCATAAGCGAAGTAGCGCTTTTGCGTGCCCTGATTGATCTGGCGTAGATTGCCGAGCACGTCGTAGATGTAAGACGCGTGATAGCCGGTCAGTGTCTGGCCTTGAAATGCTACCTGCTCGGTCGTCGCGTCGGCAGTTGAAATCTCCCAAACGTCTGTGAGACGGCCAAGAGCATCCTGGTTGCTGATGCGTTGTTTGCCGGACGGCGTTGTCATCAACACACTCATTCCGTCGTAGACCATTTTAACTTGCGAGCCGTCCGGCGCTGTCGTTATCAGTTCACGACCGAGCGGGTCGAAAGTCGTCGTCGTCCAGTTGGAAGGATTCACCTGCTCGCTCAACGAATTCACACGGTAATGGTTCGAGACACTGACACTGAGATTCACAGGGTCATACTTTTTGTCGGTCACGAGCCAAGTGTTTCCCTCGGAACTGAAGGAACGGATGCCCCGGCCCAAGGGGTCGAAGTACTGGCGTGATTCGAGAATCTGCTCGCTGGGTATCGCTCGCTGTAGAGTCCGAACCTTAACGTACAAATCACCGGGCGCATGACTATAAGTATAACTGGTCCACCCGCCGTCGGGTCTTGTCACCTTCAGCAGCCGGTTGCTCAATGCGTCGTAGTCGCAACTGACGGTCTGATTATTCGCATTCGTGATTGAGATAGCCAGACTCGTGTTGAAGTTATAGACGACTCTGGTCGTCAAGCCTGCGTTTGCGCCGTGTACGCCGTTCGGGTCTGGGACGGGCGTGGTGATGAGGGTCGGGTAAGCATAGCTGTTACGCGTCAGCCCGTCGGAAAAAGAGTCTGTATAGTCAACGAGAGAAGTTCTGTTGCCAGCGTCCGTAGTGCTGACAACGTTTCCAGCCACGTCATATTTCATCGTGGAGATAAGCGTCACTCCCTGCTCGGGCGCAGCCGCGTTGGTATTCTGGGAGATCGTTGTGACGTTTCCACGGTACAACGGAGTGTTGGTCTCAAGCATCGGGACGCCGTTGTAGATGGTCAGGTTCGGGTCGCCGTCGTAGGTGTAGTCAGTCTGCGAGATGGGTAAGGTCGCGCCTCCGGCAAACACCTTGACCTTCGTCGGCAGTTTGACAAGCCACCTGTTTATCCACTCCGCGCGGGTTTCATAGACCATTTCGGTTCTTCTCAGCTCAACCCCGTCGAAGCCGAATTCCTTCGTCACCTTAACGTTGCTGAAGACGCCGTTGTAGAAACTGTTGTTGACGATTGGAGGATCGTAATAATCGTAGGTGGTGATCTTCTGCTGGCCCGCATCGTTGGTCATGGTCAACTGTCGCAGGCGTGGGCCTCCAGCGGTGTTTTGCCAACTGTAGGTCGCTCTGGAATACTGGAAGCTGTTTTTCGTGAGCTTCTCTTCCTTCACCAGACCTTCGCTCCAGGTGGCGGTCCAATCGGAAGGATTGTGTTCGCGTGCGTGAAACCAGTATTTCTGAATCTCGGAGACGCTGCCGTCAGGCGCGGTTATGGTCGTGACCGATTTGTCTTCGGCATCAATATAGTTGACGTTAAACTGGTGTACGATTGGCCCGGCAGTGTTCCCCATCCAATCGTCTGTGCGCGTCGTGTACTTGGGAAGCTCGAAGCCGAGGCTGCTGGGCGTTGTCGGGTAGTTGTATTCGGTTGAAGCCGCAACCTGTCCGTAGTTGGTGATAGCACCCGTGTTGGGGTCAACCTCCATTCCCAAGAGCTTTTCAACGCGATAAATCATCCCGTAGGAGGAGTAGTAATAATGCCAGCCTGATTTTGTGCCGGGCATGTAAATGTAGGAGATGATTTTTATATTTTCCGAGCCGGAGTTGGTCGTAAAACTGTGAACTCTGGTCATGCTCTCGGTATAAAAACGGACTACTTCGCGCTCGGAATTAGGCATCAGGCCGGGGACTGTGATGGTTGTCAGGTTGCCGTTGACCCAGTTGAATTTGATCTCGCGGCCGAGCGTGTCCTTGATGTATGAGAGGGTCGGGCCAACGTCATTACCTGCACCGTCTGTATAGAAGATTTGAATGTAGTTGCCGTTGCGGTCAACAATCTTTTTCGGGAAGAAGGTCTTTGTGTAAAGGTCGCAGACTTTACGGCAGGTAGCGCCGCCGCTGCCGCTCCAGACCTGCCCATACCAGCTATGGCTGTATTGAGAATAAGAGGCTCCGAAAATTATCTTTGTCCCGTCGGGATAGGTGATGCTTGGAGAGTTGGCATCCTCGTAGTAGCGCAAATCAGAACTGTCTACGGAAATGCCTCTCTCTATCTGATGGCGCGCACCCGTCGAGTCAATAAACAGGGCGCTGCTTGTGAAATTCGGATACTGAAAGTCTTCGTTGCAGAATCCTATCCCGATGGTCGTCGTACGGCATTGCGAAGTGGCATTCTGTACAATCAGCTTTCCGTAGCCGAGGTGAAAGCCGTGAGCGGGTCTGGAATCCTTCGGCGTTGATTGCACATAGAAAGCGTTGTCGGCGGTCTTGCTTAACTGGTAAATACTGCTGTCGTAGTTAAGGTCCAGATTCACGCCGAGGCCGCGTCCGGGCAGACTGAGCAAGCGCTCGCTGATTCTGAAGCTCGCAGTGTCGGGCCTGTCCATGCCGTTGAAAGCTGCCGGAGCATTCACGTCCCCTGTGTTGTTGCGCCCGATTTGAGAGCCCGTGTCATTCAAGTTTAGCGAAGTGGCATTGTTGGACTGCGCACGCGCAAGCTCGGTGACAGCGCAACAAAGGCACGCCAGCGATACTATCCAGACAATAACGCCCATCATGCTCGGCACGCGTTTGCGCACGAGATGCTTGATTCCGGCTTGAGGAAGCGCCTCATTACCGCTCGTAAACTCCGGCGCAGTAGTAGTCTTAGTAGTACTAATGCTTTCGGGAGAGGCAAGACGCCCGGTTGAATTAGCAGGGGAACGCAGAGAGCGCCTGTCGGCTGTTTGAATCTGTGGGGTGCTCATTCCATCTCTTCCTCGCAGGGCAATGACCCGGCTCTGAAAGCTGCATCATTAACTTCTTCTTCGTGCGCTGACGGGCACAGCATTATCATCATGCACAAGCATCTGCTGCTACTGGAGGCTCAGGAGGACGAGGATTTCTCCAGTCCCTTTCTCTAAAGGCTCAAGGGCCTTGCCAATCAGCGTGCCGGGGCGGTGAAGCGACGCGCCTCCCAACTCTAAAGGCTCAGACCTCATCGCCACACCTTCCTTCTCGCTCGTCACCAGAAGGTCGCCGATGCGAATCGGCGCGCGTGTGGCATCAACTTTGACTTTGACTCTGCCGGTCGTTGCCACCAGCACCTTGCCCTCTCCGGCTTCGCCGAGCAGCAATCCGGGCTGTGCGGAAATCACACCGGCGACGCGCGTATCGTAAGCCTGAGCGGAAGGCAGAACGTGGTTTGACTTGCTCGCGTCGAGGACGACGACCGAGGCCACAGGAATAGCACGCGATGACGGAACCCACTCTGCAACGTCTTGAAACTTGGCGGCGATATTGCCCGCCACGGTCAGATTCGCAGGGAAACTAAAATCTCCGCCGCCTGTGTTCTGTCCAAACTGTCCGGCCGAGACATTGGCTGCCGGAAGCGTCGAGCCTGAAGTTGAACTATTGATGATGACCTTCTTTGTTGCCGCGTCGAAGGAGATGCTGGTTCCACCGCTGCCTTCAAAACGGACGGCGTCGTTATTCGAGGCGGCGGAGAACTGTGTTGTCCCGGCGGCATTGGCGATGTTCTTGAAGATGTTCTGAGATGAGCCACGGTCCGCATTGGTGAGCGTCAAGGAGCCGCCAGCGCCGAGCGTGATTGGCCCACCGCCGGACATTCCCGTGCCGGGCGAAACGGTAATCGAGGTGTCACCCTCGACGGCAGTCCCGGCAGTTGAACCGTAGTTGACGGAGATGCTGTCGGGCGCAAGCGAGAGGCCCGTGCCGACGCCTACGTTGAGCGTGGTCGTGCCGGTTGTTCCGCCGCCGGTCAATCCCGCGCCGGCCGTCACGCCCGTAATCGTTCCTCCGCCACCGGCGGCAGCGGTCGTCTGCACAGTGCCGTCAGGGAAGACGAAGCCGCCTGAGCTTGAACGGATTTGGCCCGTCACGTCGAGCCTTGTGGTCGGCGTCAGCGTGCCGAGGCCGACGTTGCCGGACGTTCCGTTAATGAACATCAGTTCGGTCGGGGCCGGATTCGTTGCGGCAGAGAAGGAGCGCACGTACACGTCGCGGCCTGAAAACTGTAGTCCGGCAGATGTCTTGCTGGTATCCACGGCCTTAAATAAGCTTGCAGCCGAATTAAGGTACGCGTTATTGGAAAGGAACGATGTTCCGGCCGTGCCCGAAAGGACAGCGCCCGACCCGAAGCTTCCAGACTGGCCGACGATGATGAACTTTTCCGCCCCGCTGACTTCCAGTAAGCCGCGCGGGGTGAAAGTTCCGATGCCGACGTTGCCGGAATTATCAATCATCATGCGCATCTGATTGACGGCCGCGTTGTTCTTGTCTGTGAATTGATAAAAGACAAGCGAATTCTGGAGAGCCGGAGTCACATTCCCGTCGGCGTAGTGAATCATGCCCCACTTCCAGTTGCCGCCTACTCTGTAGATAAACTCCGCGTTGTCGTAAGGGCCGTTGCCGTGCGTCAGTGTCAGGAGCGGAGACTGTGAGGATATTTCCAACTGGGAGACGGGCGTAGAGGTTCCGATGCCGACGTTGCCGCCCGTGGTTTTGTAGATGTCCACAGTATTCGGCGCGGTGGTCCACTGCGTTTGCGCCTGCGCCTGCTCTGCCTGACACAACACGCAGATGAAGGCCAGGGCTATGAAAGACATTAAATATCCGAACCCGTAGCGGCGTTTCGATAGGCGGCGGTTCATTATCGTAGTCCTTTCTGATGTACGCAGTCTCATTGTCATTGTCCTTCCTTATCGTCGGTTGGTTGAAATTGGTGATGCCGTTGATGGGCGCTCTGGGCCAACGGCTATCTCACTCTTTGGCGAAGTTCCTCGAAGTGGGCTCGCTTGACTGTAATGGCCGAGCTCAGCGTGCTGTCCGTATATGGCTGAAGCGAAAACTCCAGCTCGGTCAGCGCTTGATCGAGGCTCGTTCTCATCTCTTGAACATGCACCGCTTTGATGACAACTCCCTGCGGCGAAGGGTCTGTCCATGCGGTCGCCGTCAGTCCGGCCAGTGCGCGCACGGCGTTGATGGCCTGTCGCAGCTCGACGATGTGCTGTGCCTTAATAATCGTCGTTGCGCTGACGAGCGGGTCATCTGTGAATGTGACGGCTGTCGCAAGGTCAACATTGCTGTAGGGCGAGACGTTGCCGGCCGCGTCCACCGCACGAACGCGATAGAGATAAGCCTTGCCACTACTGACCCCCGTATCGCTGAAGCTGTTGGTCTGCGGCGCTGCGGGCAGCGGTTGGTAGGAGTTATTCTCCTCTCTTCTCTCTATCTGGTAATGGTCTACGGGGCCTGTCGAGGCGGTCCAGTTGAGATTGAGTTGAGAGGCGGAGGCAGTGGTTGCCGTCAGGCTGGCGGGCGCAGAAAGAGGATTGCTGTTGCTTGCAGGCTCTTCCGTGGCGACCAGCTTGCCGTCCGCGTAGATGTACTCTTTAGTCAGGCCGACCGGCGAAGAACCGGCTTGTGCGGGCGGCACATTCGTCCGGCTAACGACGGGTGTTGCTCTCCACTGGGCCAGCAGTCCGGCCGTCAGGCTTAACAGCAGCGCTATGCTAATCAAGGCCGCCGGTGTGAGCCGTATGCGGCTTCGACGTTGATGGGCAGTGTGCTGTTTGCCTTGCGCTCCGGGGCGCTGTTGAGCTTTCTTACTGGACATCTGGACTCCTCATTTCGATGGGCAGACCGCTCCGGGCAGACGCGTCTCAGCTAAAGCTGATGAAACCTCCTGCGCAGAAAGTGTGGCAGAGGTCTTGTTGCTGATGAAGATTGACGTTAGCGTCGAGCGGCCTGTTAGGTCGTTGATCTGTTTCAACTAACAGGCAACAACAAATGTGTAAGAGTGACTTCCAACCACGCGGGCACACTTCAGACGATGAAAGCAGAGATGCTTTCCGAGTGAGATTAATGCACAGCAGGTGGAAGGCTGCAAAGACTGCATCGTTTAAACGGATTGTCGGATTGAATCGTTAGCGCGAGGCTGACCTGGGGTGTGAGTCGCACACTGACGAGTTTGCTTCGACTGAAAAGCGCGGGCATCTTAATCCTGTTAGGAAAAAGCGTCAAGAAAAATTTCTCTACCCAATCAACACCGACCGCACGACCAATTTCTGACGGATGAGAAAACGGCTGGCCGTCGCCACTCCTTGCAGGCGCGGCTGCTTTTCTTTGCAGGGCTGATGATTTGCAGGGAGGCTTGATTCAATCCGTCGGGAATTTACGCGTTTGATAGATGGAGGGCATTTGAATCAGCCTCCGCAAAGGGAGTTAAAAAAATGGAACACATTTACAGTCTGGTCATCATCAGCTTGCTCATCGCCGTCATGTCCAGCGTCGGGCGTCTGTTGAAGCAGCAGTGAGCCTTGGGTTTTCCATGAAAGGAAGACGGGCGGAGTCGGCATTGGTGTAAATCAATTTCGGAGACAAACAAAATGAAGGGCCTCTTACTTCTACTCTTCATAGGCTTCAACGTTCTGGTGGCGGCATCCCTGCTGGTTAAGATAGGGGCCGGATGCTATCGCGCGTGGCGGCCCGCACAAAAAGCTGTCACAGGCTCGCGAGCACGCGCGACGCTAAGAAACAGAGGATGGGCCAACGCCGTCTGGCGAAACGGAAGAGCAGCGCAAACCACTTAAGCTTGCCTTCGCGTTCATACTGTTCAGGGTTTCTACAAAGACAGACGCAAAATCTTCTGCCTCTACACGTCAGAGCGACGATTTCCGTCAGGCCCGCGCCGTGACCGAAGGACGGGAAGAGTCTCTGAGGCTCTGCGTTCTTAAGCGTCAAACGGCAAGCGGCGATGATCATTGACGGAGGGCCGCCCGCCTGGACTTTGGTTTTGGAAACCGAAGCAAGCTGCTTTCAAGCGGTCGTAAGGAAAGTTATCTTTTTATTACAGAGCGACGCAGGGCTGTCATCTATTATAGACTGTACGGCCCTGTTATTGTTTTAAAACTGCTGAAGCCTTCGTCGGACACGACTCGTATGCTCTGGAAGATGCCTGCACAAACTTTGTGGACGAGAGCCGTCGCAATTCTACTGCTCGTCCACCTTTCCTTGACAGGGCTTTCCGCCGGCGTTGCCGCCAAACATTCGAAGGGGCGCGAAGGCACACGAGGGCCGGCCTCTTTTCAGGAGGAGAAGAAACAGGCGGGGCAGTCGTTCGTGACGGCCGGAAAGCCGAAGACGCAGTATGTCGAGTTGGGGCGCAGCGTTCGCGGGCGCGCGATTAGTGCAGCGGTTCTGGGTAGTGGGCCAAAGCGTGTGATGGTGCTCGGCGGCATACACGGCGACGAGATAGCGGGCGCTCTGCTGGCGAAGGCTCTGATTGCCACACTCGAACTCGAACCCATGCCGGGCAACCTGACCGTCATCATCGTCTCCGAAGTTAACCCCGATGGTGTAGCGACGAGGAAGAGAGTTAACGCCAGAGGCGTTGACATCAACCGTAACTTTCCGGCCAAGTCTTGGCGGGCCGACTACAAGGACAAGCTCCGTTATCCGGGAACGCAGCCCGGAACAGAGCCGGAGACACAAGCCGTCATCAAGCTTCTGGAGCGTTACCCGCCGGACCTGCTCATTACATTTCACGCCGCGCTCGGTTGTGTTAACTGGGATGGGCCCGGTGAAGAGATTGCCTCCATGATGGCACGCGCCAACGGCTACCCGCTCTGCTCCTCTCTCGGCTACGAGACGCCCGGCTCGCTCGGCCAGTATACGGGCATTGACCGCAAAATCCCTTCGGTCACCATCGAACTGCGCGATTCAAATGATGCAGGATTGGCCCGCATTAATATGCCTGCCCTGCGCGCAGTCTTAAATCATCTCTCAGCACCGACGGCGAAGAGCGCAGACAAAAGCGTGCCCTGAGCGAGTCGCGCAGCCTCTCACGCTGCCGCTTCGGTTTTAGTCTCCCCACGACTTTGCAATAATCCGCTGCTCTTCGCGTATAATCCTCCCGACCCGTTTCGGTTCTGTTTTATCCAGACACAAAAGCTTTTCACTCGCGGAGACTTGACTGATGAAAGACCTGGCCGATGTCGCCCTTAACGTCGCACGGCAGCGCGGCGCGTCCTACGCAGACATACGCATCGTGCGCACGCTCAACCAGTTTGTGACGACCAGAGAGAAGCGCGTCGAGAATGTGACGAACACGGAATCGTTCGGCTTCGGCGTGCGTGTGCTGCTCGAAGGCGCTTGGGGTTTTGCCGCTTCGAGCGTTCTTGAAAAGGAAGAGATTGCGCGCGTGGCCGAGCGCGCCGTCTCAATCGCAAAGGCCAACAGCAGCATCGCTCGCAATCGTATTACGCTCGTCCCTGTTGAGAAGTATCCGAACGCGAAGTATCGGACGCCGGTTGAGCGCGACCCGTTCACTGTGCCGCTGTCGGAGAAGGCTGATTACCTGTTGAAGGTCAACGCGGAGGCCGCGAAGATAAAAGGGCCTGGGCCAATGTTCGTCAATTCCTTCATGTTCTTTACGAAGGAAGAGAAGTTTTTCGCCTCCACCGAAGGCTCTGACATCGAGCAGGTCTTGATTCGCTCCTACCCTAGCTTCACCGTCACGTCCGTCAATCCTGCGACGGGACGCTTCGAGCAGCGTTCGAGTCTGGGCACACCCATCGGCAAGGGCTACGAGACGGTTGCCGAATACGACCTCATCGGCGAAGCGCCGCGCGCCGCAGAGCAGGCCGTGCAGAAACACACTGCGAAGGCGGTCGAACCCGGACGCAAAGACCTCGTGCTCCATCCGACGCATCTCTGGCTGACGATTCACGAATCCATCGGACACCCGACAGAGCTTGACCGCGTGCTCGGCTACGAAGCCAACTACGCGGGCACATCTTTTGCGACGCGCGACAAGCTCGGAAAATTTCAGTATGGCTCGAAGTTCGTTCAGGTCAAGGGCGATAAGACGCAAGCGGGCGGTCTTGCCACCTGCGGCTGGGATGACGACGGTGTGAAGACGACCGAGTGGGACATCATCAAGGACGGCATGCTGGTTAGCTTCCAGACCGTGCGCGACAATGCTGCGGTCATCGGCCTCAAGCGTTCGCACGGCTCGGCCTACGCCGACTCATGGGGTTCTGTCGCCTTTCAAAGAATGCCGAACGTCTCGCTGATGCCCGCGCCCGGCAACGCGCGCATCAGCGCCGACGATCTTATCGCGGACGTGAAAGACGGCATCTATATCGAGGGCGACGGCTCTTTTTCCATTGACCAGCAGCGCTACAACTTCCAGTTTGGTGGGCAGGTCTTCTGGGAAATCAAGAACGGCAAGAAGGTCGGCTTGCTGCGCGACGTTGCCTATCAATCGCGTACGCCCGATTTCTGGAACAACTGCGACGGCGTCGGCTCACGCGAGTTCTACCTTCTAGGCGGTTCATACTTCGATGGCAAGGGCGAACCCTCACAGTCAAACGCTGTCTCCCACGGCTGCCCGCCCGCGCGCTTTCGTCGCATCAACGTCATTAACACAGGGCGCAAGATTTGATTGTCGTTGAGTGCTCAATGCGTATGGAGAATAAGCACGATGATACCTGAAGAGATGCAACGAACAATGCAGTTTCTGCTTGACAATCAAGCTGGGCACGACGCACGCCTCGCTGAGATTGAGGTTAAGCTTGATAACCTGACCGGGAAGGTTGACGCGCTAACGGCGAATGTCTCAATTCTAGCGGACACTCAGCAGCAGATGCAGCAAGGAATGCTGACTATGCAAAGAGAGTTTCATCAAAACTTAGGAAAAGTGCTCGCGGTGTCTGAAGAAACATCGAGGATGGTCCGGCAAGTGTTTGAGCTTGAAGCGCGCACTATCCGGCGCGTCAATGCACTGGAAGACCGCGTTGACACTTTAGAAAATCAAGACAAGTGATGTTTTCTCATAGCTTGGGGAATAATAATGGCGATACTTTCAAGCAGTGAAGCCGAAGCCTTACTGAAAAAAGTGCTGGCTCTATCGAAGGCCGAGGAACTGGAAGCGACGTTGCAGGGCGGGCGCGCGGCCAACACGCGTTTCGGCGTTAATTCCGCCAACACGAGCGGCGATATTGAGAATCTTTCATTGGTCGTCAACGTGCATTTCGGACAGCGCGGCGGCATTGCGACCACCAACACGCTTGACGATAAGGGCCTGGAAAGAGTCGTCCGCGCCGCCGAAGAGATTGCGCGACTGCGGCCCGAAGACCCCGAACAGATGCCCTTTCTATCGAAGCAGCAATACGTCGCGGTTGAAACAGCCTTCGATGAGGCAACGTATGCGGCCGATGCTCAGATGCGTGCGCGCGGCATAGCGAGCGTGATTGATCCCGCGCGTCAGAAGAATCTGGTCGCCGCAGGACTCTTCGACAACAACGGCGGCTTCATTGCTCGCGCCAACACACGCGGCAACTTCGGCTACAGCCGCAACACGCTCTCTTCTTTCACGACGACCGTTCGCACAGCGGACGGCAAAGGCTCCGGCTGGGCCTCCGCTATGTCGCATCGCATCGGTGATGTGGACGCGCAAAGCATTGGCGCGCGTGCGATTCAGAAGGCGGAATTGTCGCGCTCGGCCGTCGCCCTCGAACCCGGCAATTACACGGTCATCCTTGAGCCGAACGCGGTCGGTGATCTGGTCGCCAACATGCTCGGCTTCTTCGGCGCGCGGCAGGCGGACGAGGGCCGCTCGTTTCTCTCGAAGAAGGGCGGCGGCAATCGTCTCGGCGAAAAACTGTTCGGCGAGCAGGTCAACATCTACACGGACCCGGCCTACGCGGCAGGCCCCGGCGCTCCCTTTGACGGCGCATCTCTGCCGACGCGGCGCATGGATTATGTCCGCGAGGGTGTCGTGAAAAATCTGAATTACACGCGCTACTGGGCCAGGAAGCAGAGCACGGAGCCGACGCCCGGCGCTTCCAATATCATCATTGAAGGCGGCCGTACGTCCATCGAGGAGATGATAAAGACGACGGAGCGTGGCGTGCTCGTCACGCGTCTCTGGTACATACGCCTCGTTGACCCGCAGACAGTTCTCTTTACGGGCCTGACGCGCGACGGCACGTTTCTCATCGAACAGGGACGCGTCAAGTCTGCCGTCAACAACTTCCGTTTCAACGAAACGCCCGTCAAGATGCTCAACAACATAGAGGCTATGTCGCCTTCCGTGCGCATCACAGGCTCGGAGCGCGTCGGCGCAAATCTGCCGGTGCTCGCGCCCGCGCTCAAGGTGCGCGATTTCTCCTTCACCAGTTTGTCGGAAGCAGTCTGAAGAAAAGTATGAACGCGGAACGCGGAACGATGAACGTAAAGCAATTGCCTTTTATTCATCGTTCCGCGTTCCGCGTTCATCGTTCAGCCTTATGCTTATTACTCTCGCGTTAACTCTCATCTCAACGGCGAGCGGTACGCTGGCGACATATCTTTATGATGAGGATGCGTCGCCCGTGGCGCGTCTTTCGGCGGGCGCTTGCACGGGGCTGGCCGCGCTCGGATTGGTGGGGTTCGTCTTCGCTTCGCTGATGGGATTGAACCTGCCTGCGCTGGCGCTGTCGGCTCTGGTTGTGGCAACGCCGCTGGCGTTGTTGAGAAACGTAGAATTGAAGGCAGCGGTCAGCGCTGATTTGCGCGATGTGTCGCGCAGCGTCAGCCGCGCCGTGTCGCGTCCTTCGTGGAGCGGAGTCCGTTATTTCATCTTTTACATGCTCGTCGCGCTGCTTTTGTGGCTCGTCTTCGAGCGCGCTTACTTCGAGTTGCCCGAAGGAATTTTCACGGGTGTGCAGAACAACTACGGCGACCTGCCTTTTCACCTGAGCGTTATCACGAGCTTCGCGCGCGGCGCAAACTTCCCACCACAAGACCCTACATACGCGGGCGCACATTTTACTTATCCGTTCATAGTGGATTTCGTGGCGGCGATGTTCGTGCGTGCCGGGGCGAGTTTGCGCAACGCGATGCTGTTGGAGAACTACGTGCTGGTGCTCTCGCTCATTGGGCTGCTTCATCGCTGGACGCTCGTGCTCGTGCGCAACCGTCTGGCGGCAGCAATCGCATGCGTGCTCTTGCTCTTCAGCGGCGGCCTCGGCTGGGTGCGCTTTCTGCGCGAAGTGCGCGACAGTCGAATCGGCCTCTTCAATTACCTGGTGCAGCTAACGCAAGCCTACACCATCAGCGGGCCGTCTTGGCGCTGGGGCAACGCGCTGACCACCTTGCTTGTGCCGCAACGCGGCATTCTCTTCGCGCTGCCGCTCTCGCTCATTATCTTCACACTCTTCTGGCGACTGACGGAAAACGACGAAGATGCTGCAACGCCTTTGAGCGAAGATGTTGACGCGCGGACGCACGGAAGCTTAGACACAGCGAAAGACAAGCAAAGAGCAGGGAAGAAGCAGAAGAAAATCAGAGCTTCACACGGGCAGAGCGCTGCGTTGCGCGTTGGTGCGCCTGCGCGTCCCGCCGTCCCGGCTATGAGACGGATGATTGCGGCGGGCGTCATCGCAGGTTTGCTGCCGCTCGTTCATGCGCACACGCTGATGGTGGTGTTGCTGGTCGGCGGGCTGATGGCAGTGTTGCGTGATGATTGGCGCGCGTGGGCCATCGGGTTGAGTGCGCTTACGCTGCTGACGGCGGGCTTTGCATATCTGTCAACATCAATTCCGTCGGCGGGCGGGCTGCCGCTCTACGTTAAGTTGTATGCTGTTTGCTCTGTGTTGGCGTTGGCTGTTGGCGCGTTTGTCTGGTTGCTGCGTGGGCCACGCTGGCGAGAATGGCTGGCGTTCTTTATCGTCGCGACTGTTATCGCTGCGCCGCAAATGTTGTGGGCCGCGCGCGGCAGTTCCGTTCAGGCCACGAGCTTCATCGGCTGGCACTTCGGTTGGGATCACGCGAACGAGAGCGTCTGGCGCTTCTGGTTGAAGAATACAGGACTCTTTATTCCGTTGCTGCTCGCCGTGCTCGTCTGGCGTTGGAAACGTCCGCTCATCCCGGAGCGGCTGCTCTTCTATTATTTGCCGTTCACCTTGTGTTTCATCATTCCGAATCTGGTGCTGCTCGCGCCGTGGGTCTGGGACAACATCAAGGTGCTCTTCTACTGGTACGTGGCTTCTGTGCCTCTGGTCGCGCTGCTGCTGGCGCACCTCTGGCGAAGCGGCCCCGTGCCGCGCGTGACGGCGGTTGCGCTGCTGCTCTGCCTGACGCTGGCCGGTGCGCTGGACGTTTGGAGCGTCATCGGCTCGGAGAAATCGAAGATTCAGGTGTTTGACCACGAGGGCGTGAGGTTTGCGCAGGCGTTGGAGCAACAGACGCGCCCGCGCGCTCTAATACTGCACGCGCCGACCTTCAATCATCCTGTCTTCCTCACAGGCAGGCAGCCCTTCATGGGTTATCCCGGCCACATCTGGACACACGGACTCAGCTATCAGGAACGCGAGACGATGATAAAGCGCATCTACGCTGGCGGGCCTGACGCCGCTTCGTTGCTCTCGACGGCTGGCATAGAGTATGTCGTCGTCAGTCCGATGGAGCGGCAGTTGATGCCTGTCAACGATTACTTCTTCGCGATATATCCGTTGGTTGTAGAGGCGGGCAGCTACCGTCTCTACAGAACAACTCGCTGAAAATTTCCGGGCTTCGCGCAACTCTTTGGTGCGTCTTCTCTGAAAAGCTTTATAATGGCGGCAAGCATTTTTAGATTCCGTATTCCGAGGACGATGGAAAAGCTTTGAGTGCTGTGAGAAAAATGGCTGTCCCGCAGGCGGTCGCGTGGGAAGCCGGAGAGAAGAAGGACTTGAGCGGCCTGACGTGGATTATTGCGAGCGGCGTCATCCTGCTCGTCGCCACCTTCCTGCGTGTTTACGACCTGAACCTTGTGCCGCTGCATCACGACGAGGGCGTTAACGGATTCTTCCTGCAACGACTCGTCAAGGAAGGCTTCTACCACTACGACCCTGCCAACTATCATGGGCCAACTCTCTACTACTTCACGCTCATCAGCACCTCTCTCAACAGTTTCTTTCATGGACACAACGGCCTGAGCACCGTCGCCGTTCGTCTCGTCCCGGCCTTCTTCGGTGTGGCGACAATCTGGCTGGTGCTCTGCCTGCGCGCTTACATAGGCTCGATGGCCGCGCTTGTGGCCGCGGCGCTCCTCGCGCTCTCGCCCGGCGCTGTCTACATGTCGCGCTACTTCATACACGAATCGCTCTTCGTCTTCTTCACGCTCGGCATGGTCGTCGCGTGGGTGAAGTATTACGACGGCGCGACGACTGAAGAGCCTAACGAAAAAGTCGGACTCGTCGTTGTCGTCTCCGCCGCTCTGCTCGTAGTGACTGCGCTCGGTGCTGTTTACAGGCCGGCTTATTACCGCTACGAAGTTACCCTCATGCTGCTTTCGCTCGCAGCGCTCGTCGTCTCTCTCTGGCTTTACGACGGCGAGCGTGCGACGTATCTCATCCTGTGTGCGATTTCGGCGGCGCTTCTTTTTGCGACGAAAGAGACGGCGATGATTTCGGCGGGCGTGTTCTTAATCGCCGTCTCGATGTCAATCATCTACGTGCGCCTGCGGCAACCCGTCATCGCAGAGACGAAGAGAAAAAAGCAGAAGCACCAGCGCAAAAGAAGCGCTCCGGCGCGCACGGGGCTCGGCACGCAGTTCCGGGAAACCTTGAATCGCTTCGGCGGCCCTGCACACATCGCCGTCGTCGCAGCGGCAGCGCTCGCGCTCTTCGCTCTGGTCGGCATTCTCTTCTACTCGTCTTTCTTCACTAACGAGAAGGGAATCGCGGACGCCTTCGAGACCTTCAAAATCTGGACGAAGACTGGGCTGAAGGATCACACTTCGCCCTGGTATAAATTCAAGTATGTGCGATGGCTGGGAGCGGAGGAATCGGGGCTATTGGTGTTGGGCGGGGCGGGGATTGTGTTGGCCGTCTGGCGCGCGAGCAACCGCTTCGTCGTCTTCGCGGCGCTCTGGGCCTTGGGCATCACGGCCGCCTACTCTTTGATTCCTTACAAGACGCCCTGGCTGGCGCTCAACTTCATAGTGCCGCTGGCAATCATCGGCGGCTACGCAGTCGAGGCGCTCTACCGTCTGACCGCTGATTCCTTTGAACGACTGCTGATTCCCGCTTTCACCGTTATCGCGCTCGCCGCCGGCGCTTACCAGACAGTCTCGCTCAATTTCTTTCACTACGACGACGAGAAGTATATTTACGTCTATGCTCATACGGTGCGCGAATTTCTGCCGCTCGTTGACGAGATTAACCGCGTATCAAAACTCGCTCAAACGGGCACGCAGACAGGCATCACCGTCACCGCAACAGACTACTGGCCCTTGCCCTGGTACTTGCGCGACTACAACCGCATCGGCTACTTCGGGAGAATGATAACCACGCCTCCGAGCGAACCCATCATCATCTGCACAGCGCAGCAGGAGGCGGAGCTACAAAGCCTGTACCAGATTGACGAGCACTATCGTCGCCTCAACTCCTATCCGTTGCGACCGGGCGTTACGCTCGTGCTCTACGTCCGCCGCGACGTGCCGGGATTGCCGCCCGTGGCTGCGGGCGATGGCGGTTGAGGCGTTGAAGCGGCCGTTATCCGATAGGATTAGCGCGGCAACGATTTTGTCTTCGCGTGCATCAGATTCCGTCACGCATTTGCGCTGATTTCTCAGAATTCCAGAAGGCGTGCGAACCACGGCCAGGCGGCTATTTCCCGGCACAATTATCCGAACTTGAGCAAGCCCACCGGCTGCTAATTTTTCTCACGGAAGGTCTTTAAGATGTCGTCCACCCCTTTTTCGCCTGCGCTGCTGCCCCACGCGTGTCGAAGGCTCATCATGTTTCTCGGTCTGCTGTTGCTCGCTGGCCTTGCGTCTCAGGCCGCGAGCGCGCAGGCGCAAGGCTTCAGCATCTCCGGCCGTGTGACCGACAGAATCGGCAACATCGGCAACCCGATTGCCTTTGCCACCGTAACCTTGAGCGGAACGCAGGCGGGCGTCACCACGACAGACGCTAACGGCAACTACGCCTTTAATAATCTTCCCGCGGGCGGCAACTACGTCGTCTCGCCATCCAAAGCGGGCTTGCAGGCCATCGCCTACGGAGACAGGGTTGATAATCTGAGCAGCAACCAGACCGTTCATCTGGCCCTTGAAGCCTACGTCAACGTCTACATGCGTGTTGTTGACTCCGCGGGCCGCGGCGTCGGGGATGTCGAGATTAAAATCAACAACTTTTCATTTCCTCTCGCGCGGACGAGCTTCGACGGCACGGCCAACATGGGCATCACCGCCGCGATGACGAGCACCACCAACCCCTTCATCACGATAACGCCCATCAAGGCCGGCTACATCTTCACGCCCGCGAGCGCGACCTTCAGCATCAACAGCGGCAATCAGGTCTTAAACTTCGTCGCTTCGATTTCCACAACGCCCGTCGCCTTCCTGCAATTCAGCGCGCAGGGTTATCTAGCAGGCGAGGGCGACGGCAGCGCCCTCATCAACGTCACGCGCACAGGCGATACGGCGAGCGCCGTCAGCGTCAGCTACTTCACAAGCGATGCCGGTATCGCAACGCAAAAATCCGACTACACGATGGCCGCAGGCACGCTCAATTTTGCGCCCGGCGAAACAACCAAGTCTTTCCGCGTGCTCATCACCGACAACGCCTACGTGCAAGGACTGCACACGCTCTTTCTACAACTCACAAACGCTAAAGGCGGCGCTGTGCTCGGCTCGCCCACGTTTGTCACCTTGAGCATCATTGATAACGATAGCCAGACGCCGACGACGAACCCGCTCGATGATGCGCGCTTCTTCGTCCGCCAGCATTACCACGACTTTCTGAATCGCCTGCCCGATTCCGGCGGACTCAACTACTGGACGGAGCAGATTGCTGGCAACACGAACAACACTCCGCCGCCGTGTCCTGCTGGCGACACAGATTGCGTCAACCGCCGTCGCGTAGGCGTCTCTGCCGCCTACTTCGTCGAGAACGAGTTTCAGCAGACGGGCTACGTCGTCTACCGCATAAACCGCGCGGCCTTAGGGATGATTCCCAGCTATTCGCATTTCATGGTCGAGCGCAACAAGCTTGCAGCCGGGCCGCAGCTTCAGCAGAGCACGATTGATTTCGCAAACGAGTTTGTCGCGGGCGGCGCGTTCAAGCAGTTCTATCCTGATTCGATGACGCCCTCGCAGTTTGTCAACAAGCTGTTTGACACGGCGGGCCTCGTGCCCTTCACGGCCGAGCGCGAACGACAGATTCAGGATATGACGCTGCACGGAAAGTCGCGCGCACAAGTGCTGCTCGAAGTCATAGAGATACCTGCCTTCAGGGAGAAGGAATATAACCCAGCGTTTGTGCGTATGCAGTATTACGGCTATCTCAGGCGCGACCCTGACCCCGGCGGCGAAGCCTTCTGGCTTGATGTGGTCAATAACCGCGCCGTCAACAACTACCGCGCGATGGTCTGCGCCTTCATCACCAGCGCCGAATACCAGCAACGCTTCAGTTCCGTTATCACGCACACGAACAGCGAGTGTGGGCCATAGGGAAATAGTTTACGGAAGAGCGTCGCGGTCGTTTTCCCTCGTCCAATTTTAAAGAGCGCTCTTCAAATGCAGGAGGCCAACCCGTGTCTGCCAAGGCTCGGTTGGCCTTTCCTCTTTTATTGCAATCAGTTTGTATTGCAATAATAAATTCATTGACAAAGCCGCGCTTGGTTAATAACATCGCGCCCGTTCCCTCTTAAATCAGCCGTTCTGATTTCAGCGACTAGCCTTTGTGGCTGCGTTTATTCGTGTGAAAGAGAATGAAAAGTCCCCCCTTTTGAGAGGTTTGCGGCTTGAGGTGGCCGCTTTTGCCGGCTGCCGTTGGCTCTAAAGTCAGGCTCAAGAATTTCTCAACCCAAGTCTTTATCCTGTAGCTATCGTGAAAGAGAAACTGCTGTAGCTCGTGCGCGCAACCGGCCCGGAGACCGCAGCGCCACCTGCCGCCGCGTCAATCACAGGCAGCAACGCCGAGCGTAAATACGGACGCGAATAGTTTTAGTGAGCGACGATTAAATAGCTTTGGCCGGAAGCACCGGCCCTTTCCACTGATGAGGGATCATTAACGATGAAAAACATTAAACGAGGACGCTTCTCACAGGCGACGAAAAAGCGTTGGCAGCTTGTCGCGTTGATAGCGCTGGCCGTCATCGTCTGCGCCGTCCCCTTCTACAGGGCAGGCGCGGCGGCCCCTTCAAGCGGAACCATCAACCCCGTAGTTGATACGCAGGTCACATGGACTGGCACGGCGACCGGCGGTGTTGCGTCCGAAGCCGAAGCCTCCTGCGACGAGGGCGTTAACTGCGATACCTACACGCTGAATGTTTCGGGCGTGCCCGCCGACTGGACAGGCAAAAGCATCCGCGTCCGCATCAACTGGGTTAGCCCTTCAAACGACTATGACCTGTACGTCCATAAGGATTCCAACAACGGGCCGGTCGTTGACGATTCGGCAGACGGCCCGACCAACGTCGAAGAGGTCGTCCTCAATCCGTCGCAGACAGGCACGGGCGTCTACACCGTGCACGTCGTCTACTTCGCCGTTCCCGTTGCAGCGGCAGACCAGTATCAAGGCTCAGCTAGAGTCTTCGTGCCGCCGCCGACGGTGACGCCCGCGCCCGCGCAGCAGGCTTCGGGCCTCGCGCCGCGCTATCTCAATCACATTCCACAAAAAAGTATCAGGGACACAGGCAAAGGCTTGGACGCCGCCGAGCCAACGCTCGGTAACAACTGGAACACTGGAAGAACTATGTTCCAGTCATTCCTGACAACTTTTCGCGTTACCTTTAATGATAGCTGCCCGTCATCACCTTCGTCCCTTTGGGAAGACAAAAGCCCTGCGACCTCCGCCAACAGCTTAGACCCGATTCTCTGGACGGATAGCGGCAACGCGGGCCAGACAGGCTCAGGCCGCACCATCGTCTCGCAGTTGTCAGGCACTACGAGCCTTTCGTCATACACGGACAACGACGGCGACACGTGGGTTCCCAATCAGGGTGGCTCAGGCACTTCCGGCGTAGACCATCAGGGCATTGGCGGCGGCCCGTTCCACGCGCCACTTCCCGGCGGCGCTACTTTCCAGCACGCCGTTTATTACTGCTCGCAGAGCGTGGCGGCTGCAAATTGCGCCCTCAGCGTTGACGGCGGACAGACCTACGGGCCTGCCGTTCCCATTTACAACGTTAACCAGTGTGCCGGACTGCACGGCCATCCGAAGGTCGGGCCGGACGGAACTGTCTATGTCCCGAACTCAAACTGTGAGAGCGATGGCATTCTCAGCTACACAAAGCAAGGCGTCATCGTCTCCGAGGACAACGGCATCACCTGGAACATTCGCACCGTTCCGGGCAGCGTCGCGGGTGATAGCGACCCGTCGGTCGAAATCGGCAAAGGCGGGCGCGTCTATATCGGAATGTCCAACGGAAACAGCAAGCCCGTCGTCGCCGTTTCCGACGATCAGGGGCGAAACTGGACGAACCTCTTTGACGTTGGTGCGAGCTTTGGCATTAACAGCGTGGCCTTCCCGGCTGTCATCGCTGGCGATAACGACCGCGCGGCCTTCGCCTTCTTCGGCTCAACAACGGGCGGAAGCCCCGATGACCTTGAGCACTTCTTCGGTCTCTGGCATCTCTACATCGCCACCACCTATGATGGCGGCGCAACATGGCATACTGTGAACGCGACGCCAAACGACCCGATTCAACGCGGAGCGCTCTGGCTCGCGGGCGGCTCGCCTCCGCATCGCAACCTGCTCGACTTCTTCGACGCGACCGTTGACAAGGAAGGTCGCGTGCTCGTCGGCTTTGCTGACGGATGCGTGCAGGGCTGTGTCCAGGCCCCCAATACGGGGAAGGGTAATTCCTACAGTCAAGTTTCTTCCATCGTCCGGCAGGCCGGAGGCCGTGGCCTTTTCGCAGCCTACGACAACGTACTGCTCACACAACAGTCAATTCCGGGTGCGCCCTTCGTGACCGCCCGCCGCAACGGGACGGTAACGCGCCTGACATGGTCTCAGGCTAACGACGGCGGAACACCCGTCACAAACTACAAGGTCTACCGTCGTACCTACGTCAGCAATGAAACCTTGCTGGCGACTCTGCCCGGAACGGCTACCGAATACACGGACGCGACGGCCGACCCGAACGTGCTCTACCTCTATCGCGTCTCCGCCACCAACGTCGTCGGAGAATCCTGCGGCAACAACGAAGTCGTCGCAGTGCCCGCAGGAAATTCCTGCACCGGCTACCGCATCATCAACGACCAGCCGAGCGACCAGACGGGAGCGCCCGCCAATCGCGACCTCGACATACAGAACATCTCCATCTCCGAGCCTTACATGAATGGAGCAAACAAGCTCGTCTTCAAGTTGAAGGTTGCAAGCCTCTGCCAGATGCTACCGAATAGACAGTGGCGTTTAATCTGGAACTACCCTGTGCCGCCGGACCCTTCAACCACGTCGGAAGATGTCTCGGCTTTCGCCGGACGCTACTACGTCGGCATGACGACGGATGGGTCAGGCACACCGTCGTTTGACTACGGCATCGTCACCAACGTTGACGCTTCTCCGGCCAGCACGCAGACGCCTAGCCGCTTGGGCAGCGCCGACGCCGGAAGCAACTTCAACCCTGACGGCACAATCACCATCGTCATCTCCAACAACAAGGTCGGCAATCCCGGCGCTGGCGATGTCATAGGCTCGCTGCTTGGCCGTACCTTCGCAGGGCAGGGCGACATAACGGTGCGTTCGACCGCCGCCGCCGATTCTTCTTCGGTCGCGCTGGCCGATACCTACCTGCTCGTCGGCAACGCCGCCTGCCAGAATTTCGTGCCGCCCGCGGCGACGATTCCGAAGCCCATCATCGCGGATTTCGACGCCGACACCTTAAGCGATGTCGCCGTCTTCCGTCCGAACGAGGGCAACTGGTACTTCTCCAACAGCTTCGGCTCGCAGGGCGTGCGCCAGTGGGGCTTGGCTTCCGACAAGATTACGCCGGGCGATTTCGACGGCGACCGCAAGACAGACATCGCCGTCTTCCGCGCAGGCGAGGGCAACTGGTACATCATCCAGAGCTCTGCCAACACCGTCCGCGTGCAGGGTTGGGGACAGGGTGGCGATAAACCAGTCGCCGCCGATTACGACGGCGACGGCTACACGGACATCGCCGTCTGGCGTCCCAACGAAGGCAACTGGTACATCCTCGGAACTTCGACCTGCTCTTCGACCGTGCAGGGCTGGGGCAACAGCACAGACCAGCCCGTGCCCGCTGACTACGATGGCGATGGCAAGGCAGACATCGCTGTCTTCCGTGCAAGTGAAGGCACTTGGTATGTCGTCAAGAGTACGGGCGGCGCGACCGTTCAGGGCTGGGGCGTCGGCAGTGATATTCCAGTCCCCGGCGACTACGACGGAGACGGTAAAGCAGACCTCGCCGTCTTCCGTCCCCTTGAGGGCAACTGGTATATCCTCAAGAGCAGCGGCGGCTCAATCGTCACCAACTGGGGCGATGCCAACGACCTGCCCGTGCCTGCTGACTACGACGGCGACGGAAAGACGGACATCGCCGTCTTCCGTGGCTCGGAAGGCAACTGGTACATCCTTAAGTCGAGCGGCGGAACGACCATCCGCTTCCTCGGCCAGAGCGGCGACATTCCCGTCCCGCTCGCTTACAGACCGTACTGAAGTAAGTATGAACGCGGAACGATGAACGATGAAGGCGTGGCTGTTCAACCTGAGTAGCCACGCCTTCACAGTTCATCGCTCATCGTTCCGCGTTCATACTTCTGACTTCCTGCTAACTCCGCTGCTGGCAATATTAAAGCTGCCGCGCCCTAAGACTTTAATTGACATTTGTGCGGAGTCCAACATATAGTGTGCCTCTTCCCAAGGTGCTCTAGGGAGTGCGTTTGAGTTGTTGCACTTGCGGGGTCATCAAAGAGGATTAAGCACACGCATGTTCAAACTTCAACGCTTAGAAATCACTGGCTTCAAATCATTCGCCGACCACACAGAGCTTGTCTTCACGGGCGACGGCATCACTGCGGTCGTCGGCCCTAACGGCTGCGGCAAATCAAACGTCGCGGACGCCATCGCGTGGGTCTTGGGCGAGCAGCGCATCAAGCATTTGCGCGGCGCGGAGATGAAGGACGTTATCTTTCAGGGTTCGCGCAATCGCCAGCCGAGCGGGATGGCCGAAGTCGTCCTCCACATGGTGCGCGACGAGACAATCGAGCATGAGCCTGACATAGACGATATTGATTCCACGCTCGAAGAGATTGACGAGCACAACATCAACGTCGAAGAACGACTCACTCCCGAAATTGTTGGCGAAGCCGTCATTGAACCAGAGAGCTTGCTGCCCGCTGCGCCGGAGCAGGCTGAAGCGGTTGCTGGCAAACAATCAATTGAAACGACGAGCGAAGCCGCTGCGAATCTCGTAGAGTCGCAGGCGGAAGCCGTTGCGCTTGTCGAAGCTGAGTCAGCGAGCGTTGAAACGCAAGCGACTGCCGGAGTTGAAATCATTCAGCCGCGAACGCATCACGCGAAGCGGCATTGGCGTCCGACGCGACGCGCTTTGGAGTTTGCTCCGGGCGAAGTCGTCACCGTCACGCGACGCCTCTATCGTTCGGGCGAGAGCGAATACTTGCTCAACAATCGCGCTTGCCGCCTGCGCGATATTCAAGACCTCTTTTCCGGCACGGGCCTCTCCGGCGCACACTACGCCATCATCGAGCAGGGACGCATCGGCCAGATTCTTTCAGCAAAGCCGATGGACCGTCGCACGCTGATTGAAGAGGCTGCGGGGATTACAAAGTTTCGCGTTCGCCAGCGCGCGGCCGAAACGCGGCTCGAATCGGCGCGTGCCAATCTGTCGCGCGTCTCCGACATCATCTCGGAGATTGACCGTCAGGTAAACAGCCTGCGTCGTCAGGCTGCGAAGGCGCGGCGCTACCGTGTGCTGCGCGAAGAGTTGCGCGAGTTGCTGCGCAGCGTTTACGTGGCAGAGGAGCATTCGCTCTCTTCGCTTCTGGAAGAGACGCGCGCACGCCTTGAGGAAGTTTCGGGGGAAGAACGCGCGCTCGTCGAAGAAGTGGCCGCACGCGAAGACGATGCGCGGCAGGCGACGCAAAATGCGCGCTCTATCGAAGAAGAATTAGCGGAAGCACGCGCCGGAGCTGCCGATGCTGCCTTGCAGCGCGACCGCCGTGTGCGTGAGCGCACATACCAGCAAGAGCAGGTCATCGCGCTTGAGAGACGCCGTGCAGACATCGAAGCCGAAATGTTGAGGCTGCGCGAACGGCTGGCGGGCGTCGAAGAAGAATGCGAGAGCTTGCGCCAGAGGGATGCGAGCCTTCGTGCGGAGAGCGAAGAGAGCGCGCTCGTTCTGCAATCGGCCGAAGCCGCCTACGGGCAGAAACTCCAGGAAGCTTCCGAAGCCGAAGCCGCCATCGAAAGTGCACGCGCCGAACTCTTAACGCACACGGCTGTTGCCGAACGCCTGATGGAAATCGGACGCCAGCTTGAAGCCGCGCTCGAACGCCTTGCTCTGCAAGCGGAAGGATTGGC
Source organism: Pyrinomonadaceae bacterium (assembly GCA_036382855.1). Classification (GTDB taxonomy): domain Bacteria; phylum Acidobacteriota; class Blastocatellia; order Pyrinomonadales; family Pyrinomonadaceae; genus DASVTR01. Next base: position 92,767 of record DASVPO010000033.1, on the reverse strand, counting down.
CCACGAGGGCGAGCGCGCAGCCTCAATCCACGCCGAACGCATCACCGAAGCCGAACTCCTTAATCAGGAGATAACGCACGCACGCGAACATCTCGCAGGGTTGATGGCCGAACGCGAGGCAGCCGTGCATACGGTCGTCGCAGGCCACGAGGCCGTCTCCGAAACCGATGCGGAATTAACGCGCATTCGTGATGAATTCTCGCGCGCACGCCATCGTCTCGATTCGCTGCTCGAACTGGACACGCGCCGCGCGCACTACTCTTCCGCCGTGCAGCGTATCTTCGCGGACACGGAGGCGGTCGAAGAGTTTCATTTCATGGGCACGCTCGCAGACATGCTCAACGTCGAGCCGCAATGGGAACGAGCGGTCGAGGGTGTCTTCGGCTCAAGCTTGCAGGCGATTATCGTCCCGACTCCCGATGACGCCGCACGCGCCGCCGCGTGGCTGCGTGAACACGACGCGGGCCGTGCGAGTTTTCTCGTCGCAGGGCTGCACGGGGCGAGCGATGAGGCCGACACTGTTATCACTTATCAAAGCGCGCCTGCAAATACGCGTGCTGACTCAAACAACTCTCCTGAAAGTTTCGACAACGTGCGCGTCGGCGACCTGCTCGGTGCGCCGCGCGAATTGCAGTCCGTGCTCAATCGCACGCTCGCGCAAAAGATGAACGCGCGCTTGAGCAGCAGCCTTGACGACGCTATTCAAAAATCGCTGGCGACGGGCGAGATGTACGTCACACGCGACGGCGATTGGGTCGCGGGCGGCCAACTGGTCGCTGCCGGAGACGAGCGTGCACTCGAAGAAGGCGCGGGCCTTCTGGGCTTCAAGCGCGAACTGCGCGAACTGGAAACACGCGCCAGCCAGCTTTCCATAGAGATGACCGAAGCAGAGCGCGCAGCCTCTGAAGCCCGCACGCGTCTGACGGAGCTGGAAGACGCGGTCGTGTTGCTTAACGAAGTCATCGGGCGCGAAGAGCGCGACGCGATGACCCGCGAATTGACCGCGACGCAGCTTGCGCAGGAGATTGAGCGCGCCGAACGTCATCTGCGCGTTGTTGCAGATGATGCGGCGCGTCTGGCACAGGAGCGCCTTGAGCTTGAGGAGCGACGCTCGACGGCTCTCTCGGAAGCGGCTGTTGCCGAAGCTGCGAGGATGAGTGCGGCGGAGATGGTCGCGCATGCTGCCTCCGCGCTTGCTCTCGCGCGGCGCAACGCCGAAGTAGAAAACGAGGGCCTGGGCGAACAACGCGCGGCGGCGGCGGCCGCGGCCGAACGTCGTCGTGCCACGACGGCCGAACTGCGGCGTATGGAGGCCGAGCGCGATGATTTGGACGCGCGCCTTGAGCGTCACGAGAGCGAGCTTGACGAGGTCAACTCCCGCCTCGAAGAATTGCGCCGCTCGATTGGCGAGATGGAACAGGGCGCTGTTGACATAGAAGCGGAGCAGGAGCGCGAGCAGCGGATTCTGGCCGACATGTCTGCGCGTCTTCTTGCAGCGCGCGAGAAGGCGGACGCTCTTTCGGATGAGTTGGCGGAGTTGAACCGTCGTGCTGCGTCGGCGCGTGAGTCGCGCGCTGGGCTGGAGATACAGCGCGCCGAAAGCGCTGCCCGGCTCAGTTACATACGTGAAGCTTGCCTTGCTGAGTTGAATCAATCTCTTGAAGAGTTGGCGCGTGAGCGCAGCGTTGTTGAAGAGTTTGATCTGGAAGCCGGAAGGGCGCGCGTCGAAGAGTTGCGCGCACGCGTCGAGGGCTTCGGCGCTGTTAACATGATGGCGCTCGAAGAACTGGCCGAAGCAGAAGAGCGCTTCCAGTTCCTGACGGGCCAACGACAGGACATCACAGAAGGCATCGCTTCAACCGAAGAGGCTCTGCGCGAAATCAAGCGCCGCTCGCGCGAACGCTTCCGCCACGCCTTCGAGGAAATCAATCGCAACTTCAGCCAGTTCTTTCAGGAACTCTTCGGCGGCGGTCGCGGCGAGATGAGTTTGATTGATGCAGACGATGTGCTAGAGTCGGGCATAGACATCATCGCGCAGCCGCCGGGGAAACGCTTGCAGAATGTGCTCCTGCTTTCGGGCGGCGAAAAGGCGATGGCCGCGCTGGCGCTTGTGCTCGGCATCTTTCATTACCGGCCCAGCCCCTTCTGTTTGCTCGACGAGGTTGACGCGCCGCTTGATGAGGCCAACGTCGGGCGCTTCACGGACAAGGTGGCCGAGATGTCCGCGAACACGCAGTTTATCGTCATCACACACAATAAGCGGACGATGGAGATGGCCCGCGCGCTCTACGGTGTGACGATGGAAGAGGTCGGCATTTCCAAGCTGGTATCTGTCAAATTCGAGTGAGAAAGTTTTCCGCAGGTTTACGTTTTGCGATTGCCGCGCTCCTGATTTTGGGCGCGGCGATTTGCGCTGCGGCACAGAGCGGAAACTCCGGCAAGCGAAACGGCAGAGAGCAGCCGCCCGCCACACAGGGCGCGGAGAAACAGGACAAACGAGGGCCGTCGCCCGCATCTCAGGGAGCGGTCAAGCAGAACGCGCGCGAGAATTCGGTCGCGCCTCAGCCTTCATCCACGGATACGCAGGCCGGCGCAGTTCGCTACTCATACGAATTTACGCAGCCGCAATTCTACATTCGCCGCATCCTCATCGAGCACGACGAAAACGGGCGCGGACAGATTAGCTTCGAGCGTAAGGATGAGGATGCGGCGATTGTTGACCCGATTGAATTGTCGCCCGCTGCGCTCGCCCGCGTTAAGGCTCTGTGGGATACGCTCAGGTTTCTGGACTCGAACACGAATTATCAAACCGAGCGGCAGATGTCACATTTAGGCACGATGCGACTCGGAATGAAGCAGGGCGAGCGAGAGCGCTTCGCGGAGTTTAACTGGACGAACGACCCTGCGGCCAACACGCTCGTCAACGAATACCGTCGCGCCGCAGATCAAGCCATCTTCGTCTTCAACATCAACGTCGCGCGCGAGAATCAACCGCTCGGCGCGCCGAAGTTGATGGACGAACTGGAAAAGCTCTACAAAAGAAACTCGCTCTCAGACCCGCAGCAACTCGTTCCGCTGCTGCTCGAATTGACCAACGACGAGCGCATCCCTCTCATCGCACGCAATCATGCCGGGCGGCTGCTCAAGCAGATACAAAAACAGTCGCCGAACGCAAACGGCGGCGGCAAATAAGCCTGTGGCTTAACCCCTTCGCACGCGAAAGCCCTGCGCAAGCTTTTTCTTTCCCTCCGTTCAATAATATTTCCTTCCTCTAACGCAAAATTACTGCGAGGCTGCCGTCCAACCGAAGACACAAGCGGCCCAAAGGGCGTTTCATAGCTGGCTGCTTGCACAGCAATCATCAGACATTCAGTGCTTGTGCCAACACTCTTGGCCCTACGGAGGGCGAGTGTGGTCACGCATCAGATTTGGAGACGCGTTCTTTTTGCTGCCGGTAAAGAAGTCTTCCCTGTGTAAGCCTGAATGAATAGCCGGTAGCGGTCTCCTTATCGTCTGACGCGTGGTTTTCGGAGAAGGAGTTTTGACCATGACAGAAAAGGGCAAAAGTTTATCTCTGCAAGGTAGAACTATTTTCTTCTTCCTCTTCTTGCTGCTGGGCACGGGCGCGAGCGCGTGGGCGCAGGAGGGCGTTTCCTCTGCTTCCGCTTCGCGCACGCGTTATCTGGCCGAGACAGGATTGCTGCCAGCTTCAAGCGAGGTTGCCGTCGAAGAGTTTGTCAACTACTACAGGCATCGCCTTGCCGTGCCGAAATCGGACGAAGCAGTCGCGATGGACGTGCGCTGGGGAAACAATATGGTCTCGCAGGCACAGCCCGAAGCCGTCCTGCAAGTCGGCTTTACGACCTCCGCGGTCAGCGACCGCACGGATTTGCGCCCGCTTAATCTGGTGCTCGTCATTGACCGCAGCGGCTCTATGACGGCGGGCGATAAGATGTCCAGAGTCAAGCAATCGCTCTTGACGATGCTCTCGCAGTTGCGCCCGACGGACGTTATCTCCATCGTCGCTTTTGAAACCGGCGCGGAAGTCTTGCTGCCCGCGCAGCGAATCGGAGACGGCGCTGCCGTGAGGCGTGTTATTAACCAGATACAGCCGGGCGGCTCGACCAACCTGCACGGCGGCCTCATGCTCGGCTACAAGGAGGCGCGCAAGAATCTCAAGAGGGATACGACCAACCGCGTCATCCTTTTGACGGACGGCATCGCCAACACGGGCGTCACAGACCCGCAGCAAATCGTCAGAGACTCGCTGCCCTTTAACGACGAAGGCATAGACCTTTCGACCATCGGCGTCGGCCTAGACCTCGATAAAGACTTGCTGCGCCAACTGGCGAAGGGCGGGCGCGGGCTGTTTCATTTCGTCGCAGACGCGCAGGACATAGAGAAGGTTTTCGTGCGTGAGGTGCAGAGCCTCGTCTCGCCTGTCGCGCGCCGCGTCCAGCTCGAAGTCAACTACGACCCGGCGCTCGAACTCGAACACATCTACGGCTATGAGCCGCAGCATGACGCAAACCGCGTCCAAATCAAGCTCGACGATATGAATCAGGGCTTGACCGAAGTCGTGATGATGCGTTTTAAGGCAAAGCGTGGACAGAGCACGACGAGAGAGCGCCTGCCCGTGCGAGTGCGGCTTTCTTACTACGACCTTGAGCAGCGTAGGGAAGTCGTCAAAGAGGAGGAGACGTTCCTGAGCGTCGGCAATAGCTCGTTTGTCGAGATGCTGAAAGATCAGGAGGTGCGCAAGAATTTCACTGTCGCCCAACTGGCACAGGCGATTTATGAGATGGCCTTGGCGTGGGAGAGCAAGAGCTACCAGAAGGCGGAAATCATCGCCAGCGCTGCGCTCAGCCGTGCCTTCGAGCGCTACCCGAATCTGGAAGACCGCGACATTCTCTACACCCTGAACATTCTTCAGAAATATCAGGAAGCCGTCAGCCGCCACAATCGCCAGCGGCGCGAGGCGGAGCAACATTAGGAGAAGCCCTGAAGCAGTGTGGCTTGGGAGATGCCCCGCCGTTTCTCAGGCCACACGGCTTCCGCCGCCCGGTAGTTTCAGGGCAAAAGTTCTTTGGCAATCGAAAGTGGTAGGCGAAAGCGCACCGTTTAATCTATAATCTGGCCCAACCCGTGACGACTGAACCGCTCACAAAACTGGATAGGGCCCTGAACGAATGCGCTGCCGACATTAGCGCGCTCTATGCGCGTTGCGCCGGAGCTGCGCCCAACTACGGCATTTCACTCGAAGAGTTTAGGACGGCCGTCAAAACGGCTGTTGATAAGTATCTGGTCAATCAAGAGGACGGCGACGACGCGCCCGCTCCCGAAGTCATCCGTTCATTCCTTAACGAACTGCAAACAAGCGATCTTTATCTGGCGCTGGCTTGCGCGCGCGGCAACGAGCACGCGTGGTGGGAGTTTGACCAGAGCTACCGCCGTTATATAGAGCGCATCGCGCGGCATCTGGCGAGCATCGAGACGGACGCCGAAGAGGTCATTGATTCCGTTTACGTCGAGCTCTATGGCACGCGCATTGTCGAAGGCGTCAGGCAATCGAAGTTTGCGACCTACACGGGGCGCGGCACGCTGCGCGGCTGGCTGCGCACGGTGGTCTGGCACGCCGTCATTGACATGCACCGCGCGCGTCACGACGAGATTTCGATTGAAGACTGGTCGGAGAGCGGCGGCGAGACGCACGACCGTCCCGGCTGGCGTGCGGAATCGCGCGGCGGCGAGAGCGCGATGGTTGACCGCATCACGCGCGAGCGTTATGCAGCCGCAACGGTGGCCGCGCTCGACGCGAGCCTCTCGATGCTCGACGACCATGAAAAGCTGTTGCTGCTCTACTACCACGTAGAAGGTTTGAAACTGCGAGAGATAGCGCGCCTCGTCGAGACGCCCGCGTCGCCCTTGCGGCGCTGGTTTCAGCGTCAATCGAAACGTCGCGCAAGCACTCCCGAAAGTCGCGTCCATGAATCAACGGTGATGCGCTGGCTGGAGAAGGTCTACGGCAAGGTGCTCGGCCGCTTCCGTCAGGAGTTGGAAGAAAAGGGCGGATTAAGCGGCGACGAGATAGAGATTTGTCTGGAAATGGCGACGGAGGATTTATCGAGCGAGGATGTTCGTCGTCATTTGAGTAGTTTTTCGACAGAGGGTTAGAGCAAAGCTGAGGCTTGAGAATCGTCCACAGAAAGGAGGCGTCGAGGATACTGAAGTGCCACGACCGAAGAGAAATCGAGAAGCAGAGAGCATGCGGCGTATGATCCACCAGCACCTTCTTCAACGCGTGGAAATCGGCCCAACGGCCGGAGCCTACCCCGCAGGCGCACACCTTGACGAAGACGCCCTTTCAGCCTTCGTCGAAGGACGCCTCAGCGACTCTGAATCAGCGCCCATCATCTCGCATCTGGTGGCCTGCAACACCTGTCGTCGTTTTACGGCCGAACTCATTCGCCTTGAATCCGAAATCGGCCAGAGTGAAGTGAGCCTGCCTGCGCATGTGGAAGAACCGGGCCGTATCCGCAGCCTTCTCGAACGTCTGGCTGCACGCGTGCTGCCATCATCCGACGAGGTCTTCGCCTACCATGCGCCCGCAGACGACTTCGAGCCGAAGCCCGACGCAAAGGATGATGACGACGACCTTGCTGCCGCAGATGAGCAGAGCGAACAGGAAGAGCAAACGGGCCGGAAATCCGAGTAGGCTTTGAGAGCGTTCCTCTTCTTTGTTCTTCCCGCACAACCAATAGAAACTCGCTAAAACTTCATCTTCGCACGACGCTGGTCTTGAAACGCGCGGCGCTTTGCGCTTATCCTCACACCTGTTCTCCAAAACAATTCGGCGATGGTGATGACCAATATGGCAGAAAGACATAACGTGTTGTCTGTAATTCTCGGCGGCGGCGCAGGCTCGCGCCTTTTTCCGTTGACGCAACAACGCTCGAAGCCGGCCGTGCCCTTAGGCGGCAAGTACAGGCTCGTTGACATTCCGATTTCCAACTGCATCAACTCCGACGTTATCAAAATCTTTGTGCTCACGCAGTACAACTCTGCTTCGTTGAATCGTCACATCGCGCGCACCTACCGCTTCTCGCAATTCTCGGACGGCTTCGTTGACATACTCGCCGCCGAGCAGACGCCGGAAAGCCCGCAGTGGTTTCAGGGAACGGCGGACGCCGTCAGGCAGGTCTTGCCGCACATCAGCGGGTGGGGCGTTGACACGCTTCTGATTCTCTCCGGCGACCATCTTTACAGGATGGACTACCGCAAGTTTCTCGCGCGCCACTTCGAGACGAATGCCGATGTCACAGTCTCCGTGATTCCCTGCACGAAGGAGGCGGCGGAAGGTTTCGGACTGCTCAAGGCGGATGAACAGGGGCGCATCACGGAGTTTAGCGAAAAGCCGAAGGGCGAGGCGCTGGAAGCGATGCGCGTGGATACGACCAGCTTCGGCCTGACGGCGGAAGAGGCAAGCGTGCGCCCCTTTCTGGCTTCGATGGGCATCTACGTTTTCAAGTTTGACCGTCTTGAGAAACTGCTCGCGCAGGACGCTTCGTGGGTTGACTTCGGACGCGAGATTATTCCCGGCGCGATTCAGAACTATAACGTGCAGGCTTTTCTCTTCGACGGCTACTGGGAAGACATCGGAACCATTGATGCCTTCTACGCGGCCAACCTCGACATGACATCACCGATGCCCAAGTTTAATCTCTTCGATTCCGATGGGCCAATCTATACCAGAGCGCGATACTTGCCGCCCTCTAAGCTGCACAACTGCGACGTGCGGCATTCAATCATCAGCGAAGGCTGCATCATCAACGACGCGACTATCCTGCGCTCCATCATCGGGCTGCGCAGCCGCATCGGCAAGGGTTCGCGCATAGAGGCTTCGATTGTTATGGGTTCGGATTATTACCAGACGATTGAGGATATGCGTACAGAGATAGCGTCGGGCCTGCCGCGCATAGGCATCGGTGAGGACACCATTGTCCGCCGCGCCATCATTGATAAGAACGCACGCATCGGCTCAAACGTCCGCCTCTTAAACGAGAGCGGCATCGAGAACGCAGACTCAGAAGACGGCAGCTACTTCATACGCGACCGCATCATCCTCATCCCCAAAAACGCCACCGTCCCCGACGGCACGATAGTTTAACGATGAACGCGGAACGATGAACGATGAATGAAAAGAAAGCTGTTTTGCAGTTCATCGTTCATCGTTCCGCGTTCATCGTTTAATTCAGTTGTCTTCTGCGCATCTCGGGCGGGGCGGGCTGTCGCTGCGGCACTGGTGTTTGCGCGGTGGTAGTGCCTGTTCCGTCTGCGGGCTTGGAGATGTAGCTATCGCGTGCGCGGACGACGAGGTTGGGGCGCATGACGCGGACTTTGATTTGCCTGCGCTGGCCCGCCTGCGCGCTGTTCTTAGGATAGTAGCCGAGGCTGTATTGCCGGCGCAGTTCTTCCGCGATGTAGGCGAAGGATTGCGTCAGGTTGCGCAGGTCGTCGGCACGATAAAGGCGCGCGCCTGTTTTGACTGCGAGGTCATTAAGATAAGCGTCGGCGCGGTCGTAATCGCTGCGGCTGGTTCCGGGTGCGCCCGTCGAGCCACCGCCGCCGCCACCACCGCCGATGGTGATTGACGGGCCGCCAAGCACGCCGCCTAGAATGTCCGCGAGAATACTTCCGCTTGAGCGCCTGCGGCGCGGCATAGGAGATGGGCCGGGCCACGTTCCGCCGCCGCCACCGCCGTTCATATCAACATAAGTGTCATACTGAACAGGATAGATGAGCGCGTCGAGTTCTTCTGCATCGCGTACGTTTGATTGATAGGAAGCGCGGCGGCTGGTCGTATCAACGCCGTCTGTGAAGAGGACGACGGCCTTGCGCCCGTCAATCCGATTGAGCCGTTGATTAATCACAAAATCAACTGCGTCATAAAGGCGCGTGCTGCCGCCTGTGCGCGTGCGGCGAATCGCGTTGCGGAGCATGTAACGGTCGCTCGTTGCTTCGGCCAGCACGTGTATGTCGTCGCCAAAAGAGACGACGAGCACGCGGTCGTCCGAGCGCAACTGGTCTATGAAGGCGATGGCCGCATCCTGTATCTCTTCCATCTTAAAGCGGGTTGACTCGCTCGTGTCTATCACGAGCGCGACGGTGAAAGGCTTTTCGACCGAAGCGAAGTAGGCGACCTGCTGTTCCACACCGTCTTCAAAAATCCTGAAATCACGCTGTTGCAGGTTGGGGATGTAGCGGCCGCTGCGGTCCATGACGCTGACGGGAACGGTGACGAGCGATGTATTGACGCGCACCACGTCGCCTTCTCCGACCTCTTCAGGCTCGTTGCTCGCCGGGGCTGGCCGCTGCTGCGTTGTCGTTGAAGGAGAGTTGCTCGTCGTCTTGCCTGTGAGCACGGGCGGGCGTCTGGATGAATTGGTGTTAGTTGTAGTTGTTGTCGTCCCGGTGTTGGTTGAGGGCGCGGGCTGCTGTTGCGGCGCGGGCGTTGTATTACCGACGCGGCGCGGGCGCGTTTGTGCTGGCGCGGAAGTGGCGACGAAGAGCAAAAGGGAGAGGAGCAGGGGAACAGCAGTGATTCTTCTCATATCTGGTTAGCTCCTGTAAGAGTGGCGGCACGCCCGGCCATCGCAGACGGGTCGCCCACTTTGATGCACGCAGCCCGGAAGAGATGCTTGACAAATCTTTAATTGCACGGAAAGGGGAGAATAAACGCAACACTAAGATAAACCCGTTGCGGGGTAGTAGCAAGGGCCAGCCGTAGACTACGGGCGACGACGCGCCCGCCGACTGCTAATTATTCTGCGCCTTCTTTGCCAGTCCTGCCGGCTGCTCTGTGTGCTTCGGCAGCGTCTCGACCAGATGGTCGAAGCTGAGCCAGACGCTCCAGCTATGATGATAAAAGGCGACGGGGAACATGATGCCGAAGATGAAAAGGATGGTCAGCATCAACTCGTAGCGTGAGCTGAGGAGAAGCAGGCAGAAGAGGTAGAGGACGATAATCAGTAGTTCCGTCGTGATGATGTTGACGACAATCGCACCGACAAAGAAGCCGTCCTCGCGTTGAAAGAGCGCGAGGCATGAAGGGCAGTGATGACGGACTTGAAAGCGTCGCCGGAAGACCGGCGACTCGCCGCAAACGGGACACCTGAGCCGCAGGCAGCGCAGCAGTATCTTGCCTATCTGTCGGCCTTCTTTTTTCAAGCCACCTCCCGCCGCAATCATATGCGCGAGAGAAGCAATGAGCAAGAAGCTGCGCTTTCGGGTAGTGTTTGAAGCTGCCGGCTTGAGTGAGCCGTCAGCCGGACGCAGTAGAAAAGGTTAAAGGCAAGCTCCCTTGGCCGGCGTTACATATACAACTTCATTACCGAACCCGTGCAGGCGCTTCAGCGTAGACCACTTCGCTGACCGATATTTCCAGACGGTAGTTGCCGCTCAGGGTCGCGCCTTTCATCAAGGCTTTATACATTCTTGCGAATGAGGCGACCGGGTAACTTAAAGACTCGGTTTTTCCAGCCTGTATGTCAACGTCAACAAGCGGTGTGTTGCCCTCTTTCAACACAGAGCCTTGTTCCTGTTCTTTCAGAATCCAGTGGAGCTTAACGGCGGTGACATCTTTAGAACTGCGGTTCAGCAAGCTGACCTGCGTGACCGTCAGACCTTTGTCGGCATCTGTTGTGACGCTGTAAACGTCAACGGGTGCGGAATCATATCCCGGCCCTGAAGCTGGGCCCGCCGAGAGCGTCCAGTTTCCGGGTGGCAGCTTCGCAGGCTTACTCTGGCCTTTAATGTTCGCTGCGAAACATGTCAGAGAGATGAGAAGCGTGAGCGTCAGTGCAAAAAAGTGTGAAGCAGGTTTTTTCTTCATCCTGGGTCTCCCGGTTTCAATCGTAAGGGTCGCCGCGTGCCGGTAAAGATGAACGCGACAAATGGGGGCCGCCTCGCTCTTGCCTTCATCAGAGGCAAGTGAACGTGTGAAATCTAATCCTACTAGCAGAAGATTGTCAACAAAATTTCCAGACCGTTTAACTCAAGGCATGATTTCCGCATGCCGCAGAGCAACCGTGCATTCCTGCAATTCAGGAAGTTAAAGGCAGGCTGATTCCGCTTAGACTAAATGATTTGTTAGACAATGATGAAAGGCCGCGCCTTTTTCAGCGAATCTTTTTAAACTGGCCGTAGAGACGGAATGCCTTCTGCCCTTCATCCGATAAGAGGTAGGCCAGTATGTGTTCGCTCGAATCCTCAAGGTAGATACTGACCTTCCTGTAGCGGCCCTTTAGTTTCTCATTCTCAAGAGCCAGCCTTATCGTCTCGTCGTCCAACTCCCAGACCGTGAGCACCCCATCTCTGGAAACTTCGTACTTCCAGAACCAGTAGTATTCTTCTATTTCACAGGCCGCGCCCTCCGTTTGCTCAGGCTTGCGGAAGAGGATGTTCATAAACTTCCTGCCGCCTGCAACGGTCGGAAACATGTTCAGTATGATAGCTTCCTCGCCTCTTCCCGATGCCGCTGCTCCGTTCTTCGGATGAATGACATGCACGAGCCGCATCCATGCTTTTTTCTCCGGCTCCATGTCAGGATACGGAATCACATGCAGGTAAACGTCCCTTCCTTCGACGACTCCGTACCATGCGCCCGCAAGACTCTTGTCCGGCTGCGCAGCTTCGGGACTGGAAAGAGGCACGCCGGATTTGTTGAAACACCCGCTCGCGAAAAGGGCCAGGCTAACAACGCTCAGGGCTAAGAATATCTCTCTCTTCATACTCAATTCACCTAAGACTTCACGTACGAATCAACCTGCCGTCAGCAAGCAGCACAACCTTCGATTCTGCATGACGCCTATGATGCAAAAAGCTTTAAGAGCATACATCGGATGAGCATGTGATTCGGAGACGTTCGAGTTCGTAGCACGCATGGATTATTCGTCGCTCCGTTCGTATCGCCAGAGCGCCCATTGTCCTGCCAGTGCTTCGCGGCGTAAATCGCCGGGCAGGATTGGGAGGGTGTTGTCATGCGCCGTGATGACGTAGCCGCGCCCGGCGTTTTGCAGGACGCTTTGCAAGGCTTCCGGCGAAAATGTTTCGACGACCTGTGGGCTATGGCCGAGCAGGTAGCGGAGGCTTGGGCGTTTGGGATGCAGGGCATAGAGCAACAGCGGTTCGCCGCGCTCCAGGGCGGGAATGGTGCGTTGGCCCAGTTCGTTGAGCGGAGCTGTCGTCGCGTTGCTCCAGGCGGGCAGGCCGATGTGTGCGGCGAGGATGATGAGCGCGAGGCTCAACGCCATTGACGCGTAGACGGCTCTCCGCGCGTTTCTCCAACAGATGAGGATGACGAGCGAGCCACAGAAGAGCAGCGCGCCGAGCGTTGTCCAGTAAGATGCGAGACTGGTGACAACGTCGAGCTTCTGCCAGAGCATGGCAACCGTTTGAGACTGCTCTTTCCAGTTCAGGAGTCTGCCGAGGCTTTTCGCCAGCCACGTCGGCGTCTGAGGTTGAGAGCGCCATCCGTAGGCCGATACTCCGACTATAAACAACAGTGTGCCCAGCAGCAGTCCCGGCGCGCTCAGGCCGGTTACTTCAAAGATAGACAGCCCGCGCTTATCCTGCCAGACGGATTCCAGTCGCCACGCGACGAGCAGCGCGAGCGCGGGCAGCGCGGGCAATATGTAGTTGGGCAGCTTCGACCCGCTGAGCGAGAAGAAGAGGAAGACCACGAGCGCCCACAAAGCCCACATCGCCATCACACAATCGAGCGAACTCTTTTCACTGCGCCACGCGCGCACGCCCCGCCACCATGCGACCAGCATCAACGCGCACCATGGAAACGTGGACAGCAGCAGCACAGGGAGGTAGTACCAGAACGGACTCTGGTGTCCGAAGTCTTGCCCAAGAAAACGTGCGAAGTGCTGGCGCACGATGTACTCGCTGAGAAACCAGTTGCCGTGCGCACGCCACGCGGCGATGTGCCACGGCAACACCAGCGCCAGAAAAATAGAGACGAACGCCGCCCAGGGCACTCCGCGCAGCGCCTCCGCATCGCGGCGGACAAGCAGCCAGATTACAAAAGCCGCGCCCGGCAACAAAAATCCGATGAGCCCCTTTGTCATCGTCGCCAAAGCCATCCCGGCCGCCATCAGCATGTAGCCGCGACGATTGCCGCCGTAGCCTTCTATCCATCCGATTATTGCCAGTGTGAAACAGAACGTCAGCAGGCTATCCATCATCGCCACACGCGCCAGCCCATATGCGACGAGCGGGCACAAGGCATACAGCGTCGCAGCCAGCCACCCGGCGTGGAGCAAGCCTTTCCGCTTGGCCCAGTAGTATAAAGAGAGCGCTGTGAGAAATGCTGCGAGGGCAGAGGGCAGGCGAGCCGCCAGAGGCGTTGGGCCAAGCAGGTAGATGAAGAGGGCCTGACACCAGTAGGAGAGCGGTGGCTTGTAGAAGAAGATGGTCGGGCCGTAGCGCGGCGTCACCCAATCGCCGGAATCAATCATCTGCCGCGCGACAGAGGCGTAGATTCCCTCGTCCGCCAGGTCAATCAGCGCCACACTGTTCAGGCCGTAGAAACAGACGAAACATAAAACCACGGCCATCAGAAAAGTGTGCACGCGAAATGGTAAACGTGGAGTGCTGAGCGCAGAACGATGAGCTAAAGGCAAAGACCCTTCATTCATCGCTTCGCCCGTTTCCTCCTTTATAGTTTCTGTGTGGCCGGTCTAAGACATGGGCGCGGCAATCGCGTTGAAGAGCAGGGGCAGCGTGCCCCACGTCTGGCCGCGATGCTGCGGGCGAAAGCCGAAGAGGATGTAGCGCCCCCGCCCGCTTGGCACTTCGACGAGCGCGGCGAGGCCCGCCACGCGCGTCGCGCCCAGCAGCCAACCCGAACGCAGCACCGCAGACTCTTCCGCATAGCGCGCGACGACGCGCACGCGCTCCGCATCCATCACTTCAAAGGCTGAGCTATTGATGAAGTAGGCATCCATTCGCCACGGCACACCCTGCGCGAGCGGCTGCGATGGGTCGAGGTAGATGCTCAGGATTGAGCCGGGCGCGTAGAACTCGTTGTTACGAAGTCCTTCGAGCGGGTTGGTCAGCGGAAGGTTGAAGCGCTTGATGGCAAGCTCGGTTGCGGCGTCGAAACAGATGAGCGTGCCGCCGTCTTCGACAAAGCGCGCCAGATTTCTCACACCAACGTCGCCTATGCCGCCCGTGTACTCCGCCGGATAACTTCCCGGCTGATTACCTTCGACAATCTCACGCGGTCGCATCGAAGGCAAGACAATCACGTCAAACTTCGCACGCAAGTTGCCCTCGCGCACCTCCTTGTCGAGCAATGAACGGTAAGGCACGTTGAAGGTGTCGAAGATATAGCGCGTCCAGCCTTCGTCCATGCTGGCCGTCCAGCTTTTGTAGAGTCCGAGCCTGACCTTGCGACGAACGGGATTGACGATGGGCGAGAGCATTGCAATGCGCGGCGGCAGGCCCAGGTCTTTGCGAACCTCAGCTTCATCTTTAACGAGGGAAAGCTTTCTCGCTGCCGCCTCTTCCTTAATTGCCGTCAGCGCCAGCGTCTCCACGCCCATCTGCATCGGCAGCGTCCAGCCCGCTACATCGTAAGGACGTTCGGCTTCACCGCCGGGGCCGCGACGGTCAGGATAATTCTGCGGCTCAAGCAGCGCACGCACGTTGCTGCGCGTCGGCTGCGCCGCGAAGATGAGATAACTGCCCGCCGGAACTTCATGGAAGTTCGGGTCTGTGTTCTTCGCGGTACGCGTCGAAGGGTCTGGCTGGTCGCCCTGTACGGAGTGTGGCGGAATCCCGACGGACGATATGCTGCGAGAGTTGACGGGAATGTGCAACTCGCTGTCGAGGCGGAAGACTTCGATGCCCTGCTCGACCAGCGCGCCGACCATTTTTGCGACAGCCTCGTCGCGGCCCTGCCCTGCGGGAATCAGATAGGCTAACGGCTCTCCCTGCGCGACGGGCGCAAATGAGTTTGCGCGGCCCATCTCATAAAAGTTGCGCACGTAGTCTGCGCGGTATTTAGCGGCCATCGAGAGCACGGCGCGCGAGGCCGTCATCTCAAGATTCATAATGTCGCGCGGTCGCCAGAGGCCGCCGGGCCATGGGTCTGGAAAATTCGTCGCGGGCGTCAGAGCAGAGCGCATGCCGCGTGAGCTTGATTGTGAGAGTTGCTCGCGCGTGACGTTGATGGGCGTCATCAGTCTTGCGCTCGCGGCTTCAGTGAGGATGCCGATGGAGTTGTGATAGTAGGGGGCTGTACGAAAGCCGCCGTGCCACCATGTGTCATAGAGCGCGTTGGTGATGACGCCCTTGTGCCCTGCGGCCTGTAAGTCTGCGGCAATCTTGTGTCCTATCAGGCCGACCTGACGCAGCAGGAGCGGCGCGATGTGCGGATTCGGCGGGTCGAAAAAGGGCGGCACGAAAAAACGCGAGCCGGTCGGGCCTTGCTGGTGCACGTCGTAGACAATCTGAGGAAACCACTCTTTCCAGAAGAGACGTGTGACCAGTTTAGTCTCCTGCAAGTTGAGCATAAACCAGTCGCGGTTGTCGTCGTGGCCCGCGTAGTGATGATAAAGTTCGGGCGGCTCTTTGCCTTCGTAGGGCGTGCCGAGGGTCTTTCGATACCATTGAGCGACGATGTCTATGCCGTCTGGGTTGGCAGATGGAATGAGGAGCAGGATTGTGTTCTGTAGTATCTCGCGCGTCTCTGCGTCCGAGGCCGTAGCCAACTCGTAGGCAAGCTGCATTGACATCTGCGAGGCGACGATTTCGTTGGAGTGAATCGAGCAGGAGATGGCGACGATTGTCTTGGCTTCGCGGAGCAATCGGTCGCGCGCGGCATCGTCGCGAACGGTGCGCGGGTCTGCAAGTTGTCGCTGAATCTCTTTGTACTTTGAGAGATTGCGTATATTCTCTGGCGCGCTGATATATGCGACGAAGAAGGGGCGGCCGAGCGTCGTTCCGCCGAGCAGCTCAGTGTGAACGCGGTCGCTGGCGCGGTCAAGCTGTGTAAAGTAGCTTGTTATCTCGCGCCAACCGGCGATTGTTCTATCATCTCCGGGCGTAAAGCCGAGCACGGAGCGCGGGCTGGGAATCTCGGCGTTGACGTTTTCAGGCGAATTACCTCCGGCGCGAGCGATTGCCGCGAAGAGCAAGATGGAGACAGAAAGCGCGATTAAACGGCAGAGACTGGACACGCAGAGATGACGACGCATTCCGAAAATCCTTCGACCAGTATTGTGGAGCAGGAAGACACGAGTTCTGCTTCGCGTGCAGAGGAGTCTAACACACACGGTCGTCCAAGGCTCAGCCGACGGCTGTTTTACTGGTGGTCGCTCTTTGCTGCCGGAGCGCTGCTGCTGATCTTCGGCCCGCCCGCGCTACTCATCGCGTGGCTCGCACGCCGTCGCCACTGGGTCTATCCGTGGGCCTTCTTCGGCGCACGCGCCTGGCTGTTATTGAGTGGGGTACGTGTGCGCGTGCGCGGGCGCGAGCATCTGGATGCGCAGCAGCCCTACGTCTTCATCTCAAACCACCGCTCGTATCTTGACACGGCAACGCTCTTTTATTACGTCGGACGCCGCATCGGGCTGCTCGCCAAAAAGGAGTTGTTGAAAGTGCCCATCCTCGGTTATGGAATGGGCTATGTGAACATCATGGCGATTGACCGCCGCAGCCGCGAGAGCGCCATCCGTACAGTGCGTGCGGCCACCGAACGCCTGCATTCGGGCATCTCCTTCGGCGTCTTCGCGGAAGGCACGCGCGCACGTCCGGGCCAATTGCTGCCCTTCAAAAAGGGTGCGTTCTACATGGCGATGGAAGCGGGCGTGCCGATTGTGCCTGTGGCGATGAAGAACACGGACGTGCTGATGGGCAAGGGAACAGGCGAAGCGCAGCCGGGAACAATAGAGATGATTATACTGCCTCCCGTCGAGACGAAAGGACTATCAACCGATGATGACGTGAAGCGCCTGATTGAACAGGTGCACACGAGCATCGCTGAAGAACTCGCAAGACCTTGAGACAAAAGAAAAGGCAGCCGGTAAACGATAACGCTCGTCGGCTGCCTGATGCTTTGAGTCGCCCGGCTTATCTTAAGGTTTGCCGGGCGTCGGTGTTAATGGCGGTCTCGGTGTCGGTGTTGGCGACGGCTTCGGCGTTGCGTCTTCGACGCCCGGCCCATCCACCTCTATGATCTTCACGTCGGCGCGGCCCGGCCTGAAGTCTGTGTAGCGGACGCGGATACGTATGTGCAGGACGTAGCCGT
Source organism: Pyrinomonadaceae bacterium (assembly GCA_036382855.1). GTDB lineage: Bacteria > Acidobacteriota > Blastocatellia > Pyrinomonadales > Pyrinomonadaceae > DASVTR01. The sequence goes on along the minus strand of DASVPO010000033.1, from coordinate 75,447 downwards.
TGTCGAAGACTATCTCCTCGTCTGCGTAAGAGTAGGTCGGAAACCAGTAGTTACCGTCTATCTGCTCGCGGTAGGTTTCGACGGTCGGAAACTTGTTCTTCTTCGTTTCGGGCACGCCCTTGCCGCGCGACTTGACGATTTGCAGGTCTTTGTCGTCCACCCAGATGCGGCCGAGAAAGAAACGCTCCTTCGTCTTGCTGGCGTCGGGCTTGATTTTCGGCGCAACGTCGAAGACGTATAGATTCAACTCGTCAATCCGTTCCTTGCCGACGTACGTGAAATTGTACTGGTTAATCTTCGAGGCTTCGAGCGCGAAGGGATTGATGCCGCCCAAGTCTTCTATGTCTTCGGCCGTGACGCCGGGAAAGGTAGCTATCGGGAAGAAGATGATTTTCTCGTAGCGCTTGCCCTGATCGTCAAACGTGAAATTCGAGACGCGATGATATTCGCCGGCCACCTGCCCGCCCATCCCTATCTCCTGAATGACAGCATCGCGCTTGAAGGCATAGCTGTTGAGCGCACGCCGGAACTCCGTCTCCTTCGCCGCGAACGCTTTGATAATTCTATCAACATCAACTCCCGGCGCTTTCTGCGACAACTGGCCGGACTGCTGAGCGAAGGCCGCTTGCCCTGCAAACGTCAGCAGCAGGAAGGCTGTTGCCAGCATGCAATTAATCGTCAAAAATCGTTTCATTTGATTTCGTTTCTGTCAGATGGAAAAAGTTAAAGGATGCGCCGGAGCATTCTACACCACGCGAGGCGCTGCCGGTCAGCTTATGCGCTAAAGTCTTTCAGATGCAGCGGAACGGGCCTCTGTTGCCACAAAAAGGAGGGAAATCCGACCTGAGATTTGTAGGGATTTAAACTACAAGTCGTTGAGCCTCATACATCATCCGTCATTCCTTGCTGCTCGTCTCTTCTTCATACTTACTGCTTGCGCTTTGTGCTATACTGCCACTCAGCCCGTGTGGGAGGGGTCCCCTTGCACATTTCAAGATAGTTTCCGATTCCTCAGGTACATTGATGGCCCAGATTTCAGTCAATCAGACGCTTCCGGCTGACGTGCTCGTCCGCGCGCAAAAGCATATTGAGCGCGGCGAGTTGGAGACGGCCGAGAGTCTGTTGCTGGAATTGACACGCGAAGAGGCTGCGCAGCCTGCGAGCGAGCGCATGGTGCGTGCGCACGTCATGCTGGGCGAAGTTTACGAGGGCTTGGGCCGCGACCTTGAAGCGGGCGCGCTGCTTTCGTCCTACGATTTACACGCGCTCGACCAGTATCCGGCCTACCTGCGCGGACTGCTGCTCCTGGCCTTCGGTTCTCAAGCTTACTGGCAAGACGAGTTTTCGCGCTCCGTGACACTGCTTAACCGCGCACGCGAAATCCTCGAACCGATGGGTGATACAACCACCCTTGCCCGCGTCTATCATTGCCTCGGACGAACCTACTGGGCGCTCGACGAGCAATCTCTGGCCCGCGAGCATTACGAACTGGCTATCGAATGGGGACGGCGCTCACGCAAAGACCGCGCTCTTGCCATCACCTACATGAACCTCGGCCTTGTCGCCCGCCATGAAGGCGACCTAGACGAAGCAGGGATGTGTTACCGTCGTGCCCTGCGCCTCCTGCGACAGACCAACGATGAAGCCAGCCGCGCACGCCTGCAAAACAATCTGGGCGTGATGCTGCTTTATCAGGGCAATTTCTATGAGGCCGGGAAAAGCCTGCACCGCGCCCTGGAACATCTGGCCGGATTTCGCAGCGACGCACTGATTAGTCACGCACACAATAATCTGGCCGTCACCAGTATCTACAGGGGCGAGTGGGCAGCGGCCGAAAGCCACGTCCAGCAGGCTTTGACCATCGCCCGCCAGCGCCATGACAAACTCGATGAAGGCTCTTTTACGGAAACCCTCGGCCTGCTCCGCACGCATCAGGGCCGTACGAAGGAGGCCAACGAGTTGCTGCGCTTCGCCCTCGACTGCGGCAAGGAAGTCAGCAGCAAGAAACTGGAAACACAGGCTTATCTCTCGCTCGCAAAGCTCTGGCTCGCAGAGCGTAACACTCATCTTTCACTGACCTACGCGCGCAACGCTCGCGACGTGGCGCGCGAAGTCGGCGACGAGCGCCTTGCCAGCGAGGCCGCGCTGCTGATGATTGAAGGCTACAGGCGCTCTGACAAATGGATGCCCGCCGAAGATTGGGTCGCCATCGCGCAAAGCGAGCTAGAGAGTTTGCCTTACCCGTACTTGGACGCCGTCCTCCAACGCAATCTAGCCAGCTTCGTCTCCCGCCGTCGTGACCCGACGCGCGGCGAGCGCCTCTTTCAGCAGACGGAAGAAGCCTTCCGCTCGATGAACGCCTCCTATCAGGCCGCTTTGACCATCTTCGAGCACGGCGAAAGCCTCGTCAGGCGCGGCGAGTATCCGGCGGCGCATGAAAGATTCGTTGAAGCGCGCAGGCAGTTTCAATCACTCGGCGCTCAACTCGATGCCCGTCGCGCCGACACGGAAGCACGCCGCGCCTCCGAACGCATGGCTGCGTGGCAGATTGTGCCTGCGCCCTCCATCAACCTGATTCCGCCCGACGCCGCTCCGCTCATCATGCAGGTGCTCAACGCTGCCAGCGGGCGCGAGCGACTGCTACGCGAATTGATGTTTGCGGCTAAAAGTGCGCTCGCCGCTGGCGGCGCTGCCATCTTCGCGGCGGACGACGACGGTCAGCTTTACGCGCAGGCCAGCATTGACCTTGATGAAGCGGGCCGCTCACGCGCCGCACAGGCCGTCTCAAATCATCTGCTGGCGGAAAAAGAGAAAGCAGGAGGGCTGCAAAGCGAAGGCGGCGTTGCGCTCGGCCTCTTATCTTCACCGCGCGGCGCTCTGGTCGAACATTGCCGCACGCTCGCGCCGCGCCGTAACGGCGGAGCTTTCGTGCTCTATCTGGATGCGCCGTCGCCAATCTCAGACCGCCGCGCAGAGATTCTTGAAGCCTTAGTCGGCTGCGCTCGTTTGGGTTTGCAGATGATAGACCTGCGGACGGACATGCGCCGCGCTCGCCCCTTCAACGCGCTCGCCCTCCCTTCGGCAACTGGGCTTTTCCCGAATCTCATCGCCACGAGTTTTGCTATGCGCGACGTGCTGGCGCGAATGGATCGCTTGAAGGACTCGGACGCGACAGTCCTTGTGCTCGGTGAGTCAGGCACGGGCAAGGAAGTCATCGCCCGCGCGCTGCATGAAGAGAGCCAGCGTAGAGACAAAATCTTTCTACCGTTTAACTGCACGGCTGCGCCGCGCGAACTGGTTGAAAGCCAACTCTTCGGCCACCGGCGCGGAACCTTCACGGGCGCTATCAACGACCAGCGCGGAATTATTCGCGCGGCCGAAGGCGGCACGCTCTTTCTGGACGAAATCGGCGACCTGTCGCTTGAGATTCAGCCCAAGCTGCTGCGCTTTCTACAGGGCGGCGAAATCATGCCGCTCGGTGAAGCCCCGCGCAAGGTCAACGTGCGTGTCATCGCCGCCACCAATCGCGACCTTGAAAGGGAAGTGCGCGAAGGCCGTTTTCGTGAAGACCTCTTTTATCGTCTCAACACGTTTGTTATCAAAGTTCCTCCCTTGCGTGAGCGCCCCGAAGACATACCGCTTCTGGCCTCCTACTATTTCGAGGAGACCTGCCAGCGCAATAATCGTCAACTCGCAGGCATTACGCCGGAAGCGATGGGCTACCTGACGCGCTATGCATGGCCGGGCAACGTCAGGCAACTTCGCAGCGAGATAGAGCGCATCGTCGTCTTCGCCGAAGACGGTCAATCTGTCAGCGTCGAGTCGCTTTCGCCGGACATCCTGCGCGCCGCGACGATGTCTTCGCCCGTCCGCTTCCAGCTCGATTTCAGCAAGCCCGTCAACTTCAAAGAGATTATGCTGAACATCGAGCGGCAACTTCTGGCCGAAGCCTTAGCGCGCCACAGCGGCAATGCGACGCGCGCCGCCGAGCAACTCGGACTGCGACGACAGACTCTCAACTACAAGCTCAGCCGCTTCGACATCGCTCACCCGACGCTTGATACATCGGGCGAGGAAGAGGGCTGAAATCTTCATTCGCCTTCCTACCGCAAAATTTTTTGCACCCCCCGCAAAATCTTCCTTCCGCTCCTTATTCTTCCAGAATAAGCCGCTTAGCTTCTACGGCCGCCGGTTCGCGCTGACCGCCTCCCGCAAAAATGTTGCCGGTCGTCAATCGGCAAACATTTTTTCAACATTGCAGAAGCGCTGCTTTCATAGGGTTTTCCCGGCTTGCCGGAACATCTGTAAGTCTGGCACGGCCATTGTTAAGAAGAATTGGGTGGGCAGGGCAGTTGTTCTTTGACTCGTCAGGCGCGACCCGACTGATCTGGAAGTAAAAATTGACTTTAGAGGGGACTGAAAAATGTTCAGACTGAGAAGAGTTGTTGCGACTGTTTTATTGCTGCTGGTGATTGGCGCAGGCGCGCCGCGTGTCTTCGCCCAGGGGCCGACGGAGACACCCGGAACACCTGAGATTTGCGCCAACACGCCGGAAGCACCGTGCCCGACAGGGCCGACCGAGACTCCCGGCTTCGCAGGGCCAACGGAGACCCCCGGCCTCGTTGATAACATTATTTACCTGATTGTAACCTTGATACCCTAATGAGAAACAGCGTAACAGGACTGGCTGAGTGGCGAGCCGACATCACGCAGCTTCGATCCTCATATCGGCGACTGGCGGATTCCCGTCTTCCCGTGAATCTCCACAGCGCGGCAGCGCAAGTGCAACGTAGAGCGGCTACGTTGCTGCATGGGATAGCAGACGGCACAGGCTTGTGGGAGGAGCTTGATGGCCGCCAATTAGCCGATGACGAGCGCGGCGATCGCACTTCGCTCCTTCTGGGCGGAGCGATCTGCGGCACAGTCGCCGCGCTCACTTCTCCTCCCGCGGGCAGGGGCCTGCTCGCAGCAGCCGGAACGGGAACGCTCTTTCTAACGCACATCGAAAAGCTCGCACCTGCGGCGCGGCATGTCTTGTGTAGGATTATAGAGACCGGGCGCTACACGCCAATCGGAGACCCGTATCCGCGTCCGATCACCTGCCGCATTATCGTCGCCACGGCGCACCCGCTCTCCTTGATGGCGCGCAACTTTGCTCTCGAATGGAGGCTCGCAGACGTGCTCGGCCACATCAGCCTGCGCGCCGAAATGGTCGTCAACGCGCTGGAGACCCACGAGTTGTACAGGCATCACGCGAGCAGTTTTGCCGCCGCGAGTTAAGAAGCTTTCCAGAAGTCGTGACAACAGAATGAACGCCTGCCGCTTCAACTCTGCGGCAGGCGTCCGTTTACGTCCGACCCGGTAATGCGCTCCGGCCTTAGCCTACGAAATCAACTTCAACGCGATGCGGAATAATCCCGCGCTCGTAGCCTTCTGCAAGAAGGCGGCGCACGGCTTCGCGCCCGCGCTCCGTGTAGTCGAGCGTGAGTTCGTTGACCCACATCGCTACGAAGCGGTCTGCGAGGTGCGCGTCCATATCGCGCGCAAACTGCATCGCATATTGAAGCGCGTCTTCGCGATGTTCGAGCGAATAGCGAATGCTCTCGCGCAGGAAGTGTGAGACCTTGCTCATCACGTCCTCTCCGAGGTCGCGGCGGATAGCGTTGCCGCCCATAGGCAAAGGCAAGCCCGTACTCTCATACCACCACTCACCCAAATCCAGAACCTTGTGCAAGCCCTTCGACTCGTAGAAAAGCTGTCCTTCGTGTATCAGCAGTCCGGCATCGCAGCGGCCTTCCTGCACGGCTTCGATAATCTGGTCGAAGGCGACGACCTCGTATGCGAAGTCGGGTTCAAAGATACGCAGCGCGAGGAAGGCGCTCGTCAGTGTTCCAGGCACGGCGATTTTGAGTTCTCGTATCTTGTCGGGCGGGAAGGGTTCGCGTGCGACGACGATAGGGCCGTAGTTATCGCCGATGCTTGCTCCATGTGGAAGCAGCGCGTACTTGTCGGAGACGTAGGCGTAGGCGTGAAAGCTGATGGCCGTCACGTCATACTCGCCCTGCATCGCCTTTTCGTTGAGGCTCTGAATGTCTTCAAGAACGTGTGTGAAGTGAATGTCGCCTGTGTCTAGTTTATTAGTTGCGAGGGCATAAAACATAAACGCATCGTCGGAGTCCGGCGAGTGTGCGACGTTGATAGTTTGTGTTCCGTTTGTTGATGTCATTGTTTCCTGCTGCCTGAATGTGAAGATGTGACGGGAGAGGATTTCGCTCGCTTCTTTTCAGAAAAAGCCCCTTTGAAGATTTCCAATAACTGCTGACCGTTTTTATAGTCGCCGTCGAAATGAAGGCCGCCCTTAAAATCAGGGTCGAAGAATAAGATGTTGTTGCACGCCCAGCAAACGGTCGCGTAAACGATTGGTCTGGTTTTACTGTAGAACCTGACACCGTAGGCCGGGAAGTGGCAGGCAGACATGTCAGGGCCGTAGGGTTGAGTTCGCCAGAGCGCTGCTATGCGCCGCGCTACTGCGCCTTCGATAAATATGCTGCGCTCAACCTGACGCTCCTGAGCGTCTACATGATGCTTGAATTTCACTAACTCGATTTTATTAACGGCCGGGAGGCGTCTGAGATAACGTGCGGTCTGCTTTTTAGTCAGTGAACGCGGCTGCGCCACGCTCGCTGTTGACGCACAAAAGAGAAGCATCAGTACACAGCAGCCGGTGTTGATTACTTTTGCCGCCCCGTTCATAAACGATTTTTTGAAATCCTCGCGGCCTTTGAGCTAAACGGTCGTCGTTTCTCGCTCGACGCGATTATAAATCGTATCGCGTTCTACCGCTTCAAAGCCAGCGTCTTCGATGAGCGCGACGAGTTCCTGCCTCGACATCTTGACTTCGTTGTTGGCTTCGACCGAATAGCTTTCAGTCAGTTCGCCGCCGTCTGTGATTGTTCCGTCGAGGTCGTTAGCGCCGAAGTGGAGCGCGACCTGCGCCAGTTGCTTGCCGAGCATCACCCAGTAGGCTTTGATGTGAGGGAAGTTGTCGAGCAAGAGGCGCGAAACGGCGATGGTCTTTAAGGAATCAATGCCGGACGGCCCCGGCAAATGGGAGAGCTGTGTGCCCGGCGGATAAAAAGCGAGCGGGATGAAACACTGAAAGCCGCCAGACTTATCCTGCTGCTCGCGCAGGCGAACAAGGTGGTCAACGCGGTCTTCGATTGATTCGATGTGCCCGTAGAGCATCGTCGCGTTGGTCTTCAATCCGGCGGCGTGCACTTTTCCTGAAAGCTCAAGCCAGCGCTCGCCGTTCGTCTTGTGCGAGCAAATCATGGCGCGCGTCGGCTCACGGAAAATCTCCGCCCCTCCACCCGGACATGAATCCATTCCCGCCTCTTTAAGACGCGCGATGACCTCCTCGTCCGTCATCTTGTAGAAGCGCGCGAAGTGGTCCAGCTCGACCATCGTCCATGCTTTAAGATGAAGCTGCGGGTACTCCCGTTTGAGCGAAGAGAGCAGGTCTGTGAAATAACTGAACGGCAGCTTGGTGTTCAATCCACCGACGATGTGCAACTCGGTCGCGCCCTCTTTAACGGCCTCGCCCGCGAGTCGCAGCGAATCCTGTATGTTGTGCGTATAGGCGTCGGCCGCGCGCGGCGTGCGATAGAAGCCGCAAAACTTGCAGTCGGCGTAGCAAATGTTGGTCGGGTTGAAATGGCGATTGACGTTGTAGTAGGTCGTGCGTCCATGCAGGCGACGCCTCACGCCGTCGGCCAGCTTAGCGAGCGCCGCCAGATCGTCCGTGTTATAAAGCGCGACGCCTTCATCAAACGTCAGCCGCTCGCCCCGTTCAACCTTCGGAGCAATATCGTTAAGTTTCGGGTCGTGTGAAAAATTCATAACTCGACAGTCGTTAGTCAGCGCACGATTGGCTACTGACAAATCAGTTCCAAATCTCCTGTACATTGAGAACGAAGCCGCGAAGCACGGGTTCGCCCGACACGGTCTGCGGATTGTCAAGCACTTCGACGCCCGCCGCGGGGCGATAGACGTAGACTCGCTTCTTGAACGGGTCAATCAACCAACCGAGCTGCGCTCCGTTTTCGATATACTCCTGCATCTTCTCCTGCAAGGTCTTGAGCGAATCGGTTTCCGAGCGAAGCTCAACGACGAAATCCGGGCAGATGCGCGCGAACCGCTCCTGGTCTTTGTCGCTTAACGCATTCCATCGTTCGTTGCGAATCCATGAAACATCAGGAGAACGCTTCGCTCCGTTTGGCAATGTGAAGCCGGTCGAAGAATCGAAGCCTCTGCCTGTTCCGTCCTGCTTGGCCCATGCCCAAAAACTTCCCGCTAATTCAAAATTTCTGCCGCCGATTTTTGTATAGGTAGGAGGCATGACGATAATGGCTCCCTCTTTCGTCCGCTCGATTCTTAGCTCACTATTAATCCGGCAGAACTCGTAGAACTCTTCCTCGTCCATCTCCTTCAGGAGCGTGGCGAAATTAATCTCGACAGGGCCGAGTACGGACAATGTTGCGCTCATAGCCTTTAATCCTTCTTCCGTTTGCGCCGGAGGGCTTAAAACTTAAACAGCAGCGCTCCGCCGAAGGCCGCAAACAAAATGATGCTGACGAAAGCGTTCGTCGTAAAGAACGCCGCGTTGAGGCGGCTGAGGTCGTCTGCGCGCACAAGCATGTGCTGGTAGACGAGCAGCCCGCCCGTCAGGACGACGCCCGCGAGCGCCAGCGGCCCTAACTGCGTGACACAGTATAACGCAACCAGCGCCGAGAAGGCTTGCGCGTGGAAGAGGCGCGCAATCCAGAGCGCGCGACTGATGCCAAACTTTTCGGGAATCGAGCGCAGGCCCGCTTGACGGTCAAACTCGTAATCCTGACACGCATAGAGCACGTCGAAGCCGGCCGTCCAGAGCCAGACGACGACGGCCAGCAGCCAGGGCACGGGGCTGTCGAGCGCGCCGCGCACGGCAATCCACGCGCCCGCAGGCGCAATCGCCAGACACCAGCCGAGCACTAAATGCGAAAGTCGCGTCCAACGTTTAGTGAACGAGTAAAGCAGTATGCTCGCGAGCGCGACGGGCGCAAGCGCGAGCGTTAACCTGTTAAGCATCGCCGCCGCGACGAAAAAGATTGCCGCCGCAAGCAGCGTAAAGACCCACACGAAGCCGACCGAAAGCGTGCCGGCGGGCAGAGCGCGATTACTTGTGCGCGGATTGCGCCGGTCAAACTCTCTGTCCACTATCCTGTTGAAAGCCATCGCGCAGGAACGCGCGCCGACCATCGCCAACGTAATCCAGAGAATCTGCGCAACGCTCGGAACCCCGCGCGCCGCCAGCACCGCTCCCAGAAAAGCAAACGGCAGGGCAAACAAGGTGTGCTCGATTTTAATCATTTCGAGCGTCGTCCGAATATTTCGTGCTGTGGCTGTGAGCGTCATCATCTTCGTCTGGTTCACAGTTGACCTAAAGCCCTCTTGCCCGGTCGTTTGATTGCTGTGAACCCCTCCTCAGCCTCTCACAAAGCAAAGGCAGGGCCACACAAAATCCACACAAAAACTCCCATTTTAACCAGAATAACTTTGCAATCTGCTATTCCTCATTCTGCCCCATTGCACTCTGCGAATAAAACAAGTGATGAGTGATGAGTAATGAGTGATGAGTAGAAAACTTGCTTTCTGTTACTCATCACTCATTACTCATCACTCATCACTTCTTTTTCTCCCTTCCATCTCGTCGCCTGCGTGTGAGGGATGCCGAACTGGTCAAGGATGCGGAAGACCAGATGGTCAACGAGGGCTTCGATGGTGTCCGGGCGATGATAAAAGCCGGGGCTGGCGGGAAGAATACGCGCGCCTGCGTGAGCGAGCCGGAGCATGTTTTCGAGATGAATCGCGTTGTAGGGCGATTCGCGCGGCACTATGACAAGCCGCCGTCCTTCCTTCAGCGTGACATCGGCGGCACGGTGTATGAGGTTTGTGCCAGCGCCGCTGGCAATAGCGCCGAGCGTGCCCATAGAGCAGGGAACGATGACCATGCCCGCCTGCATGTGTGAGCCGGAGGCGGGCGTGGCCGCCATATTATCGAGCCTGTGCAGGCGCACTATTTTCGACTCTACGGGAAGTCCGAGCCACTCATTAATCTTTGGCCCGTCTGCTCCGCGCAAATCAGCGCCCAACTCGACGCGCGCCACCGTCTGCGCAGCCTCCGACATAATCAGATTAATGCGCTCGACCGCGCCGCTCGACGCCATATAAACAAGCGTGCGTTGCGCGTAAATCGCGCCCGAAGCTCCTGTGATGGCAACTGTTAATTCCATATAGGGAGTTTTCAGTTTTGAGTTTACAGTTTTCAGTTTTCAGAAAAAGCAGATGGTCTTTACTGAACACTGAAAACTGGATACTCAAAACTGTAACAAGAATCTTACGTGCCGCAACTACCGTTGCGCAAGCACGTATATTTCAAGAGCGGCTGCGTTCGATGCTAGAATGCGCAATCCTGATTTGAAAGTCAGAGAGACGGTCTGGATAGAGCTAATGAATTTGCAGGAGATAGAAAAACTACTGCGCGATTACAAAAGCGGCGAGCTGGAAGCGGCCGAGGCCGCGCGGCGGCTGCACAATCTTCATTACGAAGATATAGGCTACGCGCGCGTGGACCATCAGCGGGCGACGCGGCAGGGATTTCCCGAAGTCGTCTTCGGCGCGGGCAAGACGCGCGAGCAGGTTGTGGGCATCGTCGAGCGGTTGGTGAAGCGCTCGCCAAACGTGCTGGTGACGCGCACGGATGAGGGAACGTTTGGCGAGGTGCGCAACGTTGCGACGGACGCAGAATGGCACGCGTCTGCGCGACTGATCCGCATCCGGCGCGACAGAAGCCTTCTGGGTGTGGGCGAAGTGGCGGTCGTGACGGCAGGGACGAGCGATATCCCGGTTGCGGAGGAAGCGGCGCTGACGGCCGAAGCGATGGGCAACGAGGTGCGGCGCATCTGGGACGCGGGCGTGGCCGGGATTCATCGCATCCTCGCCGAACGCGCTCTGCTGCAAAGAGCGCGCGTCATCATCGTCGCTGCCGGAATGGAAGGAGCGCTGCCGTCCGTGGTCGGCGGGTTGGTCAGCGTCCCTGTCGTCGCCGTGCCGACGAGCATCGGTTACGGCGCATCGTTTGGCGGGATGGCGGCGCTGCTCGGCATGCTCAACTCGTGCGCTTCAAACGTGACGGTCGTTAATATAGACAACGGCTTCGGCGCGGGCTTCGTCGCCAGTCTCATTAACCGTCGCTGGCAGCAGCCCGACGCGGCGACGGAAACAGAGGATGGAAGAACGGACGACTGAAGACTGTAATCCGTATGCAGAAGATAAAACCTCCCACACGGCCCGCAGCATCCGGCGGCTGCCGGGCAACAGTTGATCGTGCCAGCACATGCACGTCAAAGCGTCTCTTCGTCCTCTTATTTATTCTGTTCTCCTTAGCGCCTCTGCTGCACGGCTGCGGTGCGAGGCGCATGCCGAATCTTGAGCGCATCTTTGCCGAAGCGCGCAGCCGCACGGGCAAGCGCCCTTTGATTATCATCCCCGGCATTCTCGGCTCGCAGTTGATAAATTATGAGACGGGCGAAATCGTCTGGCCCTCGGCCTTTCGCTCCTCGGACGACGGCCTGAGCCTGCCGATTATGCCCGACCTCGCATCGAGCCGCGATAATCTGGTCGCACGCAAAATCGTTGACACGCTGCGGCTCTCGCGTCTCATCCCTGAAGTTTACGTTTACCATGACCTGCTCGAAGCGCTCAAAAGATACGGCGGCTACAAGGAAGGCGACTGGGCCAACCCCGCACCTGACGGCGACCGCGATACCTTCTACGTACTGCCTTACGATTGGCGGCGCGACAACGTTGAGACGGCGCGCGATTTCATACGTCGTCTCGAAAGCCTGAAGCGCAAGCTCAAACGACCCGACCTGCGCTTTAACGTGCTGGCACATTCGATGGGCGGACTCGTCGCGCGCTACGCCGCCAGATACGGCGATGCGGACTTGCCGCCAGCGGGCGCGCGAATCGTGCCAACGTGGGCGGGCGCTGTTCACATCAACAAAATCATCATGTTCGGCACGCCCAACGAAGGCTCGGCCGATGCTTTCGCCACGATGCTTGAGGGCTATTCCGTCACAGAGGGCCTGCGACGCCGCATACGCCTGCTCAACAAGCTCTCGCGCGAAGACGCTTTCTCCACGCCTTCGCTCTTTCAGCTTTTGCCGCACGCCGCGTCAGCCCGTTTTCTTGACGAAAACTTACAGCCTCTTCAGGTTGACCTTTATGACCCTGCCGTCTGGCGCAAGTATGGCTGGGCGGCGGTCAACGACCCCGACTTTCGCGAGCGTTATGTGCGTGGAAAAGTGTTCGGCGATTACGCGCCCTTTCGCGGCGGCTCGCTGGAAGAGTTGGATGCTTACTTCGAGATTGTACTTAGGCGCGCAAAGCGTTTCCACGAAGCGCTGGATGCGATGACGGATACGGAGAGCGAGTCGCCCGTTCCGCTCTTCGCCTTCGGCGGCGATTGTGAGGAGACTTTGAACGCGCCCGTCATCCTTCGCGACGAGAAGCGCGGGCGCTGGATAACGCTCACAGCCCCGCGCAGCTTTCGCACTTCGACAAACAGGCGCGTCAGCAGCAAGGAAGCGACGCTCGCTATGTTTGCGCCGGGCGACGGCCGCGTCACACGCCGCTCGCTTCTGGCCGAAGATTTAGCCGGACGCCGCCGCAGCGCCCTCTTCAACACGGCGCTCCCAATCATCTACGCCGTCTTCGCCTGCGACCGCCACGGCGACATACAGAACAACAAAATCCTGCAAGACAACGCGCTGACCGCTCTTGTCAGCGAAGCCATCAAGTAAAGACTCAAACTAAGCCGCCCGCCTCAGCTTATGCGGCTTGCTGTTCATCGTTCACTGAACGAAGTTGTAACTAATAGTGCCCGTAACTTTCACGGGCTGGCCTGAAAGCTGAGTCGGCGAGAAGCGTGCTCCGTAGGCTGCCTGTACGGCTGACGCCTGCAAGAGTGGGTGGCCTGAAACGGCGCGCGCCGAAATCACCCTGCCCGATTCGTCAATTATCACCTCCACAACCACCTTGCCGCTGGCACGCGCGCTTCTGGCGATGGCCGGATAAGATGGCTTCGGCAGACTAATGGCCTTGCCATTAAGGATTCCGCCGCTGATAGGCTTCTGCGTTGATGATTGCCCGCTTGTGTTAGCAGCGTCAGGGTTCGAAGTGTCAGAGGAGGAACCGCCGCCGGGTGGAACATAATCGGCGTCACCCCTGACTGCGCCCGGGATTGCAGGTGGCCTCATGTTTGTCCTGTCAACAAATTCGCGTCTCCGTCTGGTGCGCCTGCGAGTTGTCCGCGCAGGACGGCGTGCGCGCCGGCGACTCTGCTGGAGAGTGGCGTGGGCCGGTTGAACTATGCGGCTGTCGTCGCCGTTGTTCTCAGCCTGTGCCGTTAAATCGAAGCCCGTCAGGCTGAGCGTGAGCACGCAGGCCGCGAGCAGAAAAGTTTGCATTAGGGAGCGGCGTGTTCTGTTCATAGTCTTTCTTCCTCCTGCGTTTTAGGGATAAATCATACTGAAAAGCTTGTTGGCGCGGTCAGGGTCCAGGCCCTTGAGGATTGTGTACTGCTCAAGGGCCGCGTCGCGATTGTCAATCGCGAGATAGCCTAGGCCGAGGTTGTAGTAGGCCCGCGCGAAATCGGGCTTGAGTTGGATCGCCTGCTTGAAAGCCTCTATGCCGTCTGCGACCTGTTTGGCTTTCAGGTGGGCCAACCCGAGATTATCGTAGGCGGCGGCGTCGCCGGGCTTGAGCATCACGAGTTGCTTGAAGGCAGCGACGGCCTCCGTGTGGCGATTCATGCGCATGTAGGCTAAGCCGAGCCGCTCGTAGGCAGCGGCGTAATCGGGCTTGAGTCGAATCGCCTGCTTGTAGGATTGAAGTTCGTCGTCCGCGCGACCCATCTTGTTATAAGTGAGTCCGAGCGCGTAGTGCACTTCGTAGTTGTCAGGTTCAAGGCGCAGGGCTTGACGGTAAGCTTCGGCAGATTCCTTGTACTGGCCGAGGTAGGCGTAGGCCGAGCCGATGTTGACATAAGACTCAGCGGAGTCTGGCCGCAGACGAATCGCCTGCCGCGAAGCCTTGAGCGCTTCCTCGTGGCGTCCGAGTATGCCGTTGCAGAAGCCTGTCTGCGCCCACGCTTCAGCATAGGTCGGGTCGGAATCAACCGCGCGCTTGAAATAGGGAAGCGCCTTCTCGCAATCGTCGCGCGAAAGAAAGCCTAAGCCCTGCATATAAAAACGCTCGGCGGTAGCGCGCTGGCTCTTCTTCGTTGCAGAGACAACTTCGCTGAGGGTTCTGAGCGCAGTGGTTTGCAGCGCGCTCACGCGGTCTGAGGGGACTGCGAAGTTGAGGCTTTGCCCGTCGGTCAATTGCAGGGTGGCGACGCCGATGACCTGTCCCTGCATGTTGATGACGGGGCTGCCGCTCGAACCCGTGGAGATGGGAGCGGTGATTTGAATGATGCGACCGAAGTTTGGAATATCACGGACGGCTGAGACGATGCCGTTTGACACGCTTCCTTCGAGGCCGAGCGGATTGCCGACGACGACGACAGACTCGCCCTCCTGCGGAGACGTGCGCGTGATTGTCAACGGGTTGATGATGTTTGCCGCGATGTCAATCTGAAGGAGCGCTATGTCGCCAGCGCCGTCAACTGCGAGCACGCCGCGCACGTTGTAAGTATTGCCGGTCGTGGTGTGTATCTCGGCTTTGAAAGCTCCGTCAATGACGTGGCGATTGGTGACGACGCGATCCGAGGCGATGAAAAAACCGCTGCCCTTGGAAAGCTTCTCGCCGCGCGCGTCATACGTCACAATCGCCACGACCGAAGGCTTCACCCTGCGCACCAACTCCGGCAAATACTCTTCCTGCGCGCGGATGTGCGTCGCGCACGCGAGTAAGAGTAGAAGAGTTAAACAAAAATTGCTTGCTCGTCTCATTAACCAGAACACCGCACGACAAAAATCTGCGTCTCAGTTTGACGGATCACAGATGACAAATCTGACATCTCACATCTGGAATCCCACGTCTGAAATCCCGCGTCGGAAATTCCGAATCTCAAATCCTGAATCTGTCATTTGAGCTTCACGCGTCACAATCCCGCCAGCGCCAGCTTTTGCATGCGCTCGACCGCTTCCGAGAGGCGAACGTCTGTGGTCGTCTTTGTGGCTCGCTCGAATAATTCTACCATGCCGTCCGCAATCTTTTTTCCGATGGTGATGCGGTAGGGAACGCCAATCAGGTCCGCGTCCTTAAACTTGACTCCGGCGCGCTCGTCGCGGTCGTCTAACAACACGTCGAGGCCGCCGCGCTGCAAGTCTTGATAGAGCTTTTCGCCCGCCGCGCGCAGTTCGTCCTGTTTCATGTTTGTAATGGTGACGATGCAATCGAAGGGCGCAATCGCTTTGGGCCAGATAATGCCATCGTCGTCGTGATGCAGTTCGACGGCCGCGCTCATAATGCGGTCAACGCCGATGCCGTAGCTGCCCATCACGAGCGGCACTTCTCGTCCGTCCTGCGCAAGCACGGTCGCTCCCATCGTTTCTGAGTAGCGCGTGCCGAGCTTAAAGATGTGTCCGACCTCCATCGCCTTCGACACTTCGAGTTGGCCCGTGTCACACTGCGGGCATTGCTCGCCCGACGCGACCGTGCGCAAATCAACCCACTGGTCCACAGGAATGTCGCGCGCTATATGGACACCGCGCAGGTGATGGTCGTCCTTGTTTGCGCCGGTCGTCATGTTGCGGCGATTTTTAAGAGCAAGGTCTGCGATGATGCGCAGCTCGCGGCCCGCGGAGCGCGCCTTCGCTTTCGCGCCGACGCCGCCAAGACTGCCCGCGCTTGCTCCAAGCAAATCTTTAATCTCTTCGGGATGCGCGGGCCGTACATCGTTGACGCCGAGCGCATCCATTAGTTTCGTCTCATGCAGTTGGTGGTCGCCGCGCAGGAGCGCTAGAAGCGGCTGCGGTTCGCCATCTTTGGTGGCGATGTAGACGAGAGTTTTTATCTGCTGGTCGGCAGCCGCGCCGCCCGGAAACGTCGTCAAATCTTCAATCGTACGCACGCCGGGCGTAGGGAATTCGACGGGCGCATCGAGGCCGAGGCCGTCTTTGATTTCCGGCAGTCGCGACTTCGCCTTTTCGAGATTCGCCGCGTAGCCGCAATTCTCGCAGATGGCTATCAAATCCTCGCCCGCGTTCGTCTTCACCATAAACTCGTTCGACTCTTTGCCGCCCATCGTCCCGGAAGACGCTTCGACGATCACATGCTTAAGGCCGCAACGGTCGTAGACGCGCTTGTAGGCTTCGCGTTGAGCGGCGAATGAGCGGTCAAGCCCTGCCTGGTCCAGGTCGAAGGAATAAGCGTCCTTCATAATAAACTGGCGCATGCGCATCAGTCCTGACTTAGGGCGCGCCTCGTCGCGAAATTTTATTTGAATCTGATACCAGATTTGCGGCAGTTGCTTGTAGGAACGAACCTCGTTGCGCGCGATTGACGCGAAAATCTCTTCGTGCGTCATGCCCAGACACATCTCCGAGCCTCTGCGGTCTTTGAGCTTAAACATCTCGTCGCCCATCGTCGTCCAGCGCCCTGATTCTTCCCAGATCTCGCGCGGGTGCAGCGCAGGCAGAAAAAACTCCTGCCCGCCGATGCGGTTCATCTCCTCGCGCAAAATCTGCGTAATCTTCAGCGCCACGCGCTGCGCCAGCGGCAAATAAGAGTAGACTCCGGCGGAAAGCTGGCGAATGACGCCGGCGCGCAGCAGCAGACGATGAGAAACGACCTCGGCGTCAGCCGGGACTTCACGGAGTGTCGGAATAAAAAATTGTGACCAGCGCATTTGATTCCTGTAGCTCTCCAGATTCCTCGCAGCAAAATTTTCTGAACGTCAGACATTCTCGCGCAGCAGCGGCGCGAAGAGCAAGCTAGGACGGAGCAGGGCCGTAGAATGAACCATTAAGCATCTCTCTGAAAGAGCCGCGCTTTCATCCTTCATCCTCGGCCGTCCGGCTAGCGTGCTCTTGTTGCGGCCATTTAGTGCGTGATGTACCATCCATCTTTACACGCCACTCCAAGCTCGTTAGTGAAACTTTTTTTGCCGCCGAGAGAGGAACCCATGAACGAAAAGATGAATGCGTCGCTCGCAGAAGTTGACCCGTTGATTAGCGATGCCATTAATAATGAGGTCAGACGACAGGCCGAAGGGCTGGAATTGATAGCGTCTGAAAACTTCGTCAGCGAGGCCGTGCTCGAAGCGATGGGTTCGGTCTTCACGAACAAGTATGCCGAAGGCTATCCGAAGAAGCGTTACTACGGCGGCTGCGAATGGACGGACGTTGTTGAGCAGACCGCGATTGACCGCGCCAAAGAACTCTTCGGCGCAGACCATGCCAACGTCCAGCCACACTCCGGCGCGCAGGCCAACATGGCCGTCTACCTCGCCGCCATTCAATACGGCGACCAGATTCTAGGCATGAACCTCTCCCACGGCGGCCATCTCACACACGGCCACCCGATGAATTTTTCGGGCTTAAGCTACAAGGTTGCAGACTACGGCGTCTCGCGCGAGACGGAGCAGATTGATTACGACAAGTTGCAGCGCATTGCCGAAGAGCACAAACCGAAGCTCATCGTCTGCGGCGCTTCAGCCTACCCGCGCACGATTAACTTCGAGCGCATCGGCGAGATTGCCAAGAGCATCGGCGCGCGTATGTTCGCAGACATAGCGCACATTGCCGGGCCAATCGCCGCCGGTCTGCATCCTTCGCCCGTGCCCCATGCAGACTACGTTACAACTACAACGCACAAGACCCTGCGCGGCCCGCGCGGCGGACTCATCCTCTGCAAGGAAGAGCACGCGGCGGAAGTTAATCGAAAACTCTTTCCCGGCGTGCAGGGCGGCCCGCTCGTGCACATCATCGCGGCCAAGGCGGTCGCCTTCGGTGAAGCCCTGCGCGAGGATTTCAAGGCATACCAGCAGCGTACGCTCGCAAACGCTAAAGCACTCGCCGCAGAGCTTCAGGCGCAGGGCCTACGCATCGTCTCCGGCGGGACAGACAATCACCTGATGCTCGTTGATGTCTTCATGGAGGGCAAAGGCATCACCGGCAAAGACGCAGAGAAGGCGCTCGAAGCCGCCAACATCACCGTCAACAAAAACACGATCCCCTTTGACACCAACAAGCCCTTCGTCACCTCCGGCATACGCATCGGTACGCCCGCGCTCACCACGCGCGGCATGAATGAGCCGGAGATGCACGAAATCGCCGCCCTCATCGCCGCCGTTCTGCACGACCCGCAATCCGAAGACGTGCGCCGCAAAGTCAGGCAAGGCGTAGCGGAACTCGCTTCGCGTTTCCCGCTCTACCCGAATCGCCTGCGACAGCGTGTGCCGCAAGAGGAAGCGATGGGCGCTGATTAAGTTTTCTTAAATGGGTGCTATATGACAACGCCAACACTCGATGAAGCAAAGCTTAAAGATTTATTCAAATCAGCGCTCATTGAAGTTCTTGAGGAACGCAGAGACTTGATTCGCGATGTGCTCGAAGAGGCGATAGAGGATATTGCGCTGGCGCACGCCATCGAAGAAGGTGCAGGCGGCAAAAGGGTCAGCCGTCAGGATGTCTTCAAGGTTTTAGAGGGCGCGCAGTGAATTCAGACTTCACGGAAAGCTTTCTGAAGGATTTACGTGCTATCAAAGACAGAGGGGCGTTGCGCCGTGTCAGGGAACTAATCGAGAGCGTCGAGCAGGCTCAAAGTTTGGTAGAGCTAAGTAACATCAAAAAGCTTAAAGGCGGCGGCCATTATTATCGTGTGAGAGTGGGCGACTACCGAATCGGTCTCTTAATTGAGAAAGGGATAGTAACCTTTGTCCGTGCTCTCAATAGAAAAGAGATTTATAGATACTTCCCTTAGAACCTGTTAGGAAAAGCGCTGGGGCAGGCGGCAGTGGGCGCTGATTAAAATCGCTGGAATTATGGAAGAAATCTTCGGGCGCGAGGGATTAATCGCGCGGGCGCATCCTGAATACGAGTACAGGCCCGGCCAGATACAGATGGCCGAGTCGGTCCTGCGTGCGTTCGAGGAGAAGCGGCATCTGATTGTCGAGGCAGGCACGGGCACGGGTAAGACGCTTGCGTATCTTGTTCCGGCGATTGCGGCGGCGGTCGGAAGAGGCGGGCGCGTCGTTATCTCGACGGGCACTAAAAACCTGCAAGAGCAGTTGATGGAGAAGGACATTCCTTTCCTGCAACGCGTGCTGCCGCGCAAATTCTCAGCCGCCTACATGAAAGGGCGCAGTAACTACGCCTGCCTGCAACGCATCAAGCGCGCGGAGAACTCGCCCGTGCTCGACGGATTGGACGAACTGGACTACTTCGACGAGGTGCGCGAGTGGGTCAGGGAGTCGCAGACGGGCGACCGCGCGGAGCTTCTGGGCCTGCCCGAAAATCTCTCCTTCTGGCGACACATAGATGCGCGCTCGGAAATCTGCATGGGGCAGAAGTGTCCTGATTATGACGCCTGCTTTATCACGCGTATGCGGCAGCGAGCGATGGATGCGGACATCGTTATCGTTAATCATCATCTCTTCTTCGCTGATCTGGCTTTGAGAAACAGCGAGTACGGTCAAGTGCTGCCGGATTATTCTGCGGTCGTCTTCGACGAGGCGCATCTGGTGGAAGACGTGGCGGCGGAATACTTCGGCGCGCAGGTTTCCAGTTACCAACTCGAAGACCTCGTGCGCGACCTGGCGCAGCTTCCCATCACGAACGTTGACGTGAATCGCGACCTGACGAAGATTGCCGCGCGCATTACGCGCTTTGCGGACCATTTCTGGATGGGCCTCAACACGGGACGCGGCGAGGAAGGCCGTGGGCCAATCCTGCCGGGAACGTTTGCCCGCAAGAAAACAAGCGGTGAGATTGAGGCCACGCCGGTCGGTGATGCTTACCTGAGCCTTGACGGCGCGCTCGCGCGTATGGAGACGACGCTCGATGCGCTCTCCGAGCAGCCGCCGGAGGTCGAGAATCTGATCCGGCGTGTGCGGCAGATACGTTTTGATTTGCAGTTCATCGTCGCGGGCGACGACAAGCACTTCGTCTACTGGTTAGAGAGGCGCGGTCGCGGAGTCTTCCTGCGCGCTTCACCGATTGACGTGTCGGGACTGCTGCAAGACAGGCTGTTTGAGAGAGTAGAGACGGTGGTGCTCACGTCTGCGACGCTGGCGAGCGCGGGCAACTTCGGCTTCATCAAGGAACGGCTTGGTCTGGACGAAGAGACGAGCGACCTTGTTGCTCCGTCGTCTTACGATTATGAGAATCAAGCTGTGCTTTATCTGCCTGAAAGAATGCCTGACCCGCGTTCACCGCAGTGGGCTGATGCAGCAGCGGCAGAAGTCGTCAAGATTCTGAGGGCGACGGAGGGGCGTGCTTTCGTGCTCTCGACAAGTTTCGCGGGGATGCGTGCGTTGTATGAGAGGGTCGCGCAGGAGGTTGAGTATCCTTGTCTGTTGCAGGGAACGGCGTCGAAGGCGGGGCTGCTGGAAAGGTTCAGAGAGACGCCGCACGCTGTCCTGTTCGCGACGGCGAGTTTCTGGCAGGGCGTTGACGTGCGCGGGCAGCAGTTGTCGTGTGTCATTATTGATAAGCTGCCGTTTGCCGTGCCGACAGATCCTGTGGTGGCTGCGCGCCAGCGCTACATAGATGAGCAGGGCGGCTCAAGCTTTTACGAGTACAGCGTGCCGCAGGCGATTATCAGCCTGAAGCAGGGTTTGGGCCGGCTGATTCGCAGCGCGACGGACAAGGGCGTGCTGGCCGTGCTCGACCCGCGACTACGCACCAAAGGTTACGGGAGACTGTTTCTGGAGAGCCTGCCGCCTTGCCGCGTCACGTCGGACATCGCGGAGGTTTCAAGCGTCTTTGAGCAGACAGGAGCGCTGGCCGGTTGAAGCTTGAGGCCGTTCAATCTAATCAGGAAGGGAGCATGAGATGAGTTCTGAGAAGCGTGGAGACGATGGGCTGTTCAAGGTAGTGGTTAACGGCGAAGGGCAGTATTCCATCTGGCCCGCAGACCGCGAGAACGCAATCGGCTGGAAGGACGCAGGCAAGTCTGGGACGAAGCAGGAGTGTCTCGAATACATCAAGGAGGTCTGGACGGACAATCGCCCGCTCAGCCTGAGAAAGAAGATGGAGCAGCAGTAGCCGTAGGAGACCGGGGCACGCGCGGAGACCTCTGAAGGGTGTGTGCGCGAGTAAGGACGACGACGGCGGCCACGCCGCGAAGGAGCGACAGACAGGGATGGGCGGTTTTTTTGAAGTGATGATTGAGCGCAACTTTTCCAGCGCGCACCAACTGCGCGGCTACAAGGGAAAATGCGAGAATCTGCACGGGCACAACTACAAGGTGGAGATTTACGCGCGCGGCCG
Organism: Pyrinomonadaceae bacterium; assembly: GCA_036382855.1. Classification (GTDB taxonomy): domain Bacteria; phylum Acidobacteriota; class Blastocatellia; order Pyrinomonadales; family Pyrinomonadaceae; genus DASVTR01. The sequence continues at coordinate 53,905 of DASVPO010000033.1, read as the reverse complement.
CGAGCTTGACAACATAGGGCTGCTCGTTGACTTCGGCGAACTGAAAGAAGCTGCCGATGAGGTCGTGCTCTACCTGGACCATCGCAACATCAACGAGCTAAAACCGTTTGACGAAGAACTGAATCCCTCGGCTGAGAATCTAGCGCGTTACATACTGGAGCGCGTCGCCTCGCGCGTCGCAGACCAGCGCGTGCAGGTCTACAAGGTGCGCTGCTTCGAGACGCCGACCAGCGTCGCGACGTATCAGGTGGATTGACCCTAAACGCCTCAGGGTAGCCATTTTGCGCCGGAAAGGGAAATCGCAGGCGATTGGGCGTTTTAGTAATAAAGCGCCGTCGGGCGCAGATTTTAATTGTTTAGAGGCCATTGATTGCGTTAAGCTTAGACGTGCGCGCCGAGTGTGCGGCTCTGAAAAGGGCGCGCCCAACCTAGGGCCCACGGGTAATGCTGGCTGGCGTGTCGCGGAGATTGCCCCTCAGCGACACGCCGTAATTTTCCGCGAAAATCAAAAATGAGTGTCCCAACCGCCCCGTCTCTCTGGAAGCCTGTCGCTATCGCCGCCGCGCTCGCCTTCGTCTACTGGACGATGCTCGCCAAGCTCGGCCACGATTGGTGGACTGACGAAAACTATTCGCACGGCCTCCTGATTCCCTTCATCATCGGCTACATTCTCTGGACCGAACGCGAGAGGCTCGCCCGCGTCCGCATGCGCCCGTCGCTCATGTGGGGCGGGTTGTGCGTCGGCCTTGCCGTGTTGGCGCTGTGGGCCGGAACGGCCGGCGCTGAGCTTTACATACAGCGCATGTCGCTCGTCCTGATGCTCGCCGGAATCGTGATCTATTTCTGGGGCTTCCCTTTGCTGTGGCGCGTGCTCGTGCCGCTCGGGCTGCTCGTGCTGGCGATTCCCATTCCGGCCATCATCTTCAACAAGGTCGCTTTCCCGCTCCAACTCTTCGCCTCGCGCGTCGCCGTCTGGTCCATGCGCCTCTTCGATATTCCTGTGCACAGGCAGGGCAACGTCATAGAGCTCATGCCTTTGAACTCTTTCGAGCCGAAGAAACTCGAAGTCGTTGAGGCTTGCAGCGGCATCCGTTCACTGATGACGCTTCTGACACTGGCCGTCGTCTTCGCCTATTTCACGCATCCGAAACGCACGGACGGCGACGGCGATGGCAAAGGCGGCGGCGGGCTGCTCTCACCGTTAAAACATTATCCGTTCTGGCGCTCGTTGATTCTGGTCGCATCGGCTGTGCCGATTGCTATCCTGACCAACTCGCTGCGCGTCAGCGGCACGGGCATCCTCTCGCGCTACTACGGCACGGAGGTCGCAGACGGCTTCTTCCATTCCTTCTCCGGCTGGGTCGTTTACATCGTCGCCTTCCTGCTGCTGTTTGCCGTCGGCTGGCTGCTCGACCGCATAGGCACGCGCGGCGACAAAGGCAAGGGAAGCAAGCCGGGCGGCGCGGTCGCGCACGAAGTCAGGGCCGAGAAGGAAGAAGCGCTCGCGAAAGCTAACAACGCTCCTGCTCCAACGGCTGCGACCGTCGGCGTGATAACGGCGAAAGGAGCGGACTAAGAGGATGAGTAATCAAACGAAACGGTCTTGGCGTTTTGGCGTGCTGCTCGGCGTGCTGCTCCTGAGCGGCGTTGTCATCAACGTCTGGGAGCGTGCGGGCGAAGCGCGCGTCGAGCGTAGAGAGTTGAAGGAGTTTCCGGCGCAGGTCGGGCAGTGGCGGCAGACGGGCGCGGACACGCGCTTCGATAAAGAGACGGAGCAGGTGCTCAGGGCCGACGATTACCTGTCGCGCAGCTTCGTCTCGCCCGATGGCCGCACCGCCAACTTCTACGTCGGTTACTACGCAACGCAACGCAACGGCGCGACCTACCACAGCCCGCTCAACTGTCTGCCCGGCACAGGCTGGACGATGAACAGCCCTGCCACCATCGAAATCAAGCCCACAAACGGTGCGCCCTCCTTTGAGGCCAACCGTTACATCATCGAAAACGGCAGCAATCGCCAACTGCTCCTCTACTGGTATCAGGGGCGCGGCCGGAAGGTGGCGAGCGAATACTGGGGTAAGATTTATACGGTCATTGACAGCGTTAAGCGCCGCCGCAGCGACGGCGCGATGGTGAGAATCATGCTGCCCGTAGGGGCTGACGAGCAGGCTGCACTCGATAGTGCGGCTGCGCTCGCTGCGGAAGTCGCGCCCGTGCTGCCCGGCTTTGTGCCAGATTGAGACGGCAAACTGCCGCGTTTGAGACTGAACTTAACAGCGAAAGAGTCCGTTGAGCCCGGCCGGGCGCGTCAGTGTTTACGGGAAACAGGGAGCAATTCGTCGTTTTCTTTCGATGTCTCTCCCCGTTTTTGTTAAAGGGAGGCGCGGGAAGCGTTCCCGCCGATTACAGATTTTTGAGAATTGTTGACGAAGCCTTACGGTTCTAGTCTCCTTTGCCCGGAGCGACCGACGAGTAAAATAGTTGTTGGGGCTTTATCAACAGACGTGATAACTTGCTGTTTGTGGTTTGCCTGAGACTTCAGGCGGTCTTGCCCGCCGCCCCGTTGTCAAGCGTAGCCACAATCAACACGATCAGCGCGCACGCGAGTTTTCCCAAGCGCCGTTTGCTCCGGCCTTGTGTGGGAAACTTTGCGGCCCGCGTTCCTTTAAGGAGTGTCAGTCCGAATGAAACATCAAGAGTGCTCCCGTCATAGTTACGCCTACGCCTTTCTTTCCCTGCTGCTCGTGGCCGTGCTCGCCTTCTCCGGCTGTAAGAATGCCGAAGCCTCGAAGGCAGAGCATCTCAAGCGAGGCGACCAATTCCTGAAAGAGAAGAAGTTTCAGGAAGCCTCCATCGAATTCCGCAACGCCATCCAGATTGACGACAAACTGGCCGCAGCCCACTGGGGACTCGCGCAGGCTTACGAAGGCTTGCAGCGCTATGCGGAGGCCGTGCAGGAAATCCAGCGCACCATTGACCTTGACCCGAATCATCTTGACTCGCGCGTCCGCCTCGGCAACTACTACATGATTGGCCGCCAGCCAAACATTGCCGAAGCCGAACGCCTCGCCAAGGAAGTGCTCGCCAAAGACCCAAACTTTATAGAGGGCCACATCCTGATGGCGACCGTCCTCTACGCGCAGGATAAGGCACACCCCGAAAGGGCGCTGGCAGAACTCAACCGCGCCATCGAGATTGACCCCAAACGCGTCGAGTCTTACCTGAGCCTCGCCCGCTTCTATACGACCATCAACGATGGGAAGAAAGCTGAGGAGACTTTAAAGCGCGCCGTTGACGTTAATCCATCTTCGGCCTTGGCCCATGCCGAGTACGGACGATTTCTAGTTGCGCAGAATCGCGCGGGCGAAGCTGAAAGTGAGTTTAAGAAGGCCGTCGAAGTCGAGCCTGCGTCGCGCGAGCCAAGAATGGCTCTCGGCAGTTTCTATATTATCAATAAGCAGCTCGATAAGGCCGAAGAGGTCTATAAAGCGCTCGCGGAGATGGAGAAGGACAAGCCAGACGGGCGCGCTCTGCTCGCAGATTTCTACTCGACCATCAATCGCCCGGACGACGCCATCCGCGTCTATCAGGAGATTCTCACGCAGTCGCCCGATTACACGCGCGGCCGCTACCGTCTCGGTGAAATCATGCTCGGTCGCGGCGACACGCAGGGCGCGGCCGCTCAGGTCGCTGAAGTCTTGAAGAAGAATGAGCACGACTCGCAGGGCTTGCTGCTGCGTGCGCGCATCAGCATGCAGGCCAACGATAGCCGCGCCGCCATCGAAGACCTCAAGGAAGTCTTGAAGCAGGAGCCAAACTCCCGCAGCGGCCTCTACTACATGGCCGACGCCAATTATCGTATCCGCCAGTTTGACATGGCCCGCAGCTACGCCGCAGACCTCGATAAGTATTACCCGGACTGGCTGCCCGCCAAGCTGATGCAGGTGCAGATTAACCTTGAGAGCGGCGACGCTAAAAACGCCCTGCGGCTCGCCAACGAACTCAACGAGCGACTTGCAAAGTCTGCGCCCGATTATGAAACGTCGCCGCAAATGCTCGTCGAGTTGCGCGCTAAAGCGTTGACGGCGCGCGGTTCTGCGCAGTTGAGTCTCGGTGATATGAAGGCCGCACGCGCGGACCTTATGGCGGCCAAGGAGCTTGCTCCCAACGACCCTTCTTCCTACGTTAACCTTGCCATCCTCTCGCTCAAAGAGAACAAGGCCGACGAGGCCGCAGGCTTCTACGACCAGGCGTTGAAGCTTGACGGCAGCAACTTCGAGTCGTTGAGCGGTCTGATTATCATTTATAATTCGCAGAAAAAACTGGACCAGGCGCACGCGCGCCTCGATCAGGCACTCTCTGCTCAGCCCAACAGCGCTCCGCTTCATTACCTGAAGGCCGAAATCTACGGCTATGAGCGCAATGCCGAAGGCGCTGAAAGAGAGTTGCGCCGCGCGCTCGAACTCGAACCGAAGTATCTGGCCGCGTATTCAAAGCTGGCAGCGCTCTACATCAACACCAATCAGGTTGACCGCGCCATTGCAGAGTACCGCAATATCGTCGCGCGCGACCCCAACAGCGCTTTCGCCTATTCGCTGATGGGCCTGCTTGAGCACGGGCGCGGCAACTTCGATGCGGCCGTCGAGAACTACCGCAAGGCGCTTGAGCTTGACCCGAACTCGCTCGAAGCAGCTAACAATCTCGCGTGGCTCTACGCCGTCGAGGGCAAGGGCAACATGGACGAAGCCGTGCGGCTCGCGCAGGGCGTCGTCCAGAAGCGGCCTGATATTCCGGGCTTCGCGGACACGCTCGGTTGGGTCTATTACAAGCAAGGGCTGCATTCGGCTGCGGTCGAGCAACTGGAAAAGGTCGTCGCACGCGATGCCAATAATGCAACCTACCGTTTTCATCTGGGCATGGCGCTGGCGGGCAAAGGCGACAAGGCGGCCGCACGCGCCGAACTCGAACGGGCGCTGCGCCTCGGAGAGAAAGGCGGCTTCGCCGAAACAGACGAAGCGCGCCGCACGCTCGCAACGCTGTAGGAAGAAAGTAGGAACGCAGCAACGATGAATGATGAACGACGAATGACAGGCAAGCTGCTTGACAGTTCATCTTTCATCGTTCCTAGTTCATCGTTGCTGCGTTCATCGTTGCTTTTAAAGGTTGGCGGTAAAAGTTCGTCGCTCGTTGCCCGTGCGATGAATAGTTAGTAGAAGGCCGCCGGATTGTTTCGGTTAGTAACTTTAAGGAGTGCCGCACATGAGTGTCGAATTTCGCCAGCGCACGCCGGGCGAGTACGCGCGAATTATCTGGAAGCGCAAGTGGCTGATTATTCTGCCGACCATCGCGATTGCGACCGCCATCACGCTCGTCGTCCTGCGCCTGCCGGACGTTTACGAATCCACGACGCTCGTCGTCGTCAAGCCGCCGACCGTCCCTTCTGATGTCGTCCCTGCGCTGACCAACGACCTGACGCTCCTGCTCAACAACATCAATCAGGTCGTCACCAGCCGCTCCACACTCGAACCCTTAATCGTCAAGTATCGTCCATACGCGATTGAGGAATCGCGCGGCGAGCCGATGGAACTTCTCGTCGAGCGCATGCGCAAGGACATGCGCGTCGAGATTGATAAGACGCGCGACGAATCAACCAGCGGCTTCCGTATCTCTTACCGCGCCCGCGATCCGCGCACCACGCAGGCCATCACAGCCGAACTGGCAAACAAGTATGTCGTCGCCCAACTGGCCGAGGTCAACAATACAACGTCGAAAACGAAGGAGCTTTTCGACAACCAACTGGCCGAGAAAAAGACCGAACTCAGCGCTATCGAACAGCAGCGTCTTGAGTTTATGCAGAAGAATCTTGGCTTTCTCCCCTCCGAAAGCACATCCTTAATCGGGCAGTTGGCCGGGCTTTACGAGCAACAGAAGGCGCTCATCAACGAGACGGGCCGCCTGCGCGACCAGCGCACCATGTTGAGCAGCCAACTCGGCGACCTCACAAAACAGCGCGAGCAGGAAGCCAGCGAGATTGCGCGCAAAATAACAGACCCGAAGACCACGCTCGGCTGGTCGCAACTGGTCCAGCAGAAGGCTATGCTCGAAGCCGAATTGCAGCGCCTCCTGACAGAACTAAGGCCCAAGCACCCGGACGTTATCGCCAAGCAGGCGCAGCTTGATTCCGTCAAGCGCGACATGGACTTACAGGTTGAGGATTGGAAAGCCAAGATTAAGGAGGAAGAGCAGCGACTCAGCGGACTGATTGACCCGCGCTACAAGACCATCGAGTACAACCTGAAGCTCGTTGATACCGAACTCGCGCGACAGGAGCGCGCGCTTCAGCAAACCAATTCGGCTCTCGGAGAAATTCAGGCGCGCATCAACAAAGTGCCCGGCGCGCAGGTTGAGCTTGAAAGGCTCGACCGTGAGTATCAAACGACGAAAGCGATTTACGACGACCTACAGGAAAAGAAGAGCAAGATTGACACGAGCGCGCAGGTCGCCACCAACTCGCAGGGCGAGAAGATTCAGGTGCTCGACCCGGCGAGCCTACCGCAGACTCCCGTTGCGCCCAAGCGTATGCTGCTGATTGCCGGCGGACTCTTCCTCGGACTCTTCCTCGGCCTGATTTTCGCCACCCTCGCCGAAGCCCCGCGCCTGCTGACGATTCAGACGACAAACGATGCGGAGCACTATACGGGCTTGCCCGTGCTCGTCGCCGTGCCCGAACTGCTGACGCCGCAGGAAGCGCGCAGCCGTCCGCGTCGCAGGCTGCTCTGGCTCGCCGCCGGAATCATCATCACCATTGCGAGCATCCCGGCTCTGGCTCTGGCCTTGAGAGCCTCGCATATCTTCGACCGCTTCGTTTCGTAAAGATTTCGAGAAAACCGCGTGCAGGAGTTGGAAGAGTTGAGAACGAAGTAACAGCGGTTCAGCCGACGAGCGAGAATGACGGCTCCTGCTTCTGGAGTTCAAACGTGTACAGAGAATTTTACGGTCTGAAAGAATTGCCCTTCGCGCTGACGCCCGACCCGCGCTTTATCTACTTCACGCCGTCGCACACAGAAGTGATGGCTAACCTGCACTACGGCATCGAAAGCGGCAAGGGTCTGGTCGTCGTGACGGGCGAGGTCGGCACAGGCAAGACAACCATCCTGCGCTGGATTCTCCAACGCCTCGACCGCACGGTGCTCGTCGCCTACGTCTTCAACCCGCGCCTGACCGTGCCGGAATTCTACCAGCACATCGCGACCCTGCTCGACGTGCAGCAATGGGAAACCAAGTCCGAACTGTTGATTGCGCTCGGCAAGACTCTGGAGTCGCGCCATTCGAGGGGCCTGCGCACCGTGCTCATCGTTGACGAAGCGCAGGGTCTTTCGCCCTACGTCCTCGAAGAGATTCGCTTGCTTTCGAATTTCGAGTCGGATGCGGCCAAGCACTTGCAGATCGTGCTGACGGGCCAGCCCGAACTGCGCGACGTAGTTAATAGTCCTGACCTGCGGCAACTCAAGCAGCGCGTCTCCCTGCGTTGTGAGATTAAGCCGCTGCCGAACATCGAAGAGACGGAACGTTATATCTCTTCTCGATTGCTCGTCGCGGGCGCGGAGCGCACAGACATTTTCTCGCCCGGCGCGATTGACTACATCTTTCGCTGCTCCGAAGGTATCCCGCGCAACATCAACAATCTTTGTGACAACGCCTTGCTCATCGGCTACGCCGCCGGAGCGGAAACCATCGGTCGTTCCATCATCGAGGAGGTAGCGGAGACCTTCGATATGCTACCGCGTTCGGACACGGTCCGGCAGGCGGTCGAAGAGCGCGAAGCACCTGCGCGTATTTTTACGGCCGCCGGTCGCGCCGAACTGTGGGCCGCAGGCACGGGCACGGAAGACAGTCCGACCGAAACAGAAAGCGCTTCGCCCTTAGCGATGCGCGAGGAAGAAGACAAGAAGCAGGTCACACCCGACACGGACGAACTCGGCGCGGCCTTTCGCCGTTCCGGTCTCTTGGGGGGAATGTAATGGGCAGAGTTTACGACGCGCTGAAACGCGCCAGCGCCGCAGATAAAAGCGGCCAGAAGAAGAAATCAAACAGGTCAGACGAAGGAAAGCGTCGCAACGGCCACGAGAGCAGCAAACAAGCTCCCGCAGCAGCTTCCGGCGCAAACGGCGAAGAGCATCCGTGGGATAGCTCGCCGCTGTTTGCCGGTCGCAGCGTTGCAACGCAGCAGTCAGCGTCCACTGCGCACACCGAAAAAACCAACGGGTCGGCACTCCCCATTGGTCAAACTTCGCGTGATGCTGGGGCAACTTTGGACGCTGCCGGGTCGGCGCGCGCCATGGAGTTTGTTTCAATAGACATCTCCCCGGCGCGCGTCGAGCCACATCTCGTCGCCATCACACAGCCGCGCTCGGCCTATTGCGAGCAGTTCCGTTCTCTCCGCACGCGCGTGCTGCAAGCGGGCGAGCGTCGCAACATGCAGGCGTTTGTGATTACGAGCGCCGGAATCGCTGAAGGGAAGACGTTGACCGCGCTCAATCTTGCGTGGCTATTGGCCCAGACCGACGGCGTTCGCGCTCTCATCATAGACAGCGATTTGCGCCACCCCTGCGCCACGGACTATCTGGGCATTGAAACAGACGGCGGACTCTCCGAAGTGCTGGCCGGAGAGTTGACGCTAACTGACGCCATCATTCGTCTCGATCCTTCAGGGCTGCACCTGCTGCCCGGCGGCTCCGTGCGCGATGATGTGGCGGAGGTTCTTTCGGGCCCGCGCTTCGCAGCGCTTTTGAGCGAGGCGCGGAAGATGTTTGACTACGTCATCATTGATGCTCCGCCGCTCGGCATCTTCACGGACGCCAACGTGCTGATCAATCGTGCTGACGGAGCAATGCTCGTCGTCCGCGCCGGAAAGACGCGCTACGCCGCAGTTGACCGCCTGCTCGAACAACTCCCCAAGGAGAGAATGCTCGGCGTTATCTTAAACCGCGCCGACGAACAGTTAGACGAAAGCTCCTACTATTACCAGCAGCGTTATTATCGCCGCGACAAAGAGGCTCAGCCTCCGAAATCCGAATCGAAGATGGTGAAAGAGGAGGTCATCGCCGCAACTTGAGAGCCGCGCGCCTCAATGCAAGAACCATCCTGCTGCTCCTCGCCGAAGCGACCCTTATCTTCGGCGGGTTGATAGTCGCAGTCTATCTGCGGCTCGGCACGATGGATGCCGAAGAGGAGTTGATACAGAAATATGGCTTCTTCAAGGCTGCGCTGGCGACAGCTTTCTGCCTCGGCGCGTTCTATCTCTACGACCTTTACGACTTCGTGCGGATGCACGACCGTCGCGAGTTGGTCTTAAGATTGATTCAGGCTCTGGGCCTCGCGTGGGTCGCACTGGCGATTGCCTTCTATGCCCTGCCGCGTTTGATGATTGGGCGCGGCGTGACGTTGATTGCGCTGCCGCTTGCGCTCCTGCTGATGGTCGCTTGGCGCATCTCGATTCACTGGTTTCTGGGCCACCCGGATTACGGCGAGCGTATATTGATTGTCGGCTCAGGCGCGGCGGCCATAGAGATTGCACGCGAGACGCTTGAACGACGCGACGCGGGCTTTCGCATCCTCGGTTTTGTTGACAACGACCCGGAGCTTCTGGGCAAGAGCCTGATTAACCCGCGCGTCGTCGGGCTGACATCGGAACTGGCAGCGATTGTCGAGCGCGAAAACGTTGACCGCATCGTCGTCTCCATGGGCGAGCGGCGCGGGCAGTTTCCGAGCGAGCAGCTTCTTGATTTGAGTTTGTCCGGCAACGTCTCCATCGAAGAGGGCGCGTCGTTTTATGAGCGCCTGACGGGGCGTGTGAATCTGGACATGCTGCGTCCCTCATGGCTCATCTTTTCGGGACGCGGGCGGCAGAAGCGCATGAGCGGTATTGCGCGTGCCATCCTTCATCGCGGCGTAGCGCTCGTCGGCGCGATTCTCTCGCTGCCCATCGCCATCCTGACGGCTGTTCTCATCAAGCTTGAATCGCCCGGCCCAGTGCTCTACAGGCAGGAGCGCGTCGGCAAGAACGGTCGCCCCTTTACGATTATGAAGTTTCGCTCGATGCGTGTGGACGCGGAGAAGGACGGGCCTGTCTGGGCGCGCTCGATGGATGACCGCACGACGCGCGTCGGGCGCATCATACGCAAGATACGCGTGGACGAGTTACCGCAATTCTGGAATATCCTGAAGGGCGAGATGAGCTTCGTTGGCCCAAGGCCCGAACGCCCGCACTTCGTCTCCCAACTCGCACAGGAGATTCCCTTCTACGAGCAGCGCCATTTGATTGCGCCGGGCCTCACGGGCTGGGCGCAGATCAAATACCCCTACGGCTCTTCGATTGAAGACGCGCGGCAAAAGCTGCAATACGACCTTTACTACATCAAGAATCAAAGCCTGATGCTCGACGCCGCGATTCTCTTCGAGACAATCAAGACGATTCTCTTCGGGCGCGGCGCGCGTTAGTTGTTCAAGAGCAGTTCTGGAGGTGTGTGGAAAATGAAGATGAAAATCATGCTGGCGGTAATGGTGCTTGCGCTCGGTTGCAGCGTGGTAGCGCTGGGGCAGGAGCAGCAGCAGCAACAGCAGCCGTCGTCAACGGCCGAGCAAGCACCCGCTCAGAAGAAGGGCTTGCTGAGTAAAATCTTCGGGCAGGATTCGAAGTCGAAGAAGAAGGCGCAGAAGACGACGGCGACAACGAACGAGCCGAAACGGTCGTCGTCAGCTCCGGCCGAACGCTTAGAGCCTGACGACACCAGCTCGCTTCCGTCTGATGTTCCGGCGGAGACACAGGCCAACCGCCGCGAGATGATGTCTGAAGAGGAAGCGACCATCGCTCCCTACTACAACAACTTCTTCGCCACCTATCGCCTCGGCCCGGAAGATGTCATCTCCGTGACGGTCTTCGGCCACGACCGCTACTCGCGCACAGGCATCACGATTCCGCCGCACGGGCGCATCTCTCTGGCTTTGATTCCCGGCGGCGTTCTCGTTAACGGCAAGACGGTCGAAGAGGTCGCGGAGATAATCCGGCAGAAGTACGACGAGTACATCATTGACCCGAAGGTTGATGTTCTGCTCGACAAGGCGGTTTCGTATCGCTACAGCGTCATAGGCGATGTTGCGCAGCCGGGCATCAAACTGATGTCGCGACGGCTGACCGTGCGCGAGGCTCTGGCTGAAGCGGGCGGCGTTCTCAATACGGGCGATTCGAGCAAGGTCGCCGTGCTGCGCCGCAAAGCAGACGGCAGGCTCGACACCATCCACGTCAACGTCAAAGCCATCCTCAGAGGAAAAATTCCTGACGATACGTACCTCGCGCCCGGCGATCAGGTCATCGTCCCCGGCAACACCCTGAAGAAGGTGAAACAGATTATGGACCTGCTCCCCGTCGTCAGCTTCGCACGCATCTTCACAGGAGGATGGTAAACGAAAAGGATGAACGATGAACGCGGAACGATGAATGAGCAACGGAAGGCGCAGGTAGTGTCTTGCGTTCATCATTCATCGTTCCGCGTTTCTCCTTTCACGTTCAGGTTGCAGTGTTCACGTTGCAGCGCTCATCGTTCATCGTTCCGCGTTCATCGTTTCCTGATATTGTTGCTCATCTGCACGCTTGGCGCGAGCGCGCAGGGCGCTTGGCAGCGACAGCGTTCGGGGACGTTCGCTTGGCTGCACGCGGTCTATTTTCTTGACGCGCAGAGAGGCTGGGCCGTGGGCAGCAACGGTGCGCTGCTGACGACCACTGATGGCGGCGAGACGTGGCGCGTCGAGCGCCGTCCGACGAAGGATGCTCTGCGCGACGTTTATTTCGCGGATGAGAATAACGGATGGCTCGTCTGCGAGCGTGCCGTCTATGAACTGACCGAGAAGGATGAGCCGCGCACCTTCTTGATGAGCACGACGGATGGCGGAGCAAGCTGGAAGCGCGTTGAGATGAGCGGCATTGACGTTGACGCGCGGTTGGTGCGCGCCGTGTTCGGGGCGGACGGGCGCGGCTGGGTCTTCGGCGAAGCAGGTGCGCTCTACACCACGCGCGACCGTGGGTTGACGTGGGCGCGACAACGCCTGCCGACAAGACACCTGCTTCTGGGCGGCGCGTTTCTGGATTCAGAGCGCGGCTGGCTCGTCGGCGCTGGCGCAACTATCCTGCAAACGGCCGACGGCGGTGAGACGTGGCGCACGGGCGCAGTCCTTGACGAAGCGATGTTAGACAAACCGCGCGTGCGTTTCACGGCCGTTTCTTTCGTTGATGCACGACGCGGTTGGGCCGTCGGAGCAAAAGGGCACATCTTCGCCACGCGCGACGGCGGCCGCACATGGCGCGCGCAGGTCTCAAACGTCGAGAGCGATTTGCTGGATGTGAAATTCACCGGCGCAAACGAGGGCTGGGCCTGCGGAACAGAAGGCGTGCTGCTATACACACGCGACGGCGGCGCTCGCTGGAACAACGTATCGAGCGGCACGCCGCACGCACTCGAACGCCTCTGCTTCATCAACAATAGACGCGGCTGGGCCGTCGGGTTCGGCGGCACAATCATTACCTACGACGCAGACACCCCGGCCCGGAAGCCGGAACTGAGAAGGTAAAAGTAAGTCTGAAATTCTTAATTTGAAAATCCGGCGCGAGCCAATCCAAACTCTTTACCTTTTATCTTTCTACTTTTGCCTTATTCTGGAGGAAACCGATGCGCGACGACAAAATAATCTCGAATGGCGCGGGCGCTCTCTCTTGCCGGTCGCTGATGCGCTGCGTGCTTGAGTGCACAACGATGCTGGCGCTGTCTCTGGTGCTGTGCGCAGTTGGAGTCCGCGCGCAGAGCGCAGGGAAGCGAGAGTCATCTAACGGAGCGCGCAAGCCTGCGACGCGAGAGCAGACGCGCTCGCGTCGTGTGGCGGCTCAGGAATCCTCTCAGAAGAAAGATAAGGATAACGCCAGCCCGGTTGCTGCTCAAAAAGCGACTCAGGCGGCTGTCGAAGAACCGGCGGCGAGCAATGTCGAACTTGAAGACGAGCCGCCGCCTCCTGTGCCGGACGAAGCGAACAATACTGATAAGCTGACGACGCTTCGCGCGCAGATAAGGGACGCGAAGACCGACACCGAGCGCTCACGCCTACGGCGCACGCTTGTAGATTATCTCGTCGCGCTTAAGCGTCAGCCGGAAGCGATTGACGAGTTGCAGAGAGCGATGAGAGAGGAGCGATTCGATCCCGTCGGCTTCTACAATATAGGCAACGCGCTCGCTCGCCTCGGCGATACAACCTCTGCGATTGAGGCTTACCGCAAAGCCATCGAACAGCGTCGCGGATACTACTCGCGCGCACTGCACAACCTAGGCGTCCTGCTCATGCGCGAAGGACGTTGGGACGAAGCGCAGGAAGCCCTGACCGGCGCGCTCAGGCAGGAGGCTTACCGCTACCCTGAAGCCAGCTACAATCTGGGACGCCTCTACACCTTGCGCGGCGAAGCGGCGCTTGCGATGCGCGAATGGCATCGCGTGCTGGCCTTGAGGCCCGACCATACGGACGCCGCGCTCGCCCTCGCACGCGCCTATGCGGAAGACGGCAATCCCGAACGCGCCATCAGTGTCATTGATTCATTCACCGCGCGTCGCGGCGCAAGCAATCAACTGGCGGCAGCGCGCCGCGAGATTCTCTACAACGCCGAAACCTACGAAGCCAGCAACAATGAAAACTTCAACAGTCTAACGAAAACTGCCTCCGCTTCTTCATCATCCGCTGTTAGAACAAACGCGAGCGTCAGCGCTCCGAACGCGGCCCGCAGCAACAACAACGCACGACCAGCCACCTCTTCATCTTTGCGCTCTTTAACCGTTGACCGCGACACCTACGATTTGCTCGAACGCGCACGCGCCGCACGCGAAGACAAAAGAGAAGAGGAGGCCGTCGGCTTCTACAATCGCGTACTTGCGCGACGCGGCGGATTTTTCCCGCCCGCGAATCTCGAACTCAGTTTCGTCTTGTCGAGTCTTAACCGTCATGCGGAGGCAATTGCGAGCCTGCAAAAGTTGATTGCGAAGGAAGGCGCGCGTTATCCGATAGCCTACTTTCATCTGGGGCGCGAGTATGAGGCGCTCGGCCAGCTTAACGCTGCGGCCGAAGCCTACGGCCGCGCCGCCACGGCCTACGGCGACAAAGAGCCGCAGTTCCTACTCGATGTCAGCCGCGTGCGCGAGAAAGAAGGCAACATCGCCGCCGCGCTCAACGCGATGGAAGAGTACGCGCGCCTGAGCGGCCAACGCGGACGCACGCCCGAATGGACTGCCGGACGCATCGCAGACCTTCAACGCAAAAAAGACGCAGCAGCCAGTACGACAACGCCGCAAGCGCCAGCGACCAAGCCTTGAGCCAGAGCATGTCATCGCAATACCTGCACGGCACAGACGCGGACGAGCAGCGCCGCCTCTCGCTCTTAAACGACATACTAAATGAAGGCAGCTTGCGCGAGCTTGGCCTTCAAGGTGGCGAAAGCATTCTGGATGTGGGCTGCGGGCTGGCGCAGTTTACGCGTGCGATGGCTCGCGTGAGTGGTCCAAGCGGCGCACGCGTCGTCGGCATCGAGCGCGAGGCCGAACAACTGGCGGAAGCTAGAAGACAGGCCGCGGCGGCGGGCGAAGAACATCTGGTCGAACTCAGGCAGGGCGACGCGCTTGCGCTGCCGCTTGACGATGAAGAGTGGGGCGCGTTCGATGTGGCCCACACGCGCTTTCTGTTGGAGCATGTGGCAGATCCGCTCTCCGTTGTGCGGCAGATGTTGCGGGCTGTGCGACCGGGCGGTCGCATCGTGCTCGAAGATGATAATCACGACGTGATGCGCTTCTGGCCCGAACCACCCGCAGCCGTCGCCCTCTGGAACGCTTACGCGCGCACGTACGAGCATCTTGGCAACGACCCACGCGTCGGCCAGCGTCTCGTCGCGCTGCTCTATGAAGCGGGCGCGCAGCCTGTTCGCAATACCTATATTTTCTTCGGCAGTTGTGCGGGCCATCCACACTTTCCCCTCTACCTCGAAAATCTCATCGGCGTCCTCGAAGGCGCACGCTCTCTGATACTCTCCGCAGACCTACTTGACCGCGCAGCCTTCGAGGCCGGAATCAACGCTTTGCGCGAGTGGATGAAAAGGCCGGACGCCGCGCTCTGGTTCGCCATCTCGTGGGCGGAAGGGAAAAAAGTAAGGTAAAAGTAAAAAGGTAAAAGGTAAAAGGGAAGATGAGAGACAAGCCTCTTTCTCTTCCCTTCCGCTTTTTAGTCTTGCCTTTCTACTTTTACCTTTTTACTTTTACCTTTTACCTTGTTAAGATTCTCTCCGTTCCCGTCCCCTTTCATTTATCAATTTAAGTCAAGCGAGGATTCCTGTGATGAGCCTATCGAGTCGCCGTCGTCTCTGCGTGGTTGTGTTGTCGGTCGTGTTCGTGTTGCTGTTTGCGTTTGCGGGTGGGCCGGGCCATGCCGCTTTAACGGAGAATGAGTTTGACCCGGCAACGCTCTTCGTTGACGGGCCGCCGCTTCAGCAGCAGACGCGGCGTGCTCTCGACCCTGCGAACATGGACAAAACTGTCGGCGCGTGCATTGATTTCAACGCCTTCGCCAACGGCGGCTGGATTGCAAAGAATCCTATCCCGGCTGCCCACCCGCGCTGGGGTCGCTTTAACCAGTTGGCCGAGCAGAACGCAGACCGCCTGCACGAAATCCTCGAAGCCTCCGCCGGTAATCACAGCGCAGGGAAGGGCACGAACGAGCGCAAGATTGGCGACTTCTACGGGAGCTGCATGGACGAGGCGAAGATTGAGGCGGAAGGCGCGAAGCCGCTTGAGCCTGAATTTAAGCGCATCGAGAAGATTAAAGACCTGGGCGATATGTCTGCGGTCGTCGCGCGCTTTCACCTACAAGGCATCGGCGGCCTCTTCAACTTCGGCGCGGTGCAGGATTTCAAGAAAAGCACGCAGGTCATCGCCAGCGCCAGCCAGGGCGGCCTCACCCTTCCAGACCGCGACTACTACACGAAGACAGACGAAAAGTCTGTGCAGATTCGCAACGAATACGTGAAGCACGTCGCGAACATGTTCAAGCTTCTGGGCGACTCGCCTGACGAGGCGACGGCGGCTGCCGCGACCGTTTTGAAGATTGAGACGAAGCTGGCCGAAAGCTCTATGACGCGCGTCGAGCGGCGCAATCCCGAAGCCGTCTATCACAAGATGACTTTGAAGGAAGCGACGGCGCTCGCTCCGCATTTCAACTGGGAAGAGTATTTCAAGGGGATGGGCCTGCGCGGCACGCCGGACATCAACGTCGCACAGCCAAACTTCTTCAAGGCGCTCGACGGCTATCTGGCGGAATTCCCGCTCACTGACTGGAAGACCTATCTGCGCTGGCGCGTGATTAACGCGGGTGCGCCCTCGCTCTCTGCAAAGTTTGTCGAAGAATCTTTCAACTTCAACGGTCGTGTTCTGACCGGGACGAAAGAGAATCTTCCGCGCTGGAAGCGTTGTGTGCAGAGTACAGACCGCGCGCTCGGCGAAGCCGTGGGCCAAGTCTACGTGGAGAAGAATTTCCCGCCCGCCGCGAAGGAGCGTATGCTTGAGTTAGTCAAGAATATGGTCGCGGCCCTGCGCGAGGATTTGACGACGCTCGACTGGATGAGCCAGCCGACGAGGCAGCAGGCGATTGCTAAGCTCGAAGCCTTCGCACGCAAAATAGGCTACCCTGAAAAGTGGCGCGACTATTCGGCGCTCGACGTTGATAGAAAATCTTTCGTCGCCAACACGTTTCGCGCTCGTGCCTTTGAAGTCAACCGCGTGCTCAACAAAATCGGCAGGCCCATTGACCGCACAGAGTGGAACATGACGCCGCCGACCGTCAACGCCTACTACAATCCTTCGATGAACGAGATTGTCTTTCCGGCTGGTATCCTGCAATCGCCCTTTTTCGATTTGACCGCCGACGATGCCGTCAACTACGGAGCCATCGGCGCTGTCATCGGCCACGAGATGACGCACGGCTTCGACGATTCAGGCGCGCAGTTTGACGCCGAAGGCAATCTCAAAAACTGGTGGACCGACGCCGACCTCAAAAACTTTAAGGAGCGAACGGAATGCGTCGTCAACCAGTTCAACTCTTTCGTCGTTGACCCGAAAGACAATCTAAGGCAGAACGGCAAACTCGTTGTCGGTGAAGCGGTCGCGGATTTGGGCGGCCTGACCATCGCGTATGCGGCCTTCAAGAAATCACTCGAAGGCAAGCCCCGCCCCGCGGACATTGACGGCTTCACACCCGAACAGCGTTTCTTCCTCGGCTTCGCGCAGGTCTGGGCCGGCAGCGGTCGCCCCGAATACGAGCGCCTGCAAACCAACACAGACCCGCACCCGCTGCCGCGCTTCCGCGTCAACGGCACAGTCTCCAACATGCCGCAATTCCAGCAAGCCTTCGGCTGCAAAACCGGCGACCCGATGGTCCGCGCAGACCGCTGCCAGATTTGGTAAGCGCATTTGATTATTTCGGTAATAAAAGAATGAGGCCGCTTTCGTGCGGCCCTCTTCTTTCGATTCAACGATTTTGATATTAGTAGAACTCTGACTTCCGTAGAGCCCGTGCGCTACGGGTATCTTCTCAATACTATTAACTCCTCACGCTCCAGGATGCGCTCTTCGTTGTTGAACTCGAAAATTCGCTCAGTGACTTCGCCAATCCCGGTGCGCCGTTTGATGAGCGCACCATCTAACTCAAAATGATGTTCCCATTTGTCTGTTCGCGGATTAAAGAAGCGGACTAATTCGCCTGTTAGCCGCAGAATTGAGCCGAGATCGCTACCCTTCCGGCGGTTACAAATCATGCAGGCATGAGCAAGGTTGTCTTCTTCTGTTGCCCCGCCATGCTTGATGCTGATGATATGATCAACTTCGCAGCCGAAGAATGTGTCTTCTTCACGAATTAGACAGTATTCGCACCTGTAGTTAGCACGAACTGCGACCAACTGCCGAAGCTCAGCGCTGATGTAGCTACTCATGGGAGCATGTGTTGACGGGCGCGCGCTTTCGCCAGCCTCATCAGATGTTCCAGTTGCAGGTAGTGTTCCAACTCTGACTTTTCATCTCTCGTCAGAGCAGCAGATTTCTCCTGTTCAATGAGGTGGGCGACGCGTTGCTTTGTCTCCTCCGATGGCTGGAAGGCGACGATGTTGCCGGGGCTTGTGCCCGCCGCGAGAAAGTCAATCACTTCTTCATAAGCTTTATTGGTACTCATAACTGAACCTCACGAAACCATCTTACACTCTTTACTGCTTTGATAATTATTCTTGTGCTTCTGCTGTCGCTTCTTCCGGCTTGCGTTCGGGGCGCATGTGCGGGAAGAGAATCACGTCGCGGATGGAGCGCTGGCCCGTGAGCAGCATGACGAGGCGGTCTATACCGATGCCGATGCCTGCGGCGGGCGGCATCCCGTAAGACAGCGCGCGAATGTAATCCTCATCCATCACCATCGCCTCTTCGTCGCCGCGCTCACGCTGCTGCGCCTGTTCGAGAAAGCGCTCGTACTGCTCTTTCGGGTCATTCAACTCCGAAAAGCCGTTGGCGCACTCCATGCGACCTATAAAAAGTTCAAAGCGTTCAGCAATTGATTGGTCGACAGGGGAAGCTTTAGCGAGAGGAGAAACAGATTTCGGAAAATCATAAATGAAAGTTGGGTCGACAATATTTGGCTCTACCATTTCTCCGAATATTGATTCAATGTTTCGTGCCGTTACTGTCTCGTCAGGTATATTCTCAGATTCAGGTAACGATAGATTCCTACCCTCTAAAGTTTGCCGTAAAGCCTTTGCCTCGACCTCAGCAGTATCTGGATGGCTAGGTGCGATTAATCCAAGCTCTGGTGCACCTTTTATTCTGAGTACCTGTTTAGGGTCGTCAAGTAATCTTATATCAAACGGCTTGCCCATTATTTTTTCATATCTACCCATTTTTTTAATGCGTTCCGCAATGGCTTCTTTCATAGTGAGCCGTCTGAATTTGTTAAAGTCGATTTCGTCTTTGTCTATGTAGCTAATAAAACTAAAACGGAGATTGTCAAAAAATAATCTAACCGTCTCTTGCAAGAGCTTCTGGCAAAAATCCATCATCCCGTTTACGTCCATGTAGGCGCAGTAAAACTCAAGCATAGTGAATTCGGGATTATGGCGTGTCGAGATGCCTTCGTTTCTAAAGTTGCGGTTGAGTTCGTAGACCTTCTCGAAGCCGCCGACGAGGAGGCGCTTGAGATAGAGTTCGGGGGCGATGCGGGCGTAGAGTTTGATGTCGAGGGCGTTGTGGTGGGTTTCGAATGGACGGGCGGCTGCGCCGGTGGCTTTGGGGGTGAGCATCGGCGTTTCGACTTCGATGTAGCCGTGGTCTTCGAGGAAGCGGCGCATCTCGCTGATGATGCGTGAGCGGCGCTCGAAGACTTCGCGCGGTGTGAGTTCCGCTTGTTGTTGTTGTTCGTCGGTCTCGTCGTCGGTTTTGACCTTGAGGCTGCCGGCGATGAGGTCTGCGTAGCGCTGGCGCTGGCGGATTTCGGGGTCGGAGATGCCGTGCAGTTTGTCGGGCATCGGGAGCATGGCTTTGGCTAGAAACTGTAGCTCGCGGACGTGTACGGATAGCTCGCCGGTTTTGGTGATGAAGAGATAGCCGCCGACGCCTATGAAGTCGCCGTGGTCGAGCAGGTTGAACAAGTCCCAGCCCTCTTCAATCGGGGCATGGTCGTCGTTGTGTACTCCTTTTACGTCGGCCTTGCGGACGTAAATCTGCAAGCGCTTTTTGCCGTCGGAGAGATGCACGAAGGCGGCCTTGCCCATTAAGCGCGGCGGTGTCGCAATGCGACCGCTGATGCGGACTGTTAAGGGGTTGAGCTTTGCGTTGAAGCGCTCAAGCTCTTCAGGTGCGGGGCGCTCGCCTTTGTTCACTCTCGCGCTCAAGGCTCTAAACTCTTCGCCGAATGTCTTATCATCTAAAATCCTTGTCAGGTTATCGGGGTCAACGAGGGCCGTGATGGTGTCTTCGCCGCCGGTCGTGCGGCTGCGCTCAAACTTGTTCGGATAGACGTTGCCGACGAGCTTGCGTAATTCTTCGAGGTGCGCGGCGCGCGCGCGTGTCTGGTCGTTCTCTTCGATGAAAGGGATGCTCATGCAAGCATCGTAAATCGTAAATCGTAAATCGTAAATGGACGAATGGCTGTTTAGCGTTTACCATTTAGCTTTCAGTCTTAAAGATTCACGAAGATGAACGGGAAAATAGTTTCCAGAGTGGAGTTGCGCAAGGAGCGTGAACGGCTGCGCGCGGCGGGCAGGCGACTGGTCTTTACTAACGGGTGCTTCGATATCCTGCACGTGGGCCATGTGCGCTATCTGTCGGCGGCGCGTGCGCTCGGCGACGCGCTCGTGGTGGCGATTAACAGCGACGCTTCGGTGCGCGAGTTGAAGGGCGCGGGGCGGCCCATTATGAACGAGGATGAACGCGCGGAGATGCTGGCTGCGCTCGTGGCCGTGGATTACGTGACGGTGTTTGACGAACTAAGCCCGCGCGCGTTGATTGCAGAAGTCCTGCCGGACGTGCTCGTCAAAGGCGGCGATTATCAACTAGACGAGATTCACGGGCGCGAGGAAGTTGAAGCTGCGGGCGGGCGCGTGCTGGCGCTCCCCTTCGTCGAGGGCGCTTCGACGACTTCGATTATCGAAAGAATAAAAACAGTAATGAGTGATGAGTAATGAGTGATGAGTGAAAAGATAAATGCTTTTACTCATTACTCATCACTCATCACTTCTTTACTAAGCTATGAGCAGGACGGTTGAATCAGGTTCTCTGTTGCAGGCGACGCTGGCGCGTGTGGCTGCGGGGGAGGAGTATGCGCGGCTGCTGGCGGAAGTGAGGCGTGGCGCGCGTGTGGTTTCGGTGAGCGGGTTGGTTTCGGGGCCTGCGCGTGCGCTGGTGCTGGCGGCTGTGCAGCGTGAGGCCGGGAAAACTTTTGCGGTTGTGACGCAGGCGAATCGTGATCTGGAAGCGTGGGAGCGCGACGTGCGTTTCTGGTATTGCGCTGTCAGGGGGCGGAGCGAGTGTGCGAAGGAGGTGCTGCTGCTGCCTGCGTCCGAGAGCGACCCGTATGCGGGCGCGTCGCCTCATGCAGAGACGCTTGAGAGGCGTGCGTTGACGTTGTGGCAGTTGGCGCGCGGGGCTGCGGGCAGTCGTTGTGATTTCGTGTTGCTGACGGCGCGTGCGATGGCGCGACGGACGCTGCCGCCGGAGCAGTTGGCGGAGGCAGGCGCTCTCTTGAAGCGCGACGAAGAGCACGCGCCGGAAGAACTTCTGGAGAAGCTTGTTGCTTCGGGCTACGTGCGCGAAGACCCTGTCGGGGCGGTCGGGGAGTTTTCGATGCGCGGGGGGATTCTTGATGTGTGGTCTCCGGGGCGCGAAGCTCCCGTGCGCGTGGAGTTCTTCGGCGACACGGTTGACTCCATTCGCGAGTTTGACCCTGAGACGCAGCTTTCGATTGCGCCTTTGCAGGAAGTCTCGATTGCGCCGATGCGCGAGTTGGCTGTCGGGCGCGACGACTTCCGTTTGTGGGCGGAGTTTGCCAGAGAACGTTGGAGCGATGAGCGCTATGAACGCGCGCTGCGCGACCGCACGGTCTTTGCCGACGAGGGCGAGACGTTTCCGGGCTGGGAATGGTTAATCTCGCTGCTGCACGAGCGTAAGGCAAGCGCCTTCGATTACCTGAAGGATGCCGTGCTGGTGTTGGACGAGCCGAGCACGGTGGAGAACTATCTCAGTCAGGTTTACGAAACTCTGGCGGCGCGTTATGCGGAGACGGAGAGTGCAGACGAATTGGGGCTGCGGCCTGAAGAATTGTATCTGACGGCTGAAGAATTACGCGCGCGATTAGAGCAGACGCAGCGTCTGGAACTGCGCACGCTTGGTCGTGCGGCGGCAGTTGTGGACCAGACAATCGCGCTCGATGCGGAGCAGCCGGAAATATTAATCGGGCGCGGTAGCCGCGGTTCAAGCGCGCCGCTCTTTCTGTTTCCGGCGGTTGAGGCTGCGCCGGAAGTAGAGTGGATGGCCCAATCTGCGCGCCGTTATCACGGGCGCATAAATGAGTTGGCAAACGACGTGCGGCGCGCTGTGGCTGAGAGAGGCGGCGCGGTGCTGTTTGTGATGCCGAGCTACGGCGTGGCGGAGCGCGTGGCGGAGATGCTGGGCGATTATAACGTTGAGGCGCGCGTGGCTCTGGGCGGCGAGGCGGGCGATGCGTCGTCGGGAGTCGTCATCACGGTCGGGCGGCCTACGGGCGGATTCGAGTTGCCGTCGTCACGTTTAATAGTTCACGTCGAGAGCGATTTGTTTGACGAAGCGAGCGATGCGGCGCTGGAAAGGCGCGCGCGGCCCGCAGAGGTCAAAGGCAGAGAAAAGGGCAAGAAGCGGAAATCGAAGACCGCTGCGTTTTTGTCCGACTTCCGCGATTTGAAGGTCGGGGATTACGTCGTCCACGTTGACCACGGCATCGCGCGCTTCGGCGGCTTGCAGACGCTCGATTTGGGCGCGGGCCGCCGCGGCGAGTTTATGCTGCTCTATTACGCAGACGACGCGAAACTCTTTGTGCCGGTTGAGCGGCTCGACCTCGTTCAAAGATATGCGAGCGCAGAAGGCGGCCAGCCAACGCTTGACCGCCTCGGCGGACTCGGCTGGCAGAAGGCGAAGGCCAAGGCCAAACGCGCGATGCGCGACATGGCGGACGAACTGCTGCGACTCTACGCCGAACGCAAGCTCGTCGGCGGTTATGCTTACACGCCGGACACGCCATGGCAGCGCGAGTTTGAAGAAGGCTTCGAGTATGTGCTGACGCCCGATCAGGAGACTGCGATTGATGATGTGAAGCACGACATGGAAGAGGCCGTGCCGATGGACAGGCTGCTGTGCGGCGATGTCGGCTACGGGAAGACGGAAGTTGCGATGCGCGCTGCCTTCAAGGCCGTGATGGAGTCGAAGCAGGTGGCCGTGCTGACGCCGACCACAGTGCTCGCCTACCAGCACTTCGATACTTTCCGTCAACGCTTCGCGCCGTTTCCCGTCAAGATAGAACTGCTCTCGCGCTTCCGTTCGCCGAAGGAACAGAAGGACGTGGCGAAGCGTGTCGAATCGGGCGAGATTGATATTGTCATCGGCACGCATCGCTTGCTCTCGAAGGATGTAAAGTTTCGTGATTTGGGGTTGGTCGTGGTGGACGAGGAACAGCGTTTTGGCGTCGCCCACAAGGAACGTTTGAAGCAGTTGAAGAAGAGGGTGGACGTGTTGACGCTGTCGGCGACTCCGATTCCGCGCACGCTCAATATGTCTCTGATGGGAATGCGCGACATGTCCGTCATAGAGACTCCGCCGCGCGACCGCTTAGCGATTCAAACGCAGGTCGTGCCGTTTTCGGAATCCGTTGTTAAGTCTGCCATCGAGCTTGAATTGGGGCGCGGAGGCCAAGTCTTCTTCATACACAATCGCGTCGAATCCATAGAGACTATCGCCGCGCTGATTCAAAGACTCGTGCCGCAGGCGAGGCTGGCGGTCGCGCACGGGCAGATGAACGAGAAAGAGATGGAGCAGGTGATGCTCGATTTCGTTGATTACAAGTATGATGTGCTGGTGGCGACGACGATTATCGAAAACGGCATAGACATCCCACGCGCCAACACCATCATCATAAACCGTGCTGACGCTTACGGTCTTTCGCAGCTTTATCAATTGCGCGGGCGCGTCGGGCGCTCTAACCGCCGCGCTTACGCCTATTTGCTGATTCCAAACGAACAGGGACTCTCGCCCATTGCGCGCCGCCGTCTGGCCGCGATTCGCGAGTTTTCAGACCTCGGCGCGGGCTTCCGCATCGCGGCGCTGGATTTGGAGTTGCGCGGCGCTGGAAACTTCCTCGGCGGCGAGCAATCGGGCCACATGGATGCGCTCGGCTTTGATCTTTACACGCAAATGCTCGAAAGAACCGTTGCCGAACTGCGCGGCGAGCAGGTCGAAGATGAGACGAGCGTTTCGATTAACCTCGGCGTGGACGTGGCGATTCCCGAAGATTATATCTCCGACATGGGCCAACGGCTGCGCACCTACAAGCGCGTCTCTTCCGCACGCGATGAAGAGACTTTGCGTGCCATTCGTGCGGAGACGCAGGACCGCTACGGTCGCGTGCCGCCTGCGGTCGAACGCTTGTTTGAGTATGCAAGGCTCAGGCGGGTAGCCGAGGAAATCGGAGTCGTTTCCATTGATAAGACGCCGGGGGGCATTGCTATCAAGCTGGGCGAGAAGGCGCGCGTCGCGCCGGAGAAATTGATGGCGCTGGTCGCAGCGGGCGAGAAGGCTACCTTTACGCCGAGCGGCGTCTTACGCGTCGAGTTGACAGAAGATGAGCGCGAGCTTGTGCTGGAAACGGCCCGCCGCGTGTTGCTGGATATTCAGTTGACGGATTAGTATAAGCAGTTTTCAGTTTTGAGCTTTCGGTTCTCAGTCAACGCCCGTTGATCGGTTGCCGGAAACTGAAAACCGAAAACTGAAAGCTGTTTTCCTTAAGGAGTAAAACTGTGAAATCAAAATTTTATACTTTCATGTGGGCGCTGCTGTTTGCGGTGGGTGCGCTTGTGCTCGGCCCTGCGCAGGCTTCCGCGCAGGACAGCGAACTGGTGGTAGTAGATCAGGTTATCGCGCAGGTTAATAACGACGTTATTACGCTCTCGATGGTGAAGCGCGAGATGAAGGATGCGGTACAGGCTTTCGTTCAGCAGGGGATGACGGAACAGGCTGCGACCGAAGCCGTGATGAAGCGGCAGCCGGAGATTATCGCCAGCCTCGTCAACGAGCAACTGCTCGTGCAGAAGGGCAAGGAGATGGGCCTTGCCGATGAGATTGAAGCCGAAGTCAATAAGGAGATGCTGCGCGTCGCCAAGAATCAGGGCATTGACAGCATTCAGATACTCGAAGAAGAGATGACAAAAGCGGGCATGAATCCCGCTACGATTCGACAGACCCTTCGCGTGCAGTTTATGAAGCAGGCTGTGCTCGGTCGTGAAGTTGACGCGCGTATTTACTACGGCCTCAAGCCGGATGAGATTAGGAAATACTACGATACAAACCGCGACAAATTCCGCAAGCCGGAAGGCGTCACGATTTCGGAAATCTACTTGAGCTTCGCAGGGAAGAACGAGGCAGACGTGAAGGCGCGTGCTCAAAGCCTGCTCACGCAGCTTCGCGGCGGAGCTAACTTCGCAACGCTTGCCGCCGCACATTCCGAGCGTCAGCTCAAAGGCGAGCTTGTCGCCAAGCAGACGGGCGGCAAAGTCGGCACGTTTCAGACGCCTGACCTGCTGCCGGAAATCGCAGCGGCCATCAAGAATGTTCCCGTCGGCGGCGTCAGCGAACTCGTTCGCTCCGACGACGGCTACCAGATTTTCCGTGTTGACGAGCGCGTGGCGGCCAGCGACCCTTCAAACTTCAACGAAGACCAGGTACGCGAGGCCATCACGGTCGAGCGCAGGGAGAAGGAGCGCGAAGCCTACATGAAGAATCTGCGCCGCGATGCCTACATCCAACTCAACAAGGAATATAAAGAGACGGTCGGGCCGCTGCTCTCCGTCAGCGCCCCGGCTAAGACTGCCTCCGCCGCCACTCCCGCCGCGCGGGAAGAAAGCAACGGCGGCGCTCGCGGCGGTAAGAAAAAACAGTAAAGACGAAAGACAGTGATGAGTAATGAGTGATGAGTGATGAGTAGGAAGCAAGCCGCTTTCACTCATCACGCATCACTCATTACTCATCACACTTTTTTATGCGCCTTGACCTTTATCTGAAAGCGAGCCGTTTGTGTTTGCGGCGGACGGTGGCGCAGCAGTTGTGCGAGGCAGGGCAGGTGTGGGTCGGCGGTGTGCAGGCCAAGTCGTCGCGCGCCGTGCAGGTGGGCGACGAGATTGCGCTGCGCCGCCGCAATCGCCTGCTGACGTTGCGCGTGCTGGCCGTCCCCGCTTCGCGCCAGACCTCGCGCGCGGATGCCGGCAGCCTTTACGAAATCCTCAGTGACCGCGAAATCCCGCCGGAAACCCTCCCTTAAGTTTCACAACCTCTTTATTCAATAACCCTTGCACGGAATGTCGCAGTTTTTGCGCCCAGTTTTGGCAAAAAAAGCTGCAATTTTTCTGCTGCGTTCGCTTTTAGAGCGGTTTGCGGTTTGTTTCATGTGTGAAAGCGTTTTAGAAGCGGACTGTGGATTTCATTGGGAAAAGCTTTTCGGGCATTTCTTCCTGAAAGGGTAGCTGGCATGGCGGTTGCTCTTGACCATGCAGAGTTTAAAAACCTTCTCCCAAGGGTTACGGAACAAGGAATTTAAAGGTTATCTTCCGGGAGTTTTATGAACATTCTCAGCAGTTTCTTTACGGACGACCTAGCCATAGACCTCGGCACAATCAACACACTCATCTACGCGCCCGGGCGGGGCATCGTCTTAAACGAGCCTTCGGCCGTGGCGATTCATAAGTACACGGGCGAAGTGCTGGCTGTCGGCGCGGAAGCCTACAAGATGCTCGGACGCGAGCCGCGCGACACGGAAGTGCATCGCCCTTTGCGCGCAGGCACTATCAACCAGTTTGACGTTGCGGAGAAGATGCTGGCAGCCTTCATCAATCGCGTCTACGGCGGCCACGCCAAGCGCAGTCATCTCGTCATAGGCGTTCCCGGCTCAAGCACTACTCTTGAGCAGCGCTCCGTGCGCGATGCCGCGCGCGATGCCAAAGCGACGCGCGTTGACCTGATAGACGAAGGACTAGCCGCCGGACTAGGCGCGGGCCTCGATTTTGAAGACGAGCGCGCACACCTTGTCGTTGACATCGGCGGCGGCACAACCAACGTCGCCATCATCGCTTCGGGCGCAGTCATCAACTCCATCAGCATGAACGCCGCCGGAACTGCGATGGATGCCGCCATACACGATAGCCTGCGCGGCAAGTATGCCATTGAGATTGGCGAACGCACGGCCGAAGAGGTCAAGATAGAACTCGGCACGGCGCGTCTGCATGAAGAAGGTAATAAGGAAACGGAGACCGACGAGAAGCGTATGGAAGTGGTCGGCAAGGATCTGGTGACGGGTTCGGCCAAGGCCATCGAGCTAACTTCGAGAGAAGTGGGCGAGGCGCTTGAGCCTGTCATCAGCGAGATAATAGCGGGCGTGCGTCGCGTCGTGGAGGAATCACAGCCGGACGTGACCGCAGACATTTATCGCACGGGAATCGTCGTGACCGGCGGCGGCGCGCTCCTCGACGGCATGGCAGAACGCTTGCAGAAGGAGACGCAACTGCACGCCGTCGTCGCGGAAGACCCGCTTGCGGCGGTTGCCCTCGGCGCGGGCCGGCTGCTCGCCAATCCTGACAAATTACAGCGCGCCTCAATCCGCGAAGACATCCCCGCATGGCAGATGTCTGAGGAACTTATTGTTAACTGGTAAGCACTCACCCCAACAGCGAACCCACAGAGATTGTGGGCAGCCCAGAAAAAGCTGCATGAGAGCAAATCTCTCATGCAGCTTTTTTTATAGCAGTAGTTACTCTAGGGCTTCGGCGTGATGACAGTCTCTTCAGAGGGGCGCTCGCGCATGTCTTCGCCGGTTTCAGCGATGAGCAGTTGCGGCTCTCGTTCGTCCGCTTCGATGAGACGCGCGCCGCCGTCATCCGTGATGGCTTCACGCACGGCGAGGCGTTCCTCAGGCGGAAGCTTCAGATAGGCTTGGACGAGCTTTCGGGCTTCTTCGTTTTCGAGTGGCTGCGGGGCGGGCGCAAGCAGTATGAGTCCGGCGACGTAGAGCGCAAGCGTGAAGAAGGAGATGTAGCCCGTGGCTGGCGCAAAGGCTGGCGAATCCAGTGTGCCGAGCGTGACACCTTCGAGCAGCAGGTTGGCGAAGCGCTTGAGCCAGCCTCCCTCCGGCGCGTAGAGCGCAGCCAGAAACATGTGCTTCAACACGAAGGCCGTGCCGAACAACACGCCGAGGCTGCGCAAGAGCCGGCGTGCGTCAAAAGAAGAGAACTGGTTGTTCCAGAGCGTCCACAGGAAGAAGAAGGAGAAGAACCAGAAGAGCAATCCGCTTTCCGGCAGCACGGAGTTGAAAGCCTGCGCAGAGCCGAAAAAGAGCGAGAGCAATGTGAGCGCATGCGAAACGTTTGTCAGCGGCGGCTGGTCCGGCGTGAGCCACTTTTTGATGTTAATCAGATAGCCGCGCACGAAGAGCACCATCAGCAGGATGGAGAGCAGCAGCGTTATCAAAGGCGGTGGGATGAAGACGAAGGCTTTGCTCGTCGCGTCAATACGCAGGCCGCCCATCAGCGCCACCGTCAAAAAAATCATCGGCAGCAGCACGAAGCGCACGAGCGCGCGGTTTCTCGAACGATATTCCGTCGTCATTTGCGTTTGCGGAAAACCTTGAAGGGATTCAAATCCTCAACGCTGCGTTCCAGCCCGTGTTCAAGTTCGGCCTTCAATTCTGCGGGCGTGTGCATTTGTAAGTCCGCATCGTCAACCGTGAAAGAGCCGTCAGGCGTCAACTCTATGACGCGGTTGACTGCTGCCAAACCCTGCTTGAACAAATCGTTGTCCATGTAGAGGCGTCCCCAGCCTTCGCGGTAAAAAGCGTAGGCGATATAAAACTGCGTGCGCGGGTCGTTCTGCGCGGGGTCAGCGCGCGTCCATTCGTCGCGCGCGGCGCGAAACTGTTCGCGGCGAAAGAGCGCCAGCGCCGTCTCAAACTTCTGCCTGTCTATCTCATACGTGCCGGTCGCAACCTCCGCGCCCGCCGCGACCTCCTTGAAGGTGCGCGGCTCGGTCGCGTAAATCCAGATGATGAACACGCTGTAGAGAATCGTCCATGCGATGCCGACGGATTGGATGAGTTTGTGTTGCATTGCTATAATCCGCTGTCTGTAGAGAAGCTAGTTGATGGCTGAAGCCCGTGTCAATAGAGGACAGGGGGCGAGCCGCCAGAATGTGTTGGAAAAGATGGACGAGCACTTACTCGAACAGATTATGCGTTACCGTCGCAGCGCACAGTCAATGGGCGACGCGGCGCTGGATGCCATGACGCGCGGCGACATAGGGCAGGCGCGAGCGGCCGCAAGACAGGCCGCGCAACACGCGCGCATCGTGGTCCAACTCGAAACCGGCGTGAAGCAAATCGCGCCGGAAGATGAGAGCAATGCTCAAACTGAAGGCGGATTCTCCGGCGGAACGTTGTCAATGTGAGTGTATAAGTTTAATAATCTAACTAACGCATATGAGCCAGAACGTCGTACAAGCTATCAAGCCTTTCAGGATTCGTGATGTTGAGATTAATCCGCCGCTCGTGCTCTCTCCGATGGCGGGCGTGACTGATATTTCGTTCCGTCGCTTGCTGAAGAGGCGCGGCGGAATCGGCCTCACTGTCTCCGAGTTTATTTCGGTCGAAGGCTTGACGCGACACAACCCGAAGTCGAAGCGGCAGATGCGTTTCTTTGAAGAGGAGCGCCCGTTCGCCGTGCAGATTTTCGGCGGGCAGCCGGAACGGATGCGTATGGCGGCGGAGATGGCCGAAGAGGTCGGCGCGGACATACTGGATATCAACTGCGGCTGCCCCGCGCCGAAGGTCGTCAAGCACGGCGGAGGCTCCGGCCTCCTGCGCGATTACACGCGCCTCGAATCAATCCTCAAGGAAATCAAAAAGGCGATCAAGATACCTCTGACCATCAAGATTCGCGCGGGCTTTTATGACAACGCGATTAACGCGGTCGAGACGGCACGACTGGCCGAAGCATGCGGCGTCGAACACATTGCGCTGCACGGGCGCACGAAGGAACAGGGCTACAAGGGGCGAGCCAACTGGGATCTTGTGAGGCAGATTAAAGAGGCGGTCAGCGTGCCTGTCTCCGGCAGCGGCGACGTAACGACAGTCGAGGAAGCTCTGGCGCGTTGGCGCGAGACGAATTGCGACGGCGTTCTGATAGGGCGCGGCGCGATGGCGAACCCTTGGATTTTTCGTCAGATAGAAGATGCGCTTGCGGGCCGCGAAATCTTCCAGCCCACGCTCGAAGATAAACGCAGCGTGCTTCTCGAATACTTTGAGATGCTGCGCGACGATATGCCGGAACTGGCCGCCATCGGCAAGATGAAGCAACTGGCCGGGCAGTTTACGCGCGGCCTTCAGGGCGGCGCAATCTTCCGCACCTCAATCTATCACTCCCACTCGGTCGAAGAAATTCTTGACCGCATCGCGGAATACTTTGAAGCCGTCGCCGCAGGGCGTAACTACAGGGAAGACGACGCAGCGGAAATAGAGGCCGCGCCCGTGCTTGATTCCTGCGAGGCTGCAACGACCGCTTCTTAAAGTGCGCTTAACTCTTAACGGCGCGTCGCTCCGGCTTGTGCTGAATCGTTTCCGACTGTAAACAAAAGTCTACAGGCTTTCCGGCCGAGTGTAGCTTGAAGAGGACACTTGAAGTTGTGGCAGCGCTTTGTGAGCGTCAGCTTTTGTTCGTAATAGCCGGGTTATTTGAATCGAGAGCGAAGGGGTACGCGTGTTGCTACTAAAATCCGGCCAGCATGTGAATCTTTGATGTCGCGACAGCAGGATTCCTCGCTTCGTAGTTTGCAGGGAAATTAATTAATGGCGACGAAGAAAAGTTCCGGCGCTCGTAAGGCGAAAGCGAAGAAGACGAAGAAGAAGACGCCTCCGCCGACGCCGCTCGTTCCGGCCGTGCCGCCGCCGGATAATCCGCTCCTGCGCTTCACGGAGTTTGACGCCGACCGCGAATTCCATAGTAAGGAGATAGCAGAGAAACGGCTCGAAGCGTTCAGGCACACACAAAACATGCCCGCCTCCGAAGAAGATTCAGCCACAACAGAAACCGCAACGGAACAATCCACCTCAACAACCCAACCAGACTCCATGAACGAAGATTGAACATAACCAATCAGCAGTTTCATCCTTAAAGCCTAACCCTCTAAAGGAGGACAATCATGCCTACAAGCAGGAAGTCTGCCAAGAAACGGACGAAGGCAGCGAAGAAATCTGCCAGCAAAAAGGGGTCTGCGCGAACTGCTCTGAGGAAGGCCGTGCCGCCGCCGGACAATCCTTTGCTGCGCCATGAGGAAAACGATTTTGACCGTCGTATTTTCCAGAGACAAGGGCTTGAAGGCGGCGCTCGCAAGTCGTCAAAAAAAGGCGCGAGGGCAGTTGCGATGGCTGACCTCGCTGTATCCGGCGAAGAGAGAGAAGGCGAAGTTTCAAGCATGGCGAAGCTGCGGCTTGCCGCTCTGGCGACATCCAGACAGATGCCTGAAGCAGACCCCGGCGCGCCCATACTGATAGCTCCTGCCTTGACGGGCATTGAAATGGTCGCGCCCGTCGCGGGCGTCAGCAATTGGGTGCAGATGGGGCCGACGGCAATTCCGAAGGGACAAACCTACAGCGCCGCGCGTGTGTTGGTGACGGGCCGCGTGACCAGTATCGTCGTTGACCCGACCGCTCCCAACACCATCTACTGCGGAACGGCGCAGGGCGGAGTCTGGAAGACCACGGACGGCGGAAAAAACTGGGTCGCAAAATCAGACAACGAACTCTCGCTCGCCATCGGCGCACTCGCGATTGACCCCGGCAATCCGCTCACCTTGTATGCGGGGACGGGTGAAGGGAATTTCTCCGGCGACAGTTATTATGGCAACGGCGTACTGAAGACGACCGACGGCGGAAATTCATGGACCACTCTCGCCACCTCTACCTTCACAGGCGCGCGCTTCGGCCGCATCTGTGTCACGCCCGCAGCGCCCGCACGTCTCTTCGGCGCGACCAGCAACGGCCTCTACCGCAGCACGGATGCCGGAATGAACTGGTCGAAGATGACGGGCGGCCTGCCCAACGCACCGGCAACAGATGTCGCCATTGACCCTTTGACGCCCACGACCGTCTACGCAGCGTTCTGGGAACAGGGAATTTACAGGTGCACGAACGCCAGTGCAGCTGCTCCGACATGGACCAAGCTTACAGGCGGCTTGCCCGCGTCCGGCTTGACGCGCATCGGGCTCGGCCTTTCGCCTTCGTCTCCGCAAACCATCTACGCGCTCATCGCGGACAGCAGTTACACCATCAACGGTTTTTACCGCACCACGGACGGCGGCAACTCATGGACTGCCATTCCCCTGCCCGGCGGAAACATAGGCGCTCAAGGGTTCTACAATCTACACGTCGCCGTTGACCCGACCACCCCAGACATCGTTTATCTGAGCGGCGTCGCGGTCTGGAAAGCAACGCGCAATTCCGCGAGCGGCGCATGGACGATTAACAACGTCGGGGCTACCATCCACCCGGACAACCATGCCTTCGCCTTTCATCCGGCAAACCACCTCATCGTTTATGCCGGAAACGACGGCGGCATCTACAGATCAACCAACGGCGGCGTCACGTGGGACGATACCATCAACGAGGGTCTGTGCATCATGCAGTGTGAGTTTATAGACCAGCACCCGACCTCAGATGCAGTCGTCTTCAGCGGCACGCAGGACAACGGCACAGAGCAGTTTCGCAACAGCACAGTCTTTTATCACGCGGACGATGGCGACGGCGGCCACTGCGCCGTGGACAAGGCACAACCGAAAAACGTTCTCAGTACATACTACGGCCCGAGCCCCAAGCGCTCGACGCAGGCGGGCAAATTCGGCACATGGATGAACGTGGCAGCAGGGATTGCCGGCAGCGGATTGTTCTATCCGCCGATGGCTCTGGACGAAACCAACTCCAACAACGTCGCGTTCGGCACAGACCGCATCAACCTCGACCCGGCACAGGGCGCGAGCGGCTGGCCGACCAAGGTGACGTTGCCCAGCATAAACGGCTCAGTCTCGGCCATTCACTATACAAACTCGAACATGATTTATGTCGGCACGTCCACGGGTCGTGTCTATCGCCTGACGAAGAGCGGAGCGACTTGGACAGCCACGGCCATTCACGCCGCGCCATTGCCCGTTGGCCCATTCATTACAGACCTCGCTTCCGTTCCCGGCTCACCCGACACAGTGATTGTCGTGATGTCAGGCTTCGGCACAGGACACGTCTGGCGCGGTGTCGTCCCGGCAGCGGGCGCGGCCACATGGACCAACATCAGCGGCAGCGGAGCGAGCGCCATCCCCGACATCCCTGCCAACGCACTCGTGATTGACCCGGCCATCCCCAACACCTTTTACGTCGCCACGGACGTTGCCATCTACCGTACGACGAACGGCGGCACGAGTTGGACGCAGTTTAGTCAGGGCTTGCCAAACTGCGCGGTCTTCGACATGCGACTTCACAGCCCGACGCGCTTGCTGCGCGCAGGCACACACGGGCGCGGCATCTGGGAGCGCAAGCTCGACGTGCCTTCAGTCCCGGACGTTGACATCTTTTTCCGCGACCACCTGATGTCAACCGGCCGCATCCTGCCGACTCCAAACGCCGTGCCCGCAGCCTTTGAAGACCCGCTGCAATACGTGAATCTGGGCGACCCGCTCTCACACTGGATGTGCGCGGACATTAAGGTTGACGCGCTCGAAGGCTCGCCGCCGTCGTATCAGATGTCCGTGGCGAGCGTTGACTACGTTGCTTATGAAACCAGGCTGCAACATCGCAACGCGCAGCGCGGCAACGTCAATCGCGTTTACGTGAAGGTCAATAATCGTGGCTTCGCGCCCGGTGCGAACGTGACAGTCAAGCTGTTGTACGCCAATGCTTCTGCCGGACTGCCGCCTTTGCCGGGTAATTTCTGGACGGCGTTTCCCGGTAACTCGTCCGATACGACCAACTGGAAGCCGGTCGGCGCAGCCAAGACCATCCTCACGCTCTCGCCCACGGAGCCGACTATCCTCGAATGGGATCTGGCGTTGCCGCCGACGGCCGCGCCTCATTCCTGTTTGCTCGTCGTGATGGATTGCCCGCAGAATCCGATACCGGCAACCAGCAAGATTTTCAACGTTGACCAGTTAGTGAGAAACGAAAAGCGCGTCGGGTTGAAGAACCTGCACGTCGTTAATATTCCCGCCGGCGCGATGTCTTGGACAACGCTCGACTTTAACCCGACCGGGACAGGTAAACTCAGCGCCATCAGAGTCGTCGGCACGGGCCTTGAGAAAGGCAGTCTCGGTTTCCTGTTGCCGGAGTCTGCACAAACGACGCTCAGTAGAAGCTTGAAGAAGACCGGGAAGAAGAAGGCTGCGAAGAAGAGCGCTGATGCTGCGGCGGCCTCCGGGCCGGAAGGCATCTCGGTGCGCAGGGCGTCGGAGCAGATGATTAAATTGTTGAAGGAACACTTGCCGGATGAAGCGGGCAAGTATGACCTCACGCGACTGTACACGCTGGAAAAGGGGAAAGGCGGCGGCAAGCTTTCGGGCGTTAAGATTCCGAAGGGAGGCTTACGCGCGGCGGTTGTGCTGACAGCCCCCATGCGGGGGACTGACTTCGAGACCTTCTCCGTCGTGCAGGAAGAAGACGGCGAAATTATAGGGGGCAGCACCTACGTCATCCGTCCTGAGAAAGGATAGAGAATGGCTTAACTCTATTCGAGGTTGGGCCAATTCTCTATCCTTCACAGTCGAATAACGGGCTGCACGCCCGGACGCTTGAACGATAAGAGGCACGCCTCTTATCGTTCAAGCGTCCGGCCCGCTATTCTCCGGGGAAGTTCAATACCGGGAGTCGAGTAATGGTCTATCTATTGCTGGCGACGTATGGAACAGTGCTCTTCGCAGAGTTGCTCGGCGACAAATCTTTTTACACCATCAGCAGCCTGACCACGCGTTTTCGCGCAGCGCATGTGCTCGGCGGCATCAGCGTCGCCTTCGCCGGAAAGATGCTGGTCGCCGTGCTGGTGGGCCAAGCCATAGCGGGATTGCCTCCGGCGCTCGTCGCGGGCATCAGCGCTGCGACCTTCTTCGCGACGGCGCTCGCCATCTGGTTTAAAAAACCGCGTCGCGAGAAACGCGAGGCCGGAGAGCGCTGGCCGCGCGCGACCACTGTTTCCTTCGCCGCCGTTTTCCTCACAGAATGGGGCGATGTCGGGCAGATTGCTGCCGCCACGCTGGTTGCCAGTTATCACGCGCCGTTCATTATCTGGGTGGGAGCAACTGCAGCGATGATGACTAAGGGACTGCTTGCCGTCACGCTCGGCGTCGGGTTAAGGCAGCGTATTCCGCAGAGCGGACTGCGCTACGGTGCGTTTGCGATGTGCGTGGTGATGGGTATCTTGGCGGCGCTCAGGATTGATTGAGCCGCACACGGTGACGAGCGTGCCAGATGCTTCTTGATTCTATTCTTTCAGACAGCTTTATTCTTCAATCTCGCTTGATAGTGGTTTTTTGCCTGCGTGGGCCGCTTGCGATTCCTCGTCGAGCAGCACGACTTCGAGCCGTGCGATAGCGCTCAAGGGGATGCCTTCGAGCCAGACGCCGTAGCCCGAATTGATGGACACGGATTTATCTTTCGCCAGTTGATTAAAACCGAAAATCGTTTCCCGCTCGACGCCTCTCAGTTGGCGGCCGTTGCTGTCGTATGCTCTAACGGCAAAGACGACCGCGGGCCATGATTGTTTTGTTTGATTGACGAGTTTGCCGTTGAGCCGCGTGCTTCCTCCGACGCGCACGAGGCGTAAGTCTGTGAGCCTGAATCTGCCTTCGTCGAAAGGAACGGTCAGGGACGGATGCGATTTAATATTAACGACGCTGCTCGCCGCGTTTGTGTTCGCGTTCGCAAGCTGACGAGTGCGGTTCTGCGCCAGCCATGGGCCAAGCGGTTCAATCATTAGGCCCACCAACATAGACAACAGAATAAATGCCGGGCGTTTCATGGAAACTTCACCTCGTGCTTAAAAAATCGGGGACGCGTCTAGCGCCGTTTGCCTGCGGGAGCGTTCGAGGGCGCGCTCTGTTTTTTCGACGCGCCGCCGGTGCTCAAATCAACGGGGGCCGGATAGCCTTTGCCCTTGAGCGCTGCAATCTCTATGACAATCTCTTTCTTGCCTTTGACGGTGCGCGTCACCTGATTGCCGTTGTTGCTGTTCGCAGCATTCTGTGTGCGATTGTTCTTCTGTTTTGTATCTGCTGTGGCGCGTGTGGCATCTGATTTTTCGGCTGGCTTGGGTTCGTCAATCTTGCCTGCCGCGTCGCGAGACATCTCTTTGAGCGCACTAAGGACGGCCGAACGCTCCGTCTCGCTGAGTTGTTCAAGGGAGACTCCGTAGGTCTGTAAGACTGCGCGCAGATTCTCTTCCGTGTTTGTGTCGCGGTCGTAAACATCGCGATAGATGTGTAGCTTACCGTCTTCGACGACGATGGTTTCGTAGCGCAGTTCGACGGGAACGGCGCGAGCAAGCTTTACCTCTTTAGTCTCTTTCGGCGTTTTGGCATAAGCCATAATCTGCTCGTCGGTCAATTCCGTTCCAGCCAATCCGGCCAGCATGCGCGCAAACTCCTGCACCTGCGGAGTCGTCAAGCCGACGCAGCCGTGCGAAGCGAAGCCGCCGAGCTTGGCCGCCGATTTGCCGCCGTGAATCAAAGAAGGCAGGCCGATGGGAATCTTGATGGGGCCGAGCGGATTAAGCTTGCTTCCGGCCTCAATCTTCTCTCCGGGCTTGACCTTGTTGGAGGCTTCGACCCATGGTTCGTCGGGCGGTGTCCAGGTGGGATTGAAGATAATGTTGTTGGCCCTGCGTTGGCCCACGGGCAATGGAAACTCAGGATAGCCGATGCCTATTTTGTACGACTTGACGAGGCGGCCTCCCTCGAACACATCCATGCGATAGGCCGGAGCGTTGACGACGATGCGCGTATCCGTCGGGACGGAGTTGGGCTTGCCCTTCGAGTTGTGTGCTGCGTTTGAGCCTGAAGCGTCCGTAGCATTGTTCGCGGGAGCATTAGCGTTGGCGGCGTTGTCATCATTCCCGCCGCTCCATTTCTCGCTGATGAAGGTCGTTAACTGTCGCGCCTTGTCTTCGCCGACGATGGCTTTAATCTGCTCTGTTGCGCGAGAGCGCGCGGCGGTAGTTGTGCCGCCGTAATCGTCAGCATCGGTTTCACGCAGCTTGCCTGTCTCTTCACGCGCAGTCTTACGAAGCCTGTCAACCTGCTCGTCGGTTAATTGCAGCTTGGTTTTCAGTTCGGAGGCGAAGGTTTCGTCGTGGAAGAAAGCGTCCAGAAGGGGAAGCGTGACGGCAGCGTCGTCCGTCGCGGTCGCGTTAGTTTTGGCAGTCTCGGGTGCAGCCGTGGGCGTCGTGTTGGTTGTCGTGCTGCTTGTGGTGTTGTTTGTATTGGCCGGCTGGCTGACGCATCCCATTGCGCAGAGAATAAGAGCCAGAGCACAGAACGCTCCGGCCAAACGCGAAAGACTACTCATGCTGTCTTGCTCCCCTTTGAATCCTGAATTATACGAGCGCGCAAGTCTGGAAAACGGCGCTTGAACTACAACCGTCTGCAAGAGCCGTACCTGATTGATAGCCACTAAAACAGGGAGTTTTGCTGCCATTTAGATGCGGCCCTGCCCGCGCGTGCACCATAAGCGAACAATCAATCTGCAAAAATAGTCCAAAGTCAACGGCTGTAGGTGTGAAGACAAGATAAAAGGGTGTTGATGGCGAGGCGTTGATTTAGGGCTACGGCTGACCGCGCAGGAGCGGGTAGGGGTTGACGTTTGTTCCGGCCCAGTAGCGTTTGGGGTCTGTGATGGTGGCGACGGAGAAGTGCAGGTGATAGTTGCCGGGGCCAGCGTTGCCAGTGTCTCCGACGTAGGCGATTACTTCCCCGCGACGTGCGAAGTGGCCTTCGGTGAGGCCGTCTGCGTAGCGTTCGAGGTGGGCGTAGTAATAGACGAGCTTTTCGTCTACGCTCAACTGGTAGATGGTAATTCCGCCGCGCTCGCTGTTGAAGAATTTGACGATGCGGCCATCGGCGGCGGCCAGCACGGGCGTTCCGCGCGCCGCCGGAATGTCTATGGCATCGTGGGCGCGTCCTTCGGAACGCGACTCCTGAAAGGTATCGCGTAGCTGTTCGGGGCGAACTCCGGCGACGGGAATCAGGAGCGTGGCCGAGTTTGGCGGGACTGCGGGTGTGGATGTGCTGCCGGATGCATTGGGTGGTGCGGGCGGCTGCGTCTGGTTGTTTGCGGTTTGCTCAACCGGCTGCGCGGGCGATGCTTCTGCGGTCGTTGAGGGAGTTGTCTCCGGCGTGGCGGTTGCGGAAGCAGTTGGCTGTGATGATGGCGTGCCTGCGAGCGGCGATGCAGAGGGAGTTGTGCCTGATGTTGATGACGTGCGTGCTTCGTCCTGATGGGAGCGGGCGCTCAGAATCCAGATGAGCAGCGCTAGAGAAAACACGAAAGCCACGAACGCTATCAGGATTCTACTGCGTACACGATTCCCCATAGAGAAAAGCCGGACCGCTTACCGCTCGACGCACTCGTCCACTGCACTCGCGCGGCCGCGCTTGCCTGAAACGCTTCAACGGCTAAAGCCGAGCGGCTGCAAAGGACGCGGCGCTGTGCCTTCAAAAAACCAGCTTGCGCCGACCTTCAGGCGGTGATGCCAGGTTGGCAGGCGCGAAGTGTAGAGCGTAAAGCGTGCCTGCCGGGCCAGCGCTCCGCCGAAAGTTTGTCCGGCGGTCAGGACAGCCGCACGCTCCGTGCCGAGGCTGAGAGCTTCGCCCAGTTCAGTGAAATGCTTGGTCTGTAGCTCGCGTCCACCGAGAAGCGCACGCACATTCTTTGCAACGAGTCCTGCCTGCTGAAGGGCCAACTGGGCCGTCCCCGCGAGCGTCGGTGCGGCATCCTCAAAATACGCCATGTCGCCGAGCGCAAAGACGCGCTCCTGCCCGCGCGCCAGAAGCGTCGGCTCAACGATAACCTGCCCGCGCTTGTTCTTTTCCAGAGCAAGTTTGTCAACGAGTGGATTGATGCGCACGCCCGCCGTCCAGATGACAGCCGCAGCATCTATCAACTGCTGCTCACCATTGTGTTCAATCGTAAAGCCTTTATCGGAGACACTGACCACGCGCGTCTCCGTGTGCATGTCAACGCGTGCCTCGGAGAGTGCATCTTCCACGTAAGCACGAAGCTCATCGCCCATGCCGGGAACAATCTGTTTGCCCATCTCCACGACCATCACGCGCGGTTGTCCGCGCAAAGCGCGCCGCTCGAAGGCGTCGCGCAGCAGGTCTGCCATTTTCGTTGCCAGTTCGACGCCGCTTGCGCCCGCGCCGACGACGGCAAAGGTGAGTGCGCGCTGCACGTCCTGCGGCGCAAGGTCCGGCGCGGTCTGGTCCAGCGCTTCGACCATCCGGCGGCGCAGCGTATCGGCGTCAACAATCTTACGGAACGGCAGGGCATGCTCTTCCGCGCCGGGGATGTTCCAGTAGTTCGTGATGCCGCCGACGGCCAGCACCAGCACGTCGTACCCTATGCGGCGCACGCGCCCTTCAATGGCGACTTCGCGCGCCTCAAAGTCAATCTCGCTGACGCTGCCGCGAATCACGCGTATGCGTTCGTCGAGCAATTCCTTGTAGGTCGGCGCGATGTGCCATGCTTCGACCTCGCCGCTCAGGTATTCGTAGAGCATGGGCGCAAACAAAAAATGGTCTTCGTCGCTGATAAGCGTTACTTCGCCCGCGCTCGTTAGGTCGAGCGCCGTGAAAACACCGCCGAAGCCGCCGCCGACGATGACAATGCGTGCCTGTTCTGCTGCCATGTTCGTTCACCCGTAGAAGAATTTTGTTGACGGCGATAGTAACAGACACGAAGAGCAAGTAGGAAGGATGTAGAGACGACAACGAGAGCGCAAATGTGTAGGCGGAACGGTTGACGATTCAAGCCAAAGAGCCGCCCTTTCATGCTTTTGCGGCTGCCAAAAAATTACTGCTTGCTTTTCGTCTGTGGCTTTAGTATGTTCAAGATTCACCAGTTGGCCTGCGTCAACTTGCCTCGTCGGCCAGTTCAAAAGGGACGCAGGCGCGCACCTACAGCCCCGGCCTCACAGTAGATTCTAACCCGATTTGACTTCGACTTTTGCTGCCCAGGAGACGGAAAGCTTGCCCCTGATTCGTTAAGCTGATGGAAGAGACCAAGATGCCCACTGCTTTCAAAGCTCCCCTGTGGACAAGGCTCATTCTGTTGCTGCCGCTGCTGTTCGTCGTCTGGAGCATATGGTTGATTGTCTCCGTCAACCGACTGCAACAAGACGTGACGAGCAAAGTCATCCTGATTAGCAAGCTCAACGAATTGAAACTCTCTCTGCGCGAGATGGAGCAGGGAATCACAGGCGGCAGGCAGGGCCTTGAGACTGCAACGCCCGACGCGCGCTGGCAAGCTTTGATGGACAACTACCACCGCCGCGCAGCAGCCATCAACCCAAGCGAAGCCGCACAGATTCCGACCTTCCTTGCCGAGATTGATGCAGCGGTCTTGAAGATGGACGAAATCTTTCGCCGCGCGCTTTCATCACCAGTCGTTGAAGCGGAAAAAAGAGGAGCGGAGACGGAGTTTCGTGCGGCCCTGAATCATTCGGTTGACGAAGCGGACGGCGCAATCGCCAGCGCCCGCGAACATCTTTCAAGACTCTCAAGCGCGTTGGCGTCGAAGTGGCGACAATTAAACGTGCTGGTCGTCATCTCCTGCCTGCTTGCAATCGGAGTCGCTTACCTGCTTGGCAGGTTCAACCGCGACCTCGTGCGGCTCAAGCAGGCGCAGGACGAGTTAAAGAAGGAGCGCGACTTCAGCAGCGCCGTGATAGAGACGGCGAGCAGCCTCGTCGTCGTGCTTGACCGCGAAGGACGCATAGTGGGTTTCAATCGCGCGTGTGAGCAGGCCACGGGTTATTCGTTCGCAGAGTTGAAGGGAAAAGTTTTCTGGGATCTGCTCATCACGCCGGATGAGAGCGACGAAGTGAAAGCTGTCTTCGCGAAGTTGAGCGCGGGCGAGTTTCCAAACAGGCATGAGAATCACTGGCTGACGAAGGACGGGCGCTTGCGCTTAATCAGTTGGGCCAACACGGCGCTCTTAAACGAGCGGAATGAGCCGGAGTACATCATCGGCACGGGTCAGGACATCACAGAGAGCCGGAGCGCGGAGGCCGCGCGCAGGGAAAGCCACAACGTCCTGCACGCCGTCATCGAAGGGACGCCCGATGCCATCTTCGTCAAAGATTTGGAGGGGCGATACATCCTCGTCAATTCCGCTGCGGCGCGTTTCCTTGGCAAGTCTGCGGAAGAGATTACCGGCAAGAGCGATACGGAGCTTTACCTGCCGGAGACAGCGCGCCAGTTTATCGAAGACGACCGCAAGGTGCTCTCCACAGGAGAGACGCAGACCTTCGAGGGCGTCGCACGCGGCCCAGAAATCACGCAGCGGTATCTGGTCACGAAGTCTGTCTATCGAGACCATCAAGGCAAGGCCATCGGGCTGATAGGCATCTCGCACGACATCACGGAACGCAAGCGCGCCGAAGAGCAGCGCATAGCCTTCGTGCGCGAGCAGCAGGCGCGCATGGACGCAGAAGAGGCCAACCGCGTCAAGGACGAATTTTTGACGACGCTCTCTCACGAGCTACGAACGCCGCTGACTTCCATCCTCGGTTGGACGCAACTGCTCAACACAGGCCAACTGGACGACAACCTGAAGACACGCGCGCTCGAAGTCATCGAACGTAATGCGAGAGCGCAGCGGCAGTTGATAGACGACCTGCTGGACATCTCGCGTATCGTCACAGGCAAAATCCGGCTCGACACGCGGCCCACCAGCCTCGCGCCCGTCATCGAGACCGCGCTCGATTCCATACGCCCTTTCGCCGCAGTTAAAAAAATCCATTTGCAGACGACGCTTCAGGCTGGCGTCGTCCGTGTGCAGGGCGACCCGAATCGCTTGCAGCAGGTCATCTGGAATCTGCTCAACAACGCGCTCAAGTTTACGCCCGAAGGAGGCCGCATCGAAGTCCGCCTCGAACGCCTAGATGAGACGGCGCGCATCACCGTCAGGGATACGGGCGAGGGCATCAGTCCTGAGTTTCTGCCGTACGTCTTCGACCGTTTTCGTCAGGCCGATAGCTCTACGACGAGAGAGTATAGCGGGCTGGGTGTCGGGCTGGCGCTGGTGCAATATTTGGTGAAGCTGCACGGCGGAACAATTGAGGTCGAAAGCCTCGGCGCAGGACACGGCTCGACCTTCAACATCAACCTGCCGCTGCTCGCGGAGCGCGAACCGGCTTCAACGACACAGCAGCCTCCTCCTCCGCTCAAAACGACGACTTCAAATTGCCTCGAAGAAATAGACGGACTGCGCGTGCTTGTGGTTGACGACGACGTTGATTCCTGTGAAATCATCGGGCTGGCTTTGAAGAGGTGCGGCGTTGAAACGAGGCTGGCGAGTTCTGCTGCGGAAGCCCTCGAAGTGTTGGAGCGATGGCTGCCCGACTTGCTCGTCAGCGACATCGGCATGCCCGATGAAGACGGCTATACTCTACTGCAAAAAGTGCGCGCTCTTGCGCCCGAACGTGAAGGCCAACTGCCCGCCATCGCGCTTACAGCCTACGCCACGGAGGCAGACCGCGCACGCGTCCTCGCCGCCGGATTCCAACTGCATCTCGTCAAGCCCGTCGAATTAAGAGAACTGGCCGAAGCGGTCGCGAGCCTCGCCGGGAGAACGCGAAAAGTTTGAGCCGCTACGTCCTCGGAATGAAGATGAGCATCAACGAACAGCCCTCAAACTCTCGCGCACACTCGCCTTTATATGGTATACATTTTCCTTGAGATGCGCCGTGGCGATTGAAGCGCCGGGCGTCTGTGTCTTAGATCAGCGTGCAGGCGTTCATGCTTGCGACAGCCTTTGATTCATCGAAACTCCTGCGAAAGAGTTTCCGCTCCCTTTCTGGTCAAACTGAAAAACAGAATGCGCCGCCTGCTCACCGCACTGCTTCTCGTCTCGACGACTCTTTTGTCGGCGGTGCAAGCGCGTCCGTACACACTGCAATCAACTGAAGGCGCGACGCCCGCGCAGGTCAAATGGCCCAAGCGCAGGATAAACATCTCGCTCTCCACATCGCTCTTTGCGCCTCCGTCGAATATCAAGCCGGGCAGTGATGTCGTCGGGGCGGTTCGCAGGGCGTTGGCCCACTGGGCCGCTGCGGCCGACATAGAGTTTGCCATCAACACTTCAAAGCTTGAGTCAATCAGCGCGCCGGCGAGCGGAGGCGACGGCACGAGCCTCATTACCGTCGCACACACGCCGGAAAACACAGCGCCCTTCGCGGGCACAAACGTCGAAGCATCGGGCCGCACTCGTATCTTCT
Organism: Pyrinomonadaceae bacterium; assembly: GCA_036382855.1. Lineage (GTDB taxonomy): Bacteria > Acidobacteriota > Blastocatellia > Pyrinomonadales > Pyrinomonadaceae > DASVTR01. Next base: position 10,500 of record DASVPO010000033.1, on the reverse strand, counting down.
ACACGGAGAGCGGCCACATTACGGAAGCAGACATCGCGCTCAATCCATCGCTGCAATTCTCCACGGATGGAAGCCCAGACACCTACGATCTGGAAGCTGCCTTGACACACGAGGTCGGCCACCTGCTCGGACTTGAACACTCCGCCATCGCGGGCGCAACCATGCAGCCACGGCAGGGAAAGAACGGCCTCTACGAGATGGACGCGCTGACACAACGCACACTCTCGGAGGATGACCGCGCAGGCGTTCGCGCTCTCTACGGAGCGCGTGGCGCAAACGGCAAAGCGCGTGGTGGTAATAGTAGTGCTGTGGTGACGGGAACAATCAGCTATGCGGGTGGCGCGCCCGCCTACGGCGCAAACGTCTGGGCTGAAGAGACGGAAAGCGGAAGAGTCATCGCAGGCAATATTACTCTCGCCAATGGCACGTACCGCATCGAGGGTCTAAGGCCGGGGAACTACCGTTTGTGGGTCGAGGCGTTGGATGGACTCGTGCCAGCCTCAGAGATAGCTTCGGGGCGCGGCAGCTATGTCGGCCTCGCGTTAAACTCGTTGCCGCCTTTTCGCACACAGGAGATAGGGCGCATCAAGCTGGTCGCTGGCGCTACCTTCCAACTCAACGCGCAGCTTTCAAGCCTGCCCGTGCTCTTGAATCCATCCTTCATCGGCATTAACGAACAGCTTTCAACCATCAGTGTGCCGCTCGTCGCGGGCCGCGCCTACACGCTCTATCTGGGCGGCGACGGCCTCAACACAAACCAGATTTCCGCCGGAGGCATCAGCGTTGATTCACCATTCATCAGCGTCAACCCTGCGAGCATCGCACGGCAGGACTTCGGCAACGGCTTGCCCGTCATCAGCTTTGAGATAAACGTCAGCGCAAACGCGCCGACGGGCGATTATACGATTCGTCTGAATTCAAACACGGGAGAGGTCGCCTGCCTTGCCGGTGCTTTATCAATTGAGGGCGCAGAGGCGAACGAAGATGAGTTGGGCGAGCTTTTCATCGCTCCGGCTGATGCGCTCGAAGCTGATGAGACGGCGCTCGTCGGCGGAAACGTCTTCAACTTCAACACTGAAAACTCCGGCTGGAACTTTGTCGCTCATGGCTCGCAGTCCATCCAGACGGAGCTATCGCTCGACGACGAGCAGTAACCTTCGCGAAGATAATCTTCCAAGTTGCCGCGAGCAGTCTCTCTTCGGTCGTGCCAGCGATTTCAGGCTGGCTCGCGCGCCTGTGCGAATATCTTGTTGAAAGTTTGCGCCGACTGATGCATAATCTCCGTGCGCTCGCCTCCCCGGTGAGCGAAGTGGTCGCGAGGGGTGAGGACTCGTGGCCTTAGGGCGGGGCGGTGGGAGGCCCCGCCCGCTTATTTTATCCGCACAATTTCCCGCATTTTCCGCTCCATTATTCCTTTCCAAATCGTGTTATATTGTCCGCGCATCACTTTGCGACGCGCGCGCCACCTTATTGTTAGCTCTCGGCGCTAATTGCGTCGCGGTGTGTTCATTTGCCGTGGAATTCCGGCTCCCCTTGTCGAAATTTGAGGCCGCGCGGGCCTCTCGTTTGCGAGTTGAGAATGGGCCACTATGATTCTTGAAAAAAAACAGCGACGACGATTAAAGCTCTGGTTTTTCAGGGGCGTGCAGGAGCCTGAAGGGGCACACGAAAAAGAGGGGCAGCATCATCAGCATCCGTGGTGGAAGGTGATGTGCCTGACAGGCGTTGACTACTTCTCAACGCTCGGTTATCAACCCGGCATCGCCATCGTCGCGGCGGGCGCGCTCTCGCCGATTGCGACGCTGGTGCTCGTTCTGCTGACGCTTTTCGGCGCGCTCCCTATGTATAACCGCGTCGCAGCGGAAAGTCCGCACGGCGACGGTTCTATCTCGATGCTGGAAAATCTGCTCTCGCGTTGGAAGGGCAAGCTGTTCGTCCTCTGCCTGCTCGGATTCGCTGCGACCAGCTTCATCATCACCATCACGCTCTCGGCTGCCGATGCTGCGGTTCACATCGCGGAAAATTCGTTTGCGCCGCCCATCCTTCACCATCGCATTGCCGTCACGCTCGTCCTGATAGCGGCTCTAGGGGCTGTCTTCCTGAAAGGCTTCAAGGAGGCCATCGGCATCGCCGTCCTGCTCGTCGCCGTTTACATCACACTGAATCTGGTCGTCGTAGCCGTCGGCTTTTACCAGATTGCAACGCACGCGCAGGTTTTAAGCGACTGGAAGAACGCGCTTTTCCATAGTTATCCGAATCCGATGTTGATGATTGGAGCGGCGCTCGTCGTCTTTCCCAAACTCGCGCTCGGACTTTCGGGATTCGAGACCGGCGTGGTCGTGATGCCACTGGTGAAGGGCGACAGGAAGTTAACGGACGAAGAGTTCGACTCGATACACTCTACGCGCAGCGCGCGCACGCCTGAACCGAGCGCGCAGGCGCTCCTACAGGGACGCATACGCAATACGCGCAAGCTCCTTAAAACGGCCGCTCTGATTATGTGTGTGCTGCTGATTTCGAGCAGCATTGTGACGACGCTGCTGATTCCTGCTGAAGAGTTTCGCCCCGGAACAGATACTCAGGAAGCCGGAGAGGCGAGCGGTCGCGCGCTGGCCTACCTGGCCCACCACTACTTAGGCAACGTCTTCGGCACGCTCTACGATTTGAGCACCATCTCAATCCTCTGGTTCGCTGGCTCATCTGCGCTGGCAGGACTGCTGAACATTATTCCGCGTTACCTGCCGCGCTACGGGATGGCTCCCGACTGGGCCAAAGCGACGCGCCCGCTCACGCTCGTCCTGACTCTGGTCTGCTTTCTCGTGACCATGTTTTTCAAGGCCGACGTTGAAGCGCAGGGCGGGGCTTACGCGACAGGCGTGCTGGCGTTGATGAGTTCGGCGGCCATCGCCGTCACGCTTTCGACGTGGCGCAAGCGAGAAAAGATACGCTGGGCCTTCCTGCTCATCTCTTTAATCTTTGTCTACACGACCGTCGTCAACATCATAGAGCAGCCTGAAGGCATCAAGATTGCTTTAGTCTTCATTGCCGCAATCATCGTCGCCTCGCTGGTCTCAAGAGTCTGGCGCTCTACGGAGTTGCGCGTCGAGAAGATAGAGCTTGACCCGACGGCCCAATCGTTTATTGACGAAGCGAGCCGCGGCACAATCCGCATCATTACTAACCGCTGCGATAGAGGCGATGCGAGCGAATATCAATTCAAGGAGAAAGAGAAGCGCGAGGACAACCACATACCGAGCGAAGAGCCTATCATCTTCTTTGAAGTCACGCCGAGCGATGCGTCGGAGTTTTCCGGCGTGCTGAAAATCTGCGGGGAGACGGTCGAAGGTTATCGTGTGCTAAGGACGGAAAGCCCTGCTGTGCCAAACGCCATCGCGGCGTTTCTGCTCTATCTGAGAAACAAGACGGGCAAACTGCCGCACGTCTATTTCGGATGGAGCGAGGGCAATCCTATCGCCTACCTGTTCAAGTACATTGCTTTCGGAGAAGGCGACACCGCGCCGACCACGCACGAAGTTTTACGTCAGGCAGAGAAAGACCCTGATAAGCGACCGACAGTTCACGTCGGCGGGTGAAGCGCAGAAGGCAGAAGGATGAAGGGGCGGCTATTGATGGCAAGCAGTTATTGATGAGAGGCACTCTGTTTTTCGTCGCTCCGGCATTTGCCATCGTTGCCGCTCTTGCTTCGCGCGTTTCGCGGGTGTAGCATTTGCGCGTTGAAAAATTGTCTTGCCGAAGTTGCTCCGTGTGCTGCGAAAGCTTGCGCCACCGAGCAGCGCGGGGGAACCAGCGTCCTGCCTGTGAAGCGGCGGGACATGGGGCGTATCAAGAGTTGTGCGTGTTAAGGAATGAACGCGCAACTCTTGTCGGACACTTCCAGGTCCAAGCCCGTCAGCTAACCTCGTAGGCCATCAGGGAAGAGACAGTGATAGCTCGCTACGAATTTTGTACAACTCTGCGGCCACCGTTGCGCCTCGTCTTGAGAAGCGCGCTCGGTGGCTTTCGTCTGTCCGTTCGTCAGGTAGAGCGCGCACGTTGTCCTTCCACATTCAAAAGCATTTGCACGAGGTGAATGATGGCGGTTCGACAAAGCGGAGCGAAACAACGGCTAAAGCTCTGGCTGTTCAGCGATGTCAAGGAAGCAGAAGGGCCGCACGAAAAAGAGGGACAGCACCAACAGCATCCATGGTGGAAGGTGATGTGCCTGACCGGCGTTGACTACTTCTCAACGCTCGGTTATCAACCCGGCATCGCATTCCTGGCGGCGGGCGCGCTCTCGCCCGTGGCGACTCTGATTCTGGTTCTGCTGACGCTGTTTGGAGCGCTGCCCATCTACAATCGAGTCGCGGCGGAAAGTGCGCACGGCGAAGGCTCAATCTCGATGCTGGAAAATCTGCTCTCGCGTTGGAAGGGCAAGCTGTTTGTCTTGTGCCTGCTCGGATTCGTCGCGACGGATTTCATCATCACCATCACGCTCTCTGCCGCCGACGCAACCGCACACGTCATAGAGAATCCGTTTGTCCATGAGCACGCTCCTTTCCTGCAACATCCCATCGGCGTCACGCTCTTTTTGATCGCCGTGCTCGGCGCTGTCTTCCTGAAAGGCTTTAAGGAGGCCATCGGAATCGCCGTGCTGCTGGTCGGCGTCTACCTGCTGTTCAATCTGGTCGTCGTCAGCGTCGGCATCTACGAACTCGTACTACACCCGTCGCACATCCCCGGTTGGAAGAACGCGCTTTTTACAGCGCACGGCAATCCGTTGATGATGATTGGCGTCGCCCTCCTGCTCTTTCCCAAGCTCGCGCTCGGACTTTCGGGATTTGAAACGGGCGTGGCCGTGATGCCTTTAGTTGAGGGCGATAAGAAACTGACGCGCGCGGATTGGGAATCAATACATTCAACGCGCAGCAGTCGCCGCGTCGAACCAGATGCGCGGAAACTACTGGAAGGACGCATCCGCAACACACGCAAGCTGCTGCGTTCGGCGGCGCTCATAATGAGCGTGCTGCTCATCAGTAGCAGCTTTGTCACGACTCTCCTGATTCCGGCCGCAGCGTTTCAGGAAGGCGGCGAAGCAAACGGGCGTGCGCTCTCTTATCTCGCACACCATTTCTTAGGCGACTGGTTCGGCACGGCCTATGACCTGAGCACGATTCTGATTCTGTGGTTCGCTGGCTCATCGGCTATGGCCGGACTGCTGAACATCGTTCCGCGCTACCTGCCGCGTTACGGAATGGCTCCAGACTGGGCCAGAGCGACACGCCCGCTGGTCTTCGTCTTCACGGCCATCGCCTTCGCCGTCACTATCATCTTCCGTGCAGACGTGAGCGCGCAGGGCGGAGCTTACGCGACAGGCGTGCTGGTTTTGATGAGTTCGGCTGCGGTCGCCGTTACGCTCTCCGTGCGTCGCAGGGGCGGAGCGTGGTGGGCCTTTCTCTTGATTGCACTCGTCTTCGGCTACACAACCGTCATCAACATCATAGAGCGGCCCGAAGGCATCAAGATTGCCTCCTTCTTCATCGTCGCGATTGTCATCACCTCGCTCGTTTCGCGTGTGACGCGCTCGACCGAACTGCGCGTCGGGAAAGTTGAACTTGACGAGACGGCTCAAGCCTTCATCGCGGAAGCCAACAAGGGCACGATTCGCATCGTCAGCAACCGCCGCGACCGTGGCGACGCCAGCGAATACCAGTTCAAGGAGACGGAGAAACGCGAGGCCAACCACATCCCTACAGACGAGCCGATTATCTTCTTCGAGGTCAGCCCCGGAGATGCATCTGAGTTTTCCGGCGTGCTGAAGGTGTGCGGCGAGCACGTGGATGGTTATCGTGTGCTGCGGACGGAAAGCCCGGCCGTGCCAAACGCGATAGCGGCGTTTCTACTGCACCTGCGCAATAAGACAGGCAAGCTGCCGCACGTCTATTTCGGGTGGAGCGAGGGCAATCCAATCGCTTACCTGCTCAAGTTTATCGCGTTCGGAGAGGGCGATACAGCGCCCGTCACACACGAAGTTTTACGTCAGGCTGAGAAAAACCCGCAGAAGCGCCCGGTTGTTCACGTCGGCGGCTGAAGAGAAGGTTCGGTAGTTATGTAGACGCGAAGGATGAAAGCAAACGTTAAAGAGAGGATGAAAGCTTGACTGCTTATACAGACGATAAGAGAAACAGCCGCGCTTTCATCCTTCCGTTCTTTGACGGTTCAGCTAAGCTGCTCGTCGCGTCCGGCGAGGAAGCAGGAGCGACAATAGACGGGCCGGCCCTGTGATGGGTAAAAGGGGACTGTCGTTTGCTGGCCGCACTGCGCGCATTGGACGGAGACTTCGATGCGCTGGCGGATGCCGGAAGCCTGCGCGGCGGCGATGGCTGCGAGCCTTTCGTTCTTCGCCTGCTTGCACGGCTTGCAACGCTTCGGTTCGTTCTTCAAACCCTTGTCGTGAAAGAAAACCTGCTCTCCCGCAGTCCAGATAAAATCCTCGCCGCAATCTATGCACTTGATATTACGGTCGTCGAATTCCATCTCGCCCTGACTCCACTTTCCATTTGTTCCGCTGGTAACCTGTGTCTGTGCCATGTTCTCTCTCCCCGTGAATATGAACTGCCCGGATGAGCGCTTGTCTTGGGGGCGCGCTCATGCGAGACGTATAACCGTCTATGTGAAAGCAGGCTAGCGAGGTGGCCGCCGTTTAATACTTCATTTGGCGCGTGCGGAGGTGCTCAATGCACTTCCCTCTGTCGGGATGAATCAAAGAAATGCTTCCGGCGTCCTGCAACATTCTTTCAGGATGAACGCGAATAAGAGAAACGTCCGCAGGGCCTACTGCCGAAAACACATTTCTAGGGCCCGCAACTTAATACTTCCTCTCTCGTTTTCAAACGCGACTTCCTGACGGGCAGAAAACCACGAGTGACATCCGCAATCTGCAACTTATAACCTTCACGAAATTGTGTCAAGAGCAGGTCGTCATATTTCGCCAGCCGCTTGACAGCAGCCGCGCGGAAATGACAGCATCCGGCCGCTCGCGTTCCAGCATCCTTTTCAAGATTTTTACGAGAGACCGCACTTTTATGAAAATTCTCGTCATCGGCTCAGGCGGGCGCGAGCACGCGCTCTGCTGGGCGCTCGGCCAGAATGCTCCGCCCGGCCACAGCATTATCTGTGCGCCCGGCAACGCAGGCATCAGTCAAAACGCCCTGTGCGTTCCGCTCGGTGCGACTGACGTTCCGGCGTTGGCCCGTTTCGCTGAAGAAGAGCGCGTAGACCTGACTGTGGTCGGAGGAGAAGCGCCGCTGGCCGCCGGTATCGTTGACGAGTTTGAGCGGCGCGGCCTCCCTATTGCCGGCGCACACCGCGCCGCCGCACAACTGGAAGCAAGCAAAGCCTTCGCTAAAGATTTCATGTCCCGCCAGCGGATTCCGACGGCGCGTTATCGAATCATCAGTTCAATAGAGGAAGCGCGCGCGAGTTTAGAGAGCGGAGAGTTTGGCGCGGCGTTTGATTCGGTCGTCGTCAAGGCAGACGGCCTTGCGGCGGGCAAGGGCGTCATCGTCGCACGCTCACACGCGGAAGCTCTCAACGCGGTGAAGGATTTAATGAGCGGCGAGTTGGTCGGCGCAGAAGCCGCGCGTCGCATCGTCATCGAAGAGACTTTGAAGGGGCGCGAAGCCTCGCTCCTGCTGTTTAGCGACGGACGTGATTATGCGTTGATGCCGGCCGCGCGCGACCATAAACGCGTCGGTGAGAATGACACGGGGCCAAACACTGGCGGCATGGGCGTCGTCACAGACAGCAGCGTGCTTGATGAAGCGACGCTGCGGCGCGTCGTTCGCGAAGTTGTCGAGCCGACGCTCGCTGGCGCAGCCGCCGAAGGGATTCCGTTTCGCGGCGTGCTCTTCGTAGGCTTGATGTTGACGGCCGACGGTCCGCGCGTGCTGGAATACAACGTGCGCTTCGGAGACCCGGAAGCACAGGCCATTCTCGTTCGCCTGCGAACGAGCCTCGTTGATGTCTGCGAGGCCGTTGCGCGCGGACGCTTGGGCCAACTCAATGTCGAGTGGAGCAATGAGGCTTCGGCCTGCGTCGTCCTTGCCGCGCGCGGCTATCCTGCGAAGCCTGAAACCGGCCAACGCATCGAAGGCTTAGAGCAGGCCGCGCGTCACGAAGGCGTTAGAATCTTTCATGCCGGGACAACGCGCGCGCAGGGCAGCGATTGGTTGACGGCGGGCGGGCGCGTGCTCGGCGTCACAGCCACCGGGTTGACACTCGATGAAGCACTAAGGCGTTGCTACACAGCCGTCGCCGATATTCACTGGGACGGCATGCATTACCGTCGCGACATCGGAAAGCAAAGCGACGAGGAAGGGCGTTAAGGGGAAAGGGGTAAAAGGAGAAGAGGGAAAAGGAAGACGCGCAGTTGATTCGCTCAGTTATGTTTCTCCTTTTACCCTCTTCCCTTTTTACCCCTTTCCCATTTTAACCATTTCCCCTCTCGCCCTTAACCTTTTCCCACTTCTTTCCCTTCTGCTATACTTCAAATCAACGGCCGCGTGAAAATGCAACCGGGAGGCGCGAACAGACGTAAAATGATGGGCGCTTGCTGGCTGCCGACGGATTTTCGTTGAAGGGTAAAAGCCGCCGAGCCGGAATCTTAGTGGGCTGGAGGACTTTAGGGAAGATGGGACTATGGAGCAGATTCAAGCGCTCTTTGCGTGCGATGTTCGGCGGAATTGTGGAGAAGACGGAAGACCCGGAGCTTATTCTTCAGCAAACAATCCGCGACATGCGCGACCGCGTGCCGGAGTTGAACAACTCCGTCGCGCAGGTGATGGCGACCGAAAAGCTTTTGGCCCGCAGCAAACAGCGGCTCGAAGAACAGGTCGTTGACCTCGACTCGAAAATCAAAGCCTCCGTCAAACTGGGCCGCGACGACATCGCCACAGCCTACATCGGACAGCTTCAGCAAGCGCAGGTTGACCTGCAAAAGACTTCGCAGCAACTTGAGCACGCCGGCCTCGCATCCAAGCAGGCGCTCAAGGCGCGCGACAACTACGTTCTGCAAATGCAGAAGCGCACGGCTGAGGCGATGCAACTCATCAACCAGTCGAAGCAGGCCAAGCTGCAAGAGCAGTTGGCGCAAACGATGGAGACGTTCAATCTTGGCGACGACGCTTCGACCTTCGGCGAGATGCGCGAGAAGATTGACCGACGCGCCGCAGCCGCCGAAGCCAAGATGCAACTCGGCGCTGCCTCAGTTGATTCTAAAATGCAGGACATCGAGCGCGAGGCGATGGACATGCAGTTGCAGGATAAGCTGTTGGCCTACAAGCAGGAGATGGGATTGCTGCCTAGTTCGACCACGAGCCAGCCGGGCGCGCTTCCGGCGGCAGGCGAAACAAGCAGCACGACCCATCAGCAGGGCGCAGTATTGCAGGGAGGCTCAGGCGGCAACGAGTAGTCGTCATCTCTTGCCCTATGCCGCCAGCAAAACGAGGTGAGGCCGTGCGTCAATTTAGTTCTTATTAGTTTTAATTCAATGTTATGGCTGAACTGTCCAAGATCAATCTTCAGTATCTCAAGGAAGCGGTCAAAGAGCCTGTCAATTTCTGGGGGATGGCGGGCTTCGCTGTGGCCGCCGCTTACACCGGCTCGATTATTCCGCTCGGCGCTGCGCTTGCAGCCGAAGGGTTGTATTTAGTCACCGTGCCTGCCAGCTCTCTTTATCGTCGTCTTGTTGACTCGCGCCAGCGCGCGCGCCTGCGCGCCCTCCGAGACCGCCAGCGTGAAGAACTCATCAAGGGCTTCGACCCGCGCGAACGTGAGGCCGTCGAATACCTGCGCTGGATGAAGAATCAGATTTACTCTAACTACAAAAAGTTCACAGGCTCGAAAGAGATTCCCGCAAACATACAGAGCCTCGACCAGCGCTGGGAAGACTTCGTTGACCTGCTCGACGTCTATCGTCGCCGCAAGAATCACCTGCGTTCGATTAACCGGCAGGCCGTGCAGAATCAACTGACGCAAGCTTACCGCGCCGCCGAAAGCTCGCCCGACGAACGCGCCAAGCGCGTGCAGCAGGCCAACGTCGAAATCCTGAAACGGCGTGTCGCAGCCTTCAACGACCTAGAACGCTCCGTCAAGCTCGTCGAAGGGCAGTTGCAGTCAATCGAAAACTTCTTCGGACTCGTTAACGATCAGGTCGTCACACTGCCGACGCCCGAAAGAGTCTCAGCGCTCGACTTCGAGCAGCTATCCGATTCCATAGCGATGACCAAGCAGATGCTCGAAGAGACATCCGATACCTTCGGCGCGCTCGATAATCACAACCGCGATTTAGGCAACTACGAGTTGCTCAGCGCAAACACGCCTTCGGCTTCAACGAAGTAAAGTCAGGATAGAAAGCTACAGAAGATAAAAGGTGAACGAGAGCGCTCTCGTTCACCTTTTATCTTCTGTAGCTTTCTATCCTGACTTTACTTCGTTGAAGCC
>DASVPO010000032.1:0-21408 GCA_036382855.1 Pyrinomonadaceae bacterium | reverse complement strand
GAGCGACAGCGCGCCATCTACCAACTCGTCCTCGATACGCAGGCGGCCGCCGCTGCGTACTGGAAACCCGGCATGCGGCTCGGCGATCTGGAGAGCTTCTCTCGTGCCTTCATGCGCAAAAGCCCCCTCCGCGCTCGCGATGCGGACGGCAAAGAGTACACGATGGACTACTTCTTCATACACGGCCTCGGCCACTGGCTCGGCATGGACGTGCATGACGTAGGCGACTACATGCTGCCGATAGCCGTCGGCTCCGTCTTCACCATCGAACCCGGCATCTACATCCCGACCGAAAAGCTAGGCGTCCGCATCGAAGACGACTACGCCATCATGCCCGACAACACGCTGCGCAAACTCTCAGAGAAAATCCCTTCCGCGCCCGACGACATCGAGCGTCTGATGAAAAGCAGGTAGGCGGCAGAGGAAGACTGCTAATGATGAAAGCGTGGCTATTCAAGATGAGTAGCCACGCTTTCATCGTTTGTTTAGTGAGACGAAATACTGTTGCTAAGAAAAGAGACGGCTGCGCTCTTTGTTAGTCAAGCGCACCGTCTCTGTTGTAGTAGTAGCCTCTCCGGCAGTTAGTCTCCGTCCGAGTTGAGCAGACTGAGGAGCGAGAGGAAGATGTTGAAGGCGTCCAGGTAGAGCGCCAGCGCGCCGGACACGTATTCGTTAGTCGGGTAATGTCGAATGATGTTCGACGTGTCGTAGAGCACGAAGCCCGCGAACAGGAGCAGCGTCGCCGCCGAGATGGCGAAGGCAAACGCGCTTGAGCCGACGATGAGAATGTTGAGCAGCCCCGCGAGAATAATCACGATCAGGCCCGTCACCATCAGCCCGCGCAGGAAGCTGAAGTCCTTTTTGGAGATGAAGACGTAGGCCGTCAGCCCACCGAAAATGCCCACGGTCAAGAGGCCCGCCTGCCAGATGGAAGCCGGATTATTCTGCGAGATGACGTAGAGCAGCGGCGAAATCATCACGCCCGTCAGCGTCGTAAAACCGAAGAGCGCCGCCAGATTAACTCCCGGCACATGACGCACGGCCTGTGCGCCGATCACGCCGCCCATCATCATAAAGAACATGATCCAGGGGTGTTCGAAGGCAAACTGCAAAACGGGCGGAGAATTGAGGCCCAGCCATGCGCCGCCGACGGCAAACAGCGTTGCCGCGAAAAAGAGCGCGTAGACCTTCCGTATAAAGCCCAAACGCTCGCCCAAACTCACTTGCGCGGCGGTCGGCGCAGTCAGCCCGCCCCACTCGCCGCCCTGCGTCCGCCATGAGTCGGGCTCTGAATAGCGTTGATTTGGAGACTTGAATTCGTTCATCTGTAGTTCCTTTTTTAAAGTCTAAGCTCGACGGCGCAATCAAGTTCGATGATTCGTGCGCCGCCGGGCATCCATTAAGATGCTTTCAAGGTTACGGTAGATGTATCTGCGGCTAGTATAGCTCAGCCGCTTTGCCGCCCGCCACATGATTGTTATGCGGACGCACAGTGTTGACAAGTTTTGCCTGTCAGGGGAAGATGCTGGCGCGGCCTTGCCTGCGTAAACTTTCATGCTCGATCCCTATCCCCTGATGCCTGTTCCTATTTTCTCCCGCCCGGAAAAAGTCTCTCATGGCCTCGACTGCTGCTGACAGTGTGCCGCAGGGCGGAATCTCGCGTGTGGCCGTCGTGGTCACATGCCTGTTGATGCTGTCGGCCTTGATTGACTCACAACTGGTCGCCGCCATTGCGCCGCAGATAGCAACGGGACTGCTGAGCCTGCCGACCATCGTGGCAAGCAGTGTGACGATTTACGCTGTGACGGCGGCTGCGGTCGCGCTCGTGCTGGGACGTTACAGCGGGAGAATGCGCCCGCGCGCGTGGCTGCCGTTTGCGGCCGCCGTCTTCGTCGGCGCGAGCCTGCTTGCATCCATTGCGACGCACATCGCAATCTTTCTCGCGGCGCGTGCTCTGGCTGGCATCGCTGGCGGATTAATCTCTGCGCTCGTCATCGCTGCGCTGGCCGATGCGTCGTCTTACGCGAAACGCGGCAAGCAGATGAGCGGCGTGGCGATCAGCTATTTCCTAGCGCCTGTCGTCGGCGTTCCGCTCGGCACGTACCTGACCGGCCTCTACGGCTGGCGCTCCGTCTTCTGGACGGTCGCGCTGCTGGCCGCTCTCTCCGGCCTTCTCGTCAAACTCTTTCCGCTTCCTTCCGCCTTTAAGGAAATTGGCGCGCATGATGAAGGGCAGGCAGCAGTTGAGAACAACGCCCGACAGCCTGCATACGCTGCGACGAAAATCTCCCTCTGGAACTTGATGAGCCGTTCGCGCACGACGCGCATGGGATTGATTAGCGCGTTTTTCGTCTCCGGCGGGCTGGTCGGGTTTACGACCTTCTTAGGCACATGGCTGGCCGAAGCTTTTCATGCAGGGACGCGCGAGATTGGGCTCATCTATGCGCTGGCGGGCGGCGGCGCTGTGTTGGGCAGCGTGCTCGGAGGCATGCTGGCCGACCGTTATGGCAAACGTCGCGTCGCTGCGAAAGCGAGCGCCCTGATGATTCTCGGCCTGCTGCTTTTGCCCACCTTCGCTTGGAGCGCGACGCTCTGGGTGTTGATTTCCATCACGGCCTTTTTCGCAGCGCTACGCGTCGCTCCCTTGCAGGCATTGGTCACAGAGATAGTCGAGCCGTCGGAGCGTGCAACCTACGTCGCGTTGCGCAACGGCGCATCCCAACTCGGCATCGCTGCGGCCGTAGCCGCTGGCGGGCGTCTCTACACAGGCTATGGCCTGACGGGCGTCGGCATACTCTGCGCCGCTCTCACCCTCGGCGCGTGGCTCACGATTCGACTCCTAGACGACCCGCATGACCATCCGGCGACGACAGACGAAGAAGAGGCTCTGCGAATCGAGAGCAGCGCTGGAAGACGTTGGTCGCGCAGGCTGGCAATCACAGTTCTTTGTCTAGTGCTTTTCGTCTGCGTCGTGCTGCCGTTCATGCTGAGTTTTTTGATAACGAAGGCTGGAACGCGGCCCGGCGAGCGCGACCGCGTTGATACACCGGCGGCGCAGGGTGCGACTTTCGAGAACGTCGTGTTCAAATCATCCGACGGAAATCAACTGTCCGGCTGGTATCTACCGTCAACGAGCAAGCCCGTCACGATTATCATGGCCCACGGCCTCTTTCGTTCGCGTTATGAGGTGCTCGAACGCGGCGTTGCGCTCTGGCGCGAGGGCTACGGTGTCTTGCTCTACGACCTACGACGACACGGTCGCAGCCGTGCCGAATTTTCCACCATAGGTTACGACGAGCGCCACGACGTAGTGGCGGCCCTGAATTTTATGCGCGAGCGAGCGCCCGCGAGTAAGATTGTGTTGATGGGCGTTTCGATGGGCGCGGCGGCGACGCTGATGGCGGCGGCGGAGAGCGAAGGCTTGCTGGCCGTCGTCGCTGAATCGAGCTTTCTTTCGTTCAACGACACGGCGCATCATCACATACGCCTCGCGGGCCTGCCCGCTTTCCCTTTCGCGACGCTGCTGATAAGGTTCACATCGTGGCGTCTCAATTTCAACGCGGCTGATTTCGATGTTTTGCGCGCGACGAGTAGAATCAAGTGTCCTATACTTTTCATCGGCGGCGGCGCTGACCGCCGTATGCCGAACGAGAGCGTGCTTGAGCCGCTTTATGCTGCGGCCACACATCCGCTCAAGCGCAAGTTTATCGTCGCGGGCGCACAGCACGGCCACGCCTACGACCGCGACGAAGAATCGAAGGCCGCGTACATCAAAGCTTTTACAGATTTTTTACAAGCGGTTGAGGCTGCGCCGTGAACTCAAAAGCGCTTTGAGTCGTATCAACCATAACACCGTTAAGCGCATTAACCAGCCCGTGCAATCATTGCAAGACAGAAAGGACTTTTAACTGACATGAAACTCAACGGAAAGAATCTCGCACGCCGCCTTTTAAGCTTCTCCTTCATCTTCGCTTGCCTGACGCTCACGAGCGTCTTGAGCGTGCTCGCGCAGGACGGCGCGATGGGCGGGCAGGGGAAAACCGACCCGCGCAAGCTGACGACGATTCAGGTTGCGGCCACCGACGACGGCGAGACGAAGAACGCCGTCGAAGTTCGTTATCTCAATCTGCCGTTTGGCGCGCCGACCTTCGGCTACATGGAAAACGGCGGCGACCGCTACTACAGCAACCGTACATGGCCCATCCTGCACATGAAGCTCGCACGCGCGGCCACATACGAAGGCAAGTCTCTGCTGCCCGGCGACTACGTTTTCTACATCACGCCGAAAAGCGAGCAACTGAAGACTAACTCGATGATGCTCACGCTGGCTTCTTTTAAGCCGACGGCTGCGAACGGCACGTTTCTAGTGGCCGGAAATGTTTTCACCGAAACGCCGAAGGACGCTGTGGTCGTCAGCCAGAAGCCAGTCACTTTTGGCAAGGGTGCGCCTGTCTCTTCTGCTCTTCAAGTCTCGGTCGGCAAAGAGGGCAAAGACGTTTCCATCAAACTACACTACGGAGACCGCACGCTCACCGAAAAGCTGGTGCTGAAGTAAAAAAGCCTGTCGTCTCACTTTTCTTTCCCGAGAGGAGAAGATACATGAACGAGAAACGAAGCGCCGAAGGGCGCGACCCCGGCACTGCTACTGCTGCTGCGGCCGTCGAAGATAACGGCGAGTTGATTCCAACCGCCGCCAACGAAGCTCCTTCTTCATACTCCATGCTGGAGCCGCGCATGAAGCGCGTCTACGGCGCTTACTATAAGGAGTTGTACTACACGCCGGAGCGTCGCGTGCTCGACCCGAAAGTGCAGGAGTTGATCTCGATTGCGGCCTCCTTAGTCGCCAAGTGTGAAGGTTGCATTGACGGCCACATGAAAAAGGCGCTCGAACTCGGTGCGACCAAAGAAGAGATTAGCGAGACCATCTGCATCGCAGCCGCCATCAACGCCGCCGCGATGATAGACCTCAGCGACCGTACAGCCGCACGCCTCGGCATCAACCATTTTCCTTCCAGACCAGCCGAGAAACCATAAACAGTTATTACTTAAACACGGACGGCAAGAGGGCAGGCATGGGCCATGAATCAGGAAGGATGAAAGAGAAGCTACAACGCATGAGCAGCCGCTCTCTCATCCTTCCGTCTTCATCCTTCCGCCTCGCTTTCGTGTGCCTATGTCTTCTCTTTAGCCTGACGATCAGCGTTGCTGCTCAGGATGCAACAACGCGCGGTCGCGTCGTCTATACGAAGTTTCATTCCGATAGCCTGGGCCGCGACGTTGATTGCGCAATCTCTCTGCCTCCTTCGTATGAACGCGAACCGGGCAGGCATTATCCGCTCTTAATCTTCCTTCATGGCCTCTTCAACGACCATCGCGATTGGGAGCAGCGCGGGATGCAGGCGCGGCTCGAAGAATTACGGGCCGCCGGAAAGGTCGGAGAGTTCATCGTCGCCGTGCCTGATGGGGCAAACAGCTTTTACTTGAACGGCAAGGACGGCACGCGTTATGAAGACGCTATCGTCAACGATTTTATAGCCTTCGTTGACAAGACCTATCGCACGACGGCCAGCCCGCGCGGTCGCGCAATCGAAGGCATCTCGATGGGCGGCTTCGGCGCGCTGCTGATTGCCTTCAAGCATCCGCAGAAGTTTGCGGCCGTTTCGGCCCACAGCGCCGCGCTCTTTGAAGAACTACCGAAGCCGCCAGCGAATCCGTCGGACGGGCGCGGGCGCTTCCGTTACGAACTGGCCGCGAAACTCTTCGGCGCACCATTCGACATGCACTATTTTCAGGAGAACAGCCCGCTCCATCTGGCGAAAACAAACGCCGCGAAACTCAAGCATCTCAAAATCTATTTCGATGTTGGCGAGCAAGACCGCTACGGTTTTGACGCGGGCAACCGTCAGCTCTCCGCTTTGCTGACGGCAGCCGGAATCAAGCACGAGTTTCATTCAGCGCCCGGCGAACACGGCTGGTCGTTTCTCCTCTCGCGCATCACCGAAGCGCTCACCTTCGACTGGAACGCGCTGCGCTGAAAAACGGGCAATACTTTCAACTCGCTCATCAAACTATTCTCACAGTGTTATACTTCACAGCCGTAAGCTACAGCATTTCCGCGCGGGCGATGAACTTCGTGCACGTTTGAGTTTCATCCTTCTCGCAGTTGAACAGCCGGGCGCGTTTGAAGAATCGAAAGAAGATGGCGGAGCAGGTTAAGACAGGTCAACCGGGAAAGCACGCTGCGACGGAAACTGCCGCCAGCGCGCAGGCCAGCCATTACAACAGCGGGCCGCAACACAACGAGTCCGGGCCTGAAACGCAGACTGAAGCCGCGCTGTCATCCGGCAATGATTCCCCTGCCGCCGCTTCCAGCCATCATTCCGAAATTACAGATAACAATGCTTCTCATGTGAGCGCGCAGCCGCCCGAAGAGTTTACGGGCATCAAGACAAAGCCTGTCAGCAAAATCGCTGGCGGCATTCCGGCCATCGTCTCGTCAATGAAGCACGCTTGGGGCGAGATGGGCGTTGTGCGCGGCACGCGCACGTTGTTGCAGTTGAATCAGAAGGACGGTTTCGATTGTCCCGGCTGCGCCTGGCCTGACCCTGACGGCGAGCGTTCGCACGTAGAGTTCTGCGAAAACGGTGCGAAGCATGTCGCTGACGAAGCGACGACAAGGCGTGTGACGCCGGAGTTCTTCCGCGAGTGGAGCGTCGCAGACCTTTCGCATAAGTCCGACTACTGGCTCGGCCAGCAGGGACGCCTCACACACCCTATGGTCTTGCGGCGCGGCAGCACTCATTATGAACCGCTCGCGTGGGATGAAGCCTTCGCCCTCATCGCTTCAGAGCTAAACGCGCTCGCAACACCAGACGAAGCCCTCTTTTACACCTCAGGCCGGACGAGCAACGAGGCTGCCTTTCTTTATCAACTCTTCGTGCGACAGTTTGGCACTAACAACCTGCCCGACTGCTCCAACATGTGCCACGAATCTTCGGGAACGGCCCTGACGGAAACCATCGGCATCGGCAAGGGCACGGTCACGCTCGATGATTTTCAGAAAGCGGAGGCCATCTTCGTCATCGGGCAGAATCCGGGCACGAATCACCCGCGTATGCTGACGGCGCTGCAAGCGGCTAAAAGAAACGGCTGCGTGATAGTGCACATTAATCCTTTGCCGGAGACGGGCCTTAACCGTTTCAAGCACCCGCAGGAAGTCTTCAGGATTCTGGGGCAGGGAACAGAGCTGAGTGACCTCTTTCTGCAAGTTCGCATCAATGGCGATGTCGCGCTCCTGAAGGGCATGATGAAGGAGATGCTGGAAGAGGAAGCGCGTCGGCCCGGAGAAGTTCTGGACCAGCAGTTTATAGGCGAGCAGACGGAAGGCTTTGAAGAGTTTGCACGCGCGCTTTGCAGTGTGAGTTGGGATGAGATTGTAGAGCAGAGCGGTATTAGCCGCGAGCAGATTGGTCTTGCTGCGGCCGTGATGATTAACTCGCGGCGCACCATCTGCTGCTGGGCCATGGGGCTAACGCAGCACAAAAACGCCGTCGCCAACATTCAGGAGATAGTCAACCTGCTTCTGCTGCGCGGGCAGATTGGCAAGCAGGGCGCGGGCGTGTGTCCAGTGCGCGGGCACAGCAACGTGCAGGGCGACCGCACGATGGGCATCTGGGAACGCCCGTCCGAAAAGTTTTTGAACGACCTTGCCGCCGAGTTTAACTTCGAGCCGCCGCGCCGCCACGGCCTCGACACGGTGGAATCAATCAAGGCGATGCATGAGGGGAAGGCTCAAGTCTTCTTCGCGCTCGGCGGAAATTTTCTTTCGGCCACGCCTGATACCGAATACACAGCGCGTGCGCTCCGACGCTGCCGTTTGACCGTGCAAGTCTCGACAAAGCTCAACCGTTCGCATCTCATCACGGGCGAACAGGCGCTCATTCTCCCCTGCCTCGGTCGCACGGGGATTGACGTTCAGGCCGCGGGGCCGCAGTTCGTCAGCATGGAAAATTCGATGGGTATTGTTCACGCCTCGCGCGGACATCTACAGCCTGCTTCCGCTCACCTGTTGAGCGAGGTGATGATTGTCGCGCGGCTGGCGCAGGCGACGCTCGGCGAGCGAAGCCGTGTCGAATGGCTTCATCTGGCGGCCGATTATGACCGCATTCGCGCGCGCATCGAAAAAGTCATCCCCGGCTTTAGGGATTACAACGACCGCGTGCGCCAGCCCGAAGGCTTTTACCTGCCCAACAGCCCGCGCGAGGGCCGCTTCAATACGGACACGAAGAAAGCTCGCTTTACGGTTCACGCGCTGCCCGTTCACGATTTACAGCCGGGACAGTTTTTGATGATGACGATGCGCAGCCACGACCAGTTCAACACGACCATCTACGGACTCGACGACCGCTATCGCGGGATTTACAACGAGCGCCGCGTTGTCCTGCTCAACGCTGAAGACATACGCGAAGCCGGACTCGAAGCCGGACAGGCTGTTGATTTAGTCAGTCACTTCGAGGGCGAACGACGCATCGCGCGCCACTTCGTCGTCGTTCCTTACAGCATTCCGCGCTGCTGCGCCGCAACCTATTTTCCTGAAAGCAATGTTCTCGTCGCAATCGGAAGCGTCGCAGAGAAGAGCAATACGCCCGCTTCCAAATCCGTCGTCATCAGCATCAAGCCTGCTGCCGACGCGGCCCGTAAGTTTGATTACGATTATGCTGATGGCCGGAAACAGGTGCAGACTGAAAGACGGACGAGTCGTTCTTAATTTACCAAAAGAGAGGAAACCTTATGCTCCCCCGTATCCTACGTTTTATCCGTTTGCCGTTACTGTTGATTCTGCTCTTCGCCATCGGGCGTTTCATACTGGGAATGGCGGGCGTGCCTTATGCGCCGCGCGGCAACGCGATGTTTTCCATCGTCGGCCTGACCTTCGTCAGCAGCTTCTACTGGGGCGCTCTCTCAGGTCGCGTCGGCGGCTTCAGTTGGCTCGGCGCGGCGCTCATAGGTGTCGCGCTCGGACTCTTCGCGCAAATCCTGATTTTCAGCGCGACGGCTCTCAGCTACGCGCTCGACATTCCGAATTCCTACTTCCGTCACTGGGATGCTTTGAATGTGCCGGAGGGAACGGTCGTTCCGATGACGAAGGCGCTGGCGGCGCGTGCGGGCGGCGTAGTCATTGGCCCAATCATCTGCGCCATCATCGCTTTAATCGGTCGCGCGCTCGGCGCTCTCGCGCCCGGCCGCCAGTACGACTGACTACTGAACAATCAGCTTGCCGCGCATCATGTTCATCCCGCAGGTGAACGTAAACTCGCCTGCTTTGTCGGGCGTAAACTCGACGGGCGTGGTGGTGTAGGCTGGCAGGTGTCTTGCGATTCTAAAGTCGCTGAAGATGACATCTTCGCTGCACGAGGCCGTCTCGTCGCGGTAAAAGTTGAGACGTACGGGAACGCCCTCGCGGACGACTATAACGTCCGGCGAGTAGCCGCCCTTGACGGTGATAGTGATTTCCTGCACGCCGCCCTCGCCCGTGTTTGCCGCCACGCTTTCGCGCTCTCCGAAGAAATACCAGAGCACGAAAGCAATGCTCGCTACA
This sequence comes from Pyrinomonadaceae bacterium, assembly GCA_036382855.1. GTDB lineage: Bacteria > Acidobacteriota > Blastocatellia > Pyrinomonadales > Pyrinomonadaceae > DASVTR01. The sequence goes on along the minus strand of DASVPO010000032.1, from coordinate 11,810 downwards.
CCGATGACGACGACGCTGATTTCAACTGCGTCCATCTTCAACCTTCCTGCACGGGCGAACGGAAGCGACGCAGCCGCAGGCTGTTGCTGACGACCGAGACGCTCGAAAGAGACATTGCGGCGCTGGCGATAATGGGCGAGAGCAGCCAGCCCGTGAGCGGGTAGAGCAGGCCCGCCGCGATTGGAATGCCGACCACGTTATAGACGAAGGCCCAGAAGAGATTCTGACGGATGGTGCGAATGGTGGCACGCGAGAGCGCAATCGCCGTCACGACGCCGCGCAAGTCGCCCTTGATGAGCGTAATGTCGGAAGCCTCAATCGCTACGTCCGTGCCTGTTCCGATGCTGATTCCGACATCGGCCTGAGCCAGCGCAGGGGCATCGTTAATGCCGTCTCCGACCATCCCGACGACTCGCTTCTCCTGCTGCAAGCTCTTGACGGCCGACACCTTTCCTTCCGGCAAGACTTCGGCCAGCACGCGAGAAATTCCGACCTCTGCGGCGACCGCTTCCGCCGTCTCGCGGTTATCGCCCGTCAGCATCACGACCTCAAGCCCTAGCCGCTGCAAGCTCTCGACGGCTTCCTTCGATTCAGGCTTAAGCTGGTCTGCAACAGTCAGCAGCCCCGCGAATCGTCCGTCAACGGCCGCGTACATGGGCGTCTGACCATCTCTCGCCAGCGCCGCCGCGCGTTCCGCAAACCCATCGAGCAAGACCTCACGGTCGCGCATCAACTTGAGATTGCCGAGCAGCAGCCTGTGGCCTTCTACTTCCGCCTCTATGCCGTGCCCTGCGAGCGCATTGAAGGAGGCGGCATCGGTTAATGCAAGCCCGCGCTCACGAGCCGCGCGAATAATGGCCTGTCCCAACGGATGCTCGCTGCCGCGCTCGGCCGAAGCAGCGAGCCGCAACAGGTCGTCATCATTAACTGCTCCCGCTTCATCGTTCGTCAACACGCTCGTCAGAGCAGGCTCGCCCTTCGTGATAGTCCCGGTCTTATCGAGCACGATGGTTTGCAGCCTGTGCGCCAGTTCCAGGCTCTCGCCGCCCTTAATCAGCACACCGTTTTCAGCACCCTTGCCCGTGCCGACCATAATGGCCGTCGGCGTCGCGAGTCCGAGAGCGCAGGGGCACGCGATTATCAGCACGGAGACGAAGTTGACGAGCGCCATCGTGAAACGCACATCAGCGGGAGCAACGACGAACCAGACAACGAAGGTCGCAATCGCTATGCAGATAACGACGGGTGTGAAGATGCCGCTGATGACATCCGCGAGACGCGCAATCGGAGCCTTCGAGCCTTGCGCATCCTGCACGAGCTTGACAATCTGCTGCAACGCAGTGTCCTTGCCGATTTTCGTCGCCCTGAATTTGAACGCGCCCGTCTTATTCATCGTCGCGCCGAACACTTCGTCGCCGCTTGTTTTATCAACGGGCAGGCTCTCGCCCGTCAGCATGGACTCGTCAACGGCGGACGCGCCCTGTTCGACGATGCCGTCAACAGGAATCTTCTCTCCCGGCCTGACGATGACCATATCACCGATAACAACTTCCTCGACCGCTATCTCAACTTCCTCGCCTTCACGCACGACGCGCGCAGTCTTCGGCTGTAGATTCATCAGGCGACGAATCGCATCGCTCGTCTGTCCCTTCGCGCGTGATTCCAACAATCTTCCGAGCAAGATGAGCGCGATGATGACGCCCGCTGCCTCGAAATAGACTGGTGCTGTCAAAGCTTCATTCATTCCCGCCATGCCCTGCATGTCGGCGGGCATCGCGCTTGCGCCGCCGGTTGCACGCGCGAAGAAGCCTGGTGCGATTGTCGCGGCCACGGAGTAGAGATAGGCTGCGCCCGTGCCCATCGCGATGAGCGTGTTCATGTCTGCGGCGCGATGACGGAAGGCGGCCCACGCGCCGCGATAGAATTGCCAGCCGGAATAGAAGACGACCGGCGTTGTGAGAGCGAGTTGCAGCCAATCAGCGCCCGCGAAATCAAGGAACGCGATGCGGCCGTGCGACATCGCTATCAAGAGCACAGGCGCTGACAGGAGCGCTGCCACCAGAAATTTCCGCCACAACTCTTTATACTCGGCAGCACGCGCAGCGCTCTCTGCATCCTCCGCCGAACTTCCAAGCCCGTTTGGCACTTCGCGCACGCGATAGCCTAACTCTTCAATCGCTTCCCTGAGCGCAGCCACATGGGTTGCGCCCGGCAGATATTCGACGCGCACTTCCATCGTCGAGAGATTAAACGAAACGCTCACGACACCGCGCAGCCTGTTCAAATGCTTCTCTAGCTGCTGGCTCGAACCCGCAGGCCGCGCCGAATCGTCAACGATGAATGCAGCGTGGGCCGTCCCCGCCGTATCGTAGCCGACCTCTTTGACCGCGCCGATAAGAGCGCGCACGCCCGTCGCGCGCGGGTCATATTCAACGGTCGCACGCGACGTTGCGAAGTTGACGCCCGCCAAACGGACGCCGGAAACCTTCTTCAGCTTGCGCTCAATCCGCCGCGCGCAGGCAGCGCACGTCATCCCCGTAATCGGTAAATCAACGCGCTCGCCCGTTTCATTCTCTGCACTTGTCTTCATTCCGATTTTGCTCATCTGACACTACAGCTTAGCTCATCGCGCGCTCCGGCAGCGGTTGAGTGGCATAAAAATCCTTGTAAAAGCGGCGCGTGTAATCTTCCAGAAGTTGCTCGACGCGCGCAGGGTCGGGCGATTGCAAGATAAGCCCTGCGTGATAGCGTTTATTGATGCGGTAAACAATCTCCGCGTCGTTGTAAGCGCGCGTGTCCGGGTACTCCTGACGTGCCAGCGAGATGATAAGCCCCGCGTAATCATTGCGGCATGGTGGAAGCTGATACTCTGTCTGCCCGCGCTGGATTTCAATCTTGGCCCACTCGCGCCAGAGGTTGATGCCGGTCGCGGCTTCAATCAGTTCGACGATGTTAGCGCCGCCGACGCGCGCAGATGTTTCCAGAAAATAGAAGCGCCCATCTTCGCGCGCCTTGATGAATTCCGTGTGCGAGACGCCGCGCAAAAGTCCGAAGGCGTGGAGCACTTCGCGATTGAGCGCGAGAAGCTGACGTTCATCATCTGAGCCGCGCAGGACGGTCGAGGTCGTAAAGACGCCGCCGCCATGGGCCACATCCAGCGGCGGCTGCCCGTATTTGCTGGCGATGGCGAAAATAAGCTCGCGTTCGCTGACAATCGAATCAACGTGGTAAATGTCGCCGGGCACGTAGCGCTCGACGACGTGGAAGGATTGGCGGTCGCCAAGGTCGTCAACGGCCTCCCAGAATTCTTCCGCCGTGTTGAGTTTCCTGATGCCTGTGGCGGAGGCTTCGAAGCGCGGCTTGATCAGCCAGACAGGGGGAACGCGCGCGAGGTAATCGCGCAGGCGGTCGTTGTTAAGGATGTGCTCGAATTCGGGGACGGGAATTCCAGCCTCGCTGGCGCGAACGCGCATCGCCAGCTTGTCGCGAAAGTAGCGCGTCGTCGTCTCGCCCATGCCGGGCACGCGCAGGTGCTCGCGCAGCGCAGCCGCCGTCTCAAGATCGAAATCATCGAGCGGCACGATTCTGTCAACCGGCTCTTTGCGCGCAAGGTAGCTGACGCCTTTAATGACATCATCCAGATTCCATTTCTTATCCACGTCGGGGATGAGAAAAATCTCGTCAATGCTCTCGCGCGGCCAGTCTGCATCGCCGACGCTTTCGGATGTCAGAAGAATAACGCGACAGCCTTGCCTCTTGCACTCTCTGATAAACTCCGCGCCTTTTTCGTAGCTGGCGAGACAGAGCATCGTGATGGGTCTTGGGCTGGTCATGTAATCCAGTTCCTTCGTGACAAAATGTCTAAAACAGAGTTGTGCTCAGGCGTGTTATATTCTAAATCCGTCTCGGCCAATTTAGTAAACGCTATTGTGATAGGAAATGGGGGCACATGACAACTGCAAGGGGTAAGACTATCTGTTTTATTGACAACGCAAATATTTTTCACGGGCAGCGGGACAGCGGGTGGCGCATTGACTGGCAGAGGTTTGCGCGATTCCTCGAGCGCGAAGGCGAAATCTGGCAGACCTACTTTTTCGCGTCCGAACATGACCCGCCGCTTCCGGCAGAAGCCAGCTTCTACCAGTTTCTTAAAGAGCAACTGCGCTGGGAAGTCTCGCTCTACCGTTTAGGCCAGAAGACAGTGAGCTGCCAGAACTGCGACCACACGCACACGATGCCTGCCGAGAAGGGTGTTGACGTTGGCCTTGCGACGAAGATGCTGATGCTCGGCATTAACCAGGCATATGAGACGGCGATTCTCGTCGCAGGGGACCGCGATTACGTAGAGACGGTCAAGTTTGTCAAGGGGCTGGGCCTGCGCGTCGAGGTCATCGCATGGCGCGACGCCATCTCAAACGAACTGGCCGCCGAATCCTCTGCGCCTGTATTGTATTTGGATAATCTGGAAAAGGAGTTGGCGAGGGATTAATGACATAAAATGGCGGGCCGTGAGGGACTCGAACCCCCGACACCTGGTTCCGAAGACCAGTGCTCTATCCAAACTGAGCTAACGGCCCGCAAGATTTTCGATACCGATAAGAGTTACGTCGTTGAGCGGTTTTACGACGGTGACAATTTGCGCAACGCACCTCGCATTTGGCAATCTCTTTGAGCAATGTCTTCCAAGACAAGATTCGCCAGCCCATTTCCGTAACATTATATTTCTTCTCTCCACGGACGTGATCGAATTCCAGTACTACGGGGTCGCTTTCGCCGCAATCAACACACGGGTGGCTCTGAAGATACTCGAATAACTTATCGTTAATATCATTAGCCGCCTGTTTACGTCGCTTGGCTGCTTTCTGAACATAATAGGCGACGTTCCTCCCGTAGTGGAGTTTGACCCAGCGCCGCCCACACTCCAGACAATAAGAGTGTCGCGTCCCTCTCTTTTCGTCCCGAAAAGGAAATTCTGCAAGCTCTTTAGCCGTGTTGCATTTTGTGCAGACCTTTTCCACGACGCGAGACATCTTTATGTTCCACTTCGATTGCGACTTGAGCGTTTACTCAACCTTTAGGAGCGGGTGCTGCATCCTTCGGCTTGCTCTCGCCTCCCTGAAATTCGCGGCGGATGAAGCGCACCAAGTTGTTGATTTCCTCCGGCTTGAGGCGGTCTTTGAAGGCGGGCATGCCTTCGTCGGCGTCGCCGTTAGCGATAACCTTCGCCAGTTGCTCGTCCGTGTGTGTCAGCGCGTGGCCTTTTTTGAGGCTCGGCACTTTCAGCTTTTTCCCCTCGATGGTGACGTTGCCGCCGTCGCCGCTTTCGCCGTGGCAGGCCGTGCAGATTTGCCCGTACGTGGTGCGCGCGGCTGCCAGTTCGTCAGCAGGCGTTGCGGTCGTGTTCGCCGTGTTCGCAGTGGTCGTGGAATTGACCGCAGGCGTTGGCCGCGCGGTGTTGTTGACGGTTTGATTGGTCGGCGTGGTCGTCTCACCGCAGGCAAGAGCAAACAGCGCCAGCGCTGCGATGACAAACGAGAGCTTGACGAATTTCATCGTTGATAGACTCCGCAAACGTCGCGCTCGGTTGCGACGCGTGTAAATTGATTTAAGAGCGACGCGAGTATAAAACATCAAAACGCTATAAGTCCAAAGTTCAAAGTCCAAAGTCCAGAGTCTGAGAGCAGATGCTTTTGACTCTGGACCCTGGACTTTAGACTTTGGACTCATCTTTTTTTCAGCGAGACGACCCATTCGGCAATAGCACGCTTTTCATCTTCCGTCAGTTGAGTCGCGAAGGATTTCATGGGCGGTTGGATGCCGTAAGCCTCAGGGGTGTTGAGCAGCCCGATGATGTCTTCGAGCGTGCGGCGCGGCTTGGCCGAGACGCCTATCAGGCCGCGAAAGGGGGCTGCTCCCTGCCCGCGCGTGCCGTGGCAGGCAGAGCAGTGTGTGATGTAAGCCTTGGGCGGCGAGCCGGGAGTGCTGCCGCTCGTGTTCTGCGAGACGTTGGCGTTCGGAGAGCCGGAGACGACGGGCGAGGGTGAGACGCTTGCTCCGTTGTTGTTCGCGGGCGCATTTGTCTCGTCCTGTGCATCATCAATCACGGATTCGCTCGCCTGTATGCGCAGGGGCGTGAAGGGTGCTGCTCTGAAGGCAGACTCTTCGGCGCGCTGGCGTGCTAGTTGGACGCGCACGTTAGGGTCTGTCGCATCCTTAAAGTAGGCGAGAATCGTTAGTGTTGTGAACAACGCGAAGCCGAGTGTGAAGAGAACGAAGCCTATATCGCGGCGCGGGTGCGCGAAGATCTTGCTCAGGGGACGATGCTTGAGAAAGGGAACGGAGCCGAGCGTGATGAGAATCAAGCCGGGCAGCGCGACCGCGACGATTGAGCCTGTGCGGCCGGGCAGGTACTTCAACATCTGAAAGAGCCAGAGAAACTGCGCACCGGGACGCGGCAGATAACCGGGCGCTGCCGTGTCTGCGGCTGGGCCAAGCGGAGCGTAGTAGCGCAAGGCGTAGAACGAGAGCGCGATGAAGACGACGCCGGCCGTGATCGCGTTGCGCATCAGTTGGCGTGTGATGAACGATTTGAGGCGTCGCTCTTCGGAATCACTGGCGAGCGGCGCGCGACGGCGCAGGATGAAGAAACGCACCATCACCGTCACGATAATAAGAGGTGGAATGACGAGCACATGCAACGCGAAGAAACGCACGAGCGTGATGGCTGAAATCTCGTTGCTGCCCAAGAGCCACTTGCGCGCCGTCTGCCCGACGAAGGGCAAGCCCGATGCGACGCCTTCCGTGACGCGCGTGCCGAAGAAAGCGCGTGCGTCCCACGGCAGGGAATAACCTGTCGCGCCCGCCGCGAGTATGAGCGCCAGCAGCACGACGCTCGCCAGCCAGCCAACGGGCCTGCGGCGATAACTCGCGCGCCAGAACAACTGCGCCAGATGCAGCACCAGCGCCAGCGTCAGCCATTGCGAGCCGTAGTGATGCAACGCGCGAATCCATGAGCCGCCGGGCAAGACCTTTTCAATATAGACGACGGTCGTATGTGCGCTCTCGACGGAAGGGACGTAATAAAAAGCGAGCAGCAATCCCGTGACGAGTTGCAGCACGAGGAGCATCATAACGGCTCCTGCGGTCGTGCGTGCCCATGCTTCAAAGCCGCTCGCCGGGCCGTCAATAATCGAGCGCTCGAAATCTTCGAGCGTCGTCCAGCGCGAGAGCCAGTCGGATTCCAGGGGCGCTTGCGCCTGTTTAGCTTTGGCCTCACTCATTCGCGCACCTGACGGTCTTCCGTGTTGTTGACAAAAAATTTGTACTGGATTTGCAGCATCCCGTTTTCCTCGCGCGAGGGCAAGGGGTCTAAGCCGCGACGCGACGGGCCGGAGAGCCGCGAGCCGTCCGCGCCGAAGAAGCTATCGTGGCAGGGACAAAGGAACTGGTTGATGTCTCCGCGCCATGTGACGTTGCAGCCCTCGTGCGGGCAGATGCTTGAGAGCACTTGATGGTTCTGATTGGGCAGCACGTAAACGAAGTGCTCTTCGAGCGTGCTGGCCCAGCCTGCGCGATGTTCTGCGATGACGCTGCGCATCAGCGGACGCTCACCTGTGAGTTGCGACACGGGCGCAACGTTGAGCCATTTTTCATCCTGTGCTGCCGCCGTCGGCCGCAGGAAACGCAGGGCAGCGGTCGCGATTGCTCCGGCCACACCCGCAAAGATGGCTACGGGAACGAGCAGCAGAAAATTTCTGCGCCCACGGTCTGGCTCCCTCTCCGGGGAAGGCTGTTTTGTTTCTGTCATAATAGGTCGAAGCTGGACAAGGGCCTTCCGCCGGATTTGCAATCTCGAAGGGTTAGCCGCAGAATAGTCTAAAATCTTCGTCGCGCATTTTATCCTACTAGACGAGATGTGTGCGACCTTATTGCGATTCTATTTTCAGAGGTGAACGCCGGATGAGCACCGATAACGTACAAGGCACTACCGCGGGGCGCGGTTCGCTGCGGCTGGCGCAGGCGGCCGACGAAACAGTGCAGCCGCAGCCGAAACTGCCGCGCCAGTTCGTTAGTTTCACTTTCCATCGCGCGCGCCCGGAATGGCGTCTGCTGGACCAGCAGTCGCGCGACGAAGGCAAGCGAGAGTTTATCAGTACGGTTGAAGAATACGGCCGCGAGATGCTGATTCACACCTACTCGCTCGTCGGCCTCAGGCCCAACGTAGAGTTTATGATGTGGCGTATCGGCTACGACCTGGACCCGTTTCAGGAGATGACGGCCCAACTCAACCGCACAGGTCTCGGGCGCTATCTGGAAACCCCGCAATCGTTTCTCTCGATGACCAAGCGCTCGATGTACATAGACAAGGACAATCCGAAGCACGTCGAAGATCGCCTGCACATCATTCCGGGAAAGTCCAAGTATTTGTTCGTCTATCCGTTCGTTAAAACGCGCCCTTGGTATTCGCTCTCGGCCGAGCAGCGGCAGGACATGATGGACGAGCATATCCGCGTCGGCTCGAAATACCGCTCGGTGCGTCTGCACACGACCTACTCCTTCGGTCTAGACGATCAGGAATTCGTCGTCGCTTTCGAGACAGACTATCCTTCGGACTTTCTTGACCTCGTGCAGGAACTTCGCGAGACGAAAGCCAGCGCCTTCACCCTGCGCGACACGCCTATGTTCACCTGCCGCCAGCGCACGCTCGCAGAATGTCTGGAAGCTCTGGGCTAAGGATGAAGCGCAAGCTCGCCGGAATAAGAAGAAAAGAGAGCGTGGCGATGAAGAGTAAAATGCTTTATCGCCGCGCACTTTTGTTTGCCTTTGTGTGCGCCTTCGTCGCTCTGCTCCTCTGCTCGTCTTTCATCTTCGCGCAAACGCCTGCGCCGACGCCTGCGTTGCCTGCAACTCAATCGTCGTCTAACAGTCAATCATCGCCACGGCGTTCGCTTGAGTTTCTCTGGTATGAAGCGGAGAACATGCAGGGCTTTGCGACCAACGAGCGCTTTGAGCCGGTGCAGAATCCATCCTGGATGGACTTGCCGAAAGCGAAAGCGCCGGGGTGGGGAATTAACGGGCCGGGTGTGTCGGCCGAATGGTCGCAGGGCGGCGAAAGCGAGTGGAACTCTGCGGCGGCGAGCGCAGACGAGACGCGCGCCGTGATTTATCAGGACATCGAAGTGCCGCGCTCAGGGCTGTACAAAATCTGGGTGCGCTATGCGGACTGGGCCGGAAAAACTGAGACATTTACGCTCCGCCTCACGAAAAACAACGGCGAGATATTGCGCCATGAGTTCGGCAAATATGACATCATTGACGCGCATGACGAGGTGAGCCTCTACTGGGGCTGGGCCTTCGCGTGGGATGCGACTTTCGCATGGCTCGGCAAAGGCCAGGTACGCGTCTCTCTTGAAATTGAAAAGAGTGCTGAAGCGCGTCGTCATGTTGATTGCCTGCTCTTGGCGAATAATCTCGTTTACGTTCCGTCTGGAAGAGCGAAGCCTGACTTTGCTGCGATGCGCAGCCTGCGCGAATGGGCGGATAAACGCTTTGACCTTGCGCCGCTTTTGACGGACACGGAGAAATGGGACGTGCCCGCCGCGTGGCGGCAGCCGAAGCTCTCGGGCCGCGATTTCCTGATGCCCTGGAATATCGCGAAAGAGTTCTGGACGCTCTACGAGAAGCCTGTGCAGGAGCGACCCCTTTATCCTTTTCACGCCGAGCCGGTAGAGGCGTTCATAGAGAAGTACAAGGGCGCGCGCGAAGTTCCGCTCTTCGATTCGAAGCTGGTCGTGCCCGTCATTTACATCAACGACCTGCCGCAATACCTGCGTGAGGGCAGCGCCTTCCTACGTTACCTGCGCGAGACGCGAGCGCCCTTCGCCGTGCTGGTGAATTACGGAGCGGCGCAGATGCCGGAAGATGAAGGACGTGCTGCGTGGAAGCTGCTAACGACGGAGTTGCGCGAGCAATTCCTGGGCTGGATTTCGGGCGAAAGCATAGGACACGTCTGGTCGTCCGCCGCGACCGAGTTGAAACTAAAGCCTGAGATGTCGCGCCGCGAGTTGTTAGAACTCCACAAGGTTTTTTACACGCGTGCACTTGAAAAGAAATGGGGCGATTTGTTTCACACACAGACGGGCGCGATGTGGGACAAGCTGATTCCTGCGCAGTCAACCTCAAGCACCTCCTTCGCACACGCCCTTGGAGAATGGGGCACGCGCCTCATCGGAATTGAGACGGCGGCCGTGCAGCCGGGTGTGGCGATGCGTTTGGCCTTTACGCGCGGCGCTGCGCGGCAGTATGGCGGCGCTGTGCTCTATTATCACGCGCCCAACTTCGGAGACACAGCCACGACCTTTACCAAGCTGCAAAACTTCGCAGGGCCGGACCATTTCTTTCACTCGCGCTACGGCGCGACGATGGGCCCATCGCTCTCGTGGTATCGCAAGAGCTACTATCTTTATTACATGGGCGGAGCAAGCGCCATCTATCTTGAGCAGGGCTTCGACCAGTTTTTTAAGCCGGGGCCGGGCGAGCATTCTTTCCAACTCAACCCCCTGGGCCGCATCACACACGAATTCATGCGCTTCGCCGAAAAGCACACGGAGCGCGGCGTGCCTTACACGCCCGTCGCTATCCTCCTAGACCCCGCGCACGGCTGGGATATGACAGATTATCCACACTGGCCCTTCGGCGTCTCGCAGATTAACCGCAGCGACCGCGCGTTGCGCGAGTTGTTCGGAGCGGCCTACTACCCGCTGATGGTGGCTGAAGGAGAACCTGCCAGCGCAGACCGGCAGGCATTCGTTAACGGCATCTTCGGAGACATCTTCGACGTCCTCGTCGCTTCCGACGCGAAGAGAGATGCGATTGATAATTATCGCGCGGCCATTGTCGGCGGGCGCATCGAGTGGACCAGCGCGTGGGCGCAGAAGCTATCGGACTATGCGCGCAAAGGCGGCACGGTTGTTCTCAACGCTGCGCAGGTCAAAGGGCTGCCCGCGCAACTGCTCGGCGTCCGCCTGCGCAATGAGACGGCGGAAGCCGATAACGCGCGCTGTCTTCTGACGCCCGAAGACAATGCGAATTTGAGCGGGCAGATGTTCCGTTACGAAAAGGTGGAGACGCTCGCGGGCACGCGCGTCTTGATGGAGACTTTGAGCGGCGATCCTCTCGTCACTGTGAACACAACCGGGCAGGGGCGCATCATCTTTTGCTCGTTGCCGGATTTGCTGGGCCTTGATGAAAGAATCGCTCCCTTAAGTGCGCATCTCATCGCGCATCTCTCTGCGGGCGCGACGCCCGTTCGCGTTCAGGGTGATGTTGAATATTTGATTAACCGTAAGGCAGACGGCTGGGTCATCACGCTCTTTAACAATCGCGGCGTGCTGAAGCCGCAGCAGGGAATGGCGCAGGTTGACCGCTCGGCCTACGTAAGCGTCAGGCTCTCGCTGCAAGGGAGAAGCATCGCGCAAGCGCGCGAGTGGACAAACGAAAAGCAGTTGGAGGTCGCAAACGACAACGGGCAGCAGAGCGTTCAACTAAGCCTCGCTCCCGGCGGCATCGGCATCGTCGAATTGACGGAACGCTAAAGAGGCAAAAGTGAAAAGGTAAAAGGTAAAAGTAAGAACCGTGAGCAAGCTGTTTTTTCCGTTCACCTTTTGCCTTTTTACGAAAAAGGTTCTTAATGCCCCGCTGCTTGCGGCGGGGATGGCTGAACCATCTTGAGTGCGGGTTCGATGCCCGCGCACAAGATAGCGCAAGTTGATAGAATGCGTGCATGGTCTTCAGAAGAACTGCGCACGCTG
>DASVPO010000031.1:0-109413 GCA_036382855.1 Pyrinomonadaceae bacterium | reverse complement strand
TATCACCTAACCATCATCGAGGATGCCGGCATCACACGCCGCCTGATGAGTGAACTTTCAGCCGTCAAACACCAGTCTCAACTCACCTGGCCCGAGTTTAAACGCGACCCCAGAGGCTTCTCCTCCAGATTAGTCTCCGGCTACGGCCGCTCAGCCTGGCGCTTCTTCTCCACTCCCAGTGTCGCTTTCGCTTCCATCTTCGCTCTCTTAGCTGTCACCACCGCCATCCTCGCTCTCGTCGGCCTCGACCGCTGGCGAGTGCATTCGGCTGAACTAGCCGAAAAACAGCGCGAACAACTGGAACTCACGCAGATGATTAACACCGAGATTCCAGACGCCGACCCAGAGACGAAGCCCGACAAGGGCATCGGCACTGGCGAAGAAGGGCGTGTCGGCATGAACAAGGGCAAGGGCGAAGGCAGTAAGCAGAAGTTTGAGCGGGCCGGAGGCGGAGGTGGCGGCGGCCGTCAGGAAGCCTTGCCCGCGCAGCAGGGAAAGATACCTCCCCCCAGCCCGATACCGGCAGCCATTCCGAAGTTGCCGCCGATGACGCCGCCCTCTTTGCCCGTCGGAGGCTCGGATATTGACCCGGCGTTGTACAAGAATCTGCCTTATGGACAGTACGGAGACCCACGTTCGAAGAGCACGGAGACATCCTCAGGGCCAGGGAAAGGCGGTGGGATGGGCAGTGGTGAAGGCTCAGGCACAGGAGAAGGGCAGGGCGGAGGCTTCGGGCCGGGCAGAGGCGGGAACATGGGCAACGGAGATAAGAATCTGGGCGGAGGGGGACAGGGTGGAGGGACAGGCTTTAACGGAGAAGCACCCATAGATTACAACCGCACATTCTCTCCAAGAGAGGTAACGCAGAAGGCGAGAATCCTGTCGAGGCCAGAGCCGCAGTACACGGAAGAGGCGCGGAAGAATCAAGTGAGTGGCACGGTCGTGCTGCGAGCGGTGTTTTCAAGCAGCGGGCAAGTGACAGGCATCAGAGCGGTGAGTGGGTTGCCGTATGGATTGACGGAGAGGGCGATAGCGGCGGCGAGGCAGATACGGTTTCAGCCGGCGATGAAGGATGGGCGGGCGGTGTCGCAGTACATTCAGATAGAGTATAACTTTAATCTTTACTGACGACGCGCAAGCGCAAACTCTTTAGTCCAGACACAGAGCGGTGCTTCTTCGAATAGAGGGGAAGCGCCGCTTTCTGTTTCTCCTGAGGGCTGGCACGGCCGAGCAATCTTCGGCTTCAGGTGGAAAAAGCATCTGCAAGGTCTAGACGGCAAAGCGTTCTATGACAGGAACGCTTTGAAGTCGCGGCTTAGGCTGAGCGGAAAATCAGCGGCCGCAGTTAATCCGTTATTAACGCGCGGCGCGTGGCGTTCGGCGTCCGCAATTAAAACCCTCGCTTCTATTTTTTTGGAGGATGAGTCTGATGTACCGAAAACCCTTAATGAGAGCGATGCTCCTGTTGATTGTCGCAGCCGCCGGAGTTTTAGTTTTCGTCGCATGTAGAGGAACAAAGGCGGCCTCTGCTGTTGCTGCTCCTGTTGTTCAGGAGGAAACGCCGGGCGCGTTAGAGGTCGTGGACGCGAGCGGGAAACGCAAAGGCGTTGCTCCGCTCAAGCACACGACTGTGAAAGCCGAAATCAGCGGCTTTCTCTCGCGCGTTCAGGTGACGCAGGAGTTTGAGAATCCGTTCAAGGATAAGATTGAAGCTGTTTACACGTTTCCCCTACCGCAGAATGCTGCGGTTGACGACATGACGATGCTCGTCGGAGATCGCACCGTGAAGGGGAAGATTATGCGCAGGGAACAGGCGCAGGCTGTCTATGAGGCTGCGAAGAATAGAGGGCAGGTGGCGAGCCTGCTGGACCAGGAGCGGCCCAACATCTTCACGCAGTCTGTTGCCAACATCATGCCGGGCGAGCGCGTCGTCGTGACGATTAGTTATGTCGAGACGTTGAAGTATGAAGACGGCTCGTACGAGTTTGTTTTCCCGATGGTCGTTGGCCCAAGATATGTGCCGGGTGCTCCGACAGGCCGGCAGGGCGGCGGCTTTTCGCCAGACACAACGCGCGTGCCCGATGGCTCGCGCATCACGCCGCCGGTCGCAGCGAAGGGAACGCGCGCGGGCCACGATATTTCCGTAGAGGTGACGCTGGATGCGGGCGTGCCGCTTGACGGATTGAAGTCTGATTCGCACGAGGTAGAGGTTGATAGACGAGGCGCGGGCAGCGCCGTCGTCAAGCTCAAGGATAAAGAGACGATTCCGAACAAGGATTTCATACTGAAGTATGATGTGGCCGGCCGCAAGGTTGAGGATGCTGTGTTGACGCATCGCTCTGCGAAGGGCGGCTTCTTCACGTTGATTCTGCAACCGCCGGACCGCGTGACGGCGGAAGACGTGACGCCGAAAGAGATCGTCTTCGTGCTAGACACGTCGGGTTCGATGAGCGGCTTTCCGATTGAGAAGGCTAAGGAGGCGATGAAGCTCGCTCTCGAAGGGCTTTACCCGCAGGACACTTTCAACCTGATTACGTTTGCGGGCGACACAAGTATTCTCTTCGAGAAGCCTGTGCCAGCGACGAAAGAAAATTTAGAGAAGGCGCAAAAGTTTTTAGAGACGCGCGAGGGCGGCGGTGGAACGGAAATGATGAAAGCCATCCGTGCGGCCCTTGACCCATCGGACGCGGCCGACCACATACGCATCGTCTGCTTTATGACGGACGGTTACGTCGGCGACGACATGACGATCATCTCCGAAGTGCAGAAGCATCCGAACGCGCGCGTCTTCTCGTTTGGCATCGGTAGTTCCGTCAACCGTTTTCTGCTCGACAAGATGGCGGAGCACGGGCGGGGCGAAGTCGAATACGTTGCGCTGACTGATGACGGGTCAGCCGCCGCGCGTCGTTTCCACGAACGCGTGCGCAGCCCGCTTTTGACAGACATCACGGTTGACTGGTCGGGCCTGCCTGTCGCGGATGTTTACCCGCAGCGTATCCCGGATCTGTTCAGCGCGAAGCCTGTCATTTTGTCGGGCCGGTTTACGGGCGGCGGGCGAGGCACGATCCGTTTGAAAGGAAAGATGTCCGGGCGGGATTTCGTGCGCGAGATTCCGATTGAATTGCCGCAGTCGCAACCGCAGCACGACGTGCTGGCGACGCTCTGGGCGCGCACACGCATTGACGATCTGATGAGTCAGGATTACGCGGGAGCGCAGCACGGCACGATGCGTCCTGAGTTGCAGGAAACCATCACACAGCTTGGCCTCGAATATCGCTTGATGACGCAGTTCACTTCGTTTGTCGCCGTCGAAGAGATGACGATTACGGACGGAGGCGCGCCGCGTCGCGTCGAAGTGCCAATCGAGATGCCGGAGGGCGTCAGCCGCGAGGGCGTCTTCGGCGACACTGATGAAGAGGTCTTGTCCGTCGGCGGCAAACGGAAAATCCTCTATAAAGGAAAGGCTGGACAAACAGCGAGCGCTCCCGTCATTAGCGGAAGAGTATCGCGCGGAGGCGGAGGCGGACCGAGAACTCAGAACATGAGTGTTTTAGCCGAGCCGAAGCAGGATAAATCAGTCCTCAAAAATGAGGCGAGACGCGGGGCAGGCGGTTCTGACGTGTTGCTCTCGCGAGATGACCAGCGGCGGCAGGAAATGTTGACCAAACTACATGTGTCAATCGCAGCAGTCGTCGAGCGGCTGGCGAAGAAAAACTCGCAGCCGGGGCCGGATGAAGCTAAATTCATTCGTGCGGGCAAGGCGGAGGTGCAAATCTGGCTGACAGACAAAACGCCAGAAGCGCTCTTGCAGCTTAAGCAACTAGGCTTCGAGGTCTTGCTTGACCCGCCGACGGGCAAGGTGGTCATCGGGCGTCTGCCTATTGAGAAGCTTGCGAAGCTTGCGGAGTTGAAGTTTGTCCGCTACGTCGCTCCGCAGCTTGGCAGTAGTTAAAACTCTGCGCGGTTGAGCGCCAACATTCGCGGGAAGTTAAACGCAGCAGGATGCGGAAGGCGCAGAGGATAAAAGGGAATCGGGCGTCTCAGATAGTAGAATTTGAGATTTCGAATTTGCTATCTGTTATCACGGATTCCCTCTTATCCTCTGCGCCTTCTGCCTTTAATTTTCAGCTTGAAACATCTTGAGGCTTTCAGCTTGTTCGCCGGTTGTTTTATTCTCACCTGACGGTAAAAACGAAACGCACGAAGTTTTGCTCTGACAATTCTGGCCCGAAAGAAACTCAGCGGCATGCAGGATTCTTCAACTCAGGCGAGCGGCGAGCGCTGGCGCGTGCTGGTGCTGCTGTCGTTGGCGGAGTTGTTGGGAATGACTTTATGGTTCAGCGCTTCAGCTGTGATGCCGGCGATTAGCGCTGAATGGCGTTTGACGGAAACGAGCGCCGCATGGTTTACGTTGGCCGTCCAACTCGGCTTCGTTGCGGGGACGCTCTTGAGCGCCCTGCTCAATTTGCCGGACATCATCAACGCGCGCCACCTGTTTGCGCTCTCAGCCGTTGCCGCGGCGATTGTCAACGCGCTCTTCGGTCTCTTCGCGGAGCAGGCCGCGATTGGCATCGCGCTGCGCTTTCTGACAGGCTTTTTTCTGGCGGGCGTTTATCCGCCGGGAATGAAGATTATGGCGACGTGGTTTCGCCACGGGCGCGGGATGGCGCTCGGAGTCGTGGTCGGAGCGCTGACGCTCGGCAAGGCTACGCCCTACCTGATTAACGGACTCGGCAGCCCCTTCTGGCGCGACAACGTGCTGTTTGCTTCAGGGCTGGCCCTTGCCGGAGCTTTGATTGTGCTGCTCTTCATCGCGGACGGGCCATATGCTTTGCCCGCCGCAAGGTTTGATGTCAGGCAGGTGTTCAGAGTCTTCCAGGAACGCGGCGTGCGCCTCGCCAACTTCGGCTACTTCGGCCACATGTGGGAACTCTATGCGATGTGGACTTGGACGCCGGTGATGATTCGTGCGAGTCTGGCTGAACAGGGAAGCCGGCCGGTGCTGGCGGAGGTTGCTTCCTTTCTGGTCATCGGCAGCGGCGCAATCGGTTGCGTCGCGGGCGGCCTCGTCGCAGACCGCGCCGGCCGCACCGTCGTCACGTCGTGGGCGATGGCTATCAGCGGCAGTTGTTGTCTCATCATCGGCCTGCTGTTCGGCGCGCATCCTGTGCTGCTGCTGTTGGTGGCGATTATCTGGGGCGCGAGCGTGGTCGCGGATTCGGCGCAGTTCTCGGCCTGTGTGACCGAACTCGGCGACCCGCAATACACAGGAACCGCTCTGACGATACAAATGTGTTGCGGGTTTTTACTGACGACAATCTCGATTCAGTTGATTCCAAGGCTGGTCCAACTCGTCGGCTGGCGCTACGCCTTTGCAGCCCTCGCCATCGGCCCGCTCTTAGGCGTCATCGCCATGCAACGCCTGCGTTCGCTGCCTGAAGCTGTGAAGATTGCGCAGGGAAGACGGTAGAAGGCAAAAGTAAAAAGGTAAAAGGTAAAAGTGAAGACGCAAACCATGTCCGGCTTTGTGTCCTCCCCTTTACCTTTTACCTTTTACCTTTTTACTTCATGTTTTCGCGCGGGTAGCGTTGGAGGATGCCTTGTTCGCGCATGAGCTTTTCGATGCCGTTGATGTCCATCGGCACGAAGTCTGTGAGGATGTCAGCGCCTTTGTCTGTGATGACGATCATGTCTTCGAGGCGTATGTAAATCTTCTCTTCGGGCACACGCAGTTGCGGTTCGATGGTGAAGACCATGCCGGGGCGCAATGGGCCTGTGTCGTGCCCGACATCGTGCGTCGCCATCCCGACCCAGTGGCCGAGCGAAGCGTCGGGGCTCTGGGCCTCCGCCTTATAATCTTCGACAAACTTGCGTGCAGCCGTTTCATAAATCGGCTTGGAGAAGCGCGAGCGCGCGAGCACGCGTTCCATCTCCTGCGCAGCCTCCTGCATGATCGTGCTGGCCGTCACACCGGGCCGTATGCTCTTGAGAATCGCACGATAACAATCAAGGTAGAAACCGTATAACTCTCGCTGCCAAGAGTTGAATTTTCCGTTGACGGGCCACATGCGCGTGACATCACTCATGTAGTA
Organism: Pyrinomonadaceae bacterium; assembly: GCA_036382855.1. GTDB lineage: Bacteria > Acidobacteriota > Blastocatellia > Pyrinomonadales > Pyrinomonadaceae > DASVTR01. The sequence goes on along the minus strand of DASVPO010000031.1, from coordinate 103,321 downwards.
GCCAACGTCGGGCGCGTAGTCCATCAGCAGAAAATCGCCGTCGAGCATCTTCCGCTTGCCGGCGTTATAGTGCGGATACCAGGCGTTGCGCCCGCTGGCGATAAGAGAATAGTAGGCGTCGCCCTGCGCGCCGTGGCGGTAGTAGATGAATTTCGCGAGCGCGTCGAGTTCATACTCCATGATACCCGGTTCGGTCGAGCGCATCGCTTCCATTAGTGCGAGCGCGGAGAGTTGCGTCGTCTTTTTGATGACGGCAATCTCGCGCTGGCTCTTAATCAGGCGCAGACGGTCGAGCACGGGCGTCAGGTCTCGTACATCCAACTGCGGATAACGCGCACGCAGCAATTGTATGAAGCGACCTTCACGCGGAGGCTGCCCGTCCCATGGGTCGGCCGCGATGTCTGCTATCACACGCGTCGCCAGATCGCGACTCATCGCCGTGCCTTCCGCAGGGCTAAACGGCGTATAGACGACGCGCGCCGCTGCCGAGCTTCGAGCGTAGCCGCCAAGATGCTCTGCCAGCACTTCCGTACTGAAGACTGCATCCACGCCCGACAACTTTTTAATCATCTCGGCGTCTTCCGCAGACAACATTTTGCCCTCGCCGCGCTCGCGCCGCTCGTTGCGATGCGGCAAATATAGAATCGCGCGCCGCTGCGCTCCAAGAAGCGCCAGATAAGCATGCGGCACTTCGATGCCGCACAAATAATAGAACTCATTCGACTGCCGGAAGCGCGTGTACCCTGCCGGACTCGGCGCGCCCTGAATCACAGCTACACTATCACCGATGGCCGCATAGACTGCCGCGCGACGGTCTGCAAATTCCTGCGGCGGAAAATCGGTCGTAAACAATGAAAAGCCTTCCTGCGCGAAAGTCGAGGCGGGCAGCAGCAACAGCAGCAATAGCAACAGCACGAAGCAACAGGATAGTTTGCTCATTAGGTGTCGTCTCCTTGAATTAAGATTGATGGCGATATTAATCAGGGTTTGCGTGTGCGCGTGCGGCGCGTGCGTTCGAGTGCGGGGCCTAGCCGCCGTCGCATCGCTTCACGAGCCTTCTGCCGTTCGTCCTCAGGTTTAGGTCGCTCGTCTTTAGCTTTCTGCTGTTTGGTAGTCGCCGCAAAAGCCTGCCCGCTCTGATTTTCGTCTGCGGCCTTATCCATCTCGACGGGCGTTAGTAAGTTTTGTAGTAAAGACGAGCGCGTCTGTTTGTCTAATCTTTCTGAACGGAGCGCGAAGGGGAGGCAGGCGCGGCAGCGCGGCCAGAGACGCAAGGCTCGGCCAGCTTGCGTGTCGCGAGTGAACATCTCTCCTTCGGCCACCACGCTGCTGCACGACGCGCACCAGAGCGGACGCAAAGCCCTGTAGACCGTGCCCTTTGCCCCGTCCTGAAAGACGGCCTGACCGACAATCTCGCTGACGCCGCTCTTCATCGCGCTGATGGCTTTCGTCCTTCCAGCGGCCCTGCACTACGGCCGGTCGCGTTTACGCTATTAGAAATAGAGAGTATCACGCGATGCAAGCTTTTGCGGCTTAAAGACCGGCAGGAGGGCAGAAGTGCAAACGAGAACGTACGGCCTCTCGCCCGATTTACTGGAACTTTTAAAGGCCCGGAACTGAATAACATGCAGGCCGCGAGAAGTTTTGAAACAAAAACAGACTGCGGAGCGTTTGCAGCTTAGAGCATAAAGATTCCGGCCGTCGTGTCTCCGCTTTGAGCTTTCCGGCCGCGACCGGCCCGGAAGCGATTCTTGACAGCCCACAAGGCTTGTTGCCTTTAGTCGTCCAAACCATAAAGCCCGGCACGCTCGCCGTAAAAGATAGAAGGCAGGGAAAGATGAGGCTCAATTCCAAATCAATCGCGCTGGTCGCATTAATCGTGCTGACGGCGACGCCTCGCGTCTTTGACCAGTTATCCGGCCTGAAAAACTCCGTCGAAGAGCGATTCAGAACCGAACTAATCGGCCTCTTCCGCAGTTTTACAACGCCCGAGACGGAACGCACGGACGCGCGCCAGCAATACTCCGAACTGCTCGCACGCGCACAGCAGCAGACCCAAACGCCTTCCTGCGATAGCTCAAATGAACCGAGGACGACGGGCGCCTCCCGTGCGATGACAAACGGCTTCGCGGGCTTCCCCCCGCGCGCCAACGCGCTCGGTCATCGTGAAGACTCGCTTGCGCAAGACACATCTTTCGACCTTCTCATCGCAGCCGCAGCGACCGGCAAGAACGAAAATGCTTCCGCTCTTGACGAGGCAGCCTCTACGGAAAAGCAGGAGGATGTTTTAGTAGTCGCGCGCAATTTCAGCGACTACCCGCTCTTTGACGAAGCCTACGGGCCTGTCGCTATTGATGCTGCGGTCGCCCAGCTTGAATGGCGACGAGAGGATGAAGAAGCGCCTGCGCTGCCAGATGTCGAGCCGGCCGCGTTTCCAAAGAAGGCACTGCCGCGCACCGAGCGCTTCACGCGCAAGTTTGTCTGGACCAACATTCAAAACCGGCTGCCGGAAAATCTTGAGATGAAGCTGGACACCATCATCCTTAACACGGACGCTCTCATCAAGACGCGCGACCATCTTGCTCCGGCCAAACCGAAGTGCCGCGTTCGCGTTGTGCCCGCAGCGCCCGAAGCCCCGCGCCCTGTCGAAAAGCCCGCGATAATTTCCTGAAAAGCCATTAGTCTAAAGCAGTTGGCCCATAGTCAGAACGTGCACGTTCTGACTATGGGCCAACTGCTTTAGTCTGCTGATTGCCTTCGTTGTTCGCCTCCCGATAACAGAAAATTTACGCGGCTGTTCTTGACGGCGCGCTGCGGAGGCGCGTAACTTTGACGCCAACAATTCATGCATTTCCCGGCACAGAGATTTTCCCACATCCGTACGCCTGAGCCTTCGTTGAAAGCGTGCGCGCATTGATGGTCCATTACGCGAGCCTTTGAAAGAGGAGTTTTCGAGATGTCTAAAGAGACAAAGAGCAGGGAGGACGAGAAGCAGCGTGTTTCGCGTCGCGGATTTCTCAAAGGGGCTGGCCTGACGGCCGCCAGCGCGGCCATTCTCGACGCAGGGCTGCTCGGCGCAAAGGAGGCTGAGGCTGCTGCCGCTGCCGAGCCGGAAGTTGTGGGGCCGGGGCGCGTTGGGCTGAGCCTGCGCATTAATAATCAACTGCGCCGCGTAGAGGTTGAGCCGCGCACAACGTTGGCCGAAGCGCTGCGTTTCGAGTTGGGACTAACGGGCACGAAGGTCGTCTGCGACCGTGGCTCATGTTCGGCCTGCACGGTCTGGCTTGACGGCACGCCCGTCTGTTCCTGCATGACGCTGGCCGTGGATGTCGGGACGCGCGCGGTGACGACGATTGAAGGGCTTGCCAGCGGCGGCGAGAAACTGCATCCCGTTCAGGAAGCCTTCATAGAGTATGACGCGACGCAGTGTGGCTTCTGCACGCCGGGCATGATTATGAGTTGCGCGGCGCTCCTGAAGCGTAAACCGAACCCGACGCTTGAGGACGTGCAGACGGCGACGAGCGGCAATCTCTGTCGCTGCGGCACGTATCCGAAGGTCTTCGAGGCAACGCTCGCTGCCGCGCGTGGGCGCGACGCAAAGAAGGGAGACTAAAGGATGAGTACGCAGGTGCAGGCAAAGCGACGCAAAAAGAGAAGAGCCGGGAAGGCTACGACCGCATCATCCAAGACCGCGAAGGCTTCAGCGAATGCTGGCCCGGCTTCAGCGCCGACGGGCGATGCGCCCGTGCCGAAGGCTGCCACAGAGCAGGCGCGTGCGGCCAAAGCGGCAAAGGGCAATGAAGCGAAGCCGACGCGCAAAGAGATGATGCCATCCGGCATCTTCGGCGCGATTATGACGGAGGTTGAACGCAACATTCCGCTGGATGAGCCGCCGCCGCTGCCCGTCAACGCGAAGCTCTCAGTCATTGGTAAACGAACTCCGCGCATTGACGGTCATTTGAAGGTGACGGGCGCTGCGCGCTACACATCGGACGTGCGACTGCCCGGAATGCTCTACGCGCGGCTCATCACTTCGCCGCACCCGCACGCGCGCATTCGCTTGATTGATACGACTCAGGCCGAACGCCATCCTTCGGTGCGTGCGGTTCACGTGCTCGACCGCGTGCTCGGCAACGCGGAGCTTCGCGATAAGTCGAAAGAGTTGCCGGGCAAGTATCCGATTGTGCGCTTCGCGGGACAGCCGGTTGCAGCCATCGCCGCCACATCGCAGGTTGAAGCGGACGAAGCCGCGCGGCTCGTCCGTGTTGATTACGAAGTCTTGCCCTTCGTCGTTAATCTCGAAGAGGCCAGAAAGCCGGACGCGCCGCTTGTGTTTCCAGGCCCTGCGGATCAGGCTGCGACGGCTGGCGGCGGCGGTGGCCCGGCCGGTGTGCCGCAGAAAGGAAATGTTCGCGGGCCTGTCAAAGGTGGGCCACAGGGACGCGCGCGCGGCGACGTGCAGAAGGGTTTCGATGAGGCTGACGTAGTTTCGGAAGGAGAGTTTCGCACGCAGGTGCAGACACACTCTGCGCTTGAGACGCACGGTGTTGTTGCCGACTGGCGCTCGGACGAACTCGTCGTCTATTCTTCAACGCAGGGGACTTCGAGCGTGCGCGATGAACTCGCGGAAATCTTCAAGCTGCCGAAGAGCAAGGTGCGCGTCGTCACGGAGTTTATGGGCGGAGGCTTCGGCGCGAAATTCGGTGCGGGCAACTACGGCGTGCTCGCCGCTCATTTGTCGAAGAAGGCCAAGGCTCCCGTCCGGCTAATGCTTGACCGCAAGGACGAGCACTTGTCTGTCGGCAACCGGCCTGACTCTGTTCAGCGTTTGAAGATCGGCGCTAAGCGCGACGGCACACTCACGGCCATTCACCTGCAAGTCTACGGCACGGCCGGAACAGGCACGGGCGCTGGCACGGGCGGCCCTGCGCAGAACATGTATGCGTGTCCGAACATCCTGACCGAAGAGTCGGATGTCTTCACGCACTCAGGCCCGGCAGCAGCCTTCCGTGCGCCCGGACACCCGCAGGGCTGCTTCGCCCTCGAACAATTGATTGACGAACTAGCGGAGCGACTTCAGCTTGACCCGCTCGCCCTGCGCGACAAGATTGACGAAAGCCCTGCCCGTCGCGAAGAACGACGCATCGGTGCGGAGCGCGTCAACTGGGCCAACCGTCATGCACCGGGCGCGGACAGAGGAGCTATCAAGCGCGGCCTCGGCGTGGCGCAGTCCGTCTGGTATCGCCTGATTAATCTTGATTCGTCATGCGAGGTGAGGGTGACGCGCGACGGCTCAATTGAGTTGTTGTCGGGCGTGCAGGACATAGGCGGCGGCATTCGCACGGCGTTGGCACAGGTCGTCGCCGAAGAGTTTGGATTGCGGCCCAGCGCCATCACTATCAGAATCGGTGACACATCGTTTCCCGGTGGGCCTGCTTCCGGCGGCAGCATGACGACGGGGTCAATCACACCTGTTGCGCGCAACGCCGCGTACAACGTCAAAAAGCAGATGCTCGAACAGATTGCTCCGCAATTTAATGCGACGGCAGAGCAACTGGAAATGCGCGACGGCGCAATCTTCATGCGCGGCGCGACCGGCGGGCATGCTTCCGAATCCCGCGCGTCAACTCGAAAGCTGCTCTCGTTCAAGCAGGCGGCCGCACGCTTGAAGACAGAACAGATTGCCGCTCGCTCAAGCCGCTCGGATGATTACGGCGGCTTCGCTTTCAAGAACGAGGCGGCGGCCTTCGGCTTCGGCATAGGGATTTACGGCGGCGTACAGTTTGCCGAAGTCGCCGTTGATACGGAAACCGGCGTCATCAAGGTTGAGCGCGTCGTCGCCGTCCACGATTGCGGTCGTCCCGTTAACCCGCTCGCCGTCGAGAGCCAGATTAACGGCGGCGTTATACAGGGCATCTCCTATGCTCTTTACGAAAACCGCCTGCTTGACCGCAACACGGGCCTGATGGTCAATCCGAATCTAGAGCAATATAAAATCGTCGGCTCAAGAGAGACGCCACGGATTGAAGCGGTTTTGATTGAAGAGTATGTCGGGCGAAACTCGACTGACGCCGGAGGCATCGGTGAACCGGCGACGATTCCGACCGTCGCGGCAATCGCTAATGCCTTCTATAACGCGACGGGCGTCCGCCTCTACGAAATGCCGATGACGCCCGCGCGTGTGCTCGCGGCCCTTGGGCGTGCGGCGAAGATGAAAGGAGGGCTCTCGTGAACAGATTCGAGTGGGCCGAAGCCACGACCGTTGCGGAGGCTGTCTCGCAGTTGAATGGTAGAAGCGTCATCAAGGCTGGCGGCGTTGATTTGCTGGACCGTCTCAAGGAAGGCTTGGACGCGCCCGAACGCCTCGTTAACATACGCAACCTGAAAGGGCTTGACCGCATTCGTGATGATGCGAAGACGGGCCTCGCGCTCGGTCCGCTGGTCACGTTGGCCCAACTGGATGCAGACCCGACTGTGCGTCGTCGTTACACAGCTCTGGCCGATGCCGCCGGTCATGCCGCCACGCCGCAGATACGCAACATGGCGACCCTCGGCGGCAATCTGCTGCAACGCCCGCGCTGCTGGTATTTTCGCTCCGCGCAGTTTCACTGCCGGAAGAAGGGCGGCGAGCGCTGCTTTGCTATCGAGGGCGAGAATCAGTATCACGCGATTTTTGATAACAAGCTCTGCGCCATTGTTCATCCGAGCGCGACTGCGGCGGCGCTCGTCGCTTTAGGCGCGCGGCTGGAATTAACAGGTGCAAAGAAACGGCGCGAGGTCTTGCTCGAAGAGTTTTTCCTGACGCCGGAGCAGGACATACGACGCGAAAACTCTATCGGTGCGGACGAACTCATCACAGGGATTCGCGTGCCCGCGCCCGCTGCGAATTCGCGCTCGGCCTACATCAAGCAGGGCGAGAAGGAATCTTTCGATTGGCCGATTGCGGAAGTCGCCGTCATGTTAGAGCGCGAGGGAGCGCGTGTGACGCGTGCCTCCGTTATCCTCGGCGCGGCAGCACCCATCCCGTTCAGGGCGCGCGAGGCGGAAGCGGCGCTGGTGGGCCGGGTTGTGAATGAAGAGACGGCGCGTGCTGCCGCGGAGGCGGCGATGCGGAATGCAACGCCCTTGTCTGAGAACGGCTACAAAGTGCCGCTCTTCGAGACGGTGGTGCGCCGTACGATTCTGACCGCCGCGCGTTAGCGAGGAACGAGATGAATGAACCAGAAGAGTTGGGCCAACAACAGCATCATCATCAGGAGAGGCCGGTTGTCTGTCGTCTGTTGAGAACGAAGACGGCGTTCGGCAGCTTCGTCGGTAATCTGCACGCGTGGCAGACGGGCGCTTCCACCACGGCCGTCTACTGGTGTCTCAACACGATGGAGTCGGCCGGGCCGGACGACGTTTACGCGCACCCGCACCTCTGCCGCGAGGGCCGCACCTGCTTTGAAGAGCCGGAATAAAGAGAGGTAAAAGTAAAGGGAATTATATACTTGACAAACCCAAACGCCCCGCTCAACTTTGAAGAAACACTTCCTGACCTCTTGCAAGCGCCGCCTAGTAAGGTGAAGAAGCGGAGCAGCCGGAAAAATGCGATACAATTGACCGAAAGGTGAAGAAGTAATGGTTGAAGCCTCACGACGCGCAGAATTCGCGCAACATCTATTAGACTACTTGAAGCACATCACGACTCTATCAACGGGCGCGATAGTGTTGATGGCTGCTTTTCTTGAGAAAGTATTTATTCAGCCAAAGTGGAGAGTTTTAGTTGCTATCTCCTTGGTTAGCTTTATGGCCTCGATAGTGGCCGCGCTGGTGGTTCATACTATTGTGCTAGGTAATCACTTCGAGTCAACAGATAAGCGTTCGCGTGAGCTAATGGTGGGTGGCTACACACTTATTATAGTATGGGCGACTTTTGTCTTAGGAATGTTGTCTTTAACGATATTCACCATCAGGAATCTCTGGGCTTAGATTCAAAGGCTTCACTACGTGGGTTCGTGAAGTACATAATTCCCAAAGTAAAAAGGTAAAAAGCAAAAGGGAAGACGAGAGACCACGCTCTTCGTCTTCCCTTTTGCCTTTCGTCTTTCTTTAACTTTTACCTTTTACCTTTTGCCTTTTACCTTACGGTTGGTTCGGAGCGGAGGCGGCAGGAACATCGCCTGAGCCGCTGAACAGGTTGGAGAGCGTATTGCCGTCGGAACTTCTGAGGATGTAGAAGTTGTTGTCCGATTGACGGAAGATGGCAAAGTCGGTGCGGCCGTCGCGGTCGTAATCGCCGGGGACGGGGATGTCGCCGCCGCTTGAGACGCCCCAGTTGCGGACGGTGGTCGAACCGTCGGAGCTATTGCGGATGTACCAGTTAGCTTCCGAGGGTCGCCAGACGGCGATGTCTGCGCGCCCGTCGCCGTCGTAATCGCCGGGCACGAGCACGTCGCTGCCGACGCCCCAGTTTTGCACCGTCGTCCCGCCGCTGCTCTGACGGATGTACCAGTTGCCTTCCGACGCGCGGAAGACGGCAATGTCCGTCAGCCCGTCGCCGTCATAATCTGCGGCAACAGGCTTGTCGCCCGTCGTGCCCCAGCCTGTGACGCTGCTCGCGCCTCCGTTGTTGAGGATGTACCAGTTGCCCTCGCTGACGCGGAAGACGGCGTAGTCTGTCTTGCCGTCGCCGTTGAAATCGCCGACGACAGGCTTGTCGCCGGTCGTGCCCCAGTTTTGCAGGAGGACTGTGCCGTTCGAGGAACGAACGATGTACCAGTTGCCCTCGTTCTCGCGGAAGACGGCTGTGTCTGTGCGCCCGTCGCCGTCGTAATCGCCGGGCACGAGCTTATCGCCTAAGGCATCCTTGCCCCAATCGGCCTGCACGCGCGTCGCGCTGGTGACGCTGTTGATGATTGTCCAGTCGCCGCTCGTTCCGTTCCAGATGGCAACGTCCGTGCGTCCATCATTGCCGTCGAAATCAAACAACTCGGCAGAGCGCGCGTCGCCCGTCTTGAAGCCCGGAGCATCAAGCTGGGCCAACGTGTAGAAGCCGCCGCGGTCCGGCATGGTCACGTCCGTGGCGGTCGTGGCTATGTCTAATCCCTCGTCCACGTTGTCCGTCAAGCCATTCGGGAAGGTAAAGCGCTGGTCAACGGAGCGTTTCCTGGCAATGCGAAACTGCGCTTCATTGGCCGTCATAGGAACGTCCGTCTGAGCGTAGGCGAACTGTAGGGTCGCGCTCGTCACGGCGCTGCTGCTGAAGGCCCAGTGTCTCTGAAGCGACTGCGCGGCGGGCAAGCCTGAAAGGGAAGAGTTAACGGCCTTGACGGTCAGCGTGGCCTGTGGCAGCGAGAGCGCCGCGGCGTCAACGTTAACGGGCGAATAAACGCCGCCCGCACCGAGGTCGTAGGTCAGCACACCGGGAGCCGTGAAGGTGCGCGCCAGATTGCCGTCAACGTAGCCGTTTGTGCGCGCGACTGTGCCGCTGGCACGAACGACGACGGCGTTGGCGTTTGTCGTCACGACGCCGTTGGTGAGAGACAACTGCCCGTTGACGTTGGGCGACGAACCCAGTGTGACGCCGCCGACATTGTCAACCGAAAGATTGTTGAGAACAGTCGGGCTGGCAGGAATCTCAGGCCCGGTGGTGGTGGGCGTAGAGCCGACGTAGCTGAGGTTGACGGATGTGCCGAAGATGGGCGCAGCGGCAAGCGCGCCCATGTCGCGTGTAATGGTCGCGCCGTTAGCGAGCGTGACGTTGTTGGTGCTGTTATTCAAAGTGCCGTTAGTCAGGTTCAGCGCGTTGCCCAGACTGAGCGCCGCGCCGAGAGAGAGGCCATTGGCGCGATTGAGCGTGAGATTCTGTAGGCCGCCAGAGACGGCCGGCAGCGTCGCTGCCGCGCCAGTGCCGCCGACGACGATGCTGGATGTTGCGCCGCCCGTCAGAGTGCCGGCGGTCTGATTGATTGCGCCGTTGAGCGTCAGCGTGTTTGCTCCGATGCTGAACGCGCCGGCCGTGAGCGACAACGCGCCGTTGACAGTCAAGCTGGTCTGAAGCGTCGAGCCGCCGGTGTTGTTGAGCGTGAAATTGTTAAGCTGCGTGATGCTGTTCGGGATGTTGCTCGCGGTCGTGCCGTTGATGACGAGCGAAGAGGTAGCGCCGCCTTTAAGACCTGTCGGCGTCGCTCCGGCAAGCGCGTTGGTGATGGTCAGCGTGTTTGCGCCGATGTTGAAGTTGCCGGTGGTGATGGTCGTCACGCCGGTGACGGTCAGGTCACCGACGAGGTTGACATCAAAATTGTTGGGGTCAATGGTCAGGGTCGTGACCGTGCGCGACGGGTTGATTTCCGGGCCTGTGTTTCTGGCCGCGCCCGTACGCAGGTAGGAAAGGGTCTGACCGGCCGTGCCGAGGTTGAAAGTGAATGGAACGTCGAACGTCCCGGCGTTGGTCGGTGTCGTCGTATTGCCTATCTGGACAACACTGCCGGTCGCGCCGCCGTTGCCGAGCGTGATTTTGTTGGAGTTGATGAGACTGCCGCTGAACAGTCTGATATTAGTCACGACGATGTTCGGCGATGCCGGGTCAATGGTTAAACCCATATCCGCCTGTATCGCGAAATTGGTGACGGGTGCAGTCACCGTGCCGCTGCCCGTGTACATCTGCGGGGCAGTCGTCAGGAACCAGACGAAGTTGGAACTCGCGCCGTTGGCGGTCAAGGTTCCGTTATTGGTCAAGGTCGTTCCGTTCATCAGGAAGACGTTGTTGCCGATGCTCAGCGTGTTGCCGGTGTTGATGGTGATGTTGCGCGTGACGTTGTTGAAGACCGCAGGCGCATTGAAGGTCGCCGAATGTCCGGCAGAGGTGTTGTCGAGCACAAGGTTCGGGAATACACCGGCGATAGTGAACGCTTTGGCCGCACCCGACGCTGCATTGCCCAACTGCACAGTGCCGCCTGTGACGGTCGTAGTGCCTGTGAGTCCCGATTGGTTACGGAAGTCGCGCGGGCCGGAGCCGCCTGTGTTAGCAAGTTGAACGACGATAGTGCCGCCGGTGATATTAGTCGTGCCAACGCCCGTTCCGAGGTCAAAGCTGGCGAGCGTGGTCGAGGCGTTGCCGATGGTACAGACCGTGATTGTGCCGCCGGATTGATTGTAGGTGATGGCATTGGCCGAAGCGGCGACGCCGAAGCGGCCTGTCGAGTTGATTGCGCCGCCTTCGACGTTGATGTTAGCGCCCGCGGCGAAGCCCATGGAATTTCCTGTGGCTGTGCCGATGTTGAATGTGCCCTGCGACATTCTGAATAGGCCGGTGACAGTCGGTGAACCGCCCAATCCGACGACCGTTGCATTGGCGTTGTTCATCCAGAAGCCGCCCGCTGCGGGTATGGTGTAGGCAGCCGCGTTGAATAAGGGATTGCTGAACGTGTTAGTTCCCGAAAGCTTGAACGTGCCGGTGGTGATGGTCAGGAATCCGACCGCGTTAGCACCGAGGACGGTGATTGTGCCGCCGGGCGTAAACGTCAGCACAGGAGTGTTGTTCGTTCCCTTGTTGAGGGTGACGCCCGCAGTCTGTTTGAAATCGGTCGTGCTGCTGCCGCCAAGTGTAAAGGCCGCGTCGGTTGCGCCGGTGAAGGCAATGCCCGCTCCGGCGGTGTTAGCGTTGGTGCTGAAATCTATGTTGCCGTTGTTGGTCAAATTCCCGCCGACGGAAAGCACATGTGTGGTCACTGTGCCGGTCGTCGCGGATTGAAGGATGCCGTTGGTAGCGACGGTCACGGATTGGCCGACGGTCAGCGTGCGCGCCGTCGTCGCTTCGTATTGCAGAATGGCTGGTGCGCCGCCCGTGCCAACCGTCAGGCTTAGTGCGCTGGCTGCTACGTCAATCGTCACGGTTGAGCCGTCAACAATCGTGACGTTATCGCCTGCGCCCGGGACAACGCCGCCAACCCATGTCGCGGGTGCGCTCCAGTTGCCGCCGGTGGCCGTCGAACTGATATTGCCCGCCGCGTTTGTCGTCTGGCTGCCGGACAGGGCCGTGCCCATGCCGCCCTCTGAAACGGCGTAGACCTGCCATGTATAGTTCACGCCGGGATTCAGATTGGTTGCCGAGTAAGAGGTCGCATTCTGTGCTGCCGTGCCGTCGAAGGTGAAATTTATGCCGTCGGTTGAGCGATAGATGGCGTAGATGGTTTCGTCGGGCGAATCTGTCCAGTTGAGCGTCATGGCGAGTTGCGTGACGCCTGTGAAGTTTAAGCCTGTGGGCGCGGTCGGCGTCGGAGGAGTGAACGTAAAAATTCTCCTTGAGCCCTGCGCGGCGGAGGTCAACGCGGTAATCGCACCTGCCGTGTAAAGATTGGCAACAGGCGTTGCGGAAGCGCCGTTGAAGGTGGGCGCGGGCGTGCCCGACTGCGCCGCCGTCACGGAGCCGACTGTCCCAGCCACGTTGCTTGAAGAGAAACCTATGTGCGGGTCTCTCGAATTGGTGTCGGCAGCGCCCAAGGTGCTCATCGTCATGCTGCCGTAGACGAACTCGATGATGCCCGTCGTCTCGTAGAGTCTGATTTGATAAGTCAGGTCGGCGGTTCCGCCCGTGTTGAAGTTGGCCTGATTGTTGAGCCACTCAACCGTTAGCACACGGTTGGGAGCCGAGCCTGTCAGTTTGTAATGGACTTTGCCGTCGCCCGCATGCGTGCGTTGGTCTGCGCCGTAGGCTGTGATGATTGGGATATTTAGTTGCGCCAGCGGCTTGTATGGCGTTGATGTCTGCGCGGCTGCGCCGAGACGCAACACGCCGTTATCGTTGATGGAGAACTGTGTGAATCTCGCGCCCTGAAAAAAGAAGTCGAAGCCGATACTGGTGAGCGCCGAAGCGGTATCGTCAACGTTAGCGGCGAGCAACTGCGTCGTGCCGCTGCTCATATCCGTGAGCGAGGCGTTGGTCGCGGTCGTAAACGTGTAGTTGCTTGCGACCTCAGGGCCTAGTGGGGCATTCAACTGCGCCGTCGCTTTTGTTGCCCTGATGTCAGTTCGCGCTTTAGCGTCCCCTTTAAAGGTGCTGCTGCTATCAAGCCGCGCCTCGACTTTAGTATTTAGATTAGCAGTTTGTGCAAACGTCGTCGCGCTCGCGAGAAAAGTAAAAAGAATTGTGATGGCGGCAACGAATGCGCGCACACTTAGTCTTAAGGGGGAGTTGAATGTCTTCGGGGTTTTCATTTCGGGGGTTCTCCATCAGAAAAATTTCGGGGTTTTTGTGTGCCGCTTTCTTTCAGAAGCCGGACGTAGACGTGTGCGTTTAATTCTCAGGGGAACGCACAGCCTGTCAGGCGACAGAACGGGGTTAAAGCGGAATTACGAAAGCCTTGCTCTTTGAAACCTAGGGAATGGTAACGTGTAAGCCGCCCCTCTTTCGCACGAGGGGTTTGGATAAAGCGTGATAACCGATGGACTGCTAACCTAAGGCGGAAATGCTCGCCGGAGGTTTGGAAGGAGCATAGCTCCTGTTAGAACAGGTGCGCGAAGATTACGTTGTGTTGCGGGCAAAAGTCAAATAAAAATGGTTAGAACATTAAGTTCAAAGTCAAAAGTCCAAGGTTCAAAGTCCAATGTCACGAAGCTGGTTTTTGACTTTGGACTTTGAACCTTGGACTTTTGACTCTTTTATTCCGGCTCGGCTTGTTCGGTCGCGGCGTCTTTGGCGGCCTTGCGTTCTTCGAGCGTTTGCTTTGCGGCGTTGTCAACGAGACGGATGCTCGGATTGCCGCCGATGGTGTTGGCCGTTACCTGAAAACCGTCGCAGGATAACTGTCGCGCTCTGGCTCTGGTCTGCCACGCGTCGGGCAAAGAGAGCGAGCGCGTCATTCCGCTCAGGAATTCGTCGAGCGTCTTCCACTTGAAGTCGGGCGTGTAGCCGACCCAGAGAGAGGTGACGCGCCCGTCCAGGAATTCGAGCGAGATGGTTCTGATGCCCTCGAAGGTGGCCTTGTCAATGTTGTTTTCGTTTTCAGGATAGATGTTGATGGCCGTCGCTCCAAACTCATCAACGGGCGGCAGGATGAGCTTTGGCACGCGCGCTCTAAACTGTTCCTTCGTCATGCCGAGACGGAAGCCGCGCAACTCCGGCGCTTCCGTCAACTGCGAGATTTTTAGAGTACACTTTGCATCTTGCGCCGCAGCCAGAGCGTTGCAGCAGAGAAGGAGCGTGCAGAGAAGCGCGAGGTTTTTGAAGTTCATCCTTTTTCCGTCAATCGTTAAGAGTTTTCGGTTTGGGGAGCGAACGCGAGCGGACTGCCGTGTGCAGGTCTGGACTCTATGCCCGCCGCCCCGTTGTTGTCAAGACCGTTTAGTAGAAGAATTTTAGCTGCTTCAAAAAAACGCTTGCGCCTGACGTTACGTCAGACCTTAGGATGAGAATGGAAGGAGGCCGGTGGCTTGAAAAGCGCAGTTAAATCTCTGTATCTGGCGCAGGAGTTTGCAGAGCGTGCGGGCGTGACGGTGCGTACTCTGCATCACTACGACCGCACGGGGCTGCTCAAGCCGAGCGGCTACACGGCGGCAGGCTATCGCCTCTACGGCGAAAAAGATTTCGCCAGACTCCAACAGATAGCGACGCTCAAATTTATAGGCTTCTCCCTCAAACAGATTAAGGAGTTGCTCGACTTAAGAGAGCTTGATTTGAAGGCGACGCTTCGCATGCAACGCAGCGTCATTGAAGAGGAGCGCCGTCGTCTGGAAAAAATCATCACAGCCATCGAGCGTGCCGAGCGTGTGGTGGCAGCGGGCGAAACATCTGATTGGGAAGTGTTCGGAAAAATAATCGAGGTGATGAATATGCAAAACAACATGGACTGGCTGAAGAAGTATTACACGGAAGAGCAACTGGAAGAACTGGCCGCGCGCGGCGCAAACGGGGTGCGCGAACGCGGCGAGCAGGAGTGGGCTGTGCTCATCAAAGAAGTGGAAGCGGCCGTGAGCGCGGGCGAAGACCCGTCGAGCGAAAAATCGCAGGCGCTGGCGGAGCGTTGGGCCAATCTGATTGAAGCCTTCACGGGCGGCAACCCCGAAATCGCCGCCAACCTCAAGCGGCTCTACGCAGATCAGGCCAACTGGCCTTCCACCTTCCAGAAACCCTATAGCGACGAAGCGCAGACGTTCATCGCGCAAGCGATGGCCGCCCGCACGAAAAGCTGAGACAGCAGCGTATAACAGTACAATGTACCGGCAAGCCCTCAGCACGCTCAAACGGCTCGACAGAGCGTGCCAAGGGCATGCGTTGCTGCCGCAAGTCTTTCCCTCAAACTATTGACACCACTTAACTGCGGGAGTAGCATCCGCGCTGCTGCACCTTAAACACTGGCAGACTCCCAATGCTGCCAGTCCCGATTTCCCTCTTACCCAAGGAGAAAAATCATGCTTGAATTTCTAGCAGCTCTGCTTTTGACACTTTCTTTCGCTGCTCCCGGCGACCCTCCGCCACCGGGAGGCGGTTACGGCGATCCGCCGCCGCCCGGAAGTAGCGCATCCGTTCAGACATCCACTGCCGGAGACCCGGAACCGCCCGGCAGCTTTGGCGACCCCGAACCACCGGGCAGCTCTTCGTCTGACGGAGATGAAGAAACCCCCGTCACGGTCTCCGGCGGATGATCATCCGGCGCAGCGGATTCGTGTTAGTTAAAAGAGGCGGGCCGCTCTCATGCAGCTCGCCTCTCTTATTTTCAACATTCGCGAATTTGAGTTGACTGCTAGTCAGACTTAATCTTGCCGAAGCTGATGTCAAGAATCGGATACTCTTTCCAAAGCTTATAATCGTAGTGCCACCATTCAGGCTCGTAGACGGCGAAGCCTTCGGCTTCCATCGCGGCGCGGAGCAGGTCGCGCAGCCTGCGCGCTTCCGCATCGGCGCAAGCGTAGTTGATGTGTGAGCGCTCGGTCATTTCGTCATACTCGCTAGGCATCCGAACTTGCGCGCCCGTCTTCAGGTCGTAGAGCGTGAGGTCAACGGCGCAGCCGCGATTATGGCGCGAACCCTTGGCGGGGTCTGCGACAAACTCTTTCTTGTCGGCGGGCGTGGCATCCCAGAAAATCTTCGTCACACGCCACGGACGATAGCCGTCGAAGATAGTTAGGCCGTAGCCTCTCTCACGCAGCGCGCGATTGACGCGCACGAGGGCCTGCGCCGCCGGCCGCTGCAAAAAGGAGCGCGCCTCTTTGTAGACACGACGGCCCAGAAAATTGTTTTTCGTCGCGTAGCGAATGTCTAAACGGATGGTCGGGTCGAGCCTGACGAGTTCGACCAGATCCGGCGCGCGAAACGGCCCTGCCTCCACGGGCGGGCCTTCCTGCGCGCAGACGAGCGCGCTCATGCTCATCAATAACAGCAGAGCGATTAAGCTTCGGCGTGTTTCATGTATCTTCATTTTCAAGTTGAAAGGTAATCTGACGGAACAAAGTCGAGCACGATGGCGTCGTGGTCGGAGAGCGGCCCCTGCTCATCGCGCAAGCCGCCGATGACCTGCGGCGGGTGTGTAGTATCAACAATCAGGCCGCGCCCCGTAAACCAGTCGAGCTTGAAAGAGCAGCGCCCTCCGTGCGGCTCAAGCGCGCGATTGATAAACCAGAAGCACCACTGCGGAACCCAATCGCGCATGTTCGTGTTGGCGGCCAGGTCCTTCACGTCGTAGTGAAGAGTGCACGCGCCCGTCTCATTGAGGCTGCGGTAATCGTAGCCCCGCCGCTCAAGCTCACGGAAGAGATGACGCTCAAACCAGCGGTCAGGATGCGGGTAGTGGTTCTTGATGACGTGATGAACGCCCATCGCCGTGCGACGGAAAAAGCCTGCGATGGAATAGACTGCACGACTCGAATTGTAGGTCTGCGTATTCCAGTCGCCGCCAATCAGAACGGGCAAACGAGGCTCAAGATTTTCGAGGTGGTCAAGCACCAGCTTCATCTGCTGTTGACGATGGCGCTGTGTGGAATGTGCATCGAGATGCAGGCTGACGAGACGCACCATCCCGAGCGGATGCTGCATGTCTGCGACGACTGCGCGCTGGCTGCCCAGGCGTTTTTCCGCGCCGCGCATCTTGTCTTTGCCGTTAGGCAGCGGCAGAGAGTGTGCGCGCAGAAGCGGGTAACGCGACAGGACGGCGTTGCCGTGTAGCGCCAGAGTGTTTTCGCCCTCAACAAACTTTTCGACGCCGCTGCCTTTATTGAGCGCCAGATAACAGGGCGCAAAGGCGTAGTTCATCTTCAGGCTCTCAGCAATCTCGCGTGCGACGAAACGGTTGCCGCTGCGCGCCATGCCGTAATCAAGCTCGGTTAAGAGCAGCACGTCGCTCTCGCGCAGCCGCTCGTGTTCTTTGAAGATGCGAATCAGGCTGTCGAGCCGCAGGCCGCGCTCTATATTCCATGCGGTCGCGCGAATCGAGCGCGCTTTCGACGACGAGGGCGGAGCGGTTGCGGGCGCGAAATCTTCCTGTACGGTTTGATTAAGGACGCGCTCAATCTCCGGCCTGAGGCGTGCGTAAAGGTCGGAGGCAACCAAGGCTTTCGTCGTCGGAAACTGCGCGAGGGCTGCGAAGTGAGGCGTTAGTTCGTGATGAAGAGGCGAGCGTGTGGCCGTCTGCGATTCGCTGATAGTGTTAATCAAGGTGGTTGGAATATTACAGCCCCTTGTAATCTTCGTTCAAACGAAGCGGGACATAGTAACGTCTGACGCTCGTGTGTGCTGATTCAACGTGTTAACAAATTCTGCGAGAGCGCCGGACAGTCAATTAAGTTTGCGCTTGCGCGCTCTTCATGTACGCTTCAGTCGGTCGGCGGCGGAGGCGGCCCAGGCGTCGGGTTGGTCTTCGGTGCAGAGTTAGAGTTGTTCGCGTTGTTTGAATTGTTTGAATTCCTCTGCTCGCCGCCGCCCCTCCTTTTCAGCAACGCTTCCTGCTGTTTCAGGATGGCGTCTTTGCGCTGCTTGCCGAGCTTGGCTTTTTCAATGGCCTCGCCCGCGCGGAAGTTGTCCGGGTCCAGATCCATTGACTTCTGCAAAGCTATGAGCGCCTGATCATATTCGGCCAACTTGCTCAACGAGAGGCCCAACTCATAATAGAACTCGCCGTTTTCCGGCTCCAGCTTGACGGCCTGACGGAAAGCCTTGACGGCTTCCTCCGGCTTCATTAGCTTGCCGTAGGCCAGCCCCATGTTGAAGTGTGCTCTGGCATCCTTCGAATGTTTACGCACATACTTATCATAAGCCTTGGCCGCCTTCTCGAAAGCCTCCGTGGCTTCGTCTTTTTTACCGAGCGCGGTCTGCGAGTAGGCCAGCCTGAAGTAGGCTTCAGCATAATCGGGGTCGAGCTTGACGGCCTCCTTGAAAGCCTCCACGGCTTCCTCGTCCTGATCTCTCAAAGATAATTCTTTGCCGCGCTCAAATGAGGCGCGTGCTTCCGCGTTTTCAGTCCCGCCTGCCGTGTGGTCTTCCTCGCTCGCCTCCGTTTCCGCTGCATCGCTTTCAGGCGAAGGCGCAGCAGCAGCCTGTGCGTCCGTCGTGTTCGTAGCGTCCGGCTGCTTTCTGGATGAACAACCGATGTGGGCCAACCCCAGACAGATGAGCGCGAGCGTCAGAAAAAATCTTTTCATTAAAATATTTCTACTCCGATTAATTGCTCTAAGACACGAGTATCTACGCCAAATCCGTTGGCGAGTCAAACAGCCAGCCGCTCTTCTCTCTCTCACAGGCAAACGCGGGCGGGTTGTTCGTGCCCTGCGTCTTTGTGCTACAAGTAGGAACTGCTCTACGACGACACGGCTACTGAAAACTTCCGACCGCGAAAGACGAATCAGATATGAAACCAGACGGCTACGTGCTGGCGATTGACCAGGGAACGACCGGGACGAAAGTTATCATCTTCAACCACGCGGGCGACATCAGCGGGCGTGCCTATTCGGAGTTTACGCAGTACTACCCGCAGCCCGGTTGGGTCGAACACGACGCCGGAGAAATCTGGCGCACAACGCTCCATCTCGTCGCGGAAGCTATGGCGCAGGCTCGCATAAGCGCCGCGAGCTTGCGCGCCATCGGCATCACCAACCAGCGCGAGACCGCTATCCTTTGGGAGCGCACAAGCGGAGAGGCAATTGGCCCGGCAATCGTCTGGCAGGACAGGCGCACCGCCGCGGATTGCGACCAACTGCGCGAGCGCGGGCTGGAAGAAACTATCCGGCGCAAGACCGGCCTTGTCGTTGATGCCTACTTTTCCGCGACCAAAATCCGTTGGATGCTGGATAACACGGAAGGCTTGCGCGAAAGGGCCGAGCGCGGCGAGATAGCCTTCGGCACTGTTGACTCATGGCTCATCTGGAAACTCACGGGCGCGGCAAAAGTCCACGCCACGGATTATTCCAACGCCTCGCGCACGATGCTCTACAACATCTATGAGCTACGTTGGGACAAAGAACTGCTGGAACTCTTCGACGTGCCGGAGGCGCTGCTGCCACATGTCCGACCTTCGGCGTTCATCTATGGAGAGACGTACCCGGAAGTCTTCTTCGGCGCGCGAGTGCCGATTGCGGGCGTCGCCGGAGACCAGCACGCGGCACTCTTCGGCCAAGCCTGCTACGGCGAAGGACTCGCCAAGAACACTTACGGCACAGGCTCCTTCGTGCTGCTCAACACGGGGCACGAAGCCGTCCCAAGTCAATCAGGATTGCTGACAACCATCGCCTGGGCCATAGAGGATGAGCCTGTCGAGTATGCTCTTGAGGGCGCAGTCTTTATCACGGGAGCGGGCGTGCAATGGCTGCGCGATGGCCTCGGCATTATCAGCGAGGCTGCGGAAACGGAAGCGCTCGCGCTTTCACTTGCTTCCAACGAGGGCGTCTATTTTGTTCCCGCGCTCGTCGGCCTCGGCGCGCCCCACTGGGATGCTTACGCGCGCGGCACAATCACGGGCATCACGCGCGGCACGACGCGTGCGCACATTGCGCGTGCGGCGCTTGAAAGCATCTGCTACCAGACGCGCGATGTGGTCGAGACGATGGAGCGTGAGTCAGGCATTCGTTTGCGGGAGTTGCGCGCAGACGGCGGCGCAGTCGTCAACAGTTTCCTGATGCAGTTTCAGGCAGACGTTCTAGGCGTGCCCGTCGAAGTTCCTGCCGTGACGGAGACGACTTCGCTCGGCGCAGCATACCTCGCGGGATTGGCCGCAGGCTTCTGGGAGAGCAGGGAAGAGTTGGACGCTAAGTGGAAAATGGCGCGACGCTATGAGCCGCAAATGGATGTGGGCGGGCGCGAAGAACTATACGCACGATGGCTGAAAGCAGTCGGGCGTGCGAAGAACTGGGCCTGATTAAGTTAACGCGCTTGAGATGAACACACGCATTCCGGCAGACATCGCCAGCGCCAGCTTCGATGTCATCATCGTCGGCGCCGGCATCAACGGCGCTGGTATTGCACGCGACGCTGCGCTGCGCGGATTGAAAGTGCTGCTGCTGGACAAAGGCGATTTGTCGAGCGGGACGACAAGCTGGTCCACTCGCCTCATACACGGCGGACTGCGCTACCTGGAACACGGCGAGCTTGCGCTTGTGCGTGAGTCTCTGCGCGAGCGTGAGCGCCTTTTTCGTCTTGCGCCGCATCTCGTCAGGCCGTTGCCGATGCTGATTCCGATTTACGAGCGGGCGCGTCGCGGCCCGTTGACCATTCGCGCCGGAATGGTCGCTTATGATCTGCTCTCGTTTGATAAATCGCTCAAGCGTCATCGAATGCTCTCGCGCGACGAGGCCGCAACACGCGCGCCCGGCCTCAACCGCGAAGGCTTGCGCGGCGCAGCCCTCTATTACGACGCGCAAATCGCCTACGCCGAACGCCTCGTCCTTGAAAACGCTCTTTCCGCACGCGAGCACGGGGCACTTATTTTAACTTACGCACGCGTTGAGCAATTCATTCTCGAAGGCAACAAGGTGTGCGGCGTCGAGTTTACAGACATCCTCGAAGGCGGCATGCACAAGGCGCACGCATCTGCGGTCATCAACGTTGCAGGGCCTTGGGTGGATGAGATGCTCGCCGGTTTCAATGCCCGCGCGCCGCGCCTCATTGGCGGCACGAAGGGCAGCCACATCATCGTCGAACCTTTTCAGGGTGCGCCCGCTGATGCGCTCTACGTGGAGGCGAGCGCGGACGGAAGGCCCTTCTTCATCATCCCTTGGAACGAACTGTACCTGATAGGCACGACCGACCTGCGTTATCAGGGCGAGCTTAATCACGTCGAAGCCGACCGCTCGGAGATTGACTACCTGCTCGATGAGACGAATCGCATTATCCCTCAGGCACAATTGACGCGCGCTGCCGTCGCCTACACCTACTCAGGCATACGCCCGCTCGCTTACTGCGACGACCGCACGGAAAAGAGCCTCACCCGCCGCCACTTCATACACGACCATGCCCCACACCTCGAAGGCTTGCTCTCCATCGTCGGCGGCAAGCTGACAACTTACCGCAACCTCGCAGAGCAGTCAGTCAACCTGTTGTTCCGTAAACTCAAACGCAGGAGCGTTCCCTGCACGACGAGGCAAACACCTCTGCCCGGTGCTACCAGCGAAGATTCGGCAGACTTCAACACATTCAGCGAGCGCTTCATCAAGCAGAGCAAGCTTCCACGCGCCGTCAGCGAGCGACTGCTGCGCGTTTACGGAACGCGCGCACGACTTGTGCTCAGACTCGCGCAGGAAGATGCGCGGCTGGCCGAAGTTTTCAGCGCCGGAACCGCTGCTATCGGCGCGGAGGTGTTGTTCTCTTTTCGCGAAGAGATGGCCGAGACGCTTGTTGATTGCCTGCTGCGCCGCACGATGGTCGGCTTGAGCGCTTCGGTCGGGTTAGATGCTGATGAGGCAGCCGCGCAGATTGCGCGCCGCTATCTGAACTGGTCTGAAGAGAGGGCCGCACACGAAATCGCAGCTTATCGCGACTACGTCAAACGCTTTCATCCGCGCATCCTCGCAGACTAAAAACGGCTGCGGCTGTAGATGGCTGTGGCCGTTAACGGATGTGGACGTTTTTCAAAACCAGCTTCCAACTCATTACTTAAATCTCAGGCTGGTGTGCACGGTTGGCCCAGAGCGCGGGGCAGGTCGTGCTTCGTGGATAACTGAGATAGGCTATAATGTCGCCCGCCTGTCTATATTACGTAGCAAGTGTCCGGCGCAGATTTCGCTCTTTCATCAAACTTCCGACCAGAGCACGCCGCATGGAGACGCCCAAAACTAAACGGACGAGCATCTACACCGAAGCGCTGGCAGGCATCACGACCTTCTTCACGATGGCCTACATTGTCGTCGTCAATCCCTCGATTCTCGCGACGGAAGGCACTGGGATGGCTTTCAGCGGAGTGTTGACCGCGACCGTGCTCGTCTGTTTTACGATGACGCTGTTGATGGGCCTTTACGCACGATTGCCGTTTGCCGTCGCTCCCGGCATGGGCATCAACGCCTTCTTCGCGTTCACCATTATTCTGGGACAAAAAGTGCCGTGGACGGTGGCGCTCGGCATTGTCTTCTGGGCGGGCGTGCTCTTTCTGCTCGTCTCCGTGACGCCCGTGCGGGCGACGATTGCGCGTGCGATTCCGCCGTCTCTGAGAATCGCGACCGCCGCAGGCATCGGAATTTTTCTGACCTTCATCGGCCTCAGGAACGCGGGCTTTATCGTCAACGACCCGGTCACGTTCGTCAAACTCGGAACGCTCGACCTCAAGGCGCTGCTCGCTATCCTAAGTGCGCTTTTAACTATCTGGCTGCTCGGCCGTAAAAGCCCGCTGGCTTTTCTGGCGGGCATCTTCGCCGTCACGCTCGTCGCGTGGGCGCTTGGACTGGTGAAAGCGCCCGCGCAGTTTTTCAGTTGGCCCGATTTCAGGAGCGTCTTTCTCAAGCTCGACATTCGCGGCTCGGTGCAACTCGCCTTCCTTCCCGCAATCATCTCTATTCTCTTTACAGACCTCTTCGATTCCATCTCGACCTTCATAGGCGTCTCTCACGCGGCCGGGATGTTGGACGAACACGGTCATCCCGTCAATCTTAAAGAAGGATTAATCGTTGACGCCTGCGCAACGTTCGGCGCTGGCCTTGCGGGAACAAGCTCTGGGACGGCCTACATCGAATCCATCGCAGGCATTGAGATGGGCGGGCGCACAGGATTGACTTCAGTCTTCACCGCGCTCTGTTTTCTTCCATGCTTCTTCGTCGCTCCGCTGGCGGCGATGGTTCCGCCTTACGCGACCGCGCCCGTTCTGATACTCGTCGGTGCAACCATGTTTCGCAGCGTCGCCGGACTCTCTTTCGCGAAGATGGAAGACGCGCTCCCAGCCTTTCTGACGATTATCCTGATTCCGCTGACGTTCTCAATCACGCAGGGAATCCTGTGGGGCTTCGTCTCACACGTCGCGCTCTACCTGCTGGCCGGGCGGCGGCGAGAGATTCATCCTGTGATGTATGCGCTGGCGCTCGTCTCGGTTGGACTGCTCCTGCTTGAGCACGCAAAATTTTCGTGACTGAGGAGAAATATAGTAGGATTCACTAAACGGCTAAAAGCGGCGGACGAAGAAAGGAATACGACTCCTGCGCGAAAACGCTTTTCGTGTGCTAATCTTCCGCGACCCGTTTTAGATTGAGCGTTGGAAAAAGGAGATGTTGATGAGGAAGCAGGTTTCTGCAATCGTAATTGCTGTGCTGTGTCTGGCCTTTGCTGTGAGCAATGTTTACACCGCAGGGCGCGCGCAGCGCGTAGTTTATAAGACATACGCGAACGCTCGTTATAATTATTCCATCTCTTACCCGTCAAACCTGCTCGTGCCGCAGGGCGAAGCGGACAACGGCGACGGGCAGGCTTTTCGCTCAAGGGATGGGTCGGCGGAGATGCGCGTTTACGGCTCACAAAATATGGGTGGCGGGCTTGAGGAAGCCTACGCGGAAGCACAGGCCGGTAAGAACGTTACTTACAGAACGTTCAATCGCAACTGGTTCGTCGTCTCAGGTTATAATAACGGGAAAATTTTCTATCAGAAGACGATGTTCAAAGGTGGTGTGTTGAAGACCTTTACCATCGAATACGACGAAGCGCAGAAGTCTACCTACAACGCGGTCACAACACGGATAGCACGCTCTTTCACCGGCTGAGGAAATTTTTTACAGATGACGGACACACTCGTCGGCAAGCCCGTCCCGCGCAAAGAGGGGCGACGGAAGGTGACGGGCCAATCGCGCTACATTGACGATATGAGCTTTCCAGACATGCTCTACGGCGCAACCGTGCGTAGCCCTGCGCCGCGCGGTCGTATCAGGAACATTTCGTTTACGGATGACAGTATTCCGTGGGGCGAGTTCACAATCGTCACTGCCAGAGATGTGCCGGGCGCAAACTACGTCGCGTTAATCTTGAATGACCAGCCCTATCTGGCCGGAGAGTTTGTCAACCACCCGGAAGAGCCAATCCTGCTGCTCGCACATAGGGACAAATACCTGCTCGAAAAAGCGCGCCGTAGCGTCCGTGTTGAAGTCGAGCCGCTGCCCGCCCTCTTCTCGCTCGATGATTCACTCAATAAGAAGGAGATTATCTGGGGCGAGGATAACGTCTTCAAGACCTTTCATGTTGAGAAGGGCAATGTTGACGAAGTGTGGGCGAAGGCGGACGTTGTTATCGTCGAAGGTGAATATCGAACGGGCGCGCAGGAGCAGCTTTACATAGAGAACAACGGCGCTATCGCAATCGCTAACGCGCAGGAAGGCGTCACCGTCTGGGGTTCGATGCAGTGTCCTTACTATGTTCACAAGGCACTTCTTAAATTGTTCAATCTGCCGGACGAAAAAGTGCGCGTCATACAGATGGAGACGGGCGGCGGCTTCGGCGGCAAGGAAGAATATCCTTCGATGATTGCGGGCCATGCGGCGCTGCTCGCCTGGAAATCCGGCAAGCCCGTCAAGATTATCTACGACCGCGCCGAAGACATGTCGGCTACGACCAAGCGCCACCCTTCATTGACAAAGCATCGCACCGCCGTCACGCGCGACGGAAAGTTGCTCGGCATGGAGATAGACTTCGTCGTTGATGGCGGAGCATACGCGACGCTCTCGTCCGTCGTCCTTTCACGCGGGACGATTCACGCCGCAGGGCCTTACAACTGCCCGAACGTGCGCATCAGAAGCCGCGCCGTCGCGACCAACGTGCCGCCGCACGGAGCCTTCCGCGGCTTCGGCGCGCCGCAGAGCATCTTTGCGCTCGAAAGACATTTGAATAAGGTCGCGGCGACGTTGGGCCTAAGCGCGGAAGAGTTTCGCCGCCGCAACTTTATACGCGAGGGAGAGACTACGGCGACCGGGCAGGTCATACGCGAGAAGGTTGACTTAGGAAAGCTTCTCGACCGCGCGTTTGAGTTGACTGACTATCACGCGAAGCTTGAGAGATTCGCTGCCGGAAATGTTGTCAGTCGGAAGAAGAAGGGCATCGGCTTCGCAACGTTTATGCACGGCGCTGGCTTTACGGGGTCGGGCGAAAAGTATCTGGAATCGGTTGTGGGACTTGAAGCGACCGCAGAGGGGCGCGTGCGTGTGCTGGCCGCGAGCACCGAGATAGGGCAGGGCACTAATACTGTCTTCTCGCAGATTGCAGCCGAAACTCTTGGCATTGACTACGAGTTAATCGAAGTCTCGCAGCCGGACACGGCGCACGTTCCGAACAGTGGGCCAACGGTCGCCTCGCGCACCAGCATGATTGTCGGCAAGCTGGTCGAATCCGCTGCTCTCGCTTTGAAGCAGACGCTCGTCGGGCATTCATTGCTAAGCGAAGAGTATACGCAGGAAGATTTCCGTAAAGCCTGCGCGCAGTATATCGAAGAGCACGGGCCTCTGAAGACGTTCAGTAAGTATCAAGCTCCACCGGGAATCGAGTGGGATGACGAGAAATACAGGGGCGACGCTTACGGCGCTTTCGCCTGGGCCGTCTATGTGGCGGAAGTGACCGTTGACCCTCTGACGTACGAGACGCGCGTTGATGATTTCGTCGCCGTGCAGGAAGTGGGGCGCGTGATTCATCCCGTGCTCGCAGCGGGACAGATAGAGGGCGGTGTCGCGCAGGCCATCGGCTACGCGCTCTATGAACAGGTCGTCTGGCAGGACGGACGGATGATTAATAACCAGATGACCAACTACATCATGCCGACTGCCGCAGACATTCCGCCCATCCGTGTCTTCTTTGCAGAGCAGCCTTACGCGTACGGGCCGAAGGGTGCGAAAGGCATCGGAGAATTGCCGATGGACGGCCCTGCTCCGGCCATCCTCAACGCCATCGAAAATGCGACCGCGCTTAGCATCAACTACATCCCGCTGCTTCCCGAATCGCTGATGCAGGAGATGGAGGTTGAGCATGTCTGAGGCTACGGGCAAAGTCGGAGTGCGTTGCTCTGTCAACGGCGAAGAGCAGCGTCTTCAAGTTTATCCGATGGCACGACTGCTCGACGTGCTGCGCGAAGAGTTGCATCTGACGGGAACGAAGGAGGGCTGCGGCGAAGGCGAGTGCGGCGCGTGCTCCGTGCTGATTGACGGAGTGCTCGTTAATAGTTGCCTCGTGCCTGTGCTGCAAATCGAGGGAGCGGAGATTAAAACCATCGAAGGCATCGCCACAGACGAACAACTGCATGCTGTGCAGGAAGCCTTCATCGCCTGCGGCGGCGCGCAATGCGGCATCTGCACGCCCGGCATGGTCATCGCCGCCGTCAATCTTTTAGAACGCGTGCCTGAGCCGGACGAAGCCGCCATCCGCAACGGCCTCGCCGGAAACTTATGCCGCTGCACGGGCTACATAAAAATCTTTGAAGCCGTCGTGAGAGCCTGCCAGTTGAACGGAGAAAAAGCTTGAGGGCTTATCTTCCAGATTATGAATTAAAGACTCCGCGTAATTTGAACGAAGCGCTTGCGGTGCTGGCGGGTGAGCCGGGGGTGTGGCGTCCCTTCGCCGGCGGCACGGATTTGATGGTGCTCTTCGAGGCCGGAAGACTGGCCCACACGAAGTTTGTCAACATCTGGAACCTGCCGGAATTGCGCGGCATCGAAGTCGCGCCCGCACACATCACGCTCGGAGCTTTGACGACATACACGGATGTGCAGGCACACGATGTTCTGCAAAGCGAGTTTCCGTTGCTCTGCCAGGCGGCGTCCGAGACGGGCGGCCTCGCCATACAGAATCGCGGCACGCTCGGCGGCAACATCGTTAACGCATCGCCCGCAGCCGATTCACCTCCAGCCCTGCTCATCTACGACGCCGAACTCGAACTCGTCTCCGCCAGCGGCACACGCCGCGTCTCTTACAAGGATTTTCACACAGGCTACAAGAAGATGCTGCTGCGCTCTGATGAACTGCTGCGCAGCATTCGCCTGCCGCGCACAACCACAGGCTTGCAGCAATACTATCGCAAGGTGGGCACGCGAAAGGCGCAGGCCATCTCGAAGGTCTGTTTTGCGGGCGCTGCGCGCGTTGAGCAGGGCGAGGTCAGAGACATACGCCTCGCTTTGGGGAGCGTTGCGCCTGTGCCGCTCCGTTGTTTGAAGACGGAAGAGTTTCTGCTGAGCCGGAAACTTGACGAGGATGCTATCAGCGCAGCCGGAGACGAACTCGCGAAAGAGATTGTGCCCATTGACGACGTTCGCTCGACCGCCCGCTATCGCCTGCGCGTTGCAGCAAACGTGTTGCAAGATTTTCTGCTGAAGCTCAAGAACGGCGAGAGCCTTACTATTTAAATTCATGGTAAAGAGCCCAAAGGAAAGTTTTAACGTCAAACTGTTTTGTGCTTTCCAGAGATGAGCCTTCCCGATTTCATCATTCGCGGTCGCAGGGTTGCGACGCCGGAAAGGGTCGGCCCGGCTGCTCTTCATATCAGTCAGGGACGCATCGAGGCGGTTGCTCAGTTCGATGATTTGCCGTTGGGCTGCCCGGTTGTTGAAGCCGACGACGACTCAATAGTCATGCCCGGATTGGTGGACACGCATGTCCATGTCAACGAGCCGGGTCGAACTGATTGGGAGGGATTCGAGACGGCGACGCGCGCGGCCGCCGCAGGCGGCGTCACGACGCTCATCGAAATGCCGCTCAACAGCATTCCGCCGACGACGAGCGTTGAAGGCTTGCGGGCCAAGCTCGATGCGGCGCTGGGGCAGTGTGCGGTAGATGTGGGCTTCTGGGGTGGCGTCGTGCCGGGCAATCTGGCGGAGTTGCGGCCGATGTTCGAGGCGGGCGTCGTCGGGTTCAAGTGTTTTCTGGTTCATTCTGGCGTTGATGAGTTTCCGAACGTTACGGAAGAGACTTTGCGCGCCGCGATGCCTGAACTAAAAGAGATGGGCGCGGTACTTATTGTGCACGCCGAAACGCCCGCGCCGATTGAGCAGGCTATGAGCGCGCAGGCGCATGACGAACAAGCTGACCCGCGACGTTATGAGACATTCCTGCGTTCGCGTCCGCGTGCCGCTGAAAATGAGGCAGTCGCGTTGATGATTCGTTTGAGTCGTGAGACGGGCGCGCGTGTGCATATTGTTCATCATTCGTCGGCAGATGCGTTGCCGCTTATCAGGCAGGCGAAAGACGAGGGCGTGGCGATTACGGCGGAGACGTGCCCGCACTATCTTGCTTTCGTCGCGGAAGAGATTGCGGACGGGGCGACGGAGTTTAAGTGTTGTCCGCCGATTCGCGAACGCGAGAATCAGGAAAAGCTGTGGGAGGCTTTGGGCCAAGGGATAATCGAGATGGTCGTCTCAGACCATTCGCCTTGCCCGCCCGCTATGAAGCATCGCGAGACGGGAGATTTTTTACAGGCGTGGGGCGGCATCTCTTCTCTGCAATTCAGGCTGCCGATTGTCTGGACTGAAGCGAGCGAGCGTGGCTTTTCAATCGAACGTGTAATGGAGTGGGTATGCAGCGCTCCGGCGCGTCTCGTCGGGCTGGACAAACGTAAGGGAGCTATCGTTGCGGGCGCTGACGCCGACATTGTGATCTGGAAACCTGAGGCGACGTTTGACGTTAGTCGCGCTGCAATTCATCACCGTCATCAGTTGACGCCTTACGCCGGTAGACGTTTTCGTGGTGTAGTTCAAAAAACATTTTTGCGCGGCGAGCTTGTTTATGATGGCGGGCGCTTTCCTGCCGCGAAGCCTTTGGGCAGGTTGCTGCTGCGAGGAGATTTTCGCTGATGGACTTTACGGAGCTTGTTGATTTGGCGTCGGAGCGAGTCGGCGGCGCTGTGCTTTTTGCTAACGACGAGTTTTTCGCGCCTAAGGAGAATCTGTTGAAGCCGAGCGCGCCCATCTTCATCGAAGGCAAGTATACGGATTTGGGAAAATGGATGGACGGATGGGAGTCGCGCCGCCGTCGCACGCCCGGCTATGATTGGTGTCTGATTCGGTTGGGCTTGCCGGGGCGCTTGCGCGGTGTCGTCGTTGACACGAGCTTTTTTCGTGGCAACTATCCTGAGCAGTGTTCTCTGGAAGCGTGCACGGTGGACGGCAACGCGGATGTCGAGCGATTGCTCGCAGAGTCAACACGCTGGATGGAGGTGTTACCGCAGTCTGACCTTAAAGGCGATTCACAGAATTTTTTCTCAGTCGAAAACGGAGAGCGCTTCACGCATCTGCGGCTAAAGATTTACCCGGACGGAGGCGTGGCGCGCTTGAGAGTTTACGGCGAAGTCGTGCCGGACTGGCGACGGTTGGGGCCGCAGTTTGACCTCGCGGCGGTGGAGCATGGCGGGCTGGTGCTGGCGTGCAGCGATATGTTCTTCGGCCACAGGCACAATCTGATTATGCCCGGGCGCTCTCTCGATATGAGCGACGGATGGGAGACTAAACGACGGCGCGGCCCCGGCCACGATTGGACCATCATCAAACTGGGAGCGGCCGGAACGATTCAACGCGTCGAAGTTGATACGGCACACTTCAAGGGTAATTTTCCTGAAAGCTGTTCTATTGAAGCATGCAACGCCCCGGCGGAGGAAAGCGCCAAAGCTGGCTTTGATACCTGGCCTTGGAAGGAGTTGCTGCCGCGCACAAAGCTTCAGGCGCACACGCGCCACTTCTTCGACGAAGAGCTACAGCATGCAGACACGACGACGCACGTTCGCTTCAACATCTACCCGGATGGTGGCGTCAGTCGCCTGCGACTGCTGGGCACAATCAAAGACGGTGCGAGTTGAAATTGAAGCTGGATGAATTCAACGCTCTACCACCCGAAGCTGCGCAGGCAGAGTTGATGAAATGCTGCGGCTCTCGGAACTGGGCGCAGGCTATGGCGGACGCGCGCCCCTTCGGTGACATAGAAGGCTTACTGTCAACGGCCGACCGCATCTGGTGGTCGCTCAAAGCGGCCGACTGGCTCGAAGCCTTCAGCCATCATCCGCAAATCGGAGAGAAAAAGGGCGCGCGCGCGCAGGCGGCGGAAGCCAGCCGTTGGTCTGAGGAAGAACAATCGGGCACGCGCGGCGCTGAAGTCGAAACTAAAGAAGCGTTGGCCTCTGCCAATCGGGTCTACTTGCGTAAGTTCGGTTATATCTTTATCGTCTGCGCGACCGGCAAGAATTCCGACGAGATGCTTTCGCTCTGCGAAGAGCGTTTATCGAACGACGCGCAGACCGAGCTACGCATCGCCGCCGGAGAACAACGCCGCATCACGCAGCTACGCTTGCGTAAACTTTTAGAAGCATGAGTGCGATTACCACACACATCTTGGACACGTCGCGCGGCAAACCTGCCAGCGGTGTGCCCGTCGTGCTGGAATATGATGAGGGCGGAAACTGGAAAGAACTCGGAAGAGGGAGAACGGACGCGGACGGTCGTTTGAAAGATTTGCTTCCGGCCGACTTCCATCCACAGGCCGGAACTTACAAGCTCACCTTTGACACGTCCGTCTACTTCAACGCGCAGAACATTGAGAGCTTCTACCCGTTTGTGACAATCATTTTCGTCGTCCGCGAAGCGACGCAGCACTACCACGTTCCACTCTTGCTCAGCCCCTATGGCTATTCAACCTATCGCGGGAGCTAGTCAATGATAATTGACCCCAACGTCACCGAATGGCTCAATTCAATCGCACGCTGGATACACGTCTTCGCCGGAATCATGTGGGTCGGCTCCACCTACTACTTCACCTGGCTCGACGGCCGCCTGACGGAAGAAGAGAAGGCGGGCCTCGCGGATGGTGAACCCGCGCAGGTCTGGATGGTTCACAGCGGCGGCTTCTACGTCGTCGAGAAACAGAAAAAACCGGGGCCGCGCGAGCTGCACTGGTTCCGTTGGGAAGCAGCGCTGACGTGGCTCAGCGGAATGGCCCTGCTCATCCACGGCTATTACATGGGCAGCTACCTGATAGACACTGACGTGCGCGACATCAGCCAGTGGACAGGCATCGCAATCGGCGTCGGGCTGCTCGTCGTCGCGTGGATGGTCTACGACCTGCTGGTACTCTCGCCGCTCAGCAGAAACGAACTGCTGTTCGCCGCCGTCTCTTACGTTCTGATCGTCTTCGTCGCCTACTTTCTCACGCACACGTTTAGCGGCCGCGCCGCCTACATTCACGTCGGCGCGATGTTCGGCACAATCATGGTCGCTAACGTCTGGCAGCGGATTCTGCCCGCACAGCGCAGGATGATTGCTGCCGTCTCAGAAGGAAGAGAACCAGACCAATCACACGCGTCGCGCGCCAAGCTGCGCTCCAAGCACAACACGTTTATGGCCGTCCCCGTCGTCTTCCTGATGATTAGCAACCACTATCCTGTCACGACCTACGGCCATGATTACAACTGGGTCGTGCTCTCAGTAGTCGTGCTGCTGGGCTGGGGCGCTGCGAAAATTATCAGGCGGGCGTGAGCTAAAAGTGTGTAAGCTCAGATTGAATTAGTTTCAGGTTTGCGGTTTCAATCATGAGTTTTGTTGGTAGCTTGTTTGCTTAGTCGTGTGTCGAAGGAGAAGACGTGCCAGCGTCTTGCTTCGTAGAAGGTCGGTTCAATAATCGCGCCCATAAAACGGGCGATTGCCTGACTCCAGAACTCACGCGCCGGCGCGTTTTTATAGATCACGCGCACTTCCCACAGGCCCGGAAATCTGCGCCAGACTTCATGCGCGGCTTGCATGCCGATTCCGCGCTTGCGGTATCCGCGCAGGATGAAAAACTCCGAGACATCCCATACGTCCGCGTCGCCGGAGACAAGCGAGCCTTTGCGCACGAGCACGAAGCCTGCAAGGTGGCCGTCCGCCTTAACCAGAAAAGGATGACGGGTGTGCTCCTGCCAGTAGAGCGGGAGTTCGGCGTAGCCGAAGCGCCCGTCCGCGCCGAGTTCAACGTCCATCATCTCGCTGAAGTCATGCGTGTACAGTTCAAGCAGATTAGCGAGAACGGGTTGCTGTTCAGCCGTTGCTGCTTCAATTTCTACATGCATCGGCCTGGCTTAACTTTCGCGGCCGCTCCGCGCGCTTCATAAACTTGATAGAGACTGCGTTATAGATTCTGCCTGTTCTTCAGAATACGCACGAAGGAGCCGGAGCGTAGTTCGTCAAGCGTCAGGCTCGATAATCTGAGCGCTTCGCTTTCGGTTATCGCGCCGCAGTTGATGGCGCGCAGGAAATAGTTGAGCAAGCCCTGGCCGGTCGCGGCGTCGTCAAAGACATCACCGACGAGCGTTGCTTTGGCGGCCTTCTCGACAAAGTTGCTGAGACGTTCGGAGGCGGCTTCGAGGCTGTCAAGAAAGAAGCTGTAGACGGCTGCGTAGCGCGTCGGGAGTTGGGCCGGGTGCAAGTCCCATCCTTGATAGTAGGCGTTGGTCAGCGAATGTTGAATGTGGTCGTAGTGTAGCTTCCAGGCGCGGTGGACGGTTGATGTGTTCTCTTCGAGCTGTTGTTGTGTGAGCGCGGGTGCGCCTTCTGCTGCGCGATGCGGTGCGACAGGCATGATGTTGGTCGCGCCGTCGGAGAGCCAGACGCCCGTGCCGCCGAAGGCGACCTGCATCATGTGGCGCGCGAAGTCGCAGGCCGGATGCGTCATGTGCTGGTGCGCGGCTGTAATCTGGCAACTGGCCGTGTAGTCGTAAGTGCCGAAGTGTGCGGCGACGATGCGCTCCTGGCCCGCGTCAAGAAGGAGCGGCAGATTCGATTCGCCGCGGTCGTTGAGAATGGCCTGCGTCGTCTCAATCATCAACTCCATCTTGAGCGCGCCGCGCTTAAGGCCAATCTCTTCTTCCAGTAGCTCGAAGATTTCGACGAGCGCCGTGACCTGCTCGGGGATTGTGACTTTGGGAAGCGTGACGACGAAGTTGTTCGGAAGCTTGCCGCTCGTCTGTTCAGCGAGCGTGGAGATGAAAACGTCGAGAGTGCGAAGACTGCGCTCGCGCAACTCTTCCGTGAGCGGCTTGATGCGAATGCCTATGAAGGGCGAGAGCGTATCGGATGCCAGCGCGCTTGCGACTTCGGTTGCGGCCGCTGCGGCGTGGCCGTCCTCTTCGGCGTCGGGGCGATTGCCGTAGCCGTCCTCGAAGTCAATCCGAAAATCCTCGACCGGCTCGCGCTTCAGTTTTTCCATCACGCGCGAGTAGATGGCGTGGGCCATCCACGCAGGCTTGCTTTCGTCGCGCACGGCGTCAGGCTCTTTTTTCAGTCGCGCCTGCAAATCCGGCTCGCCGGCCAGAGAGAGCGGCAACTCATCAGCGCCGGGAAGACTGATGGCGCGTGCGAAGATGAAGGCGTCGGGCGCGTAGGCTTCGAGCGAACGCAGGGCAAGCGCTCCAAGGCGGCGCGCCGAGTCTGCCTTGAAGAGATGCGCGCCGCCGTAGACGGTGTGCACGGGCTGGCGTCGTCCGACCTCGCCGGGATATTTTTCAGCGAAGGCAGCGTTGGCCTGCCGTAGTTGAGTTGTGACCTTTGCGGTTAATTCCTTAGACAGTGATGCCTTCATGTTTCTCCCCTGAGAAGTGGTTTCTAAAGCGGCTGTGCCGGTAAGCCACTCACTCTATAACACCACGGCGGAAAGTCAAGAATCAAAGCGACGCCGCGACATGGGCATAGAGGAAGACAAGGGGAAAAGGGGAAGAGGTGAAACGGGTAAAGGGAAAGCAAGCGGCCTTCCTTTTCACCTTTTACCCTCTTCCCCTTTTGCCCCTTCCTGCGCGTTTTGGTGGCTATTCTGTTTGACATTTGAGAGCCGCAGGACATAATCTTCCAACTGCCCGCTTCATGCAGGTCGTCCAAGAGCGCACACACAAACACAAACACTCTCTGGTGTCTCCCGGTTCATTAACTGTTTTAACAATCGAGCCTCATCGTTATGTCAAACATGCGTTCCCCCTCGGCGGATTTCTTTAAGCGTCTGGTCTTCATCGCTGTCGTTTTAGCCTGCGCCTTCTGGCTTATGGGACGACAGCAGATAGAGACGACGCAGGCGCAAGGGTTGCCGCCCACTTACAAGAACTTCGAGAGTCCGCAGGTACACCCCCTGGCCGTCACGCCCGACGGCACGCGACTGCTGGCCGTCAATTCACCAAACTCTACGCTCTCCGTCTTTCACTTGACGGGCAAAGGCTTGACGCTGATGGCGGAGATTCCCGTCGGGTTGGAGCCTGTCAGCGTTCGTGCGCGCAACGACCACGAAGCATGGGTAACAAACTGGCTCTCGGATTCTGTCAGCGTCGTAGACCTCAGGACCTTCAACGTAACGCGCACGTTCGACGTGGGCGACGAGCCGACAGATGTTATCTTCGCGGGCAGAGAGCGCGAGCTTGCTTTCGTCTGCGTCTCAGGACTCAGCCAGATTAAAGTCTATGATCCGAGCGCACCGGCAAGCGCGCCGCAGGTCATCAACATACGCGGCAAGCAGCCGCGCTCGCTGGCACGCGACGCAGCGGGCCAGCAGGTTTTCGTCTCCGTTTTTGAATCCGGCAACGGGACGACGATTGTGCCCGCCGCGCAGGTCTCTGCCGGTGGCGGGCCGCCGCCGCCCGTCCCTGCGCGGGCCTTTAATCTTCCGGCCGCGCCCAACGTCGGCTTGATTGTCAGGTGGAACGGCGCTGGCTGGGCAGACGAAAGAGGCGACACGCGCTGGAATCAGTTTATCCCTTACACTCTGGCCGATAACGATGTCGTCGTGCTGGACGCGCGCGGGGCTTCGCCGGTTGTGAGCGCGCAGGTGCGCGGCCTCGGCACACACATAGGCAACAGCGTGCTTGATTCCACGACGGGCAGGCTCTACGTCGTCAACCTCGAAGCGCACAACGAAGTACGCTTCGAGCCGAATTTGAACGGCCGTTTCCTGAGCACACGCGTTGCCGTCGTTAACTTCGCGGGCGATGTTGCGACGGGCTTTAACCAGACCGACCTCAATTCTCATATCAACTACGCTGCGCCTTCAGGCTCAGACGCAGAGCGTGCGCTTAGTCTCTCGTCGCCCGCAGACATCGTGCGGGCTTCGGACGGCGCGCTCTACGTTGCTGCAACGGGTTCAGCGAAAGTTGGCGTGCTGGATGCGAGCGGCGCTGTCCAGATGAGAATCAACGTCGGGCAGGGGCCGACGGGGTTGGCCCTTAATCCGAGACGCAAGCTGCTCTATGTGCTGAACCGTTTTGAACAGACCGTGAGCATCGTTGACCTCAACACGAAGACGGAAGCGGGCCGCGTTGCCGTCGGCTTCAACCCAGAACCTTTGAGCGTGCGCGAGGGTCGTCGTTTTCTCTACGACGGGCAATTTTCAGCGCACGGCGATTTGTCGTGCGCCAGTTGCCACCTTAACGGACATAGAGACGGCCTTGCATGGGATTTGGGCGACCCGCAGGGACAGATGCAACTGGTCACAAGCCCTTTCCCGTCGCCTCTGCTTCAGCGTTCGTCCAACTTTCATCCGATGAAGGGCCCGATGACGACGCAATCTCTGCGCGGCTTGAACGCGACCGAGCCGCTACACTGGCGCGGCGATAGAGCGAATCTCTCAGCCTTCAACCCGGCGTTTACGAGCCTGCTCGGCGGCCCGCGTCAACTCTCGTTTGAAGAGATGGCGGCCTTCGATGCCTTCGTGCGCACGCTCTCGTATCCGCCAAACCCTTTGCAGAATCTTGACCGCACTCTGCCCAGCCCGCCCACAGGCCCAAACCCCGCGCGCGGCGCGCAGCTTTTCAACAACGCACGCCTCGACGGAAATATACTGACCTGCAACCAGTGTCACACGACGTTTCCCGGCACGGGAACGGGAACAAATCGCTCCATCATTCAAGCCGCGCTCTTGCAGGAATCGCAGGACTTCAAAGTGCCGCAACTGCGCGGCCTCTACCAGAAGACAGGGATGCGCAAGATAGCGGGCGAGCAGGACGCAGGATACGGCTTCGCACACGACGGCTCTTTCGATACGCTGCTCAATTTCCTGCGCACCCCTGTCTTCACCTTCCAGAGCGACAATGACCGTCGCGACGTAGAGCAATTCATGCTGGCCTTCGATACGGGTCTCGCACCGGCCGTCGGCTTGCAGGCAACGGTCAACAACGACAACAAAACTTTGCCCGCGACGCTTGAGAGAGTCAATCTACTGATTGCACAGGCGAACGCACGGAATTGCGATCTGGTTGTCAGAGGAAAACTGAACGGCCTGCCGCGCGGCTTCTTCTACACGGGCGGCGGAGCGTTTCAACCTGACAGGCAGGCGGAAGCACCCCTCTCATCGCAGGCTCTCCTGCAACTGGTTGCGGCCGGTTCTGAGTTGACGTTTACGGGCGTTCCACTCGGCACGGGTCGCCAGTTCGGCATTGACCGCGACGCCAACAACACGCTCGACGGTGATGAACAAGCGCGCACAAACGCCATTGATTCTTCGCGCCTCTTCGTCTGGCAGCACTACGTTGACTTCCTCAATCGCGAGCCTGACGAAGGCGGGCTGGATTACTGGACCAACGAAATCGAACAATGCGCGACCGCTCTCTGCCTCGGCCAGCGGCGCAACGGCGTCTCGGCCGCCTTCTTCGTCGAAAACGAATTCCAGCAAACAGGCTACTTCGTCTATCGTCTCTACAAAGCCTCCTTCGGTCGGCAGCCGAACTTCGCTGAATTCCGCGCCGACCGCGGCCGCGTCGTTGACGGCCCGGACCTTGAAGCCAACAAGCAGGCGCTCGCCAACGATTGGGTCGCGCGCCCCGGCTTCACGGCCGCAAACGCTTACCCCCTTTCGCTGACGAACGAGCAGTTTGTTAATAAGCTCTTCGACACGGCGGGCCTCGTGCCTTACGCAGCAGAGCGCCAGCAACAGATTGACGCGATGACGAGCGGCAAAACACGCGCGCAGGTTTTGAGAGATGTCATAGAGATTACGGAGTTCGTCAATCGCGAGTACAACCCTGCGTTCGTTCGCATGCAGTATTTCGGCTACCTGCAACGCGACCCGGACCCCGGCGGCGAAGCCTTCTGGCTCAATGTGGTCAATAACCAAGCGGTCAACAACTACCGCGCCATGGTCTGCGCCTTCATCACCTCAACCGAGTATCAACAACGCTTCGGCCCCTTCGTCACACGCTCCAACGCCGACTGCGCTAACCCGTAAACAAGTCCAAAGCCCAAGGTCCAAGGTCCAAAGTCAAGAACCATCATCTTGACTTTGGACCTTGGACCTTGGACTGTTTTTAAGACTGATAGAGTTTTTGAAAACGCTGGTCTTGCTGGAGGGCATCCATGCGCGGGTCGTCTTTGAGGGCGCGACGGATTTTGTCTTTGTGCAGCTTTTGCAGCCATTCGATGACCTGCTCATGTTGGCCCAAGCCCTGATAGACGACGGCGAAATCGTAGGGCGTAACGTGGCGTGCCTTCGATAGTTCTCTTAGTTCTACGAGCACGCGTTGGGCGTCTGCTTTGCGGCCCGACAGCGCCAGCGTGTGTCCGAGCGCCGAAACCATCCACGGATTGCTGCCTGAGAGCGTGCGTGCTTTTGATAGCTCCGCGATGGCCTCATCGTAGAAACCCTTTTGTTCGAGCGCGAGGCCGAGCAGGTAATGGGCCGGGCCGAAGTTTGAGTCCATTTCGAGCGTCCTGCGCAGGTGAGCAATGGCCTCGTCATACTGGCGCGCTTGATAGAGGCGTTCGCCAAGCGTGGCATTGATGACGAGCGAAAGCGGGTCAAGCTCTAGGGCGCGCTTGATTTCCGTCATCGCTTCCGCGTGTCTGCCCGAAAGCGCAAGGAAATCCGAGTACCAGTGATGAGCGGTCGCGTAGTTTGGATTGAGTTCGATGGCGCGCTTAAACTCACGCTCGGCTGCCACGTCGTCCTGGTCAACGTCTCCGACCGAGAGCGCGAGCGAAGCGTGTGCTTCGGCGAGGCTGTCGTCTAATTCGAGAGCTTTGAGCGCCGCCGCTTTGGCCTTCTGAAAACTCTCCTGCGGCGGCAATTTGCCAAACTGGTAGAAGCCTATGACGCTGTGCGCGTCGGCCACACCGGCATAGGCCAGAGCGTAAGCGGGGTCTCTCGTGATGGCTTCGTTGAAATAAACGATGCTCTTATTCAGACTCTCTTCGTTGCGCTTGTTCCAGAAGTAGCGCCCGCGCAGGTAGGCTTGATACGCCTCCACGCTCTCCGTGTAGCGCTTCGCCAAGAGCCTCTGTTCTTCGCCCGTCAGCTTGAGTGTGAGAGCCTGCGCGACCTGCGCAGAGATGGAATCCTGAACGCTGAAGATGTCCGTCAGTTGCTCGTCGAAGCTGTGGGCCCAGAGTGGACGACTCTCACGAACGCTGACGAGTTGAACCGTCACGCGCACGCGGTCGCCCGCGCGCTGAATGCTTCCCTCCAGAACAGAATCCACATTCAACTCACGCCCGGCCGCAACCGGGTCAGTCTTGCCTTCGCCCGCAAACTTAAGCACAGCGCTCGTCGGCCGCACGGTTATCTGGCGTATGTTGCTGAGCTTGGTAATCAGGGCATCGGCCATACCGAGGCCGAGATAGTCATCGCTGGCCGACATGCCGAGCGGCTTAAACGGCAGCACGGCGATTGAGCCGGGCGGCGCGACGACTTCCGGCGCTGTGCGCGAACGGTTTGATAGCCACCAGTAAGCGACCACGGCGAGGATTCCGGCAATCAAGACGACAAGAGCCGCCCTTTTAAGAAGAGACGCGGAGAGGCGTGCAGGCTGCAACGCAGGCAAAGATGAAGAAGGTGCTGAAACGGGACTAGACGATGCGGTTGTTGCTGCACCGTTCGAGTCTGTTTTTGATGGCTCGTAGACATTCGCTACCGTCGAGCCGTTTGGCGATTGCGCGAGTGTGTTTGCTGCAACAACATTACCGCCCGCCTGCGTCGTCTCTGCATCAACGGCGCGTTCGAGCAGTTCAGTTTGCGCATCGCAGACTTCCTTCACGGTGGCGACGAAGCGATAGCCACGGCCCGGAATGGTGACGATGTAGCGGTGCTCGCTCTTGTTCTCGCCGAGCGCTTTGCGGAGCGCAGAGACATTCTGGGTCAGGTTGTTTTCCTCGACGACGGTGTCGGGCCAGACCGTCCTCATCAGTTCATCTTTGTCTAGGTCTTGCCCGCTGTGCTGGACGAAGGTGACGAGGGTGTCGAAGGCTTTGGCGGTGAGCGGCACGGGCTGGCCTTCGCGCAGCAGTAGGCGCTTCAACGTGTCAACGCGGAACGGGCCGAACTCGTAAAAATGTTGCTCGGTCTGGCTACTCATCGCCGCTTACAAGGCGCTTTTCAGAAGATTTCAGAAAGTTTCAGCGCATTTAAAGACTTCCCGCCCGCGCGGGGCGCATCATCCGCTTACCCAAAAAGAGGCCGGGGAGCGTCCGGCTTGCCGGTTTATCTATTGAGCAGTGTAGCAAAATGCGTCCGTGCGCGGGAAGCTAGCGGCGCTTCATCCGGGAGGTCGTAAAAAGTTATGGCACAACAAGTCATCGAGCAAATTGAGCCGCCGGTTACAGACGAAGCGCACGTTCCTGTGGCCGAAAGCCACGTAGTTCACAAGCCTTTCATCCCCGCGTCTAAAATCCTGCCGGAGTTTACACCCCGCGCCGTCATCCTCGGCTCTCTCCTCGGCATCATCTTCGGCGCATCGAGCGTCTATCTGGCGCTGCGCGTCGGGTTGACCGTTTCGGCCTCGATTCCGATTGCGGTGATGTCCATCTCTATCTTCCGCGCTCTGGGTCGTGCTTCTATCTTGGAGAACAACATCGCGCAGACCACTGGCTCGGCAGGTGAATCCGTTGCAGCCGGAATCGCCTTCACAATCCCTGCGCTCCTTGTGCTCGGCTACGACCTTGAGATTTCGCGGACGACGATGGTGGCGCTGCTCGGCGGCTGGCTCGGAGTGTTGTTGATGATTCCGCTCAGGCGCGCGTTGATTGTTAAAGAGCACGGGCGATTGCTTTATCCAGAAGGGACTGCGTGCGCCGAAGTGTTGGTCGTCGGAGAAAAGGGCGGGACGGACGCCAAACTCGTCTTCGCAGGGTTCGGCGTCGCAGCCCTCTACCGTTTTCTGATGAGCGGTGCACGGCTCTGGAACGAGACGCCCGCCTACGTGATGCGCTTTTTTCAGGGCTCGACCGTTGCGGCCAACATCACGCCGGAGCTTTTGGGCGTCGGCTACATCATAGGGCCGCGCGTGGCTGCGATTATGGTCGGAGGCGGACTGCTGTCGGCGCTGGTGCTGATTCCGATGGTCAAGTTTTTTGGCGCGGGCTACACCACGCAGCTTTTTCCTGTGACTGCGGGCGGCCCGCTTATCAGCGCCATGGACGCAGGACAAGTTCAGGACTTATACATACGCTACATTGCGGCGGGCGCTGTCGCGACCGGCGGCATCATCAGCCTAGTCCGCAGCCTGCCGATGATTTTCAACGCTTTCACAGCATCCGTCGGCGGCTTCGGCGCGAAGAGGGAAAAGGGGCAGGGCCGCTTGCCGCGTACGGAGCGCGATATGCCGATGACGTTTGTGCTCGGCGGCATCGTCGTGTTGGCCGTAGCCATCTTTATCTGGCTGAGCGTTGCCGGAAGCGCGGCCGGCACGCCGAAGAGCGGCGTGCTGATGAACGTTCTATCGGTCGTTCTCGTCCTCGTTTTCGGTTTCTTCTTC
Organism: Pyrinomonadaceae bacterium; assembly: GCA_036382855.1. Lineage (GTDB taxonomy): Bacteria > Acidobacteriota > Blastocatellia > Pyrinomonadales > Pyrinomonadaceae > DASVTR01. The sequence continues at coordinate 62,246 of DASVPO010000031.1, read as the reverse complement.
GCAACTGTCTCGTCACGCATCACGGGCGAGCTTGGCTCTTCGTCAAACCCTATTTCGGGAATGACGATAGCGGCCATTCTGATGACCTCTCTGATTTTTCTGATGCTCGGCATGGGCGGCGCAGACTCGCGCGTGCTGGCGCTATCGGTCGGAGCGGTCGTCTGCATCGCGCTCTCAAACGCTGGCACGACCTCGCAGGATTTGAAGACGGGGTATCTGGTCGGCGGTACACCGTCGCGTATGCAGTGGGGCTTGATGGTGGGTGTGACGACTTCGGCCCTCGTCATCGCCTGGACGCTCTCTTATCTAAACTCCGCTTACACGAATTTGCTGCCCGGTTATTATCCCTCGTACCGCGCGCAGGTGAAGGCGGACGACCAACTCTGGGACAAGGGCGACCTGCGCGGCGGTGGCCTCACGGGCGGCCCATTCTTCGTCCATCGCCTCTCGTCCGACGTTAGTCTGGACGAAAAGACCGTGATTCCTTCCGGCCAATATCTTGTGGATGCGAGCGGCGAGATCCACTACCGCATCAATCCCGGCGTCGGCGGCGCGCGCACAGCCGTGACGACAGAGAACGTGCCGCTCGCACCGCTCGCCGCAGGGCCGAACCTGAAGATTGAAGGACACGCGCGCGGGCTTGACGACCAGATTTATAACGTCGCCACTCTTAAAGAAGGTGAGACGACGCGCACCTTCTATGTTGACGACGCAAGGCAGGCGAAGTTTGAGGAAGTAACGACGGGTGCGACCTCTAAGTTCGACGCGCCGAAAGCGCAGTTGATGGCTATCTTAGTGCACGGCGTACTGACGCAAAAGCTGCCTTGGTCGCTGATTCTGATTGGCGTCTTTATCGCAATCCTGCTGGAAGTCATTGGCATCTCTGCGCTGCCGTTTGCCGTCGGGATGTATCTACCGCTCGCAACCTCCGCCACCATCTTCGGCGGCGGGCTTGTGCGCGCACTCGTCAAGCGTATGACGCGCGGACGACGCACACTGGCCGGAGAAGAGAGCGGCCCCGGCATCCTCTATAGCTCCGGCCTCATCGCCGGCGGCACAATCATGGGCCTGCTGCTCACCATCCCGCAGAGCATAGGACGTGGCGACATGTTCGGCGTCGTTCATCTACTGCCCGCATGGTTTGCGGAAAACCGTCTGACGGCGCTGCTCATGTTCACTCTCCTCGCCGCGACGCTCTATTACATAGGCAGACATGGACTGTCTAAACGACCGGGAGACCGTTGACCGCGCGAGGGCCGCTCTTGTCCTCGCATTGATACTCGAAGAGGAGCTTGAATGAAAACAAAGACCGCACGGATACTGTTGGCACTATTACTGGCAGCAGCTTCGGTTTGCAATGCTGAAGCGCAGGCGACAAAGGAGAACAAGGAGAAGAATGATTTTCAGATAACGTGGCTCGGCCACGCAGCCTTCGAGGTAGTCTCTACGGCGGGAACGCGACTGCTGATAGATCCCTTCCTGAAGGAGAACCCTGCGACTCCCGCAGAGTTTAAAGACCTCTCGCGTTACAAGCCGACCGCAATTCTCTTGACGCATTCCCACGGCGATCATCTGGGCGACGCCATCACAATCGCCAAAGCGAGCGGCGCAAAAATCGTCAGCGTCAACATGCCGCAGCTTTTCCAGCGGGAGCAAGTGCCCGAAGCGCAGATTCAAACCATCAACGTCGGCGGCACAATCACAATTGGTGATGTCAGGATACACGTTGTGCCTGCGATGCACGGCAGCGAGCCGAGCGGTCGCCCCGTCGGCTTCGTGCTGGAATTTGCGGACGGCCGCTCCGTCTATCATCAGGGCGACACGTGGATTTTCGGCGACATGGCGCTGATACAGGAGTTTTATCACCCGACAGTGATTCTCTTAAACGTTGGCGGGCGGGCCTACGGGCAAAGCCCCGAGGTGGCAATGACAGCCGTCGGCAAATACTTCAAGCCGCAAATTATTATCCCGATGCACTACGCTTCGCTGCCGACCATGTCAACCGAAGCGGAGGTGCGCGCCGTGCTTGAAAAGGACAGGCGGGTGCTGTTTATGAAGCCGGGGCAAACGAAGACTTTCTAACGCCGCTTAGGGAAACGATAAACGCAGCGAGCGCCGCAGTTGATGAACTACAAAGCAATCCTGCCTGTCATTCATCAACTGCGGCGCTCGCTGCCGTTTTTCTTAAAGGCTAACTATTCCGAATTAGGACTCTTTTCATCTTTGATTTCCGTGCTGTCAGGATTCTGCGCGCCGGGAATCAAGGAGCCTGTCGGCGTCTCGCCTTCCAGTTTTTCGGTCGGACTCTTTTCAGCATCATTCTCTTCTGCTTTGCCCATGGCCTTAGCCGTCGCTTTGTTTTCGCTCATCGTCTTCACCCTTTCTGTTAAATACCTAATGTGAACAGACCGCCGTCTTCTCTCACTACCTTTGATTGACGAGCCGGGACACCTTTGCGCGCCCGGCCACATCTTTCAAGGTGATAGCTTACTTTGGATATGCTCTTGTAGAGCAAATTACCACAGAGAAACTACGAACGCATAAGCTAAACGAGCGAAATCATCCTTGACGGGCAAGACGCGCCGCTGCCGGAGACTGGAAAGCAGCGGCGCATCTCTTTTCCGTTAAAAGCGTCAGGGCGTGACGGAGTTTTTAGCGCGCGGTGTTCCGTTGATCGCACCGCCGCCGGAGTTTGTTCCGTTGCGCGTTATGCCGTTGTTGTTGGCCCAGTTGGCGGCCGCATCTCCGCTGCCCGAAGCGCTGATGCGTTCCATCGAGTAGTAGCCCGTGGTTGTTCCCGCAAACCATGCGCCGCCGCTCGTGTTGACTATGTCCACGCGTGTCCCCGAAGCATTCTGCAACTCAAGCGTGTCGCCGGTATTGGCGAGGCTGAGGCCCGCGACGGTGATGTCGCCTGTGACGCTCGTCGTCGTGGTTGTGCGCTCGATTAAGTAGTAGCCGTTGGCGGCTATCGTGCCGGAAAGGTTGTAGGTCTGCGCGCCGTTGTCGTCCACTATTTTCCAGCCCGTGAGATTGATGGCGCTGCCCGTCGTGTTATAAAGCTCAATCCACTCGTCTAAAGAATTGGCGCTTGAGCCGGGCCATGCGACTTCGTTAATCACTACGGGCGGCGCGATGCCGTAGTTGCCGTCCGTGTTGAAGTTGAACGTCTGCCCGGTCGAACTCATCGTGACGGAGTAGGTGCTGCCGTTGGTCAGGAAAGTGATGTTGCCGCCGACTTTGACCTTCGTATGGGTTGCGCCCGTGCCGGCCTCTGTTTGCCAGATGGTGTTCATGCTGGTCAACGCGCCGAGGCGGTCAAGAATTGTTTGCGTTGGATGACCGTAGCTGTTGCCGTCGCCGCAACTGATGACGGCCTGTTCCGGCTTCGTCGTATCGAGTAGATTCTGGTTGGACGAAGTGAGGCTGCCGTGATGCCCTACGTGCAGCACGTCAACGTCGCCCGCCGCCGGTGCAATCTTCGTCTCAACGTCGGCCGTAGAGCTTCCGCCTCCTGTCAGGTCGGACGTGATGAGATAATCAAACGTGCCATAGCGCAGCACTAAGGCAATCGAGCGGTCGTTTTCGCCCGTCGGCGTGACGTTGCCCTGAGCAGTCGTCGCGTTGACGGCGATGCAGGTCAGCACGCAACCGCCGCCGAGGTCTATCTGCTGGTTGAGCGTGATTGTGGTACGTTTAGCGCCGACCGCGTTGACATAGTCCGTGAAGGTTTGCGATGAATATGTGCCGCCGCGGTCGTAGCTGGCGATGTTGATGGGGATGCCGCCGTTAACGACTTCGTCAATCGCTCCTATGTGGTCGGCGTGATAGTGGCCGGCGACGAAGTAGTCGAGCGAAGTGATGCTCAGCGAGTCGAGCACGCTGCGGATTTCCGAGCCTGTGCCTGTCAGCCCGCCGTCGAAGAGCAGCGTCTTCGTAGGGCCGACAATCAGCGTCGCGTCTCCCTGCCCGACATCAATATGGACGATTCTGACCTGCTGCGCCGAAGCCGTCAGGGAAAAGGCGGCGACAGCCAGAACGAAGAGGCACACGAGGGTTGAGAGTCTGACCCGGCTACGCATTGATTCTTCTCCTTATAGGGTTAAAAAAGTTAGGGTTCAGCAAGACCGAAAGCCCGGAAACGAGGGAAACCGCACTGCGCGGTCTGCTTCGAGCATCAGCAAGAAAATTGATTCTATACTAGACTGGGGCCGGGGTACAGGAGGAATGCAAAAAAAATGACTAATAATGCAAAGCTTTTATTGACCGAAGCTTGCCTTTTACCGCCGGAACTGCCGGACAGCTTTACCTTCAGAAAAGTCAGAGAGATTCTGGACGGCCTGAAAGACACAGAGGAGGAGAAACTGCGGGAAGCCATAGAGGCCGTCGAGCGTTTAAAAATACGCGGCCCGCTGGCCGCCACAATCTTCGTCAAGCATCATCTGGCCGGCGCGCACGAGGCGGAGATTGACAGGGTGGACGAAAGCGAAGACGGCGCTCAACTGGCTGTCCTCGTTTACCCGGAAGGCGAAGTGCCGGTTCAAATTGAGCAGCTACCGCAAGGCATCTCAGCAGGCCGCCGCGTGCGCTACGACCCGTCGGCGGGGCAGTATCAGTAGGTGAGGAGTTTACTTCAAGCGAGGGCGTAACGATTCTGCGCTTGCTGCTAATGAGTGATAAGCTGTAGCAGTCGCATCAGCTTTACAGCAGGGCGACTGCGCGAGAGGAGCGCAAGCGAAAAGAGACGATGGTTGAAGCAGCGGAAATAGCATCGCTTGAAGAAGGCGGAGCAGGGCTTCGCGGCGGCAAGCTGAAGGTTGCTCTGTTGGGTGCGACCGGGATGGTCGGGCAGCAGTTTCTACGGATGCTGAAAGACCATCCGTGGTTTGAAGTGGTAGCGGTTGCAGCCTCTGCTCGTTCGGCCGGGAAAACATATGCGGAGGCGGTCGGCGGGCGATGGGCGATGGAGTTTGGCGTGCCGGAGGCGGTGGCGCGCATGAGCGTGATGGATGTGGAGGAGGTGGACGAGATAAGCGCGCAGGTGGATGTTGCGTTCTGCGCCGTCAATCTAGATAAGGAGAGCGTGCTGAAACTTGAACACGCTTACGCCGCGCGCGGCCTCTGGTTGACATCGAACAACTCCGCGTATCGTCAAGACCCGTTTGTGCCGATGGTGATACCGGCCGTTAACACGCATCATCTGGATGTTGTCCCGCTGCAACGCACAGCCAGAGGCTACAGCACAGGCGCTCTCATGGTGAAGAGCAATTGCTCCATCCAGAGCTACGTGATTCCGCTTGAGCCGCTGAGGGAATTCGGAATCGAAAGGATAAACGTTCACAGCGAGCAGGCGATTTCCGGCGCGGGCAAGACCTTCGACATCTGGCCCGCGATGGAGCGAAACCTGATTCCTTCAATCAACGGCGAGGAGCAAAAATCGGAGACCGAGCCGCTCAAGATTTGGGGGCGAGTCGGGGCGGACGGAATCATTCCGGCTGCGAACATGAAGATTAAAGCAAGGTGCGTAAGAGTCGGCGTGCTCGACGGGCACACGGCTCACGCCGCCGTCAAATTCAAATCAACTCCGACGAGAGCACAAATCATAGAACGCTGGCAGGCGTACAAACCGCTCGAACGTTTACCGTCAACGCCCCGCAGGATTCTTCATTACCTGCCGGAGCCTGACAGGCCGCAGCCGCTTCTGGACGTGATGACGGAAAACGGAATGGCCGTCAGCATCGGGCAGTTGAGTATTGACGAAGAGGAAGCGACAGTTTATTTCACGGCGCTTTCGCACAACGCTATACTTGGAGCGGCAGGCGGCGCAGTCCTAGCGACGGAAGCAGCGATCGCGAAGGGTCTGGTTTACCGTAGAATCTGATTCACGATGCACGCTCTAATCACGCGAGAGCTTCAGACATACGACGAACACCCTCTTCGAGCACGGGTTTTTCAGCGCAGAATGAGACACGCAGGTAGCCTTCGCCCTCACTGCCGAAGGCCGCGCCCGGCACTGTGATAACGCCGTGCGCAAGCATCGTCTCCGCCATTGTCAGAGAATCAACCTGAGCGCCCGTTTTGACCATCGTGTAAAAAGCTCCGTCGGGTGTGACGGCGCGCCAGCCTTCGCGCTCGTGTATGAGGGAGAGAAGGTAATCGCGACGCTCCCGAAAAATCCGGCGCATCAACGCTCTGGCATGTTCGGCCTCTGTGGTCCATGCGGCCTCAAGTGCGGTCTTCTGCGAGACGGTCGAAGCGCAGGTCGTCACATAGCCGTGCAGGATGAGCGCGCTCTTGACGACGCTCTCATCGCCGCACATCCAGCCCAGACGCCAGCCCGTCATGCTCAGCGATTTCGAGAGGCCGCTGATAATGAGTGTGCGCGCGTAGTAATCTGAGAATGATGCTGGCCGCTCGTCTGTGTAGTACAAATCGCGGTAAATCTCGTCGCTGATGGCGTAGGCGTTTGTGCCTTCGAGCGCTTCTGCCATCGCTGCGAGGTCATCCGGCGTAAGCGTGCGCCCGGTCGGATTGGAAGGACTAATCAGGACGACGACCTTCGTGCGTTTCGTCAATCGTCTGCGAAACTCTCCGGCGTCGAAGGAGAAATCCTGTTGCGAAGGCATGCGATAGAAGACTGGACGCCCGCCAGCCATCTGCACGATTGTCGGGTAGGCGACGAAACCGGGGTCAGGCAGGAGCACTTCGTCTCCCTCATCAACCAGCGTCATCAAGGCAAGGTACAGGGCTTCCTGAGAACCTGCGGTGATGATGACGCGCTCCGCTTTTGATTTTATGTACGGATAGTCGGCCGCGATGCGCTCGCGTAAAGAGGGAAGTCCTGCATGTGAGGTGTAGCCGTTCTGTTCTTCTTTAACGATGCGCGCGGCCGTCTCTCTGATGATGTCCGGCGTCGGCACGTCGGGTTCGCCCAACCCAAGATTGATGCTGTTTGGGAGCGCGCGGTCGAAGAGTTGGCGAATCATGCTCTTCTGTATGCCACGCAATCGCTTCGCCGGTTGAAACTCGCTCAACGCAGATAGTCCTCCAGTTGCGCAGAGCGGTCTGTCTTCTCATCGCGATACTTGACGATGACGGGCGCATAAAGCGAAAGCCCCCACGCGCGCCCGCGTTCTGTTTCGACGGCGCGTGTGCCGGGAACAACGACCGCGCCCGCCGGAATCTCAAGCGGCGTTTCGCTTGTGCGGCGATAGATGCGCTCGTGCACGAGGTCGAACACGGGCATCGAGCCGGTCAGGATAGTGCCTGCGGCGAGCACGGCGCGTTCGCGCACGATAGTGCCTTCGTAAACTCCGCACCCGCCGCCGATGAGCACATCGTCTTCGATAATGACCGGCACTGCGCCGATGGGCTCAAGAACGCCGCCCACCTGCGCGGCCGCCGAAAGGTGCACGCGCTTGCCAACCTGCGCGCACGAACCGACGAGCGCGTGGCTGTCAATCATCGTTCCTTCATCAACATAAGCTCCGACGTTGACGTACATCGGCGGCATACAGACAACGCCGGGCGCAAGATAAGAGCCGTCGCGAATGCTCGACCCGCCCGGCACAACGCGCACCCGATTCTCTAACGTTAAAGCGCGCACAGGGTAAGTCTCCTTGTCGAAAAAGCGTAGGCTCTTGTCTGACGGAGACATATCAGCGAGCGCGCCCATGCGAAAACCGAGCAGGATGCCGCGCTTGACCCAAGAGTTGACGCGCCACACTCCATCTTCTGTGCGCTCGGCGGCGCGCACCTCGCCGCGATTCAAAGCAGCTTTGAATTCATCAAACAGCGTGCGGTCATCGCCCGTAAATTCTCCCGCGCCCCTCTGGGCCAACTCTTCGATTCGCTCATGCAGCGACATGTGTTGATTCCTTTAAGAGTCCGAGTTCGGCAAGCACTTCGCGCAATCGCGAGCGCGTTTTATCCTGCACGGGGACGAGCGGCAATCGCAAGTTTTCTTCAATCATATTCATTAGCGCCAGCGCCGCCTTTACAGGCCCGGGGCTTGATTCGATAAAGTTGGCCTCCATCAGCGGCAGCAGCTTGTAGTGTAGCTCGCGCGCGCCGTTCCAATCGCCTTCGAGCGCTCGATTGACCATCTGCGACATAAAGGCAGGCGCTTCGTTTGCAGCGACTGAGATGAGGCCGTCAGCGCCGAGAGCGAGCAGGACGAAAGTAAAAGCATCGTCGCCCGAAAGGACGGAGAAGTTTTCGGGACGATTGCGCAGGATTGCCATTATCTGCGCGAGGTCGCCGGATGCTTCCTTGACGGAAGCGATGTTTTCGACATCGCGCGCGAGACGGAGCGTTGTCTGCGCCGCGATGTTTGAGCTTGTGCGGCCGGGCACGTTGTAGATAACGACCGGCAAATCGCTGACAGCTTCAGCGACAGCGCGGAAGTGTGCGTACATTCCTTCCTGCGTTGGCTTGTTATAGTAGGGAGCGACGACGAGCACGGCGTCTGCGCCGAGGTCGCGCGCGATCAGCGAATTTTCGATGGCCCAACTGGTCGCGTTGCTTCCAGTGCCGGCGATGATGCGTGCGCGGCCGCGTGCCGCTTCGACCGCGATTTTGATAATACGCTGGTCTTCATCCTCCGTCATCGTTGCGCTCTCGCCCGTCGTGCCGCAAGGGACTAGAAGCCGCACGCCGCCTGTTATCTGGTATTCAATTAATGCACGAAAGGCTTCTTCATCAATCGCGCCGCTCGCGGCAAACGGAGTCACGAGCGCTGTGGCGCAGCCGCGCAGCCAATCAACCTTCATCGTCATCTTCGCTTAAGTCCTTTCGTGCAGAATCTCATCGAGCGTTTCCGAAAACTCATAAACGCCGCGTCGTCCAATAATCCAGCGCGCGGCCAGCAGCGCACCCGCAGCAAAACCCTCGCGCGTGCGCGCCGTGTGTGTCAGTGTGATTTGGTCTGCGGCCGCATCGAACCCGACGCGGTGCGTGCCCGGAATGAAGCCTGCGCGTGTGCTCGCGATGGGAATCTCACCTTTGTTGACACGCATTAGCTCGCGCAATCGGAGCGCCGTGCCCGAAGGCGCATCACGCTTGCGCGCGTGGTGCGCTTCTTCGATAAACGGGGCATAGTCTTCAACGCCCTCAAACAACTCGCTGGCCCGCGCGACGATACGGTAAAAAAGATTGACGCCGATGGAGAAGTTTGCACCGTAGATGAACGCACCATTATGCTCTGCGACGATGCGGCGCACCTCCTTTTCGCGCGCCTGCCAGCCCGTTGTGCCCTCCACGAGCGGCACACCTGCACGCGCGCAGGCCGCGACGTTTGCGAGCACCGCGTCGGCCACTGTGAAATCTATGGCTGCGTCGAGTCCGCGTAGCGATTGCTGAATTTCGTCAGCGCTGCGCCCTGCGTCGCGCGAAGTTAAGACAAGCGCTACCTCGTGGCCCTCGTCGCCCGCGCGTGCGCAGACGAGTTGGCCCATCGAGCCATTTCCGAAGACGGCGAGCCTCATCTTTCCAACGCTCCCTCAACTTCACAGACGCCGCCCACATGCCGCGCATCGCCGGAAACGCGAGCCTTTAACGTCTTAACCAAACTCACGTATAACTTGACGGCCTCTGATAGTTCGCGCTTTGTAACGCGCTCGTGCTCGGTGTGCGCATCAAGAATCGAGCCGGGGCCGAGCAGCAGAGGCTGACCCCATGCGGCAAGCTGCGGAACGTCTGTCGTGAAGCGCACGATGCAGGAATCGAACCCTTCAAGCGCCAGCATCCTGACGGGCTCTGAGACGGAGAAATACTCAACCGAAGCGCGCCCGGCCACGACGCTTTCCAGCACCTCTTTGATGATGGAGGCGTGCGTGACGAGGCGTATCTGCAAGTCGGCATAAGCTCCAGCTGGAATCACGTTGACTCTCGTTCCGCCCTCAACTATTCCTATATTGCAGGTCGTCTCACCGAAAAATTCGTCTGTGGGCCAACTGCACGCGCGTATGTCTGCCAGCACGTCGAGCAGTTTCTCGATGGCCGAATCGCCATGCTCAGGATAGGCCGAATGCGCTGCGCGCCCTTCTGTCCGAATCCTCAGCCGCAGAGAGCCTTTCGAGCCGACGGCGAGTTTATTGTCTGTCGGCTCACCGTTGATGAGAAAGCGGCTGGAGGAAGAGAAGGGATGAAGGTTCGCCGCACGCGCGCCTGCGCTTCCTGCTTCTTCGTCCACAGTGAAAAGCAGCCCGATATCCTCTATACCTTCGGCGCGCAATTGTTCGGCGGCAACAATCTGCGCCGCTATGATTCCCTTCGCGTCGCACGCACCGCGCCCGTAAATATTATCTTCGTCTTCGCTCGCCGCGATGTGCGGCGGCACGGTATCCATGTGCGTCGAGAAAAAGATGTGCGGCGCATCACAAGTCGCCGCGATGATGTTGGCGCGATTCTCCGCTATCTCCTGCGCTTCGACACTGTAGCCCAGACCTTCGAGATACGAACTGAGAAAACGCCCCACGGCCATCTCTTCGCCTGTGACGGACGGAATATCTATCAGCGTTCTTGTTAACTCGGTTAGATTCATCTCGAAACTTTAACGCGTAGCCTCCCGCGCCGCACAAGCTTCCGTTTCATCTGTTGTCGCCACACTTTCGCTCTCGAAGAAGACTGCATGAAGACGGTTAATGGCTTCGGGCAAATCCTCTTCCGCGACGGCGAGAGTCAGGTTAATGCTGGAAGCGCCCTGCGAGATGAGAGAGACATTGATGTCTGACAGGCAATTGAAGACGCGCGCGGCGATGCCGGCAGTGTTCCTGAGTCCTTCACCGACGACACAGATGATGGCGCTCGGCCGCTCAACCTGAACATCGCCAAGACGTTTCAACTCCTCGATGATGGCAGGCAGCGCAGTCGTGTCGTCGAGCGAAAGCGAGACGCTGACCTCGGATGTCGTCACAACGTCAATCACTGTGCGGTGACGGTTGAAGATTTCGAAGATAGCGTGCAGGAAGCCGTATGCGCCGAGCATCCGTGCGGAAATAATCTGTACGATGGGGCTGCCTGTTTTATGCGCGATGGCCTTGACGGTGTGCGGCAGCGTCTCCGTCTCTGTGAAGACGAGCGTGCCGGCCTCATCAGGCGCGTGGGAATTGCAGATGCGGACAGGGATGTGCTGTTCGATGGCGGGTTGAATCGTTTTCGGATGCAGCACCTTCGCACCGAAGTAAGCGAGCTCGGCTGCCTCTGCGTAGATCATACGCGGAATCGTGCGCGCTGCTTTAACGATGCGCGGGTCTGCCGTCAACACGCCCGACACATCCGTCCAAATCTGTATCTCGCGTGCGGCGAGCGACGCGCCGACGAGTGCAGCAGTGTAGTCGGAGCCGCCGCGTCCGAGCGTTGTCGTCGTGCCGCTTGCGGAAGAGGCGATGAAGCCGCCGAGCACGGGAATTTCTGAAGCCGCAAGCAGCGGCTCAAGCTCTGCTCGCGTGCGGCGCGCGGTCTCTTCCATTAAAGGTTCTGCGCGGCCGTGCTCGTCAGTCGTCACAATGCAACGACGCGCATCAACATAACGGGCCGGAAGTCCTGCTTCGAGAAGAATCGTTGCGAGCAAGTTGGCCGAAAGCCGCTCACCGTAGGAGGCAACGGCGTCTTGCAGAGCGAGGCAGGTTGTAGAATCTGCGGCTGCGTTGATTGTTCGCAGGAGTTCTTCAATCTCCTGCTGCGCGCCTGTAAGTTGCACTTCAAAGGATGCTTTTGCTTCCGCTGCAAGGAGGTTGCGCGCGATTGCGAGGTGGCGTTCAAAATGTTCCTGAAGCAGCGGTAACGCTTCGTCCGTGCTCTTACCGGCTGCCAGCGATGCACTCTGTAGCAACGCATCCGTGAAGCGGCTCATCGCGGAAGCGACGACGATTGGACGCGCCGCTCTCTCTGCCCGGACGATACGACGGACGCGCTCAAACGCTTCCGTGTCTTCAAGCGACGTGCCGCCAAATTTCATTACCGTTGGCATCATGGCTAAAAACTCGTCGGGGAAGGGCGCGTCAACAAAAGTTCTCGGAGTGTTAAATAACGGTGCGCCTGAAAAACAAGAGAGGCCGGTCGTAAGAGAGAAAGATACGACCGGCCTTCTGAGCAAAAGATTAGAGAGGTCGCGCTTTGTTGAGAAAGCGCGCCGCAAGCGCCATCCAAATGTCGTAGCCCTCCACCGAGTGATTCATCGGTGACAGTCCTGCGGATTTGGCTTGTCAAGCAACTCTCATTAAGCTCTCCTCGCTCCTGCGCGCAAGGAGAACAGGTCTGCTCACAGTCCGCGACACATCTCTGCTCCCCAGGGGGTTCCGATGGCGCGTGCGATACCTAACTTCACCTCTGCAAAATTCCAATCCCTGCGTTGCCAGATTGACCCGTCAGCGTATTCGACGCGGTTAATCACGACCGTTTCTTCGAAAAGGTTGTCGCCCGTCTTGTTGGACAAGCTGCCGACGCTGATGACATCGCTTGGCCCAAGCAAACTAAAAGCCTGCAATTCCTTCTCCTTGTCGGGCTTGATATTGACGCCGCAAAGAAACTGCCGCCGCACAACGGTCGCCGGATTCGCATTCTCCTTGAAGCGATATTCCCAGAAGACAACTTCGATGACTTTCGTGCTCGCGTTCCTGATTTTGGCTCTGTACGCGAAACCGTCAACGGGCTTAGGCTTGGGCGTGCGCGCTTCCTGCACGCTCTTTTCCAACGCGGCGCTTCGCCCATCGAGCGTATCCGCATTTGGGTCTCTCACCCCGGCAGGGTCATTAATTCTGCGATTGCGTTGGAAGTTTTTATCCGCCGGAGTCATGGCCGCCGCCGGAGTGATGCTCGGAGTTTCCAGTTTCTCGATTATCTGCCGGCTCTTGGCCCACTTGAAGCCGAGCACCACGACCGCCGAAGTATCCTTAGAAACCGTGGCCTCCTGACACGGCGAAACTAACGCTATCAGCAAAGGCAGGAGTAAAAGAATTTTCATGGCCCGTACTCCAATGGTAAGCGCCGTCGTCTCAATGGCCGGACTACTCAGTCCTGAGCCTCCGGCAAGTCTGTCTGTCAAGATATAAATCCATCTCTCCTAAACGTCAATCAGATTTGCGGCTTTATCAAATTCTCAAAGATAATAATTTGCTAGATAAGAAATCCCACACGGCCGCAGAAAGGCTCGGAGACGGTTGCTTGGTAACAATCAACTGAAGCCAGTCCCCAATTTCCAATTCCTGCCGCTTATATTCCGTAGGCGCAAAGTCTTTCCTGCGGGTTGGCTCTCAAATTTACAGGAAATTGAAATGACGACTTTAGAGAAGCTGCTGCTTGAAGCGTCAGAGCACGGCGCGAGAGCTGCGCAGGGAAACGTTTAATTGAACGCGATTAGAGTATCGCTTCTGCCGCTCCTTTATGAAGTTAAAATCCTTGACAACTTTTTTTCAAGGGATTACAGTCTGCGCGTTTCCTACAAATGATGGCTTTGGGGAGTTCAGCCCCGGTTCTTAGCTCCTCCCACAACAATCATTCGCCTTCGAGCATAAGGGTCTGTAGTTCTCACGCCTGTCGGCCCGATAATGCGCGCCTGCTGGTTTGATTCAGGCGCTTAGCCATCGCTTTACCAGACACGCTGGAGGACGCGACTCCAACCCGACGCCGGAAAGTTAACTCCTTAACAACTAAATTGATTCGCCCGACCTGAGAGAGTGTCTTATGAACAGACCACTGATTCTAAGTAAGCTTCAGCAGTTTACTGGCAAGCTGAAACCTGCTCCGGGAACAAGCAATGATGAACTGCGTGAGCTACAGCGACATCTCGCAGAACAACTGATACAGGATTCAGAGTTTACAGTCTCCGGCAATCGCCTTCATCACGAAGTTGCACAGGAGATAGAAGGCGCAGCGGAACCGGCAGAGCGGTTCGGTCACCTGTCAGGTTTGTTTGAGGATTCGCGGCGGGCAGGGCGACGTGCGAAACCGGCGGCACGCGTCTTCCGGCGCGAGACCGCTTTCCAGAGTAATCTGCTGGGCAACTCTGTCCCGGAATGGGGAACGGGCATGGCCGTGTCCGAATCCTACGGCCCGTTCGTTGACGAGTATGGCGTTTATGTCTGGTTCGATTTCTATCAACCTATCCAACTCGTTAGCGTCTACATCACAGGCATCTCTTCGCCTGCGCTGCTGATTCCCGTCTGGGGCACGATGACAGCGCGTAAGAGCTACAAAATCCAGCGGGGCAGCGTTTGGATTGCTTCCAACCTGATTGCGCAAACTTCGCAGTTGAACGACTACTTTACAGGCTTGAAAGTCCAGGGCGGCTCGCTTGAGCTTTCGGCAAACTCCGTCGTGCATGAAGGGAAGATTTACATCAACCCCGGCGTCAAAGCGACGCTTCATCTTGACTTGGAACAGAACGCGGTCAACCCGTCTACGGGAAAAGCGGGCGCTGATGCACGCGAAGCCAGCCTCCGCTTGCCGGAGACGGTTGACCTTGTTTTCAGTGCGGCGAGCAGCAGTTTTTCCGCAGGCGAAGCATCCTGCACGACCTTCGGCTGCGAAACGCAGTTTCGCTTCATTAAGAAACCTGCGCAGTGGATAGCACCAATCAGCCAGATACTCGTTCCGTACTCCGTGACGGCTAACAATAATCCGTCCGATACTTTTCAAATCCGCTTATCCGAATCAGGACTCTGCAATTTCGCTGGCGACGGCGCGAAGATTGGCAGCAACAGTGGTTGGCTGCTCCCGGCGGCGAAAGTTAATCCGTCGCAACTAGGTGCGGCGGCCGGAACGGGCGCTCTCTGCATCGGCCTGGAGAAGGGCATCAACGCAAACTGGATGGGCTTGCAGGGCAAGAGCACAGACCTCACACTCCCTGCGATTATCAACGAGCCGGGACAAATAACGGTCGTTGACTTTTTCGCCAGAAACATTTACGGCAAACAGCGATGGCTCTTGTGGCGCAATGACAAGGAGCGTCCGCATCATTCGGAGATTACGCTCGGCTTCGGCAAAGCGTTTCCATTCATCTTCATCTCTTCGACAAAGAACAGCGAAGCCGTCTTCTTCTTCTGCAAGCACAAGGCATTGCTCGACCGGCCTGTGGATGCCAACGCTGCGCCCTTCAGGATTGAATCGTCAATCGCGTTTGCGGGAATCATGCAGCACGGAACGCGTTTCCGCGCCCTGCTGTTTGATAACGACCTGTTGTTTGACGGCAACTTCAGTAAGCCCGACGCCTTTAAGCTTCACTCCGTCATTCTGCGCAACGCGCTCTTCAGCGTCACACGTCCCTACAGCCTCTTCCTCTACGGCGATCTGGAGCACGACAAATACATCACCGATGGCGCTCTCGCCTTGATGTTCGGCGTCTACCTTTATGTGCCGACATTGCCTGACCCGTATGTCGCCAACTACACGGCCCTGCTGCGGGGCAGGGCGGGCCAGGCGGCGGGCAATACTGGCATGGCGCTCGCGGGCTTCGTCAAATGGAACGACAACGTAGGCGTGCACGAGAGGGAGGCCGAGCAGGGCGACGACCTTAATAATCTAGCCTACATTTACTTTAGATTCGCTCCCTTAGACCCCTCCGCGATTCCTCCGCCTGACACAGGTTTCAAAACCGATTTCCGGCTCTCACGCGAAGATGAACAAACAAGGACACAGCTAGACTTCAGAACCGGCGTGCTCACGTTCAATCGCGACCTTGCTGGCGACCTCACGAGCGACAGGTTTTCAGTTCCGATGCTGACCGCGGAACAATCCGTCAAGACAAGCTTCCCTGAGCGCTCAACCGTCGACGTGTCATTGCGCGAACGTATGAGCCGGGCCGCCAATTCAGATGAACTCCAATCGCTAATCGGCGACCTGCAAGATAACCCTTTAATGGGCTATCTCACGGACAAGACGGCCCGGATAGACCAAACGCTGACGACTGCTCTCGATCATGCTGAAAGAGGTTTCGCAGGTGAAAGTCCTTCGATTATCGGTGAGTCTCCCGACCGCAGCGCTAGAACTGCGGCAGCATCAATGGCCGGAACTGTACCTCCCAGAGGCGACGTGAACATTCCGCTTCCACGCGACATGTTTATGCTGCTCGACGTATCGAGCAACGCCGACCAGATGGGCGTTAGTCTGGGGACTAGATTTTGTGTTGAGCGCGACCCGCGCGGTGAAACGAACATTCGCGGCGAGAATGCTTTCGCGGGCACGACGCCCGGTGGCGCTTCCGCGATGCAACTACAGATTCTCAACATGGACGTTGTGTGCACGGCTCAAAACCTTCGCGCCGTCACGCTGCCGCAAATCTCATGGGAGCCTGTCGTGAACATTCCGCTTGCGATAGAAGGCTCTCCTGCTTTCGACGATCTGGTGACGGTGATGCCCGGCCTGCTGGTCTATGATAACGACGGCATCCCAACCTATATCCTTTCCGAAAGCCCTTACCTTGTTCCGATTGCGCCACTGCCCGTCACCAAACATTTTCTGCAAGAGTTTCAGGACCGCCATACGCCCAGACAGTTGCGCTCTTTCTTCACGCTGCCTTTCGCCTTGATTGCTCAGGCCGATTTCAACCGCAAGTTAAATAATCCGCCGGACAAGAATGCGCAGCTTAGCTTCAACCGCCCGCAGTTCGACAACCTTCGTGGCGGCCTACAGATTAAAGCGCTCGCTCCGGCTGTCTCTTCAACGGCCAAGCGACCCTCGTTTGAGGGCTGGACAGTTCAGTTGGACAACATCAAGTGGTTTCTTTACGGCATCCCTCTTCCGGGCAGCACTCTGGGCAAGACGGTCAAGAAAATTTTCAACGGCGAATTCACCCCTTCGGGCAGTAAGCCTAAAGTCCCGCTGGAGAAGATGGAGATCTCCGGCTACGGCGCTTCAATCTTTAGCAACTGGCTCGACGGAGATGCAGCGATAGCTGAAGTCAGCCAGGCGAAATTCGACGTGCTGGTCGGACGCACCGCGCACGAGGTGATACAGGTACGCAGCATCCTGTACCCTTTCGGCGTTCACGTCGTTCGCACCATCACGCTGATGCGTTCGCCAAACGGCTATGTCTATCGCTCCGATTCAGGATGGAAGGCGGAGAGCGACGGCTTTTATGATTTCAGTTACAAGGTCAACTTCGACGCAGACCCTCCACCGCCTGAGCTTCCTGTCCCCAATCCTTACACCTTCCACAAGCAGCCGGTGAAGGGCGTCTCCAACGTGCGCGAGATACGGGATTATCCAGACGGCGGAATGTTCACCTCGTCGTTTAAGGTGAACGACCCGGACCTTCCTCCTCAGATATTGGGAATGACGCCTGCGCAGTGGCAAATGGTGAACAAGCAAGTCACCAGTTTGAACGACACTTTGAATGTCGAGATGCAGGCAGTCGTCTTCGATACGGACGTGCATCTTGACAATGTTGTCAGCGGCGGCGAGAAAGATCCCGTTTATGGTGATTTCAAAGTCCAGTCGAGGAAGATGCTGGGCTACGTGCAGCTATCGCCTCCCGCCATCCTTGTGCCGTCGAGCGTCTTCGCCGAGTTGCTCAAATTCCAGAACGGCTCGCTCGGCGGGCCTGTTGATTGCATCGTTAACATCGCCAACTCCAGGCAGCGGATGCGCCTGTCGCGCGTGGATGTTAATCCCGCGAAAGATGCTGCTAACAAGAGTATCTTTGTGACGGCGGCACGCGGTTCGTTGATTCTGCCGCAAGACGGTTCATGGTCTGTTGTGAAACAACTGACTGAGACGGGCGATGTCAAGCCTGTCGAAGAAGGACAGAGCGTTCCGCTCATCAAGCCCAACAACAGCGCCAACTACAAGATTGCCAACCCTTCCGATGTCGTTCAGGAAACGGCGTCGAAGACGAATTTCGGCGTGCTGCAATCCACGGGCACACAGAAACTACTCTTCGACATTCCGCAGTTTACGCCGGGCCAAGCGAAGCTCAAGAGCGCCAACACCTACTTTGCCGATGCCTACAAGCTGCTGAATTCCAAGGGCGTGTTTCCGAACCTCGTCAACGCCACGGCGCTCACCAATGCCGAGAAAGAGGTCGAAATCTTAGGCGAGGGTCTGATGAAGATGGCAGAGAGAAATATAGATCTCGGCGCTTTGCTTCCGGCAGACTACGAGTATCCGTTCATCTACGAGAAAGACATCATCAAGATTTACGCTCAGTATAAAAGCACGAGCAATGCGAGCGGCAACCTGAAACTGGGGATTGATTCGGCTGCATCCCTTGCAGAGAAGTGGAAGGCGGCTCTCTCTAACATTCGCGTTGTCGTTGACCTCGGAGAGGACAACGGCGCGTTCAAAGAATTGATGTGGGTGGATGGCAACTTCAACGCGTCGAGCGGGCTTAACCCTAAGTATGACGTGCCAGAGTTGCAATTCGGTGATGTGCTCAGGCCCATCGTCGAGATTCTGGCAATCCTTGCGATGCTGACCGGCGACGACTTCGACCGTGGCATGTATGTTGGCATGAGCAATTCGCCCGACAACTGGGAATATAAATTCAGTTGCTCGAAAGAGATCCCGGTCATCAAGTTTCCTTCGCCCGAACAACTAACGCTCAATCCGAATCCGCCTTTGAAGCTGGAAGCTGGCCTGCGCGTCGGTTTCTATTTCAATCAGGTCTTGGCTATCCCGTCAGACTTGAAACAGTTGGTTCCAGCCTGCGGGGCGTTCGTCGAGTTTCACGGCGGATTGCAGGTGATGTGCTTTACGCTGGCAGCCGCGAGCGTCTATGCCGTGGGCCAAGTCACGCTCGGAATTGCTGCCGATACGAAAGCAGGCATCTCGCTGCACATGAAGTTCGGCTTTGGGGTCGAAATAGTGGTCGGGCTGCCCGTGGTTGGCAACGCCTCCGTGCTCTACATGGTAGAGATCATCATCGGCCTGAGCACCTCCGCGCTCGACGTTGGAGCGATGATGCTCTTCCGCGGCTCGGCGGAAATCTGCGGCGGACTCGTCGCCGTCTGCATACAGATTGAAGCGGGCGGAACCGTTCACCGTGACTTCGCCAATGACCGCACAGACTGCATCGCGCAGGTCTCTTTCTCCATAGACATCACGATTCTCTGGGTCATTGATATTGAGTTTTCAGACTCATGGCAGGAGACGCGCCAAATCTCTTAACTGTATTCCACTGCCCGAAACGAGACATCATCATGGCACTCTCTACTGAAAAACTAAGAATCCTCTGTTTTCCGCAGCGCATCAAGGGCGACCAGTTGGAGCTTAATGCCTTGCTGCTGCCGACGCAGCTCTTGCTGAATGTGCAGACCTCCTTCGATAGCCAGTTGAATCCGGGCAACACGGTTATGTTGCCGAAGTTCATCTCGGCCAACCTGGGGCTCGAAGTAAAGGCTATTAAAGGGCTGAGCACCTACCCGTTTTCCAGTCTCGCCGCGCTGAATAGCGAAGGCGCGATGGTTGACACGTTTTCCACAGGACTCAGCTTTCCTGACAACCTCCCGGCGCTCTATGAAGGACTCGCTGCGCAATTCAAGCTCGTCAATTCCGGGTCGGCAACGACTACGGGCGCAGGCGCTCCTTGGGCCAACAGCGACGGCCTGCGCAAGTATCTGCCAAAGTCTTACAGGCAGGCTTTCAATTTCACAGTGCCGCGCACAGAGTTTGCCAAAACAGACGACAGTTACCACTGTGCCGTCAAGCGTCCGAAGTATGACAAGCACTTCAAGCAGTCGCCTGATGAGATCACGTGGGGTCGTGTCATAGCCTTCTGCCTGCGCCAGCCCTTGCTGTTGAAACGCATCGGCCTCATGCACAACCTGACGGTAACCCTGCCGGGTGATGATTATTTTCGGGACGGCGGCTGGGTCTACTTCAACCTGACTTCACCTTTGAATGAATTCGATATTACGATTCCTGACACGCATCTGAAGCTCTACGCGGCGCGCATCCCGCCCATCGAAGAAGAGAGACAACTCTTCGCGGCGCTGCTCTTCCCGGTAGTTCCCGGCCCGGCTCAACCCAACGGCGACTTTGATACGCTCAAAATCGAGGCGGCGGATTACGACGACGGCTTTGCAAAGATTGTCCATGCCACGCAGCCCGTGAGCGCAGACCTCTTGCAGGAGGAGCCCGACGACCAGCGCGTGCAGAAAGATGCAGGCATCCGTCTAGGATGGGACGACGAGCAACTGCTCATCTGGCAAAACCGTCAGGTGTTGGCCGACCCCGCGACTCCGGGCCGCCGTGTGGACGCCCCGCTCGGCGTCTTTTCCTACCGTGTTGATGTCAGGAATCAAGGCGACGAGCAATGGAATTCTCTGGTCCTGATACGCAACCGTGAAGAGTTGACCCTCGCCGGTCAATCAATCAGCCCTGCCCTGACACGTTTGGAAACGGGCGTGCAGGTGTATCCCACCAAGATTGACGCGGGCGCGGACACGTTCTACTGGCTGCCCAGCTATTTCACACAATGGTATGGCCCGTCGCTCGTCTTGCCGGACATGAGGGCCGCGATGCTGGATGAATCCGGCGCGCTGGCAGACCCCGGCAGTTATCACGACTTGCACATTAAGCCGAAGCCGGAGCAGCGAGGCGGCTTGTATGAACCCTTGCTCCCTGAAAACTGTGAATTGAAGTACGGCAGGGAATATGAGTTTCGCGTGCGCCTCGCAGACCTGACAGGCGGAGGCCCTACGGTTGACGACGACGAACGCAACGACGCGCCGGCCACGAGCGCTTCAAGAATCTTCAAGCGTTATGTCGCGCCCAAGCAATTGAAGATTACGCCGTTGGGCCTGCAACCAAATCCTACATCAAGCGCCGTCACGTTCTACACGGGCACGTCCTTTGAGATTTCACGTCCAAGGCTCGGCTATCCGGCTCTGCTGTTTACGCAGATGGATACCAACGACGCTTTTCAAAAGCTGCTCGAAGACAAGGCTTTCCTGCACACAGGGAAAGTGGGCAAGGAGAAAATCAAGGACCAGCGCGAGGTCAGCTACTTCGACCCGGATGTTGACCAGATGATGGTCATCGTCGAAGTTAAATCCCTGATGCTCGACAATCTGGCTTCGCTCAATCAGCGGGAAGAGTTTATTCCGCTCTACACGACCTTCCGCAGGTTTCCGGCAAACCCTGAAGAGGCGTTTGAGCTCAATCTTGAGTATCGCAACGCAAACGTCATCAACTTCGACAATAATTCAACGTTCGGAGACCTGAACATCTCGCAGACGGAGATTGACGAAGGCGAGCGCCTCGTTCTTCCAACCTCGCGCGACATTCGCGTCACGTTGCTGCCCGTCTGTTCTGACAAGGAAGACAGTCCAGACTACTTCGGTTTTGGCGAGACGCTGTTTGCCGGTGAGTTCAAGCGAACGGGCGAGCCTGTCCAGTTTTTCGTCAGGCGGAATGCGACCGAAGAGAAAAGTTTCTTCCGGCAAGACCTCGAATCCAATCAGTTGCAGGCCATTTATCTTCAGCCGGACCCGCCGCAGGTCATCAACGCATTGACGATTGTGGCCGAAACGGTCGAAGGCAAAGAGCTACAGCAGAGCACTTTGATGCAAAGGCTGGCAGCGCAGCTTGATGTGAATTTTAAGGGACTGACGTTGATTGGCAGGCCCGGCCAACGCATTCAGTTCGGGTGCAGCAATCGCATCCGTCACACACTCGCGCCTGATAATTCCTCGCTCACCTTTGCGACAAAAGACGACCTCTTCAACCACTGGCTCTGCGTGCTGTCGTTTGAAATCAACCGTGATTGGACTTGGGACGGCCTCAGCGATACGGGCGTTGAAGTCCGTCGTCACAAACTCTTTACAGGCGAACTCGCAACGGCTGAAGACAACATAGTGGGTTACGTCCAGTTGAAGAAGACCGCGAGCCGACAGGCTACGACCAGGCCCGACCGCAGCCTGACGCGCATCGTCTTCATTGATGCCGTCGAACCTAAGAAGGATCTGGACAAGCCCACGACCGCCGCGCATCCTTTTCCCAATACCATCAACGCTACATACACGCTCGCGCCGCGCTTCATCCCCGGCGTCTCGAATGCTTCGACGCAGAAGGCGTTGGTCAAGCGCGACGTGTTGTTGCCCGTCACCACTATCCCTTCGCAGGTGCTCAAGGTCGTCGCCGCCGGCATCGCTCTTTCGCCGTACCAGCACAACGAAGATTATTCGGAAACAGCGGTGCGCCAGCGTTATCTCTGGTTCGAATTTGAGGAGCCTCTACAGGACCCGAACGACGATTGCTTTGCGCGCGTGCTTACCTATGCGCCCGATCCTTTGCTGAGTTTCACGAATCTGGATCAGGCGGCCGTCAAACAGGATGACCCGCCTTTAGCCATCCCTTCCGAGTTAATCCGCGTCATCACGAAAGGCCACGGCAACGACAACGCAGGGATAGATGCTATGCAGTTGATGTTGCCGGAAAACGGCGAGCCTGAGCCGCCGATGATTAAGCTCTCTCCTGTGCATTATCTGCTGCCGTTGCCGCCCGGCCTCCACGAGGAGTCGGGCGAGTTGTTCGGCTTCTTCACATACGAACTGCGCGTGGGCCATTCGAATAGAATCTGGTCAACGGCGCACGGCAGATTCGGACATCCGACGCGCGTTAACGGCGTACAGCATCCTGCTCCGCCGCTCAAGTGTCTGGTGGACCGCACGACGGAAGGCATCAACGTGACGGCACAGTATGCTGTCGCCCTGTTCGGCGGAAAGAACGTGACGAGCAAACCGCCCAAGAGCGAGATCTGGTGCATGCTTTATGCGCAGGTGAAACAGGCGGACGGCAGGCAGAATCGCAACATCCTTCTCGCTGAACAGATGCTCCAGTACGTCGAGCCGCTGAAGGATTTTAAGGTGAAAGATTTTCTGGCCCATCGCTTTGACGCCAACGTTTCCCTACAGAAGGCCAACCGCATCAACGTAAACTTTGATGCGCCTCTGACGGGCGTCGCCAACTGGACGGAAAGCGAGATTACGAACCTGCTCACGCTGTTTAATCTTGCAGGCGACACTGGCCTGAGCGTGCTGGCTGTGGAAATGATGCCCAGATACGACCAGTATATTCTAGGCGGGCCGCCGCCGGATAAGTCCATCCATCCGCTCTCTCATCAACTGGGCCAATATCGCATCCTGCGCACGTCCAGACTGTTAGCCGCGCCGGAGATTTGCTGCGAAAACTGCACCTGAACGCAGCCCGGCAGATGAATAGCGAGCGCGTAGATGGTAAAGGTCTGCAACGCAGGTTCGCTTAGTTGACGACTAAGGGTTCATCTACCGATGCCGTCACCGGCCGGACATTGCCCTCGCAAGCGAGTTCGCATCCGTTATACATGACGCACGATTGAATCGCTCCAGCGCGAGTTGCCATGCTTAACGTTTCCGCATCGCAGCGTCTTCCGTTTTTAGTTCGTCCTCAGTCTCGACGCTGTTGCGGCCAAACGACCTGTTGAGCTTGACGACTTCGCTCTCCGCTTGAGGGACAAGGCGGCGCGCGTTGCGACCCATGATGTATTCCGAGAGCGGGTTTGTGAGGAGATAACGCAGGCCAGCGAGCGGTGCGAGCGTTCCCGGTATATAAACTTTACGCTTGCGCCGCTCAATCGCTTTCACGAAGGCTGCGGCGCAAGTCTTGACGGAAGTGACTGAACGGAACGGCCAGGGGAGCGTGGCGAGCGTCTTGTTGAAGCTCTCTAAATCGTGCCGCGCGTCGCGCACCATGTCCGTGTCAATCCAGGACGGATGTGCAACTCCCACTCCCACTCCCTTGTGCCCGACTTCGAGCCGCAGCACGTTGCCGAATTGCTCCACACCGCTCTTGGCCGCCGCGTAGGTCGAGAGGCCCGGCAGCGGGGCCAGCGCCGCAGCAGATGAAACAAGCAGATAATAACCGCGCGCAGCCGTCACATGCGGCAGCGTAGAGCTAACGGTGCGTACAACCCCTGTCAGGTTCACTTCGATGGTTCGCACTAACGCGTCAGCAGGGCCGACTGCAACCGTGCAGTAACTAACGATGCCCGCATTGGCGACGACTACATCAATACCTCCCAGCGCCTTTACTGTGCCTTCGACTGCGCGGTCAAGCGCCGCCTGATCAGTCACGTCACACTCGAACCATGCGTGATGGTCGCCCAACTCTTTTGCCAGCGCGGACAGGCGCTCCGGCTCAAGACCAGCGAGCGCAAGACGAGCGCCGCGGGCCGCGAGCACGCGCGCCGTCTCTGCGCCTATGCCGCGCGCAGGGCCCGTGATGAACACGACCTTGCCGGAAACGTCGTAAGTCACAACACATCCTCCTGATAACGGAAAGGCCGTTGGCTGTTAAGAACTCGAAGCGTCAGGCAGCGCCCGCCGGTCCAGCACGCCCTCGATGGTCGCTCGGCGTGCGGCGCGAAAAGTATCAGACATGTTTTGCTTCTCGCGTCGCCAACGGCTGAAAAAGTTCTGCGGTCTGTTGCTCAGCCTTCTCTGGAAAACTCAACACATATTCGTCTCTATTCAGGCGCGCGACGCGGCGACGAAATCGCCATGTGAAGTCAGGCCAGATTGTTGAGTTGCGCCCGGTTGAATCCAGATACCAACTCGCGCATCCACCTGCAATCCACACAGTCCCTTCCATTCTCTTCTGTACTTCCGCAACGAAAGCTGACTGCGCCTCGGGTCGCGGCTCAATGGCGCACGCGCCGCGCCGCCACATGTATTTGAGTGCAGCCAGCAGGTGTTCTATCTGTGCCTCTATCATGTAGACGACCGAGTTGTGTCCGAGACCCGTGTTGGGGCCGAGCAGAATGAAGAGGTTTGGAAATCCTGCGACGGTTGTTCCTGCGTGTGCCTGCGGGCTTCCGGCCCAGACCTCTGACAGCGTTCGACCTCCGCGGCCGCGTATGTGCGCGGCGAGCGGCGGGTCTGTCACACGGAAGCCTGTACCGAAGATGATGGCATCAACTTCGCGCTCCACGCCTGAGCGGTCTACGATTGAAGACTCACGCACCTCCGCTATTCCTTCCGTTATCACCTCGACGTTAGAACGCATGAGCGATGGAAAGTAGTTGTTTGAGATGAGTATGCGCTTGCAGCCGATAGCATAATCGGGCAGAAGCTTCGCGCGAAGCGTGGGGTCTGTGACCTGACGTTCGAGATGTCGCCGCGCAAGCTTCTCGATTTGTCCTGCCAGCCAGAGGTGACGAAAGCCCAGCAGGAATAGTTCGCGAAAAAGATAGATTGAGGCGCGCACCGCGCGCTGCGCCGCCGGGAAACGTCGGAATAGCCTGCGCTCACGCTCGCTCAGCCTGCGGTCGCGGCGCGGAACAATCCACGGCGGCGTGCGCTGGAAGATATGCAGCTTCGAGACACGCGGCTGAATTTCGGGGACAAACTGGATGGCCGATGCGCCAGTGCCGACGACGGCCACGCGGCGCTCCGTCAGGTCGTAGTCATGCTCCCATCGCGCGGAGTGAAACACCTTGCCCTGAAAGTTTTCCAGTCCGGGAAGCTGCGGCAAACGAGGCTCACTGAGAGCGCCCGCCGCCATCACGAGGACAGATGCCGTGAAGCTGCCTTGCGAGGTTTCGATGCGCCACCGTTGCGCGTCCTCTTCCCACGCGGCTTCCCGCACTTCGTGTTGAAAACGTATGTGCGGCAGCAGGCCGAAGTCGCGGGCGCAACGTTTCAGGTAGGCCCAGATTTCCGGCTGAGGCGAGAAGCTGTGCGTCCATTCAGGGCTCGGCGCAAAGGAAAACGAGTAGAGGTGCGATTCCACGTCGCAGGCGCAGCCCGGATACGTGTTGTCACGCCACGTCCCGCCGACATCGCTCGCGCGCTCAAGGATAACAAAGTCTTCAAGGCCCTCCTGCTTCAGTCGTATGGCCGCTCCAAGGCCGCCGAAGCCGCTGCCGATAATCGCAACCCGCGCACTAACGCTCTTTTCTTCAGACTTCACTTCTTACCTCTACGAGACACGGCCGTCGTGTAACTTTTTATGGTTGGCTATTATCTCTTGATAAGCCATAGGATTGCTATCACGCCTGCAACACAAGCCGCGAAAGCGTGCTTGAAGCGGCAACGCTTCCGAGAGTCTATAGATACGTGTAGATATAATCCAAGTCAACATCGTTTGAGTAAACTTGAGGCTGAAGCCGAAATCCGGCGCGCCGTTCAGTTTGCTCATTATTACTCTAGCTTAAAACGAACGTTCGTGCTATATTGGCGGCTGATTCAGGAACGCAGCAGGAGATTTCAGGATGAGTGCAGAAGCGATGAGGCCCGCCGCGAAGGCTCGCAAAGCTCACGGGGAGCGCACGCGCCAGAGCATTTTAGAGGCGGCGGTTCACATAGCTTCTGCGGAGGGCCTCGAAGGGTTGACGATAGGTCGGCTTGCGACAGAGACAGGGATGAGCAAGAGCGGGCTGTTCGCACACTTCGGCTCAAAGGAAGATTTGCAACTCGCCACAATCGAAGCGGCGCGCAAAATCTTCATCCATGAAGTGATTCGTCCGGCCTTCGATGCTGAAGTGGGGCTCGCGCGTTTGTGGAAGCTGTGTGACATCTGGCTCTTCTACGTGCGCGACGGAGTCTTCCGTGGTGGATGTTTTTTCGCTGCCGCCGCGGCGGAGTTTGACGGGCGGCCCGGCCCCGTGCGCGACCGCATTGCGGAAATTATGAAGGAATGGCTCTCGACGCTGCGGCGTGCCGTCGTAGAGGCACAGAATGCAGGACAGCTTGACCGCGTAGTTGACCCCACACAGCTTACGTTTGAGTTTAATTCGCTTGAGTTGGGAGCCAACTGGGCTTTCCAGCTATACGGAGACAAGCAGGCGTTTGCGCGTGCGCGAGATGCCATACTGGAACGTCTTCGTCGTCATGCAACAAAGAGCGGTTCGACGGCTTTGCCCGCAGCGAAGGGTAAACGCAGCCGTGCGGCCCGGGCAAAGTGAGGCTTAAAAATTATGCACGCGCTTGCTTTGAATCAATCGCCAGCTTTCTTCAAGCGAAGGGCCGTCTGGGACGGAATCAAGCTTGAGCACTTCCGTTTTCGCGCAGGCGAACTTCCAGAACATGTTCATCAGGAGCATCTGGTCGTCACGCCCCTGAGCGAGACCTGTAACGGAGAGATAAGCACTGCGAGCGGCTTTCGCGTTCGCGGCTATGCTAGAGGCAGCGCGTGTGTGATTCCTTCGGGGCAGGCGATGTCCGCGCGGCTCGAAGGCGAAGCCGAGCATCTTGCTCTCTACCTCGAACCATCGCTCATCCTGCGCGCTGCTTCCGAGACGACAGCTCACGCTCATGTTGAAGTCGTAGAGCGTTGTTCTCCGAGCGACCCAATCATCAGCAACATAGGCAGGGCGCTTCTGGCGGAGCTTGATACGGGCGCTCCCGGCGGTCGCCTTTATGCTGAGTCGCTCGCAAACCTTCTGGCCGTTCACCTGCTGCGCCATTACACGGCGGAGGGCCACAACGCGCAGAGATTCGCGGGCGGCCTGACGAAACAGAAGCTGCGCGCGGTGATGGATTTTATAGGCGACAACTACGAGCGTGATTTGTCACTTTCGGAACTGGCGGGCGCGGCCGGGATGAGTACCTTTCATTTCGCGCGCGAGTTTAAGAGGGCGACTGGCACAACGCCGCATCAGTATTTGATAAAGTTTCGCGTCGAGCGTGCGAAGTCGCTGCTGGCCGGAAGCAAGTTGTCGCTGGTTGAAGTGGGCTTCCGCGCAGGCTTTAGCCATCAGAGCCACTTTAGTCGTCTCTTCCGCAAACTCACTGGAACGACGCCGCTCTCTTATCGCCTGATGTTTCAATCGTAGAACGAAAGCTTTTTAATGGGCCAATTGATCTAATAGCAAGATTCGTCAACGCTTAGCAAAAACGGGAAAGACGCCAGAGAGCAGCCGCCTTTATCCTCGTCGCCAGTGGTAAATCCAAATGTCCTGGAGGAAGGCGACGATGAAAAAGAGACTTATGCTGGCGCTGCTGCTTTTGACGTTCTCCTGCACTTTGACTTTTGCTCAGGCCGTTGGCACGGAAGCGCAGCAGGAGGCAATCAGGCGCGGCAATGAAAGATACGCGCGCGGCGAGTATGAAGCGGCCATCAGAGAGTACGCGCAGGTCAGGCAGGGAAAGGACGCGGCCTATGCGCAGGCGCTCTACAACACAGGCGTCTGCTACTTCGAACTCAACCGAACCGCAGATGCAATCAACATGTATCGCAGAGCAATCGAAGCTCGCGGCGGGCGTTACCCGAAGGCGCTTTATGCGCTGGGCGTCGCGCTCGAAATCTCAAGTCGGCTCGACGATGCGAAGGAAGCTTACAAACAGGTCATAGCTACTTCTGACGGGAAGTATACGGAAGCGAAGTTGGCCGTCGCCCATTACAGGCTAGGGCTGTTGAAGGGGCGCGAAGGCGATTATGAAGGCGCGGCCGCACTTTTCAGGGAAGCTCTGGCGCGCTCTAAGAGTGGGTTTCCGGCGGCGCATAATAATCTGGGAGTGATGCTGGCTCTGGCGGGGCGTATCGAGGAGGCCGCGCAGGAGTTTGAAATCGCGCTCGGCCAGTCAACTGCGGATTTTGGCGAGGCCGCATACAACCTGAAGCTGTGCCGCTCGCGGCTGACAAGTGAAACGCAGGCAACCTTCGCGTCGTTGAAGGTTGCGGATGCAAACTTCGTTCTGACGCCGTAATGGATAAGAGGAGGATGAACGCTGATGGAGACAAAGCCTCTGGACGTAATCGCTATCTTGAAGCTTTACGAGATGAGGAGCGAGGCCCTGATGCGCGAAGCGCGCCACTGGTTCTTCACGGAATTTGCGCCGCAGAACGGCAAAGACATTGTGCGCCTGATGCTGAGCGGAGAGAAACAGAGCGCTTTTTATCGCATGGTCGTCTCACACTGGGAGACGGCGGCCTCCTTCGTCAACAACGGAGGGATTGACGAAAAACTCTTCCTTGAAGGCAACTCGGAACACATAGTCGTCTTCGCAAAGCTCCAGCCGTTCATCAGCGAAATCAGGGA
The DNA here is from genome assembly GCA_036382855.1 of Pyrinomonadaceae bacterium. Classification (GTDB taxonomy): domain Bacteria; phylum Acidobacteriota; class Blastocatellia; order Pyrinomonadales; family Pyrinomonadaceae; genus DASVTR01. The sequence continues at coordinate 33,289 of DASVPO010000031.1, read as the reverse complement.
AACCATGGGCGAGCCGGATTATCTATCCAACCTCGAACGCCTCGTGATGAGAGTCGCGGGCATAGAAAAGAAGCTGGAGAATCGCCGGAAGCTTTTAGAGCGCTGGTCGAGAAAGCAGGAATAAGAGCAGAGGCTTGAGGACAGAAATTAAAATTCTGTCCTTAGACTTTCATGCTTCATTCCTACGCTTCAAGCTCTTTTTATATTCAACCTGCGCTCTAGAGGTAATAACGACCGGCGCGGATGATAGAGTCGCTGATGCGGCGGCGCGCGGCAACGGTGTCGTAGGGTTGGTGACGGGTGAGCCTTTGCACGCCGTCCAGAAGATGTTGAAGCTCTTCGCTCTTTGCGAGCGCGGCGACGACCTGTTTGGCCGAGTGCTGAATTCTATCCGCGGCATCGCTACAGTAAGTGCGCGTGATGTCAACGGGCGTTGCGGATTCATCGCTGCCCTTCGTGTCAATCAGTTTCTCTGTTCTGAGAATCGCGCTCTCCAGTGCGTAAACTTCTATGATGATGTCTGCGATGTGTGCGAGCACTTCCTGCTCGCCCGTTAAAGCGTCGCCGTAGGCTGCCTTCGCACGACCGAGCGTGAAGAGACACAGGCGTTTGGCACGCGAAAGCAGGTCGCGCTCGGCTGAAAAGGGCATCTCTTTGCTTGTTGAAGAATCATTCGCATCTTCAAGGGCGCGCATGGCGTTCTCGATGGTAAAGAGAGGCGCGGTTTGCGTATTCTTCAGGAGGCGCGTGGGGATAATGAGGCGGTTGATCTCGTTAGTGCCCTCGTAGATGCGTGTGATGCGCGCGTCGCGGTAGGCACGCTCGGCTGGAAACTCCTTCGAGTATCCGTAGCCGCCGTAAACCTGTAAAGCCTCGTCAACCACGAAGCTCTGCGCCTCGCTGGTCCAGACTTTATTGATGGAACACTCGACGGCGAAGCCTTCTATGGTCTTGAGCACACGCGCGGTGTCTTCGGGTGCGACTGCTTCGAGCGCCCTGTCAACGTCTCCGAGCGTGCGATAGACCATCGCATCGCCCACGAAACAACGCACGGCCATCTCGCCAAGCTTCTGTCGTATCATGCCAAACTCGCTGATGGCGCGTCCGAATTGTTGCCGCTCGACCGCATAGCGTGCGGCGCGCGTTAGTGCCTGCTTGGCGCTTCCTATGTTGCGCGTGCCGAGCTTGAGGCGTCCGAGGTTCAGTATGTTGAAGGCGACCCTGTGCCCTTCGCCCACATGGCCCAGCACGTTTTCAACGGGCACACGCACATTTTCAAGGATGAGCGCCGTCGTGGAAGAGCCGTCGAGTCCGAGCTTTGGCTCTTCGCGCCCGCTCACGACTCCCATGCCGCGCTCAACTATGAAGGCCGTGAATTTCTCGCCGTCAACTTTAGCGAAGATGGTGAACACGTCCGCGAAGCCGCCGTTTGTTATCCACATCTTCTGGCCGTTCAGTAGATAATGTGTGCCGTCTGCGGAAAGCTGCGCGCGTGCGCGTGCGGCCAGAGCATCGGAGCCTGAGCCGGGTTCGGTCAGGGCGTAGGCCGCGACCCACTCGCCGGAGGCCAGTCGCGGCAAATACTTTGCCTTCTGTTCTCCGTTGCCGAAATAGACTATGGGGAGCGTGCCGATGGTGGTGTGCGCGCCGAGCGAGCCTGCGAAGGAGGGCATGACGCCTATCTGCTCGCCCACGTAAGCCGAACTGACCTTATCGAGTCCGAGGCCGCCGTATGCTTCCGGGATGTCCACGCGCAGCAAGTCAAGCTCTCCGGCCTTCAAAAGCAACTCGCGCGTCAGGGCCCAGTCCTTGTTATAGATTTGCTCTTCGACGGGCAGGACTTCCGTGCGCATGAAATCCTCCGCGATGCGGCCAAACATAGCTTGCGCTGGCGAAAGGTCTTCGCGCGTGAACACGTCGGAGCTGCTCACCTCAAAAGTTAAAAAGTGGCCGCCTCCGCTGGATTTGATGGCATCGGTTGTGGCTGACATAATTTGAGGTAGACTCTTTTCGATGTCGGATGTTAACGGAAATAACTTTACGCTTTATCGCAGGCGCGCAGTTTGTTGACGCGAAGCACGAATCGGATGTATAACGTCAACCTACCGGCCGGTCGGTAAAATAGCATCGCGGCGGCTCTGCGCACAACCCCTGTTATCGCGCCGCTTCGCAGAATCCGAAGAGTCGAGGATGAAAGCACAAAAGAAATCGGCACAGAACAACGAGCGGCTGGCGGAGATTTACCGTACGGCGGCGCAGATTATCCTGCGCAAAGGGTATGATGCCACCTCCGTCAATGACATAGCCAACGCGCTTGGGATGACGAAGGCAGGGCTTTATCATTACATCAGCGGGAAGAAAGAGTTGCTGTTCGACATTATGAATTTCGGCCTCGACGAGTTGGAGGAAGAGGTTGCTGTTCCGGCTCGTGCTATCAAGGATGCGGAGGCTCGCCTGCGTTTCATAGTCTCTGCTCACGCGCAACTTGTCACCAGAGGGCAGGGCGCGATCACGATTCTCGTTGACGAAGTGACGGCCCTGACGCCCGCCCAAGGCAGGAAAATCACGCAGCGTAAACGCGAATACTTCGATAATCTGCGCGGCCTGCTGGATGAGTTGAAGGTCGCTGGAAGGTTGCAGGATGTGGACACGACGGCCGCCACCTTCTGCCTGCTGGGCATGATTAACTGGCTATCGCGCTGGTTCCGTCAGGACGGCGCTCTGACGGCCGAACAGGCGGCCGCAGAGCTTGTCAAAATCTCTCTCGGCGGTCTGCTCGTCGCGGAATCGCGCTCTGCGAAGACGCGCTTGCAGGTCGTGAAAAGTTGAAACTCTAAACCGAAAATCCTTTGCTTCCCACATGAACATTCTTGTCTGTCTCAAACAGATTCCAGACCCCGAGATACCGGCGCGCGATTTTCGTATAGACACGGAAAGACGCGAGGCAGAGCGCGGCGCTGCTAATCTTGTCACCAACATCTTCTGCGAGAATGCGCTCGAAACAGCTTTGCAGCTTCGCGAGCATCTGGGCGGAGCGAAGATAACAGCGCTCTCCTACGGGCAGCCTTCCGCTGAAGACTCCCTGCGCAAGGCGCTGGCGATGAAGGCAGACGCGGCGGCGCTCGTTATCAATGAAGGCAATCCGAATCCAGACCCGCTCACGACAGCGCGCGTGCTCGCGGCCGCAATCCGAAAGCTCGGCACGTTTGAGCTGATTATGACAGGACGCGAGGCTGGGGATTGGGGAGCAGGGCAAACGGGCGGGCTGATTGCGGAAGAGCTTGGGCTTCCCTGCGTCTCTTTCGTTGACAGCATAGAGGCTCCGGCGGGCGGCAATCTCAGGCTCAAGCGGCAGACAGACACGGGCTGGGAAATAGTCGAAGCGGAGCCGCCCGTAGTTGTCAGCATTACTAACGACGAACACAACGTGCCGCGCATTCCTAAGGTGCGTGACGTGATGATGTCGTATCGCCAGCCGCTAACGAAATGGACGCCGGGCGAACTCGGCATTGACGCCGACGAAGCACGCGCCGGTAATACTTACTACGAAGTCTCGGAGCTTTTCATCCCGCAGAAAGAGACGCGCTGCGAGTTTGTCGGCGGCGACACGCTCGATGAAAAAGTCGAAGCCTTCGCGCGCCGTATAATTGACGTGACGCGCGCTCTCTAAAAGACATCTTTCATCGCTGCATTGCTCTCTTTGCATCACCATCTATCAGATAATCCATGAACGACGTTCTCATCTGTCTCTTCGCAGCAACGGGTTTTGATAAAGCCGCTCAAGGGTTAGCGGGCGCGGGCCGCCGTCTCGCAGAGATGCTGGGCGGGCAATTGCGCGCCGTCATCATCGGCGCGGAGGCAGACGCGCTGGCACAGGAAGTCGCGCGCGTGGCGGAGACGGTCGTAGTCGCAAATCAGGCGGAGCTTGCAGAATATCAGCCGGAGACTTGCCTGAGCGCGTTGACTCTTTTGTGCAAAGAGATTGCGCCGCGCGCCGTGCTGCTCGCCAACGACACATACAGTCAGGAGCTTGCGCCGCGTCTCGCGTACAGGCTTGGCGGGAGCGCTGTTGGTGACGGCGTTGAGTTGAGCGCAGAGGGCGAGCGTCTTCGCGTCAGTCGTCAGGTTTACGGCGGCAAGGCACAGGCCGTCATTGAGTTGAAACGCGTGCCTGCCGTGGTGTGGCTGCGCGCTCGCTCGTTTGCGCCCGCCGGACCGCGCGCCGAAGCCGGTACAATCACGCGCGCCGCTCTGGATATTCCGGCGCAGTCGCGCACGCGCATCATAGAGCGCAGGCGCGAAGGAGGCGGCGAGGCGCGTCTTGAAGAGGCGCGCTTAATTGTCTCGGGCGGGCGGGGCATAGGCGGCCCGGAGCCGTTTGAAACGGAGTTGAAGCCGCTGGCAGACCTGCTCGGCGCACAGTTGGCTGCATCGCGCGCTGCGTGCGACGCAGGATGGGTTCCGCCCACATGGCAGATAGGACAGACGGGCAAGAAGGTCACGCCGGACCTTTATCTTGCCATAGCCATCACGGGCGCAAGCCAGCACATGGCCGGAATCTCCGAGGCGAAGACAATCGCTGCTATCAATACAGACCCGGACGCGCCCATCTTCAAGCACAGCCGTTTCGGCATCGTCGCGGATTACCGTCAGGTCGTGCCGCTCCTGCGCGAAAAGCTGGCGGGTTTAACGAGTAATGAGTGATGAGTGATGAGTGATGAGTGATAAGTTAAAGCATTTGTCTTTCTACTCATCACTCATTACTCATTACTCATCACTTTCTTAAACAATGAACGAAGCCACGCGCCAGATCTACTGGAACATCTCTCATATCTGGGTGATGTATGCCTTGCTTCTGCCCACGGCAGCCGTCGCAGGCTACGGCATCTATCGCCACTTCAGCCGTTGGCGGCGTGGGCTTCCGCTCGCGCGCTTCGACCGTCCGCTCAAGCGCTTGCAGTTGGTCATCAAACACGCCATCGCACAGAGACGCACGGCGCGCAAGCTTTATGCGGGAATCTATCATCAATTCATCAGCTACGGCTTCGTCGTCCTCACTATTGCGACGACCATCGTCGCGCTCGACGCGGACTTCGGCACGAGCATCATGCGCGGGCGCTTTTATCTCTACTTTCAGTCATTCATCGTTGACCTCTCCGGCGCGCTCGTCATGCTCGGAATCATCATGGCCGCCGTGCGACGCCACCTCAAACGACCCCGTAAGCTTGTTTATACAAACGAAGCGACGCTGATTCTCGTCGTCATCTTCCTGATGTGCCTGCAAGGATTCCTCGTCGAAGGCTGGCGCATCGCGGCGACGCATGACCCATGGGCCGCCTGGTCGCCCTTCGGCAATCTCGTTGCAAGAGCGTCGCGCTCCCTGTTGACTGACGAGCAGATGCGTGCGGCACACAGCGGCGTCTGGTGGTTTCATCTCGTGACATCGTTTGGCTTCATTGCATGGCTGCCATACACGAAGATGATGCACGTTCTGACAGCGCCGCTCAATATCTACACGGCCAATCTTGCGCCCTTAGGCGCGACGCTCAAGCCCGTTGACTTCGAGAAGACAGAAAGCTTCGGCGTCAATTCGCTCAAAGGTTTTACGTGGAAAGACCTGCTCGATTTTGACGCCTGCACGGAATGTGGACGTTGCACGGCCGTCTGCCCCGCGCACGCGGTCGGCAAAGAACTCTCGCCGCGCGACATCATTCTCCAGTTGCGCGGGCTGATGCACGAACGCCCGCGCGACGCGTTCGGACTCGTCTCAACTAACGGCAACGGCGCTCTTGCGCTTGGCGCTGATGCGAGCCTGACGCCTTCCAATCAAGAACCGACGACGGACGTTGAAGCGCGGAAACCACTGCCGATTATAGGCGCTGTGCCAGCCACCTCGCCCGTCCCGCTCTGGCAATGCACGACCTGCGCGGCCTGTATGGAAGCATGCCCTGTCTTCATAGAGCAGATGCCGAAGATTGTTGATATGCGCCGCTACCTCGTCATGGAAGAGGCGGACTTTCCAGACTCCATGCAGGAAGCCGTCATGTCCCTGGAGCGTCGCGGTCATCCATTCAGCGGCACACAGGCGACACGTCTGGACTGGACCGAAGGATTAAACGTCAGGCACGCTAATGATGCGAAGGATGCTGATGTCCTGCTCTGGGTGGGCTGCGGCGGCGCGCTCATAGAGCGCAACCAGAAGGTGACGCGCGCGACGGCTCAGCTTTTAGAGCAAGCCGGTGTTAAGTTTGCCATCCTAGGGCGTGACGAAAAATGTTCGGGTGACCCCGCGCGCCGCATCGGCAACGAGTTTCTCTTCGAGCAGCTTGCGAAAGAGAACGTTGAAAACTTGAACCGCTTCCGTGTCAGGAAAGTCATCACGGCCTGTCCTCATTGCTTCAACACTTTCAGGAACGAGTATCCACAATTCGGAGCGAGCTTCGAGGTCTATCATCACAGCGAGTATCTGGCGCAGCTTGTCGAGGAAGGCAGGCTCAAGCCGCTCAAAGCATCCGGCAAGAAGATTACTTTTCACGACCCCTGCTATCTCGGACGACAGAACGGCGTCTATGATGCGCCGCGCGAGCTGGTCCAGATCTCTGCGCGCCGGCAGCCTCTGGAGATGGAGCGCAGCCGGGCGAAAGGTTTCTGCTGCGGCGGAGGCGGAGGCATGAGTTTTGTTGACGAGCCGCCGGACAAGCGTGTCAATCAGGAACGCGCGAGGGAAGCTTTAGAGACGGGTGCGGACGTGCTGGCGGTCGGCTGCCCGTTCTGCATGACGATGATGGAAGACGGCATCAACGCGCGTAAGGGGACGCGCGACGTGAAGGTCTTAGACGTTTCCGAGTTGCTCTGGGAAGCATCGAAGCCGAGCGAGAACGGTAGTTCAACTGTCTGAAAAGTCAGGCCACTTCCGCCTGCGATACTGAGACAGAGAGGTCAATCATTATGGACTTAAACCTGACTACTAACGAGCAGCAGTTTCGCGATGAATTCCGCGCGTGGCTGGGCGATAACTTGCCTGCGGAGTGGAAGGGCGGCCGTCTCGGGAGCGAGGATAGCGCGGACTACATAGAGTACCTGCGCGGCTGGCAGCGCGCTCTCTACGAGGGCGGCTGGGCGGGCATCTCTTGGCCCAAAGCTTTTGGCGGTCGCGGCGCGACCCTGATGGAACAGGCAATCTTTCAGGAAGAGATGGCGCGCGCCAATGCCCCGCAACTGATAGGCACTATCGGCCTCTCGCTTGTCGGCCCGACCATCATCGCGCTCGGCACGGATGAACAGAAGGCGCGTTATCTACCAAAAATTCTCTCCGGCGAGGAGATCTGGTGTCAGGGCTTTTCCGAGCCAAACGCTGGCAGCGACCTTGCTGCGCTCGGTACAAAGGCCGTGCGCGAGGGCGACGCGTTTTTAGTCAATGGTCAAAAAATCTGGACCAGCTTTGCACAGCTTGCCGACTGGTGTTTGCTGCTTGTGCGCACGGACCGTGAAGCGCCGAAGCACAAAGGCATCACCTGCCTGCTCCTCGACATGCACAGCGAGGGCGTCTCGGTTCGTCCCCTTCGCCAGATGTCCGGCGATTCGGGTTTTAACGAAGTATTCTTCTCAGACGTGCGCGTGCCCGTCGCGCACGTCTTAGGCGAAGTCAACAAGGGTTGGACGACTGGCATCACGGCGCTGATGAACGAGCGTGCCAACCTCGGCACGGGCGTTCAGGTTGTCTTCAAGCGCAACCTCGAAGCCTTGATTGCGCGCTCGCGTACTATTGAACGCGACGGCCGCCCTGCCAGCCAGGACCCGCTCGTCAGGCAAAAGCTCGCGCAAGCTTATCTAGAACTCGAAATCCTGCGCCTCAACACAAACCGCGCGCTGACCTCGCTCTCCAAGACAGGCATCCCCGGCCCCGAAGGCTCTACGCTCAAGCTCTACTGGAGCGAGATGAACCAGCGCACGCAGCAGACAGCACAGGAAATTCTTGGCCCATACGGACAACTCAAGGACTTCGACGGCGGCATGTGGGAGTATGCCTACCTGCGCTCGCGCGGCAACACCATCGAAGCGGGCACGAGCGAAATTCAGCGCAACATCATAGCCGAGCGCGTGCTCGGTCTACCTAAGAGCTACTAAAAGCAGTGATGAGTGATGAGTGATGAGTTAAAGACAAACTCCCGGCTTTTCACTTATCACTCATCACTCATCACTCATCACTCATCACTCATCACTTATTAATCATCACTGAATTATTATGGACTTCGACCTGAGCAAACCGCAGAAACTTCTGAAGGATTCGGCGCGTGCATTTCTGGCGCGCGAGTGTGGGCCTGAGCGTGTGCGCGAATTGATGGAAACGGAGATGGCGCATGACGATGGGCTGTGGCAGGCGATTGGTGAACAGGGCTGGACGGGGCTGCTCGTCGCGGAAGAGCACGGCGGGCTTGCTCTGGGACTGGTTGAGATGGCGGCGGTCGCAGAGGAGATGGGACGCGCTTGCCTGCCCGGCCCGTTTCTCTCAACGCTGCTGGCAGCGGCGCTGGTAGAGCGTGCTGGCAGCGCCGGACAGCGTGCGAAGTATCTTGAGCCGGTTGCTGCGGGAGAGTTGAAGGCGACGGTCGCGCTGCTTGAGGAAGGCGCTAGTTGGAAGCCTGACAGCGTGCGGCTTGCTGCTGCGCGGGAGCCCGGAAGCAACTTCTCCGTCAGGGGTCGAAAACTTTTTGTGCCGGATGCGGAAGTCTGCGACGTGATTATCTGTGTGGCGCGCGAGGGCGACGCTCTTGTGCTGTTGCCCGTCGAGCGCGCGGCCGAGGGTCTTTCAGTCAAGCCTATGGCTTCGATGGACGGGACGCGCAAGCTCTACGAAGTCTCTTTCGAGGGCGTCTCTGTGGCGGAAGCGGATGCGCTTGGGGCAGACGGCGATGCGGGGGGCGCGCTCAAAGGAGCGTTGGAGGTGGCGACCGTTGCGTTGTGCGCGGAGATGGTCGGAGGGATGCAGTGGGTGTTGGATACGACGGTCGAGTATGCGAAAACGCGCCAGCAGTTCGGGCGCGCGATAGGCTCTTTTCAGGCCGTGCAGCATCAGTGTGCGGACATGCTGCTGATGACTGAAAGCGCACGCTCGGCCGCTTACTATGCGGCGTGGACTCTGACCGAGAACGACCCGGCAGCGAGCGTGGCCGTTTCCATAGCGAAGGCATACTGCTCAGACGCCTACAGAGAGGTCTGCAATCGCGGCATACAGGTGCACGGCGGAATAGGCTTCACGTGGGAACACAACCTCCAACTCTATTACAGGCGCAGCAAATCAAGCGAGACGCTCTACGGCGATGCAACGTTTCATCGCGAACGCATCGCAGAGCTTGTCGTAGATTCACAGTGAGCTTCGGATAAGCTGTAGTTAGGCAATCGTGGTTGACGGGGGACGCACCATTGTCTAAAAACAGTGATGAGTGATGAGTAATGAGTGATGAGTTAAACGCAACTGCTTTCTTTCACTCATCACTCATTACTCATCACTCATCACTGAAATAATCGAGGAGAAGTTTTGATGAGCGAAGTCAAAGCGGTTGCGGAAGAAGAGAGTGCTGTTTACGCCCACAGGCCGTGGCTTAATCATTACGACTACTGGGTGCGGCCGCATCTGAACTACCCGCGCCGCCCGCTGCATGAAATTCTGCGCATGACGGCGGTCGAAGTGCCGGACCGCCATGCGACGACCTTCTTGGGCGCGCATCTCACATACGGCCAGATAAAAGAGCAGGCTGACAAACTCGCAACCGCTTTTGCGCGCCTCGGCATCAGGCAGGGAGACCGCCTCGGACTCATGCTGCCAAACTGTCCGCAGTACATTATTGCCACCTTCGCGGCCCTGCGCCTGGGCGCGACGCTGGTCAACGTCAACCCGCTCTACACGCCGCGCGAAGTTCTGCTGGTGGCCGAAGACTCAGGAATGCGCGCGATGTTAACGCTTGACATACTTGCGCCCGCCACCTTGGCCGTACGCGAGAAGACGAGCATCGAGAACGTCATCATCACGTCTGCTGCCGAATACTCAGCCGCCGCCTCTCCGTGTCCAGCCATCGAAGGCACAATCCGTTTGTCGGAGTTGATGGCAGGTGTTGATGCGGTGGAATTGCCGCGTGTTGAGATTGACCCGGAAAGGGACGTGGCCGTCCTGCAATACACGGGCGGCACAACGGGAGTGCCCAAAGGCGCTATGCTGACGCACTACAACATCTTCTCCAACGTGATTCAGATAGAAACGTGGGGACACCGTAATCTCACTCGCGGCGAGCAGACGTACTTGCTGGTCATCCCCTTTTTTCACATCTACGGCTTCACGGTCGGCATGATGACCGGGACATGGATAGGCGCGCAGCAGGTTCTCATTCCGAAGTACGACGTGGAGGCGCTGCTTCAGGCCATACGCGATTACAGGCCGACCTATTTTCCAGCCGTGCCCACAATCTACATCTCGCTGCTCAATCATCCGCAGGCGAAAGAGTATGGCATTGATAAGATACACACCTTCAACAGCGGCTCTGCGCCGCTACCAGTCGAAGTCATAGAACAGTTTGAGCGCGCGACGGGCGGCACGCTCAACGAAGGCTACGGCCTCTCGGAAGCCTCGCCCGTCACACACTCGACGCCTATGCTCGCGCGCCGCAAGCCCGGCAGCATAGGTCTCCCTTTGCCAGACACACACATCAAGATTGTTGACCTTGAAACCGGCACGCGCGAAGTCCCTATCGGAGAGGAAGGCGAACTCTGCATCAGCGGGCCGCAGGTGATGAAGGGCTACTGGAACCGTGCGGACGAGACGAGCATTGCGCTCCGCACGGACAACGCAGGACAAACGTGGCTCTACACGGGCGACGTGGCGCGCATGGACGAAGACGGCTACACATACATCGTGCAGCGCAAGAAAGACATGATTATCGTCAGTGGCTTTAACGTTTATCCTTCGGAAGTCGAAGGCGTGCTTTATACACACGCGGCCGTGATGGAGGCAGGTGTGATAGGCATCCCTGATTCATACAGGGGCGAAGCGGTCAAAGCCTTCGTCGTGCTCAAGCAGGGCGCGAGCGCAACGCCCGGAGAATTAATAGACTATTGCCGGAGTGGCCTGGCGGAATTCAAAGTGCCGACGCAGATAGAGATACGAGAGAGCCTGCCGAAGACAGCCGTCGGCAAGATTCTCCATCGCGTGCTGCGCGAAGAAGAGGCGAAGAACGGATAATTTCGGAAGCGGGAGCAGCTTATGCAATTGATGGAAGGCAAGGTGGCAATCATCACGGGCGCGGCACGCGGCATCGGTCGCGCATGCGCCGAACTGTTTGCACGGCACGGCGCTCGCGTCGTCCTCTCGGACATAGACGAGGCTCCGACGCGCGAGGCCGCAGAGCAGATTGAGGCCGGAGGCCACGAGGCTCTCGCCGTGCCGGGCGATGTGACGGCTTCGGATTTTGCGCCGCGCCTGATCCGTGCGACGCTCGATGGCTTCGGACGTATTGACGCCATCGTCAACAACGCCGGTTACACCTGGGACGGAGTTATACACAAGATGACGGACGAGCAGTGGCAGGCGATGCTTGACGTTCACCTGACCGCGCCGTTTCGCATCATCCGTGCCGCTGCGGAATATTTGCGTGAGACTGCGAAGCGCGAACGTGAAGAGCAGGGCCGCGCCGTGGCGAGAAAGATTGTCAACATCAGTTCGACAACGGGCACGCGCGGCAACGCGGGACAGACAAACTACGCCGCCGGCAAGGCAGGCATCGTCGGCGTCACAAAGACTCTCGCGAAGGAGTGGGGACAGTTCAATATACAGGTCAACGCCGTCGCGTTCGGTTTTATAGAGACGAGACTAACGCAGGCTAAAGAAACTGGTGAGCGACTGACGCGCGAATCCGCAGACATCGCTCTCGGCATCCCGCAGCAGAACCGCGAGATGGCTTTCCGCATGATTCCAATGGGCCGGGGCGGAACGCCCGAAGAGGGCGCTGGCGCTGTGCTCTTCTTCGCCTCCCCGCTCAGCGATTACGTTTCCGGCCAAGTCCTTGAAGTTACAGGCGGCCTTTGAGATTCAGTTTCATGTAGATTCCAGCCGCAAAGTAGTCAGGGCAAGACGACCTTTTAGTTCGTTAGTCCGTTCTAGTCCGCCATACATTTTCCTGGGAATTGAAAGAATGAGTTACACAATCAATCGCGTCGTTGTCATCGGTTCGGGGACGATGGGCGGAGGCATCGCCGCGCACGTTGCCAACGCCGGAATCCCTGTCTACCTGCTCGATGTAGCGCCGCGAGAGCTAACGCCGGAAGAAGAGAAGCGCGGACTCAAGCTCGAAGATGCGCGTGTGCGCAATCGGATCGTCAATGCCTCGCTCGAACGTTTGAAGAAGTCGAAGCCCGCGGCTTTCTTTACGCCTGAGACTGCGGAGCTTGTGACAGCCGGAAACCTTGAAGACAATTTCGAATGGGTGGGCGAGGCCGATTGGATTGTGGAAGCCATCGTCGAGCAGTTAGAGCCGAAGCGCGAACTATTCGCACGAATCGAAAACGTGAGGAAGGCCCGCAGCATCGTCTCAAGTAACACTTCGGGGCTGCCGATTGCAGCCATCTCTGCCAACTGTTCCGCAGACTTCAAAGCGAATTTTCTAGGCACGCATTTTTTCAACCCGCCGCGCTACATGAAGCTGCTCGAAGTTATTCCGACGCTGGACACACTGCCGGAGATTACTGCTTTTATGACCGAGTTTGCCGAGCGGCGGCTGGGCAAGGGAGTCGTCCTCTGCAAGGACACGCCGAATTTTATAGCCAATCGCTTCGGCTCTGTTTCGGGCGCGCTGGCGCTTTCGTATGTGCTCGACAACGAGTACACAATCGAAGAAGCTGATGCTATCCTCGGCCCGCTCATCGGCAGGCCGAAGACCGCGCTCTTCCGCCTGCAAGATCTGGTGGGCCTAGATGTTTCGAGCGGCGTCGGAGAGAACCTTTACGGCCTGATAGAACATGACGAGACGCGCGAGGTTCTGCGCAATCAAAACCTCGGCACGCTGCGCACCGTCCAGATGGAGCGCGGGCGTTTGGGCGACAAGACGGGTCAGGGCTTTTACAGGAAACCGCCGAAGGGCACAAAGGGCGACATCCTCACGCTCGACCTCGCGACGATGGAGTATCGCGAGCGGCGCGAGCCTCAGATTCCGTCCATCAAAGAGGCCATGAAGATTAAGCCTCTGGGCGAGCGGCTTGCGTTCGTGCTCCGGCAGGACGACAAAGCGGGAGCGCTCGCGCGCCATACAATCTATAACTCTCTGGCCTATGCCGCGCGACGCGTGCCCGAAATCACGGACCATATCATCAACGTGGACAGAGCCGTCCGCTGGGGATTCTCACATGAGATGGGGCCGTTCGAATTGTGGGATGCGCTCGGCGTGAGAAAGACGGTCGAAGCGATGGAAGCACATGGTGTGAATGTCGCGCCGTGGGTGAAAGAGATGCTCGACGCCGGAATAGACTCTTTCTACCGCACAGACAACGGGCGCTCATGCTTCTACGACCCTGCCGCCAGGTCTTACACGAGCGAGCCTGCGGATGAGCGCAAAGTAGATCTGTGCGCACTGCGGCTTGCGGGACGCGTGGTACGTGCCAACGAAGGCGCGAGCCTGATTAACATCGGCGACGGCGTTGTTTGTCTTGAGTTTCATACGAAGATGAACACGCTCGACGAACAGATAAAGAACATGCTGCGCGAATCCGTTGAGGAACTTGAGACGAAGGATTGGCGCGGGCTTGTCATCGGCAACGAGGGCGCTGATTTTTCTGTCGGCGCAAACCTTGCCGCGGGCTTGAGTGCGGGAGGCTTTGCGGCAATCGAGCGCGCTGTGCGTGAGATGCAGGAGGCGCTTCAGGCTGTGCGCTTCTGTTCAAAGCCAATCGTGACGGCTCCCTCCGGGCGCACGCTCGGCGGCGGTTGTGAAGTCTCCATGGCTGGCGCGCGTGCGCTTGCGGCGGCCGAGACTTACATGGGCTTAGTTGAGGTGGGCGTCGGCCTCATTCCCGCCGCAGGCGGCTGCAAGGAGATGGTGCGGCGCATCGTTTCGCCTGCAATGCGCGTCGCAAGCGCAGACCCTTTGCCTTTCCTACAGCAGGCGCTTCAGACAATCGCCACCGCGAAAGTCTCCACGAGCGCTCAGGAAGCGCGCAGCCTCGGGTATCTGACAGACGCAGACCTCATCGTGATGAACCGCGACCAGCAGATAGCCGAAGCCAAGCGTCTCGTGCTCGAACTCGACGAAGCGGGCTACGCTCCACTTGCGCGCTCGAAGACAGTTTACGCGGCAGGGCGCGACGCGCTCGCTGCGCTGCGTGCGGGCCTCTACATCATGCAGCAGGGCGGATACATGAGCGAGTATGACCTGCACGTTAGCCTCAAGGTCGCGCACGTGCTCGCGGGCGGCAATCTCTCTTCCCCGCAGTGGGTGGACGAACAATATCTGCTGGACCTCGAACGCGAGGCTTTTGTCTCGCTGTGCGGCGAGCCAAAGACGGTGGAGCGCATCAGGCACATGCTGACGACGGGCAAGCCCCTGCGCAATTAAGCTGCATAAAGGAACAAGAGCGGGTTAAAAAGATGGCACGCACAAACGGTGAAGAAGTATTGAACAGTAAGATTGAGAGTCGCGGCCAGTTGAGCGGGCTTGAATATATGCAGAAGCTTGCCGGGGGCGAACTGCCGCAATCCGGGATGGCACAGTTGATGGGCTTCAGGCTCGTAGAGGCGAGCGAAGGCTACGCGGTCGTGGCCGTTAAGCCCGCAGAGCGGCATTACAACGGCCTGGGCATCGCGCACGGCGGGCTGGTTGCAACGCTGCTTGATTCGGCCACGGGATGCGCCATCAATACCATGATGCCTGCCGGAAAAATCTTCACCACGCTGGAGATGAAAGTGAATTATGTGCGTCCTATCAGGGGCGATGTGAGCATGGTGCGCTGCGAGGCGCGCGTCATTCACGCAGGCTCGCGGGTCGCCACGGCCGAAGGGCGCGTCATAGACGAGGACGGAAAACTGTACGCGCACGGCACGGCCACCTGCATGTTGTTTCGTTCACGTTAATCGTCATCGAAGATGCAAAAGCGTGAGTCTGGCTAAAGCTTGATTTTGAGTTGAGAGGAGGGCGAATGAGAGAAGCTGTGATTGTAGCTGGCGTGCGTACGGCCGTCGGCAAAGCGCCGCGGGGAACTTTGCGCACGACGCGGCCCGATGATATGGCTGCGGCCGTCATAGAGGACTTACTGCGGCGCGCTCCGTCGCTGCCTGTCGAGACGATTGACGACGTGATTATCGGTTGCGCTACGCCCGAAGGCGAGCAGGGAACGAACGTCGCGCGCATCGCGTCGCTTCGCGCAGGCTTGCCGTATCAAGTGCCGGCCGTGACCGTCAACCGCTTCTGTTCGTCAGGCTCGCAGACGATAGCGATGGCGGCAGAACGCATCATGGCAGGCATGGCCGACTGCATTATAGCGGGCGGCACGGAGTCCATGAGCATGCTGCGCGGCAACACCAAGTTCAGGCCGAACCCACATCTCGTGGAAAACTACCCGGAAGTTTATTTGAGCATGGGCCTGACGGCGGAAAACGTGGCGCGCAAGTATGATGTGTCACGCGAGGAAGCGGACGCCTTCTCTTATCGCAGCCACCAGCGCGCGCTCGCCGCACAAAGCGCGGGCCGCCTTCAAGACGACGGAATCGTCCCGCTCAAGGTAGAGATTGAAGAGGTTGGGCCGGATGGGCAGACGAAGCGAGAGAGCCTGACCTTCGACGTGGACGAAGGCCCGCGCGCCGATACGACCCCTGAAGCCTTAGCCAAACTGCGCCCTGTCTTTCACGCGCGCGGGTCGGTCACGGCTGGCAACTCAAGCCAGACATCGGACGGCGCGGCGGCCGTCATCGTTTGCTCGCGCGAGCGTGCGGAAGAGTTGGGCCTCAAGCCTCTGGCGCGTTTCGTCTCTTACGCCGTCGGTGGTGTGCCGCCGGAAATTATGGGGATGGGCCCAATCGTGGCCGTGCCGAAGGCTCTGAAACTTGCAGGGATAAAGCTCGATGAGATTGACCTGATTGAGTTGAACGAAGCCTTCGCGTGTCAGGCCATCGCCGTCATGCGTGAGCTCGGCATGGACGACGAGCGAACGAACGTTAACGGCGGAGCAGTCGCCCTCGGTCATCCTCTGGGAGCTTCGGGCGCGAAGTTGACCGTGCAGCTGATGGGCGAGATGCGTCGCCGCAAGAGCCGCTACGGGATGGTGACGATGTGCGTCGGCGGCGGGCAGGGCGCTGCGACCATCTTCGAAAATCTGCAAACTTAAGACGGATAAACAAGGCACACCATGAACAGCGATGACCCCTATCTTGGCTTTCAGGTAAGAGAGAGCGCCATCGAGATTTACAAAAAGCTTCGCGCCTTTATGCAGCAGCACGTCTATCCGAACGAGAAGCTTTTTCAGGAACAGATAGAGCAGGACGAGCGCTGGCAGCCTGTGCCTTTGATGGAAGAGTTGAAGGCGAAGGCGAAGGCTGAAGGATTGTGGAATCTGTTTCTGCCTGAAAGCGAGTATGGCGCGGGGCTGACGAATCTGGAGTATGCGCCGATGGCGGAAGTGATGGGGCGCTCGCTGTCTTTCGCGCCGGAGATTTTTAACTGTAGTGCGCCGGACACGGGCAACATGGAAGTCCTCGCGCGCTACGGTAGCCCTGAGCAGAAGGAGCGCTGGCTGCGGCCGCTTGCCAACGGCGAGATACGCTCCTGCTTCGCGATGACAGAGCCTGACGTGGCTTCGTCAGACGCGACCAACATTCGCGCGAGCATCGTGCGCGACGGCGACGAGTATGTCATCAACGGTCGCAAGTGGTGGTCGAGCGGCGCTGGCGACCCGCGTTGCAAGGTCGCAATCTTCATGGGGAAGACGGACACGAGCGCGCCCATTCACCGTCAGCAGTCAATGATACTCGTGCCGATGGAGACGGCGGGCGTCAAAGTCGTGCGGATGCTGAAGGTCTTCGGCTACGACCACGCGCCGCACGGCCACGCAGAGATACTCTTTGAGAACGTGCGCGTGCCCGCTTCAAACATGATTTGGGGCGAGGGTCGCGGCTTCGAGATTGCGCAAGGCCGTTTGGGGCCGGGCCGCATACACCACTGCATGCGTTTGATAGGAATCGGCGAGCGAGCGCTTGAAGCTATGTGCCGTCGCGTGCGTGAGCGAACGCCATTCGGCAAGCCTCTCTCCGAGCAGGGCACGATTCGCGCAGACATTGCGCGTTCGAGAATAGAGCTTGAGCAGGCAAGGCTCCTGACGATGAAAGCCGCATACATGATGGACACGGTAGGCAATAAGGCTGCGCGTGCGGAGATCGCGATGATAAAGGTTGTGGCTCCGAATGTGGCGCTTAATGTTTTAGACCGCGCCATTCAGGCACACGGCGGCGGCGGCGTCTCCGATGATTTTATTCTCGCCGCAGCCTGGGCCAACGCGCGCACTCTGAGGCTCGCGGACGGCCCCGACGAAGTTCACATCGAATCAATCGCCCGGATGGAGCTCCGTAAGTATCAGGAAGACGCGTGAGAACCGTGTGGCAGTTTGAGAAATAAGCTGTTGTTGATTGGAACTTGGGAGATGCTTGATGAGCGCGAAGCAGATTGAGAATTTAACCGAACTTCAGTCACTAACGGGGCAGGAGGTTGCCGTCGGCGATTGGTTCGAGGTGACGCAGGAGCGCATCAACCTCTTCGCGGAGGCAACTGAAGACAGGCAGTGGATTCATACAGAACCAGAACGTGCGGCGCGAGAGTCGCCGTTTGAGACGACAATCGCACACGGCTTTCTGACGCTTGCGTTGCTGAGTGAATTAATGATGCGGGCCGTCTCCGTCGGCGGGCTGCGGATGGGGATTAACTACGGCCTGAATCGCGTGCGCTTCATCAGTCCTGTGCCGGCGGGCGCACGCATACGCGGCCGCTTCGTGTTAACGGCAGTCGAAGAGATAAAAGGCGGCGTGCAGGCGATGTGGGGCGCGACGGTTGAACGCGAGGGCGGCGACAAGCCGGCTTGCGTGGCCGAGTGGCTGGTGCGTTACTACACTTGAGAGCGCGAGGCGTTCAGGAGGAATCATGCGAGAGGTAATCAGAATCGGCAGCCAACTGAAGCGGGCCAACGAAGGCGTCGCATGGCACGGCCCATCGCTGCAAGAAATTCTCGCGGACGTGTCTGCGCAGCAGGCAGCGGCGAGGCCGTTTCCCGGCGCGCATAGCATCTGGGAAATCGTCCTTCACGTAGCGGCGTGGCAGCAGTTTGTGAAGCGCGCGGTCGAAGGTGAGCCGATGCCGACGAACCTTCCGCCGGAAGAGAATTGGCCGCAGGTCGAAGACGCGAGCGAAGAGGCATGGCAAAGCGCGTTGACGAATCTCGGCAGCGTTAACAAGCAGTTGCGCGATGCCGTGCGCAATCTCAGGGACGAAGATTTAGACGGGATTGTCGGCGGGCGAGAGTATTCCTTCTACTTCATGCTGCACGGCGTTATTCAACACAGCCTTTATCACGCGGGACAGATAGCGCTGCTGAAGAAAGCGCCCGTTCAACCATCAGCCGCACGCTCAGACGCGCAGCCTCCGGCATAAAATTATGAGCATCACTCTTAACAAAAACGAGCGCACGCGCACATTCAACTGGGAAGACCCTCGCGCGCTGGCAGAAGCGGCGCGCGGTCTGTCGGGCCTCGAATATTTGCAGAAGATAGTCGCGGGCGAATTGCCGCGCCCGCCCATCAGCGCCTTGATGAACTTCGGCCTCGCGGAGCTTGGCGAAGGCCGTGCGGTCTTCACGGCCGAGCCTGCCGAATATCACTACAACCCGATTGGCGTCGTGCACGGAGGTCTGGCCGCAACGCTGCTGGATTCTGCGATGGGCTGCGCAGTCCACACGATGCTGCCTGCGGGCGCTGGCTACACAACACTGGAAATCAAGGTCAACTACGTGCGCGCTCTGACGGCTGAGACGGGCATCGTGCGCTGCGAAGCGCAGGTCATCTACGTTGGCGGTCGCACCGCCACAGCCGGAGGCAGAATCCTGGACGAAAGCGGCAAGCTCTATGCACATGGCACGACGACCTGCATCATCTTCCGCCCCTGATTTGAGGACGCTTGACGACCGATTCACCTTCAACGGATACGCGCCCCGTGCGCCAGAGCGAGCAGCTTGATTGGGATGCGCTCGCAAGCTATGCGCGCGAGCGGCTGGCTGCTTCGCTGGGCGAGCGTTTCGACGCTTCGGCTCCGATGACGGTCGAGCAGTTTCCCGGCGGCCACTCGAACCTGACCTATCTACTGCGCTTTGGCCCGCAGGAGTTTGTCATGCGCAGGCCGCCGTTCGGGCCTGTGCCGCCGCGCGCACACGACATGGCGCGAGAGTATCGCATCCTGGAGGCCGTGCATCCTGTTTACAATCTTGCGCCGCGCCCCTTCATGCTCTGCGAAGACGCGAGCGTTATAGGCTCTACGTTCTACGTGATGGAGCGGCGGCGCGGACTCGTCGTGCGAACGGAAGAGCCGCCGGAGTTGTTGGACCAACCGATGGAGCGTCGCAGGGCAAGCGCTGCTCTCGTTGATGCGCTCGCAACGTTGCACGAGGTTGACATCAAGGCACACGGACTCGACGCTTTAGGCAAGCCGGCAGGATTCGTCGAACGGCAGGTGCGCGGTTGGAGCGAGCGCTGGCACGGCTCGCAGACAAGCGAGCTTCCCCTTATGGACGCGCTCGCCGCGTGGCTGGTTGAGCGACTCCCACCAGACCCGCCGCAAGCCACGCTCGTTCACGGCGACTTCAAACTCGACAACGTGATGCTCGATGCAAAGGACGTAGGGCGTCTCGTCGGAGTCTTCGACTGGGAGATGGCAGCCGTCGGCGACCCGCTCATAGATTTAGGAATCTTGCTCGCCTACTGGGTACACGTCGCAGCAATCGCACGTGGACCAGACGCCGTCTCATCCGTCACCAACCGCGAGGGATGGTTCACGCGCGCAGAGATTCTTGAGCGCTATCACAAACGCACGCTTCTTAATCTTGCGGAGATAACTTTCTACGAAGTGTTTGCAGTCTTCAAGCTCGCCGTCGTGCTGCAACAAATCTTCTACCGTTATCATCGCGGGCAGACGGACGACCCGCGCTTCGCAACTCTGGGCGAGCGCGTCGCGTGGCTGGCAGAGGTCGCCACGTCGCTTGCCGCTAAAGCCTGACGACAGGTGAATCTGGAATGAACATCAACGCCGCCATCTTGTGGGAGCAGGGCGCGCCGCTCTCTGTTGAGGAAGCAGAGCTTGAAGCGCCGCGCGCGGGCGAGGCGCTGGTTGAGGTTAAGGCGGCAGGCGTCTGCCATAGTGACCTTCATCCGGCGCGCGGCGACTGGCCTGCGCGCACTCCGCTCGTCTTGGGCCATGAAGGCGCTGGCGTTGTGCGCGCAGTGGGCCGGGGTGTGACGAGGCTCAGCGTAGGCGACCACGTTGTTTTCTGCTGGGCTCCTCCGTGCGGCGCTTGCCCTGCCTGCCTTGAAGGCCGCCCTGTGCTTTGCGACCGCTTGGAGCAGACAACTTATCGCAATCGTTTGCCTGCGGGCGGTAGCCGCTTGAGCGCACGCGGGCAGACGCTCGCGCATTTCAACGGCACGGCCTGCTTCGCTGATTTCGCGGTAGTGGCAGAAGAGGGTGCGATTGCTGTTTCAAAGGATGTAGGGTTTGAGGCACTGGCAACGCTCGGTTGCGCGGTCGTCACGGGCGTTGGCGCAGTTGTGAATGCGGCGGGCGTGGAAGCGGGAGCGCGTGTCGTGGTTATCGGCGCGGGCGGCGTTGGCCTGAATGTTGTGCAGGGCGCAAGGCTCGCCGCGTGTGAAAAGATTATAGCCGTTGACACCAGAAGCACTCCGCTGCGCCTCGCGCGCGAGTTTGGCGCAACAGACACAGTCGAAGCCTCCGGCGCAAACGTTGCTGACGAAGTACGTGAGTTGGCTGGCTGGCGCGGCGCTGATTACGTCTTCGACACCGTCGGCTTGCCGGAGACTTTAACGCAGGCGCTTCTGTTCGCACGCAAAGGCGGCACGGTTGTCCTGACAGGTCTCTCGCGCACGGATGCGCGCTCTTCTTTCCCGCTCTTTCCTTTCGTCATGCAGGAGAAGCGCCTTGTCGGCTCTGTCTACGGCTCAGGCCAACCCTTGAGGGATATTCCGCGTCTGGTCGCGCTTCACATGGAAGGCAAACTAAAGCTGCATGAACTCGCCACGCGTACCTACCAGCTAAACGAAATCAACGATGCGCTCAACGCACTGGCGTCAGGTGAAGGCGCACGCGGCATCATCCGCTGGTGAGATAGTCATCTGTAAAGACAGGGACACGGCAAAGCGTCCGCTCCTGTGAGTCTTCAGCTAACGAGCAGCACCTTGCCGCTCCGGCCGGGGCGCTCTGCGTGTTTGATTGCGGAGAGCACGTCTGTCAGCGGATATTCGGCTTCGACTGGCGGCACGATTTCGTTTGTCGCCATCATGCGCAGCAGTTCCGCTGTGATGGCCTGCTGGCGTCCGGGCGCGGCGGAGCGAAACCATTCTCCGAGCCAGAAGCCTCTGATGGTTGAAGATGTGAAAATCATCCGGCCGCTATCAACGGGCATCGCTTCCATGGAGAGCAGCCCGTAGACCAGCATCACGCCGCCGCGAGAGAGGGCGCGCATGACCGCGCCGCCCGTCTGCCCTCCGACAGCATCAATCGCTTTAGTGAGTCCGGCGCGTCCCGTAATTTCTTTAACGCGCTGGACCAAATCTTCGTCCGCCGTGCAGATGACTTCGTCCGCGCCAAGCCCCTTTAACTCTTCAACCTGCTCGCGCCGCCGCACGACGTTAATCGTCCTGAAGCCGCGCAAGGCGGCAATCTGCAACACGACGCGGCCGAGCGTTGACCCGGCTGCCGTTTGCAGCAGCCACTCGCCGCGTTGAAGCCCAAGCTCTTCAACGGTCATAATCCACGCGGTTAAGGGATTGACTACGAACTGAGCAGCCGTCTGGTCGCTGATGGAATCGGGCACGGAGATGAGTTGTGTGCTGTCGGCCACAAGGTAGTCCTGCCATGTTCCCGCAACGCCGAGAGGAATTACACGTTGGCCCACGCGCAAGTTTGCTACAGTGTCTCCAAAGGCTGCGACCTCTCCCATGCCTTCCAGACCGGGCGTTGCCGGAAGCTCCGGCAGCGCGCCATACAGCCCGCGCACCGTGAGCAGGTCTGAGGGGTTAATCGAGCGCATACGCATCTTAACTAAAACCTGATTCGCGCCCGGCTCCGGCCGCTCTACGTCTTCCACGCGCAGCATCTCCGCAGGATTCCCGAACTCGTAAAATCTGACGCTCTTCATTGTCTTCAGTCTCCGCGATGAATGGTGATTAAGAAAAACTTTGCGACTGGCTAGCACGCGTTGTGCGTTTTAAGCAACGATGCCCTGCGCGCTTCGCACTTCAGCGCCGTCAAGAAACGAGAGGATTGCGCGGCTCGCTTCTTCCAGCTTGTCTGTCATAAACCTGTGGCCCGCATCTTTGAGCAGGACAAACTCTGCGTTTGGAATGGCCCGCGCGAGTATGCGCCCGTTCTCTGTGGGAATCAGTCGGTCGCTGTCGCCGTGAAGAACGAGTGTGTGTTTATTCAAGCTTTGCAGGCGCTCGTGTGAGCCTGTCCAGGACATGATGGCTTGAAGTTGTGCCTGATAGCTCTCTCTTTTCAGTGGAGAGCGAAGTGTCACGGCGAGGTCTTCTTCAATCAGGTTGCCGGGGGTTGACGGATGATAGTTGAAGGGCGCGGTCATGCGGAATCCTTCTTCGCGTGTCTTGACGCCTTTGGCCGCAAGCGCCGTCAGAACTTCCGTGTCGGCCCACACAACCTCACGACCTCCGCAGGCCGTGGAAGCCAGCACGAGGCTGCGCACTCTGTGCGGGTAACGCAAAGCAAACTCCTGAGCTATGAAGCCGCCCATGGAGAATCCCAACACGTTTGCGCTCTCCACATCGGCTGCGTTGAGAACTGCGGCAGCGTCGGCGGCCATCGTCGCGATGGTGTAGGGCGGGGTGTCTGTGTCGCTGCGCCCGACGCCGCGATTGTCGAATATTATCGTCCTGTAGCGCGCGGAGAAATGTGGGAGCAGGCGATACCACATGCCGGAGGCTGAGCCAAGCCCCATGATGAGCAGCAAGGGCTGGCCCTCGCCGTGTTCTTCCCAGTAGATCTTCGTTCCTTCATTCGACGCGTACGCCATTAAACGAGCCCTCTTGTGAAAATAAGGAGAGCCTCATCATAACAGAAGCTCTCCTTCGTAAGCTGACGGCCTTCATCAACGGCGCTTAAAAATTGAAACGGACGCCGAACTGCAACTGCCTCGGCGCAGACGCAGAAGTGAAGCCGAGCGGCTGAGTGGGCGCAGCATCGCGGTTGCCGCGCACGCGTGTGGACGAAAGCGTGCGCAGTTGGTCGAGCGGGAGGCTTCCGACGACGTTGTTGATGCCGTTAAAGTTCGTACGGTTGAAGAGATTGAAGCCTTCAAAGGTCAGCTCGAAAAACATTGCCTCCTTGAAGGGGAAGCGCCGCGCGAGGCGTGCGTCGAAGCTGTAGAAGGGTTCGCCCTGTCCCGTGTTGCGACCGGCGGCGAAGGGACGGTCTGACTGTGAGCGCCCGTCATTGTTGGCGTCGAAGCCGAGCAGCAGGTTGAAGGGGCGGCCTGAGCCTGCGATGAAGATGGGAGCGAATGTCCAGTCGGCAAGAAACCTGTTTTTCCAGGGGCTGCCGAAGACGCCGCTGAAGACCGCGCGGTGGCGCTGGTCGAAGGCTGAGAGCGCACGGTCAAGCCTGAGGTTCAGAGGGTCTTGCGCAGACCAGTCGCTATTGAAATCCGTCACCTCGTCAATGGACTTGGACAGCGTATAGTGAACGTTGAGGCTGAAGTTGTTGGCAAAGCGCCGCTGCACGGAGATTGTGCCTGCGTGATAGAAAGAGTTGGCGCTTGATTCGTAGATGTTGTCCTGAAAGCGCAGCGGGTTTCTGAAATCCGAGGCAGTCCCCAGGCAGGAGGTTGGAGAAGTAGCGACTGCTGCCGGGAAACGAACGAAGCAGGGGATGCCGAAGGTCGGATTAAAGCCGGACTTTCTAAACTGGTTGATGTCGCGGTTGCGCGTCAGGTGCAGCCCGCGCGTGAAGAGGTAGCTCATTTCGAGCGAGAAGCCTTTGCCCAGGTCTCTCTGCACTCCGGCGCTCGCCTGATAGGTAGTCGGAGTTTCGTAGTCAGGCTCTGTGCGGAAGCGCACTTCGAGCGGCGCACCCGGTCTGGGCACGATGCCAAACTGCGCAAGGTCTGCTGCCGTAATCGGGCGCGTGCCGATAATGCCTTGGGCCAACAACGTTCCGTAGATGGTGGTCGAAGCGGGCACGCCGAGCGGCGCGGAGGTGGCAGTGGAGAGCACGATGTTTATGGGGTCGCCGGGGAATCCGCTCAGGGTCTTGGTCACGTTGGGCACAGAATAGATCGTGTAGCCGGAGAAGATGCCTGCGCCCGCGCGAATCGCCGTCTTGCCGTCGCCCCATGGATCCCACGAGAAGCCTACGCGGGGTTGCAAATCGTCCTTGTCGAGCGGCATGTAGAAAGGCTCGTCGCTGATTGAATAACGCAGCCCGTAGGTGAACGTGAAATTCGGGCGCACCTTCCACGTGTCCTGCCCGTAGAGCGCGTAGCGATACGTCCAGGAGTTTACTTCCGACGTACCGAAGCCCTGCTGATAAACTATCGGCAGGTTGAGATTGAACGACTGCAAGGCGGTGATGGGCGTCGTTAGAGCAGGAACCAGACTCGGGTTGTTCGCCTGTAGAAAAGTTCTCAGGGAATTGAGCGTCGCCGCGGGGATTAGATTCTGTAAGGGGATGGCCGCGCCGAAATTGAAGCGGCCACCGAAGAATGTCTCGTTGGCGGTCGCAACGTCTGTCATAAAAATTGAGCCGCCGAATTTCAATGTGTGGTTGTTGCGAACATGCGAGACGTTGTCGAGCAGGTCATACTGGCGCTGGATGGTGCGCGACGGCAGAAAGATGTCGCGGCCGAAGAAGCCGAAGCCTTCGATGTTTAATTCCGGGCCGATTGGATCATTCGGTATGACCTTGAAGTTGAGGTAGCTGTACTGGAGTTTCAATTCGTTAACCGTGTTCGAGTTGAACTGATGATTCTCCGAGAAGAGCATGCCGCCGTTAAAGCTGTCGAGCGTGCGGCCACGGGAGACGGCCGCCAGCGCGCCCGCCGCCTGATTCTCGAAGACAGAATCGTTGAGATTGAAGCGCAGGTATGCGTTATCACGCTGGCTAAAGTTGTGGTCGAAGCGCGCGGTGAAGGTCGTCTGGTTAGAGTTGAAGGGAAACTGCCCGCTCGCGTTCGTAAAGAGCGCGACGGTGCGCGGGTAGCGCGCCTGCGTAGTTGTTAAAGAGCCGGAGAGTCCGGCGGCGAGCGGCGCAAAGGGTGTGACCGCAAGATAGTTGAAGAGCGTTGTCTGCGAAGCGGTCAGCCCGAAGATAGAGGGGTCGTTAAGGAGGTTGACGAAGGTCGTCTCGTCCTGGCTGAACCTTTCGAGCGAAGTGAAGAAGAACGTTTTGTCGCTCTTGATGGGGCCGCCGAGCGAGCCGCCGTATTGCTGTCGGCTGAAGGGCGACTTGCCGTTCGGGTTAAAGTCGAAAGCGTTGCGCGCATCGAAGGTTTCATTGCGGAACAGCCCGAAGGCGCTGCCGCTCCAACGGTTCGAGCCTGACTTGGAGATGATGTTAACGATGCCGCCCGAAGCTCCGCCGAACTCAGCGTTGTAGCTATTCCTGAGTACCTGAAATTCCTGCACGGCTTCCTGATTGACGGTCGTCTGCACGCCGCCCGAAACCGTATTGGTCTCGCCGCCATCAACCGCAACCAGATTGCCGCGCCCGTTGTTGCCGCCAAAGGAGAGGCCGCTTTGCGGAGTCTGCGCGACGCGAAAGTCGGATGCGTCCGAGATGTTATCTGCATCGGAGACGCCGGGCGTGAGCAGCGCGTAGTCAAGATAGTTTCTGCGGCTGATGGGCAGGTTTGTAATCTGTCGCTCGTCAACGACCGAAGACTGTTGCGTGCGGTCTGTCTCGACCACCTCCTGCCCGCCCACTATGTTGATGCTCGCTGTGACATCGCCCGCGCCGAGTTGGACCGGGATGTTGGCCTGCTGGCCGACCGTCAGTTCGATGCGCGTCGTAGAGGGCGCGAAGCCTTTGCTGGCGGCTTCGACTTTTAGTTCATAAGAGCTTGGCAGCAGGTTCAGGAAGACGTAGCTGCCGTCGTCGTCCGTGGTCGCCGTGCGGCTCGTGCCTTTGCTGACATCCGTGATGGTTACGGAGGCGTTGGGAATCGCCGCTCCCGCTGCGTCAGTCACCTGGCCTCGTAGTTCTGCGGTCGAACTCGACGCCTGCGAGAAAGCTGGGGAGACTCCGATGACGAGGACGAAGAGCATCGTCCAGAAAAGATGAGTCAGGCTTCTCATTGAAATTATCTCCTAAATTAGCAGGGACGTGGATGACGGATACGAGAGGCAGCCAGAATACTGATTGCTACTTGTCAGACTTCCGCGCGATTGAACCAAAGAGATTGACCGGGGCCTTGCGGGTCGAGCATAATGGCTACCGAACGGTCGGTAAAGTAACACCAGAGGCGCAAAAACGTCAAGCTTTTGTTCCGGCCTTCATCTACGGTTTCTCTCTTCAGTTTTCGTTTCCGACAAACTGGCTTTTAGCGAAGGGCTTTTTATGAAGCATGAGCGTGGAAGCGTCTGGTTTGCGTTATGGGTCTTGTTCGCCATCAACACGATGAACTTCTTCGACCGGCAAATACTCGGAGCCGTGGGCGAGGCTGTGCGCCGCGAGTGGGGAATGAGCGACGGAGCGATGGGCGCGCTCGGCACGGCTTTCACACTCCTTTATGCTTTCGTCGGCGTACCCTTGGGGCGGCTCACGGATAAAACGAATCGTCGCTGGATTCTCTCGGCAGGCGTTTTTGCATGGAGCCTGACCACAGTTCTCTCCGGCCTTGCGAGAAATTTCTGGCAACTCTTCATTCTCCGTCTCGGCGTCGGCATCGGCGAGGCTTCGTGCGCGCCTGCGGCGACTTCGTTGATAGGCGACCTCTTTCCTGCTAACCGCCGCGCCAAAGCGCTCTCGATTTTCATGCTCGGCCTGCCGGTCGGCATCGCCCTGAGCTTTGCCGTTTCGGGCACGATTGCGCGTTCCTACGGTTGGCGGCCGGCGTTCTACGTGGCAGGAATTCCGGGCCTCCTTTGCGCTCTCGCAGTGCTCTTCATACGTGAGCCGCAGAGAGGCGCGAGCGAAGCGCATCAGGTCGGAGCGAGCAAGCGCGAGGGCTCGCCCTATCGTCTGGTGCTGTCCATCCCGACCATGCGCTGGCTCATCATTTCCGGCGCGCTGCACAACTTTAACATGTACGCCATCGGCTCTTTTCTGACGCCCTTCCTGATGCGTTATCACCATACGGACATACGCTCTGCGAATCTCATTTCGATGGTGGTCTACGGGTTGTCAGGCGTGCCGGGTTTAATCCTCGGCGGTATCATCGGCGACGCCATCATCAAGCGTCGAGCAAACGGGCGCTTGATTGTCGGAAGCCTAGCCATACTCTTCTCAGTACCTTTTCTGTATCTTGCGCTTGAGCTGCCGGGCGGCGAGCGGCTCGGCTTTATGCTCCTGATGGGAGTGGGCTGCGCGTTTATGTACGCCTACTATTCGACAGTCTATTCGACGATTCAGGATGTGATAGAACCTTCGCTGCGCGGAACGGCGATGGCGCTCTACTTCTTCGCCATGTACGTGCTCGGCGCATCGCTCGGCCCTTACGGGACAGGACTTGTCAGCGATTTCTTTACCACGCGCGCGGCAAGCGCCGCAGGAGTTGTGAGCTACACACAGCAGGCGCTCGAACCCTTCCGCGCCGCAGGGCTTCGCACAGCCATGTACATCATCCCCGCGCTCGGTCTTCTCTTAACTCTCGTCCTGTTCGCAGCCTCACGAACGGTCAACAAAGATATGGAGAGACTACAAAGCTGGATGCGCGAGCGTGCCGCCGGAGACTTAACGCGTCCGACAAAACCTGAGCTTGCCACCTAAGCTTTGTGCGTGCGAAACGCTTTGATGACTGACGGACTGCGCGCAGCCGTCGAGTCTTTCAAGAGCTTCTCTTTCAAGCTTATCTTCTTCGGTTAGCGTATAATGGCGGAACTGGCCTGAAACGTCTTCAGGAAATATACTTGTTCGACGAACAACTTCCGGGAATATGCTAGAAGAAGCTGCTTTAACATCGCTCAGCGCGTTTGCGCTGCTCGGCCTCGGTCTTATGTTCGGACTCAAGCACGCCACCGAAGCAGACCACATCGTCGCCGTCTCAACCATCGTCAGCGAGCAACGCAGCCTCCTGCGCTCTGCCGCTGTCGGCGCTCTCTGGGGAATCGGTCACACGCTCTCGCTCGTCTCCGTCGGCATCGTTGTGCTGGCGCTCCGCGTTGCTGTCCCCGTAGGTGTTGCAAACTGGCTTGAGTTTGCTGTGGCATTGATGATCACAGGTCTTGGACTGAGCGCGTTCTTCGGTGCGCTTCGTCGCCGCCGGGATATACACTTACATCAACACAAACACGACGGCGTTTCGCACGTACATCTTCATTTTCACGAACACGCGACCAGACACAACAGCGCACACATTGCTCACTCGCACGCCGTTTCGCGTATCGGTCTCAAACCTTTACTCGTCGGTGCGATGCACGGCCTCGCGGGTTCGGCGGCGCTCACGCTGCTGGTGCTGACGCAGATTGATTCAATCGCTCTTGGCCTGTTCTACCTTTCCGTCTTCGGCATCGGCTCCATCTGCGGGATGCTTTTGATGTCTGCTCTCGTCGGGCTGCCATTTGCGCTGAGCGCGCGCAGGTTCAACGGCGTGCATTATGGACTGCAAACAGCAGCCGGAGCGCTCAGCATCGTCTTCGGGCTGTGGTACGCGTATGAGACGGGCATCGTCGGCGGTCTCTGGCGAACGATTCTCTAGGCCGACACGCACGCTCGCTCATCACAACCAGAACTTTTTTCGCTGCTACGGATTTCTCTACTAAAGTCTGCGTGGTGACGTGACAGCAATCGTCTGGATAGGCTATGCTCTGTGGGCTGTTTTTCAGGCTCGGAGAGGTGCAAGAGTGGTTGAATTGGCAGCACTGGAAATGCTGTGTACGGGGAACCGTACCGTGGGTTCGAATCCCACCCTCTCCGCCAGTTCTATTTCGGATTGAGGTTCGAGTTTGCCGGGGACGCACCGCCTGCGTGTTGAAGTTGTCAGAAGAGATAGGCCGGAATCCGAATGTTAAAGCCAATCGTGCGGCCCGGTCTGGATGTTCTGTTCGTCGGCTTCAATCCGCACCCGTACAGTTGGGAGCAGGGCCGTTATTACGCGCACGGCAGCCTGTGGCGCATCCTGCGTAAATCCGGCCTCGCGCCCGAGATTCGCGACGATTCGCAGCTCTTTGAATACAACTTCGGCATCACGGATTTGATTCAAGACCGCCCGACGCGCGAAGCTAAAGAGATTGCGGACGAAGACTATGCGCGTGCTGCACGGAAGTTGAGAAGAGAGCTGGTGAAGCTCGCGCCGCGCGTGGTCTGCTTCACGGGCAAGGACGTGTACCGCCATTTCGCGGGATTGAAAAGAAGCTGCGCGGTCGAGTATGGCGAGGCCGGGCGCTTTCGTGGTTCGCTGCTTTACGTCGTTCCGTTTCCCTCGCATAAGTGGATGACGGATGCGGAGAAGGCTCGTCATTACGCTGCTTTGCGCCCTCTGCTTGAAGGCTTGTTGTCTTCCGAGCACGAAAGGGTTAGAGTAGTGAACGCATGAGGCGCGAGCGCTCCGTAGTCGGGTTTGAAGGTCACCGGGGCGCAGGAAGGTTTTAATGAAAGACGATAAGCTGGCTGCCGACGAAGCACGGCGAGCAGCACAGCATGAAGTGGTCAAGGCCGAGATAGAATCTGACGTTGATGCGGAGATTGCCGCGCGTGCAGACCGCACGACACGCCCGGAAGCGCAACGGATGGACGCAATCGCCGGAGACTTTCGCGCGAAGGCAGTGGATGAAGTCGTCGAGACGGAACGCGAAGTCGAACGCGCACGCGGCCTCGCCAGAGTCTCGCAGGTTATTGACTACGTCTTCTATCTCATCTACGGGCTGCTCGCAATACGCTTGCTGCTGGCGCTCATGGCGGCGCGCAAAGGCGCAGGGTTTACACAGTTTATTTATAGTGTGACAGACCCTCTGTACGCGCCGTTTCGCGGCATCGTCGCCAGCCCGACGGCAGAGGGCGGACACACGCTGGCGCTGCCCATCGTGCTCGCGCTGATTGTTTACGCGCTGCTGCACCTTGGCATCAACGCCCTGCTGCGGCTCATCGCACACCGCAAGACGGAAATTTGAGCGGCGCGGCCAGAGCGCACCGGCCGGTTGTCGCAAGCAAGAGCCGGAACGATAACAGGGCGCTCATTCCCGTCCGCGAATTTTTGACAATTTATCAGACTTCGGGCTCCGCACAACGCTTGCCTTGTGAACCCCGCCAGGCCGGGAACGGAGCAACGGTAGCAACGGCGGCGTGTGTTGCGGGTAAGTCCGAAGTCTGGCCACATCCAAAGCAGAGTGATGAGTGATGAGTGATGAGTAATAAGATTTAAACTCATCACTCATCACTCATCACTCATCACTTTTTTTATGTCTTACCAAGTCATCGCACGCAAATGGCGTCCGCAAACCTTCGACGAGGTGACGGGCCAAGAGCCTATTACGCGCACGCTCCGCAACGCCATCGAGCACGAGCGGCTGCATCATGCCTACCTCTTTAGCGGTGCGCGCGGCGTCGGCAAAACGACGACCGCCCGCCTGCTCGCCAAAGCTCTCAACTGCCACAAGTCAGAAGGCCCGACGCCTATGCCGTGCCGGACTGACGACCAGACGATTTGCGCTTCGTGTCGCGAGATTGGCGAGGGCCGCTCGATTGACGTGTTAGAGATTGACGCTGCATCGAACACGGGCGTTGATAATGTGCGCGATGCGATTATCGGCAACGTCGCCATCGCTCCTGCGCGCGACCGCTACAAGGTTTTCATCATTGACGAAGTGCACATGCTTTCGGGCGCGGCCTTCAATGCGCTTTTGAAGACGCTGGAAGAGCCGCCGCCGCGCGTCGTCTTTATCATGGCGACGACCGAACTGCACAAGCTCCCCGACACGATTCTCTCTCGCTGCCAGCAGTTTGAGTTTCGCACGATTGCGACTGCCAGGATAGCAGAGCGTTTGCGCCTGATTGCCGATGCCGAAAAGGTTTCAATCACGGACGATGCGCTGCGCGAGATAGCGCGTGCGGGCGAAGGCTCTATGCGCGACGCACAGAGCGCCTTTGATCAGGTCATCAGCTTTTCGGGCGATAAGATTACACCCGTAGATGTGGAGACGGCGCTCGGCGTGGCTGGCACGGAGATGCTGGCGCGTGTGATGCGCGCCATAGACGAGCAGAAGCCAATCGAGGCTCTTCTCGTCGTTGACGACCTTTTGATGCGCGGCCACGACCTGCGCAACTTCTGCCGCGACCTGCTGTCGCACCTGCGCGATCTGCTGGTAGCGAAAGCTGCGGGTGATACGACCGCGCTGCTAGATTCTTCCGCCGCCAGCCGTGCGGAACTTGCGCGACAGGCCAACGCTTTTTCAGAGTCCGACCTCGTTCGCTTCTTCCATTCGTTGACGGAAACCGAAAACAATCTACGCACGGCAGCACACCCGCGCTACCAACTCGAAATCGGCCTCGTGAAGTTGATGGAGATGCGGCGCGTTGTTTCTCTCAATCACTTGGCCGAACGCCTCGCCGCGCTCGAAGAATCACTGCGCACTGGAAAAGCCCCTGCTTCCGTCGGTACTCCGCCCGCGCCCGCAGGAGGTGGCGGCGGCGCTCAAGGCACAGGAGGCAAAAGCGTCGCTTCGATTGTTCCGCCGCGCACACGCGCGAGCGGAGGCAGCAGAGCGCAGGGCGCGTCTGAGGCAGCGGATGCCAGCGCTTACGCGGCCCATTCGGAAACTGCGCCCGCTGCTTCATCCATGAATCTCCCGCCGGAGTCCGCATCAGCACCGCCCGCGTTGACCTTAGTGCCGCCGCCCGGCCCGCAAGCCGGCGACGCTATTGAGGCCGCTGCTACAACTACCACGCGTGCCGGCGCGGCGACCGGCGTTGCGCCGGAGCGAATGGACAGCATTGGGCCGCGCGTTCCCGTCGGCAGCGCGTCAGCGACGGAAGGCAAGACAATCGAAGCCATCAAAGTCGAGCTGGAAAAACGACGGAGGATGTTTCTCGTCATCGCGCTCGAAGGCGCGCGACAGACTTTGATTGAAGCAGACGAGTTGTATGTCGAGTATGCTCCTGAGGCGAAGCACCTGCGCGACAATCTGGCGAAGCCTGAGAGCGTTAAGCTGCTGCGAGAGGTCTGCCGCGCTGTCACAGGGCGCGACCTTGGCGTGCGCATCGTCGTCAAAGAGTTGGGCGCTGAAACCGATGGGCAGTCGTCCGCACAGGAACAGGAACGCATCGAAAAACAACGCCTGCGCGAATACGCCGAACAGCATCCGTTCACACAGCAACTCCTCAGCAAGTTTCACGGCGAAATAGTTGACGTGAAAAGAATAGACGGAAAGCAGAATCCAGAGTCTGGAGTTCGAAGTTCGGAATAAGAGACTGTAATGCCGCCCTTTCAGAGTTGCTTTTATTCCACCTCTTTGACTGCTCTTTTGGATTTCGGATTTCTCCTTTTCACCTTAAGTGAACAAAGGGAGGCGACCGTGCGTATAGTAGCGACGGAGGTCTTTGGTACAAGATGCGTGATCCAGTTATCGCGGGCTTGCTGAGTTTTCTGATTCCCGGTGTGGGACAGATTTATAACGGGCGGATTCTTATCGGCGTTCTCTGGCTGCTCATCACGGGCGTTTCCTGGATTGGGTCGGCCGGGACGCTCGGCTGGATAGTCCACATCATCGCGGCATGGTGTGCTTATTCCTACGCCAAAGACCATCGCGTCCGCGTCTGAAACTCCTGAGAACATAAAGAGGGCGGGAAGTCTCAGTTAAAAGTTGTGCCTATTCGGAGCTCCGAGT
>DASVPO010000030.1:0-122323 GCA_036382855.1 Pyrinomonadaceae bacterium | reverse complement strand
ATCACTCTAGTGGACGCCGTGTATAACCGGAATTCCGCCGCGCTCGAAAGCGCATAAGCTTGTAAACGATAATGTTAAGCGCCTGACACCAGGCATCAGCGGCACGCATGAACCTTTGATGATAAGAGGCGTGCCGGGTGCGCGTCCGCTGCATGCCGTGCTAGACCCTGCTTCGGCTGCGTCGTTTCTTTTTCGCCACGCTTGAATTAGAATCGCGCTGGCCTTGCAAGCTCTCATCAGGACGGTTCGCGTGCTCAACAAAACTTTTCGCTCTCTCAGGACAAACTCGCGCAGGAAGGTGTTGAAGTTAAGGAACACCAGCGGCGCTCTATTGTTCGCGCCGCTGGTCGCGATGCTCGCGATGACGGCTGCGACAGGTGCGGTCGCCGAAGACTGGCCACAGTTTCGCGGGCCGAATGGGAGCGGCGTTTCCGTCTCGACCGGGCTGCCGGAAGTGTTCAGCCCTGAGAAGAATGTGGTTTGGAAGACGCCGCTGCCGCCCGGCCATTCTTCGCCGGTGCTGACGCGAGATCGCGTGTTCGTCACAGCGTACTCCGAGGAAAAAGCAAGCGGCAGTCAGCAGTCAGCAGGGGGCGCTAAGGGCAGCGCCGGCGAGAAGAATCATAAGCTGCTGGTTATCTGTCTTGACCGTCAGACAGGAAAGCTGTTGTGGCAGCGAGAAGTGCCGCGAACGCGCGAGGGACGTTTGCAGAACGTCAACAATCCCGCTTCGCCGAGCCCCGTCACGGACGGCACGAATGTCTACGCCTTTTTTCAGGAGTTCGGTTTGGTTTCTTACGACCGCGCCGGAAGGGAGCGTTGGCAGCTCCCGCTCGGGCCGTTCAATATGTTCTACGGCTTCGGGGCGTCTCCCATTCTCGTTGACGACAAAGTGATTCTGCCCGTGGACCAGGACAGTCCGAGTTCATATCTGATTGCGGTTGATAAGCAGAGCGGGCGCGTGCGCTGGAAGGTTGAGCGGCCCGCGGTCATCTCTGGCTACTCGACGCCGATTATTTACCAGCCGAAGCAGGGGCCGAAGCAGATTGTTGTTCCAGAGTCGTTCCAACTCTCGGCCTACTCGGTCGCGGACGGCAAAAGAGTCTGGTGGGTGCGCGGCCTTGCGTGCGAGATGAAATCTATCGCCAGCAGCGACGGCGAATATGTGTACATCAACGGCTGGGGCTTCCCGCAGAATCAACCGGGACAGCAAATCCCCACGATTCCACTTGAAGAGGCATTGGCGAGATACGATAAGAACAACGACAAATTGATCGCGAAGTCGGAGGTCGCGGGCGCGGAGAAGATGGACAAGATGTTGGCCGCCGCCTTCGAAGCGTTTGACATGGACCGCGACGAGAAGTTGAACGCGAAGGACTGGGAAGTATTCCGCGGCATGATGGCTTCGGAGAACGGCCTGCTCGCAATCAAACTGGGAGGACAGGGCGATCAAACGGCGACAGCGATCCGTTGGCGCTACCAGAAACCCGTGCCGCAGGTTCCTTCAACACTTCTCTACAAAGGCATCCTCTATATGATCAACGACAGCGGGATTCTGCTCTCGTTTGATCCGGCGACTGGCAATGTCATCAAGCAGGGCCGCCTGCATGGTGCGATTGATAAATACTTCGCGTCGCCTGTGGCGGCCGACGACAAGGTGTTTCTGGTCGGACAGGGCGGTCAGGTGTCCGTGTTGAAGGCCGCAGGCGATTGGCAGGTGCTCGCGGTCAACGAATTGGACGACGAGGTCTTCGCCACACCGGCGATTGCAGACGGGCGTGTTTACATCAGGACGCGCAGCGCGCTGTATAGTTTCGGCAAATAACGGCGTCGCCTCGTCTGATGCGAGTGGAGCGCGTCTCCCCTCCGTGAACGAATAGTCAAATTCAACTGGCGCGACCACTTCTCCTGCGAGAAGCCCATCCCACATAGTTACTCAAAGGAGCGACGCATTGGCGGCAAGCCCATTGCCCTACGCCAAACTGAAACTTGTCCGATATGGTTCGCCGTATGGCCCACAAGCACTTGCGTTAGCGCATGGCGAACGCTTGGGAAGACTTCACGATACGATTCATCGGGAAACGGTGCATCAAGGCGAGAATCATCGAGTTGCTCGACGACTTGGCTGATTCTCGCCTGTGCATCGCCGAGCATTGCCAGAGCATTCTGTTTTGTCTCGTACGAGCCAGCATCGGCGAGCGGCACGCTGCCAGTACCGAAACGCCTGGACCAATCATCCGGCAGCCATTCCGGCAGCCCGATTACACCGCCCAATAATTGACACGTAACGGTCAGATGGCCGATGACCCACGCCGGGTGATTCATAATCCCATTCGGTTGAGCAACCATGTCGTCTGCGGCAATGTCAGCAACTTGTTCGCGCAGGAAGTCAATGCAATAAGCAAAACTGTGCAGGACAGGTTTCATTGTCATAGTCATAGCATTTGCATCCTTCCTTCGAGCTTCAACATAAATCTAGTACGCGAAGAAAAGCCTGATTCCAATAACTATTAACGTCTCTAAAATTCAGACTAACTTCACAAGCCGCAAGAGCGCTCAACGCTGGTTAGTCCCCTCCGGCACGCCGGACGAGATTGGCGATGACGACAACCAACTCGGTTAGCTCCACAGGCTTTGAGACGTGCATCTCGAAGCCTGCACGCAACGCCCGCAGGCGGTCTTCTGTCCGCGCGTAGGCCGTCAGCGCGATGGCCGGAGTCTTCCCTCCGGCCAAGGGCGGCAGCTCCCTCACACGGCGGATGAGCTCATAGCCGTCCTCCTTTGGCATTCCTATGTCGCTGATGATGGCGTCAAACTTTCCGCCAGTCATGGCTTCAAGAGCCTCCCGCGCTGACGAGACGGCAGTCACCTGAGCACCGCACAAGCCCAGCCCCGCTGAAAGCATATCTCGCGCGTCCGGCTCGTCGTCTACGACGAGCACCCTCAAGCCGTCCAGCCTCTCCGGGCACTCGTGCGCGGGCAGCATGTTCTGGGCCGGAATGTCCATGCGCTCTTCCGCTTCTTCCTTACGGTGGACAGGAGCAACCGGCAGTCTCACGGTGAACGTCGCCCCCGCCCCTTCACCCGCGCTCTCCGCGCGGACGCTTCCGCCATGCAACTCTATCAGGTGGCGGACGATGGCTAGGCCCAGCCCCAATCCGCCGTGCTGGCGTGTCGTCCTCTGGTCGGCCTGACGGAAGCGCTCGAAGACGTGGGGCAGGAACTCGGGAGTGATGCCCGCACCTGTGTCGCTGACCGCTATCTCGATGTCGGAATTAACAAGCTCCAGCTTCACTTGCACGCTCCCGCCGCCGGGTGTGAACTTGACTGCGTTCGTCAGGAGATTCCACACCACTTGTTGAAGTCGTGCCGGGTCGCCCATGACCACGCCAACCCCTCTGTCAATCACTTTCTGCAACCGCACTCCCTTGGCCTCCGCCGCAGGCCGCACGGCCTCGACCGCCGGGTCAATAAATGAGTGTGGGCTGACCGGCACAACGTCGAGGCGGAGCTTGCCCGTGACGATGCGAGAAACATCCAGAAGGTCGTCAATGAGTTGCGCCTGCGAGCGGGCGTTGCGCTCGATAGTCTCCAGCGCCCTTTCCGCGCCCTCGCCTTCGAGTTGCCCGCCACGCATCAGGTGGGCCCACCCTAGAATGGCAGTCAGGGGCGTGCGCAGCTCGTGCGAGACGGTGGCTAAGAACTCGTCCTTCAAGCGATTCGCTTCCTGTGCTTCACGCAGGAGTCGTTCGCGTTCCTCCTCGACACGCTTGCGCTCTGTGATGTCAGACGCCTGAACGATGAAGAACTCGACGCGTCCGTCCGGCGTCTTGACTGCTGTGATTGAGGCGTCCGCGACGCGCGTGCCGTCAGCGGCCTTGTACAAATCCACGCTGAAGACTGGCGTGTCTGAGCGCGCGGCCTCTTTGAGGCGCGTGGGCCAGCCCGCCTGCATTTCCGGGAGGCCCTCCCACCAAGGCGTCTCCCAGAAAAGTCGCCCTAAGACCTGCTCACGCGTGATACCTGCGACGCGTAGCGGTAGTTCGTTGATGTCGAGCAGGATGCCTTCCGGCGAGAGGATAGCCATAAACTGGAACTGCTGGTTGAAGATGAGGCGGAAACGCTTTTCGCTTTCGCGCAACGCTTCTTCTGCCTGCTTGCGCCGGGTGAGATCGCGGACGACGGCCTGCACAGCGGGCTTACCCTTATAGAGCAGAGGGGCGGAGGCCAACTCCCCATAGATTTCCGTTCCGTCGAGCCGTATAAACTTAATCTCCGCTGGAGGCGGCGTTTCGCCCCGGCCGACTCTCTCAAGCCGCCCGCGGATAAGCCCGTGATAGTCCGGGTGGATTAAATCCGCAATCGCTCGGCCGACGATCTGTTCGGGGCTACCGGCACGCAGGAGTTTGGCCCCGGCGGTGTTGATGAAGAGCACGACTCCTTCTGCGTGGACGGCGATAGCGTCGGGCGAGAGCTCCACGAGCAACTGAAAGCGCTCCTCGGATTCGCGCAGCCTCTCCTCCGTCAGCCTTGCCTCTGTGTTGTCGCGCAGTATCTTGGCGAATGCACGCGGGGCGTCCGTCCCGTCGCGGAGCAGCATCAGCACGCCGTCAGCCCAGAGGCGAGAGCCGTCCTTGCGCACGTGCCAGCGCTTATCCTCTGCGCGGCCCTCCCTGAGCGCCGTCTCCATCTCCTGAAGATGTGCGCCACGCTCGCAGTCCTCCGGCGTGAAGATGATTGACGCATGCTCGCCGAGCCATTCTCCTTCGGCGTACCCGAGCAGGCTCTCGACGCCCGGATTCCAACTGACGATGCGCCCCTCTAAATCCGCCACGAAGACGGCGTAGTCGCGGACGTTCTCCACGATGAGGCGGAAGAGCACTTCGCTGTCATGGGAAATCTCTTTCGTCATCCGCGTCGCGAATTAGTTTCAATTAGAGTGCTGGTAGGTAGTGGTTCAGAACTATCAAACTGAACCACTACCCAAAAACTCGGCTGTGAGCATCAGGGCGTTTCGATTCGCTTTTTCTGCACGAACTTGACTTGCTTAAGATTCGTGCCCGTCCATTCAAGGTAGTAAATCCCGCAACGTCCGTTTTCCAGATTAAGGTCGCCGCCTTTGAATCCGCTGAGGACAAGCAGGCGGCTGTCTGCTTGATAGACCAGTGGCTCTGTGTCGTCCGGCAATTCACAGAAGCCAAAGCCTGAGCCTTCAAGTTGGTCTGGAAAAAACACCCTGCCGTTACGAGCATCAATGATGGCGCTGACTGAACAATTCGTCCCGCAGCCCCATGTAGTTAAGATGTAATGCCCTGCGAAATTCACGCCTTCTTTCGCGGCGTTGCGCAAGTTGGTGCGGAAACGGTTCGCATCCTTGTGGCTTTTCAAATTGACCCTGACGTTTCTCTTTTTCTCGACCTTGACGGCATATTGCTTAAACGTCGGAGTTGTTGACTGAGCGTAACCAATTGAGCTCAAGGCCAGAAGGAGCGCTGTCAGCAGAACGAATCTGATTCTCATTTTTCCTCATCCTAAAGCTGATGTTTTAACCAGCGTATGTATATTTGAAGCGGTAGCTCCGGCGCGATGTGTAGCTTGCTTAACGTTTGCGACGCAGCGATTTAACTGACTGAACTTTAACTATCTTGCCGCTGGCTGAAAGGTCAGCTTCGAGTCCCGGAACTTTACAACTGTAATCACTAACCGTTCCTGTGACCTCACACTGCCCTTTATTTTTGCACGCAGCTAAAATGGCGCGCCCCGCTCTCGAATTGTTTGTAAAACAGTAGGCCGCGTAGTCGCCTGTTTCCATGCCGACATACAGAATCACGGATTCGCGTTTACCGACTTGCAGTTGGCCCTGAATCGTCGTCGCATCGGACTGGCCTCGCGTAGAAATCGAATGAGAAGCACCCGCCTCACCCTTCAAAACTTCCACTAATTTAACCTGACCATCGTCGCTCCGATAATGAACGTCATAAATTTTCCAGCTCTTGTCTTTGCCCTGCTTGAACTGGTACGAAACCATTCGTTCTTTGCCGGAATCTTTGAAAGTGACCTGCACGACTGCCTCTGTGTCCGGCCCAAACTTGCTGTCGCCGCCCCAGCCGGTTTCCATTATTGTAAAGTCCGTGATCTGCGGGTCTTGCAAACCATAAAGCGGGTCGAAATCAATCGCCCCGACCTCGCCGTTTGCTTTGACAGCGTCTTTCCAGATCAAGTCCGCCAAATCCTTCGCAAAGTATTTGTCAACGAGGGCGCGGTTCTTCGTCTGGAAAAACGGGCTCGCACCGGCTTTCTGAGCCGCATATAAATTCTTAACAATTACATTGGGAACGATTGCCTTTGTTTTTGACTGAGCAAACCCAATTGAGCTCAACGCGCACGAGAGCGCTACCAGCAGAACAATTTTGATTTTCACTTTTACTCTTCCCTTTTCCGTTTTATTTTGTTTACTGCAAACACCGAACAGGTGCTCGCCTGAACCTTCCACTCCACATGAAACAGCATACACAGAAGCGAGGCTGATGACGAGTCGCCATTCTCGGCGATAGACGTTTTAAGTAACTATGTTCCCGGGAAGAGAAACGCAGAGAACGCGAAAGACGAGATGCTTTGCAAGCGCTGGATGAAATTTAAACTGATGCCGCCGAACGCACGGCATCAGCGGCGCATACAGAACTTTGAGCATAAGAGAGCCGCTGATGTGCGCGACCGCTTGCCTGCCGTTGTTAACTGCGGGCCTGCTTAATGTTCAAGCGCCCTCATTAAGGCTGCTCTGGCGAGCAAGCGCGTTGAATCTAAGGTGGGCAGAGGCGTGTCTTCGGGTCGCACGATTAAAGGTATCTCTGTGCAACCGAGGACGACCGCGTCACATCCACGCGCCTTGAATTCTTCGGCAACTTCATTGAGGTAGAGCCGGGATGCTTCAGGGAAGATGCCGTTGACTAACTCCTTGAAGATAATCTCATTAATCTTTACTCTATCCGCCTCGTCAGGTATTTCACTCTCGATTCTGAATTCCTCTAATGCTTCCGGGTAGACACTGCTTTCCGTCAGATACTTCGTCCCTAAAATGCCGAGCCGCGCGTAGCCCCGACGGCGTGCTTCTTCGGCGACTGCTCCGGCGATGTGTATCCATGGAATAGGAGACTGCGGAATCAAGTACTTGAACGCTTGATGATATGTGTTATCAGGGCAGATGGCGAAGTCGGCCCCGGCCTGCGCGACCTTCCTCGCTGATGCTGCCAGAACCCCAGCCAGCGCCTTCCAGTCGTCCGCACGAATGTGGCGCATGTGCTCGGCCAGCGGCACAGAGTTCATCGTTATCTCAGGATGATTATGCTCACCCATCAAGGCCGGCGCTTCCAGACAAATCGTGCGATAACACAGGGCAGCGCCCTCTGCGCTACCGGCCACGATGCCTATATGTTGGGCCAACGTCTCTTCTCCTTCCGCATCTCTAAAGACCTTCGGAAATATCAGGGCAGCATCTAACGACCAAATCAATCAGCGAGCAACGAAGATAACTGCTGAGATGCAGGCTAATCGCGAGTCCGTTTGAATGAGCCGTTAGGCAGCATCGCTCACCACACAATATCATCGGGGAATTCAACCAGACCTCGTCCTTCAAATTCACCGGGCGTTGTCAGTTCTCCCTGCTCTCCGCCCAGCCAGCCTTTATACTGCCGATCCCATAGTATCGTCGCGACTGCCGTCGCAAGGTTAAGACAATGTTTTGTCGGAATCACGACAAACCGATGGCAATGACTGATATGCGGTTTTGACACGCTGCCGTCCTCCGGGCCGAACACATACACTGCATTCTCTGGATGCTCGAAACTATGCAGCGGCTCAGAACTCTTCCGCACTTCGACCGCCACTGGAACAACATCTGCGAACTGCTCGAAAGGATAGTCGTAATTGATTATCTCAACATCGGCATAACCCTTCATACGCTCTTCACGGGGCAGTCGCCTCCTGTATGAAATATCCAGCGAGACCCTTTCGCCCGTAAACCAGACCTGTCCCAGGCCATAACAAGACGCCAGTCGCACGACCATGCCTACGTTGTGAGCATACTTTGGATCAATCAACACGATAGCCGGAGGGCGTCCTATCGGAGCCTCCGACTTATCTACTATCTTCTTTATAATCCGCCTCTCCTGCATCTCACTTCGTTCCTGCGCGTTGGTCTGCTTGAATCTGCACGCGGCCGCTGACAACTTGCATCGCAACGGCGTCAGCTTGACACGCGTTGCCGTCTACCAGAATTCCACCATTAAGATTTTTCCTGGATGAAAAAGCTATTTGACCTTGTTAATGTAATCGAGTTGTAGTTATCAGGGTCTTTGAACTGGAACTCCCAGAGTGAAAAAGCGTCGCCAAACTTTTCGAAAAAGACAGTGACAACCTTTTTCTTTGTGTAGCTTTGCCACTGCCGGAATGGGTAATACAGTTGACGGATAATAGTATTCTTGTTGCCGGTTGCTTTGGCTTCAATCAACACTACCTGCTTGCGTCCTTCATAACCGGCATCAACCTCCGTCTGCACGCTTGAAACGTTAATGCGGTTAGCTCCAACTAAAAAACTGAAATTCGGCGTGAATTTCCGGCCCCTGATAGTTAAGACTAAACTCTCATCCTGCAAAAACGTGCGAATCAAGCTTGCAGCATACGCGAAATCAAGGTGCTGCATTTCCGAGTTTCCTACCTCGGATGTATCAAGATGAAAATCGAGTTGAGACAGGTAAACCGTAGCCGGGGTTGTTATGGGCGGTATATCAATATAGCCCTCGCCTTTAATAATTGAGTAGACACCATTCTTAGTAGGGAGAATGAATAATCCCTTCTCTCGAAAAATGCGCGGGCGACTCTCGCGCGTGTCCTGCTTACACAAAATCCTGACTTCCCGCTCCACTGTGGAACTAAAACCTTTGGTCGCCTCTTTTATCTGCTTGTTTGTGATTGAATAGGGTGAGGAATCAAAATCATGGTCATGGATACTGTAAACATCGAAAATCCTCCCCCAGGCCCGGTCCTTAGCATGTTTTTCTACAACCTCCTCAACTGCCTCTTCGACTACTTCCTGTGAGGTGAGAGCTTTATCCATGTCAGTAGTTGGTGATGATTAGCTCTGAGATTTGTCCGCGCTTTGTCGCTACCGAGTTGATGACACGCTTCGCAGGCACTTCAATAATTCTAAAGCCGGAGTACAACTCTTTGATGAAGTCTGTAGCAGAATTACTCTGCATCACAAGACATCCCCTCTTAGTTAACTTAACGAACACATCTCGGAGCCGCTTCTGGTCATCGGCATCAAATTTGAAGTTGTATCCCGTGAATGATGACGATGAAGAGAGAGGATAATATGGAGGATCGAGATAGATAAAATCTCCTGCCTTTGCGAATGAGCAGGCGGATTCGAAATCCTCACTGCTGATGCTGATGTCATGGGTGTTGAAGAACTTATGTAATGCCTGTAGTAAGCCGGGGTCGAGTATGGTTGGGTTGTTGTATTTGCCGAACGGAACGTTGAAATGCCCCTTACGGTTGACGCGGTACAGACCATTGAAGCAAGTCTTGTTTAAGTAAATAGTTCGCGCTGCGCGGGCCGAGGGAGAAAGTGATTTAAAATCCGGCAGCCGGTCAAGGTTTCGCACCTCGTAAAAATGAGCTTCTGTGTGTTCGTGTTTTTCGAGCTCTGCTAATAATCCCTTTGGGTCATCCTTAATTACACGGTAACAATTGATAAGCTCTCCGTTTAAGTCGCTGACGCGGGCCACTAATGGCTGAAGCTCAAATAATAAAGCCCCGGCCCCAACAAAAGGCTCAAGATAGCGATTGAAAGTCTCTGGTAAATTAGTCTTCAGCTCATTGATTAACTGCCTTTTGCCGCCAGCCCACTTCAGGAATGGCTGTAACTGTGGACGCCTTTCAGGAGCGTTCTCAGGCAGGGCGTGCTGCTCTGGCGTAAGGTGTTTAATCGCAGTACTCATCTCTGGTTCAGGAACTTAAGATAGCATATGAGATAATGAGAGCTTAAACAAAAACATCCTCATTCGCGCGCATCTTCATTTTGAGTTTTTAAGGCCCGACTATTTCAAGGCCCTTAATCTACAGTTTCCTTCACTACCTTTCTTGGGCATCGTTCACTAAAAGTAACGAGTGCTGCATCCGCTCTGCACCTTATGATTGCGGTGGAGCGAGTGCGAGCGACGCCTCATATAATCCACTTGCGGCAAAATATATGGGCCGGTAGCGCAGGTGGTGAGGTCTATAGTTGAGCAACGGATTTTGAACATTGGGGCATTGGGGAAGGAAGGGGCCGACAAATTAAAAGCCAACCGAAGGTTAGCCTTAACCTGTTGATTAAATTGATGAGCCGAGCAGGACTCGAACCTGCGACCCACTGGTTAAAAGCCAGTTGCTCTACCGACTGAGCTATCGGCCCGTGCTTGAAAAGCTGCTGTCGAGTTGCATTTTACATGCGAGGGCGGAGAGTCGCAAGCGCAGTTAATTTCGTCGTTTCAACGAGAGAGCAGCAGACTCTTAATCTGCGGTTCAATCGTTAATCTTGTTCTCTCTATTCTTGAATCCATTTGCCGAGGGCGGAGTCTTTGACGACGATGGTTTGGCCGCGTTCGGGGCCGGTGGAGACGAGGCCGATTTCGACGCCGATTTCGCGCGAGAGGAATTCGATGTAGGCGCGGGCGTTCGGGGGCAGGTCTTCCAGACGGGTGATGCCTTCGGTGGAGGTGTTCCAGCCGGGAAGCTGCGCATAGACGGGTTCGATGCGGCGTAGGTCCTGCGAGACGGCGGGGAAGGATTCGAGGGGGCGTCCGTCGAGGCGATAGCCTGTGCAGACTTTGATTTCATCGAGCGCGTCGAGCACGTCGAGCTTGGTCAGGGCAACGGAGGTGAAGCCGCTAATCATGGCGGCGTAGCGCGTGGCGAAGGCGTCGAACCAGCCGCATCGTCGCGGGCGTCCCGTCACAGCGCCATACTCGCGCCCGCGTTCGCGTATGAGTTGGCCCATCTCTGCTTCGGATTCGAGCATCTCTGTTGGAAAAGGGCCTTCGCCGACGCGCGTTGTGTAGGTGCGGACGATGCCGAGCACGCCTGTGATGCGGTGCGGCGCGAGGCCCGTGCCGATGCTTGCGCCTCCGGCGGTCGTGCTGGAAGACGTGACGAAAGGGTATGTTCCGTGGTCAACGTCGAGCAGCGTGGCCTGCGCGCCTTCGATGAGAATCGTGCGGCCGTCGCGCGCAGCCTG
Organism: Pyrinomonadaceae bacterium; assembly: GCA_036382855.1. GTDB lineage: Bacteria > Acidobacteriota > Blastocatellia > Pyrinomonadales > Pyrinomonadaceae > DASVTR01. The sequence goes on along the minus strand of DASVPO010000030.1, from coordinate 111,048 downwards.
GTTGAGAAAGAATGTTGTGTCTGTGATGAAGGGCGCGAGGCGTTCGGCGTAGAGGGAAGTCTCGTCGAAGATTTGTTGGGCGTCTAAAGCTTTGCCTCCGTAGGCGACGATGATGCGGTTGGCGTCTTCCAGATTGCGTTCGATGCGCGAGCGTAAGACTTCGGGAACGAGAGCGTCTGCGACGCGTATGCCGCGCCGTCCGGCCTTATCTTCGTAGGCAGGGCCGATGCCGCGCAAGGTTGTGCCGACGCGTTCATTGCCGAGACGTTCTTCGCTCGTGTGGTCGAGCGCGCGGTGATAGGGAAGGATAAGATGCGCACGCGAACTGACGCGGACGCGTTCGGGTGTGACAGAGACGCCCTGCGCGGCCAGTTGGTCCGCTTCCTCAAAAAACGCCTTCGGGTCAATGACCATCCCGTTGCCGAGCACACAGACCTTGCCTTCGTGAACGATGCCGGAAGGCAGCAAGCGCAACACAAACGAGCGATCGCCAACATAGACGGAGTGGCCTGCGTTGTGCCCGCCCTGATAGCGCGCCACTACGTCGAAACGCTCGGCCAGCAAATCAACAATCTTGCCCTTGCCTTCGTCTCCCCATTGCGCACCAATGATAACGATGATTTTAGACATAGTGATGAGTAATAAGTGATGAGTGATGAGTAATGAGTGATGAGTTAAAACAACTCTTTCTTTCACTCATTACTCATCACTCGTCACTCATCACTGTTAGCTTGCTTTCTCTAATTTGACCGGCTTCTCTATGAAGTAGAAGCTACAGGTTCCGCGCACTTCTTCGATGTCGCGTCTGGTGATTGGAAACATGCGGCACTGGTTAGGGCGGTCTTCGTAGATGCCGCAGAGCGATGTCCCATCGTCCTGCTTTTTGAGGAATGGACACTTGAAGAGCAGTTCGCAGCACGCGCCGCAACGATTGCAGTCGCCGCGCCGGAGCGCGAGCGCTTCAATAACCTCCTTCTTACGGAAGTTAGCAATCATAAAGCGACGCACTTTGCCTTGCGCCTGGCGCGCACGCAAGCGAGCGTCTTCGACCGCGCGAGAGCGAAGGCGCTCGGCGAGTCTTTCTTCCAGCGACCGCTTGCGGGTAACGGCGCGACTGCGCGTTGGTTTCATAGGGTAGCTTCCAGTTTGCCTCCGAACATGTGCCACAACTGCCTCGGGTGCGCGCTTGCCGGAGGGCGCGAATCGCCGCCTTAACAGCGACAGCGCCTGAGATAACTACTTCGATGAAAACTTCTCATCATTCTCGTCAACAAAAGACCGGCGCGGAAGTCTCAACGCCCGCCCGCGCCGGCTTGTCCCTGAAAATTTATTAAGCGGTGGCAGCGCTCACATGTTTGTCAATCATGCGCGAGATGGCTTCCTTGCTGGTTGCACCAACGACGCGCTCTTCTTCCTTGCCGCCTTTGAAGAGAATCAATGTCGGGATGCCTTTGATGCCGTAGCGCTGCGAGATGGACGGATTCTCGTCCACGTTGAGCTTGACGACGCGCGCGTTCGAGGCGTATTTCTCGGCCACGGCTTCGACCGTCGGCGCAAGCATCCGGCAGGGTGCACACCATGCCGCCCAGAAGTCTACCAGCACGGGCCTGTCAGACTGTAAAACGTCCTTCTCAAATGTGCTATCGCTCACTTCACTAACATGTTCACTCATTATCTACTCTCCTTGTTTCCTTTGACACTGAGGTGTCAGATTTTAAATTTAAGCTGTTAGCAGGGCAAACCCTCAGACACCTTAAACCCCTGGCCCGACACCTTTTCTTACATTCCGGCCACGGCCCTGTAAAGACTCAAATACTTCTGCGCAGCGGCCTGCCACGAATTATCCACGCGCATGCCGTTCCGCTGAATACGCGTCCAAATTGCAGGTTCAGCATAACAGTAAAGCGCTTCGTGGATTTTTTCAAGCATAGCCTGAGCCGTATAAGGCCCAAACTTAAAGCCGTTGCCCTCGCCCGTGATGCGGTCGAAGTCCTGCACGGTATCGTCAAGGCCGCCGGTCGCGCGCACAATAGGAACTGTCCCGTAGCGCGTGCTGTACATCTGGTTCAACCCGCAAGGCTCGTATTGCGACGGCATCAGGAAAATGTCCGCGCCAGCTTCTATCTGGTGAGCCAGCGGTTCGTTGAAGCCTTTGTAAATGCTGACCTGCCGTGGGGCGTGGTCGCGCATCAGTTGCAAAAAGTCTTCGTAGTCCTGCGCGCCTGAGCCGAGCGCGACGAAGTATGCGCCGGTCTCAAGAATTGCGCCCGCCGCTTCGCGAATCAAATCGAAACCCTTCTGCGGCGTCAGCCGCGAGATGGTCGCTATGACGGGCCTCTCTAAATCAACGGGCAAGCCCATCCGGCTCAGGAGCGCGAGCTTGCAGTAGCGTTTGCCTTCAAGATTATCCGCGCTGTAGTGTGCGGAAAGATGCTCGTCGGTCGCAGGATTCCAGACTCCGTAGTCAACGCCGTTTGTGATGCCGACGAGCCTGTCGCGCCGCGCACGCAGAATCCATTCGAGGCCGTGGCCGTGCTCCGGCGTCTGAATCTCAAGAGCATAACGCTGGCTGACGGTCGAGAGCATATCGGCGGCCACCAGCCCGGCCTTCAAGGCGGAGGCCGCACCACCGGCCACGAACATCTTGCGCTGCTCCGGCCAACCGAAGCCTAAGTTGTCAAGCTCGCCCGCATCGAACGCGCCCTGATAGGCAAGATTGTGTATGGAAAAGAGCGTGCGCGTGCGCGCGTAATAAGAATCGTAAGAGCGACGAGCGCGTAACTCGACGGCTGCGAATCCGCCGGGCCAGTCGTTAAGGTGAACCACGTCGGGCGGCGCACCCAGACGTTTGAGAAGCGCCAGCGCCGCGCGACAGAAGAAGGCGAAGCGCTCATGGTCGTCGCGGAAGCCGTAGATTGAGGGCCGCCCGAAATACTCCGGCGCGTCAATCAAAAACGAAGGCGCGCCCGGCGCATTCGAGTACCAGACGGACGCACGATACAGGCGTCCGCGCCATTCGACTTCAAGATTGTCAATCGCCAGCTTGTTGAGCTGCCGCCTGTCAATCTGCTCGAAGAGCGGCAGCGCCAGCAGAACATCCGTGCCAGCAGCCGCTAGAGCCTTCGGCAGCGCGCCCGCCACATCAGCCAGTCCGCCCGTCTTGGCGAAAGGCACAGCTTCAGACGAAAGGATTGCTACGCGCAAAACTCTTTACACTGCGCCCCCACGGGCGAGACTCGCGACAATTGAACTGCAAGAGCTTTCGGATACTATGCGAAAACAGTGGCGAGTGACAAGTGACGAGTGACGAGTTAAAAACAGCAGCTCATGGCATAGTTGCCCTGTGCTTCTTTTTGCTTGTCAGATGTCACTCATCACTCGTCACTGCTTTTATGAACTCTGCATTGAAGCCAGGAATTCGGCGTTGGACTTGGATTTCTCAAGGCGCTCAAGGACGACTTCCATCTGTTCGACGGGCGAGAGCGGATTGAGCACACGTCGCATCACCCAGATGCGGTTGAGATCTTCCTTGCTAATCAGAAGCTCCTCTTTGCGCGTGCCGGAGCGCTGTAGGTCAATGGCCGGAAACAGTCGCTTATCGCTCAGGCGACGGTCCAGATGAATTTCGCAGTTGCCAGTGCCCTTGAATTCTTCGAAGATGACATCATCCATGCGCGAGCCTGTATCAATCAGGGCGGTCGCGATGATGGTCAGGCTTCCGCCCTCTTCTATGTTGCGGGCCGCTCCGAAGAAACGCTTGGGACGTTGCAAGGCGTTGGAATCAATACCGCCGGAAAGAATCTTGCCCGAAGGCGGAACGACTGCGTTGTGTGCGCGCGCCAGACGCGTGATTGAATCGAGCAGGATAACGACATCGCGCTTGTGCTCGACGAGGCGCTTGGCTTTTTCAATCACCATGTCCGCGACCTGCACGTGGCGCGTCGGCGGCTCGTCAAACGTCGAAGAGATGACTTCGCCGTTAACGGAGCGCTGCATGTCCGTGACTTCTTCCGGGCGCTCGTCAATCAGCAGCACTATCAACGTGACTTCAGGATGGTTCTCGGTAATCGAGTTGGCGATTGTCTGCAAGAGCATCGTCTTGCCTGTGCGCGGCGGCGCAACGATGAGTCCGCGCTGACCCTTGCCGATTGGCGTCACGAGATCTATGACGCGTGCCGAAAGATTATCTTTCGCAGTCTCCATCCGAAGCTGTTCATCCGGGTAGAGCGGCGTCAGATTGTCGAAGAAGACTTTCTCGCGCGCCTGATCGGGCGCTTCGAAGTTGATGGCCTCGACCTTGATAAGAGCGAAATAACGCTCGCCCTCTTTGGGCGGACGAATCTGGCCGCTGACGGTGTCGCCTGTGCGAAGGTCGAACTTACGAATCTGCGACGGGCTGACGTAAATATCGTCAGGGCCGGGCAGGTAGTTGTATTCGGGCGCGCGCAGGAAGCCGAAGCCGTCGGGCAGGGTTTCCAGCACGCCCTCGGAAAAGATGAGTCCGCTCTTTTCGGTCTGCGCGGCGAGGACTTTGAAAATCAACTCCTGCTTGCGCATCCCAGTCGCGCCGGGAACGTCCATGCTCTTAGCGATCTGCGTCAGCTTCGAGATGGACATCTCCTTGAGATCGGCTATGTTCAGAAGCTCTTCTGTCTTGCCGGTCTCTTTCGGAGCAGGGGCGGCCGTTTCTTTGGTCGCCGTTTTTTCCGGGGCGGGAGCTTCGGCGGTGGCCGTCGTCGTAGTGGTGGCCGCGCCGTTTTCTCCGTTTCCGTCTGTGCTGGAAGTGTTGGTTGAAGTAGTGCGTGTGCGTGGTGTGCGTTGTGACATTTCAGTTCTTCTCGCTATGGGCGGCCCATCTGAATTAAAAGGGGCCGCAACTTTCAGTTCTCGGCGGCAATCTAAAAGTGTGCCGCGCTGGTGTCAATGTGATGAAAACTTTCGTTGATGAATCGGGAATTGAGTTTCAAGTGTGAAGGCCGTCAGACCGAAGAGAGCGCGTGTGAGCCGCTTTGACATGGCTAGCAACCGTCGTCGTCCGTCCGCGAGGCGACGATTGATAGACCGTCTACGGTTTCGGGCCGGTCAAATCATTAAGCTATGCGCAGGAATTTCTGCCAATCCTCCACTCTGATGCTTGGGAAATGCTGCGCGTGGCCTCGCGCCGAAAATCTGAGAAAACCAAAGGGGGCAAAAGAATTTGCAAAGTCAGATTAGAGCAGACGTAAAAAAACTTTTACAACTCAATCAACGGTTCGGCTGCGCGGAAATTATCTTGCGTCCACTCTAACAATAGCACGTCTGGAATCAAAAATCCTGTATCGCTGTTTGAATCAATCGCCAGAGGTCTTCGCGGCCCCGCCCGGTCGTGGCGGAATATGCGATGACTGAATCTGTGCCCATCGCCCGACGCACGCGCTCCGTGCTTTTACGCAACTCATTGTTAGAGAGCTTATCGGATTTCGTGGCAACGACAACGCGCGGCTTCGCATGATGTTGAAGCCAATCCTTGAGCTGCAAATCTTGGGTTGTGGGTTCGTGGCGCGAATCTACGATCTGAATTGATAGCACAAGCTCTGCCCGCTTGGCAAGGTAGTTTGTCGCCATTTCGCCCCACTCGGCCCTGATATTCTTTGGCACGCGCGCATAGCCATAGCCGGGAAGGTCAACGAAACGGAAGCGATTATTAATCAGAAAAAAAATGAGCGCCTGCGTTCTTCCGGGTGTTGACGAAGTGCGGGCCAATCCTTTAACGCCCAGCAGCGAGTTTATCAAACTCGATTTGCCGACATTCGAGCGTCCCAGAAAGGCCACCTCCGGCAGAGGATTCTGCGGCCAGTGTTCCTCCGCAAACGCACTCTTAATAAACTCGGTGCTGGTAACTTTCATAATAACGAGTAATGAGTAAAGCAGTGATGAGTGATGAGTAATGAGTAATGAGTTAAAAGAAAGAACAACGAGCGCTAGTTGTTTTTCTCTTACTCATCACTCATCACTCATCACTCGTTACTCATCACTTCTTTACGTCGTCTTCGCCGTCTCTGCGCGCGCCGCAGACATTCTCTTTAGTTGTTCACGCAGGACGGTCATGCGCTCCTGCGCGTTGGGCATGCCGGTGACGACCTTTTCCAGATGTTGCATGTAGTGCGGCATGTTGGAAACGGTGCGAATCTCTGCGATGAAAGGCTCGATTTTGGAATAGACGGCGACGTGCTCCATGTTGGCGTCGTTGAACATCTGAGCATCTATCGCGCCGTTGGTGACAAAGGAGCAGGCCATGTCCCAGTAGGTCGTGACCATACGGTAGTAGGCGCTGTTGTCGCCCGTCGTCACGCTGGCGATGTCCTGCGTGTTTTCAGGGTTGAACTCAGCGATGTACCACTGTCGAGCTTTCCGCATCACCTCTTCGCGCCGCAACTCGTAGAGCTTGAGAATGAGATTGGCGGCTTCATATTTTTCGCTCATCGAAATCTCCGTTCAAGGTTGAAATCGCGCAACAACGGCGAGCCGCAAATGGGCTGACAGCGAGGCTCCCGGCGTTTGTTTGCGCTTCTGATTTGAGTTTAATGATTGCCAGTAGTTCGCTCTTACGCAAGCGAACACAAGCGAGGCAGGTTTTCAAGATACATCCGCCAGCACGCAGCGCGCAAGTCTCTTTTAAGACGGACTCACGCGCTTCGGTGCGCTGACGGATGAGCTATTCGGCGATGGTCTGTATGCCTTGCGAAGGCGGTTCGGTCGTCCAGATAGGGGGCGTCTTGGCTGCATCTGCCGGCTCGGCGTCTGTCGGGCAGGCGTTTTCGAGCGCCAGCGCCAGCACTTCGTCAATCGTCTCAACGAAGTGAACGTCCAGAAGGCTTCGCACTTCCTCAGGGACTTCGACCAGATCTTTCTCGTTATCTTTGGGAAGAATCAGCGTGCCGATGCCGAAGCGATGAGCGGCCAGCAGTTTCTCCTTGACGCCGCCGATGGGCAGCACCTTCCCGCGCAACGTTATCTCGCCCGTCATCGCAACGTCCTTGCGGACGGGCACGCGCATCAACGCCGAAGACATGGCGGTTGCCAGCGTAATGCCAGCCGAAGGGCCGTCTTTCGGAATCGCGCCTTCAGGAATGTGTATGTGCATGTCGCGCTTGCGTATGAAGTCGAGGCTCATGCCGAGGCGTTCGGCTCGCGCTTTAATGCAGGTCAACGCGGCCTGCGCCGATTCCTGCATCACTTCGCCAAGCTTGCCCGTCAACTGCACGCCTCCGCGACCTTTGACGAGCGTGGCCTCTATTTGCAGCACTTCGCCGCCGACTTCCGTCCACGCCAGCCCGGTCGCAAGGCCAATCTCGCTTTCAGCCGCGACGCCCTGCTGCCTGAACCGTATTGGCCCAAGCATCTCGCGCACGCGTTCGTCCGTGACGACATCCTTGAAGCTTTCGCCAGCGTCTTCGGAGACGAATCTCCGCGCGACCTTTCTCATGCACGAGCCGATTTCGCGTTCCATGTTGCGCACGCCCGCCTCGCGCGTGTAGTGGCGAATGATTTCCAGAAGGCCGTTGTCCGTAAACTCGACCTGCTCGGCCTTCAGGCCATTGCCTTCGGCCTGCTTCGGCACGAGATGGCGCTTGGCGATTTCCAGCTTCTCGCGCTCCGTGTAGCCGGAGAGACGTATAATCTCAAGGCGGTCTTGAAGCGGCGGCGGAATCGTGTGCAGCACATTCGCCGTCGCGATGAAGAAGACGCGCGAGAGGTCGTACTCAACATCAAGATAGTGGTCCTGAAACGTGTTGTTCTGTTCGGGATCCAAGACTTCGAGCAGAGCCGACGACGGGTCGCCACGAAAATCCGCACCGAGCTTATCAACCTCGTCGAGCAGGATGAGCGGATTGACAGTTCCGGCCTTCTTCATCATTTGAATAATCTGGCCGGGGAGCGCGCCGATGTACGTGCGGCGATGGCCGCGTATCTCCGCCTCGTCGCGGACGCCGCCGAGACTTAGGCGTACAAACTTTCTGCCGGTCGCGCGTGCGATTGATTTTCCGAGAGAAGTCTTGCCGACTCCCGGCGGGCCGACGAAACAGAGAATCGAGCCCTTCGGATTTTTGACCAACTGCCTGACGGCCAAGTATTCGAGAATACGGTCCTTGATTTTCTCAAGCCCGTAGTGGTCTTCGTTTAAAACCTCTTCGGCTTTCGAGAGGTCTCTAATCTCTTTCGATTTCTGCTTCCATGGCACGCTCAGCAGCCAGTCAATATAGGTGCGCGAGACAGTGCCTTCGGCTGACATCGGCGGCATGGCTTCGAGGCGATGCAATTCCTGCATCGCTTTTTCTTTAGCCTCTTCCGACATCCCGGCCTCTTCTATCTTCTTTTTTAGCTCTTCGAGTTCGGCCTTCTCATCCTTGCGCCCCAGTTCTTTATGGATCGCCTTAATCTGCTCGTTGAGGTAATACTCCTTCTGCGCTTTCTCCATCTGGCGTTTGACGCGCGTTTGAATCGTGCGGTCAAGCTGGCGCTTCTCAAGCTCTGTTTCAAGTAGCTCGATTAAGCGCTGAAGGCGGGCCTGTGTGGAGAAGATTTCGAGCAAGCCTTGCTTGTCTTCGACGGAGATACGGAGTTGGGAAGCGAGCGCGTCGGCCAGATGCGAAGGGTCCTGATTGCGTAGCGCTGTTTGCAGGGCGTCTGTTTGGGCGTCGGGCGCAAGCCTCAAGTGTTGTTCGACCAGCGTGTTGATCTTCTGTAGAAACGGCTCAAGGCGCGCTGCGTCTTCACTAACGACGGGAGCGCGACGGATGAGCGCTGTAAACGCGCCGTTGTTGTTTTCGACGCGGACGGTGGTCGCACGTTCGCGTCCCTCTACGACGACCTTAATCTGCCCGTTGTCCTGCTTCTGCGATTGCAGGATACGGCCCAGCGTACCGACGCCGTAGATCTGTTCGGGCGTCGGCTCGTCAATCGAGGCGTCGTGCTGTGTGGCGAGGAAGATAGTACGGTCGGCAGCGAGTGCTTCTTCGAGCGCTCGCACGCTGCCCGCGCGTCCAATCTTGAAAGCTACCTTAGTGAAAGGGAAAATGACGACATCGCGAATCGGAACCATCGGATAACGCGCGATGTCTGCGGGGCTGCGGTCTGAATATTCTTCCATAACTCGATTTAACTCTTTCGCCGAAAGACTCCAACAGCTAGTGAAGAAGGGCGAGCGGCGTTTTCAAAGCGGCTGCTCGCCCTCGTTTTGCTGACAGTCTTAATTGTAAAACATTTCCGCGATGCGCGCTACCGGGTAAGTAAAAAGGCAAAGGTAAAAGGCAAAAGTGAAGCGGCGGGAGGTTATCCTTTGTCTTCACTTTTGACTTACTACTTTTGCCTTTCCGCTTTTCTTTGTGTCCTCAGGGCGTGCGATGCAGGAATACGTCCCACGCCCAGCGGCCGACGGGCGCGTGTGCGCTGTCTCGCACCTTCGCGCGATACCTGAACCAGTTGCCGTGTTCGTCCGTGCGCCCGGACTCTCTGTACTGCAACTCTATCTGCTCGACCTGCAACGCCGCGAGCGCATGCAACTCCTCCGGCTCGGAGCGCCCGTTGTGGTTGGCATCACGCCAGAGGCGCAGGCTTGCAAAGATGGCATCGCGGTTATCAACGAGGCCGTCCGCATTGCCGCCGTGCGTTGTTTTGTCGAATTCAGCGAGGGCGAGAAAGCCGTTGGGCGTTTGTGCCGGAGGCTGAGGTGTGAAAGTGCCGAAGAGTTCTGTGCCGTTGTCAACGCGTCCGTTGCCGTTGCGGTCTAAGACCAGCCATGCATCATCTGAGCCGACGGCAGTCCATGAAGAGCTTTCTGCGAAGCCGTTTGAGTCGTGGTCGAAGCGGACACCCTGCGTGAGGTCTGTGAGGGCGAAGCCGTTGCCGAGCGTATCAACGAGGATGGGCGAGATACACTGGCACATCTCATTATCCCAGCGGCCTTGCGGATTGCGGGGCGTGGAACATTCGATGGGCGGCATGCCACGGTCGGCGCAGGATTCTTCGCCGCCGCCCGGCGGTGTAGGTGTTACAGTTGGCGTCGGAGTTGGCGTCGGAGTTGCGTAAGCAGGCACTTGATTAACAGCGTCGTTGTCACATGGCTGAACTCCATTAACGTGTTGATTATTACAGTTCTCGTTCGGACAGGCAGATGCCGTGTTCATCACAGATTGGCGAGGCTGTTGGTTCGCAGGGTGGTCAATGCGTTGCCCATGCCCGACTTCGTGCTCCGTATTTTTTTGAAAGACCGTGTCATACCCATTTGAAAGAGCACCCAAAGGAATAGCTGCATTTGGGTCGTAGTATGGAGCGCCACCAGCCATGCCATTAACCGTCGCTGCGGTGTTAAAAGTTATTCGCGCCCTGATAAAGAGCAGCGCGAACTTCAGCCATGAAGTAGTCGGCGGTAGTTGTGCGTTTAGTCCCAAGCGGCAGCAGCCTATTTGAAGCTTGCGTAATGATACCGTCCTTAATTTGGAAGCTATCGCCGTCACGACTGTTACTAAATCCCTTATATGTGCTCATCTCTGGAATACGCTTGAGATAAAGCAGATACCTTTCACCTATCTGTAGCGGTTCTCGCCTTTGGTCAACCGCGCGAATGGTGCGTCCGTTTAACTCTATGGCTCCGCCGGGGCTGGTGTAGGTGATATTTGCGTTCACTTCAATTGGAGCGGCATCATCGTCCTTTAGAATCTCTGACACCGTTAATTCATAATCCGTGAAGATGAAAGTACCTTCCTCAATGATTTGCGAAACTTTACCCTGTACCTTTCCAATAACCACCGCATCCGCCTCGCACGACATGTTGCGGAGGAATTCGGTAAGGTTAAAAGAACGTGGAGTGATTACGTTGCCCACAGGTACTACAAGGTAGACATCCCACGTTTCAGACGTGAGGTCACGTAACTTCTTTCCTTGTGTATAGGATTCAAATCCTCGGAAGATTTTGCTGTGCTTCTTCTGCTTCTCCGTCATTACACCTTCCTGCACAGACGTGGCTTTCCCTGTTTTTTGGTTGATGCTGCGTTGAAATTCGCTTTGTTGGGGGCGTGCTGAAAAGGTTATCTGAGCCGCCCCGATACTCAACAGAATGAGAATCAGAGCGAGTCCGACAAAATGCTTATTCATATCTGGCTTCCTTAAATTAGGGATTTAGAGAGTTGCTTGTGTCCAACATCTCCTGGATGTTGGCAGAGAGGCCGTGAGCGCAGTCAGTTTATCTTCCGGCTTTTCACGCGTCAAGCGTGCGGCAAGCGCAGACCGAAGCTCCGCAACGAAAGCCAGCAAGAGCTGCCGCGCGGAGCGTTGTCAGTTCGTTAGGTTGTCAGGCGAATCAGGCAGCAGCCCCGTCAACACCCGTCAAGCCTTCGCCGGGAATGGCGCGGCGGCGTTCGACCATCTCAGAGGTGATGATGAATTCCTTGATGCGCTTCTGCGAGGGCAAGGTGTACATGGCGTCGAGCAGCAGGTCTTCGAGAATCATCATCAGCCCACGTGCGCCGACCTTGCGTTCGACCGCCTGACGTGCGACCGATTTGAGCGCGTCGTCCGTGAACTTGAGCTTGACGTTATCGAAGTCGAAGCGCTTCTGGTATTGCTTGACGAGCGCGTTCTTCGGCTCTGTGAGAATCTTAATCAGCGCGGCTTCATCCAGTTCGTGCAGCACGCCGAGCACGGGCAGGCGTCCAACAAACTCAGGTATCAGCCCGTAGCGCACGAGGTCTTCCGGCTGGACGGCCGCCAGCGCTTCAGCATGACGGTGCAGGCCCGATTTGACTTCGGCATGGAAGCCCATTGACTTATTGCGCATGCGCTTTTCGACGACCTTTTCGAGGCCGACAAACGCGCCGCCGCAAATGAAGAGAATGTTAGTCGTGTCAACGGGGAAGAACTCCTGATGCGGATGCTTGCGCCCGCCCTGCGGCGGGACGTTTGCCACAGTGCCTTCCAGTATTTTCAGGAGCGCCTGCTGCACGCCCTCGCCCGACACGTCGCGCGTAATCGAAGGGTTCTCATCCTTGCGGCAAATCTTATCAACTTCGTCTATGTAGATGATGCCCTGCTGCGCGCGTTCGACATCGCCGTTGGCCGCCTGCAAGAGCTTGAGAATGATGTTCTCTACGTCCTCACCGACGTAGCCTGCTTCCGTTAAGGTCGTCGCGTCAACAATCGTGAAGGGAACGGAGAGCATACGCGCGAGCGTCTGGGCCAGGAGGGTCTTGCCCGTGCCGGTTGGGCCAATCAGCAGGATGTTCGATTTCTGAATCTCAACGTCGGAGCGGCGGCGCGTCAACTCGATCCGCTTGTAGTGTTGGTAGACGGCCACGGCCAGACGCTTCTTCGTCTCTTCCTGACCGATGACGTACTCGTCCAGAAAGCCCTTGATCTCGCCCGGCTTCGGCAGTGGCGGCCGGGTCGCCACGGATTCTGCGTTCTGGTCGTCAGTAATGATTTCGTTGCAAATGTCTATGCACTCGTTGCAGATGTAGACGGTGGGGCCTGCAATGAGCTTCTTCACTTCGTTCTGCGATTTGCCGCAGAACGAACAGCGCAACGTGTCATCGGTTCGTCGTACCATATTCGGCGTCTCTGGGGAATTTTGGGAATTTTAGATTGTTGATTTGCGATTTTAGATTGAAAGCGGGCAGCTTTCTGCGGAAGCCAACCTCATAAATCCGTGCGAAGCGGTTTCCGCCTTACCCAATCGTAAATCTAAAATCAAAAATCTAAAATTGAGTCCTACTCTCGGTGCGCAATCACTTCGTCAATCAAACCATATTCTTTGGCCTGCATGGCCGACATGATGCGGTCGCGCTCGACATCGCGCTCGACCGTCTCAAACGATTGTCCCGTGTGCTTGGCGATAATCTGCGAAGTCAGCTCACGCATGCGGATAATCTCTTCGGCCTGAATGCGTATGTCCGTCGCCTGGCCCTGCGTGCCGCCCGAAGGCTGGTGAATGAGGATGCGTGAGTTTGGCAGCGCGAAGCGTTTGCCCTTCGCGCCCGCCGTCAGCAGCAGCGCGCCCATCGAGGCACACTGCCCGACGCAGATTGTCGTCACGTCAGGACGAATAAACTGCATCGTATCGTAGATAGCCATTCCGGCGGTGATAGAGCCGCCGGGGCTGTTGATGTAGATGTTGATGTCTTTCTCAGGGTCTTCGGCTTCGAGAAAGAGCAGTTGCGCGACGATCAGATTGGCAATCGTATCGTCAATGGGAGTGCCTAGAAAAATGATGTTGTCTTTCAACAGGCGCGAGTAAATGTCGAAGGCGCGTTCGCCACGCGACGTTTGCTCGACGACCATCGGAACTAGAGCCATAAAACTTTGAACCTTTCACTGCGAGAGCGAATGCGCGTTAGTCCGGGACGGAGAATGTCCCATAGCGACTCTTGATTTCACCTCTCATCCGCTGGCCCCGTAGCCCTTAAGCTTCAGGCGTCGGCGATTCGGTTTTCGATGAGGCCGACTGCGCTTTGGTTTCGCTCTCTTCAGCGCTCATCGGCTGCTCTACCGGCGCTTCATCGGCAGCAGTTGATGGCTCGCCCGCCCCTTCTTCTACGGGCGCATCCTCTTGCCACTCTTCGTCTGCCACGCGCGCATTATCAAGAATCAGGTCGAGCGCTTTGCGATTGCGCAACCTCTCGGCGATGCTACGTTCGCCTCCCTGCTTTGTCAAGGCAGCACGCACCTGCTCCGGCGTTTGCCGCGTTGCCTGCGCATACTCTTCAATTTCAGCAGCGACTTCTTCATTCGTGACCTCTATCTTTTCGGATTCGGCGATGCGGTCCAAGAGGAGCGAACCGCGCACGTCGCGCGCAGATTGTTCCTTCAAAGTCTCGCGCACGCCCTCCCAGTTAAGCTCAGCCGAGCGCGGGTCAACGCCCCTCTGTATCATGTCTCTGACGACGCGTTCCAAATTCTGGTTCGTCTGCTGTTCGACAAAACTCTCCGGCACTTCAAACGGGTGCGCGTCCACCAGCTTGCGCATCAGCGCGACGCGCAGTTGATTGTCCGATTCGTCCTTCGCGCGCGCTTCCAGATTCTCGCGCACCTTCTGCCGCAGCGCATCAAATGTCTCATACTCCTCGCCGAGACTCCTGGCCCACTCGTCGTCCATCTCCGGCAAGACTTTAATACGAACGGCCGTCACCTTCGCCGTATAGAGGACTTCTTTTCCGGCCAGCCCCTTCGAAGTGAAATCTTCAGGGTAGTTGACCGTAAAGCTTTTCTCGTCATCTGGGCGCACGCCGGTCAGGTTGTCTGTAAACTCCTGTTGCACGTTTGCGCTGCCCAATTCAACATCAACATCTTCGACGTTAATCTCTTCGGCCTCCGGCTCGTTAACAAACTTGCCGTTGAAATCAACCGTCACGATGTCGCCCGTTTGCGAGGGCCTGTCCTCTACGGGCTGAAGCGCAGCCGATTGCTCGCGCAAGCCTTCGAGCACGCGCTCAACGTCTTCATCCGTCACGGGGCGCACGCGCCTTCCCGCTTCCAGACCCTTATATTCGCCAAGCTCAACCTGCGGCCAGACCTCAACGTGAACGTGCAGGCTGATGGGCTGCGCGCCCAGCTTATCCAGCCCTTCCGTGTTGTCCAGATGAACGTCAGGCTCGCCTATGATGTCGAGGGAGTTTTCCGTCACGGCTTTTTCAATCGCCGCCGGCACAAGCTCGCGCAGCACCTCGCTGCGAATCTCATCCTTGAAGCGCGTGCGAACGACAGAGACGGGAGCATGGCCGGGCCTGAAGCCGGGCACTTTGGCGAACTTCGCATAACGCGCCGATATGCTGTCATAGGCCGCGCGCACGGCGTCTGCATCAATCTCGATTTTAACTTCTTTGCGTGTCTGTGAGAGGTCTACGATTTCAGTCTTCAAAACTATTCTTTCCTTTAAGGTTTGTACTTTTCGTTTGCGGCTTCGCCCGTGCAGGACTTGGCATTAGTCATATCAACGGGCTTGAAAACAGTCGGCACTTTTGATTCGGATGTTTTGTTGTTCGCTTTATCGCCGGGAATCACAGCCACGCCTCCCGCACATTTTCCGTTTGTATCGGCGACGGCGAAGGCATAAATCTGGTCGAAGCCGCCCTCGCCGCCGGCGATGAGAAAATAGTCGCTTGATGAAACGGTATCGGGAGTGGCGGCCACCGAGTAGAAGATGCCAAACTTCAGATTCGGATACTGCTTTTCCCACGCCTGGCGAATCGCATAGGCGTTATCGGAAGCCTGCTTTTGCGGATTGAAGCTGGCATTCTTCGCCAGTTCGAGCAGTCGGTCGCGGAAGGCTGCGGCGTCCGTTATTGGCAGAGAATCCGTTGCGCCCGCTGCGGGTGTCGCTGTCGCCTGCGTCGGCGCAGTCTGCGCGGGAGTCGTCGTCTGCGCGGGCCGCGAGGCGGTGTTTGTCTCCGTGCTTGTTTGATTCGTCGTTGAGCTAGCGTTGTTGCTGTTGATGCTGTCGCTGCGGCATCCCGCGAGGCCGAGCGCAACTGCCAGCAAAATCATTCCAACGATAATCGAGGGGAATCTCATCATCATTCCTGCTAAAAAAATTAAGGCCCGCCGCGCGTTAAGTGTAGCGTGAGAACGGGCGCTTCTTCCTTGTCGGCAACTTCAAGCGCGCGGCCAGCGCCGAGCCTTTGAAAACATTCGATGCGAAAGGGGGGACTCGAACCCCCACACCTTTCGGTACCAGATCCTAAGTCTGGCGCGTCTGCCAATTCCGCCACTTTCGCGCGAGTTATACGTGCATCTTCGCTCTTATAAATTGCCTTGAGACTTCAAGAATAACACAGGCTTTTCCCTCATTGACAGCCAACAACAGAAGCGAACGCGCGAGGTTAAAGGATTGCGACGCGAAGAGCAAGGAGGGAAACGGAGGAACGATGAAGGAGGAACGATGAACGATGAACTGTCAGCAGCTTGCCTGTCATTCAACGTTGCGGCGTTGCTCTCGTTCATCGTTCATCGTTTATCGTTTATCGTCGCGGCGTTCATCATTCCTGCTTCATCGTTTCCTGTTCATCATTCCATTTTGCTTTCGCCCATTTGAGCAGCAGGAAGACAGGGTAGCTGGCTGCGAGGAGCAGCAGCGCATAGATGCTGTTTTCCCTGTCGCTCTGAATCGCGCCGACAAGGAATGCTATCGAGCCTGTGAGCACGAGCAGCGTCGTCCACGGATAGCCCCACGCGCGAAAAGGGCGCGGCGCGTCAGGCTCGCGACGACGCAGGACAAAGACGGAGATGAAGGTCATCGCGTAGTTGACGACGAAGAAGAAGGAGAGCAGCGCGAGCACTCCCTGAAATTTGCTGCTGAGGATGAAGAGCAACGTGACGAGTGTGCTGACGAAGAGGGTGACGGTCGGCGTGCCGCCGCGATTGACCCTGACGGCTTTTTCCGAAAACAGCCCGTCGCGGCTCATCGCAAACAGGATGCGCGACGTGATCATGTTGTTGGCGTTAATCGTGCTCAGCATCGAGACGGTCGCGAGCACGCTGATAATCGTCGCCGCGTATGTGCCGGAGATAACTTCAGCCGCCGCGCCGATAGCCAGTTTTTCTCCGGCTATACTTGAGAGCGGCAAGACATAAAGGAGCGCGAGGTTAATCAGCAGGTAAAGGCCGGTGACGAGCAGCATGCTGCCAATCATCGAGCGCGGGATGTTGCGTTCGGGCTGGCGCACCTCCTCGGAGAAGTAGCTGGTGTTATACCAGCCGTCGTAAGTGTAGATGACGCCCTGCATCGCTATGACGAGCGCCTGCACGAGCGCCATGCCCGATGGTAGTTGCGCTACGGCTTCAGTTGTCTTCGCGCCTCCGCCGCCGAGGATAAAGCAGGCGGCGATGAGCGCAATGAAGGCCAAGGCTTTGAGCAGACTGGTCAGTTGTTGGGCGTTGCTGCCCCAACGCACGCCGCGCCATTGTAGAACGGCGAAGCCGACCGTTACGAAGAGTGCGATGCGAACGCTTTGTCCTGCAAGGCGCGGAACAAGCGCCGTCGCATACTCGCCCATCACAATTGCGACGACGGCCGTCGTCCCGCACGTCGAGAGCCAGTCGCTCCAACCGACGACGAAGCCCGCGTATGGGCCAAGCGCGCGGCGAACGAAGATGTAGAAGCCGCCGGAGCGCGGCAGCATCGTGCCCAACTCCGCGACGTTGATTGTGCCGAGCAGCGCGTAGAGTCCGCCCGCGACCCAGACGCCTATGAAGAGCCACGCGGAGGGCAGTTGTGCGGCCACTTCGCCGGGCGTGCGCAGGATGCCCATCCCGATGACGCCGCCAATCGTCACAGCCATGCCGAAGCCGACGCCAAGCACGCGCAGCAGGCGGCCGCGACTGCGCGCCTGCCGTAGCGATGCTTCGATGGCTGCCGGTGTTTCCATGCGTTCGACCTCAATCAACAACGGAGAGCTTAAAATTCACGGTAGCGTAAAAGGGGAAATGGGGAAGAGGGTAAAGGGGAAAGGAAATCCGTTTGAGTCTCTTTTATCCTCTTCACCGTTTCAGCTTTTCACCGTTTCACCTTTTACCCCTCTTCTTAAAGTGTGCGCGTCACTTTCGAGAGCGAGCGCGGTTCGTCAGGGTTGAGTCCCTTGGCATCTGCGAGTAGTGCGGCGAAGAGTTGGCCCGGAATGATGTATGGAATCGGAGACAGAAACTCGTCGGCTTCAATGGGCAGCAGGATAGCGCGCGTGCACTTTCGCGCTACCTCGCGGTCGCTGGTGATGACGAGTGTGTCTGCGCGCAGTTCGTTAAGGCGGTCAATGAGCGCCGTGATGCTATTAAGCATGACGCCGGGCGGAGCGAAGAAGATGACAGGGAAGTGGCGCTCGACCATCGCCAGCGGGCCATGCTGGAAATCTGCGGACGAGAAACGCTCGGCCACCACGTAGCAGGTCTCCATTAACTTCAAAGCCATCTCGTAAGCGTTGGCATAGGCCATGCCGCGGCCGACCACGACGCAGTTTTCCATGAAGACGTAGCGCTCGACGAGTTCATCAATTGACTGCTGCTGTTCGAGCGCGCGGGCGGCGAGTCCGGGGATGGCTTCATAAGCGGGGGCAGCGCCGGAATCCGCGAGCGCCGCGGCCAGCATGTAGAAGAGGAGCATCTGCCCTGTGTAGGTCTTGGTGGCGGCGACGGAGCGTTCGCGCCCGCCATGCATCAAGAGCGTTTCGTCAACGATGCCTGTCATCGTTGATTGAGCTTCGTTTGTGATTCCAACGGTATAAGCTCCCGAAGAGCGCGCTCTTTCGAGCACGAGGTTGATGTCCTCGCCTTCGCCGGATTGCGAGACGCCGACGACGAGCGCGCGCGAGAGCTTCAAGTGTGCCTGATAGAGCGTGTAGACGGAGGGCGCGGAGAGCGAGACGGGGATGCCGGTCGTGATTTCCAGAAGATAACGACCGAAGAGCGCCGCGTTGTCCGAACTCCCGCGCCCGACCAGCACAATCAAATCCACGTCGCGCTCTTTCAGGAAAGCGCCGAGGCGTTTGACGCGGGCCTGCTCTTCACGGATGGTTCTTTCCAGCGCCGCAGGCTGCTCCGCAATCTCCTGTAACATCAATGACACTATGCGAAACCTCTTTTTTGTTTACGACTCTCTACAGCTCGCGTAAAAAGCGCCGGTTCATTTAAAGACAAGACGCAACTGTTGACACATGAAAATCGCTCGTGATAGTTGTCAGCGCGTGACAGTGCATCTTCACTCGCGGCCGCGAGTGAAGATGCACTTATAGTCAAAAGGCAACCCGACGGCAACAAGTTTCTTTCCCGTCGCTGCAACGCGCAGCAGAATTATCTGCATTAAGCTGACTAAATGAACGCGGAACTCGAAGAGCCTGTGGAGACTGCGAAGACAGGGCGGCTTATCTCGCTCGATGCCTTTCGCGGGCTGACCATCGCTGGAATGGTTCTGGTCAACAATCCGGGCACGTGGAGTCAGATCTACTGGCCGTTGGCCCACGCCGAGTGGCACGGCTGGACGCCGACGGATCTAATCTTTCCGTTCTTCCTCTTTATAGTCGGCATCAGCATCACGCTCTCGTTTGCGCGGCGCGTTGAGAATGGCGACAACCAGCGCGCGCTCCTGCTCGGCATCATCAGGCGCACTGTCATCCTCTTCGCGCTTGGACTCGTGCTGGCGGGCTTCCCCTATTTTGATTTCAACACGATTCGCATTCCCGGCGTGCTGCAACGCATCAGCGTTTGCTACCTTATCTCGTCGCTCATCTTTCTCAACACGCGCTGGCGCACGCAGGCCATCATAGCCATCGCGCTGCTCCTGCTCTACTGGCTCTTGATGATGCTCGTGCCCGTGCCCTTTTATGGCGCGGGCGATTTGAGCAAGGAGGGAAGCCTCGCGTCTTATGTTGACCGCCTGCTTCTCGGCCCGCACATCTGGAAGCAGGGCAAGGTCTACGACCCGGAGGGCTTGCTCAGCACTATTCCGGCAATCAGTACGACGCTCTGCGGCGTTCTGGCGGGCCACTGGCTGCGCACTGGCCGTTCTCAACTGGAAAAAGTCGGTGGGTTATTTTTCGCGGGAGTCTGCGCCGTTGTGGTCGGCTGGCTGTGGGGCTTGTGGTTTCCGCTCAACAAGTCACTCTGGACCAGTTCGTATGTCGTCTTCACGGCAGGGATGGCGCTGCTGCTTCTGGGCTTCTGCTACTGGCTGATAGAGATTAAAAACTACAGGCGTTGGGCGTGGCCGTTTGTCGTCTTCGGCGTCAACGCCATTACGCTCTTTGTCGGCTCCGGCCTGATGGCTAAACTGATGGGCCTCTGGAAAATCCCGCGCCTCAACGGCTCACAGGGCAATCTACAGACCTTCATCTACGAACACCTCTTCGCCTCATGGGCGCAACCCCTCAACGCATCCCTGCTCTACGCCGTCTGCTTCCTGCTCCTCTGGCTGCTGCTCATGTGGCTGCTCTACAGGAAGAAGATTTTTATCAAAATATGAAGAGGAAGTTAGTCATCAACTCACTTAGTCATTTATTAAATGATTACATGACTAGGTGAATTGATGAACGAATCTCTCATCCTTACTTACCGTTGAGGCCGGGGTCGCGCGTCGGTTGATAGTTGAAGGATGCGAGGACGCGGTCGGCTGCGTCGCGCGCGGCTTCTTTCAGCAGGTAATCCGAATAGACAGGGTTATTGCGTCTTGGCGAGGGCAGGCCGACGCCGCCGCGACCCATGCGGTACTGTCGCTGGTAGACGCGACCTTCCAGTTTGACCTTGCCCGTCGTGGGAGCAAAGACGGTGTAGCGAATTATAATCTGGCTCGGGTCAATGTTGCCGAGAGTGGTTGTGCGCTGTGAATCAAACGTGTCAACGTCGAGTTGGAGCAGCACGACGTAGACGCTCTCGTTGCTCTTGGCACGTTTGATTGCTTCGCCGCGCTGTGTATCGGGGCCGGTCGTGACATCAATGTTTGAAGCCTGACTGATGCGCTGGACAAAGATGTTTCTGATGTTTTCGGAGTAATAGCGCGGAATCTCCATCGAGAGCGCGCGGTCGTTTGTGCAGACGTAGAGCGAGAGTTCGGGCTTGGCAGCTTTGGCGACCGTCGGCGTTGGCTTCGCTTCGGTTGAAGGAGCGGGCGCAGGCGTTGGTCTCTTAGACACGCGCCGCCCCGACTGCGCCTGCGCTATCGAACAGGCGGCGAGGCTCAACAGACAACAGAGCGCAAACGCGGCCGGAAGTTTTAATGAAGGACGATTGATGACAGAGGTTGTGTGTCGCATGAAGCTTCTGACTCCGTTTGATGTTGGCGATTGGGGAGCACGGACGGACAAGTGTCTGCGTCGTTTTAACTCCGAATCGCCGGACAGTCAATCTTTGTTGCTTCAAGGTAGAGAGAAAGAGAACTAATAAACGACGTAGCGATGAGTCTGAAAGGGCAAGCTTCCGGCTCATCGCTACGTCGTTTTCCGCGTTGACAGTCTGGCTGATTTGTTGTGGCTGATCTTGAAGTGTGTGCTTAAACGGCCCGCTGTAGGAAGATGGTTTCGTAAGCGCATTGATACTGAAAGCCTGCGCGTTGATAGAAGGACTGCGCTTCCTTGTTTTGCTCGTTGACGAGCAGGCAGATGGAGCGTGTGCGTGCGAGCAGGTTGCGGCTCAGTTGAGAGAGGCAGCGCAGGCCGTAGCCCTGCCCGCGCTCTTCGGCGTGTACGAAAACGCCTTCGAGATACATGACCTCCGGCGTCTCGGAGATAACATCTGCCTTGAAGATAAGCTCGTCGTTCTCGACCAGCACCCACGTGCGTCCCTGCTCGATACGGCGCGCACAACGCAGGCGAAAGCCGACCGCGTCCGTCTGCATAGGATTGACGCCGCTTTCATCCTCGGCCATGCGAGCCTGAACAGGCATCACCAGATGAAGATCGGCCAGCGTCGCACGACGCAAGCCTTTGACCGGCTGATGCGCTTCGACGGGCCAGCGGATTTCAAATAACATCTCGCGGCAGAGAACGCGCGCCGTTTGTCCGCCTTCGGCGTAGTGATGCCAGAACTGCGCTATCTTCTCCTGTTCGCCGAGCAGCATGTGAGCACGCGCGTGGCCCTGCGCGAGTCTGGCGAAGAGGGCTGTGGCGGCTTCCGTGCGCGCGTCGAAGAGCGTCGCGTGGCCGATGAGCGCTACACCTTCAAGAACGCTCTCCGAGTTGCGGCAAGCGTAGAAGATGCCGCGATTCAAAGGACTGACGACGCCGTTATCGCGTATAAAGCCAGCCATCGTGACCGTATGAAGCGGGCGCTCCGCGAGGAAAGCGAGGACTTCTCGCTCCTGCCCGCTGACCAGTCGTTCCACCGTCAGCGCTTGATGGGTCATGGCGTAACTCGGCGGCAGAGCAGTCATTCTATTTTGTTGAGTCGTATTATTGAGCGGCATGTGGCTTCCGTTGGTCTCTCTGATTCGCTCGACAGGTTTACGGGGTCAGGCGCTTTCTCATCTCTCAGCGCATGCACGCGCCGGGCTCGCCGTTAATCATCGCGCTCAAAGACTGCGGCGTGTAATCACCGGCCACGCCGCCATCGCCAATAAGCACGCCGTCGCCCACGAGCACACCGTCGCCGATGAGCACACCGTCGCCAATCAGCACGCCGTCGCGACGCAGAACGATGTCGCCAACAAGCACGCCGAGGTCGCAGAAGGGCGTGCCCGAACTCAAAAGGCCGCCGTCGCTCGTCATAA
Organism: Pyrinomonadaceae bacterium; assembly: GCA_036382855.1. Taxonomy (GTDB): domain Bacteria; phylum Acidobacteriota; class Blastocatellia; order Pyrinomonadales; family Pyrinomonadaceae; genus DASVTR01. The sequence goes on along the minus strand of DASVPO010000030.1, from coordinate 88,832 downwards.
TGCGGTCGCCGATGAGAACGCCGGCGGTCATCATCGTCGCATCGCCGACAAGCACGCCGTCGCCCACCAGAACGCCGTCGCCCACGAGGACGCCTTTGCCATAAATCTTCTGGAACTTTGTAATCAGGTCGGAGCCGGTCGCGTAAGCGCGGTTGAGAATCATGCCCTGCGACCACTGGTAGTAGCCGTCAACGATGTAGGACTGCGGCGCGGGCAGCGTCGTCGTGGTCAGAAGCGCTCCGCCGAAGACGGTCTGGTCTGTGCGGACTGACTTGGCAAGGTTGACTGCGCCCATCACGTTGAGTTCGCCAGCGCCCTGCTCGAACATGTTGTAGCCGGGAAACTGCTGTGCCGTGTACATCAAAATCATCTTGACCATGTTCGGCGTCAGATTCGGCTTCATCTGCAAGAGCATCGCAACGGCCCCGGCCACGACCGGCGCGGCCACGGATGTTCCGCTCATGTACATCATCTTCGTGCCCGTCATCAGTTGCAGGTTGACGGGCACATCCATCTGCGGATAGGTGTTGATGAGATAACAGTTGCGCGCCTGCGCGGCGACGATTTTGTTGCCGGGCGCAACGATGTCAGGCTTGATAAGATTGTCGTAATGCTTGACGCCTGCGAGGTCTGTCCAGTAGCCGCGCGAGGGGCCGCGCGAGCTGTAGCTGGCGATGCGGTCGTCTGCGCGTGAATCCGTGCCGAAGCTATTGCTGGCTCCGACAGTGATGGCCGAAGGCTCTATGCCGGGCGAATGAATCCCGCCGTAGATTTTCTGCTCGCTGCCGTCCGGGTTGATCACCTTGCCGTTGTTGCCAGCGGCGACGACGACCACTATCCCTGCATCAACCAAACGCCGCACGGCCTTGCATGCAGGGTCATTTTTGTAGGAATCAACGGCGGCCATGCCGAGGCTCATGTTGACGACCTTGATGTTGTAGGTCGTGCGGTTTGCCATCACCCAGTCAACTGCGCTGAGCAGGCCGGAAAGAGTGCCGCGCCCCTCTGAGTTGAGAACGCGGACGTTGATGAGCTTCGAGTTGCTGGCTATTCCCATGTAGGCGAGGCTTGAGATGGAGCCGTCGCTGGCGGCCGTCGAAGCGACGTGTGTGCCGTGGCCGTAGGGGTCGTCCGTGCGGCCTTCGCCTGTAAAGTCAACGCTCTTGGCGATGCGGCTGCTTCTGCTCGTACCGAATGAGATGTGTGTGCTGTCAATGCCGGAATCGAAGATGGCGATGCCGATGCCCGTTCCGTCGAGCGTGCCTTTGGCAAGAGGGTTGGTCAGCGCGTTTGTGCCGACGGTGGTCATCTTCAGATGGCCTGTTGACTGGATTTCACGGTCGGGCGAAACGTATTCCACATCGTCGCGCGCGGCCAGAGCTTCGACGGCGTGTGCAGGCAACTCAAGGACGCGCATGTTGAGATTGTCCAACTGCTGCTTGACGCGCCCGCCGCGGCTGCGTACGTCTGCATCCTGCTCGTCGCTCCAGGAGGCTTTCGGATGGACGACGACCGTGATGCGCTCGTTGCCATTGCCTTTGCGAACACGTTCGCGTAAATCGGACGAAAGTTTGTCATCCGGCAACTGGTTTTGCGGAGTCTCTCTTTTGGCAGGGCCGCTGGCTAGCACGCCGGACAGCATGGAGACCAGCAGCGCGAAACTGACCAGCCAGGTAACAAATGTGAACCGTCTATTTTTCATCGTTGATTTCATTGGGGGGCCGGAGACTTTTATCTTGATTGCGCGGTCAAACTCGCTTTCCGCGCGCCAGCCGGTGTTTCAATCACCGTGCCATTCGTCGTGAAATCAGGAAAAGTAGCGATTTTGCTCGGATTTGGGCTGTTTTCGGGCTTTCCGTGGGCTGCGCGGGCTTCGCGCGCAGGGCGTTAATCTGACCTGTGTCGGTCAGATTTGAAGAGTCAGTTTGCCAGATTGACCGATGCCGTCAGGCTGACGCCCTTCGAAACCAGCAGCGCAAGAGGGTGTTCCAGAAAAAGGTTGGCGGTCGTGGTGGGTTGTAGAATAAGGCGAAGGCCCCGCAGTTTGAGTGGGGCCTTCCGGGTTAACTGATGAGGACGGCGCTGTTTGTCATTAAGAGGACGGCTGACGGATTTAAGAGGCGGCTATCCGTTGCATTCGACGTTGACGTTGACGACGGTGCTCGTCGTCTCGCCGTTGGCGTTGACGGTCATGTGCATGACGATCTGCACGTTCAGGTTATCGGTCGAACCCTGACTGATGAGCCGGAAGGTTTGAGTGCTGGTGAAGACGTAGGTCGGGTTATTATCGTTTGAGGTGAAATGGTTGCTGCTGACGCCGCGGTATTCAATCGGCTCGACGAGGCCCGTGCCGCTGACGTTCTGAAAATTGGTGTGCATACTGAAATGGCTGCCGCCGTTTGGCAGCCCTGTCGTGAACGTGGAGACGATATGCATCGAACCCGTGAGCAGCACAGGGTTTCCATTGCAGTCTGTAACGGTCTGGTTATAAGGGATCGTCTCGTTGGTGGTCACGGTGGTGGCGGCTGCTGCTGCCAGCGCTGGCCGCTCCCGCACAACGTCGAGGGCGAAGAAGGCTAACGAAAACGCTATCAACAGCGACAGGCTCTTCCGGGTTCTGGGCATAAAAGTCTTTCCTCCTACTGATTTGGTAAAGCTGTGAACATTAAAATACAGCCCACTTGAGAAATTCTTGATGTGTTTAGTATGGAGAATTCATAGCGGTTTCTGCGCGTTCGGGCTGTCAAATGGCGTGCCTCTTCGTGTAGATTAAAAAGGCTCTACATCTGAAAATACATAACGGAGTGTTTGCCGGAAGCTGCTTATGGGGGCAGCGCCGGCAGCGTTGTTGAAGAAGTGTCAGACACAAAGAAGCAGGAAACGTTGGTCAGGCTCGTTGATGTGGCCCGCGCAACGGGCGGAAAACTAAAGGGCGACGGAACAATCGTCGTCAAGGATGTCACGCACGATTCGAGGCAGGCGCGCGAGGGAAGCCTCTTTGTCGCCGTGCGCGGCGCGCAACTTGATGCTCACCGTTTTGTCGCGGACGTGATGAAGCGTGGCGCAGCCGGTGTTATTTCCGAGTTGCCGTGTCCGGCGGATTTCGAGGGCGCTTGGCTGGAGGTCGCAGATGTGCGGCGCGCGATGGCGCTGGCCGCGGCGGAAGTGCACGGTCATCCGAGCCGCGAGCTGCAACTCGTCGGCATTACGGGGACGAACGGGAAAACGACCGTCACCTATCTGGTCGCCGCGATCAGCGAGGCAGCGGGCGAAGCAGTCGCGATGACGACGACCGTCGAATATCGCATCGGAGACGAACACATCAAGGCGGAGCGGACAACGCCCGAAGCGACTGACATGCAAAGGCTGCTACGCCGCGCAGTCGCCGCAGGCTGCCGCACAGCCGTCATGGAAAGCTCATCGCAGGCCATTGACCTGCACCGCTGCGACGCGCTCCGCTACGACGTTGCCGTCTTCACAAACTTAACGCGCGACCATCTAGATTATCACGTCACGATGGACGCATACTTCGCCGCCAAGCGACGCCTCTTCGACGGAAGCTTAGGCGAGCCGCCTCGCGCCTCCGTCATCAACGTGGACGACGAGCGGGGAGTAGAACTGGCAAGGGAAGTTGAAAGCAGAGGCGGGCGCGTCGTGCGCTACGCGCTGGGCGCAGAAGCGGACGTGTTGGCGACAAACGTCGAACATTCGCTCGCGGGCATGACGTTTCAACTGCAAACGCCTGCCGGAACGCGCCGTCTGCATTCGCCGCTCGTCGGCCGCCCGCACATCTACAACATTCTGGCTGCGACCGCTACGGGCCTTGAGTTGGGCTACAGTCTGGATGTGATAGCGGGCGCGATAGAACGTTGCGCGGGAGCGCCGGGACGCTTCGAGCGCGTGCCGCACGAAGGCGACTTCGCAGTCGTCGTTGACTACGCACATTCAGACGACGCGCTCCTTAATGTCCTGCGCACGGCGCGTGCCGTCGTCGCAAACGGAAGAATCATCACGGTCTTCGGCTGCGGGGGCGACCGCGACCGCTCCAAGCGTGCGCCGATGGGCGAGGCCGCCGCCAGCTTAAGCGATGTCGTCATCCTCACGTCCGACAATCCGCGCACGGAAGACCCCGAAAAAATCCTTGCTGATGTCGAGCAGGGCATGAAGTCGGCGGCGAAGCCCTACGAAAAGATCGCAGACCGCCGCGCCGCCATTCATCGCGCCATCGCTCACGCGCGCACAAACGACCTCGTCCTCATCGCCGGAAAAGGCCACGAGGATTATCAACTCATAGGCCACGAGGTCTTCCACTTCGACGATAAAGAAGTGGCTCGCGAAGCTCTGGCCGCACGCGAGTCGGGCTGAGACTCAACGAGGTCTGAAGTCCAAAGTCCAAAGCCCAAAGTCCAGAGTCAAAACCCTTCTCTTGACTCTGGACTTTGGGCTGCTGATTTTAAGGGACGAACGACAGCCTGATTCGTTTAGTGAATCTCCTGGCTGACGACTTGCCCGTCTATGACGACGGCGGTGATGTGCGTCGTATATTCGAATGGGTCGCCGTCGAAGAGCGCTAGGTCTGCGTCCTTGCCCGCTTCGAGTGTGCCGACGCGATTCTGTATGCCGAGCAGGCGCGCGGCATCCGAGGTCACGCTGGCGAGCGCTTCGGTGAATGAAAGGCCGTTGGCAGCGGCCACCGCTGCTTCAAATAGGACAACGCGCGTCTTCGGCACATAGCCCTCGAAGCCGCTTTGCAGCGCCACTAGAATCCCCGCCTTGCGCAGGGCGGCGGCAGTCTCAAGGCTCAGATTCTCCGCCTCATTCGTCGCGCGTGCCATCGTCGGATGCAGTATGACGGAAACCTTCGCCGCCTTTATCTGTTCAATCAAGAGATAACTCTCGGATGCTCCGTCGAGAATTATACGTATGTTAAATTCCTTTGCGACGCGCAACGCAGACATTATGTCGCCGGCGCGGTGCGCCGTGACGAGCAGCGGCGTCTCTCCCTTGAGCACGCGCGCCAAGGCTTCCAGATGCAAATCGCGATTAGGGCGCTTGTCTTCCGGGCCAGCCTGCTTCGTCTGGTATTCCTTAGCCTTCAACAACTCGCCGCGCAGCATCGCAATCATCTTCGAACGCGACCCCGGAGCTTTGCCCTGCGGCGCGAGAGCCTGGTTTCCGATTGTGACGGCAATCGTCGCTGATGGATTCAACACGGCACGATTGTCGTCAACGTCGCCCTGAGTTTTGATTATCATCGTCTGGCCGGAGATGAGCGCGCCCGGAGCATGGCCCGTATGAATAGTCGTGACGCCGAAGCTGCGTAGATATTCGATTAGTCGTTCGCGCGGATTGTAGGCATCAATGGCGCGCAGTTCCGGCTGCATCGGCGCGGAGCGTTCGAGTTGGTCCTGATCGTGCGGCTGGTTGAGATAGCCTGCGAGGCCGACGACCGTGTGCGCGTCAACAAGGCCGGGTGTGACAACGCGCGCTGTCAGTGTTTTGTACCCATTAGGGATTTTAATCTGGCTGGCCGGGCCGACTCGCTCAATCTTGCCGTCGCGAATGAGCACAACGCCGTCCTTAATCTCAGGCCCGGCCATGGTGTAAACAGTCTCGCCGCGCACGGCTAACTGTTGTGCGGCCGCGTGCGGCGCAATGGTGAACAGGCAGAGGGAGAGCAGAGCGATTTTGAAGAGCAGGCTTTTGAAAAACATTACTGTTGGCCCTCCCTGTCCTCGTCAATGTGTGCGTCCTGATCGCGGCCAGCGCCGTAGCCGCCGACGGCGTAGAGCCTGTCTTCCGGGTTGTTACGGTCAAAGACGCGCACGCCTTCGACGTATGTTTCCAACACTTTCGTGTATGTGCTCAAGGGGTCGCCGTTGAGGATGATAAAGTCAGCATCTTTGCCGGCGGCGAGTGAGCCTATTCGCTCCTGCATGTCGAGCATGCGAGCGCCCGCGAGCGTCATCGCGTAGAGCGCCTTCTCGCGCGGCATCCCGGCGCGAACGGCCAGAGCGGCAGAGCGCAGGAAGAAACGCGAATCGGTGATGTAGTCGTCCGTGTGAAAGCCTACGAGCACGCCTGCGCGCTCAAGTATGTCGCCGGTCTTAAAGGAAACGTCCATCGCTTCGAGCTTGCCGCCGGGGCTGTCAATGATAATGACGGAGGCGGGCGCACTGGCTTTCGCAATCTCCATCGCAACCTTCCAGCCTTCCGAGATGTGATGCAGGACCACGCGAAAGTTAAACTCGCGCGCAAGACGGAGTACGGTCAGGATGTCGTCCGCACGATGCGTGTGAAAGTGGACCGTGCGTTTGCGTTCGAGCACTTCGACGAGCGCTTCCATCGCAAGGTCGCGCGCGGGCAGCTTCGTCGCGTCTCCCTTCGCACGCCGTATCTTCTCCCGGTAGTCCTGCGCTTTTATAAACTGCTCGCGCACCAGAGCGGCAGACTTGGCACGCGTTCCCGGCTGCGGCGGATTGCCCAAGGGGTTTGTGCCGTTCGCCATCTTGATGCCGCCCATGATGCTGCCCTGCGCGTCGTGTATCAGCAGGTCGTCAATCGTCTGACCGTTTCTTAACTTCAAATACAACGTCTGCCCGCTCAGCAGGAGGCCCGAGCCGGGCATAACGTTAACGGTTGTGATGCCTCCGGCACGCGCTCTCTTCAAGCTCGTGTCGCGCGCATTGAATGAATCTAGCAGGCGCACGTCCGGCTGAATCGGCGCGGACTGGTCGCCGCCAGAGCCTCCGCCGATGTGGCTGTGTGTATCAACGAGGCCGGGCATGATGACCATCCCGTTTAATTCTCGCACCTCCGCGCCCGCCGGAATGGTCGTCGTCTCGCGCGAGCCGACCGCGACGATTTTTCCACGCTGCACGACGAGCACGCCGTTCTGGATGACAGGCCCGCTGATGGGAATAATCTGCGCGCCAACGTAAGCCTGAGCGCGCTCAACTTGCGCACGCCCTCCCGCAACAACACACAACAGCACGCAGATGATAGCTCCGAGCAGTTTCATCAATCGCTCCTCCGGCTGAAAAGTTAACCGTGCTTATAACGGATTTCACACAAGCAAAGCAACGATGAAGTTAAAACAAGGAAGTCGGCGGCGATGGAAGTAGAAATGATGAACGCGCAACGCAGCAACGATGAATGAGAGCCTTGCTCTGAACAGTTCATCGCTCATCGTTCATCCTTCATCGTTCCATTCCCGCCCTTGACGCTGCTGTGTGGTCAGACTATCTTCGCACCCACGCGTTAATAGTGTCTCCTGTGTCATTAAAACTTTAGCGGAGTTGGTATCTGCATGTCATCGCAATCTGTCAGCCCGCAGCCGGCGTGGGCCATTCCCGGCTACCTTGAGGCGCGCGAAGGCCACCTGAGCATTGACGGGGTGGACGCGCTCTCGCTCACGCGAGAACACGACACGCCGCTCTTCGTCTTCTCCGAAGCGCGCATCCGTTCAAACATTGTGCGGCTGAAACGCGCCGCGCAGGTGGTCGAGCGGCCAGTTCATTTCTGCTACGCCTCGAAAGCCAACTCCAACATGGCCGTCCTGCGCGCCGTGCTTGAATCCGGCATTGACATCGAAGTCAACAGCGGCGGCGAGCTCTTCAAGGCGCTGCGCGTCGGCTTCCGTCCCGAACAGATTATCTTCAACGGCACGAGCAAAACCGACACCGAACTTGACGAAGCCGTCGGCGCAGGCATCTACTCGATTAACGTTGACTCGATTTATGAGATAGAGCTAGTCGAAGCCTCTGCGCGCAGGCTCGGCAAGCGTGCGCGCATCGCTCTAAGGCTCACGCCGGAGATCGGCACGCGCTCGCACCTCGGCCTTCAGACAGCGCTTTTGACTTCCAAGTTTGGCATCTCTTATTCCGAAGTGCTCGATGCTTTCCGTCGCGGCCTGCGCCATCCTGAGTTGATACACGTCTGCGGCATACACATTCACGTCGGCTCGCAGACGCCAGACGTGGAGCCGTTTGCCGCCGCCTTCAAAATGATGTGGGAGCATCTGGTCACTATCCATCGCGAGACGGGCCACACCCTCGAACACATCAATCTAGGTGGCGGCATTCCCGTCAACTACCTGCGCGACGCCTCGCTCGCAGACCAGCTTCCCGAACATGAACGCGACATGCTCGGCGCTGACCTTGAGCCGGAAGATGTGCTGGTCGCAGCCCTGCGCGTCGCGCGCGAATCCGCACGCGCGGCCGGTGCCGAACATCTGCTCGACCCCGTGACCATCCTGCTTGAGCCCGGCCGCAGCATCATTGCCGACGCAGGGCTGGTGCTGACAAAGGTGCGCAACATCAAGCGGCGACCAGAGACAGGCGATGTCTGGCTGCTCACAGACGCGGGCTACAACCTGCTGCTCTCTATGAACAATTACAAGTGGTACTACCATCTCATCTCCGCTTCGCGCGCCGACGCGCCACACCAGACCGACTACAAGGTAGCAGGGCCGCTCTGCGATTCCGGCGATGTCTATTTCGACATCGAGCGCGAGGGACGCCTGCCCGACTACCGGCGGATTCCCGTAGATGTCCGGCCCGGCGAAGTGCTCGCGCTCCTTAACAGCGGCGCTTATTCGCTCGCGCAGATGTTTCCCTACAACGGCCGCCCGCTCCCAGCCGCCGTGATGATTCGCACAGACGGCACAGTTGATGTCATACGCCGCCGCGATACTTACGAAGATTTACTGACCAATGATGTCTGGTAAAAAGTCCGAACTGTAAAACCTGCAAAACTCGATGACCAGCAAAGGTTAATTTTATATGTCAACGCCTGCGCGCAGTAACATTACCCTGATTCGCGGTCTGACTTTAATTGCGGCTGCTTCCATCGTCATCGGCAATGTCATCGGCACGGGCGTCTTTTTGAAGACGCGTGTGATGACCTGCAACGTCGGGACGCCGGGGATGGTTGTCACGGTCTGGATTGCGGCGGGCATCTTGAGTCTCGCCGGCGCGCTCACCTATGCGGAACTGGCGGCGATGATGCCGAGAGCGGGCGGCGAGTATGTTTTCGTGCGCGAGGCTTACGGCGCGCCGCTCGGTTTTCTCTACGGCTGGATGCAGGTCTTCATCGCGAAGACAGGCTCGCAGGCTTCCGTCGCCGTCGCGCTCGCCATCTTTCTCAACGATGTGACTAAGGGAGCCTTCAATACAATCTTCTTGAAGGCAACGCAGTTAGACGATGGAACAGTTACGATTACTGTGAATTGGGCGGCGCAAGCCTTCTTCAAGACAACACTATTCGGCTATGAATACCAGTTCGGAATGTTGCAGGTCGTGGCGCTCTCGGCCATTGCGATTGTCACATTGATTAACTGCGCGACCGTCAAGGTCAGCGGTAACATCGCAGCCTTTCTGACGGTGATAAAAATCGCGCTCGTGCTGGGCGTCGGCATCGGCGCGTTTCTGCTGGCGCGCGGCGGCGACTGGTCACACTTCGCGGCGGCAAACGCTGGCGGCAGTTGTTTTGGCGTCGGGGATGCGGAGCGCTACGGAATCGCGAGCTTTAGTTCGGGATTCGCGGCGGCGATGCTCGCGGCGCTGTGGGGCTACGACGGCTGGAACAATCTGACGCTCGTCGCGGGCGAAGTTAAAAATCCGCAACGCAATATTCCGCTCGCGCTCATCGGCGGCATGCTTATCATCATGTCGCTCTACGTCTTCGTCAACATAGCCTACTTCTACGCGCTCGACCCGACGACCATCGCCAGCATCCCTAAGGAATCATCGGTCGCGCGCGAAGTCGCGCAGACGTTTCTAGGCCCGGTCGCCATCAGCCTGATCGCCGCCGCGCTGATGTTTTCATCCATCGGCACGCTTCACACTTCGATTCTGACGGGAGCGCGCGTGCCCTACGCGATGTCGCGCGACCGTCTCTTTTTCCAGAACCTCGCGCGCCTCAGCCCGCGCACACACGTTCCGACCGGCGCGCTCATCCTGCAAGGCATCTGGGCCAGCATTCTCGCTCTCTCCGGGTCGTTCGACACCCTGACAGACTACGTTATCTTCGGCTCCTGGATTTTCTACGCTTTGGTGACAGCCTCCGTCTTTATCTTCCGCCGCAGGATGCCGGACGCAGAGCGGCCCTACCGCGCATGGGGCTACCCGGTCGTGCCCGTGCTTTTCTTGCTCGTCACGGGCTGGCTGCTCTTTACGACGCTCTTGACGAAACCCGTGCAGGCCCTCATCGGGTTGGTACTCATTCTCATCGGCCTGCCGGTTTACTACTACTGGGCGCATCACAACCGCGTCGCCTATCAGGGCGTGCCGCTCGACACAGACGACGATGAAGAGCGTCATGCTTAAGCGCTTCCGTTGGCTTGCGTAAACGGAGCGGCTGCGTTCCCGTCTTCGTCTGTTATCTTGAGCGCGGGTCGTGGATAAATATTCTTGACTTGCTTGAAGACTTAGCGTAGAAGCAGTGCGGTTCGACCGCTCGCAGCGTTAAAAGGGTGACACTTGGAAGCCACCCCTCTGACCCGTAGCCTCCGAATAGTCTGGAAAGGAGTTTCCCCCAAATGAACAGCCGCATCCTCGGCATCACCGGCTCAGTCCTGATTATCTTCAGTATCTTTCTGCCGAGGGTCAGCATTTTCGGCATTAACATCAGCTACTTCGACAGCATCAAATCAGGCTCAGGCCCAGAAGGATTTATCTTTCTCGGCCTCGGGGTGATTTCGCTCATCCTCGCGTTGCTTAACAAGACTCGTCTCCTTATCGCAACAGGAATCCTGACGCTCGGCTACCTGACCGTGTGCTTCATTGATTACAAGCTAACGATGAAAGAGGTCACCAGAGATGTCAGCACGGAACTCACTTCGCAATTGGACGGTCTCGTTCGGTTGCAATGGGGATGGGCCATGCTGGCTCTCGGCGGACTGCTGCTGGTCGTCGCAGGCATTATGAAGAAATCCATGCCCTCTACAGTTCCGGCTTACGGTGCGCCGCCGCCACCACCGCCGCCCGATTATGCTCAGGGGCTGGGCCAATCTCCGCCTTATAACAGGTAAAACCGAACCGAGAGTTGCGGGCTGAGAGGCCCGCAATGGAAACTCAGGGTCGCTGGCACTACCGGCCCGCAGCCCTCTTAAAGTTGAAGCAGTTTGTTGGGGCGCGCCGGCAAGCGAGAGATGAGGAGAGCGCGCCGCAAGCAGTCTCCAATGATGAATGTTGTAGAGCGCAGAAGGGCCGAACGCGTTCGTGTCAATCTAGACGTTACTATCGCTGACCGCGCACGCCATCAAAGAGGAACAATCAGCGACATCAGCGTCACAGGCTGTTTTATCCTCTCGCCGGGCGACGCGGCGGCCAGCGAACCCGTCACCGTCACCATCGAACTGCCGAGCAAGAAGGTTGTCAAGCTCACGGGCGAGGTCGCCTACAACACTCCCGAAATCGGTTTCGCCATGCGCTTTACCGAACTCCCCGACGGCACATTAAACTTCATAGAGAAGCTGGTCAGGCGTCTGAGCCAGACGCGCAACCGCCCCGGTGCGGCCAGTTAATAGCTTGAGCTGCTCATAGCACGACTTTAAGAGAGCAGCTAATCCACACGCTCCGGCTCTTCTTGCATAGCCGCGGTCGCTCCTTGCATCGAGTCAAGGGTTAGATTTAAAGCGCCTGTAGAGACTCGCGGCCAGGGCAGCCAGGAGCAGCGGGATGAGGATTGCGCCGCACACACGATGTATCGAGCCGTAAACATGGAAGAAGGATTGCTGTGCAGGCTTCCACTTGCTGCCGGAAGGAATGTCAACCACCGGCAGGAATTGTGAAACGCTGACGGCCAGCGCGTCCGGCCATTTCAACTTGGTTTCTTCGTCGGTCTGTTTAGTCGTCTCGAATATTAACGGCGGCTCCGTTGTGGCGTTAGCTGTCGTCGTCTGCCGGGCCTCACGCTTAATCGTTGCTTTCACCTGAGGCGTACTTGGCTGGACAGCACCTTTGAGTGAGAAGATGCCGCTACCGATGAGAATCACCGCGATGCTGATAACCACCAGCCTTTCAACTTGAACTCCGTACTTCGCAACGGCCCACAGGAAACAATCACCCAAAAAGTTTGCCGAGCCTCTAAATGAGCGCCAGAAGAGTGCGTGTGTCAAGTCGCTTTTCAAACGCATCCATGTGGCCTCGCGCTCGCGGTGTCTTTGTTCGACATAAACAAACTCGGCGCGGCGGTCGTAACCGTTTGTGAGCAAGGTTTTGCTCATTTGCGTGTAAGGCTGGCGATTGTATTCCTGACTATTTCCGTTTCCAGATTCGGCCTGCGATGTGCGCCGCATACACTGCATGAGGTCTTTCAACTCCACGTCTATGCGGTCGTACGTGCAGCCTATTAAATCAACCTGGTCGGCAAATTGTTGCTCCGGCTGTTTATTAAAGAGCCTGCTTTTCAAATATGACTCAAGGGATTGCCAACTGAGCAAGGAACTTAAGTATATGCTCCAGCCGACATCCGTGGATTGAACACGGTCAAACTTAAGAGAAGTAAGACGCGCCTCACGGAAAATAGCCGCCGACTTAAACCTCGCTCCCTCGAAAGAGACCTCACCGTCGCAACGAACGCCCGTGAAAATAGCCTCCTTCTCAAAACGCGCCTTCTTAAAGCTGACCAGAGTGAGAAAGGTCGCGCCGTTGAATTTTGCGACGCCCCGGAACTTAACAGGCTCTATTGGCTGGCCTTCATAGGAATCATCCGTCTCTTCATTGCGCAACTGAGAGTCGAAGTATGCATCGCCGTTAACCCGCATATCCGAGAAATCTGCATCGTCCCCGAATTCAGTTCCGCTGAACTTCGCCGTGCCCTTAATCTGTGCGCCTGTGAACCAAACTTTCTTCGCGAATTTAACCACCTTGTCTTTGACAGACCACGGGCGAAAGTAAATGTTGCCGCCGACTTCCATCCGGGAGAAATCATTTTCATCCTCCGGCTTAGTGTTCTCGAATGCGGCGCTATCGAATTCTGCGTTGCCGCGAACACGGCAACCGACGAACCGCACGCTGCCAGCAAATCTGACAGGCTCAAACTTCTGCTCGCGGATTGCCACGGGCGTAAGTTTCTCATCCTCGAAGGGGCGGAAATACATGCTCCCGTCTGTCGTCAGGCGCTCGAAGTCGGCATCAGACAGAAATTGCGCGCTCATAAATCCCACCGTGCCTTTAATCTCGGCGTCGCGGAAGTTAGCCATCCCTCTGAACTCGGAGCAGATGAGCTTGCCTTTATACTCAACCGGGTTGAAGTAGGCGCGCCGTCCTATCTGTACGTGCTCGAAGTTGGCCTCACCGCCGAAATAAACCGACTCGAAGCGTGCGGCCCCCTTGATGCTGGCATTCCAGAACAGCGCGTCGTAGTTAAAGACGACGCGTTGGAGAAAATCCTCGTTAAAGCCGGAGCGTTGGGAAGTATCTGTATAACCCAAGGGATCGAAGAGAGCTGTTCCTTCTATCTGTATGCGCCTGAAGTCGGCCCTGGCTCCGGGGATAGTTGCAGGGGCGGTTGCCGGGCCGGGCTTTTTGCCGAATTGAGCACCGCTAAACGAAACACTGCCGCCAATCTTAGCGCCGACAAAACTGACCATGTCGTCGAAGGTGGTGACGAAGAATCTGGGCTTCGCAACTCCGTGTTGCAGCTTGGCTGACACGTACTCTTTATGCCTGGGCTGCGAGGAGTCGGTCTCTGTTTCAAGCAGGTCGCAATTAAAGAAGGCTGAGCTGTCGGCATGCGAGCGGTTAAAGAAGACCTTGTCATAGAAGTGCGCGCCGTTAAAGTAGACAGGGCCTTTAAAGTGTGCGTCGTTGAAATTAGTTTCGCCCTTAAACTCCGTTTGGACTGCCTTGCCGTCCGAGAGCAGCGCACAACAGAAGATAGTGCTCTTGCTTGCGTTGATGCGATTGAACTCAGCCGCTTTCTTAAAGACACATCCTTCAGCATTCAAGACCTCAGATACATGTATGTCATCAAAGCAGGCAGGCTCTTCAAATACGGCAAGCGGAATGACGAGGTCGCATTTGACATGCGCGGCGCGGAAATTAACTTTCCCCTTGAAGCGCGAGCCCGTCAGGTTTATTCCCTGCTCGAATGTGCAGAAGGAAAAATCAACGTCGCTTTTGAACTCCGACTCGGTTATCGAGAAGCATCTTTTGAAGATGACATGCTGTAGATTATTCGGGACTTCGTCAATAACGTCGCATTTAATATTAACGGGGTCTGAAAAGACGTTGTCAGTATCCAGCAGTTTCGCTTTCAGGGCTGCCCATGAGGTGATAGGCGCTGTACGTACCATGGTGATTAAACCTCCACGGCTGGTTAGCTTGTTTGTGAAAAATCAAAAAGAGTGTAGATGGCACGTGCTGCTGGCAGAAGCAGCACACGTCAGGACGAAAAGACCCTTGAGAGGAAGCAAAATTATGCCAGCCGGAGGCAAATGTCAATGGGTTTATCAATGGAAAGCTGAGACGGATTTGAGCATTGACCTCGCTGCATACGGAACTGAAAAGCCGCGAGCAATGAAGAGTCTTTCGCCCTGCGTGGCTCCTAAAACCTGTGCTGAATTTGATTACGGTAAAGAGCCAGTCATCCGTTAAGCCTTAGCCACAGTCAGGCACGCATTCCGTCCATTACTATTTCCTGATACACGATTTAATTTCGCAGTTGTCCAGTCTGATTTTGCGGATACGGCTAACCGATGTGACGGATGATTTCCTGAATCTGCTTGTAATGGCGCTGCTCGTGATAACGGACGAAGGCGAAGGCTTTTAGTCCGCTCAGCTTGCCGAAGAACGGATGCTTCAACACTACGCGGTTGAGCCTCTGGCGTCCGTGTTCGCAGCCTATCGCCTTGAGTGCGGCACGTGTGCGGTTGTAGTTCTCGATGACAGTCTCTTTGGGCGGCGGGTTGAGCGGTTCGACATACTCCGGGGCGCGGACGCGCCGCACGCGCCGCCCGACCATCAGCGAATAGGGAATCAAACGGTAAAGAAGAGCTAGACTTTGCGGCGGCTGTCGTAGCTCGCGCTCAAGCCCTTCGATGACGCGTTGCTCAACGAGACACAGATGATGCACGACCTCCGCCACGCTCCACTGATTCGGCGCAGGGCGCTCAGCAAACTTCTCAGCATCAAGCGGCTTGATAGCTTCCAGCAATTGACTGTGCGCGGCATCGAGCCGGGCCAATTCCTTTTTCATCAGGCTTGCAACTCGGCCATCATCGCTGCCGGATTCCAGTAGGCACGGATGCTCTGTATCTTGCCTTCGTCGTTAATCTGGAAGATATCTATCCCCTCGAAAGTAACGGGGCGTCCGTTCTTACCAGTGCCTCGTCCAGTCCACTTGACGGCGGCCTCGTTGCCGTTGACGAAAACGTGGTCTTCAAAGAGCGCGACCTTTTCGAAAGCTCCGGCGATGCTCTCGAAAAACTGTCGCAGTGCGTCGTGTCCCTCTGCGGGCGGCGCTCCGACGGGATCGTGGCTGACGGCGTCCGTGGCAAAGGTTGAAACCCAAGCCTGCACGTCCATCGCGCGGATGGCGGAAAAGTAGTCTGCAACTGCCTTCTGTGTGCGGTCTGTTGACATAAGGATTATTCTGTTTTCCTTTCTCGTTCGCGCTCGACTAAAACACGGCGCAGGATTTTGCCTGAAGCTGATTTCGGAATCTTCTCGATTCGCTCCATGAGGCGAATCTTTTTATACGGGGCGACGCGCCCGGCCACGAAATCCATCAACTCTTCATCGCTCGCCTCCGTTTTCAAAACGACGAAGGCTTTCGGAATCTCGCCAGCTTCTTCGTCGGCGACGGGAATCACAGCCGCGTCCGCTACCGCCGGATGCGATAACAGCAGGGCTTCCAACTCCGCCGGTGCTACCTGAAAGCCCTTGTACTTAATTAACTCCTTCGCGCGGTCAACGATGTAGAAATGTCCGTCCTCGTCCGCGTAGCCGATGTCGCCGGTGTGCAGCCAGCCGTCAGCATCAATGGTCGCGGCGGTTGCTTCCGGGCGATTGAGGTAGCCTTTCATGATCTGCGGGCCGCGAACCCAGATTTCGCCTTCCTGATGATAGCCAAGGGGCTTGCCCGTCTCCGTCTCCACAATCTTGCATTCGGTGTTGGGAACGCATTGGCCCACCGAGCCCGGTTTAATCTTTTCCGTATCAATGGGACTCATGTGAATCACGGGGCTGGTCTCGGTCATGCCGTAGCCCTGACGAATACGGCAGCCCAGACGTTCTATGCAGGCTTTTGTTACGGGCTCGCTCAAGGGAGCAGCGCCGGAAAAGATTGTGTGCAGCTTTGAGAGATTATAGTTCTCGACGATTTTCTGCTTCGTCAGCGCGAGAATCACGGGCGGGACCAGATGCGCGTAGGTGACGCTGTAGTTCTGCATGAGTTCGAGCGCGCGTTCAAGCTCAAAGCGTTGCAGGAGGATGATGGTCGCGCCGCTGTAGAGGCCCATGCTGAGAATGACCGTCATCCCGTAGATGTGAAAGAGCGGAAGAAAGCAGATTAAAGTGTCCGTCTCGTCCATGGGGCTTGCGACTTCCTGCTGGCAGAGATTGGCGACGAGGTTGTAGTGCGTCAGCATGACGCCCTTCGGGAGTCCCGTCGTGCCGCTCGAATAGGGCAACGCGAAAACGTCCTCACGCGGATTAACGGAAACGTCCGGCATCTCAACGTTATCTTCGAGCAGTGAAGCGAGCGGCGTCGCTCCTACGGCTTCGCCGATAACGAAGATTTCCTTTATGCCCGCCTCGTCAGCCGCCTCTGTAGCCTTATCCATCAGGGCAGGGATGGTCAGCAAATAACTCGCGCTTGCGTCCTTCAGTTGATGGGCCACTTCGTCCGCCGTGTAGAGCGGATTAATCGTCGTGCTCGTGCCGCCGAGACTGGCGACAGCGTAGAGCGCGATAGCATATTCGGGCACGTTCGGGCTGTAGATGGCAAAGACCTTGCCCTGCTCGAATCCACACGCAGCAAGATTCGCCGCCATGCGTCTGACGCTTCCGGCCAGTTGCGCGTAGCTGATAGCGCGCCCGCTCGTCCCGTCAATCAAAGCCGGTTTGTCGCCGCGCTCTGCCGCACGCCGCAGCACAAACTCCGGCACGGAAACCTCTGGAATCAATACGTCGTCATACGGGCTACGAAAAATCATGCGCGACTCCAATCAGGAAACGATGAAGTAGGAACGCGGAACGATGAACTATAAGCAGCTTGCCTGTCACTGCCGGGTTTAAGAACTTGCTTTTCATTCCGCGTTTACGCTTCCGCGTTCATCCTTGCCTTTAAATCCCCACGCCCAGAGGCCAGCGCCGACGAGTGTGGGGAGGACCACGAGTGTTTGCAGCAGGAAGGCGATGACGTTGTTGGTGCGATTACTGTTGTACTCAAGACCGTTGACGCCGAAGAAGGATGCGATGAGCGTGATGAGCCAGTTGGCCCAGGCCGGAATGGCGACGGCGAAGGCGAGGCGGCGCAAGCCCTTCGTATCGTAAGAAAGAAACTCGAACGTCCATGCGACGGCGACGAGCCAGAGGCCGCCGAGCAGCCCGTTCAAGTGTGCGGCCAGCGCGAGCCGTGGCATCCCGACCGCGACTTTGCCCGTCAGCGCCGCCGCAGACCAGATGCCCGTCACCATCCCTATTAAAAAGAGGATAGCTCCTGCCGCCGCCAGTCGCCTGCGTATCATCGTCTCAGCCTTCATCTGTTCCTCTGTTTGGAAACGAAAGCGCACCCGGCGCAAGACGCACGCTCGACGGCGTGCGCGTCAGCCGTCCGCTCTCCGCTCTTAACTCCCGCTTGCTGCTACCTTGAGTTATTACGCGCGCAATGCGCCGTTTAGATTGATGCGCGCTCATGGGAAGCGCGCCCCGCCGAGGAAAAATTCTGCTCTGGCCCGTTTGACGTGTTCGCTCTTTAAGACTGCACGCAGATATACTGCGCCCGATAGCCTGTGCTATATACCACTCACCGGCGGCCGCGCGCCAGCCGTCGCTTTATCATCGCCCGGCCTCCGACGGCAAGTGCCGGGCAACATTCAAGGGAAAGGAAACCGTAAATGAGCAAGCAGGAAGACGCGAGAGCAAACAGACCGGCTGACGACGCAAACGAGATGAACGACACAGGCAACGCCGCCACACGCGCTGACGAAGACGGCGATGTCGCGGAGCCTGATGCCCCGACCCGTGTGGAAGAAAATGTAGGCATGAGCACAATTCTCGGCGGCGGCACAGGCACGGGTGTGCAAACTGACGCGGGCGACGAATGACCCGCAGTTGAACGACAGGCCGACGAGCGAATCCCCCATGAACGAACCACAAGCCAGCACGCCGCACACCATCATCTGCCTCGCCAGCTACTTCAAAGGCGGCGACTTCATACGCGAGGCGAAGCGGCTTGGCTTTCGCGTTATCCTCTTGACGAAAGAGAAGCTGTTGCACGAAGACTGGCCGCGCGAGAGCCTGGACGACATAGTTGCTGTCCCCAATGATGCAGGCACGGAAATCTTCATGCACGTCGTCGGCCAACTCGCACGCACACACAATCTTGCTCGCCTCGTCGCCCTCGAAGAGTATGACGTTATTACGGCCGCACTGATCCGCGAGCACCTGTGCCTGCCGGGCATGAAGAGCACGGAGGCGCGCATCTTCCGCGATAAGCTCTCGATGCGCGTGCGCGCTCGTGAGGCGGGCATTCGCGTGCCCGACTTCGTTCACGTGCTCAACTACGAGCGGCTGCACACATTCATGCAGCGTGTGCCTGCGCCGTGGGTGCTCAAGCCGCGCTCGGACGTGTCTGCGATGGGCATTAAAAAGATGCACGACTCCGAGCAGGTCTGGCGTGCCATTGACGAACTAGACGCACGCGAGCGACTGCAAGAGCGCTCCTCCTTTTACCTGCTCGAACGCTTCGTCGCGGGCGATGTCTTTCACGTTGATTCGGCCGTAGCCAATGGAAAGGTCGCCTTTGCCGGAGTTAATCGCTACGGTCGGCCTCCGATGGATGTCGCACACGGCGGCGGCGTCTTTATCTCACACACCCTCGCTCATAATTCCGCAGACCGCCGCGAGTTGCTGAAGATTAATCGGAAGCTGATTAAGGGCCTCGGCCTCGTGGACGGGGCGGCCCACGCGGAGTTTATCAAAAGCCGGGAAGACGGCCAGTTTTACTTTCTCGAAATTGCGGCGCGCGTCGGCGGAGCTTATATAGCAGAGACTCTGGAGGCCGCCAGCGGACTCAACCTCTGGCGCGAGTGGGCCAGGATAGAGGCCGCCAGCGACGCGCATCCGTACAAGCCGCGGCAGCCGGACAAAGCCTACGGCGGCATAGTGCTCTCGCTGGCGCGGCAGGAATACCCGGACACGAGCGCCTACACGGACGCGGAGATTGTCTATCGCGTCAGGAAGCGCCACCACGTCGGGCTCGTCGTCCGCTCCGCGAAGCTGGAACGCGTCGAAGAACTACTGGACCAGTATGCGCGGCGCTTCGCGGAAGACTTCACGGCCGTCGTTCCGCCTCTGGAAAGACCGGCATAAACAGAGCGCCGGCCGGGTGAGCAAAACGCTGCTTCGCCGCGCGTCTTTTGCAGGGCGTGCTTGCGTGCACGAAAATTTGACTGAAGGTGTAAAGGATGAAAAAGGGATACTGCTTAACGTTTTTCCTGTCGCTCTGGCTCTCGCCTGGGCTCTTGCCGCAGGCCAGTGCCGGAGGCGCTGCAACCGAATCGGAGCGTCCGACGCAAAGCCTTAGCTTGACGTTGACGCAGGCGAAGACCTCCGCGCTTGCGCAGCGCAGCAGCCGTGCAAGCGGTCTCAGGGTCTTGAGACGCTCGATTAAAGAGAACAACAGGAGGCGTAAATATACTATCGAAGTCTTCTACCCGCAGCTTGCAGGAGCGGAGAGCGCAAATGTTGTGCAGTTGAATAGTGCGATTAAAGAGTTGATAAACGCAGAGGTTAACGATTTCAAGCAAAACGCGCAGACGCCTGATGCGAGCCTTCCGAAAGAGTTGCAGCAAAGCTCCCTTGATGCAGGCTACACAATCGAGCATCAGAGCGCTGACCTTGTGAGCATCTCTTTCGGCTTCAGCACCTTCTACGCGGGCGCTGCGCATCCGAACCACCATACGCTGGTGCTCAACTACGACCTCAAAGCGGGCCGCACTCTCTCGCTCGCAGACCTCTTCAATCCGCGCTCCGGCTACATGCAGGCCATCTCCGATTACACAATCAAAGACCTCAAGAAACAACTCGGCCCCAGCCCCGATACCGAATGGATTGAGCGCGGCGCTGCCCCTTCATCCGAAAACTACAAGAGCTGGACCATCACGCCCAAAGGACTGAGCATCATGTTCGACCCCTATCAGGTCGCCTCCTACGCCGAAGGCTCGCACCTCGTCGTCATCCCCTACAACGCACTCCGCAGCATCATCAACATGGAAGGCCCGCTGGGCCCACTCGCACGCCGGACACCTGTGAGAAGAGGCAGAAGATAAACAAGTCCAAGGTCCAAAGTCAGGAGTTATCATCTTGACTTTGGACTTTGGACTTTGGACCTTGGACTTTAGACCTTGGACTATACTTCTTCCAACGGCCATGCTTCGACGTGCAATGCTTCTGCGTAGTGTAGCAGCGGCTCTCCGTGCGGAGTCGGAAGATTGTGCGACTCAATCATCGTCGAGTTGTAGGCCGTTAGCTCTGCGCGCTGCAAGGGCCAGGGCGGATGATGAATGTTCAGACGGTAGAGTTTTTCGTCCTCGGCGGCGTAGAGGCAGTAGCGCTCTGTGAGAAAAAAATCGAGCGAGCCGGGCTTGGAAGTCGGCAGTTCATCGCCGATTCTCCAAGTGGCTTCGAGATGGGCGGGCGGCGCGTCATCTTCAGTGCGCTTTGAAGCATAGATGATTGTGTCGCCCTCTTGTTTGAGGCTCATCTCGGCGCTGAAGTATGGAAGATGAAAGAATGTGCGAGCGCCCCAGACGGCCAGAGAGCTTGCGGCATCAAGCGAGTGGAACCAGACGCCGGGCACGCCGTCCAGATGAACGTAAGTGCGAACGTTCAACTCGTGAAACTCGCTCAAGCCCGGTATGGGAGGAATAAAACTTGGGCGCACGCCCCACATCGTGAACGGCACGACGCCAATCCACGCGCTGCCCTCGAAAGTGTCAATCGTCAAACGTTTCGGGATGAGCGGGCGCAACGCGTCGGCCGCAACCGGCCAGTGCATGAACAGGAGCTTGCCCCAGTTCATCTGTCCGATCGCCAATCCGCCCGGACGCTCGCGCATCTCCAGACGTGCGCTCTCTTCAACCAGATTCTCTTTCATCCTCTCGCCGTTCCTTTCGCTTACGCCCTGAAACTCTTCGTGCGCGTCATCATCCTGCTTCGACTTGAAGATACCAGATTGGCACATCGAAAAGAAAACTTGCTTCCGCAAGGCCGTCGAAGAAAGGCCCTGTGCTTTCCGTCAGCCATCTTCGAACCTCTTCAATCTCTCCGCTGCCGCCTTCAACCACAGCGATCACGTTGCTTTGCGTCAGCAGATAATCAACCAACTGTCCGGGCGTGAAGCTGATTGCGTGTTGCGGTCGCTCCTCCCTGTGCAGTTGAAAGCCTGTTCCTTCCACGTCCGTCTGGCTAAGAGCGACGGGCGCGCGCGGCGGGCTTGGAAATCTCTTGAGGTAGGACGATTGATGCCACGCTTGAAACTCTGCATGTTCGATTGTGCGCGCGGTGAAGTAAGCATCATAGGCGATGAGCCATGAACGGGGTCGCAGGACTCTGCGCGCTTCCGCGAAAAAACACGGTCGGTCGAGCCAATGACTGACCTGCGAGAGTGTCATCAAATCAAACGCGTGCTCGCCAAACGGCAACGCTTCTGCGAGAGAGACGGCGTACGTAATGCGCGCATCGCGCGGCGCATGCGCAATCATCTCCTCTGCGGCATCCACGCCGGCTACGCGCCCGGCAATCTCTTTCAGCGCGATGCTTGAAAGGCCCGTGCCGCAGCCCACGTCGAGAGCCCACGCGACGGGTTCTTCCAGAGACAAAAAATCTTTGATGCGGTTGATAACGACCGCGTGAAAGTAGGGCCGCCCGCCTGCGTATCTCGCGGCCGCCGATTTGAATCCGAAGAAATTCATGCCTCAATCAAGCTTCGCTGCCGAAACATGCGCGCACGCGTAGCGCGGCAAAACTACAGAGAGCAGCTTTTAACTTTAATGCATCTCGAAAAACAAAAGGTAATGAACCGCTGATAGAAGCAATCCACTACCTTTCGCCTCATTCCTCAAAACGGCAAGCGCTCAGCCGGTCGTCTTCAGATACTTGTCGAACCAGCCGAGGACGTTGTTGTACCAGAGTTCGGAGTTCTGCGGCTTGAGAATCCAGTGGCCTTCGTCAGGAAAGTAGAGCAGCCTTGAATCAACGTTCATACGTTGGAGCGCTGTGAAAAGCTGCAAGCCTTCGGTGACGGGGACGCGATAATCAAGCTCGCCGTGGATGACGAGCATCGGCGTCTTGAAATTCCTGACGAACATGTGCGGCGACCAGCGCGCGTACATTTCCGGGTTGTCCCATGGCGCGCCCTTAAACTCCCAGTCTGTGAACCAGAGTTCTTCGGTTGCGCCGTACATGCTGGTCAGATTGTAGACGCCCGCGTGTGAGACGAGCGCTTTAAACTGAAAGCGCGGGTCTGTGTTGTGGCCCTCTATCCAGTTGACCATGTAGCCGCCGTAGGAGCCGCCCGCAGCGCCCAAGCGATTACGGTCAACGTAGCCCATCTTGAGCACATGCTCGACGCCATTAAAAATATCCGCGACGACCTTGCCACCCCAGTCGCCGGAAATCTCGTCCAGAAACTTCTGCCCGTAGCCGATTGAGCCGCGCGGGTTCGGCATGAAGACAACGTAACCTGCGGAAGCGAAGACCTGCGGATTCCAGCGGTAGCCCCAGTTGTCGTTCCAAGCGCCCTGCGGCCCGCCGTGAATCAGGACGACCATCGGACACTTGCTGGCGGTCGTACACTGCGCGGGCTTGAAGACCCAGCCGTGAACCTGCGCGTTTTCGCCGCCGGTCCAGGTCGCTTCCTCTGCGGCGGCCATCTGGTAGCCAGCCATGAAAGCGTCGTTGGTCTTGGTGAGTTTGCGCGCGGCGCTCTCGCCCTGCGCGATACGCTGGCGCGGGTCTGCAATCCTTGTGACGAAAATCTCCGTCGGCATAGAGGCGGTCGAACGCGTGAAGACCATGGTCTTTCCGTCGGCAGAGAGTTTCATGTCGTCGTTGAAGCCCTGCAAGACTTTGATGGGCGGGCCGCCCGTGACCGATACTGCATAGACAGGCTGGCGGCCGCGCTCGCCTGAAGCGAAGTAGATATACTTGCTGTCAGGCGTGAAGACGAAGGTGTCAACGTAAGCGTCGTAGTTTTGCAGCAACTCGCGCGACTGCCCTGACTGGCGGTCGTAGAGCATCAAGCGCCAGCGGTCACTCTCGAAGCCTGCGCGCTCCTGCGAGCGATAAGCAATGAAGCGCCCGTCGGGCGAGTACAATGGCGAAAGGTCAGCGCCGCGATTGCTCTCCGTGATGCGACGCGCGTCGCCGCCCGCGACGGGTACTATGAAGATGTCGCCGTTTGTCGAAGTCGCTTCGACCTTATCGGTGTTGCGTGCGAAGGCGAGTTCTTTCGAGTCGGGAGAGAAGGCGTAGTCGGGCGGGCCGCCTAAGGAGAAGGGAGGCGCGTCGTAATCGCCGGGCGTCATGTCGCGCGCCGCGCCGCCGTCTGCCGAGACGACGAAGACGTGCGTGCGTCTGCCTTCCTTCCAAGTGTTCCAGTGGCGATAGAGCAGCCGGTCTGCGATTTTCGCTTTGACCTTGCTCTCTCCCATCTTCGCGTCGCGTTCGCGGTTGCAGTCGTCCGTGGTGCATTCTGGAAAGATGTCGGAGACGAAGGCCAGGTAGCGTCCGTCAGGCGACCAGACGGGGTCGCCAGCGCCCGTCGAGATGCTTGTAATCTTCTTCATCTCGCCTGAGGCGACATCCATCGTCCAGATTTGCGGGCCGCCCTCCTGCGAGGAGATGAAGGCGAGGCGTTTGCCGTCAGGCGACCAGCGCGGCGAGGTTGAAGAGCGCTCGCCTTTGGTTAACTGGCGAGGCTCGCCGCCATCCGTGGAGACTAAATAAATCTGCGTGAGGCCGCGATTGGCCGTCTTGTCCATGTCCGTGATGACGTAGGCCACCCAGCGGCCATCGGGCGAAATCTGCGGGTCGCCGACGCGGCGCACCTTCAGCAAATCGTTGATTGTGAACGGGCGCGTCGTCTGCCCGAAACTAAAACCTGCGAGCGCAATCACGACGAGCACCGCTGCGAAAAAGAAGCGTTTCATACTGTCCTCGTTTAATGGTGGTCTCAAGGGAGCGCGCTATTATCGCATTAAGCGGCCTTCAAGCGCATCCCCCGCACACACTCTATTGACATCCATCATGCGCAAGGAATATCGTCGCGTTGCTTATAAATCACTGGCAGATGAACTACAAACACACGACGCACAGGCGGCTTCCGCCCTGCGAGGTTCGAAACTATGGAACGCATTGCCCGTTGGGTTAATTACGACACGCCTTATGTCAGGCGTCGTTACAACCGTCTCGCCGGATTCTTCGTCTTCTTCGAATGGCTTTTCCTGCTGCCGCGCGGCATACGCCGGAAAGCTGTCAGCCGGCTTGAACTGAAGAAGGGCGGGCGTGTGCTTGAGGTCGGGTGCGGGACGGGACGGAATCTTGCGCCGCTGGTAGAAGCGGTCGGGGCAGAGGGGCGCGTCTACGGCGTGGATGTATCGGAAGGAATGTTGGCCGAAGCCGGAAAGCTGTGCGCGCAACGCGCGTGGGCCAACGTCACTCTGATTCGTGCGGATGCTGCCGACTATCATCTGCCCGAAGAGGTTGACGGCGTTATCTTCAGTCTTTCGTATGCGGTCATCCCGCAGCATGTGGAGGCGCTGCGGCGCGCATGGAAGCATCTGCGGCCGGGCGGCTATCTGGTCATCATGGATGCCAAGCTGCCTGCCGGGCGTGCCGGAAAATTACTACATCCCTTTGTCGTCTGGACGAGCAGGTTGACCGTGCTTGGTAATCCTGATGTACGCCCGTGGGATGAGTTGCGCGAGTTGACAGGCGAGGTGGACTACGAAGAGATGCAGTTTGGCACGTACTACATTTGTCGCGGCCGAAAGCCGGACGACAAAGTGCAGGACGAAAGCGGCGGCAGTTAAAAAATTCCTTCCTGATTGACGGAGCACACCTGCGTTGTCTACCACAACTGCCGCTCAGCCTCATTGCCTGAGCGATCATGCTGTGTTTGCGCGTTTCAAGTGCGTGAGTCTGTACGACGGTAAGAATAAATTTGTGCCACAAAATTCCTGCGGGCGGTGTTTATGTCGCTGGATGGTAAGCACAATTTATTTCAGACTGCCGGGAGGATAATCATGCATCTCTTTCTCATCACCTCTTTACTGCTCAGCTTCTTGCCTGGCCTGACAAAACTTCCGGCCGCAACGGCCTTCGACGCGCCGCAGCAGCGAGCGCAGGAATTGGCGGCCCTCTTCAATAAAACCAAACACAAGGTCAAGGAGAAACGCGGCATCAGAATCGAGATTTTCGTGGAGGTTCGCAGCGAGTTGGTCGTCAAGGGAGATGCCAGGGAGTATGCGGGCACATACGAAGCGCTCTCGGAGTTTCCGTTCAGGCTGGAGGTCGGCGGCGACGGCCGGATAGAGGCCAGCGGCTCCGAACCCGCGCCGCAGGGCACACGACAATTCACGCTCAGAAACGCACGCATAGAGGGCGCGCTGCTGACCGGCACGAAGGTTTACACGGACGGCGGCAGCGAAAAGTTTGAAGCAGTCTTCATCAACCGTACGGCGCGCAGCAGCCAGACTGACACGGGCACTACGACCTTCGGCCTCGGCGTCGTTTACGACCCGCCGAAGACGAGCGGAGATTACGGCTTCAGCATCAACAAACTTTTTTACGAGCGTAAGTAGCAAGAGACTGGAAAGACGGAAGGCATGATGACGGGCAAGCTTCTTGAGCTTTGTCCGTCATCATGCCTTCGACTCTTTAGTTTCCAGATGTTCCTCACTGCTGTCAATCTAATCCGCCTCCGATGCTCGTATAAAGTCTACAGAGGACGACTCACTATCGTCTCACCATCCGTATTGATTGAACCGGCTGGCTGGGATATAACCTGCGCGCAGGCAGTAGCAGCCGCCGGTTCAACTCTTGCCGGTTGAGGGCGAGCGCCTTTGCGGGAGACGGTCAACAATTGACGAGGCGAATTATTACAGCAATCTTGAGGCTGGCCTTGCGCGTCTTCTTTCGTCATATAGAAGTCGCAGGGGCGGAGCGTGTGCCGCCGGAGAGTCCTGTTATCTTCGTCCTGAATCATCCGAACGGACTGGTTGACCCTGTCTTCCTGCTGTGCCTTGCGCCGCGCGATGTCTCCTTTCTGGCTAAAGCGCCGCTGTTTAGGATGCCTCTTATTAGCTCGCTGGTGCGTGCGCTGGACGCGCTGCCGGTCTACCGCAGGCAGGATAAGGACAGCGACCCTGCGCGCAACCGCGAGACCTTCGAGATGGCGCGCGCACTTCTCAAGCGTGGCGGCACGATTGCCATCTGTCCCGAAGGCGTCTCGCACAACGACACGCAGTTGAAGCCCTTGAAGACGGGAGCGGCGCGCATCGCTCTTGGCGCGGCCTCCGCAGGAGACGCCAAACTCGATGTCAAAATAATGCCTGCCGGTCTCTACTACACTGCCAAAAAGAGTTTTCGCAGCAGCGCTCTGCTCTACTTCGGTGAGCCGCTCGCAGTTGAGCCGGTCGAGCTTGAAGCAAACGGCGACCCGCCGCGCGCGGCCGTGCAGGCGCTCTCGAATCGTATCCGCGACGCGCTTCTGGAAATCACTCTCAACGTCGAACATGAAGAGCCGCTGCAACTCATCAGTCGTGCCGAAAGAATCTACTCGGCGGAGGAACAATCAGAGCGGGGAGCGCCGGACCTACAGCGCGAGTTGATGCTGCGCCGCCGCTTCGTTGAGGGCTACGCCTTTCATCGCATTCACCAGCCTGAAAGACTCGCGGCCCTCATCGCGCGCCTGCGCAGCTACGAGGAAGAACTAAAGCAGGCAGGGCTTGACCCCGGACGCCTGCGCCCTCCGACTTCGACTCGCGCCGTCGTCGTGCAACTCCTCAAGCGCCTGCTCTTCTTCCTACTCCTGCTCCCGTTTGCCGTCGTCGGCACAATCATCCACTACCCTGCCTATCGTCTCTCAGGATTTCTTGCCACCAGCGTCTTCAAGCTTGAAGACGACGTTGTCTCAACCTTCAAGATTGTCGGGGCGATGCTGCTCTTTCCTTTGACGTGGATTGGCGTGGCCGTCCTCTGCTGGCTCTGGGTGGGTTGGGCGGCAGCGCTTCTTTCGCTCGTCGTCATGCCTCTGACGGGCTTCGTCGCGATTCGCTTCGCTGAAGAATGGGAAAACTTCATCGGCGGAGCGAAAGCAATCGTCTATTTCATCAAGCGCCGCTGGTTCTTCAACCGCCTGCTCGTCGAGCGCCGCGTCATACGCGAAGAGATTCAGGCGCTCGGCGATGAAGCAGAGCGCAAGGCGAGTTAAGACGCAAGCGCTTCGATGAAAGCGCTGCTCGTGTTCATCTCTTCTGCGCGATGCCGGGTGGTTGTAGGCGTGGCTGCTCGCGCAGGCGCGCGGCAAGTTGCGTGCGCAGGGTTTTGAAATGCTCGTCGGGGATGGCCTCTATTGATTTCTGTAGCCGACTGACGACGCCTCCAATCTCTCGCTCTTCTTCCGCCTCGACCGCTGTGACGGCCGCAGACAACTCTCGCTCGTCGGGCCTCCGGCCCGCGACTCGCCTGAGCGCCTGTTCCAACACTCTCGCGCCAGCCTTCAGCATGCTCTTCGATTGCCTGAAAGATATTTTGATGGCTGATTCGACGGGCTTAATCGGCGCAGCGCGGCAGACCTCGTCAATGGCTGTGCGAACGTCCGCTGCGTTTCTGGCGTGTGGTGTACGGCCGAGCCAGCCTTCGCGCAGGGAGTAGTCGAGCAAATAGCCTTGATGATAGCTGTGGCTTGTCAGGTCAACCGCTCGTTTCCATTCGAGGAAGAAAAAGACTTTGCGGAAAATCATCTTCAAGGGAAAGATGAAGACCTGCCCCAAACATCCGCTCAGGCAGCCGCCGCCGCGCTCCTCCGTGAGCGTTGCAACGTCCGCCTCGTTCACTTCGCGCCCATGTGCGAGGGCAAGAGAGCGCACCAGCCGTCGCTGAAAATATCCCTTCACCATGTCGTCAACGAATGGAACGGGGATGAGCGGCGTCAGGCCAATCAGCACCGCGTGCATCGTGATGCTTCGCTGGTTAGCGCTCTCCTTTGTGCTGGGCACATTGTCAGGCATCGTTCTTCTACGTTAACACGTTTCTCTCCGTCGCACTTTCAGCGTCGCCGCCTACTTCATCAAGCTTTGCCATTCTTTGCAGGCTTGTTTTGTGTTGCAGTATGAAGGAGATGAAGGCACGCGTGGGCGAGGGCTGAAAGCGACCGAGCGAGAGCATCGCGACGGAGCGACGCAAACTGTGGCCGCTGATTTTCAGTTGGGCCAGTTTGCCCGCCAACACTTCGTCGCGCACGGCCCAAGAGGGAAGCAAACTAATGCCGAGGCCGTGCTCGACCATCAACTTGATAAAGTACGTATCATTGGATTCGAGGGCGAGCGCGGGGCGAATGTGCACGCGCTTGAAGAAGTCTTCGGTCGCACGCCGGATGCTTGCGCCGCGCTCGAAGAGAATCAAACGCTCGCGCTCTATCTCTTCGACGGACGCCTCGCGCTTGTGGGCCAACCCATGCGCACGCCCGACGATTAAGACCAACTCGTCCTCGAAAAGCTCCGTCACTTGCAGCGCCGGAGAATAGACGGGCAGGGAAGCGAAGCCGACATCAGCCGCGCCGTTGAGAATGTCCGTCACGGTCTGGTCTGTGCTGACGGTCGTGCGAAACGAGAGCCCGATGCCTGCGTGCGTGCGCATGAAGGATTCAAAGAGCGTCGCGAAGAGATGAACGAACGCCTGTGTCGCGGCGGCAGCGCGAACGCGCCCCGTCGGAGAATGCTCGCGCCCCGCGACGCGCTCCGTTAAAGCATCAGCCTCATCCAGAATACGCTCTGCATATTCGAGCGCAATCTTTCCGCCCTCGGATAATTTGACGCCGCGCTTGGCGCGTATGAAGAGCGGCTCTCCCAACTCCTCTTCGAGCGCCTTGATTTGATGACTGACGGCAGACTGCGTCAGGCTTAGCCGTTCGGCGGCGCGCGTAAAGTTAAGCGTTTCCGCGACGACGCGGAAAGTGCGCAGTTGCCAGAGTTCCATCCGTGCTCCCGAAACTTCATGTGACAGCTTTAAACGAGATTAATCGCGTGGATTATAACAATGAGTCGGCAATTGGGCAGCCCCTTAGCTATCATTCCTATTGAAACTCGCACAGAAAGATTTAATGGAAGATGGGCCACATGCGAGGCGTGCGGCCGTGAGTTTTAGTGGAACAACATGAAGCCCCTGCGAGGGCGACAGAGATTCTTTGTCATCCTCGCAGGGGCTTCAGAGCATAGGCTTTTTGTCAAACAGAGGTGAAGCCGGCGCGTCTATAATTCAAAAGGGGAACGGCGCACAACTACTTCGCCAGAATCTTTTCCTGATTGGCAAGAATCTGCCGCTGATTCTCTTCCATGCGTGCCTGATTGGCGAGCACCTGGTCCAGTTTGTCCTGATTCGCCAGAAGTTGCCGCTGGTTAGCCTCAATCTTTTCCTGATTGGCAAGAATCTGCTTCTGATTTTCAATAACCTGATTTTCGTCAGCCATAAATTTAATCTCCGTCCATTTAGTGTTTATCGAACTTCGAGCATGCGTCCCTGAAAACGTTAGACGTGCGCGCATGGTATGAGTCGCGCCGTGTGTTGTCAAACGAAGGCCGGATGCGCTCTTGTGCAGACGATTTTCCAGCACTCTTTTGCTCTCTAATGTCTGCGGCGGCAATTACGGATTGTTGCTTGCGTCTCTCCTTCGTCATCTTTTACGTGGTGTTATAAGATAGCCTTTAGAGAATCGAGCAGACAGGAAGAGGCCCGCGCGGGCGGGCTTTAGCTAGCAGTAAGAAAGATTCGAGAGGGCAAATTCCCCCGGCCTATATGATTGAAGAGAAGCTTCCCCCAAGGGCACGTCTGCTGCCGCTGGCAGTCTTGCTGTTGGCCTTGTTGTTGTGGACGACGCTGGCGTTGTTGCGCGTCTTTCCCGAGTCTGCGTTTCCGTCGCCGCTGGCGGTCGCGCGTGGCTTCATAGAGGAAGTGCGCGCCGGGCGTCTTCTGGACGACCTCGTTGCATCGCTGTTTCGCGTCACGACGGGCTTTGCGCTGGCCGTCGGCTTAGGGCTTCCGCTCGGCCTCATACTGGGGGGGCGCGCACGCGCGCGTGCTGCCTTTTTGCCCGCCGTCAACTTCTTCCGTAATCTCTCTCCGCTGGCATGGATTCCGTTTGCTATCCTGTGGTTCGGCATAGGCGATTTGCCTGCCATCTTTCTCATCTTCATGGCCGCGTTTTTCCCCATCGTGCTGGCGACGATTGCAGCCGTCGCTAACGTCCCCGCGGTCTACTTTCGCGTGGCGCGAAACTACGGCTACAGCGGCGCGCGACTCTTAACGCAGGTCACGCTGCCTGCCATTGCGCCGCAGGTGATTACCGCTTTACGCGTGACGGCCGGACTGGCCTGGGTCGTGGTGGTTGCGGCCGAGATGATTGCGGGCCGCGACGGGCTGGGCTTCGCCGTCTGGGATGCGCGCAACGGTTTGCGCATGGACTTACTGGTCTCCGGCATGATTGTCATAGGATTAATCGGAGTCCTGATTGACAGGATTCTGCTGCGTTTGACGCACATTAAGAGCGTCCGTTGGGGTTATGAAAGATAAGCCGTTGCGTCTTGAGAATGTCTCGCGTGCGTTCGGTGCGGTGGAAGTCCTGCGCGCGCTTTCGCTAGAGGTCGAGCGGGGTGAGTTTGTCGCCGTCGTTGGCCCATCAGGCTGCGGGAAGACGACGCTGCTCAATCTCTTTTCCGGCTTCGATAAGCCTACGGCAGGGCGCGTCGTCTCGGCGGGCCGCGTGCGTATGGTCTATCAACAGGACGGGCTGTTTCCGTGGTCCACCGTCTCCGAGAATATTCTGATGGGCTTGAGCGAGGTCAAAGACGAGCGTGAACGCGCACGGCAACTCGAAGAGATGCTCGCGCTCATCAAGCTCAAAGGATTCGAGCAGCACTACCCTCATCAACTCTCGGGCGGGATGCGGCAACGCGTTGAGCTTGCACGCGCGCTCGCAGGGGAGACGGATACGCTGCTGCTCGACGAACCGTTTTCCTCTTTAGACTATCTGACGCGCCTGCGGCTGCGACGCGAACTGGTGCGTATGCTGCGCGAGCGACCGCGCACGGTCGTCCTCGTCACACACGACATCGAAGAGGCTGCACAACTGGCAGACCGCGTCGTCGTGCTCTCCGAACGCCCTGCGACGATTCGCTCCGAGTTGCGCCTTGAGCTTGAGCGCCCGCGCGATTTGACGCACCCGGAGGTCGTCAATGCCGTTCATCGCATCCTGACGGAGTTGGGGCTTGAACGGGATACGGAAAATGTATTGATGCAAGTTTGATAAGTAGAAGCTCATGGAGTAATCAACATGTTTCGTTCTTCTCTGGCGCGTTGGGTGGCGGGCACGCTCCTGCTCATCGCCGTGTTGGGCGTGTTGCGTTTCAAGCCCTGGCGACACTTCGGCGGGCAGGGCAGCGGCTCTGTCTTAGCACGCGCGCAATTGAGCGTCGGGTTTCTGCCCGTGACTTGACACCTGACGTGCCCGGTCACGGATTATTCAACCCGTACCAGCATGACGACTCGGTTCGAGTCGCAACGTTTCACGGATTTCCCGACCATCGTCGAATCCATCAAGGGCGGACGCCTCGACGCCACGTTTATGATTGCTCCGCTGGCGATGAAGCTGCGCGAGCAGAACGTGCCCGTCAGGATAGTTTACTTAGGCCACCGCGACGGCTCGACCGTGATGGTGCGCAAAGACCTTCCGGCCGGATCTTTGCGCGACCTGCGCGGCCGCACCTTCGCCATCCCCAGCAAGTACAGCAACCAGTATCTTGTCATTCGCAAGTTGATGGAAGATCAGGGCGTCCGCCCTGACGAGATTCGCTTCGTTGAGCTGCCGCCGCCCGACATGCCGAGCGCTCTTGCAGCCCATGCCATTGATGCTTACTTCGTCGGAGAGCCGCACGCAGCCAAGGCCGAGCTCGACGGCTCAGGCCGCGTCCTCTATCACGCTAAAGACATCTGGCCGCACTTTATCTCCTGTGTGCTGGTGGTGACGGAGAAGCTGATTCGCGAGCGGCCGGAAATCGTCCGCGACCTTGTGCGCGGCATAGCGGAGAGCGGCGAATGGGCCGAGACGCACCGCCTCGAAGCCGCACGCGTCGCCGCGCCATATTTTAGGCAGGATGAACGCGTCGTGCGCTATGTCTTGACGCAGCCACCCGACCGCGTCAGCTACCGCATGCTGACGCCGACCGACGAAGACCTCCAACAGATTCACGACATGGCTATCAAGACGGGCATTCTCGAACGACCCATCAAGATGAGCGACCTCGTTGACCGCCAGTTCATCCCGCAGGACATCAAGGCGGCAGACATTGATGCCAACGCGCGTTAGAAAATTCGCACTCTAGCTTCCGCTCGCGTTTGATTAACTTCAGGCGGCAGGATTAACTGTTCCGCGTGTTACGCGAGAGCGATTGTTTCGCCTGATTACTGACGTTAACGGCCTCACCGTCGTTAACATAATGTTGCTATCCGTCTGCGGAAAAATCCGCGTAAGACCAAGACTCTCCGGCTCTTATTGGTTGTTGAAAAAATATTTTCCGTGGCTGGGAATAAATCTTAAACTTCTGCGTCTATTTATTACAAAGCAGCGTTCTTCTCGATTTGAAGAAAGTGCTTCTGGAAGCCTCAGCTCAAGGGAGAAAATTGATGTTGCCTGTGCGGAAAAGCAGTCGTGATGCTTGACGCTTGGCGCAAATGCTTTAGGTAGCAATCGCTCACTCGTCGTCTTACCCCCAAAGACCATTTACGCTCCTCCTTGCATTCCAGGGAAGAGCCGCAGGAACCCTTGCGTTCTGCCCACAGGACTTGCAGGAGAGTCGTACTGTGCGAGTCTTGTAACGCTCTATGGCAATTGAATGTCGCTTGGTGCAGGCGGCTTCATCTTCACCGTTAGCTTCTCAGGGCTAACTAAATGGGGAATTAATAATGAAAAGAGTTACACAGCTTCTTCTCGCGTTGATTTTGTGTCTGTGTGCAGCCCAGATGGCCTTCGCTCAGAGGGACGCGCAGGCTCCGATTGAACCCATTGACCCGTGTTACGACTGCGAGCCGCCGCCTCCCACCTGCGGCCCTAACCCGATTGACGACGCGACCTTCTTCGTCCAGCAGCAGTACAGAGACTTTCTTTACCGTAACCCGCAAGGTTATGAACTGGCCTCAGACGTGGCCCCGCTCAATTCCTGCCTACACTACGGCGACCTCGCATGCTACAACACAGAGCGCGTGAAAATGTCTCGAAGGATGTGGGACAAGCCCGAATTCCGTCAGCAGTCCAGAACCTTCGGGCTCAGCAACACCTCCGGCAACGAACTCTACGATACCTACGACTTCGTTGAACTGTCCTACCTGATCTATCTCCAACGCTCTTCAAGCGCACCGCCGGACGATTACCGTCGCCTCGGCTTCTGGTTCTGGAAGGGCTCTCTGGATAGCTGCCTCGACCGCGCGGCTAATCAATATGGCAACGACCCGGTTCAGGTTTCCCAGTGCTACAACGACATCATCAACGCCTTCCTCAGCTCGACGGAATATCGCTCAAGGTTCGGCTGCCCGTAAGAGCCGACCCCTTAAGCTGACTCTCAAGCGCAAACACGGTTGAGAGCAGACAGAGCGACTGCCCTTTCACAAGCCCCGGCCGTCAAATGTCACACAGGCATTTGACGGCCGGGGCTTTTATCTTCAAAAACGTCTTTTCGGAATTGCTGGCGCACTACGCAAGCGCGTTTGTGCGTTAAGGAAGTGAAACTTTGTCGTAGACATCCGCCAGCGGCAGCTTGCACTGGATGGAAGGCATCTCTACTGTCGCTTCGAGCGATTTAATGTCTGCTAAGAGCCAGCGTCCGTCAGGTTGTTTGATGTATTGCTCGATTTTGTATTCATCCTGCGCTACCAGCAGGTATTCGTTGAGCGAATCAATCGTGCGGTAGTAACCGAACTTTTTAATACGGTCATAAGAGGCCGTCGAAGCGGAAAGCACTTCGATAATCACAACAGGATTGAGCAGCGTGTCCAGATAATCATCCTCAAACTCAGGCTCTCCGCACGCCACCACTACATCAGGATAAGTATACGAGCCGGTCGCCGGAACTCTGACACGCATGTCGCTCGGATAAAGCTCACATGGTCTTCTCTTCAGTTGTTGTATGAGCGCGGCGATGATGTTGGCGGTGATGAGATTATGCTTCCTGCTGGCCCCGACCATGGCGAACACTTCCCCTGCAAAATATTCGCTCTTGTATTCGGCCTTGCGCTCCATAGCCAAATACTCTTCCGGCGTCAGATAGGATTTAGGCTGGCTCGCCATCGGCAAACTCCAACGGTTCTAGAGTTTCAGGTAGTCTGAATATATCACAGTGCTGTGACGGATGGCTGCGCGTTAAGCGCTGCTTTGACAATCAATGGTTCTGACTTATATTCGCCCACGTCCTTTCGGTAGCATGCTCCATAAATGTTTTGAACGTGCTTGGCACACACGTGCTGCATCGTGCGTTTGAAATAAAAGTACGCAACGGATGAAGAATTACCAGCGATGTTTTCTGCTGCTCGTCGTCGTAGCGAGCCTCTGTGCGCTCGCTTTGCGCGGACTGACGCAGACGCGCACGAGACCTGCGCAGAAAAGTTTTGAGACAGAACTAGTCGCGCGCGAGGCGGCTTATCGTGCAAATAATCTGGGCGTAGCGCTGCTGGAACAGTATAGATATAGGGAAGGCGCGGAAGCCTTCGAGCGTGCCCTGCGACTGAACCCGAACCTGCGGCTGGCGCGCATCAATCTCAGCATCGCTCTCTATAATCTGCCCGACCTCGCAGGGGCCGAGCGTGAGGCAAGGCGCGCGCTCGCGCTCGCTCCCGACGCGCCGCAGCCACACTACATCCTTGGCCTCATCGCTAAGACACAGAATCGTACGGACGACGCGCTGGCTGCCTTCGATAGAGTGCGCAGGATTGACCCGCTCGACGTTGGGGCCAACGTCAATAGAGGACAACTTTTCGTACAGCAACGTAAATATGCGTTGGCCGTTGCAGCCTTCCGCGAGGCTCTTGCCGCCGAGCCTTATAACATGACGGCCCTCTACAATCTCGGCCTCGCCCTAACGCGCACGGGCAACCGCACCGAAGGCCAGCAGATGATAGCCCGCTTTCAGCAACTCCAACGCAGCGGCGCTGGCACAACCGTCGGCACTAATTATCTTGAGCAGGGACGCTACAGCGAAGCAATCGCTTCGACAGGCGCTGAGCCTGAGTTGGTTGACCGCAAGCTCCCGGCCGTCGCCTTCACGGACGCGACCGCAAGCATGCTGATTAAAGTCTCAGTTGATGGCGGCAACGTTCCATCCTGGCGTGCTCCTGCGGCTTCGAGTAGCACGACCGAACAGGATGCTTCGCGACGAAGAGAAAAGCGCGACCTCTCCATGCTCGGCGGTGGCATCACGCTCTTTGATTACGACGCGGACGGCGACCTTGACCTGCTCGATGCAGCGCCCGCCCGCCTGCGGCTCTGGCGCAACGACGGCGTAAAGTTTACGGACGTGAGCGTGCCGTCAGGCTTGCCGCGCACGACGGATGACGTGTACCTCGGAGCGTTGGCGGGCGATTATGACAACGACGGCAGGGCAGACCTCTTCATCCTCAGTTATTCAGACGGCTGCCTGCTTTATCACAACGAAGGCGAGGGACGTTTCTCCGACGCGACGCGCGCGGCGGGCATTCCACGCATGCCTGAGTATCTTTACATGCCTGTCTCCGCTGCTTTCGCTGACGCAGATCACGACGGCGATCTCGACATCCTCATCGCTGGCCCATCAAACTTGCTGCTGCGCAACAACGGTGAAGGGAAGTTTACGGACATTACGGCGACCGCTCAGGTGCAGGAGCGTATCTCGACGGCGATGGCCGTTGTGCCGACGGACTTCGACAACCGTCGCGACGTTGACCTCTTCATTCTTCACCTGCACGACGCGCCGACGCTCTTTCGCAACATGCGCGACGGCACATTTCGCAACGTCGCAGCGGAAGTCGGGCTGCTGCAAAAGGGCGACTATACGTGTGTTGCGGCGGGCGATTTTAACAAGGATGCTTACACAGATTTTTTCCTTGGCCGCAAAGAACAACCCGGACTATTTGCCTTGAGCGACGGTCGCGGGCGTTTCATTCTTCGCGCAGCGCCCGCTGGAACAACTAGCGCGCGTGCCGCGCAGTTTCTAGACTACGATTCGGATGGCCTGCTCGACCTTGTGCTCGTAACGCGCGCGGGCCTTCGCCTCTGGCGCAACGTCGGTGACGAATGGATGGATGTCTCGGAGCGCGTAGTGCCGCGCGAATTGCTCTCGTTTAATGCGAGTGCTGATAAAGACACTCCCCGCGCCGTCCTCGCATCGGGCGATGTGGACGGCGACGGCGACGTTGACCTGCTGCTGCGTGGGCCAAACGAAGAACTGCGCGTTGTTCGCAACGAAGGCGGCAGCCGCAATGAGTCTTTGCGCGTCCGGCTCTCCGGCCGTGTCAGCAATCGCAGCGGCATCGGCGCGAAAGTTGAAGCACGCTCCGGCAGCCTCGTGCAGAAACTTGAGACCTACTCGGCCAGTCCTTCGCCCGCACCTGCCGACATCGTCTTCGGCCTGGGCCAACGCGATAGCGTTGATGCCGTGCGCGTCATCTGGCCCGCCGGAATCGTGCAGGCGGAAACAGAAATTCCTTCGTCAAACGAAGCAGGAGCGCAGCCTCCCCGTGCGGCCCTCGCGCCGCTTGTGTTGCCCATCAAAGAGCTTGACCGCAAGCCCTCCTCGTGTCCCTTCCTCTACACATGGAACGGCGAGCGCTTTGAGTTTATTACCGACTTTATGGGCGGCGGCGAGATGGGCTACCGTGTTGGGCCAACCGGCCATTACAACACGCCCGACCCTGACGAGTACGTTCGCATTCCGGGCGACAAGTTGAAGGAGCGAGACGGGCGATACGAGTTGCGCATCACAAACGAACTGGAAGAAGTGCTCTTCGTTGACCGCCTGCAACTCGTCTCAGTCGCCCACCCGCGCGGCATCGAAGTATATCCGAAGGAAGGGCTGCTCAACGCGCCGCCTCCCTTCAAACTCTATGCGACGCGCGCCGCCCGCCCGCCGCTCGCAGCCACCGACGAGCACGGCCATGACGTGCTGCCGCGCATCCTCCATCTTGACCGGCAGTACCCGGACGATTTCACGCTCGACCGCCTGCGCGGCTACAGCCTTGAGCACACGCTGACGCTCAAACTCGACACCGGGAACAACAGGCACGAGGCGAAAGCACGCACGCTGCTTCTGCTCACGGGTTGGACGGACTACGCATTTTCGAGCGACAACGTCGCAGCCTCTCACGCAGGCAAACACCTGCAACCTCCCGCGCTCCAGATGAAGGACGAACGCGGGCGCTGGCACACAGTCATTGACAACATAGGAATACCCATCGGCCGACCGCAGACTATCACGCTCGACTTAACAGGAAAATTTCCGGCGCGCAATCCAGAAGTACGCATCATTACCAACATGCGTATCTACTGGGACCAGATTCTCGTTGATACATCGGACGGGCGTGAGCCCATTCAGTTGACGCGCCTCGACCCGCTTCGTGCGGACCTTCGTTGGCGCGGCTACTCCGCCGGAATCTCGCCCGACGGCCGCGAGCCTTTCGCCTACGACTACGAGCACATCTCTCATCTTTCGCCCTGGAAGGTCATGCCGGGACGCTACACGCGCGAGGGCGACGTGCGCGAGCTACTCCTGAAAACCGACGACATCTTCGTCATCGCCCGCACCGGCGACGAAATCAGTCTCTCTTTCGACGCCCGTGCGCTCCCGCAGCTTCCCTCAGGTTGGACGCGCACCTTCCTGCTCTACGCCGACGGCTACAGCAAAGAGATGGACATCAACTCGGCCACACCCGACACCATTGGCCCACTGCCCTTTCACGCCATGACGCGCTACCCCTACCGCGCGCCCGAAGCATATCCATTAACGCCCGCGCGCCGCGCCTACATCGAACGCTACAACACGCGCTCGGTCGCCGCGCCGGTTCCCGGATTACTGACGAGTGACAAGTGACGAGGGACAAGAGACAAGTGTAAAC
This sequence comes from Pyrinomonadaceae bacterium, assembly GCA_036382855.1. Classification (GTDB taxonomy): domain Bacteria; phylum Acidobacteriota; class Blastocatellia; order Pyrinomonadales; family Pyrinomonadaceae; genus DASVTR01. The sequence goes on along the minus strand of DASVPO010000030.1, from coordinate 50,247 downwards.
TGCTTTCGTTGTAACTTGTCACTCGTCGCTTGTCACTCGTCACTGCTTTTATGGAACACATCAGATACTCAGTTGCCGCCTGTCAGACCGATTTGCCGAATCCGCTTGAGCGACGCGCGATGCGCAGCAATACGGAGCGCATGCTCTCGATGATTGATTCGGCCGTCGCGGGCGCTGCGCCCTTTTTGCCGGTGCGGCTCGTCGTCTTTCCTGAGTTTGCACACGCCGCGCCGGTCTTTGCGAGCGCAGCCGAGTTGAGAGAGAAGCTGGCCGTCGCAATCCCTAACGAGCACACCGAACGTCTGGAACAGAAGGCACGCGAGCACGACATCTATATTCAGAGCGGCACGATGCTCGAACAGGATGCACGCTGGCCGGGTGCTGTCTTCAACACGACTTGTCTCATCGGGCCGGAGGGCGTGCTCTCGAAGTATCGCAAGGTCAACACGTGGATTCCCTACGAAGTTCACACCAGCCCGCACGACCTTGAAGGCTACGATGAGCCTCTGTTTCCTGTCGTCGAGACGGAGATTGGACGACTCGGTTGTGCCATCTGTTACGACTGGCTGTTCCCCGAAGCGATAAGACAACTGGCTGCAAACGGTGCGGAAGTTTTAATACGCGTCTCGGCCTACATGGAGCCTTGGGGAGCGACCGAGCCGCTCGCCTGGTGGACCATCGTTAACCGTTGCCGCGCGCTTGAGAACACGGCCTACGTCGTCGCGGCCAATCAGGGCGCGAGCCTCAAACACTATCCGCCGTATTCTTGGCCGGGCGGCAGTCAGGTCGTGGATTTCGAGGGCCGGCTGCTCGCAGAGGCGAGTCCGGGGCCGGGCGAGCGCATCGTCGTCGCGCCCGTTGATATTTCCGCTCTGCGACATGAACGCGCGACGCGTCGCGGCCATCAAATGCTCGCGCACCTGCGCACGGAAGCTTATCCTGTTTACAACTCGCACCACTATCCGCCGCGACTGAAGGATGAGACTGATGCTGTCATCTCTTACGAACGCAATAACGAGTTGATTGACGAAGCGAAGCGCCGGTTGAAGTAGAAACTTGCATATCGGTTAGTGAAGTAAAGTTTGCATGCCGGTTAGTGAAGCAGAGTTTTCATGCTGGTTGGTGAAGCGGATTTTCCATGTCAGTCAGTTTGCCTCTTATGTTTCTTCAACGCTCTCTCGGCCACGGCTCGATAATAATTACGGCGGCGCTCATCTTCTTCGTTAGCCTTTCTTCCGCCGCGCTGGCGCAGCAGCCGCAAGCCTCGCCCACGCCGCAGCCGTCGCGCACGGGTCGCTCCTACGATGGCGGCGACCGCTTGAAGACACCGCCACCGCCGGGGCCGCAAGCCCCTTCGCCCGTCACCTTCAGGGACATCACCGCACAGACCAGAATTGATTTCAGGCACGCTGCTTCCGTGACCTCGCAGAAGTACCTGCTGGAATCAATGGGTGGCGGCGTGGCGCTTCTGGACTACGACGCCGACGGTCGCCTCGACCTCTACTTCACCAACGGCGCGCGGCTCAGCGACCCGATGCCCAAAAGCGCCTCGCCCGACAAGCGCGACGCGAAATACTGGAATCGTCTTTACCGCCAGAAGGTGGACGGCACGTTTGAAGACGTGACGGAGCGCGCGGGCGTCAGAGGCGCTGGTTATAGCATGGGCGCGGCCGCGGCGGACTATAACGGCGACGGCTTCGTTGACCTCTACGTCACGGCCTACGGCAGCAACATTCTCTATCGCAATCGCGGCGACGGCACGTTTGAGGATGCGACTGCGCGTGCGGGTGTGGCTGGCAGCGGTTGGTCAACGAGCGCCGGCTGGCTCGACTACGACCGCGACGGCCGCCCGGACCTCTTCATTGCGCGCTACATGGACTGGGATTTTGAGCGCGGCTCAATCTATTGCGGCGACACGCGGCCCGGCTATCGTGCCTATTGCCACCCCGACAATTTCAAGGGCGCATCAAACATTCTCTTTCATCAGAAAGCGGACGGCACGTTTGAAGACGTGACGACGGCGGCCAGAATCGCAGACGCAAACGGCAAGGGACTCGGCGTTGCCTTCGCTGATTTCGACTCGGACGGTTTAACGGACATCTTCGTCGCGAACGACAGCGTGCGCCAGCAGCTTTATCGCAACCGCGGCGACGGCACGTTTGAAGACGTAGCCGAATTGTCCGGCACAGGCTACGACGAGAACGCGCGCACCTTCGCAGGGATGGGCGTTGATGCGAAAGACTACGACGCAGACGGCCACCCAGACATCATCATCACGGCCCTTTCAAACGAGACCTACCCGCTCTATCACAACAACGGCGACCTCACCTTCACCTATGCGACCAACACATCAAACGTCGGTCAGATTACGGTTCTCAATTCCGGCTGGGGCACACATTTTATAGACGCCGACCGCGACGGCCTGCTCGACATCTTCGTCGCGCAGGGCCACGTGCTCGACACCATCGAGAAGACTTCGAGTTATCTGAAGTACAGGCAGCAGCCGCTTCTGATGCGCAATACGGGACGCGGCTTCGTCAACGTCTCCGCGACGGCCGGCCCTGCGTTTCTCAATTCCGTGGCCGCACGCGGCGCAGCCTTCGGTGATCTGGATAACGACGGCGACACGGATATTGTCATCTGCGTGCTGGACGGGCCGCCCCTTATCCTGAGCAACGACGGCACAAAGAACCACTGGCTCGGCCTGCAACTTGTGAGTGCCGATGCGAAGCGCACGCCTTTCGGCGCACGCGTCCACGTCACGGATTCCAGCAATCGCCGGCAGACGTTTGACGTGACGAACGCGGGCAGCTATCTCTCCGCAAACGATACACGCATCCTTGTCGGGCTTGGCGCAAGCGTAGGCATCAAGGCGGTCGAGGTTCGCTGGCCCAACGGGCAGGTTGAGCGCTACACGAATCTGGCCGTTGACAAGTATCACACCCTCACCGAACGCAAGGCGAAATGATTGATTCATCCCGTCATCCGTTCATCGCTTCATCTACTACTAATTAAATGGCTGCGTGAAGCAATGATTAAACGGAGCAACTGCCTTATTTGACTTGCGCGCGGGTGGCGGTTATTTTCCTGTCAGTCCAGAGAGGCAGGCTTGAGTGTCTGTTCGAGCCTGAAAGACGGATGATGAAGAGGATGCTTTTCATCGTTCGTGAAATTTGAGAGTGCTGTCGGTCGTCTCTGAATCCCGTCGTTCTGGAAATAATCAAATGCTGCAATTGAATGTCCCTCGTCCGTTTTCCGTTCGTGCGTTTGTCGTCATGTTGGTTGTCTCTCTGCTTGTGCAGATGCCTGCGGTCGTCTGCGCGCAAACGCCTGCGCCGACTCCGGCCGCAGGTACAACGACGCCGCCGCAGCAGGGCGGCATGGGCGGAGCTTCGACGGGCGCTGCGCTCAACTACAGTTCGCGCCGCACCGTCGGCATCACGGACGCGAAAGCTCCCGTCATCTTTGAAGACGTGACGGACAAGACAGCGCTTGCAGCCTTCAGGCATCGCTCAGGCGACGCGGCGAAGGATTACATCGTCGAGTCGCCGTCGGGCGGCGTCGCCGTCTTCGATTACGACACGGACGGCCTCATGGACATCTACCTGCTCAACGGCTCAACCTTCGCCGCCATGCAGGGCAAGGAGAAAGCGCCGCGCGCCGCGCTCTACCGCAATCTCGGCAACTGGAAGTTTGAAGACGTGACGGAAAAAGCTGGCGTGGCTAACGAGCGTTGGGGCTTCGGCGTCGCCGTTGCCGACTACGATAACGACGGACGCCCTGATATGTACGTCGGCAACTGGGGCGTCTCGCGTCTCTATCACAACAACGGCGACGGCACGTTCACAGATGTTGCGGAAAAGCTCGGCGTCGCACGCAAGGGTTGGAGCACAGGCGCGACGTGGGGCGATTACGACCGCGACGGTCGCCTCGATCTATTCGTGCCCGGTTATCTCGATTTCGATTTGAACAATCTGCCGCCCAACCCTTCGGACGCAGCGAAGCCCGGCCACGTCGGGCAAAACTTCTGCCAGTTCAGGGGCGTGCCTGTCATGTGCGGCCCGCGCGGACTCAAGGGCGAGGGCGACACGCTCTATCATCAACGCGCTGACGGCAAGTTTGAAGACGTGAGCGCGCGTGCGGGCGTGGCGGACGCGGACAAGTACTACGGCTTCTCCTCCGCCTTCGTTCATGCGGATGACGACGACCTGCTCGATTTGCTCGTCGTCAACGATTCGACGCCCAAGCAGCTCTACATCAACAAGGGCGACGGCACGTTTGAAGAGGTCGGCTATCCTTCGGGCGTCGCCCTTAATGAGAACGGCCGCGAGCAGGCAGGCATGGGCCTCGCCGTCGGAGACTACGACAACGACTCACGCGTTGATTTTCACATCACAAATTTTTCCGACGATTCCAACGTCCTCTACCGCAACGAGGGCAGCGGCAATTTTACGGACATCACGTTTCAAGCGGGCCTTGGCGAGCCGACCATCCCCTTCTTGGGCTGGGGCACGAGCTTCGTTGATTATGATAACGACGGCTGGAAGGATGTCCTCGTCGCCAACGGACATGTCTACCCGACCGTTGACAAGTATCAATGGGGCACTAGCTTCGCGCAGCAGATGCTTCTCTTTCAAAACGTCGCACGCACGCGCGGCGGAAAAGAGGAACGCGTCTTTGAGCGCGTCGGCGCTGCGCCCGGTAGTGCGCTCGCAATGGCGCTGCCTGCGCGCGGGCTGGCCGTCGGTGACTTCGATAACGACGGGCGGCTCGACGCCGTTCTCAATAATATAGATTCCAAGCCGACGCTCGTCCGCAACGTCGCGAAAACAAACGGCCACTGGTTGATGCTGCGCCTCGCGGGCGACGTTGCGAAGAAGAGTCCGAAGGATGCGACGGGCGCAATCGTTTATCTAACGGCGGGCAAGCTGCGCCAGCGCGTTGACGCCATCAGCGGCGCAGGCTACGGCTCGCAGAATGATTCGCGGCTACACTTCGGACTCGGCGCGGCCACCAAAATAGACAAACTCGAAGTCAAATGGCCCAACGGCACGCTCGAATCCTTCGACGTTTCCACACCAGACCAAATCCTGACCATCAACGAAGGAAAAGGAACGACAACGAAGTAACGATGAACGCGGAACGATGAACGATGAACGGGGAACGCCGCAACGCTGAATGACAGGCAAGCTGCTTGACTGTTCATCGTTCATCGTTCCTACTTCATCGTTTTATTATTTCTTCTTCATCACGCGCCGAAAAGCTGTATGATGTCCGCGCCTCGCGAGGTCGCGCCGTAGTTGGCGCAGTTAGTTGAAGAGCGCGGCCACCTTAATTCTTCTGAGCAGTCGCGGTCAGGCTGAGTTCTGTTATCCCTTTTGTAGTAGCCTGTGTGGTTTGGCCGAGCAGTTCCTTCCCGCTTGGAGCGTGCAACGTTGCGACGAATAGATTTAAAGAGAGCGCAGGCGGCGCGTTCAAACACAATCCGCGACATCAACCGTCAGATCGTTCTCAACTACGTGCGCGAGCGTGAGCCCATCTCGCGCGCGGAGATAGCACGCGAGACTGCGCTGCAACGTTCCACCGTCTCTGCCATCGTTGACGCACTTCAGGCGGACGGCCTTATTGAAGAGGTCGGCTCCGGCGAATCAACTGGAGGTCGTCGCCCGACCCTGCTGAAGCTGCGCACGGCCGGAGCAATGGCTATCGGCGTCGCCATCACGCCGACGCGCACCACCATCGCTACCAGCGACCTTGCGGGCCGCGTCATCGAACAGGAAGAGTTTTCAAGCAACACGGATTTTGAGCGCACCATCACGCGCGTGGCCGACTGCGTGCGCGAGATGGCAGCGAAGAACAAGGGCGCGATTGAGACAGTCGGCGTCAGCCTGCCCGGATTGGTTGACACGGAATCGAACCGCGCTCTCTACGTGCCCTATTTTAAGTGGCGCGATGTTCCCGTCGCGCAGCGCATCGCAGCGGCCACCAACCTCTCCGTGATGATTGGCAACGACGCCAACGCTGCGGCGCTCGCTGAATTGTGGTTCGGTCGCCCGGAGGTGAGCGGCGTGCGCGACTTTATCATGGTGCTTGTCGCGGAGGGCGTCGGCACAGGCATCGTCTTCGACGGGCAGATTTATCACGGCGAACACGGGGCGGCCGGCGAGTTCGGCCACATGATTATCGGCGCGCAGGGGCCGACCCCTTGCTCCTGCGGCAACTTCGATTGCTGGGAAGCCTTCTCTTCGGAGCGCGCCGCTCTCGCCCGTTATCAAAAAGCAGTTGGAACGGGCAACGCTTCAACGCCCGTTAACTTTAACCGACTAATTGACCGCGCACTCGCGGGCGAAGATGCTGCGCGCGAAGCCCTACTTGAGACGGCTCATTATCTGGGCATCGGAATCTCCAATCTCATCGTCGGCTTCAGCCCCGAAGCTGTCGTCGTCGGCGGACATCTGGTGCGCGCCTGGCCGCTCGTCTCGGAAGCGCTCGGAGAGACAATCGAGCACAGCATTCGTCGCGGGCTGCCCTCTGCGCGCATCATCGCTTCCACACTCGGCCCGCATCCGACACTGATGGGAGCTTTGAGCCTCGTGCTCGCCAGTAAATTCTCATCGGTCGTCGCCGTATAGCAAGAAAAGTGTTGACAGTCCCCAAAAACTGAGTTACTTATTGCTTCGTTCGGCAAAGCAACAAACTGTCAAGCAGTGGTTCTGGGTTTCAGAAACTAAGATAGATTCAAGCCAAAGCGCCATGGGAGTGCGTCTTTGGTCACGTCCTTTTCCAAGCTCAAAACAATTTAATGCTCTCCCCCGCTACGGTTCAGGGTTTGAGAGCGCAACCCCGGTTTCTGTAGGCACACGGAGTCCAGCCATGACGACACAGAGGAGAACTACACGTTTTCTCCCGCAAGTCGGCGCACTGGTTTTATTGCTCGCCGCTTTCACCCTTCCCGCATTCGCTCAATCCAACAAAGCAACGCTGACAGGAACCGTGACCGACCAGAACGGCGGCACTGTGTCGGGCGCAACCGTCACGGTCACAAACGTCGAGACCAACGCCGAGCGCACCGTCACGACCAGCGATAGCGGGAACTACGAAGTGCCGCTGCTGGACCCCGGCATCTACCGTGTGACGACGACAGCGCCAAACTTCCAGAAGGTGACTAACGAAAGCGTCACGCTTCAAACGGGCGCACGTCTGGGCCTCGACATCGTGTTGCCGCCGGGAGGTGTCGGTGCGGAAGTGACGATTACGGCTGACGCTCCGCTGGTGCAGAGTGAATCAAGCGACCGCGGCAGCGTCGTCACCGGCCGCGAGGTCACGGAACTGCCGCTCTCAGGCCGCAACTTCACGCAGCTTGCGACGCTGACGCCCGGCGTCTCGCGCGTCTCCATCGGCACGCTCTCCGACGCACGCGCAAACAATAACGGCGACCCGAACGCGGGCGGTCAGGGGCCTGGCGGCGGCAACCCCGTCGGCTCTACGGAATCCGCACGCTTCGCACGCTCCGGCGGCGCTGTGCTTTCCGCCAACGGGCAGCGCCCGACGACAAATAATTTCTCTGTTGACGGAGTTGACAACAACGAGCCACAGTTTGGCACTATCGGCGTCTTCGTCAACCCTGACGCCATAGCGGAATTTCGCGTCACGACGAGCGTGCCGCCTGCGGAAATCGGGCGCGCGGCGGGCGCTGTCATCAATACGAGTTTCCGCTCCGGCACAAACGAGTTTCACGGCTCGCTCTACTACTACGGTCAAAACTCCGCGCTCAACGCCTATCACCCCTATCTCAAGCGGCAACGCGCCGAGCAGCTTTCGCGCGGCGATGCCAACGTGCAGAAGAAGGCCGTCCAGCAGATTCACGAGTTTGGCGGAACGGTCGGCGGCCCCATCATTAAGAATCGCACCTTCTTCTTCTTCGACTATCTAGGCGCACGCAACAACCTGCCGACGGAGATTCGCTCCACCGTTCCATCGCAGAACGTGCGCAACGGTAACTTCAGCGAGTTTACGTTCGCACGCAATTGTAACGGCAACAACATTACCGGCGTTGACCCTGTGACGGGCATCGTTGACCCTGACGACGGGCCTGTTTGCAACCCACGCACCGGCAGAAGGTTTGCGGGCACGAGCGTTCCGGCGGGGCTTATCAGCCCGGTCGCGCAAAGGTTCTTCAACGCCTACCCGCTGCCGACGGCCAACGTGCTTAACACAAACGATAGCTCCGTTCGCAACTTCTTCGGCCAGCGCGCAGTCAGCGAGAAGATTGACAACTTCGACATCAAGATTGACCACCGCCTGACCGGCAACAACTCGCTCTCTGGCCGCTACAGCCGCCAGAACAACAAGAACCTGCGCGACTCCTTCTTCGATGTCGTGCCCGCAGGCTTCGGCAACGGCGAGGAGCTAAACAACACGCGCCAGATTGTCATCTCCGATACGCATACCTTCAGCCCGACGATGCTCAACGAGTTTCGCTTCGGCTATACCAAGATTGACCTCGGTATTCTCAACTGCGGCACGGGCGGCGCGTGCGGCCTCTCCGAGACATTCTCGGAGGATGTCGGTATTCCCAACTCCAACAACGGAACCTTCGAGCAGTCAGGCTCTATCCTGACCGGCGGCTTCGGCACGGGCGGCGTCGAGTTTGCGGGCGACGGCGGCCCCTTCATCGTCTTCAGCAAGAACCCGTACTTTGCAGACACGCTGACCATCATCAAAGGCCGTCACACTATCAAGACCGGCTTCGAGACGCGCCTGCGCTACCTGAACACGATTGACGGCGGACGCACGGGCGGCCTCAAGGGCAATCTGGCTTACGGCGATGCCACGCCCGAAGCGCGCGCAATTCTTCCCGGCCAAATCTGCCCGCCGGAGTCCACAGTCGGCGGTAACTGCTACGTTGACCCCAACGGCATCCCTTACGGCGGAACCGGCAACGCTTCCTTCAACATCCTGCTCGGCCTGCCTTCGACACAGGCTTTTCGCGGGAGCGTTCCCGGCGGCGCTTTCAACCTGCGCTCGCAGGAGTACGGCTTCTTCGTGCAGGACGACTGGAAGGCAACGGAGCGACTGACGCTCAATCTCGGTCTTCGTTATGACATCTTCCCGTCGGCCACGGAGGAAGACGGACGCCTAGGCAACTACGACCCCGCCACCCGCGTCATTCAGCTTGCGACCGGCAGCGACGACCGACTGATCGAAACCGACAAGAACAACTTCGGTCCGCGCCTAGGCTTCGCCTACGCCATCGGCGCGGAGAAGAACATGGTCCTGCGCGGCGGCTACGGACTTCTCTACACGCTGGATGCGACTGACCGCCCGCCGCTCGTGCAGAATCCGCCGTTTACAAACAGCGTCACCTTCGACCCGTTCAGCAACGGGCTGCGCAACCTGACCAGCTTGCAGACTGGCCCGCCGACCGTGCCCATCGTTGACCCGAACGTTTTGATTGACCCGACGACAGGCGCGCCTTCGGTCGTCGTCTTCAGGCAGGAGCCGCAGCAGCGGACGGCGCTCGTTCACCAGTTCAACATCACGTTCCAGTATCAATTCGCCAGAGACTACTCGTTTGACATCGGCTATGTCGGCACGCGCGCGAGAAACCTGCTGCGCACGCGCGACATCGGCGCTGGCGGCACGGCCGACGCGCGCAACCTCGCAGGCGCATTCCTGACCGCGCAGCTTTATGAGAATACCGCGCGCGCCAACTATGATGCCTTGCAGATGCAGCTTCAGAAGCGTCTCTCCAGAAATGTGCAGGGACAGATTTCCTACACCTTCAGCCGCAACCGCGACGATTCAACCGGGGTCTTCAACGGCCTTGGCGAAGGGCGCGGCAGCCGCGGCGGCCCGCAAAACCCGTTTGACCTTGAGGCCGAATACGGTGTCTCATCGCTCGACGTTCCGCACCTGCTCTCGGCCGACGCCATCATTGACCTGCCGTTCGGCAAGGGCGAGCGCTACTTCAATTCGAGCGCCGTGGCGGACAAGCTGCTGGGCGGCATCCAGCTCAACATCATCGTCACGGGCCGCTCCGGCCTCCCGTTCTCCGTGGTTGACAACGACAATCAGGGCGTTCGCGCCAACCTGATAGGCGACCCGTTTTCAGGGACTACAGGCACAGCAGGACGCTATCTGAATCTGGCTGCTTTCTCAGCGCCTTCTGGTCCATGTCCTGGGCCAAACTGTGTGGTCAATGCGGCTGGCAGGCAAATCCGTTTCGGCAGTCAGGCGCGCAACGCGTTTCGTGGGCCCGGCTACGTCCGCACGGATTTCTCGTTCTTCAAGAACACTGCGCTGACCGAGACCCTGAAGATGCAACTCGGCCTCGAATTCTTCAACGTCTTCAATCAGGCCAGCTACACCATCCCGAATAACAACATCAGAGACGCGGCCGGCTTCGGTCGCTTCGATTCGGCGCTGCCCGCGCGTGTTATTCAATACCGCTTGAAGTTCCTCTTCTAAGCGGCTGTAGCTTGAGCGAGTCCGCTCGTGTGGGAAAAGGGGCTCGCGATTGAAAAAACGAAAGTCCGGCAGCGGCTCAAGCAGTTGGTGTCGCTGCCGGACTTTCACATTAGTATTGAACGGGCGGCATGCGCGCCCGCCTCTTTTTTGTTAGAATCCATCCGCCTTTCGTTCCGTTGGTTTTCCACGGCTCTCGATTTATGAGACTACTACAGCGCGCGTCCCCATTCATCCTTATCTGCCTGAGCTGCGCCGTAAGCGTCCGCGCACAGACGCCTGCCGCTCCGGCGACGACGCCTGCCGTGCGCTCACACGTCGAACGCTTTAGCCGGCCCGAAGTGCGCGCCGAACGAACAGAACGCGAGGCGACCGCGAAGCTCAGTGCAAATCAGAATGATGCGGAAGCCTTAAACGCGCGCGCCTACGCGCGCATGAGCCTCGGAAACTACAAGGAAGCTTACGAGGATTTGCGCCGCGCCGTCGCGCTCAAGCCTTCGAATGCGGAGTATCAGGCGGGCCTCGGCTACACGCTCTGGAAAATCGGACGCCACAAGGAAGCCATCGAAGCGGAGCGCGCCGCCCTCAAAGCAGACGACAAGAATTTCACGGCCCATTATCAACTCGGACGCTTTCTGCTCTTCACAGCCAACGGTAATAAGCAGCAACTGACCGAGTCTGCCGCGCACCTGCGCCGCTCGCTCGAACTCGACCCGCGCCGCAGCGAGGTTCGCTTTGACTTGTTGACCGCCTACCGCTCACTCGGAGACAGCGCGCAAGCCTTCGCACAGTTGAAACTTCTCGAAGACGCACGCCCCTCCGATCCGCGCGTGACCTACATTGACGCCCTGCTTGCTTCCGACCGCGGCGACATGAGCGCTGCGATAAACGGACTTCGCGAAGCCATCCGTCAAGACCCTACGCTCTACGGCGCTTGGCACGACCTCGGCCTCGCTTTCATCAAACTCGCGCGCTGGAAAGAGGCCGTCGAGACTTTCAGCGAACTGTCGAAGCGCCAGCCTGACGCCGTCGAGGTCGCATATTTCCACGCGCTCTCGCTCTACAACGCAGGCCACACCGCAGAGGCGGAACGCGAGGCCCGTCGCGCTCTGCGTCTCGATGCAGGCTCAAGCGCGGCGCACACGCTGCTCGGCATCATCCTCGCTTCGCGCGGCGGTGCTTCCGAACAGGAAGCAGCCGAATCGCTCTCGCAAGCCGTGGCGCTCGACCCCTCAAGCTTCGATGCCCAATTTTATCTGGGACGCGTGCAGTATGCGCTGCGCGATTATCAGGCTGCCGCCAGAACACTGCGCGCGGCAATCGCCCTCAATCCGCGCCACGCCGCAGCGCGCTTCTTTCTGGGCACGACGCTCGAAGCGGCGAGCGAATCCGGCGCGGCGCTCGCAGAATATCAGGAGCTTGCGAAGCTTGATCCGCAATCCGCCATCGGGCAAGTCGGCCTGGGCGCGCTCCTCGTCAAGCAGGGGAAAACGGACGAAGCCATCGCAGCGCTCAATCGTGCCATCACACTCGACCCGAAAATTTTTGAAGCACATTTATCATTGGGCCGCGCTCTCGCTCTCGCCAACCGTTTCAACGAAGCGATTGAAGCTCTACAGAAAGCGGTCGCGCTCGCGCCCGATCGTCCTGATGCTCATTATCAACTCGGCCTTGCGCTGCGCCGCGCCAATCGCGCGGACGAAGCCGCCGCAGAATTTGCCACGGTCGAACGCCTCAACGCGGAGTTTCGCTCGCGAACAAAGTAAGGCAAAAGTAAAAAGGTAAAAGGTAAAAGTGAAGACGACGCTGGTCCAAAGTCCAAAGTCCAAAGTCCAAAGTCAAGAGTATGCTTTTGACCTTGAGCCTTGCGCTTTAAACTTTGGAACAACCTTCTTCCGTCTTTTTACTTTCGCCTTTCTGCTTTCGCTTTGCTTTCCGATTTTGGCGCAGCGAACGACGGCGCGCGGTTCGAGCGGTGTTGTGCAGCGTGCAGCGGCAGGGAGTAGCGTCGAATTGAGCGCGGCGGCGCGTGCGGCTCTTGATGCTGCCGTCGCGGCTTTGCAGCAGAATAATCTGGCGGAGGCTGAGCGCGCGGCTCGCGCGGCGGTGGCCGCTGCGCCGCGTTCGGCTGTCGTGCATAATCTGCTCGGCGTCGTCCTCGACCGGCAGCGGCGCACGGATGAGTCTTTCGTTGAGTTCAACACAGCCATCGGGCTTGACCCAAACTTCGTCAGCGCGCGTAATAACCTGGGCCGGATGATGGCCGAACGCGGGCAGACGCAGCAGGCGATTGCGGAATTCGAGCGCGTCCTTAAGATTGACCCGTCGCACATGCAGGCCCATTACAATCTAGGCGCGCTCTACGGCGACGCGGGGGATTTCGTCAAGGCCGCCGAACATTTCGCACGCGCACGCGCCTCAACACCCGACGACCCGCAACTCGCGCTCGCTTTTCTCAACGTCGCGTTTCGCGCGGGGCGTGAAGCTGAAGCCACGGCAGCAGCCGATATGGTTGAGCGCGCCGTCGGCTCGGACGTGCGCGGCCTTTTCACGCTTGCGAGCGTCCTGGCCCAGAATAAACAGTATGAGCGCGCCGCGCGTCTCTTCGGCCGCGTCAACGAAGCGCAGCCGCACACGTTTGAAGTGCTCTACAATCTGGGCGTCGCCCTCTACAATCTTGACCGCAATGATGAGGCCGCACGTCACCTGGCGGAAGCGGCCGACATCAATCCCGTTCCGGCGGAAACACACATGCGCCTCGGATTGATTGCCAGCGCGCGCAAAGACCACGCCAACGCCGTCGAAGAGTTCAAGCACGCCATCGAGCGCGATGAGAAGAATGCTGCTTATCATTACATGCTCGGGCGCGAGTATTTCAATGTGGCTTTCTGGGAAGGCGCGATTAATGAGTATGGCCGCGCGATACAGCTTGACCCGAAGCAGCCTGCCTACGTGCTGGCGCGCGGCAACGCCAACTTCCGTAAGAACGAATGGGCGGCCGCCGCTGCCGATTTTGATTTGGCCGCCAGCCTCGACCCCAACATAGAGAATATAGATTACCTGCGCGGCTACGCTCATCGTGCCGCTGGCAACTTCGACCGCGCGCGTGAGCTGATCGAAAAGTTTCTCTTAAAGCAGCCCGATAACATTGATGCGCTGGCGAGCCTCGGCTACGTCGCAATCGAACAGGGACGACTCGAAGATGCTGAAGCGCCGCTCAAGCGCGCTCTCGCGCTCGACCCCGCAAACGTGCCCGTGCTCTATGATTATGCGCGCCTTGCCTTGAAGCGTCGCGAGTATGAGGAAGCGGCCGCGCGCCTCAGCCGCGTGATTGAAAAGAACCCGACGCACACGCAGGCCCACTACCAGCTTTTCCTTGCCTACTCGCGTCTCAAGCAGCCCGAAAAAGCGCAGTTGGAGCTGGCGGAGTTCAAGCGCCTCGAAGCCCTTGAGAAGCAGGTCAAGCAGGAACGTAACTTGGACGAGCGCCTGCGCACGCAGCAGATGTTGGGCCAACCGTAAAGTTGAAACGATGAAGTAGGAACGATGAAGGATGAACTGTTAAGAGTTAATCCGTCATCCGTCATGTGCGGCTTTCACGCGTGAGTAGTTTTTTAAGTATCACTGAAGTTCTCCTGAGTTTTAGTTTTGAGTTGGAAGAAAGCGATGAGCAAGACACCCCTGAAAATTGATGCGGCGCATGTGTCCGGCAGGCGCAGCAAACGTGAGTTGATGATGCGGCTCGCGCTGCTCGTCTTCGCGATTATGGCTGTCGCCTTTCTGGTGCAGAGCGCGGCGACGGCTGGCGGCGACCCGAAGCGTGAGAGCAACGACAAGAGCAACAGCAGCAAGAGCGCTGAGACCGACTTGAAGTATGACGAGGAGATCTCGAAGGACTACGATTTCAAGTTTGGCTCAAACCCGTTTGCGCCGAGCAACGCGACGACCACGACGGGCAAGTTTATTCCCGGCTCGAAGTTTATCGCGTCGGCTCGCTGCGCGGAGTGTCACACGGATTCGCACGAGCAATGGCTGCAATCCGCTCATCGCAACTCTTTCCGCGAACCCTTCTACCAGAAGAACGTCAAAGACCTCATCTCACAGCGCGGCATCGAATTCACGCGCCACTGCGAAGCGTGCCACAATCCTGCGGCGCTCTTCTCCGGCGCGCTGACGAAAAATTCCAAAGTCAAACGGCCCTTCGATGAAGAGGGCATCTCCTGCATCTCCTGCCATTCGATTCAACAGGCGACGGGGCGCGGCGTCGGCGGCTACGTGATGGCCGAACCCGCGCTGCTCGTCAAAGAAGACGGCACGCGGCTCTTGGAAAATGTCAGCAACCAGCAGATTCTTGATGACGTGCCTTCGCATCGTCGCGCGATGATGAGGCCGCTCTTGAAAGAGCCTGAGTTCTGTTCGGGCTGCCACAAGTCGCAAGTGCCAAAGGAATTGAACGACTACAAATTCCTGCGCGCTTTTTCCGTCGCAGACGAATTGCAGATGTCTTCCTTCTCGAAGGAGTCGCCGCATCCCTTCTACACGCGCGATAAAGAGACCTGCAATACCTGCCACATGAAGAAGGAGGCAGCGCCGCTCTTCGACGTGGCGGCGAAAGAGGGCCAACTGCGCACGCACCGCTGGGCTGCGGCCAATACGGCGATTCCTTTCTTCTACAACTGGCCGCAACAACTCGAAGCCGTCACAAAGTTTCTTGAAGCCGATGCGCTCGGAGTTGACATCTTCGCCCTGCATCGCAAAGGTGCTAATGATGGCGCGGAAGAGTTTATCGCGCCGCTCAATCGCGGCCAGTTCAACTTGAGCGCGGGCGATCAACTGACGGCCGATGTAGTCATCACCAACAAGAACATAGGCCATTCGTTTCCGCCGGAGCTGCGCGATTTCTACGAAGCCTACATAGAGTTTACGGTGACGGACGAAGCGGGCAGGATTCTTTACCAGTCAGGCTTCATCAAGCCGAACGGTTATCTGGACGAATCTGCGCACAACTACAAGACCTACCTCGTCAAGTCGGACGGCGGCTTCAACGACAAGCACCACATCTGGCGCACCAAGATAGTCTCGCAGAACAACCAGATTCATTCCGGCCGCTCCGATGTCACGCGCTACCAGTTTCGCGTGCCCAAGGATTTGCAGGGCGCAATGAAGATGACGGCGCGGCTGCGCTACCGTCGTTTCACGCGCGTCTTCAGCGACTACGCGCTCGGCCGTTCAGTCAACTACCCCGTTGTGACGATGACGACCGCGGAGCACGTGCTGCGCGTTGGCGAGAATAAACCTTTGACTGCGCCTGCCGCAGGCGCTAAACCCGCGATGCCCGACTGGCGTCGCTGGAATAACTACGCCATCGCGCTCTTCGACCACAGGCAGTATGCTCTGGCTGCGGAGGCGTTTGCGCGTGCCGCAGAGCTTGATGAGAAGTATCGTCCGATGGCGATTGTCAATCGCTCGATGGCCTTAATCGAGCTTGACCGCTACGACGAAGCCGCACAGCTTCTGGATGGTGTCGTCAAAGCGAATCCGCAGAACATGCGTGCTCTCTTCCAGCAGGCGCGCGTGTTCGTCAAGCGCGGGCAGTTGGAGTTGGCCGAACAGAACGTTCGCAAGGTGCTGGAAGTTTATCCGCGCGACCGCATCTCTTTGCAGCAGTTGGGCGAGTTAATGAAAATCAGGCGCGACTACACGGCGGCGCGCTCGGCCTACGAGCGCATCTTGCAGATTGACCCCGAAGACACAGGCGCTCACTACAACCTGATGCTCATCTACCGCAAGCTCGGTATGCAGGAAGAGTCGCGCCGTGAAGCAAAAATTTTCGCAGACCAGAAGGACGACCCCGCGGCCACACATCTTGCAGGGGAATTCCTGCGCAAGAATCCGCAGATGAGCAACGAAAGCGTCTTCTGGCATGTGCATAATCTAAACAAAGGACAAGGAGAAAAAGCGGACGATTGATACAACTGTTCATTTCATCATCAGCTCATTGCGTCCACGACCATGTGAAGCAATGATTACCGTGTATCAATCTCCTAACCTCGCAAGATGAACCAGACTGTGAAATACGTTGTAGCTGTAATCGCGCTTTTGTTCTGCACCGGCTATCTCTTGAGCGACACGCGTGCGCTCTCCGCGCCACAAGTGAAAAAAGCAGGCCATAAAGGGCAAGCTGTGAAAACCGAAAGTCTCTACCTGCAAAACTGCGCGCGTTGCCACGGCTCTGACGGGCGCGGCGAGACCACCTTGGGCAAACTCTACAATACTCCGAACCTGACGGACGCGGGCCTGCAAGCGCGCTTCAGCAATAAAGAGTTGTCCACGGTTATCACATTGGGAAGGGGCGGGATGCCGTCTTTCAAGAAGACATTATCCAAGGCGGAGATAGCAGCCCTCATCACATACGTGCGCCGCTTCAAGAAGTAAACGGGACGCAGCGCCGGAAAAGGGTCGCTGTCCTTTGCGCCTTCAGGCTGAAGTTAATGAAGGAGGCGCAAATCGTAAGACGCTTTGGCTCGCTTCGTTGAGCGTTGCATCAGCATGGCTTGTGAGGGGCGCGGCACTGGCAAAAGTTTTTCTCCCAAGGCAGTAAAATCGAATCTCGGCGCGAGCAAGGGTGCGCTTGGGCATCACCTTCGAAAGTGAGAGTCCAGATGGCAAAGTTCGTATTGAGGACGACGCTGGCGTCGCTCTGCGCGGTCGTTTGTCTCTGCGCGTTGGCGCATGCGCAAACTGCGGCAGCGCCGGTCGTGCTGAAAGTCGAGCCGCCTTCTTGGTGGGCCAACCACACGATTAACCCCGTGCGACTGCTCGTTCGCGGGCATAATCTGCACGGCGCACGCGTTACCTCCACGCGCCCGGAAATCGTACCAAGCGCCACGCTCACGAATCCCGCGGGCACGTATCTTTTCGTCAGCCTCACAATTCATCCGGCGGCGCGTCCCGGCGATTATCCGCTCACGCTTGAGACCACTGCTGGAAAGACCGGCATCCCTTTTCGCCTCAACGCTCCGCTCGATGCGCGCAAAAATTTTCAGGGCATCACGACTGACGATGTCCTGTATCTCATCATGCCCGACCGCTTCAGCAACGGCGACACGTCGAACGATGCGCCAAGGGGAAGCCCCGCGGCGGCAAACGACCGTAAAAACTCGCGCGCCTTTCACGGCGGCGACTTTCGCGGCATCATCAACCGCCTGCCTTATCTGAAAGAGTTGGGCGTCACGGCTCTGTGGCTCAATCCCTGGTACGACAATCCGAACACCATCAACGAGTGTGATAAGCCATGGTGTCCGAATACCAACTATCACGGTTATCACGCGATTGATTACTACGACGTTGAAGACCACTTCGGAGATTTGCGCACGCTCGTCGAACTTGTTGAGCGTGCTCACGCCGTCGGAATCAAGGTGGTGCAGGACCAAGTGGCAAACCACGTCGGCCTTCAGCACCCCTGGACCACAGACCCGCCGCTCGACAACTGGTTTCACGGCACGGTCGCCCGTCACACACAAAATCCCTTCCGGCAAGACCTGCTGCTCTCGCCGCACGCGGCCACCGAAGAGCGGCGGCCCACGCTCGACGGCTGGTTCAACGACCAACTGCCGGACATGAATCAGGAAGAGCCGGAGGTCTCGCGCTATCTCGTACAGAACGCGCTCTGGTGGGTCGGCATCACCGGCCTCGACGGCATACGCCAGGACACCATACAGTTTATGCCGCGCGTCTTCATACGCGATTTATCAATGGCGCTGCATCGTCAGTATCCGCGAATGTGGATGGTCGGTGAGGTTTTTGATTTTGACCCGGCTCATACGAGTTTCTTTCTCGGCGGGCGGCGCGGTTGGGACGGCATTGATACGGAGCTTGATGCTGTCTTCGATTTTCCGTTATGGAAAACGTCAACGGATGTATTTACGGGTGCGAAGCCCGTGCGCGCGTTGCGCGACACACTGAAGTATGACTCAGGCTACACGGACGCGTCTCGTCTCGTCACGATGCTCGGCAACCACGATGTGCGGCGCACGGCTTCGATGAAGGGCATGACAATCGAAGGGATGATGCTGCACACGGCCTTTCTGTTGACCATGAGAGGTACGCCGCAGCTTTACTACGGCGACGAGATTGCGATGGAGGGCGACGAAGACCCCGATAATCGCCGCGACTTTCCCGGCGGCTGGCCGGGTGATGCGCGAAACGCTTTTAAGGAGAGCGGTCGCAATCCGAGAGAGCAGCGCATGTTTGCGTGGACGCGCGATTGGCTGCGACTCAGGCGCGAGCACGCGGCCATCCGGCAGGGCGACCTTGTTGATTTGTTCTACGACGCGGACGTTTACGTCTACGCGCGCCGTCATAATGATGAAACCATCGTCATCGCCCTCAACCGCGCGCAGACGCCGAAGCCTGTCTCAATCAACGCTGATTGGTTAGACGCTGCCGACGGCGCGCGACTTCTGCCGCTCATTATCACGAAAGAACGCATCGTCGCTGCCAGCGGAAAGTTTACCTTCAACCTTCCGGCCGCAACGGCCGTCGCATACAAGCTGGCCGCTAATGATAAGACGAAATAAAGATGAAGGATGAGCGAAGAAGAATGTCGCGTGTTCGCGCGTTTAAGCTATACTGACGGGATAGAAAAAGACAGTAATAATTTGAGCGTAGCGCGTCAGGCTTTAATTCGCTGTTGAATCTTCAACAGCAGCGAGCGGGCTTTTCGTCGTCTTCGATTTCTATTCGAACGAAGGAGCTTTTGAGTGAGCTTTCCAAGGTCAAGCGGTATTCTGCTGCACCCGACATCACTGCCCGGAAATTTCGGAATCGGAGATTTAGGCGCGGCCGCCCACGCCTTCGTTGATTTCTTAGCGGCGAGCGGGCAGAGCCTCTGGCAGGTGTTGCCGCTTGGGCCAACTGGCTACGGCGATTCGCCGTATCAATGCTTCTCCGCGTTTGCCGGAAACACCCTGCTCATCAGCCCCGAACAACTCGTCAAAGAAGGCTTGCTGTCAAACTCAGACCTTGCGCACGCTCCATCTTTTTCACAGGAGCGCGTAGACTTCGGCTCCGTCATAGAGTTTAAGAACAACCTGCTTGCGCGAGCGTTTGATAATTTCCGCCGGACGACCGATACGGGCCTGCGCGCGGGCTTCGAAGGCTTCAGCCAGCAGGCAGCCTCCTGGCTCGACGACTACGCGCTCTTCCGTGCCTTGAAGGATGCGCAGGGCGGTCGTGCATGGAATGAGTGGGACTCATCCCTTGTGCGGCGCGAGGCCGGTGCTCTGGCGCGAGCGCGCGAGGAGTTGCGCGAGCAGATTGATGCACAGAAGTTTTACCAGTATCTCTTCTTCAAACAGTGGGCCGCATTGAAGTCTTACTGCCACGCCGCCAACGTTCAGTTAATTGGCGACATTCCAATCTTCGTCGCGCGCGATTCCGCCGATGTCTGGACCAATCCCGAACAGTTCAAGCTCGACGAGAAAGGCAATCCGCTTGTCGTCGCGGGCGTGCCGCCCGACTACTTCAGCGCGACGGGCCAACTCTGGGGCAATCCTATTTATAACTGGGAGCGTATGCAGGCTGACGGCTTCCAGTGGTGGCTCAAGCGCGTGCGCGCCACGCTCGACATTTTCGACATCGTGCGGATAGACCACTTTCGCGGGTTCGCAGCATCATGGGAAGTGCCCGGCGGAGATCAGACGGCCGAGCGCGGGCGTTGGGTCGGAGTGCCGGGCAGGGAATTATTCACAGCTATCAAGCATGCGCTCGGAGATCTGCCTGTCATCGCAGAAGACCTCGGCGTCATCACGCCGGATGTCGAAGCCCTGCGCGATGATTTCGGTTTCCCCGGCATGCGTATTCTTCAGTTCGGCTTCGGCGGCGACCCGAAAAACATAGACCTGCCGCACAACTACATTCGCAACGTCGTCGTCTATACAGGCACGCACGACAACGACACCATCGTCGGTTGGTTCAAGAGCGAAGCCGGAGCAGGCTCAACGCGCGACGCCGCGCAGGTCGAACGCGAACGCAAATTCTGTCTCGATTATCTGGACACGGACGGCCATGAAATCCATTGGGCCTTCATCCGCGCCGTGCTCTCTTCAGTAGCCAACACAGCCCTTATCCCTCTGCAAGATTTGCTCGGCCTCGGCACGGAAGCCCGCATGAATCTCCCCGCCAGCATGGGCGGCAACTGGAGTTGGCGCTACAAATCGGAAGCGCTGACCATTGAATTGAGCGCGCGGCTGCGCGAGATGACGCAGCTTTACGGCAGACTTCAGCAGAGAACGTAAACCAAACATCAGCTTTTAAGTTCATTAGGGCAACACGTTCAAGCAAAGAGTATGGATAAGTTTAAAAGCCTTGCGCGGCTGATTTCAGTGTCGGCGCTGGTCTTCGTCTACGCTTCTCTGTGCATGGCGCAGGCAGCGCCGGAAGTCCTGAAGGTCGAGCCGCCAAACTGGTGGATTGGTCATTCGATTAATCCCGTGCGCGTACTGGTGAGAGGGCGAAATCTTCAGGGCGCGCGAGTTGAGGCCGTCGGCGCGGGCTTGAAGACGGGGCTGGTGCGCGTGAATGCTGCGGGCACGTATCTCTTCGTTGACGTGGTTGTTGATGCACAGGCGAAGGCCGGGCGGAGGGCCTTGCGTCTCACGAACGCAGGCGGAAGCGTCTTGACGCCGTTTGAGATTCTTGAGCCACTCGCGCGCGCAGGACGCTTTCAGGGTTTCTCGCCCGACGACGTGCTCTACCTGATTATGATTGACCGCTTCGCGGACGGCGAGCGCGATAACAACGACCCTGCGCAGTCGCGCGGGCTCTACGACCGCGCGCATAAGTTCCGTTATCACGGCGGCGACCTACAGGGCATCATCAACCGCCTGCCCTACCTGAAGGATTTGGGCGTCACAGCCATCTGGCTCACCCCTTGGTACGACAACGTCAATCACCCGGACGAAATCGAGAAGAAAGAAGGAAGCACGACGACGGGCTTCCACGGCTACGGCGCGATTGATTTCTACGGCGTTGACGAGCATTTCGGAACGCTGGCGAAACTGCGCGAACTCGTTGACGAAGCGCACAAAGTTGGCATCAAGGTTATTCAGGATCAGGTCGCCAATCACACAGGGCCGTATCACCCTTGGGTTGAAGATTCCCCGACGCCGACGTGGTACAACGGAACGCGCGAGCGCCACTTAAAGAACGTCTTTCAAACGTGGGTGCTGCACGACCCGCGCCCCGAACAGCAAATTAAGCGCGAGACGATGGAGGGCTGGTTTCTGGATTTCCTGCCGGACCTTAATCAGTCGGACGAAGAAGTGAAGCGCTACCTGATTCAAAACACGCTCTGGTGGATAGGCATCACAGGATTGGACGGAATCCGTGAAGACACATGGCAGTATGTGCCCAGCGAGTTCTGGCGTGATTGGACGGCAGCCATCAAGCGCGAGTATCCGGGCTTTCGTGTTGTCGGTGAAGTCAAGGACGGCGATGTCGTCCACGTCTCCTTCTTTCAGGGCGGGCGCGTGCGCTTTGACGCCATTGATTCCGGCCTCGACACGCTGCTCGATTTCCCTCTCTTCTATTCGATTCGCCACGCCTTCGCTGAAGGCAAGGATGTCAGGGAAGTCGCGCAGACGCTCTCGAAAGATTACATCTACGCGAACCCTGAAATACTCGTCACGCTCCTCGGCGGCCACGACGACGGGCGCTTTATGAGCGAGAAGAATGCTTCCATTGCCGGTCTGAAACTGGCGAACACCTTTCTACTGACGACGCGAGGCACACCGCAGCTTTACTACGGCGACGAGATTGCGATGACGGGTGCGGATGAACCGACGACGCGCAAGGACTTCCCCGGCGGCTTCCCCGGTGATACGCGCAACGCGTTCACACGGCAGGGACGCACCGCCACGGAGCAGGAAATCTTCGAGCACACCAGAAAGATGGCGCGGCTTCACGCAGAGCTTGAACCACTCAGGCGCGGCGCGCTCGTGAATCTACACGTCGCCGCGCAGCAGTATGCCTACGCGCGTGTGAGCGAGCGCTCGTCAGTCGTCATCGTCATTAACAACGACACGAAGCCTGCGACAGTGGAGTTTGATGTTTCGGCGGCAAGGCTTGCCGACGGCGCTCGCATGACGGACAGGCTCGACGTTTCGCCGGACGTGCGCATTGCAAACGGCAAACTCAAAATCAGCTTGCCCGCGCGCTCCGCGAGTGTTCTGACGGTCAGGTAAGCCAGCATGATTGTCGTGCTCGTCTGGCTGCCGCATTGATTGTCTTTAAGTTTTGAACACAGAGTTTTGAAAACGATAGCCCTGAAGACCAGACCCTTTGCGGAGCAGGTCAGTTGCTCTCGTCTTCAATAGTCTCCTTTATCTGACATCCGGCTTCCGAATTTGAGAGGTGAAAAGTGATGCAGGAAAAACCACGTTTGAGCTTCTGGCAAATCTGGAACATGAGTTTCGGCTTTCTGGGCATACAGTTCGGATGGGGCTTGCAGCTTGCCAACATGAGCGGCATCTACACCTATCTCGGCGCAAAACCCGAAGAGGTTCCGATTCTCTGGCTGGCCGGGCCTGTGACGGGGCTGCTGGTGCAGCCCGTCATCGGCTCTATGTCGGATCGAACGTGGAATCGCCTGGGCCGTCGCCGCCCCTACTTT
This sequence comes from Pyrinomonadaceae bacterium, assembly GCA_036382855.1. GTDB lineage: Bacteria > Acidobacteriota > Blastocatellia > Pyrinomonadales > Pyrinomonadaceae > DASVTR01. The sequence goes on along the minus strand of DASVPO010000030.1, from coordinate 27,107 downwards.
CTGGTCGGAGCTATCTTAGCTTCAATCGCTCTCTACTTCATGCCCAACTCGACGGCGCTCTGGATGGCGGCCAGCCTCCTCTGGGTGCTCGATGCCTCAATCAACGTCAGCATGGAGCCATTCCGCGCTTTCGTCGCAGATAAACTGAACGTCAGCCAGCGCACGGCAGGGTTTGTGATGCAGAGTTTTTTTATAGGTGTCGGTGCATCGCTGGCTAACGCACTGCCCTACATCTTCCGTCGCTACGGCGTTGATGCAGACTACCAGCGCCGCGTCTCGGAAGCGACTGCCGCAGGAATACAACTGACGGAGATTCCTCCGAGCGTAGTCTATTCCTTCAAGATTGGCGCTGTCGTTTTTCTGCTCGCAGTGTTGTGGACGGTCCTAACGACGAGGGAATATCCGCCCGACGATATGGAAGAGTTTGAGCGTATGCGCCGCGAGCACAAGGGCATCGGCGCGGGCTTGAGAGAAATCTTCTACGCGTTTAGCGGGATGCCGCAGACGATGAAGCAACTGGCAGTCGTTCAGTTCTTCACGTGGCTCGGACTGTTCTGCATGTGGATGTTCTTCGGCCTGATGACTTCTTATCACGTCTACGGTGCGCCCAACGACCAGAGCGCTCTCTTCAAGGATGGACAGGCATGGGGCGGCATCGCTTTCATGGTCTATTCGATAGTCTGCTTCATCGTTGCCTTCGCGCTGCCGAAGATGGCGAGCGCGACGAGCCGCAAGACTGTTCACGCCGTCGCGCTCGTCTGTGGCGGCGTCGGGCTGCTCGCGTCCTATTTTATACAGGACAAAAATCTGCTGCTCCTGACGATGGTCGGCGTCGGCATCGCGTGGGCTTCGATTCTCTCGATGCCCTACGCCATGTTAGCGGGCGCGCTTCCTCCGGCGCGCATGGGCGTCTACATGGGTATCTTCAACTTCTTCATCGTCATCCCCGAAATCATCGCTTCCTTTACGTTTGGGCCTGTCATTCGCGCGCTCTTCGGGCCGGATAATCCTCGCGCTCCGCTCTACGTCGTGATGGCTGGCGGCGCGTTCATGTTGATTGCTGCGGCCTGCGTCTCCTTCGTGCGCGATGTGGCCGACGACGTTTCAACGCGCGCTGTGATTAGCGGCGACGAACACGAGCCTTTAATACCGCAGGGTTCTGCGCAGCCTGTGCCGAGCACCGGGCTGATTGATAAAAAGTAAGCACGACTGAGGAATCATCCATCAGACGAGAGACTGAAAGCCGTGTCATCAACAGGCACGGTCTTCGACACTCTACGAGTTGTGAAAGTGAGACAGACGACGATGACCTTTAAGGGCAAGTCGGCAGGGCTTTGCAAACTGGCAATCGTCTTTAGTCTGATTGCTGCGCTCGGCTGTTCTGCCAGCGCTCAAACAGCAACGCGCGATTTCTCGAAAGAGCAGGCGCGTTCCACACCCGCATGGGTTCGCGATGGCGTTATCTACGAAATTTTCCCGCGCGCGTTTTCCGCAGCAGGCGATTTCAACGGCATCACGTCGAGCCTCGATAGATTGAAAACCCTCGGCGTCAACATTCTCTGGCTGATGCCGATTCATGCAATCGGGCAGGAGAAGAAGAAGGGCAGCATCGGCAGCCCCTACGCCGTGCGCGATTATTACAGCATCAATCCTGATTACGGCACGAAGGAAGACCTGCGCCGCCTTGTTGCGGAAGCACACAGGCGCGGGATGAAAGTGATCATAGACATTGTCGCCAACCACACGTCCTGGGACAGCGTGATGATGAAGCAGCCCGACTATTACACACATGATAAGAGCGGCAGGATAATTCCGCCCGTGCCCGACTGGATGGACGTGGCCGACCTTAATTACGACAATCCGCGCCTGCGCGACTACATCATAGAGATGCTGAAGTTCTGGCTGCGCGAGTATGATCTGGACGGCTTTCGCTGCGATGTGGCGGGATTCGTCCCGACAGATTTCTGGGAACGCGCGCGCACGGAGTTGGAGCGAATCAAGCCTGACATAGTGTTACTGGCCGAATGGCATTCGCCCGATCTGCTCGTTAAAGCGTTTGACCTCGATTATTCATGGCCGCTGCATAGCGCGTTGACGGAAGCGTTGATGGGCGCGAAGCCAGCGACGTTTGTGCGCGATGCCTGGCAGGAAGAGCGCGAGAAGTTTCCACGCAATTCGCTGCACATGCGCTTTTCCGATAACCATGATGAGCGGCGTGCTATCGTGCGTTTCGGTGAACGCGCCGCGCTGGCCGCATCAGCTTTCACCTTCACGCTCGACGGCGTGCCGATGCTCTACAACGGAATGGAGGTCGGAGACACGACGGAATCCGGCGCGCCCGCGCTCTTTGAAAAGCTGCCGGTCTTCTGGGCCATCAGCGAGCGGCGTCCCGAATTCCCGCGCTTCTACCAGCAGATGATCGCGCTCAGACGCACACACGAAGCGCTCAGGCGCGGCGATGTTGAGTGGGTGCGGAATTCCGACGAGGCGCGCGTGCTCAGCTATCTGCGCCGGACGCGCAATGAAGAAATTCTGGTGGCCGTCAACTTTTCCAACAACCCTTTCGTCGGCTTCGTGGAGACGGACGAAGCAGCCGCCTTCACGGAGATAACGCCCGATGTCGCGCCGCCCTTGCCGCCCGACGCGCCAGCGCCAACACGCGCCGCACGCAAACGCGCCGTCGGCCTCCCCGCCCTCGCGCTTGACGCCTGGGGCTATCGCATTTTCAGAAAGCAAAAATAGGAAAAGGCAAAAGCTACAAGTGAAGACTAAAGCGAGGCGGCGAGTCATCAGTTAGAACTGGACGACTCTTCGCCCTGTTAAGTTAACGCCTGTAAACAGTCTCTTAAATATTTGATAAATTATGTATGCGCCAGCTTGATTCACGGGCGCGGTTGTGTGGCAGTTCGTAAAAGAGGTCTACGAGAATGTGCGTAGAGAGAAATAATCGCTTGCTTGGCCGCAGCTTGTTAATAGTGCTTGTGGCCTCTGCGGCGCTCGTCTGTTTCGCGCCTGTTTGTGCGGGGCAGGGGAAAAAACACGCGAATGTGTTTAGGCCCGTGCCCTCGAAGTTGCGGCCGCGGCTTATCAGGAGACTCAACCTGTATGTGTCGCTGCGGCGCACGCGGCAGTGGGGCAGGCTGTACGATTTATACTCCCGGCAGTACGTTGCTCGCAGGTGGCCGCCCACAGGGATGCTGCGGGAGGAGTTCGTCAAGGGCAATCAACAGGATGATACCGGCGAAAGAGGCGACGGCTTGTTGAGGTTTAAGGCCGACAAAGTGCGATTCGCGCCTGCTTCGGAAGATGCGCCGACGAGAGCGGTAATCGAAGGATGCGCCGAATATTATTCGAGCAGAGCAGGCGTGAGAATAGGGCGGAGCAGGAAGCTGAAGTCTGTCGTAGAGGCGAGGTATGAAGGCGGCGAGTGGTATCTGACGGACGTAGTTGTCAACTATAGATGTGAAGGATGCGAGGCTGACAGGTGTCGCCTGAATTAGCCGGAAGGTGCGTGCGTGTCTTTGGCGACGGAGTATGAAGAAGGCTATGGAATATAGTATCCGATTCCTGATGCCTTCCGACCAGATGTTTTTATGGGAGATGCTGTATCAATCTCTTTACGTTCCGAAAGGTGCTGCGCCTTTTGAACGGAGCGTTGTCAATCGTCCTGAGATTGCACGCTACGTTAAAGACTGGGGGCGCGAGAATGATTCGGGTTTTGTGGCCGTGGATGGAAACAATAGGCCCATCGGAGCAATCTGGCTGCGCTTGCTGAAGGACGACGAAAAGGGCTCCGGCTACGTTGACGATGAAACGCCGGAACTTGGCATGGCAGTGCTGCCCGAATATCGCGGCCTTGGTATCGGAACGAGTCTGCTTGCTCGTCTCACGGAAGCGGCCGGAGCCTCTTACGAGTCTATTTCTCTAAGCGTTGCCAACGGGAATCCGGCGCTGCGTTTGTATCAGAGGGCTGGATTCGTGGTTGTTGGCAAGTGCGGCGATTCAATAACGATGAGCAGAAAACTGAATCCGCGTTGATGCAATCCCGCAACAGCACAGGCTGCTAGTTCTTACTTTTGCCTTCCGTCACTTTGCTTTCCTCAAGACCGACGAGGCGCATGGCGCGCGTGATTTCCTGATTACGCATAAACCAGCGCCAGACGTTGCCTGTGCGCAGGTTTTCGGCGCTCAGGAGGATTGGGCCAACGTTGATGCCGACGAAATCCGGGCCGACCCAGCCGGTCGTCGGATTAAAGGCGTCAACGAAACCGTAGCGCGCGTAGATTTTCGGGCCGAATCGCTCCTTCATTGTGCGCAGTGCGGGCAGAGAGATGTCGGGCGTGAATTGCAGAGAGCCGCCCGCTGCCGTGGGCACAATGCTTCCGTCAATCAAGGGGTCGCGCGGCGGCCCGCCCCACGCGACGTAGCCTTTAACACTGTCCGAAGCCGTGATGCCCCACAGATTTTCAGAGTAGCTTCTGGGAAAATCGCGCGCGAGACGCAGGCAGAAAGCCTTGTGCGCGCGTGTCGCCGCGATGGAGTTCTGAAAGTAGTCTATACGCTGGCCGCGATTCTCGCGCCGCCCGCGATAGTCAACCCAGAGATGCGCGTACTGGTGCATGAAGAGTGGGACGCGTCGCGTTGTGATGTAAGCATAACCTGCGTAGCGCACACGGTCGCGCCTGAGCGCGTACCAGGAGCGCGGGTTGATTGGATGCGTTGGCGAACCGATGGCGAGCAGGTAGAGGCTCGTGTCTTCGCTGTAGGTGTCCCAGCGTGGGCCAAGAAAACCTTTCTCCGGCGTCCAGCCGTGAGAGAGGAGGAGGCGATGACCGTTGAGCATCCAGCGGAAATCAACGCGCTCGTAAATCAGTGTGGCGAAGCGGACGATTTCAGCGTCGCCTGCGAAATACTGCCGCGCCGTCAGAATCCCGCTCAGCAGAAGCGCTGTGTCAATGGACGAGACTTCACTGTTCCATGCGCGCGCGCCCGTGCGCCAGTCCATCCAGTGATAGAACCAGCCGCGTTTGTGCGGCGCGCGTTCGGCGAAGAAGCGTAAGGACGAATGAACGCGTGCGCGTGCTTCATCCGGCTTTATCCATCCGCGCTCCGAGGCGATGCACAGGGCCGTCAGCCCGAAGCCCGTCGCGGCGATGCTCGCGACGTTGCGGTGGCGCTCGTCGTGGGGCGAGCCGTCCGTGCGTGCGCGGTCGAGCACCAAGCCCGTCTGCGCGTCCGACTGTTCCCGGAAATATAGAAAAGAGTGGCGCTCTAAATCTTCTAAAAACTCTTCGTCGCTCGTGTCGCGAAGCGAAGCAAGCGGTTGCTCAAGCGTCTGCACGAATGGGCCAACGCTTGAGTATGCGAGACAGACTTGAAGCGGAACGGCACAGACGAGCGCGAGGAGAAACACTAATACGCGCAGCGCATGATTGGTGGATGAAAAATTAGAACGCGCGAGGCGGCTGCTCATCATCTATTTTTCGATGACGGAGAAGCTGCCCTCCAGCCCTTCCTGAGAATTCGTCCCGGCGAAGACTTTGAATTCGCCCGGCTCGACTGTGAATCGCATGTCGCGATTATAAAAGCCGAGTTGTTCCGGCCCAAGTGTGAAAGTGACCCGCCGGCGCTCGCCGGGGCGGAGCGTGATGCGCTCAAAGCCCTTCAACTCTTTGACGGGACGCGTCACGCTCGATGCGACATCGCGTATGTAAAGCTGCACTACCTCGTCGCCCGCGCGCGAGCCCGTGTTCTCCACTTCAACGCTCGCCGTCAGTCGCCCATTGGTGGGGATGCTCCGCGCGCTCAATTGCAGATTCATCAGACGGAATTTCGTGTAGCTTAAGCCATAGCCGAACGGAAAGAGCGGCGTCCAAGACACGTCCAGATACTTAGATGTATATTTGTTATTAGCGTCGGGCGGACGGCCCGTGTTTTTGTGGTTGTAGTAAATCGGACACTGGCCCGCGTTGCGTGGGAATGTGACGGGAAGCTTGCCGCCCGGATTAACATCGCCGAAGAGAACATCGGCAATCGCATGGCCGCCCTGTGTGCCCGCGAACCACGTTTCGAGAATCGCGGGAACATTTTCAGCGACCCAGTTGATCGAGAGCGGGCGGCCGTTCATTAAAACGACGATGACGGGCTTGCCCGTCGCATGAAGAGCTTTGACTAGCTCCAACTGCCGGCCCGGCAAATCAAGCGAACTGCGTGAGGCAGCTTCACCGCTCATCTCGGCCGATTCGCCGACGGCGACAATCGCCACGTCTGCTCCGCGCGCAGCCTTCAACGCTTCGTCAAAGCCTGCGGTCGAACCGTCGTTGATCTCGCAGCCCTTCGCATAAGAGACTTTCACGCGTGGGCCAACCTTTGCTTTAATGCCTGCCAGCAACGTTACGGCGTCTCCGGCGCGACCGTCGCCGGACCATGAGCCAATCATATCCTTCTGGCTGTCGGCCAGTGGGCCAATGACCGCGATTGACTTGAGCGTCTTGCTGAGAGGCAAAGTCTCAAGCTCGTTTTTCAAGAGCACCATCGAACGCGAGGCGATGTCGCGTGCGGCCTTGATGTGTACGGGATTCGCAAGCGCGCTCTGTTCGCGCGCCGCGTCAGCAAAGGGCCGCTCAAAGAGACCGAGACGAAACTTGATGCGCAGGATGCGGCGCACGGCCTCGTTGAGCACGGCCTGCGTGAGCTTGCCTTCACGCAGGAGTTGCGCGATGTGTTTGTTGTAAAGACGGCTGACCATCTCCATCTCGACGCCAGCCGACAGCGCTAAGCGCACGGCCTCGCTTCCGTCTGCCGCCACGCCGTGCTTCAAGAGTTCTTCAACGGCCGTGTAGTCGCTGACGACGAAGCCGTCAAACTTCCATTCATTGCGCAGGACCTTCGTCATAATAAACGGGTTGGCGGTCGCCGGCACACCGTTCAAATCGTTAAAGGCGCTCATAAAAGTTCCGACGCCTGCGTCGGCTGCGGCCTTGAATGGCGGAAAGTAGATGTCGCGCAAAGTGTTTTCGGACATGTCGGTCGTGTTGTAGTCGCGCCCGGCTTCGGCTGCACCGTAAGCGGCCCAATGCTTTGCGCAGGCGACGACCCTATCGGGCGCGCTATAGTCCGCGCCCTGAAACCCGCGCACGCGCGCACGCGCCAGCGCTGCGCCAAGGTAAGGGTCTTCGCCTGAGCCTTCAGCGATGCGTCCCCAGCGTGCGTCGCGTGCGATGTCAACCATCGGCGCAAACGTCCAGTGAACGCCCGACGCACGCGCTTCACGCGCCGCAATGCTCGCCGCACGCTCGACTGCAACCGTGTCCCAACTGCTCGCCTCGCCAAGCGGAATCGGAAAGATTGTGCGGTAGCCGTGTATTACGTCGAAGCCGAAGAGGAGCGGAATCTTCAGACGCGATTGTTCGATTGCCACGCGTTGAAGTTCGTTTGAACGCTCTGCTCCGCGCACGTTCAAGGTTGAGCCGAGCAAGCCCTTGCGCACGAGTTCCAGATGTTCGGGGCGATAGTTGCCGTTGGCCTCGCCGTCGAGTTGTTGGAGTTGTCCGATTTTTTCTTCAAGCGTCATCCGCGCGAGCAGGGAATTAATCCGCCGCTCGACATTTGCGCGCGGAGTTTGCGCCGCAACTGAAAGCGACTGTACGAGCAGCGACAAGACTAAGAGCAGACACGTGTGCCGCGCAGATTTCATCGGTCGTTCCCCTTAACGTCATGTGGCATGAGCAACACAGAGTATACTACACTGCTCTCGTGTTCGCGGCTGATGTCTTCTGTTTCTAAAAATTCATCAGCACGCAAAATCCTGATTCTGCCTCGCTCCTTTTTCACCCAAGGCTTGATGAAACGCTGTCGAAACACATGGTCGTTCCTGCTGTCCGGCGCGTCGAGTGTCGCGAGCGCTTTCGTCATCCTTCTCTACGTTTGCACAATAGCTCAGCCAGCGAGAGCGCAGCAGAAGCGGCAGACTGTTGTTGCCGGAACTGCGACGAATGGCGTGGCACAAAGCGACAACGCCCCGGCTCTCTTGAGGGAAGCAGCCGCGCTCTTGCAGGCGGGCAAGCTTGACGAAGCCGAAGCTCTGATTCGCAAGGCGCTCGCGGCCGCGCCCGGAAATGCGGCTGCGCATAACCTGCTGGGCATCGTGATGGATAAGCGCGGGCGTTTTCAGGAGGCGGAGCGAGAGTATCGAGAGGCTTTGCGGCTCAATCCGCGTGCCGTCTCGACGCGCGCGAATCTGGGTGTGCTGCTGGCGCGCACGAGTCGTTCTGCCGAAGCAATTCAAATCTTCGAGGCTGTCCTGCGCGAAGCGCCGGATCACCCGCAGGCGATGTTCAATCTTGGGCTGCAATATGCAGCGCGTGGAGACTACGCAAAAGCAGTCGGCCTCTTCGAACAACTCAACACGCGCGGGCCGCGCACGTTTGAAGTTCTCTTTAACTTAGGGATGGCGCTTTATCATCTCAAGCGCTTCGAAGAGGCTGCGGCGGCGCTCGAATCCGCTTCGTCGCTTGCGCCCGATGATTGGAGAGCGCTCTATTATTCAGGACTCAACGCCTCTGCGCGCGGCCAAAGCGAAGAGGCCATAAGCTTCTGGCAAAGTGCACTACGCTTGCGCGCCAACTTCCCGGAAGCAAACTTTATGGTCGGCGAAGAGTTGAGCCGCAAGCGCCGCTACAGGGAGGCGGCTGAGTTTTACGAACGCGCGCTCAAGCAGGATTCCGCAAAGCCCGTCTATTACATCAGGCTTGGCGGCGCATACCTGCTCTTGTTGCTCTACGATCAGGCGCTCGAAGTTTTCAGTCGCGCGTCGGCGCGCTTTCCGCAGCTAGCCGAGGCACATTATTTCAGCGGAGTTGCGGCGCGCGGCCGTGGTAGTTATGACCTCGCAGAGACGGCCTTCCGCAAGGCGCTTGAGCTTCAGCCAGACAATGTTGACGCGTTGGCCCAACTGGGCTTCATCCTCGGCGAGCGTGCCTCTTATGCTGAGGCGGAGCAAACCTTACGACGCGCGATTGCTCTCGGCGGCAAACATTTCTATGCCCATTATGATTTGGGTCGGCTGCTGGTTAAGACCAGGCGCTACGACGAAGCCATCATCATTCTTCAACGCGGTGCAGCCTTGAAGGCCGACAATCCTGACGTTCATTACCAGTTGTCTCTGGCTCTTTTCAGAGTCAAACGCAGGGAAGAGGCCGAGCATGAAATGGCGCTCTTCAGAAAACTCGATGAAGAGCGCAAGCTCCGAGAGAAAGATGGAAGCGGGCAGCACGACTACGTGCAAGGTCTGCTGCCGCCTATGCCTTCGCCAACGCCCACAAGTAGTCCGACTCCCAAAGCCCCATAAGACTTCGCTTGGTCAAAAGGGGAAGAGGGGAAGAGGGTCAAAGGTAAAGGAAAGACAAGCGGACTTCCTTTTTACCTTTGACCCTCTTCCCCTTTTTACCCTTTACCCTCCCTAAAATCTGTAACGCGCCTGAAACTCTACGACGCGACCGGCCAGCCCGCGCGTCGAGCGACCGAAAAACTGGCTGGTAACAATCGAGCCCTCGTCGAAGAAGCGAATCGGTTGCAGGTTTAGCTGGTTGAAGATGTTGAAGAAGTTGGCGCGTAGTTCAAGGTTAGCGTCTTCTCCGAGAAAGCCGGGCATGCCCGTCTTCTTGACGATGCTCATGTCTACGGAGAAGTAGCGCGGCCCGCGAAAAGAGTTGCGCCCGATGCCCGGAGGGCCAGCCGTCAACGGGAAATAGCGTGCGCCGCCGCCGGGGAAATTACTGCCGGCCCGCAGGAACGCTTCGTTGTCCGTGTCTTCGAGCGCGCCGCCGAAATAACCCGTCGGACGAATAGGCCCGAAGAATTCTCCGCTCGGCTGCCGGATGGCCTCGAAGATTTTCGGCGTAAAAGGAAAGCCTGAGTTGGCAGTCAGGATGCCTGTTAGTTGCCAGCCGCCAAACACCTTGCCGAGCGCATCGCGGCGATTGCGAAGGAAAGGCAGTTCGTAGAGTCCAGAGAGATTGAAGCTGTGCCTGACATCGAAGTCCGAAGGCCCGCGCTCCGATGCAAGGTCGCCCGGATTGGTTTGGTTAGTGCCGCCGCCGGGGCCTTCATAGGAGAGCGTGTCAATGCTCTTGCTGAAGCGGTAGTTGGCGTCCATCTGAAAGCCGCGAGAGAAGCGGCGTTCAAGGCGAGCGTTGAGCGCGTTGTAATTCGAGTTGACATCCGGCTGGATGAAAAACACTGGGTTGAAGCGCGGGTTGCGCGTGAAGATAAGGTTCTGGTTAACGATGCGAATCAGCTTGTGGGCCGAACTGCCCTGATAACCGATTGTACCGACCAGCTTCATCGGCAATTCATACTGAATATCGAGCGAGTAGGTATAGACATACGAGTTTGGCACGTCCGTGTCGGAGCCGTAGATTTCTACTTCGTTGTTGAGCACGCCGCCCGTGGCCGGGTCAATGCCCGTTCCTAAAAGCGGGTTGGCCGGGAAACTGAAGGGCGAATTGGTTGCGCCGAGCGCGTAAAGAATCCTGCCGTCAACGAAGGGCGAGCCGAAGCCGTCGCCGCCCGCAGGGCCTGCCGTGCCGCAGCAGATATTGTTGCGCGCGAAGAACGGAGGATTGCCGCGCGAGTTGGCAAACAGAACGTTCGGGATGCGGTTGTACTGAATGCCTGCTCCGCCGCGAATGACCATGCGGTTTTCCCTGAGAAGGCCGCCCAGAGACTCGCCGAAGTTAGGGCTGTAGGCGAAGCCGAAGCGCGGGCCGAAGTTGTTGCGGTCGGGCTCGAAGAACTGGTCAACGATTTCGATGCGCGAGTTTTGCAGGCCGAGCGAGCCGAAGCGGAGCACTGCGAGGCGGCCCTCCTTTTCGCTGAGCGGCGTGAAGTATTCATAACGCAACCCGAGATTGATCGTCAGGTTGGGCCGCACTTTCCAGTCGTCCTGCACGAAGGCGGCGTAGTCGCCGGAGCGGAAGTAGCGCTGTGCGTCTGCCGGTCCGCCCGTTCGCGGGTCTGTATTGACGGACTCGAAGATGGGCGTGTCGTTGGCTAGATTGAACAGCCCTGAGAAAGAGTAGAGGGGACGCGCGCCGCCGACGAGGCTGTTGTTGTCCTGCTCGCGACGCATCAGACCGCCAAACTTGAAAGCGTGATTGCTGAAAACCTTGCTCAGCGTGTCGCTGATCTCGAAGGTGTTCTGCGCGAAGATGCCGGGCGTCGTTTCTGCGCGTTCGGCTCCGAACCTGATGCGCTCTCCGGCAGGCAAGGGCAAGCCCTCGACCTCTATGCGCGGGACGCCGAAGTTGGTGTTAATGGACGACTCGACCTGATCGGCGGCGAAGCGTGTAAAGTTGATGCGCGCTTCATTGAAGGTGGTCGCGTTGATGATGCGGTTGAAGGTTAAGGTGGCCGCCGAGTTGACAGGCTTGAAGATTAAGTCTGCGATGGGACGGCTCGCTGCGCCGATGTCGCTATTGTTGTTTTCAAGGCGCGTCACGTAGACGCTTAGTGCGAGCTGGTTAGCGCCGAAGTTGAAATCGAAACGCGGGTTGAACTGCAAGCCTCTGGTGCTGTCCGGGTCTGCAAGCTGTACGAGTTGAATGTCGGGAATACCGTCGAAGCCGCCGCCGGTCGGAGCGCTGAAGGGAACATACTGCCGGAGCGCGCCCGTTGGCGAGCCTATGTCGAGGCCGCCCGGAACGACGCGGCAGCGAGCAGGGTCGTTGTTGAAGATGCCGCAGCCGACAGGAATCACGCTGATGATGCGCGGCTGAATGCCGGGCGAGGCGAAGACGGCGGCAGTCACACCGCCGGGGCGCAACTGCTGCACGAGTTGACGGTATTCCGGCGTTTCGACGTATCGCGTGACGGGATTATTCGTGCGGTTGCGCAGTCCCTCAAACGAGAAGAAGAAGAAGGCGCTGTTGCGTGCGAGCTTGAAGGCTGGTGGCGCTCCCTCACCGAAACGCGGCACGGGAATCGGGCCTCCGAGGCTTCCGCCAAACTGACGGAAGCGATTCTCAACACGCGTTGGCCCACCGCCGAAGATGTCGCCGAATTTATTAAAGGCGTTAAGATTCGGGTCGTTGTATTTGAAGAAGGCGCTGCCGTGAAAATCGTTTGTCCCGCTCTGCGAGACGACCTTGACCTGCGCGCCGGAGTTGCGCCCGTCTTCAGCCGAGTAGCTGCTGGAGAGCACACGCACCTCCTTGACGGATTCCTGATTCGGCGTGACGACGGCCGCGCCGCCGAAGCCCAGACTGTTAACGCTGACGCCGTCAATCGTGTAGTTGTTGTTTGAGACGCGCTGGCCGTTGGCGGAAATCGGAACTTGGTTCTCGGTCTGGAAGATGGAGGTGCTTGAGCCGCCGGGGCCTGCGACGTTCGGGTCATTGCCCGGCCCGTTTGGAAATCCGACTGATGCGCCGCCGCCGCTGCGTGCGCCCGTGCCGAACACGCCCGGCGAGAGTCGTACTAACTCGTAGGGGTCGCGCCCGGCCTGCGGCAACTGTCGCACCTGTTCGGTCGTGATGGCCTTCGAGATGTTGGCGTTTTCGGTTTCGAGCGCCGGGGCCAGCTCGTCCGATACAGTGACGGTCGCAGTGATGTCTCCGACCTCAAGACGTAAATCAACGCCCTCGGTCCCTTCTGCGTTGACGGTCAGGTTTTCAACAACCTGTTTCTTATAGCCTTCCTTCTCGGCGGTGATCGTGTATTGGCCCGGCGACAATCCAGTGATGCGGTAAAAGCCGTCGTCGCTGGCCGTGACGGTCTGTGCCTTGCTGGTTTCGTTGTTGGTCAGTGTGACGGAGGCTCCCGGAATGATAGCGCCGGACGCGTCCGTCACCGTTCCCTGCACGCTGGCTCTAAACTGCGCGCTGGCCGGAGCCGCGAGCAGGAGCACGAATAATCCGCATAAACTGAAGCGAAGAAAAGCAGACAGGTGGCGCATGTTGGAATCCTCCTTGAAAGCACGTTGTGTGTCCGAGTGCGACAGTTAGACAATTGTCCGGCTGCGCGCGCATGGGCCAAACGGTGCGTAGACGAAAATCAAGAATGTCTGAATCGGAGCCGACGACGGACAAGCACGAAGGGGGAAGAACAGTCGTCGGTAAAAGAACGCCGTAGGTGCAGCTTCCGCTGCTGGTCAAACTTGCTCTTCAATTGGCTACCGGGTAAGCACAGGCAAAATAACACCCGCAAATGAAAAATTCAATGGAAATTTCCCGCGTAGCTCTGTTAAGCTTAACGCCTCGAACAGATTTTATTATCCGCTGCTCCACGAACAAGTCAGGCGGACTCCGCTGAAGAGCCAGCCGCTGCTAACGGCTGCCGCATGGGCCAATGCCTTTGCCGACCGCCTGCCGTCCGAACTCCCGTTCCGTTGGAGACGCCGAAGACCTACTTATCCATGCCGAGCGGAGTCTCATGTTCAAGAGAGAGCCGTCTGCCACACGTGAAGAAAGGAAACCAAAACCTATGCGAAGCGTCAGCGCCACCGCGAGCTTACTGCTCATCCTTGTGCTGCTTTCAGGAGCGGCTTGCGTCAGCGGCCCGCAAGGGCAGAACGCAGGAGGCCCTTGCCCGCCGAAGACGAAGAAGAGCGGCCCTGTCAAAATCGGGTTTTCGATGGACACCCTCAAAGAGGAGCGCTGGCAGCGTGATAAGGAACTGGTCGAACAACGCGCTAAAGAACTCGGTGCTGAACTCTCCGTGCTGGTCGCCAACGGCGACGACGCCGTGCAGACCAAGCAGGCCGATAATTTGTTGACGCAGGGAGTTGACGTGTTGATAGTCGCGCCGCACAACGGCGTGGTCGCCGCTTCAATCGTCGAAGCGGCGAAGAAGCAATGCGTGCCCGTCATCAGTTACGACCGGCTGATTAAGAATTCAGACGTTGACCTCTACGTCTCTCATCAGGTCGTCAAAATCGGAGAGATGCAGGCGAAGTATCTGCTCGACCGCGTGCCCAAGGGTAACTACCTCATCATCGGCGGCTCGCCGACAGACAATAACGCACTGCTTCTGCACGACGGGCAGATGAACATACTGAAGCCAGCCGTTGACCGCGGCGACGTGAAGGTTGTCGGAGACCAGTATTCGAAAGAGTGGCTGGCGAGCGAGGCTTTGAAGAACACCGAGAACGCGCTTACGCAGAACAACAACAACATTCAAGCCGTCGTCGCTTCCAACGACGGCACGGCGGGCGGTGTCATTCAAGCGCTCGGTGCGATGGCCGGCAATCCCGTTCTCGTTTCGGGGCAGGACGCGGAAATCTCCGCCTGCCGCCGCATCGTCGAAGGCAAGCAGGCGATGACCGTCTACAAGCCTATCAGGCCGCTCGCCTTCAGCGCCGTCGAGTCTGCCATCAAGCTCGCCAACGGCGAGAAGGTGGAGGCCAAAGACAAAATCAACAATGGCAAGATTGACGTGCCTTCGATTTTGCAGGAACCAATCGCCGTTGATAAAAACAACATGATGGACACCGTCATCAAAGACGGTTATCACAAGCTCGAAGCCGTCTATCAAAACGTGCCGAAAGAGCAATGGCCCAAGCCTGCCGAAAGCGCAACGCCAGCGAAGGCCGAAGAGCGTGAGCGCGGTCGCATCGGTGATACGGCGTTCGCTTTCTTCTTCACGCTCTTGGCCGCCTTCTGCCTGATTCGGAAAACACGATGACGAACGCTGCTGCCGATGGCCCGCCGCTTCTGGAAATGCGCGACATCACGAAGTCGTTTCCGGGAGTGCGCGCTCTAGACGGCGTCACCTTCGACCTTCATGCGGGCGAGTTGCACGCGCTCGTCGGTGAAAACGGCGCGGGCAAGTCAACCCTGATGAAGGTTCTGGGCGGCGTTTATCCGTATCCGCAATACGGCGGCGAGGTGCGGATAGAGGGCGAGGTGCGGCGCTTCGCGAGCGTGCGCGATGCGGAGAATTCACGGATAGCAGTCATCTTTCAGGAACTCTCGCTCGTTAAAGATTTGACCGTTGGCGAAAACATCTTCCTTGGCCGCGAGCCGCGCCGCTTCGGTGTTATTCGCTGGGACGAACTCTACGCACGCGCACGCCAGCTTCTATCAGACCTGCATCTTAAGATTGACCCGCACACGCCCGTCGGGCATCTGGGAATAGGGCAACAGCAACTCGTTGAAATCGCCAAAGCGCTCTCGCAGGAAGCGCGCATTCTCGTGCTCGACGAGCCGACCGCCGCGCTCACCGAAACCGAAGTCGAAACGCTCTTTGGCATTCTCAACCGGCTGCGTGAACGCCGCGTCGGCATGATTTATATCTCGCATAAGCTGGACGAAGTCTTCCGCATGTCAGACCGCATCACGGTCCTGCGCGACGGGCGCACGGTCGGGACAGAACCGACCGTCATGCTCGATGAAGCACGCGTCATCGCACGCATGGTCGGGCGCGAGGTCGGCAGTATCTTTCCGCAGGCAGACCACGCGCGCGGCGAAGTCGTCTTCGAAGCGCGCAACATGACGATTGAAGACCCCAACGTTAAAGGCAAACTGCTGGTTGATAATGTCAGCTTCAGCGTCAGGCGCGGCGAAGTCTTAGGGATAGCGGGCTTGATGGGCGCGGGCCGCAGCGATTTGCTGATGGCTATCTTCGGCGCACATGCCGGACGCACTTCGAGCCGGATTCTGATAGAAGGAAAACCCGTTCGCATCATGCGTCCATCTGATGCCATTCGCCACGGCATCGGCTTCGTCACCGAAGACCGCAAGCGCTTCGGCCTCATCCTGGACCAGACGATTCTCAACAACATGACGATTGCGGGCCTCGCGCGCCTGTCGGGTCGTTTTGTGACGAACGTTGATTCGGAACGCGCTGCGGGCGAGCGCTCTATGCGCGAGTTGCGCGTCAAGGCTCCGTCAGTTTTCACAGTCGCGGGCACGCTCTCCGGCGGCAACCAGCAGAAGGTCGTGCTGGCGAAGTGGCTGCTGACGAATCCGCGCGTGCTCTTTCTGGATGAGCCGACGCGCGGCATTGATGTCGGCGCGAAGCAGGAGATTTACGCGCAGATTAACAGACTGGCGCGCGACGGGCTGGCTATCGTGCTCGTCTCATCGGAGTTGCCGGAAGTTCTCGGCCTCTCCGACCGCGTGCTGGTCTTACATGAGGGACGCATCACTGGAGAGTTCACGCGCGCCGAAGCGACACCCGAAGCCGTCATGTCGTGTGCGACCGGCCACAATAAAACGATGAACGCGGAACGATGAACGATGAACGAAGAAAGCAAGAATGATTTGCGAGTTCGTACTAAAGCGTTCGCGTTGAGAATTATTCGTCTATATTCATCACTGCCAAGGGCAATAGAAGCGCAGGTTATTGGTAAGCAAATTTTGAGAAGCGGAACATCAGTTGGCGCGCATTATCGGGAAGCTAAGCGCGCAAGGTCAACGCCGGAGTTCATCAGTAAAATCGAAGGCGGATTGCAAGAGCTTGAGGAGACAATTTACTGGCTTGAATTGCTATCTGATAGCGGAATTGTTCCTCCTGCACGCTTAACCGATTTATGCCGTGAAGCCGACGAATTGACCGCTATCCTTGTGTCTTCCGTGAAGACTGCTAAACAGCGGAAGCGGTAAAAGCAGTTCATCGTTCATCGTTCCGCGTTCATCGTTGGAGGTTAAAATGAGCGAGCAAATTCCTGCCAATGAGCCGCAGATTAATCGTCCGCCGGTTGTGGCTGATGCAGCGCCGCCGACCGTTGATGCGGCCGCCGAAGGCGCTTCGCAGATTCGCATCGGCGGCTTCAGGATTCCGACAGCCACCCTGCGCGCTTACACGATGGTCTTCGCGCTCATTGTCATCTGGGCCGTCTTTCATTACACGACCGACCAGACTTTCCTCGGCGCACGCAATCTCTCCAATTTGTTGAAGCAGTCGGCAGTGACGGGCGTGCTGGCGGTCGGGATGCTGATGGTGATTGTCGCGGGGCAGATAGATTTGTCTGTCGGCTCTGTGGTGGGCCTTGCAGGAGGCGTGGCGGCGATGACACAGGGGTGGGGCGTGCTGCCGTCGCTGCTGATGGCAATCGCTGTCGGGTTGACCATCGGCGCACTGCACGGCGCGCTCGTCGCCTACGTCAACATCCCCGCATTCATCGTCACGCTGGGAGGCATGCTGGCCTGGGCCGGTGTCACGCTCGGACTGATGAAGGGCGAAACGATAACGCTTACGCTGCCCGCTTTTCGTTCCATCGGTGAACAGTTTGTCGCGCCAATGATTGGCAACGTGATAGCCGTCGCTGCCATAGCGTTTATCGTCTGGTCTACGATGCGGCGCAACAGCGCGCGTCGTCGTCATAATCTGCCCGTTGCAAGCATGGGCGCAACTATCGCGCGCATCGCTCTGCCGTCAATCGTCATCGTGCTCTTCATCTACCTGATGAATAAACAGGGAGGTGTGCCCATCTCTGTCTTCATCATGCTGCTGGTCGCGCTCGCCGGAGCTTTCGTGACGCAGAACACGACGTTCGGCCGTTACCTTTACGCGATTGGCGGCAACCCCGATGCAGCACGTTTGTCAGGCATCAGCCTGCGTCGTCACATCCTGTCGGCCTTCTGTTTGATGGGCGCTCTGGCTGGCCTTGCCGCTCTGATTCACACGGCGCGGCAGGGAAGCGCCGCCCCGGAAGCGGGCAAGCTGATGGAGCTTGATGCGATTGCGGCCTGCGTCATCGGCGGCACAAGCCTGATGGGCGGGCGCGGCACGGTCTTCGGCGCAATCCTCGGCGCGCTGATTATGGCGAGCCTTGATAACGGCATGTCGCTGCTGAATTTTCAGAGCTACGTGCAGCCCATCGTCAAAGGCACGGTGCTCGTCGCTGCGGTCGGCTTCGACATGCTGAGTCGTCAAAGAGGCTGAGCCTTCGCCTTGAAGCATGTTTGAGCAGGCATGCCGCTGATGGAAGAAAAAGTTTCACGCACAAAAGCAGAGGCACTCAAGAGAGACGCGTTGAGAGGACAACTCAAGATGCGCGCGTTCTTAGCGCCTTTACGTTTGTGCTTGAGCTTGCTTTTCATCATTGCTCTCCTGAACACGCCGCCATCTCAAGCGCAGATGCCCGACAGCAATCTAGCGCCCGGAGCGCCCGGCAAAGATGCACACTGGGAGAGCGCAGGCAAAATAGGCGTCGGCACTTCTAACACGCTCGAATCCAAAGTCTGGTTTACGCTCACCGAGCGCGTGATGACGGAGGTTTACTACCCGACCGTTGATGTTGCCAACGTGCGCATGTTGCAGTTCATCGTCGTTAGTCAAAACGGCAAGCGCGTCGAAGTCGAAAGCGAGGACACAACGCCCTTCATAGATACGCTCGACCCTCGCTCGCTCTCCTTCCGCCAACTCAACACAGCGAAGAGCGGCGCTTACAAAATCAGCAAGACCTACATCGTTGACCCGCAGCGCCACACAATCCAGATCGGCGTCCACTTCGAGACAAGCAGCAAGACTCCCTATCAACTCTACGTTTACTACGACCCCTCGCTCAACAACAGCGGCATGCACGATTCGGCGTGGACTGAGGGCGGTGCACTGCTCTCTGCCGACGGCGATAAGGCGTCTGCGCTCGTCTCCAGCACGGGCTTCGTTGAGACAGCGAACGGCTATTTCGAAACGAGCGACGGCCTCGTGCAGCTCAGACGCACGGGCCGGATTACGAATCCCTACGCACGCGCGGCGGACGGCAACGTCGTACAGGTTGCGCGCATCAGGCAGCCCTCTTCCTTCACCATCGCGCTCGGTTTCGGTAAAGAAGCCGGCGAGGCTTTGAAGAACGCTCGTGCTTCGCTGAAGAGAACGTTCGCCGCCGTCCGCGATGAGTATGACAACGGCTGGCATGATTATCTTTCGTCGCTGCGGCGCGTTGAGCAGAAATACCAGCAACAGTTTGACCGTGCCGCGATGATTCTGAAGGCGCACGAGGATAAGACGTATCGCGGCGCGATGGTCGCGTCGCTGTCCGTGCCGTGGGGCGGGGGCGCAAACGCCAACGAGCCGAACACGAGCGGCTATCACGCCGTCTGGGCGCGCGACCTCTATCAGGTTGCCACGGCCTTTCATGCGATGGGTGACAAGCCTTCGGCAGACCGTGCGCTCGATTACCTGTTCAGGCTTCAGCAGAAGCCCGACGGAAGTTTTCCGCAAAACTCTTGGCTCGACGGTCGGCCCGCGGGCGGCGGCTTGCAGATGGACCAGCTCGCCTACCCGCTCATCCTCGCCTACCAACTCGGTCGCACGGACAATGAAACGTGGATCAAACACGTCAAGCCAGCCGCCGACTTCATCGTCAAGCATGGGCCAGCCACGCCGCAGGAGCGCTGGGAAGAGGAAGCAGGATATTCGCCTTCGACAATCGCAGCGGAGATTGCAGGGCTGGTCTGCGCGGCAGAGATTGCGCGACGCAATTATGATGAGCGTGCGGCTTCCGTCTATTTGAAGACGGCCGACGAGTGGGCACGCCGCGTTGAGCGCTGGACGGCGACGACCACCGGGCCGCACAACGAACGCAACTACTTCTTACGCATCTCGGATGACGAAGACCCGGACGACGGCGCACGCCTTGAAATCAACAGCAACGGCGGAACATACGACGAGCGCGAGATTGTTGACGCGGGTTTTCTAGAATTAGTCAGGCTCGGAATTCGTCGCGCCGACGACCCTTTGATAACAAGATCGCTCGCCGTCGTTGACAAGTTGATTCAGGTCGAGACGCCAAACAGCGCGGCATGGTACCGCTACAACCACGATGCCTACGGCGAAAGAGCGGACGGCGGCAACTACGACGCGCGTTCGGGACAGGGCCGTCTGTGGACGCTGCTGACAGGCGAGCGCGGGCAGTATGAACTGGCGCGCGGCGATAGAGCGGCGGCGATGAAAAGATTGGACGCGATGCTCGGTTTCGCAAACGCGGGCCTGATGATTCCAGAGCAGGTCTGGGACAAAACCGTCAGCCCGCGCCCCTCTCTGCGTTTTGGCGAAGGCACGGGCTCGGCCACACCGCTCGCGTGGTCCATGGCCCAGTTCATACGCCTCGTCGTCAACCTACAGGAGGGACGAAACCTTGACACGCCCGACATCGTTGCCGCGCGTTACCTGACAAACAGAACTGACGGCGATTCCAGAAAACCATGATGAAAAGAGAACTCTTCTTATCGCTCTGCCTGCTCGTCTGCTCGTTTACCGGCGTTCGAGCCATAGACTTCAGCGGCCTTGAGCAAATTGGCCCGGTCGTCAGCGTCACGAAGACCGCATCGAGCATCACGCTCAACTGCCGCGACAATTCGCAGGTGCTTGTGACAGCGCTCGCAGACGACCTCATACGCGTCAGAGTCTCATTCCGTGGGCCGCTGCCTGCGCGCGACTATTCGTGGGCCATCGCGAAAACAGACTGGTCGCTGATTGAGTGCACCACAATCGAGCGGCCTGATGAGTTGCTGCTTATCACGGATGAACTGGAAGTCGTCATCCGTCGTCAGCCTCTACTGATAGAGTTTCGCGACGCGCGCACGCATCGCGTTATCAACGCGGACGAGCGCCCGATGATGTACGACCCGAAGGGAACGACCGTGGCCGCCGCCAAACGGCTCGGCTTCGACGAACACTTCTACGGCCTCGGTGAAAAGGCCGCGCGTCTAGATAAACGGCGCGACCACTTTACGATGTGGAACTCGGACACGCCCGGCTACAAGGAAGGCACAGACCCCATCTACCAGAGCATCCCTTTCTACATCGGTTGGGAGCAGGGCGCGGCCTACGGCATCTTCTTCGACAACAGCTATCGCACCTCTTTCGACTTCGGTCGCTCGTCGCAAACGTACGCGGCCTTTTCGGCAGAAGGCGGCGAGATGAACTACTACTTTTTCAACGGCCCTTCGATGAAAAAGATACTGGGCCGTTATACGGAGTTGACGGGCAGGATGCCTATGCCGCCGCTCTGGTCGCTCGGACATCAGCAGAGCCGTTGGAGTTATTACCCGCAGGCGATGGCCGAAGAAGTTGTACGCGAATATCGCAAGCGCGATTTGCCGCTCGACGTGTTGCATCTTGACATTGACTACATGCAGGGTTACCGCGTCTTCACCTTCAACACGGAGCGCTTTCCAGACCCGAAAGTTTTTACGGACAGGCTGCGGCAGCAGGGCGTCAAGGTCGTCACCATCGTTGACCCCGGCGTGAAGTATCAACCGCCGGGTGCTGACGCACCGAAGAACGCGCCCGCCGCGCGGCCCGAACTCGCGCCGCAGGATAAGAGCTACTACGTCTTCAATCAGGGGATGGAGAAAAACTATTTTCTGAAACGGAAGAACGGACAGTTATATATCCCGAAGGTCTGGCCGGGCGACAGCGTTTTCGTTGACTACACTCTGCCGGACGCTCGCCGCTGGTGGGGCGACCTTCATCGCGCCTACACGGACAACGGCATCGCTGGCATCTGGACGGACATGAACGAGCCTGCGGACTTCGTGGACCAGACAGGCAAGGCCCAGATGGATGTCGTCAACTACGACGAAGGCGAACGCTCCACACACGCCAAGAATCGCAACGTCTTCGCGCTCCTGATGGCGCGTGCGACCTACGAAGGCTTGGAACGCTTGCAGCCGGACAAGCGCCCCTACGTCATCACACGCGCAGCCTACGCGGGCATCCAGCGTTATTCGACGATGTGGACCGGCGACACCAACAGCACGTGGGAAGCTCTGGCTTTAAGCGTGCCGATGTTTCAAACGCTGGGCCTCTCGGGCGAGTCGTTCGTCGGGGCGGACATCGGCGGCTTCATCGGTCGAGGCAACGGCGAGCTTCTCACGCGCTCTTATCAGGTCGGCTTCCTCACGCCCTTCTGCCGCAACCATAAAGTGATTGACGGCTACGATCAGGAGCCATGGCGCTTCGGCAAGTATTACGAAGACATCATTCGCAAGTATCTGAAGCTGCGCTATCGCCTCTTGCCGTTTCTCTACACGACGCTCGAAGAATCTCATCGCACAGGCGTCCCGCTCTTCCGTCCGCTGCTTATCAATTACCAGCAGGACTACAACACGCTCAGCCTCGACGACCAGTTTATGATAGGCACAGACCTTCTCGTCGCACCCGTCACGAAGCCCGACGTGACGAGCCGCATGGTCTATCTTCCCGGAGGCACCTGGTTCGACTACTGGACAGGCAAGCGCTACGCGGGCCAGCAGATGATTCGCACCACTGCGCCGCTTGAGATTGTGCCGATGTTTGTGCGCGGCGGCAGCATTATCCCGATGGGGCCGGAGATGAACTACATCGGTGAAAAGCCGGGCGACCCTCTCACCTTCGATGTTTACACGGACGAGAAAGGACGCGCCGCGACAACGCTCTATGAAGACGACGGCAACAGCCCCGCTTACAAACAAGGCGCTTTCCGCCGGACAAACGTGCGTGTAGCGCAAATGGGCCGCACTTGGCGAATCAATCTGGATGCGCCAGAAGGCAGCTACCAGCCCGGCGCACGTGAGCTTATCTTCAACCTCAAGACAACTGCGCCCGCGCGCACCGTAACGCTCGACGGCCGCCCCCTCAACCCTCTTCAAACAGGCGCGAGAGGCAGCGGCTGGCGCAGGGACGCAGGCAGCATTACCATCCGCATCAAGGATGACGGCAAAGCACACGAGATAGAAATCAGGTAAAAGAGACAGCAGTTGAAAGGCTCAAAGAGGAGCGGAATAGTTTATCCTTCCATCGTGTTTTGCTCGTTCGCTTTTTAGCTCTGGTCTTTCATCGGAGATGAAGATGACAGTGTTTGCAGACCTTGCCTTCGCGCGCCGCTTGGAGTTGCACGAAGGCTACGGCATTGCCACTTCGATTGCGACGCTGACACGTTTGCATCCACACGTCGGCGGTGCGGTCGAAAGAATTGCGGGCGCTTATGCAATCTACGCGGAACACGACCCGCCCATCAGCCGTGCGATAGGACTCGGCATGAACGGCCCGCTGACGGCCGCAGATGTCGAGCAGGTTGAAGAATTTTACCGTAGTCGTCGGATGCCGTCGCAGATTGATTTGTGCCCGCTGGCTGATGCGTCTCTCAAAGAGTTGCTGAACGAACGCGGGTATGGGCTGCATGAATTCAACAACGTCTGGTTTCAAACTCTCGCTGACTACAGAGCGACGGAAACGCCGGCCGCCGGAGTGAGCGTCAGGGAAGCTGACGCATCGGACGCAGACGCCTGGATTCAATCCGTCAGTCGCGGCTACGCCGGAAGAGACGATGCATTGATGACGGCTGAGTTGAGAATCGCGACCGTCTTTTTTCACGAACCCGAAACGCGCTGCTTTCTGAGTCTCGTTGACGGAGAACCTGCGGGCGGCGGCGCGATGTTCATACACGAAGGTCTGGCAGCCTTTTTCAGCGGCAGCACGATACCCGCCATGCGCGGGCGCGGCGCGCAGACAGCACTCTTGCACGCGCGCCTGCGTGCCGCGCGAGAGGCCGGGTGCGACCTCGCCTTGATTAAGACCGCGCCCGGCAACGCCTCGCAGCGCAACGTGCAGCGAGCAGGCTTTCGTCTCGCTTATACGAAGGTAACGATGCGTCGCGAGTGGGCTTAAGGCCCGCAACGGAATCGGGAAAGGGTTTGCGGTTCAACACGGAGACGCGAAAAGACACAGAAGGCGGTGTGTTGAAATTCAGTCGGCCGTGCTGCCTGCGGTGTCTTGCTGTGTTCTCCGTGGTGAATCGCATCTCAGCCGCAACTTCAATCTCAAATCCAAACTACTAACTAATCCGCGCGCGGCTCTTTCTTCAGTCAATAAATTTGGTATCTTTTGCAGAATGGAAGAAGAGATAGACTGGGAACGCGTTCGCTTAGACTTTCCCGTCACAAGCCACCTTGCATACCTGAACAGCGCGGCCGCTGGGCCTGTGTCGCGCCCGGTTGCGGAGGCTGCGCAGGTTTTTTATCAGGAGATGATGAGCGAAGGAGACGCGCGCTGGGATGAATGGCTGAGGCGGCGCGAGATGGTCAGGCGACGCGTCGCCGGATTCATCAACGCCGAACCAGATGAGATCGCCTTTACGATTAACACTTCGTCGGGCATGAGCTTGATTGTTGATGCGCTCGCGGGTCGCGGCGAAGTTATCTCCTGCGACCTTGAGTTTCCAGTGACGACGATTCTCTGGCAGCACAGCGGAATTCCCGTACACATGCTCGAAGCACGCGACGGCGAGTTAAGCATTGCACAGATTCAACAGGCGATGACTGACCGAACGGGCATCATCTGTCTCAGCCACGTTCAGTATTCCAACGGACTGCGCACAGACCTCGAAGAGTTGGGCCAACGTAAGAACAATCATCTGCTGGTCGTCAACGCCAGCCAATCTGCGGGAGCTTTGCCGGTTGATGTCAGGCGCATGAACATTGATGCCCTGTGTGCGACGGGACACAAGTGGATGCTGGCGGGTTATGGCTCAGGCTTCGTCTACATGCGGCGCGAGCTTCTGGAGCAGACGCGTGCGCGCAGCATCGGCTGGTTGAGCGTCGAAGCGCCCTTCGAGATGAGCAACCGCGAGTTTAAGCTCAGAAGGGATGCGGCCGCGCGTGCTGAAATGGGCTGCCCGCATTTCGCAGGCATCTTCGCGCTCGGCGCTTCGGTTGATTACATGCTGAAGCTGGGCCAACAACGGATAGAGCAGCGCGTTCTGGCGCTCAACCGGCACTTGACAGAGCGCCTGATTGAAACGGGCTGGCGTGTGCTTTCTCCCTTAAGGAAAGAGAAGATGCGTTCGGGCGAAACGCTGGTGGCAGCCGCGCGCCCGAAGCGCATCGTCGCGCAGTTGGCCCAACGGCACATCGCCGTCACGGAAAAACCCCTGGGCTTTCGCGTCGCCACACACTTCTTCAATAGTGAAGACGAGATAGAGCGTCTGGTTGCGGCGCTCTATGAAGTGCGAGACGTTTAGCGCTTTTTTCGTCGTCGTGTTGCAGGCTGCGCGGCGTTTGAGAAAAACTGGCGGCAGAGTTGAATAAAAGTCTGGCAGATGGGCGAGTCGTAGCCGCCGCTTAATTTGGCGAGGCCGAGTTCCCAGTTAATCTCCGCGCCTTCAATCCACCATGTAATGAGTCTTCCCTCCCCGACTTCCTCACGCGTGGATTGAGAGGGCACGATGCCGACGCCCATCTCAGCCTCAACCATGCGCTTGATGGCAGCAAGCCTGCTGAGTTCCATCATAATAGTGGGATGCACGCCCGCCTCCGAGAAAAACTCGTCAATCAGCCGGCGCGTGTTGCCGCCCTTTTCGCCCAGGATTAACTTCTCTTTCGCCAGCGCAGCGGCCGTCACCACGCGCTGCTTCGCCAACTTATGACGCGGGCTCGCAATAGCCACCAACGCGTCGCGGCTTAAAACTTCCGTCAGGATGCCGCGCGTCTCGACCGGCAGGGAAACGAAAGCCACGTCCAGCTCGCCCGCCAGAATCTGACGCACTAAGGATTCGCTTGTGCCCGAAGAGATGGAAACGTCTGCGCGCGGATGGCGTGCGCGCAACTCCTTCAGGATTCGCGGCAAGGGGTCTGCGGCGACCATCGCCGATGCGCTCCCGATGCGCAGGCGTCCATGCTCCGCTCCGGCCAGTTCTGCTATCTCTGCGAGCGCCGCGTCGTGCTCGCGCAGGATAGCGCGTGCGCGTTCAAGCAGCGCTTCGCCTGCTTCCGTCAGGATGACGCGGCGAGGTGCGCGTATAAACAAGGGCGCTCCTATTTCCTGTTCCAGTTGTTTGAGCTGCATGCTGATGGCAGCCTGTGTGACGTGAACGCGGGCCGCGCCCGCCGTAAACGTTCCCGTTTCGGCGATGGCGATGAAGGCTTTGAGTTGGCGAATCTCCATCGCCTGTATTTTATCACCGATTCTTATCGTATTGATAAAATCTTTTAGTTTCTATTATACAGGATGAGGGGGTACAATTATCATTTGTAATTACGGGAGGCTTTCGGTTTTGCCTCGCGTGTGAAGTTTCAGGAAGTGGTGGTTTTTAGATGGAGTCGAAGAACAGGATAGCGAGTTTGATGAGTCCCCGCAGACAGCGAACCTCGCGCGAACTGGTTTTAGGAGTTGACGGTGGCGGCACGAAAACGCTTGCCATCATCGCCGATAACCGCCAGCAGGTGCTCGGCGAAGGCGTGGCCGGGCCGTCGAATCCTCTGCGCGTCGGCATCGTTAATGCTGCGGCGGCCGTCAAAGAGGCGATTGATAAGGCATGTGCGGCCGCCTCCGTCGAGCGCGGGGAGATCGTGGCGGCGGAAGTCGGGTTGGCTGGCGTCAGGCGCGGCGATTTACGCAAGCGCATGCGCGAGGCTTTGACGGGCCTCGGCATACCGTCGCTCGAAGTCGTGACGGATGCAGACATCGCTCTCTTCGGTGCGACGGGCGGCGCGCCGGGTCTGGTCGTGATTGCGGGAACAGGCTCGATTTGCTGCGGGACAAACGCGCGCGGCGTTCACTTCTGCTCAGGCGGCTGGGGAACGCTGATGGGCGACGAAGGCAGCGGTTCGTGGATTGCGCGGCGCGCTTTGCAGTCGGTCGCGCAGGCTGCCGACGGGCGCGGGCCCAAGACCAAGCTCACGCAGGCTGCGCTCGCTTACTTCAACGTCGCGACCCTGGATGAACTGGCGATGGCGATTTATGCACAGAGCATGACGAATGACCGTATAGCGGGTTTGTGTCGCCACGTTATCGAAGCTGCGAAGAATGACGAAGACGAGATTGCCCGCTCGATTGTGTTATCTGCCGGCCGCGAGTTGGGCGCGGCTGCCGCTGCCGTGATTCGCGAGCTACGGATGGGACGCGAAAAGTTTCAGGTGGCACACGTCGGCGGCGTCTTTACCGCGGGCAACCTTGTGCTAGACCCCCTGCGCGAAGAGATTGCACGCATTGCGCCCGCCGCTTTCGTCGCTCCGCCGCGTCTCTCTCCGGCCGTCGCCGCGACACGCATGGCCCGCGAGCAACTACATCATCTGCCGCTCGCAGTGTAAGAAAGTGATGAGTGATGAGTAATGAGTGATGAGTGAAGAAACTCTTTCTTTTACTCATCACTCATTACTCATCACTCATCACTGTTTTTA
>DASVPO010000029.1:0-70331 GCA_036382855.1 Pyrinomonadaceae bacterium | reverse complement strand
GTGCAGCCAGGTGGTGAAAGCTGACTCGCCACGGAAGCTGCCGAGTTTGCGGAACAACTGGATGAAGACTTCCTGTGCGAGGTCTTCGGCTTCCGACTGGTTCTGCGTCATGCGCAGGCAGAGAGAGTAGACTCTGCGGTTATGGCGCGCGTAGAGTTCTTCGAAGGCTGACATCTGTCCCGTGGATGCTGCCTGCGCCAATGCGTAATCGGTTTGAGGAAGCGCTTCGGCCGCCGTCGCGTCCGCGCTTTTAATGCTGTGCCAGAGCGGAAATGTTGCGGTGTTTGTCATCATGCCCGCCAATATTGCAAGATTAATGCCATCCGAATCTACGCCTAAGCCGTTGAAAAAACCGCGTTAAATACCGGCCAAAAACGGGGATTGAACCGAAAGAGTTCACTCGAAATTCCAAAACGTGTAGTCTCTCAAGCGGGTTAAACTGAGTTATGATTAACGACCGTTGCGGTTTAAAACAGACTGTGGCAGCGCTGCTCCGCTACTGACGAGGCCGACCCGATGACTGACTTCCTAATCTATGGCGCAAACGGTTATACGGGAAACCTGATAACCCGGCTCGCAATCGAGCGCGGCTTGCGGCCTCTGATTGCCGGGCGCGACCCGGACAAGATTAAGCGGCAGGCGAGCGAACTCGGCCTTGAGCATCGCGCCTTCGCGCTTGAGGATACTGCTGCTCTTGAAGACGCTTTGCGGCAAGTCGCGGCCGTGCTTCACTGCGCTGGCCCGTTCTCGCATACGTCTCAGCCGATGGCCGATGCCTGCCTTAAAACCAGGACACACTATCTGGACATCACAGGCGAAATAACGGTCTTCGAGGCTCTGGCCGCGCGCAGTCTTGAAGCGGAAGCAAGCGGTGTGATGCTACTGCCCGGCGTCGGTTTCGACGTTGTGCCTTCCGATTGCCTTGCCGCACACCTCAAACGCCGCCTGCCCTCTGCCAACAAACTAACTCTCGCCATCCACGGCCTGAGCCGTATCTCACATGGAACGGCTACGACCATGGTTGAAAACATTAATCGCGGCGGACTCATCCGTCGTGACGGAAAACTGACTTCTGTTCCGACAGCATGGAAGACGCGCGAAGTGGATTTCGGTCGCGGGCCTGTCAGGGTGACGACGATTCCGTGGGGTGATGTCGCGACAGCCTTCCATAGCACGGGCATTCCAAACGTAGAGGTCTATGCAGGATTGCCCGGTGCTATGCGCCGTCTGTTGAAGATAAGCCGTCCGCTCGGTGGCCTGCTTGCCTCTCAGCCTGTGCAGCGTTTTCTCAAAAAACGTATCAAGGCACAGCCGCCGGGGCCGAGTGATGAAGAACGAGCGAACGGCAAAAGCTTCGTCTGGGGAGAGGTGACGGATGATGCCGGCCAAACAGCCAGAGCCAGACTCCAAGGCCCTGAAGGCTACACCATGACGGCCCTCACGGCTCTCGCCATCATCACTAAAGTGCTCGCCGGAAAAGCTATCGCGGGCTTTCAAACACCGTCGCGCGTTTACGGGCCTGACCTGATTCTGGAAATCGAGGGCGTCACACGCGAAGATTTAAACTGACGCATGATGAGCGCGACGCTGCAAGGCTGATATGTCCGAGCAAGCCACCGTCAATTCCGAATCCGCATCAATCACAGAGACGGAATTTATCAAGCTCTGTGATGACATCTATGCTGACCGCAAGCAGATTTACGAGTTCAATCCGAACATGAGCCACATGGAAGCGCTCCTCTGGATGCTCACGGGCTGCCTGATTAGCTTGCTCAGCATCTCTGTCAATGAACAACCGAGCGCAGACTATAGTAGTGCGGAGACAGACCCTTACGGCGCGGCGATTCGCGAAATCATACGCCAACGCGCGCAGCCTCCCTTTGACCCGCAGCCTTACCTCTCAAGGCTGTTAAAGCAGATTGAGGAAGAGCAGCAAAGCGAAACGCTTTGAGCTTACGTCCGTCAAGCGCTCTAACAGAGCTTAGTTAACTCTAAACGCACGAGTCCGCGCGTGATGCACACGCCCTTATCCGTTCTCATCAATAAATTGGCCCAGCCGCGCGCGTATCTCATCGCGCACTCGACGGAAGACCGCGAGCCGCGCCGCTTCATCACCGCCAGCGGCCGCCGGGTCGTCAAAACTCCAATGAATGTGCGTCGTCCGTGCCGGAAAGACAGGGCATCTTTCTCGCGCGTTGTCGCAGACCGTAATCACGTAATCAAACTCGCGCCCCGCAAATTCGTCAACAGACTTCGAGCGCTGGCCTGAGATGTCTATCCCGACTTCAAGCATGGCTTCGACGGCTTCGGGCCTGACGCGGCTCGGCTCAACGCCCGCGCTCTCAACCTCAAACGCTTCAAGCCCGTCGTGACGCAGCAAGCCCTCCGCCATCTGGCTCCGCGCGGAGTTTCCCGTGCACAGAATCAAGACCCGTTTTTTATCGTTCATCTATTGTCCTTGCGTTTCCGAAGGCTCAGCGCGAGATAGCAACAGGCTCAGCGCTCGTGCTTGTCGAACAGCATGACGAAGATGATTCTGCCTGACCTGCTCCGGCTGCCACAGGCGCGCAGGAGGAGGAGGCGGCTGTGCTTGAGCCTGTTGATGACGAAGTGGCCGCCGCGTCGTTTGCCTGTTCGCTCGCGACAGTGGCATCGGTCGTGCAGCACATCGCCGTCTCCAACAGATTGTCTTCGAGCACGACGAAGACCTCCCACTCGTTTCCGTCCGGGTCTTGAACCCAGGTCTTATCCTGCATCGCATAGCAGCAGTTGGTCTGCATTTCGTCGCGTGTGTCGAGTCCGCGTTCAATCCAGCGCTCGCGCATCGAGAGCACGTCCGCCGTTGAAGCGACCTGAATCCCTAAGTGTGAAAGTGCGCCGCGCTCTTTGAACGAAACCTGATTAAGCGTCAGATTCAAAGGCGGATTCTGCACGTCAAACTTCGCGTAACCGGGTCGCACCTTGCTCGGCTCAAGACCGAGCATCTTCCTGTAAAACTCTATGCTGCCTTCGACATTCCGCACGTTGAGCGCCAGATGCGCCTTGAGGGCTTGAACCTCTCGTTGCTGTCCCGTCTCTTCACTCATCTTTACTCTCCTTCGACCGACTGTGATATATTCGCTTGAGCGAATGTGTGGTGATGATAGATCCGAAGCTCATATATGTCAAGCCATATTTGTTAGAATGGTAAAATAATTTTTCGCGGGTTAAGATTGCCTGAGCATTGGCGTCGGTTCGGGAGTCTGGATGAGCGTTGAGATTAGCAGGTTGACGAAGCGAGACTGGGAGCAGGTGCGCCGTATCTATCTGGAGGGAATCGCGACGGGCCTCGCCACCTTTGAGATTGATTCTCCTTCGTGGGAGAGTTGGGATGCGGGGCATCTTGCTTGTTGTCGTTTGATTGCCTGCGAGGGGGAAGTTGTAAAAGGTTGGGCGGCTTTGAGTCCTGTGTCGGCGCGCAAAGCCTATGCGGGGGTCGCGGAGGTAAGCGTTTACGTAGGGCAGGAGCACAGGGGCGCGGGCCTGGGCCAGGCTCTGCTCGAAGCGTTGATAGCTGAATCGGAAAAGAGTGGCATCTGGACGCTGCAAGCCGGCATCTTTGCTGAGAACGCGGCGAGCCTCGCGCTTCACGCCAGATGCGGCTTCCGCATCGTCGGCAGGCGCGAGCGCATCGCACGCTTGCAGGGGCGCTGGCGTGACACTATCTTAATGGAGCGGCGCAGCGCTGTTGCCGGAGTTGATTAATTAATGGGAAACAGAGAACAACAGATGGAGTTGCTTTTCAAAGCGCTGGCAGACCGCACACGCCTGCGACTGCTTAACCTGATGGGGACGGACGAAGTGTGCGTCTGTTTCTTCGTTGAGGTCTTGCGCACTAACCAGCCGAAAATCTCCCGTCATCTGGCTTACCTGCGGCGGGCCGGAGTGGTCGCGGCGCGGCGCGAGGGAAAGTGGATACACTACCGGGTGGTCGAGCCGTCGGACGCGCATGTGGCGCGTGTCTTCCGCGAGGTTCGCGCGTGGCTCTCGGAAGACAGGGAGATGCAGCGCGACCGTATGCGCCTCGCTCAGGTCTGCTGCGCGCTGCGGCCTCCCGTGCAGCTACAGGGAGCGCCGCGCCCCGCAAGCTTTGCAGCCGCTACACAGGGCAGAATATAAGACTGTCTTAAAGAGAACGACGGCGAGGCGTTAGTTTGTACGAACAAGCGCCGTAGGCGGAAACGCACACGCTCCGCGCTTTACTCTCCTCCGTGAGAATGTTCTAATTTGAAGTCCCGACCTTGCAGCATGGAAAACCCTTACGCGTGCGGCTCTCTTTCGAGAAGTGAGAAGCGGCGAAGCTTTCCGCCCCTCGATGATTAACAGCTAACGATTCCGAAAAAAAGCCGCGATGAAAATAAGACGACAAAGGGCAGCGTGTGTGACGGGAAGATGGAAGAGAAGCTTGCTGGTCTTGCTCGTCTGCCTGCTGTCTCTCGTGTGTGACCGCGCGCTAACGCAGGCGCAGGAACCGGCCCGTCCAATCTTCGATAGCAGCGGCGTCGGTTGCGATTTCAACGGGGCGGGAGCGCCGCGCTCCTTCGGCTGGCAGCACACAATCGGAGCAGGCAGGAATCGCCTGCTCGTCGTCAGCGTCTCAACCGCGCTCGACGTTGCGCCGCTCGGCGGACTGCCGCCACCGCGCGTGATGAGTGTGACGTACAACGGAGTCGCGCTCGTGCGTGTTGATAATCTAGCGGCGACTTCGCCTTTCCCTGACACGCGCGCCGCCGTCGAGATGTTTCGACTGACGGAGCCGCTGCCGGCAAGCGGTACATACACGGTTGAGGTAACGCTTCTGGGCGGGGTGGACTACGCCGTCGGAGGCTCCGCTTCATTCAGCGACGTTAATCAGTTCAGGCCGCTCGGTCTGTTTCAAACGAGCGGCGGCAATAGTCGTGCTCCCAGCATCAATGCGCTCGGCGCGCCAAACGAAGTGCTGCTCAACGGCGTGGCGACAAGATTCGACGGCGGCGTTCTTCAGGCACAGTCTCCGCAGGTGGAGCGCTGGAACGGCAAAGTCTGTCTCGACCAGATTCATTCAATCGGCGCTGGCGCAACCAGGCAGGGCGCTTTCTTTCTCACCACGCTCAACTGGGCGATGGTCGGCGGCAACGGTCAATCGCAGCCTTGGGCCATCGGCGCTGCCTCCGTGCGTCCAGTCCCGACCAAGCCGTCGGACTTTGACGGCGACGGGCGGACAGACATCGCAGTCTGGCGTCCTTCGTCCGGCAACTGGTACATCAACAATTCGAGCATCGCTCCGCGTATTCAGTTTGATTGGGGTCGTGAGAGTTTGAACGATGCGGCCGTGCCCTCAGATTACGACGGCGACCGCAGGACGGACGTGGCCGTCTGGCGCGCAAGCGAGGGCAACTGGTACATCATCCGCAGCGCCACGAACACCGTCATCAATCCAAACTGGGGACAGCAGGGCGACGTGCCCGTGCCCGCGGATTATGACGGCGACGGACGCGCAGACCTCGCCGTCTTCCGCCCAACGGAAGGCAACTGGTACATCCTTCATTCATTCGACGGCAGCGCGAGAGTGCAGGGCTGGGGCAATCCGACAGACCGGCTCGTGCCCGGTGACTACGACGGAGATGCAAAGGCAGACATCGCAGTCTTCCGTCCGCTGGACGGCAACTGGTATGTCATCAGAAGCTCAGACGGCACGGCGACGATTCAGAACTGGGGACTGATCAACGATACGCCCGTGCCCGGCGATTACGACGGCGACCAGATAACTGACTTCGCGGTCTTCCGCCCCACGGAAGGCAACTGGTATGTTCGCCGCAGCACCGGCGGCAGCACGATTCGCAACTGGGGTATCGCAAGCGACCGTCCAGTGCCCGGCGATTATGACGACGACGGCCGTACGGATGTCGCAGTCTTCCGTCCAACGGAAGGCAACTGGTACATCATCCGTAGCAGCGACAACTCAGCCATTATCGAATACCTAGGGCAGAGCGGCGACACACCTGTCCCGGCCGCCTATCTTCATTAACGCTCTGAAAGTAATGCGACTTAATGTTCCTCGCGGCGTCGTCGCGGCAGCCTATTCATCAATTCCTGAAAACGCGGGTCATCTCTGAGCGCGGCCCAGTTTGGGTCGTGCTCGAAGCAGGGACGGTTTTCGTTGCCGAGCGCGATGGAGCGATTGAGCCATTTGAAGGCCGCATCGCGTTCTTCTTCGAGGGCATAGACGGAGGCCAGAGCGTAAGCTATATCGGGGTCAACGTCTGCGTTGCGCTTCACCTGTTCGGTCAACTCTCCGCGCGCCTCCTCGTGCTTTCCCTGCGCGCTCAGGAACATGGCTAGAAAGGGGCGCACGCCGTGCATGTTCGGATGCGTATCGAGCACATCTTTCATCAACGACGCGGCTGCGTCCGTCTCACCTTGATAGTAGAGCGCGAGCGCGCGAAACGTTCCGACCAGCGGATTTTCAGCTTCGTCAACCTCGTCCAACTCACGCAGCGCATCCGGCACACGCCCAAGGTAAATGTAGAGCAGCGCGCGATTGCAACGCGCGACCGTCGCCGCCGCAGGGTCCAGCTCGGCCAATCGCGTGTAGCTTCTCAGAGCGCGACGGTAATCGCCGTCGAGACGATGCAGCGTGGCTTTGACGAAATGAACGACCGCTTCATTAGGTGATTCCGAGCGCGCACGCGCGACTTCGTCGCGCGCCTTCTGTTTCTGCCCGCGCCAGAGATACACGAAGACCATCAGCATCCGCGCCTCTATTAATTGCGAATCGAAGGCGAGCGCTTTACTGAAGGCTGCTTCGGCGCGCTCAAAATCTTCGGCGCTGCCGAGTCCCTTAAAAACGCGATTGACGTAGCACGCGCCGAGGCCGTCGTGGGCCAACGCGAAAGATGGGTCGAGTTCGACGGCGCGCTGAAAATGTTTGATGGCAGCATCACAATCTTCGGGCGCGACGGTGCGAAAGATGAAACGCGCGAAGAGGTCGCGCCCACGCAAGTATTCCTCGTAGGCTAAGGCGGAGGCAGTCGCAGGCCGCGCCATGTCCGTCTGTTCGTCCGGCGATAGCTCTATACGTAAGCCTCCGACGATTCTTTCCGCAATGGTGTCCTGCACGGTGATGATGTCTTCGGCAGCAGCATCAATACGGTCGCTCCAGAGGATGTCGCCCGTCAGCACATCGAGCAGTTGGGCCGTGACGCGAAATCTTTCACCGACGCGTATGAAGCCTGCGGAAAGGATGGCATTAACGTTTAACTCGCGCCCTGCATCGCGCGGGTCAATCGTCTGGCCCTGATAGCGCGCGATGACGGAAGAGGGACGAACGACGAGCGAGCGCAGTCTGGCTAGTTCGGTGATGACGGCATCGGCAAGCGAAAATTCGTAGAAGCTTGAGGCCGCATCGTTGTTCAGGTTTTTGAAGGGCAGGATGGCGATGCTCTTCTTCGCTTCGCGGTCGCCCATACTGGTCATCGGCGTCAGGTGAACGTCCTGCGTCGCGTGCGGCGAAGAGGGAGTCGCGGCGGCGGACGAACTACCATGAGAGCCTTGCTCGCCGGTTGTGCCGGAGAGCGTGCGTTGCAGCCATCGGACGGCGCGCGAGACGGGGCTTGAGCCGGAAAGATGGCGCGGCGGCTGCGGCGTTAAGCCGCCGGCCAAATGTAAATCGGCATCATTTGCGCCAGCGATTTCGCGCAGGACAGCGCGCAGGTCATCGCGCATCTCGGCTATCTTTTGATAACGGTCGCGCGGGTCTTTGGCGAGTGCACGGTCTAGGATGGCTTGCAGTCGCGGCGGCGCTCCGCCCGGTCTGGCTTCCGCAAGCGGCCTCGGCTGGTCGTAGAGCACTGCATGGCGCACGTCAATCGTGCTCTTGCCGTGAAAGGGCCAGGTTCCTGTCAGCATTTCGTAGAGCAGGACGCCTGTCGAGAAGATGTCTGCGCGAGAGTCAACGCGGTCGCCTCTGGCCTGTTCGGGCGCTGCGTGTGTGGGCGTGCCGTAGGGGACGCCCACTTCCGTCAACTCCGTTCGATGAATGCCTTCGCTGTGTGCCTCTTCGTCGTCTAACAACTTGGCGAGGCCGAAGTCAAGCACCTTGACTTGGCCCGCATCCGTTACCATCACGTTGCCTGACTTGATGTCGCGATGAATGATGCCGCGCGCGTGTGCGGCGGCGAGCGCGTCCGTTACCTGGATGGCGATGAGCAGGGCGCTTTTCAGTTCGAGCGGGCGACCGTTGACAAGCTGCCGCACGTTCCTGCCTTCCACATACTGCATCGCGATGAAGTGGATGCCGTTTGCTTCGTCAAGGTCAAAGATGGTGCAGATGTTCGGGTGGTCAAGGTTGGAGGCGAGGCGTGCTTCGCGCTCGAAGCGTTTGAGGTTGATTTCCTTGACGGTCAACTCTTTGGGCAGGACTTTGATGACGACCGTGCGGCCCAGCTTCGTGTCAGTTGCTTTATAGACGGCGGCCTGGCCGCCCGCGCCGAGCTTCTGGTGAATGCGGTAGTTGAGTAAAGTCTCGCCTATCATGGGGGAACTGTATTTAACTCCCAACCGGCCGCTGATGCAAGAATTATTGTCGAGCGATGTGAACTAAAAGTGAATGGCAGCCTGATTATTCTACAGGTATAATCGGATTGGAGGCTGAAGATTATGATTTATAAAGTAGTCTTACATGAATCGGAGGAAGGCTATAGCATTTCGTGTCCCGGTTTACCGGGTTGCTGGTCTCAAGGTGAAACTGCGGAGGAAGCTCTCAGCAATATTAAAGAGGCCATTCAGGAGTATCTTGCTGTTGTAGACGAGTTGGTTAAGGACGCAGACGTTCGAGAGATAGAGGTAACGGTTTAACTGTGCCGAAAATTCCCGGCGTCAATCATCTGGATGCGATCAGAGCTTTGGAGAAGGCTGGCTTTCGTATCCTTAGGCAAGGAAAGCATATCGTAATGTCGGATGGAGTTCGTATCCTCACGATTCCGCGCCATAATCCTGTCAACGCATTCACGATGGGCGGTATTGTGCGTGATGCCGGATTAACAATCGAAGAGTTCAGGAAGCTTCTTTGAAATTCACACAGCAGCTTTTCCTCTTAACTGCCTTTTTCCGTAATCTCAAGTACAATGCCGTTTATCCCCGGCGTCTACTGACACCGCCCGCTTTGCAGTCCATCAAAAGGGATAACAATGAGAAGAATCTTCGCCGTATTGTCTACGCTGCTTGCGCTCGCAGTCCTTCCGCAGGAGAGCAAGCAATCGCCGGCGCTTCAGTCGCTCGTCGCAGCCGAGCGCGCATTTGCACGAACGTCCGTTGAGAAAGGAATCAGGGATTCGTTCATCGAATTTTTTGCAGACGACGGCATCAATTTTCAGCCGCATCCGACGCGCACGAAAGAAGCTTTTCTGAACCGTCCTGCGCCTCCTGCGCGCCCGCCCGTGACGCTCAACTGGGAGCCTGTCTGGGCAGACGTTTCCGCTGCGGGCGATTTGGGCTACACGACCGGGCCGTACACACTGACGGACCACTCGCCTGAGCAAAGACCCACGCGCCACGGCTACTACTTCTCCATCTGGAAAAAGCAGCGGGACGGCAACTGGAAAGTCGCGCTCGATCTTGGAACGCAGAATCCTGCTCCGCAGTCGCCGCAACCTGCTTTCGACTCGCCGCAGCCCGTGCGCCTTAAAAAGTCTGACGCGCGTATCAGTCAGGACGAAGGGCGCGCCGCTTTAGTGGATTTAGAGCGCAAATTTCAGCAGGACGCGCGGGCGCACGGTTTTCAAAAAGCGTTTGCCGTCTACCTGACGAGCGAAAGCCGCCTTCATCGCCAGCAAATGCTGCCGCTCACCGGGAAAGATGCGATTCTCAGCTTCCTCTCGCAGCGGCCTGCAAGCCTCAAGTGGGAGACTATCAAAACGGACATCGCACAATCGGGCGACCTCGGGTATGCTTATGGAAGTTACGAATTGAGGGACAACCCGGAGTCGGCTAAAGCAATCGAAAAGGGGTATTACGTGCGCGTCTGGAAACGCCGGGCGAACGGAAAATGGACGGTGGCGCTCGACTTGACCAGCCCGCTCCCGCCCGAACAAAAATAGAGACTCAAGCGTAATATGTTGAACCGCGTGCGGGCAGCGTGCAGCGTTTGCTTTCGACGAAAGCGGCATCGCGCACGCGGAAACTAAATAGAAGCATTCTGAGCCGTAAAGGAAACGGTAAACTCCGAAAGGCCGCGCCGACGCAGATGACAGGCAAGCTGCCGGGAGAGCTTATCCTTCATCCTTCATCGTTTGAGACTGCGCGGCCGTAAGGCATCACAGAGGGCTTTAATCTCGCGGAGGTTTTGCAGTTTGAGAAACAGATTTTTCGTCACCATCGGCGGCCTGCTCATCGTCGCCTTGTGCCTGCCGACGTTCATCTATTCGCAGCAGGACGCTCCGCCTCCTCCTCCGCAGCCCGCGACCGGCGCCGTGCGCAGCGGCGCGCGTGCGAGCGGCAGCAGCGCGCAGGCGAAGGCGCAGCAGAGCGCGGCCGTCGAACGCGACATCGCAGAAGCCCTGACCGTCATTCAGGACAACTACATTGACGGCGACAAGATTGACTACAACGTCGTCTTCAAGTCGTCAATCAACAGCATGCTGCACGCGCTCGACCCGCATTCAAACTTTTTCGACCGCGCGGAGTTTGACGAGTTTCGCACGGACCAGCGCTCGCAGTATTTCGGCATCGGCGCTTCCGTCATTGACCTGCGCTTAAACGGCGAAGTCAATACCTATATTCGCGCCACCTTTCCCAATTCGCCTGCGGGGCGCGCGGGGCTTCTCTACGGCGACCGCATCCTCGAAATCAACGGCGAGAGCATGCGCAACCAGCCCTACTATGAAATCAGCAAGCGCCTGCGCGGGCCGCTCGGCACGCAGGTCAAAGTCACCATCGAACATGCCGGCAGCGGGCGCGTCGAAACCGTCGAGATAACGCGCGACGCCGTTGCGCAGCCTTCGATTCCCGAAAGCTACATGATTAAGCCCGGCATCGGCTACATAGCGCTGACCGGCGGCTTTAACTTAACGACGGCCGAAGAATTTCGCGTTGCCCTTGAGAATCTGCGCAGCAAAGGGATGCAGATGTTGATTCTCGATCTGCGCGGCAACGGCGGCGGGTTGATTAAACAGGCAGTCAGCGTTGCACGCACCTTCCTGGGACGCGGGCAGTTGATTCTGACGCAGAAGGGACGTATTCGCGGCAGCACCGAAACCACCGTCTCCGACAACGACACGCCGGATAACACGCCGCTCGTCGTCCTCGTCAATCGCGGCAGCGCTTCGGCCTCGGAGATTGTGGCCGGAGCTTTACAGGACCACGACCGCGCGCTCATCGTCGGTGAAAACAGTTTCGGCAAGGGACTCGTGCAGATTCCGTTTCCGATGGAATACGGCACAGCCGTCATGCTGACAATTGCCAAGTACTACACGCCTTCGGGCCGCCTCATTCAGCGCGACTACTCCAACAATGGTTATTACGACTACATCACGCGCGGCGGCACGTATCGCACAGACCGCTTGAGCGCGCCTGCTGCTCCGACAGGGCCGGAGAGCCGCACAGACACGGGCCGCATCGTCTATGGCGGCGGCGGCATCTCGCCCGACGAGGTGATTGCCCCGCGCACCGTCTCGCCCGCTCAGCAGCGTCTAGCGGATTCCATCTTCGCCTTCACGCTCGAACTCGCGCGCGGGCGCGTCAAAGGCTTCGAGACGTACAAGGTCGAGCGAGCTATTCAGTTTGGACATGATTTGAAGGAGGCTGAGTTTCCCATAACGGATGCGCTTTATAAGGCATTCAGGGAGTACACGATTGCTCAGCCGTCGCTGAAGGTGACGGGCGCGCAGCTTGACCGCGAACGTTCCTTCGTCGAAGCGCGCATCCGCCATGAACTGGCAACCGCAGCCTACGGCACGATTACGGGTTATCAGGTCTTCAACGCAGACGACCCGCAAATCACGCGCAGCATCGAACTCCTTCCGCGCGCACGCGAACTCGCGCAGGCTGCCCTGCGCACGCGCAAGCCATCTTAATTCTCGTCCCTCATTCTTGAGCGATAGTGAAAGAGAAAATTAACCGCAGCGGACGCGAGCGTCTTCTGCGGTTAAATTTTTGCGCCGGTACGTTAGCGTACTGGCAGATAGTTGGCCCGCGTGATATTGTCCCCTGACTATAAAGTAATAAAGCTTTGCCTGTTTGTTCCGGCCTGAATCTTGGAGATGAAAGATGGGGCTTGAGCTTTATCATCAGAAGAGGGATTTCCGGCGCACGCCTGAGCCGCGCGGTAAAGTCGCCAAAAGAAATCTGCATCGCTTCGTCGTGCAGGAGCATCACGCCTCTATGCTCCATTTCGATTTCCGTCTCGAAATGGACGGCGTTCTTAAAAGCTGGTCCATTCGCAGAGGCCCTTCGCTAGACCCCTCAGAAAAACGTCTCGCCGTCGCGACCGAAGACCACCCGGTCGAATACCTGAAGTTTGAGGGCCACATTCCAGAGGGCAACTACGGCGCAGGCCATCACATGATCTGGGACACGGGTACTTACGAATTAACCGGCAAGACAGACCCGCTCAAGCAACTCGAAACGGGCAAGCTGAAGTTTCGCCTTCGCGGGCAGAAGCTTGCGGGCGAGTTTAATCTGGTCAGGCTCGGCGGCAGAGATAATCAATGGCTGCTGATTAAAGCCCGGGACGAGTTTGCACAAACAGGCTGGAAACTCAAACAACTCGTCGGCGGAGGCGATGATGAAAAAGATGCTACTCAAACTCGCAGGCGGACGCGAGAGCCGGAGAGCAGCACGCACACCGCAGTCAAAAAGTACAGCACGAAGACGCGCGACAAAAGCGAACGCATCATCGCAGCCAGCAAAGCTTTCAGGAGCAGGGAACTGAGCGGCGACGTTAACGTTAAAATCGGCGGCTCAATCGTCAGGCTCACGCATCTGGACAAAGTCTACTGGCCCAGCGCTGGCTACACCAAAGGCGACCTCGTTAAGTATTACTACGAAGTGTCCGCACACATCCTGCCCTATCTCAAAGACCGCCCGCTCATTATGAAGCGCTACCCCGAAGGCATCGCGGGCAAGTTTTTTCACCAGCATGATGTTGACGAAGCGCCGGAGTATGTCAGGACAATCGAGTTGGAAGCAGAGGGCCACGCCGTTGATTATATCGTCGGCGGTAATGCTGCGACGCTGCTCTACATGGCTAACATAGGCGCTATCGAGCGACACCCCTGGCATTCGCGCGTGCGCAATCTTGAGCGCCCCGATTGGATAGTCTTCGACCTCGACCCCGGCAAGGGAATAGAGTTTACGACTATTTGCAAGCTGGCCGTCAGCGTCCGCAGTGTGCTTGAGCGCGTCGGCCTCGAAGGCTATCCAAAGACATCAGGCTCGCGCGGCATACACGTCTATGTGCCCATCAAGCCGCAGTACACTTACGAGCAGGCGGCACACTTTGCCGAACAGATCGCAACCGCCGTCGCGCGCGAGCACGCGCAGATTGCAACGGTCGAGCGCTCGCTCTCCAAACGCAAGCCGGGGCAGATTTACGTTGACCACATGCAGAACGCGCGCGGCAAATCGGTCGTCGCTCCGTATTCCGTACGCCCGCGCGAGGGTGCGACCGTCTCCGCTCCCCTCGAATGGAGCGAAGTCGAGCGCGCGCAAATAAGAATAGAGGATTTCAACATCAGGAACATGCCGCGCAGAATCGAGCGCAAGGGCGACCTCTTTCAAGCCGTCCTCACGCGAAAGCAGAACTTGAGCAAGGCGCTCGAAAGAATCAAGGATTTCTCAGACACGGATTGAAATGCTTCCGGGAAGTTTTTCAGACCACAACGAACGCTCTCTGCTCTTCAGATGATAGGCAGCAAACGGCTCAACGCGTTTTCCAGTAAATCGAAATCGAGGGGCTTGTTCAGGTAGTCGTTGCAGCCTGCGGCGAGTGCCAGCGGGCGATGATTAACTGCGTCGTGGCCGGAGAGGATGATAATGGGCACTTCGTTCAACTCTGCGTGCTGGCGCAGGTGTCGCGTGACGGCGAAGCCGTGCAGGCGCGGCAACTGCAAGTCCATGATAATCAGGTGCGGGCGTTCTCTCTCCGCGACCTTGATTGCCTCCTGCCCGTCGCTGGCTTCGATGACGCTATAGCCCTTCATCTCCAGCAGAGTCCGCATCATCAAACGACTATCCGCGTCGTCTTCCACGACCATAATCTTCCGTGCCGTCTGGGGGATGAACTTCATTGGCGTCTATCTGACCGCACCAAAAATTTCTCGTCGTCGCCGTTGCCCTGAATTGTTCAAATGTGCTGGGCCTTCGGAGAAGCAGGGGATTCTCCGGCCGGGCGAGCGCCACGCATTGAGAGGTAACACAAGCCGAAAAAAGTTGCAAATGGAAGAGTGATGCCTGAACGAAAGCGACTTAGGGTCTGCCTTTGCAAAGACGTTTAAGAAGCGAAATATATGCGGAAGAAGTTTGAATGTCTGTACGGCATCGTACGAAAAATTCCATGCCGACGTTAGACTTTCGCGCGCCTCAACAACTCATCTTCCTGTGTTCTACCTTCATCACGTTTTTCAACGGCGAAGCAGCGTGTTAACTGAAAACGAATTTCCGCTTGTGGAAAAGTGAAGGGCGGACGCTCATCAATGACGAGAGCCCGCCCTTCACTCTTTTCCCCCTTGAATCGTTTTCTTCAGTCGCGTCAGGCTCGGAAAAAGCCAGCCATCGAGCCAGCGCCACACCGGCTGTTCAGCCCGGCCAATTCTCGAATCCTGCGCGACGAAGTAAACGTCAATATAACTGGCCGGAAAAAACCTGTCGGTACGAAAACGTACTAATAATATCTTTGCAGGATTTTTGCTTCAGGCCGCAGTGTTGAGAAGAAACTGATGGCAGGAGCAGAGAGGTTGACAGCCGGGCATTTGTAACTATAATAGTTACGGATAGGAGATGACGGAAGCGGGCCGTGGCTTCGTGCCAAAAAGCATATGCCTTCAAGCAGCCGATTCGCAGTAGCGATACATGTTCTGACGCTGATGGCGCGCTCCCGGGGCAGCGAGCCGCTTAAATCCGGGCAGGTCGCAGCCAGCGTTAATACGAACCCTGTCGTCATCCGGCGTATTCTCTGCGAGTTGGGCCGCGCGCGGCTCGTCACATCGCAGACGGGCGCTGCGGGTGGCTCAAAATTGGCGCTCCCGCCCGGAGAGATTACTTTGCTTGACGTTTACAGGGCCGTAGATGCGGGGGACATCTTCTCTCTGCATCGCCAGCCGCCGAATAATCAATGCTTCGTCGGGATGAACATAGAGACGGTGCTCGGCGGCATACTTGAAGAGGTGAGCGGAGCGGTGGAGGGTGTGCTGGCAAAGATAACAATAGAGAATGTGTTGGAGCGCCTACAGCCCTGTCCTCCTGCGCGCAGCAGGAAGAGAAGAGAGCGCGTTTGAACGATGAGCGCGGAAGAGTGTTTCGTAAGGTTAGTAGTGCTTGGTGACGGCCGCGCGGCGATTGGCGCAGGCGGCGATTTTCAAACTTCAGGAGATTAGAGATTATGAGCGAGCGTGTGAGAGCGACGACCGATAGCGGTTTCGAGAATGATGTGTTGCAGGCAGAGCAGCCGGTGCTGGTGGATTTCTGGGCCGAGTGGTGTGCGCCGTGTAAGGCCATGAATCCTGCGATTGAAGCGGTGGCGGAGAAGTATGCGGGGAGTGCGCGGATTGTGAAGATGAATATAGATGACAATCCGTCAGTCGCGCAGCGCTACGGAATACGCGGCCTCCCGACGCTGATTCTCTTCAAGGGTGGCAGGGAAGAAGACCGCATCGTCGGCTCAATCGGCAAGGAAGCGATTTCGCGTCTGCTTGATAAGCACATTGACGCTGCCCGCGTCTAAGTTGAAAAAGATGATGAGCAAGAAGCTGACAGTGCTCGCCCGCGTTCGCGCTAAGCGAGAGGCTGTAGATGAAGTGAAGGGGGAATGCCTCGCCTTAGTTGCGCCA
This sequence comes from Pyrinomonadaceae bacterium, assembly GCA_036382855.1. Classification (GTDB taxonomy): domain Bacteria; phylum Acidobacteriota; class Blastocatellia; order Pyrinomonadales; family Pyrinomonadaceae; genus DASVTR01. The sequence continues at coordinate 54,270 of DASVPO010000029.1, read as the reverse complement.
TCGCGCGCCGAAGAGGGCTGCATCAACTACGACCTGCATCAGTCTGCCGACGACAATACGCTGTTTGTCTTCTACGAAAACTGGACGAGCCGCGAAGCCTTGGAGCGCCATCTGGAGATGCCACACTCGCTTCTCTTTGACGAGCGCACAGAAGGACTGCTGGCCGAGGAAACGGAAATCACTTTCTGGGAGATGATAAGCGACAGCCGCGCTAACTAATGCCAACAAGCACGGCCTTCATGCAGCTTTGAAAATTATGACGACGCAATCTCAGACACCAGACGCAAACACTGACAAGGCGCTGCGCGAGCATCTTCTTTACCTGCTCAGGGGCGGCGGGGCGCACGTTGATTTCGAGACGCTGATTGCGGATTTTCCAGTCGAGTCAATCAACAGGAAGTTCGAGCACATTCCTTACACGCCCTGGCAAGTGCTTGAGCACATGCGCATCGCGCAGTGGGACATACTTGAGTTTAGTCGTAGCGCTAATCATGTCTCGCCTAAGTGGCCGGAAGGCTACTGGCCCTCTCCCTTTGCGACGGCCGATGCCGCAGCGTGGCAAAAAAGCGTAGAGGCTTTTCGCGCAGACCTGCGCGAGATGGAGAGTCTGTTGGAGGATTCAAAGACCGATCTGTTTGCGCCGATTGCTCATGGCAACGGGCAGACCATCCTGCGCGAAGCGCTGCTCGTTGCAGACCACAACGCGTATCACCTCGGAGTGCTGTCAACGCTCAAGCGGATTCTCGCGGGAACGTCCGTCAGCGAGTAGGCAAATAGTTTGAGTTTGGGAAACGCTGTCAAAGGCGTTTCCTCTTTAACGTTTGAGACAAAGGCGATGCCGCAGCAATTCGTTGATCTCAGCCACACAATCGAGCACGGCCTTGAAACGTATCGCGGCCTGCCCGCGCCCGTCATCTCCGATTACCTGACGCGCGCCGAATCGCGCAAACACTACGCGACCGGCACGGAGTTTCACATCGGTAAAATCGAGATGGTTGCCAACACAGGCACGTATCTTGACTCGCCTTTTCACAGGTATGCGGACGGCGCTGATTTATCCGAGTTGCCGCTCTCGACGCTGGCAAATCTGGACGGAGTTATACTACGCGCGACGAATCGCAGCGAGCGAGCGATTACCGCCGGAGACTTTCGCGGGCTCGACATCAGCGGGCGTGCCGTACTGATTCACACGGGCTGGGATGCGCGCTGGGCCACCGAAGATTATTTCGAGAATCATCCCTTCATCACCGCAGGTGCAGCCGAGCATCTGCGAGACGCTGGCGCGGCGCTCGTCGGCATTGATTCGCTCAACATTGACGACACGGATGACAAGAGTCGTCCTGCTCATTCAATACTTCTCGATTCGGGCATCGCAATCGTAGAGCATCTCTGCAACCTGCAAGCGCTGCCCCTTCGCGGCTTCAAATTCTTCGCCGTCCCCGTGAAGGTCAAAAACTTCGGTACGTTTCCCGTGCGTGCATTTGCCATCATCGAATAGTCAGCTTCGTCGAAGCACTCACGAGCGGAACACTTTGTGTTGCGGCGGGTTAAGTTAAAGCTCTGGAATTAACGGTTGAAGAGCGTCGTGCTTGAGAGCGAGCTTATTCGAAATAACGGTAATGGCCTGTAATGCGCCAGTTGAAAAGCACGTCTTCGACGCGGACACCGCCGCCTATATTATGCACGACCTGAAAGCCTGTGCCCGTCTCTGAAAGCACGTTTGTCATCATCCCTATATGCGGCGCGTTGCCTTCCAGTTGCCATGAGACGATGTCTCCGGGCAGGTAATCTTCCGCCCTGTTGGTGACGGGCAGCGCTTTGCTTTGCCGCTCGAAATAGGTCATCAAGTTCAGCACGCGGCGATGGTCTATGTTCGGGTCGGGCTGGCTAAGACCCCATTTCCGCGGGTACGCGGAGAAGTTGCGGGCCATGTCTTCGTGAACCTCTTTTTGCAGGTCAACTCCGTTGCGACGAAAAGCCCTGATGATGACATCCGAGCAGACGCCGCGCTCAAGCGGAACGTCGCCGCCGGGATAGTCTATCCTGACGTAGGACGGGTCGTAGCGAACCGTGTAGGTGGCCTGCTCTATGGCAGCCGCGACGAGTTGTTTGACGAGAAGCGAGCTAATCGGAACGGTTCGCGCAGATGCGGGTAGAGCAGCGCGCCGCGCCGTCGGGTGAGAGTTCCGGCAAGCGCTGATAGAGATAGCGGTAACAGCAATCAGCAGACTGCTTATCAGGCGCTTCATGCGTGCCAGTGTCGGACACGACGGAAGCGCTCGTCAAGCGTGATAGCCACGGCGAGCAAACGTTGCTTCAACGCCTGCTTGGCGAGCCGAGGCGCTTACCTTTCGTTCATCCGCTTGAGCAGTCGCCGCAGTTTCAGCCGTGCCTTGTGGAGTTGTGATTTGGATGTCCCGACCGAGCGGTTGAGCATCCGAGCAATCTCCTCATGCTCGTAGCCTTCGACATCATGGAGGACGAAGACGGTGCGATAGCCGGGCGGAAGTTGGGCAATCGCATTGTCGAGCGCGATGCGGTCAACGACAGGCATACGGTCTGGATTCTCCGTTCCGAGAACGGTCTGGTCAGGCGTCTCGCCGTCTGCGGTCGTCTTTTCATCGCGGACTTTCAGTTTGCGAAAGTGCATCAGGACCTGATTGACCGTCAGGCGATGCAGCCAGGTGGTAAATGCAGACTCGCCGCGAAATGAGCCTATCTTGCGGAAAAGCTGTATGAAGACTTCCTGCGCGAGGTCTTCAGCTTCCGATTGATTCTGCGTCATACGGAGGCAGAGAGAATAGACTCTGCGATTGTGGCGCTCGAAAAGCTCCGCAAACGATTGCATGTCGCCTCCGGCAGACCTCTTTGCCAGCGCGCAATCAGCCGCCTGCTTAGCGTCGAAGGCAGCTTCTTCCCCGTGTTCGATGTTTCCCCAGATTGGATAAGTTTCAGCCGTCATCATTATCTTAAATACGAGCGTAATAAACGTTTCGGATTGCCTTAAGTTCCGCAAATTTCTGCAAAAACCGCCCGATTTTCAATGGCAACTCATATTATAGTTAAGCCATCTTAAATATTCAAGCAACTTAAGCGAATGGAGACGGCCGATGAGCGCCACAGGGCCGGAAAAACTGGATGAAATTCTCAACGGCTTTGCCGAAGTAATGTCCATGATTATGCTCGATTTGCACCAGCAGCATCTGGCGGAGCTTGATTTGACGCTGCCGCAGGCGCAGGTGCTCAGAGTGCTCAGGCGCAGCGGCGCTGTGCCGACGGGGCGGCTGGCATGTGAACTGAGAATTTCAGCCCCGGCGGTGACGCAGTTGACAGACAGGCTGATACGCAAAGGATTGATTGAGCGCCAGACGGTCGCGGGCGACAGGCGCACGGTGCTGGTCGCGCTCTCATTAAAAGGCAAGCGGCTCGTGGACCAGTTTCGCAAGCGCCGCCGCGACATCTTCACACGCGCTCTCGGTCAACTGGACGAGAAAGAGCGTGCGCAGGTCGTAGCGTCTCTGGAAAAAGTTGTCGGGGCGCTGGAACAGTTTGAATCGAAGCTGGCAATCCGCAGCCGTGCAGTTGCATCTAAAAAGGTAGAGAAACCGAAGAAGTAAATGAGTGGGGTGAAAGTTGAAATGAGAACGTTTAAGCATAGAATTATCGCCCTCGTCGCAGGCTTGGCGATTGCGGCGGCGGCGTCGTTCGTTGCTCCCGTCGCGGCCAACGCGCAGGCTTTCAGCGAGCAGCAGATGGCTAAAAAGGTGCGCAAGGAGTTGGTGACGTTGCCGTATTACGGCATCTGGGACAATCTGGCCTACAAGATTGACGGTAGTACGGTCACGTTGTACGGGCAGGTTGTGCGTCCTTCGACGCGCAAGGATGCGGAGCGCCGCATAGGGAAGATTAACGGCGTCGAGCGGGTCGTCAACAACATAGAGGTCCTGCCGCTCTCGCCTTTCGACGACAGGCTGCGCGTGCAGACATATCGCACGCTGGTTCGCACGGGCGCGCTCTACCGTTATATGAGGGGTGTGAATCCTTCGCTTCACATCATCGTTAATCGCGGGCAGATTGCGCTCGAAGGCGTGGTCTCAAACAAGGGCGACAAACAACTCGCATACATCGCAGCGCGCGGTGTGCCGGGAGCTTTCGCGGTCGTGAACAACCTGCGTGTTGAGGGCGAAGAGTCGGAGCCGTTCTAAAGACGGAAACGCGCTCGACGCGCCTGTTAAGCGAAAGGGTGAGACTTTCATTTGAAAGCCTCACCCTTTAAGTTTTTCGTGGGTGCTATTAGTGCGCGCGAGCGCTGCGCTAGCTTGATGCGGTTGAAGCTTTGCCGTGCGTGTCTGCCGCCGCAAGTTGCTCTATTAGCTGGCCTAGTTCCTGCGGGTTGGAGAGGCAGAAGCGCGCTCGCGTGCGGTTGTCGCCGATGTGGACGGGCCATGCTGTTTCTGGTAGTCGTGCGAAGAGGTCTTCGTCCGTTCTATCGTCACCGGCTGCGAGACAGAACGAAGGCTCAGGGCAGGCTTTAAGAAGACGCGCGAGTACTTCGCCCTTGTCCGCCCAGACCGGCTTGACTTCGACCGACTTCTGGCTGCGGTAAACCTTTAGCTCTGTTTCCGCCAACATCTGCTCAAGGTTTGCGCCAAGCTCATTAGCCAGCCACTCGCCAAACTCCGGGTCAGACATGCGATAGTGCCAGACGATGGAAAACTCTTTCTCTTCGATGAAGCTGCCGGGCGTGCGATTGACGAAGTGTTCAAGCACAGGATTGACCTGCGACTTCCACTCGGCCGTCTGCTCGGGGCGGTAGAGTTCCCACTTGCTGTTGACGGGCGAACGCATAATCGCGCCATGCTCTGCGGCCAGCCACAATCCCTTGACCTGTCCAAACCATGTTTCCAGATCCTTGCGCGACCTGCCGGAGATAACGGCGACGACGTTGGCCGGATTGGCGGAGAGTTGGCCCAAGACGCGCAGTAGCTCCGGCCACGGTGCGGCATCCTGCGGTCGAGGCGCGTAAGGAACGAGCGTACCGTCGTGGTCAAGGAGCAGCAGCCTGCGCCCGGACTGACGGAAGGCCGCGACGACATCAGCGATGGGAAGGCGCGTGGGTTTCTCGTTGGGGCGGCCGGTGCGGTCTTCGTCCGCCTCTTGCAGATTAGCGATGAAGCGGTCGCTCCATGCAAAGACGTTGTTGCGGACGACGCGCTTGTACAGGGCCGACATGCGCTCGCGTCGTTCCTCCACGGAGAGCGAAAGAGCGCGCTCTATCGTTTCAGCCGTCCGCTCTTCGTCGTAAGGGTTAACGAGGAGGGCTTCGCCCATTTCGGCTGCTGCTCCGGCGAATTCGCTGAGGACGAGCACGCCCGCTCTATCGCGCTGGCAGGCGACATACTCTTTGGCAACGAGATTAAGCCCGTCGCGCAAGGGCGTGACCCACGCGAGGTCTGCGGCCGCGTAGAGCGCGACGAGTTCGGAGCGCGGGATGCCGCGACGCAAGTAGACGATGGGCGTCCAGTCGGGCGTGCTGAATTCGCCGTTAATCTTGCCGACGAGTTCGTCAACCTCCTGCCGCAGTTCCTTGTACATCGTAATCACTTCGCGCGAGGGAACGGCGACTTGCAGCAGCACTGCGCGCCCGCGCAAATCCGGCGCTTGACCGAGCAGGCGACGGAAGGTACGCAGGCGTTCGGGGATGCCTTTGGTGTAGTCAAGACGGTCAACGGAGAGCAGCAGGTGGCGATTCTTGAAGCGCTGTCGAATCTCCATGCGGCGGTTTCTGGTCTCGTCATCAGTCTCTAAAAGGTTTGTAAACTCTCCGGGGGCGATGCCGATGGGCAGCGCGTCGAGCCTCACGGTGCGACCGCCGATTTCGACGCGATCCATACTACTGTCAATGCCCAGGATGCGGAGCGTGGAGGCGCGGAAGTTCTGTAGGTAGCCGTAGGTGTGAAAGGCTATGTAGTCTGCTCCGAGCAGTCCGCGCAGCAGCTCGTCGCGTCGTGGCAGCAGGCGGAAGACGGCCGAAGAGGGAAAAGGGATGTGTAGGAAGAAACCTATGCGCGCATCCGGCAGGGCTTCGCGCAAGAGTTGCGGGAGGAGCATCAACTGGTAGTCGTGAATCCAGATGAGGTCGCCGGGACGGTAGTGTTCGAGCACGACATCACGGAAGCGACGGTTGGCTTCGATGTAAGCCCGCCAGTGTTCGGGGTCAAACTTCATCAGCAGCGGGAAGTAATGGAAGAGCGGCCAGATGGCCTGATTGGCGTAGCCTTCGTAGAAGCCCTCGACTACGTCGGGCGGGAGGTCAACGGCGTGGTAACGCTGGCGCTCGGCCCAGCGGTCGAGGAGTTTGCGCCGCTTTGCGTCTGCCGTGTCGGAAGCGTCGCCGGACCAGCCAATCCAGAGGCCATGCATACGTTCAAGAATTGGGCCCATCGCGGTTGCAAGGCCGCCCGTGCTGCGCTCCGTGCGCCAGCCGTCGCTCGCACGCTTGAGTGTGAAAGGCAGGCGATTAGAGACGACAATCAGGCGATTGCCGTCCTGAAGATTTACTGACATAAAAAACCTCCCCTTGTTCGTCCGAAAAAAAGTTTATTGCTTCTTCAAGATAAACCAGTAGAAGCCAAAGGGCCCGAACGCGAGTTGATAAGCCTGCGCGCCGATGGCCGGAAATTCAGTTGCGCCTCGCATCTCAACCGGCACAGCGCCCGCGTGCGCGCTCAAGTCAAGCTCGGCCGGCTGCGGAAACTGCGAGAGATTGAAGACGCACAAAACAGTGTCTCCCTCATGCTCGCGCGTGAAGGCGAAAATCCTGCGGTTTGAGGGCTTGATAAAATCTATCGAGCCGCGCCCGAAGGCCGGATGCTGCTTGCGCAGGTGAATCATCTGCCGTATCCAGTGTAGCAGCGAGCTATCATAACGCTGCTGCGCCTCAACGTTAACCGACTGGAAGCCGTAAACAGGATTGCTGATGACTGGAAAATAAAGCTGCTCGAAATCAGCACGCGAGAATCCTGCGTTGCGGTCGGCGGACCACTGCATAGGCGTGCGCACGCCGTCGCGGTCGCCAAGATAAATGTTGTCGCCCATTCCTATCTCGTCGCCGTAGTAAAGAAACGGGCTGCCGGGCAGACTGAAAAGCAGACCGTGAAGGAGCTTGATGCGCCGCTGTCCGTTCTCCAGCAACGGTGCGAGCCGACGACGAATCCCGACGTTAAGGCGCATCCTTTTATCCTTCGCATACTCTTTATAGAGATAGTCGCGCTCTTCGTCCGTCACCATCTCCAGAGTCAATTCGTCGTGGTTGCGCAGAAACATTCCCCACTGGCAATTCTCAGGAATGGGCGGCGTGCGTTCAAGTATCTCCACAATCGGGCGGCGGTCTTCCTGCCTGAGCGCCATAAAGAGGCGCGGCATAATCGGAAAATGATAGCCCATCTGAAACTCGTCGCCGCTGCCGAAGTATTCAACTACATCTTCAGGCCACTGGTTCGCCTCGGCCAACAATAACGCGTTCGGATAACGAGCGGCGACGTGTGCGCGCAGAGTTTTCAGAAACGCGTGAGTCTCCGGGAGATTCTCGCAGTTAGTGCCTTCGCGCTCGTAGAGATAGGGAACGGCGTCAACGCGAAAGCCATCAATGCCTAGGCCAAGCCAGAAGTCAACCACGTCGAGCATCGCCTGCCGGACGTGCGGGTTGTCGTAGTTGAGGTCCGGCTGGTGGCTGAAGAAGCGATGCCAGAAGAAAGCCTGCGCTTCCTCGTCCCAGGTCCAGTTTGATTGCTCCGTGTCCGTGAAGATGATTCGCGCCTCAGCATATCTGTCGGTCGTCTCGCTCCAGACGTACCAATCGCGCTTGGGCGAATTTGGTGAACTGCGCGCTTCCTGAAACCATGGGTGCTGGTCGGATGTGTGGTTGACGACGAGGTCTGCGATGACGCGCAAGCCGCGACCATGCGCCTCTTTGAGAAACTCTCTGAAATCTTCGAGCGTGCCGTATTCGGGCAGCATAGAGTAGTAGTCGGAGATGTCGTAGCCGCCGTCGCGCAGAGGCGAAGCGTACATTGGCAGCAGCCAGATACAATCAATGCCGAGCCATTGCAGGTAGTCGAGCTTTTGCGTCAGACCGCGAAAGTCGCCGATGCCGTCGGCGTTGGAATCATAAAAGCCGCGCACGTAGACTTCATAAAAAATCGCGTCCTTGTACCAGAAAGGGTCGTCACGGAGTTTGTCCGACTCAGCCATCTAACTCAGCCATCCCTCTTCACATTCAGACTCGTAATAATTTCTCGCAAGATAGCCGCAAGTTTGCTATCAATGCAAGACGCGAAAACGAAAAACTCCCGGCATCGTGGGCGGATTGAGAAATCCTGTCTGGATTTTCGAGCGCAGGGCTTGAAGGCGAATGCGATGTCACTGGAAAGAAGCCTGAAGCAGCAAACAAATGTTCTCTGGGAATTAGAGATGGGTGCGCAGCGGCTCAAGAGCGGCGGCGTTCGTTTTCGCGTCTGGTCCCCGCGTGCGAAGCAGTTGTCTGTCAGAGTGGCTGGCGCGCGTCGGCAGTTGATTCCGATGCGGCGCGTTGACGGAGATGTTTTTGAAGTAGTCATCCCTGACTTGCAAGCGGGCGCTGATTACACTTACGTGATTGACGGCGATAGCTCTCGGCCGGACCCCGTCTCACGCTGGCAGCCTGCTGGCGTGCATGGGCCATCTCGCGTCCTTGAGCCGCAAGCCTACGCCTGGGCCGACGCAGACTGGCGCGGCCTTCCGCTGCAAAAATTTTTAATCTACGAGCTTCACGTCGGGACTTTCACGCCTGAAGGAACTTTCAGCGCGATAATCCAGCGCCTTCCTTACCTCAAGCAACTGGGCATCACAGCCATAGAGTTAATGCCCGTCGCGGAGTTTCCGGGCGGCCGCAACTGGGGCTACGACGGCGTTCACCTCTACGCGCCGCAGTCAACCTACGGCGGGCCGCATGAGTTGAAGCGATTAGTTGATGCCTGCCATCAAGCGGGCCTCGCCGTCGTCCTCGATGTCGTCTACAACCATCTGGGGCCGGAAGGAAATTATCTCGCAGACTATGCAAACTATTTCAGCAGTACTTACCAAACGCCCTGGGGCGAGGCCATCAACTTCGACGGCCCGGAGAGCGACGGCGTTCGCCGCTTCTTCATAGACAACGCGCTCTACTGGCTGACCGAGTATCACGTGGACGCCTTGCGCCTCGACGCCATTCATCGCATACACGACAGTAGCCCGCGCCACATTCTTGCGGAGATTGCGGACGAGTTTGCGCAGCAGGCCGCACGCCTCAATCGCGCCGCGTGGCTCATCGCGGAAAGCGACCTCAACGACGTGCGCGTCATCAGCCCGCAATCAGAATGTGGCTACGGCTTCAACGCTCAATGGAGCGACGACTTTCATCATTCGCTGCACGCGCTTCTGACCAGGACCCGGCGCGGCTACTTTGCAGACTTCGGACGCCTCAGCGATTTGCGAAAGGCTATAGCCTCAGGCTTCGTCAACGACGGACGAAAATCAAGCTACAGGCGCAAGCGTCATGGCACGTCGAGCGTCAATCGTCCGGGCGAGCAGTTCGTCGTCTTCATACAGAACCACGACCAGATCGCCAACAGCTATTGGGGACAGCGCCTCTCTGCGCTTGTCTCGCTCGAACAGCAAAAACTGGCGGCCTTGATTCTTCTTTGCGCGCCGAATCTGCCAATGCTCTTCATGGGAGAGGAGTACGGCGAAACCTCTCCCTTCTATTATTTCACAAGCCACACGGACGCGCTGCTTATCGAAAATGTCCGGCGTGGACGCAAACGCGAGTATGCACCCTATGCGCAGGGGCGCGAGTTTGCAGACCCGCAAGCACCCGGAACCTTCGAGCGCTCCAAGCTCAACTGGCAGCTTCTCAATCAATCTCCGCACGCAGAACTGCTACGCTTATATCGAGACCTAATCGCTCTACGCCAGCGCACACCCTCTCTCGCAAACTGCGATAAGGAGAGAACGCAGGTCGAGTATGACGAAGAGCGACAATGTATGAGCATTAGCCGCGGTGATGTTTCAGCCTCAGAGGCTCTCGTGCTCTGTAATCTCTCTGCGTCGGAGCAAAGCATGACAGTTAAGCTTGCGGGCGATGAATGGAAGCTTGCGTTGTGGAGCAGTGATGCGTTGTATGGCGGTGAGCCGCAAGGAGTTGGCCCTCCGCCGCTCATCGGAGCAGGTCAAACAATCGAACCTACCGTTACTCTTTCCCGTTGGAGCGCCGCCGTTTATCTTCGCTCGGATTGAGAACGCACTCGCCTCGCTCTCCCTAAACCCGGCCGCAAAACCCGCCAACCCGGTAACAAGAAGGGCTTGGATGTAACAAGATTCGCCAACGGATAAGGGTTGAACTCGTTGGCAGGTCAGTTTAAGCTGTGTTGCGACGGTGAAACGAGTGGTAACAAGTGAAACACGTCCCCGCAAGAGTTAAAAGCCATGCAGATGATTGTTAACGAGAGACGCCAACCCGAACCGAGTGGACACGGCCCGCTCTTGCAGCCGATGGATGCGAGAGTGCGTAAGGCGATAGCCTTCATCGAAGAGAACTACCAGCGCGATTTGTCTCTGGAAAGGGTGGCGGCGGCCGTGCATCTTTCAATCTGGCATCTGTGTCATCTCTTCAAGTCGGAAACGGGCCAGACCTACGTTCGCCATCTCAAGACGGTCAGGATGCAGCGAGCAAAGATACTTCTTGAAGACAATCTGCTGAGCATTAAGGAAGTGATGAACAAAGTCGGGATGAGAGACCAAAGCCACTTCGCCAAAGACTTCAAAAGAGCGTACGGTCTGACGCCCTCGCAATTCAGAGCTTCGCTGAAAGAAGCAAACGACCGACAGCAGCAGCTACCGCTCTAGTCAAAAAAAATCATATGAGGAGCGACACCTACGCGCCTCTTCCTCAAATTCCAACATCGCATCCACGCTGTAGGAGTGGAAGCCATTACCCTTAAGGAGAATTCCCAGATGAACAAGCTTAACATTACCCTTCACACGCTCTGCCTCTGTCTGCTGCTACTGCTCGCCAGCAGCTCGACGGCGCAGGCGCAAGCAACGCGCACATGGGTCTCAGGTGTCGGCGACGACTTCAACCCCTGTAGCCGTACAGCCCCCTGCAAAACCTTCTCCGGCGCTATCTCCAAAACCGCAACGGGCGGCGAAATCAACGTCCTCGACCCCGGCGGCTTCGGCGCTCTGACCATCACCAAAGCCATCACCGTTGACGGCACAGCCGTCGCCGGCGGCAACCTCGCCAGCGGCATCTCCGGCTTTACCGTCAACATCACAACTAATCTCACCAGCGACAACGTCGTCATCCGCAACATGGAGATTAACGGCAACAACTCGGCCGGCGGCTTCCACGGCATCCGCTTTCTCGACGGCAACTCTCTGGTTGTTGAAGACTGCAAGATTCAGAACTTCACAGGTGCTGGCGTCAGTGTCACCACCGCCGCCAACTCTTTCACCTTCGTCCGCAATACGGTCATTAGCAACTGCACGACCGCTGGCGTCTCAATCGCCGCCACAGGTGGAGTTGCTCGCGCCAACCTTGAAGACGTTCATGCTTTCGGTTGCACCGACGGCTTCAAGGCTGTGGGCAGTTCGATTGTCACGGCGCGCGAGTGCTCAGCGACGGGCTGTGGTAATTCGGGCTTCCAGGCTGACGGCACAGCAGCGAGAATGAACATGCGCAATTGCATGTCATCGAACAATGTGAACGGCGTGCAGGCGACAAACGGCGGAATCGTGCGGTTGTCGGAGAGTGTGATAAGCGACAACATCACGGCGGGCGTGTCGAAGACAGGCGTGCCGTTGGGTGTGGTTGAGAGCTTCGCTAATAACGAGAATCAGAACGTGACGCCGGGCACTGCTTCTCCCGCTACCCCGTTCTAATCAGACAGCAGGATTTCGCGGCAATCCGACGCGCCTGACGCGACCCGTCGCGTCAACCAAGCTTAACTTTCGGGTGTCAGTTGCTTCTCCACAGTTTGCCGCCGTTAGCGGCAAACTGTGGAGGGCAGGGAAATGCACTCGCTTCAGCAAAGCCCGCCCAACGCGCTTCCTCACCTTCCTCACCACCCCAACTTATTTCTTCTTCGCGCTCTTCTTTGTCCCGCCTCTCTTCTTAACACTCCGAGAGGCGGGCTTTGCTGTGGACTTCGTTACGGACTTCTTTGTGGACTTTGCTGCGGCGCGCTTCTTCTTGCTCGCGGCTTTCTTTGTCGTCGTAGATTTTTTCGATGAGGCTTTACGAGTGGAGCTTGTCGAGCGTTTCCGTTTGGGTTCAGGCGCGGCAGCTTTTATCCTGACACGCGCTAAAGGCTGCTCAACGCTCTGCCCGGATTGGCCTGTTGGCCCAATGGTTGAGCTAACAACTTTCGCCGCTTCGTCAACCACTTTTAAAGCCGTCTCTGGAAGCTTCGCAGCCTGATTGATGATCTCGCCGGTGATTCCGGCAGTTTGACCTGCGACTTCTCCAAAAGCTTTAGCGGCCGTTTCAAAAAGGCTCGGCGGCTCAGCGGGCCGCTCCGTCTTGCCTCTGCGGATTCTGACGCCCGCACGAATCTTCTTCTGCTGATGCTTGAGGATATGTCGTTTGATTTTTTCCCTGACAAGCTCGAAGCTGTTCTCTTTGCCGTACTGGTCGTGAAAGCTGTCGCAGAACTGGCTGTACTCAGTCGAAAAGCGAACGCACCAATCGTCGCCGTCAGCGACGACCTCGCGCGCTTCGACATCCAATTGAAGATCGCTCAGGGCTGCGGCGGCCGCATCCATGATGAGTTGTTCGCCCAGTTGATTAGATTGCGCAGCTTCTTTCTTCATGCTCTCGTCTCCTTGATTCACGGTTCTTACTGGCGTCGCGCGCGGCGTCGTCTTTGAGAGCGGCGCTGTTTCTTCGGGGCGGGAGCTCTGTTTGCTTCAGTCGTAGCTCTTGTTTCCTGAGCCGGGGGCTGCGGTTGCGTGTTCGCATAGTTGACCTGTGCGCTGCGGCGATAGGCTTCTGCGTCGGCAATGGCGATGGCGGCTTCGAGTCGCGTGCGGCTCTGGGCCAGTTGGTCCAGTTGCGAACGCACGCGCGCCTTCTCGCTTTCAAGCTGTCGGCGTCGCTGCTCGCGCAACTCTTCCGGGCGCGTTGTGCCGACGCCCGCCAGAGAGCGCTCTATGTTTTCCGGGCGCAGGTCTTCATCAAGCTGCCGCTCGCGCGCCTGTAGCTCGGCCTCTTTCGCCTGCACGTCGCTCAGTTGTGTGCGCAGGCCCGCTGCCGCATCCTGTCCGCCGCTGCTGCGTGCGTCCTGAGCCTGGGCCAACGTCGCGCATGCGAGGACGACGATAAAGATAAGCGTGATTCTCAAGTTTGTCTTCATGGTTTTTACCTGTGGCAGCAAATATACTCCGCGCGGGTGCTCCGGGTCGAGAACGGATAGCTGTTAAGATAAACTGAAAACGAACGCGCGCTCTGTGTGTTGGGAGTTTCAAAAGCGAAGGAGAAGGTTTGATGAGCCTGCTGAAGATGTGCCTTTTATCGTGTTTGATGCTGGTGGCTTCGGTCTTGTGCAATGATGAAGCGAGCGCTCAGTGGGTTGTTCAGCCGAGCGGGACGAACGTTAGATTTCGCGGCGTTAGCGCCGTCAATGCAAGCGTCGCCTGGGCCAGCGGTGAGAAGGGAACTTTTGCGCGCACGGTTGACGGCGGCGCGACATGGCACGCGGGCGTTGTGCCGGGCGCATCCGCTCTGGATTTCAGAGATGTTGATGCGTTTGATGCGAAGACGGCGTACCTGCTCGCGATTGGGCCGGGCGAACAGTCCAGAATCTACAAGACGAGCGACGGCGGCGAGCGCTGGACGCTACAGTTTACAAATTCCAACCCGAAGGCTTTCTTCGACGCGATGGCCTTCTGGGATAGAGACAACGGCATCGCCGTCAGCGACCCCGTTGATGGGCGCTTCCTGATTATCACTACGCGCGACGGAGGCCGGACGTGGAAACAGATGCCCAGCGAAGGCATGCCGCCCGCACTCGCAGGCGAGGGCGCGTTTGCCGCAAGCGGCACGTGCATTACCGTGCAGGGCAAAAACAACGTCTGGTTCGGCACGGGCGGCGCAGCACAGGCGCGCGTTTTTCATTCGACGGATCGCGGGCAGACGTGGACCGTTAACCCGACTCCGCTTGCGAGCGGCAGGCCGCCGAAGGGTGTCTTCTCCATCGCTTTTAAGGACAGCAAAAACGGAGTCATCGTCGGCGGAGATTATGAGAAGGAAGCTGACTCAAACGGCAACGCGGCCGTCACCAGAGACGGCGGGCGAACGTGGGAGTTGATTACGGATGCGCGTCCGGCTGGCTACAGGTCGTGCGTGGTCTATGTGCCTGAGACGAATGCGCCGACGCTCGTTGCCGTCGGGCCAAAGGGTGCGGACTACTCTCTGGATAATGGACGGAGTTGGTCGAGCATTAGCCAGCAGGGATTTCACAGCGTTAGCTTTGCGGGAGCGACCAACGCCGGTTGGGCCGTCGGCGAAAAAGGCTTGATCGCAAAATACGCTGGCACAGTGCAGGGCGCTCGCTCAAAGAAGAAAAAGTGAACGACCTTCAACGAACGCTGAAGCAGTCGCGCGCAGTTTTGCTAAACAACGCCGCGCGGAATCCCTGCGTCGTTGCTTATCGTTGCTGAAAGCGGACTGAAAGCGAGACGCTATTTGTTTGAGCATTTTTTGTAGCTCGCTTTCAGGCAGCCATCGTCCGCGCGTCAACACCGCTGGCGAGCATGTACGGTTAATTCTTCGTCTGCAAGTTCATCTGGAAACTGGTCGTCGGAGAAAAGATGCGCGTGCATGTCTGTGAGGCCCGGAAGCAGGTATTTGCCGCGCCCGTTAATGCGCGTGGCGTACGGCGGAATCTTGAAACGCTTCGCAGGCCCGACGGCGTTGATGAGCCCGTCGCGGACAACGACCGTCTGCTCTCGCAGGATGCGCTCGCCGGTCATCGGAATGACTTTGACGTTGACGAAGGCGACCGCTTACTTGCTGTATGCGACCGGCTGGCTGTGGGGACTTGACTGCGGCTGGCGGACTTTCGCAAACGCAGGACAACTCAAGGCCGCGATTAGCGACAGAAGTGTGAGAAGCTTTCTCGTCATCAAGCGTCTATCCTTGAGGCCATAGTGCTTCATCCCTGTTTTCTCACACCCGCAAGGAGCAGGTCTGCGAGGCGCGAGGCTTTCTCTTCGATGTCTGCGCGCTCTCCTAGTTCGCGTGTGCTGAGGCTGTAGGGCAGGAGCGAGTTGGTCGCCGTCAGAAACAGTTCTGCGGTATCAGTCTCGTTCGCCACGTCAAACATTTTCAGCCTCTTTCCTTCGGCCAGAACCGCTGCGAAAATCAACGCCTCTTCCGTAAAATATCGTTGCCTGCGCGCCAGCAGTCGCGGCCTCAGCGCGGCCAGCAAATCGTTTAGGCTCTGCGTGTAGTGCTGCACGCTATCGAAGCGGAAGAGCACGCGCTCGATTAACATTCGTCGCAAGCGGTCGGCAGGCAAAGCATCTTCCGCTGCAATACTGTTGAGGCGCTCCTTCAGGCGCTCGATGATACGGTCAATGTGTGAGAGCGCGACATCCTCCTTGCTGCTGAAGTGTAGATAGACTGTGCCTTTGCCGATGCCGACCTCGTGTGCAAGGTCGTCTATCGTCATCTTCTTGTAGCCGTAGCGGGCGAGCAGCCGGTCGGTCGCATCCAGCAGGGCTTCTCTGACTTCTTCGCGCGGAGCAGTGGTTCGCATCTTGGCTTCGGTTTCTGACCGCATTCAACGTTCAGTCATCAACGCTCAAAACGGATTTTTGAGAATGATAGTTCCCGGAAAAATCACGCGCTCTCTTGATGAGCAAACTTGATGAGCGAAACAGGAGCGCTGAAGTGGCAAGCGTTGTTTGTTCTGCGCAGGCAGAGACGAGTATGATAACGGCGGACGCCAGTATTGAACGACGAAATCAGAAGCGGCCGAACTCAACTTAAAACCTTGCACGCCACGCCGGAGCGATGAGAAAAATGTTACCTCGAATTAATCGTGCATTTGGATTGATGGCAGTCATGCTGCTGCTCGTCTCGACGGGCGCGGCGCAGGCTGTTGCCTCGCAGGATTTAGTTGCTCGCGTTGACGCGCTGTTAAGCGAGAGGGCGAAACAGAATCGTTTCAGCGGCTCGATTCTCATCGCGCGAGACGGGCGCGTGCTCCTGAGCAAGGGCTACGGGATGGCTAACTACGAGTTGGATGTTCCGAACACTCCGCAGACGAAGTTTCGTCTAGGGTCAATCACAAAACAGTTTACGGCGCTGGCTGTCCTGATGCTGCAAGAGCGTGGGAAGTTAAACGTGCAGGATTCCATCTGCAAGTATGTGGCGGAGTGTCCTGCGGCGTGGCAGCCCGTCACGATTCATCATCTGCTGACGCATACCTCCGGCATCTGGAATTTCACAAGCTCGCCGGAATACCAGAAAACGTGGGCGCTCCCGTCCGCTGTGGCAGACACGCTCGCGCGCTTTCGCGACAAGCCGCTGGAATTTACGCCGGGTGAGCGTTTTAACTACAGCAACTCAGGCTATGTCCTGCTCGGCCATCTCATCGAGAAAGTTTCCGGCCAGCCCTATGAAGTCTTCCTGCGCGAGAATATCTTTGAGCCTTTAAGGATGACCAACACCGGCTACGATAACGCCGCAACGCTCCTCAGGCATCGCGCCTCCGGCTACACACTGCGCACAGGGACGATAACCAACGCGCCCTACCTTGACATGACCATCCCGCACGCAGCAGGCGCGCTCTACTCCACGGTCGAAGACCTATATCTCTGGGATCAGGCGCTCTACACGGAAAAACTCGTCAAGCGGACAACGCTCGATGCCATGTTCAAGCCCTTCAAAAGCAATTATGGCTACGGCTTCACTGTTGAAAAAAGGTTTGGCCTCAACACCATCTCGCACGGCGGCGCTATCAACGGCTTCACGACCTTCATGTCGCGTTACCCTGACGAGAAGACGACCATCATCGTGCTCGGAAATCTGGACGGCGTCAGCACAGGGCAGGTCGCAAGCGACCTCGCGCGGATTGCTCTGTCCGACAAGATAGTCATGCCGCCGACCGTGAAAGTTGAGCCGTCAATTCTGCAAAGCTACGTCGGCCGTTATCAGTTGCCGCTCAATGTCGCCAACATCGTCTTCGACGTTAAACTGCAAGACGGCGGCCTCTACATCAAGCCCTCCGGCATGTTTGGCTTTCAGGTGGCCGCCTCATCACAGACCGAATTCTTCGACATCAATCAGCCGGAAGCTCGCTTCACGTTTCAAAAGGATGAGAAGGGAACTGTCACTGCGATGGCCGTTAGCGGCTTAGGGCCTGCGACCGACATCGCGCGCAGGCTCAAAGATATTGCTCCGAGCCTGACCGGCAACACTACTTTCAAGCTCACGGGCTTCAAAGACGCGAAGGTCGTCGCGCTCGCCGGAACTTTCAACAACTGGAATCAGGCGGCCACCCTCTGCGGCAAAGAGACGGACGCATGGGTCTGTCGCATAGACCTTGCGCCGGGACGCTACACATACAAGTTTGTCGTAGACGGCAACTGGATGACAGACCCGGCCAACGCGCAATCCGAAGACGACGGCCGCGGGAATATCAACTCAATCTTCGTCAAAGATAAATAGCCGCGGGTGAAAGGAAGGGGAATTGGTTAAAAGGTGAAATGGGTAAAGGGAAAAGCAAGCGGCCTTCCTTTTACCCTCTTACCCTTTCCCCCTTTTCCCATTGCTCCGTATGTCTCGGTCGGCGATTGATTCTTTCGTCGCTTCAGGCGATGATACGGCTTATCATGCAACGTCCTTTTTATTCCATCTACACGCACAAATTCATACGCGCGGCCGTTTGCATTCCGTTTGTGCGTGTGGCCGACCCGCAGTTTAACGTCGAACACACGCTCGCGCTCGCGCGCCGCGCCTCCGAGATGAACGTCGCCGTCACGCTCTTTCCAGAACTCGGCATCTCCGCCTATTCCAACGACGACCTCTTTCATCAGGACGTATTGCTCGACGCCACCGAAGCCGCCATCGCACAGCTTGTTGCGGAGAGCCGCAAGCTTGTGCCCGTGCTCATCGTCGGCGCTCCGCTCAGGTTCGAGGGCAAGCTCTTTAACTGCGGCGTCGTCATCTACAGAGGCCGCGTGTTGGGCCTCGTGCCGAAGACCTACTTGCCAAACTATCGTGAGTTTTACGAAAAGCGGCAGTTCACTTCGGGCCGCAACGCCGTCAGCCGCGAGGTCAATTTCTTAGGCGAGCGCGTGCCGTTTGGCAGCGACGTTATTTTCGATGCGACCAACGTCGAAGACTTTTCGCTGCACGTCGAAATCTGCGAAGACGTTTGGACGCCGATTCCGCCGAGCACCTACGCCGCGCTCGCCGGAGCGACCGTGCTGGCGAATCTCTCCGCGAGCAACATCACCATCGGCAAGGCAGAGTATCGCCGCGATTTGTGCGCCTCTCAATCCGGCAAGTGCATCGCGGCCTACCTCTACTCGGCTGCCGGCCCCGGCGAATCCACCACAGACCTCGCCTGGGACGGTCACGCCCTCATCTACGAAAACAACGAACTGCTCGCCGAAGCCGAACGTTTCTCAGCCGGAGAACAGATCATCGCCGCCGACATAGACCTCGAACGTCTCGCGCAGGACCGCATGCGCCTGACGAGCTTCAACGATTCCGTGGGCGACCATCGCGAGCGTGTGCAAAAGATTCGTCGCGTCGAGTTTGAATTTGAAGTGCCCGCTGGCGACATTCCGCTGATGCGCAACGTCGAGCGCTTTCCTTATGTTCCTAACGACCCTGCTGTGCGCGACGAGCGCTGCTACGAGGCTTACAACATTCAGGTACACGGCTTGATGAAACGCCTCGTCAGCACGGGCATCGAACGACTCGTCATAGGCGTCTCAGGCGGGCTTGATTCGACGCACGCCCTTATCGTCGCTGCGCGGACGATGGACAGGCTCGGCCTTCCGCGCTCGAATATTCTCGGCTACACGATGCCCGGTTTCGCCACCAGCGACGTGACGCTCAAGAACGCACACGGCCTAATGCGCGCTCTTAAAATCTCTGCCACGGAGATTGACATCAAGCCTTCCTGCATGCAGATGTTGCGCGACCTCGGCCATCCCTTCGCCAAGGGCGAGCCGGTCTACGACATCACGTTTGAAAACGTGCAGGCTGGCGAGCGTACCTCTCATCTTTTTCGTCTCGCCAACTTCCACAACGGCCTCGTGCTCGGCACAGGCGATTTAAGCGAACTGGCGCTCGGTTGGGCCACCTACGGCGTCGGCGACCACATGTCTCACTACAACGTCAACGCTTCCGTTCCCAAGACGCTCATCCAGCACTTAATTCGCTGGGTCATCGGCTCCGAGCAGTTTGACGCAGAGACGAGCGCCATCCTGCAATCTATCCTCGACACGGAAATTTCCCCGGAGCTTATTCCCGCCGGAAGCGAAGAGCAGGAGAAACCCTCTCAGAGCACAGAAGAGAAGATTGGCCCATACGAGTTGCAGGATTTTAATCTCTACTATGTGACGCGCTTCGGCTTTCGCCCCAGCAAGGTCGCCTTCCTCAGCCATCACGCCTGGAGCGACAAGACGCGCGGCGATTGGCCCGACGCTCTGCCCGACGACAAGCATCACGATTATACGCTTGCGACCATCAAGCGCTGGCTGGATGTTTTCCTTTATCGCTTCTTCAAGATTAGCCAGTTTAAGCGCTCGTGTTTGCCGAACGGGCCGAAGGTCGGCTCCGGGGGCTCTCTGTCTCCGCGCGGCGACTGGCGCGCACCATCCGATTCGGAGGCAACCGTCTGGCTCGACGAACTGCGCCGCAACGTGCCGGATTAGGAAGCGTCTGCGAGGCAGTCGCAGCCTCCTATTTTTTAAGTTGAAAGATGACCAGTTTTTTACCAGCGCGGAGGTGATAAAGCATGATGGCCGATTCGAGTGCAGGAAGCGCGGAAGAGCGAAGCGAAGTCTGGCCGGGCCTGCCGCTTGCGGAATGGAAGGACACCTACGCGACGCTTCACATGTGGACACAGGTGATTGGCAAAATACGCCTCGTGCAGAGTCCGCATGTCAACCACTGGTGGCAAGTCCCGCTCTATGTGACCGCGCGGGGCTTGACGACTTCCGCCATTCCCTACGGCACGCGAATCTTCGAGATGGATTTCGACTTCATCGCGCATCAACTCATCATCAAGTGTGACGACGGAGCAACAACTTCAATCGCTCTCGCTCCGCGCTCCGTCGCAGATTTTTATCGCGAAGTGATGGACAGGCTGCACGAGCTTCAGCTTGATGTAAAAATCTGGACCACACCCGTCGAGATTGAAAATCCCATCCCCTTCGAGAAGGACGACGAGCATGCCTCTTATGACCCCGCAGCGGCCAACAAGTTCTGGCGCATTCTCGTGCAGGCGGACAAGGTGTTCAAGGAGTTTCGCTCGCGCTTCATAGGGAAAGTCAGCCCTGTGCATTTCTTCTGGGGCAGCTTTGACTTGGCCGTGACGCGTTTTTCGGGAAAGCGTGCGCCGGAAAGAGATGGCGCGGATGCCGTCACGCGCGAAGCCTACTCGCACGAAGTCATCAGTCATGGCTTCTGGCCGGGTGGTGGAGCAATCAGTGGTCCAGCCTTCTATTCTTATACTGCTCCCGAGCCTGCCGGATTAAAAGAGGCAGCGATTCGTCCACGCGAGGCGTTCTACAGTCGTGAGATGTCGGAGTTTCTGCTGCTCTACGACGACGTGCGGCGTGCGGATTCGCCCGACAAAGCGCTGATGGAATTTCTGCAAAGCACTTATGAAGCGGGCGCTCAACTCGCGGGCTGGAATCGCGACGCCTTAGAACGAACATAAGTCTGAAGCAACGACTACACTCGCAACGCAAGTTCCTGCCAGCCTCAGTCAGCACAACAGAGGCCACAATTTCTGTCACAAAATCAGGCGGCCCGGTGTTTATACTTTAGTAGCTTAAAAGCGGGAGGGCGCAGCCATGTCTCAGATTGAAGATGCTTGTGAAGGACAACTGACCAGAAGGTCTTTTCTCATCATCGCAGGGGCGTTCGCCCTCTGGCCCGCCTTCGGCTCAAACGCCCTGGGCCAACAGCTTTCGTCCGTATCGAAGGCTTATGAGTTTAGAGGCGGGCGCTGGTTTGACGGTCAAAAATTTGTTAGCCGGAAATTCTATTCAACCGGCGGGAGGCTAACTTTAAGAAAGCCCGCGCGCGTTGATTCCGTTATCGAACTCGGAGACAAGTACGTCGTCCCGCCCTTCGGCGAGGCCCACAATCACAATGTTGCATATTCGGAGCGGATAGACGCGCTCATCCAACAGTATCTCAAAGACGGTATTTTTTACGTCAAGAATCCGAACAGCCTGCCACGTGTGACAACGCCGCTGCGCGGTAAGATAAACATCCCGGCGAGCATTGATGTCATCTTCGCCAACGGCGGGTTGATCCCAACCGACGGCCACCCCATCGGACTCGTCAAGCGCAATCTTGATAACGGAGGCATGAGGGCGGAAGACACAGAAGGCGCATTCTATTTCGTCATTGATAATAGGGCCGACCTTGAACGTAAGTGGGAAAGGATTCTGGCGGGAAAGCCCGATTTCATCAAGACCTATCTAATGTATTCGGAGGAATACGCCAAGCGCAGGGACGACAAAGCATACTACGATTGGAAGGGACTCGACCCAACTCTTCTGCCCGAAATCGTCCGCCGCGCGCATCGCGCCGGCTTGCGCGTCTCAACACACGTTGAAACCGCTACCGACTTTCACAACGCACTCGTAGCCGGAGTTGATGAAGTCAACCACATGCCCGGCTTCAGGCCGGAACGCAACGACTTTGCCAACTACAATGATAACGTTTCTCGTTACAAAATTTCCGAAGCTGACGCCCGACTCGCGGCGCGCAATCGCGTCTTTGTCGTCACGACAATGGGCGTCGTCGCCCGTTGGACGCTCGACGAAAAAGAGAAGACGAACGCGACGCGCAACGCCGTGCGTGAGATGCTCGTTCATAATCTACAAATCCTACACAGACACGGCGTGGGGGTCGCGATTGGGAGCGACAGCTACCGTCAGAATTCGCTCTCCGAAGCGCTCGCCATCCACAAGCTGCAAGCCTTCGATAACCTGACGCTGCTAAAATTGTGGTGTGAGACGACGGCCGCAGCGATTTTCCCGCAACGCAAAATCGGCCATCTCAAAGAAGGATACGAAGCAAGCTTTTTAGTTTTAAGCAACGACCCGCTGCAAGACTTCAACAACGTCCAGAAGATCGAAATGCGCGTTAAGCAGGGCCAACCGCTCTCTTGAGCCCGCACTTGCGCACGACTGAATCCGCGTGTTGAACCGCTTCATTTTCCTGCGCGCATGATGGAAGCCTGTGCCTCGATAGCATTCCTTTCATAAGCCTTCCCTGATAAGATTGGCCCAGATCATCGAACCAAGGAGGGTTGAAGTAATGTCAACGAGCAAAGCTGCCAAAGCGCGCGACGGCTCGCGTCAGTCGCAATCCGTTCAAACCTCGGCCGGCGCGCTCCGCTGCCGCCGCAAGTTTCTCAGATTCTTCCCGGAAGGATTCCGCGACGAAAAGTATATTTCATGGGAACGAGGCTATAAGTGGGAGGCGCACGAGCGTTGGAATGAAATGCTCGAACGCGACGCCCATCGCTCGCTGCTTCGCGCGGGTGAGTTTGCCGAAGTAGCCGCGCGCGCCGTGAGGATTGAGTCGCGGACCAATCTGCTCTTCTCGTTTGAGAAGATGGCTCTGCGTGATGCAGTGAAGACGCCGGAGGGCGCGCGCGCCTTCTCGACCGGCCTCTACGATTTTCTTCACGGTGCTGGCGGCGTTGAAACAAAATTCGAGCGCTGGTGTGAGGTGGTCGGCGCGCTGCCGCGAAGACAGACGCGCGTTCTGACGTGGCCTCTGGTGACGGTCTTCGGATTCATAGCGCAGCCTGAGACGCACATCTTCCTGAAGCCGAACGTGACGCGCGTGGCGGCTCGCGAGTACGGTTTCGATTTCCAGTACCAGTCCAGGCCCTCCTGGGAAATCTATAGTAACTATTTGGAGTTTGCCGAACGCATCCGGCGCGATCTGCGCGACCTGAGGCCGCGCGACATGATGGACATTCAATCCTTCATGTGGGTGCAGGGGTCAGACGAATATGAGGAATGATTGATGGCTCTTTGAAGACCGCTGCTCCGCCGTCCATGTATGGGCCAATGGCTGACGAGTCGTAGTCGTTAAGTATCTTAAAGAAAAGTGGGGCAGGGCGCTTCTGCGATTTGAAGTCTGCCTGTGCGCAAGGGTTGCAGCTAACGACGATGGGTGCGGCGTCTCTTCCGTGTCGGCTGCGGTTCGTCGTCGTATGCGTCTATCTCGTTGGTCTTGATGATGCGGTAAGTTCTTCCTTTAGGGGAAACGAAGGTCGTCTCGGAGATGATTGAATCCTGCGCGGGCATGCCTGCGCGGGGCGTCGGCTTTGATTCGGCAGTGGCTTTGACGGGCACGTTGGGCTGAGCCACAGTTCTCTTTTTTGGCGGGCGCGTTGCAGTTGATCTCTTTTTTCTATCAGGCATCGCAGGAAGCCTAAGGCTCAAGGATTATCTTCGAGATGGGATGCACTTCCCAGATGGTCGGCATGCGGCTCTTTAAGCTTTGAGGGCCGGGCCTTGAACCCGTGACGTGAGTTGCGTCCCAGAGGAGCGAGCCTTGAATTTCGACGGGAATCGGCGGGTCGTAGAAGTCGTAAGATTTGCCCGGCAGTCCTTCGGGATGATTAACGAAGAAAGCTTTGTACGCATCGCGTGCAGCCTTTAATTTCTGGTAAGACGGATGACTCTGCGGAGGCAACCCGGACAACTCCATCGTCATATACATTTCCGGGTGAGCGTCGGGGTCGCGGCCAATAATCAGATGATAATCGTTGTCCTTCTCCCGGCTTGCTGCGTAGATGAAGGCTCTGACACGCACGTTTCGCCTTTCCAGAGCAACGCGGTCTGAAGTTGCAGTATCTTTAATGGGCGGCTTGAGCGCCTTCATGGTTTGCTCCGAAGGGAGCGAGACAATCAGGTCTTTCAGGTCGGCAAAGTTCTTAATCGTCGCATTGGCGATGGAGGTTTTGGCGGCCTTGCGCGACGTGCCTTTATAGCTATCGCCTGTTGGCAGGGCGGCAGCGGCCGACTTGAGAAACGCGTTGCGCTCTTCAAACGACGACGGCATATCCTCATACGCGTCAACCTCGTTGGTTCTAATAATTCGATACTTGGAGATACCTGCAAGCGGCGTTGCGTCCGTTTCGCCAGCGGGGCTTGGCAGCAACAGCAGTATCTCCATAATAGAATCCAACGCGGGCATGCCTGTGCGAAGCGGGTTGTCAATCTGGCTGGCGGCAAATGCGTCTGCGCCGGAAGCCAACACCTTCTTCTTCTTACTCGAAGAACGGGCGCTCTTTTTAGTTGATTTTCGCGGCATGGGGAATCCTCCTGTTATCAAACGGTTGGACAAATTGTGAAGGCGTGCGCGTGCGTGCGCGCGTACTCTACAACACCTCCGCTGCGTTGTTCAATAATTAGAAACTAACAGGACGAACGAGAGCCATCTTTCAATTGCTGTGCAACGAACAGGCAAGACGCCGATGGTCGGAACTGACGAACGGCGCGCGGCTTCAGCAATCACGAATCGCGGATTGACAAGCATATCACCCGACGATACAGTGAGCGCCCTCGTCGCCCCGCACGGCTGGCGATGTTGAGTAACTAAAGTGGAGTTGGACGCGTAGGATGAAGCTGGCGATTTTCGATATTGACGGCACGTTGACCGACACAAACAGCGTTGACGATCTGTGCTTCACAGCGGCTCTGGCCGAAGCGCACAACATCACCGGGATAAGCACAAACTGGTCTGCCTATCCGCACACAACGGATTCCGCGATTACGCTCCACATTTTTCAGGAAAGATTCGGTCGCGCTCCGCATGCGGAAGAGTTGGCGGCCTTCAAACAGTCTTTCGTCAGGCTGCTTGAAGCGGAGCACAAAAGCGCGTCCGCGCAATTCCGGGAAATCTACGGCGCAGCCGATGCCCTGAACAGAATGAGGCACGAACCCGTATGGGCTGTCGCGATTGCCACGGGCTGCTGGCAGGCCACAGCTATCTTGAAATTGAAGGCCGCGAAAATTGAGAGCGACTGGATACCCGCCGCCTATGCGGAGGATGGATTGTCCAGAGAGGAAATTCTTGAGGCTGCGGTTTCAAAGGCGCTCACGCAATACGAGCAGCGCAGCTTTGAACGGATTGTCAGCATCGGCGATGGCCTGTGGGACGTGCGCGCGGCCCGCCGTCTTGAGTTTCCATTTCTGGGTGTTGGTCGTGGAGAAGCGGAAACGAGATTGCGACAGGCGGGAGCAAGCCACGTGATTAAGGATTTCACGGATTACAGTCGTCTCATAGAGTGTCTTGATGAGGCGCAGGTTCCATTGTGAGATGTCTTCGATGAAGTTCGTAGTCTAACGAGCGCAGCTTATGAGGGAATCCAAACTCGCACAGCGCGAGCGTGCAATCCGCAGAGGTTTGGAATTCATTTACAGCATCGCCTGCGATTCCGACTACTTCGCGGATTACGGCAGCGACCTCGTCAGTTGTTTCTACTTCATCTCTGCAACCTCACAGGATTCTCAACTGCGCACTCTGGCCCGCCGCATGGGCCGCGAGCGCGCACGCCGTTGGCGGCAAAATAATCCTGCGCTGCCGGAAAAAGTTGACGCCGACATAATCGCAGACTTCGCTCACGGCAGCTACGCAGCCGCGCGCCTCGGCATCCGTGATGAAGCGCTCAAAAAAGAGATGCAGCGTGCTGCGACGCGTTTCTCGCCGCAGGATTATCTATGGTTCGACCCGTCGGTTGAGCCGCCGCCGACTGATGTTCCTGAGGTCTGCGATTGCGGCTGGTACAACCTGCGCGGCCGGAAAACGTGCCGCAGGTGTCGAAGACGCTTGAAATGGACCAGCCGCTACTGGGTCTTCATGGATGCACTCGTCAAGACTTACACGGGCGAGCGCTACGGAGTAACAATCGGAGCATCCTTTGCGAGCGTAATTAAATGGCTGCCCTCTATGCGTCCCTACGACACACACGGACAGGAGGACGATGACCCGGAGTTCTACGAAAAAATCTACGCCATCACGCACGTCATCTATACGCTGAACGACTACAGCCTCTATCGTCTTTCTCCGCGCTGGCTCTCCGCAGAGTATGAATATCTGAAGGCGGGATTGAGGCGCTCGCTTGAAGTGGACGACCCCGAAATGTTAGGCGAGATTATGGATTCGCTCAGAGCATTCGGCATGACGAGCCGCCATCCTCTGATACGCGAAGGAATCGCCTACCTGATGTCGCGGCAGAACGCCGACGGCAGTTGGGGCGATTTGGAGACCGAAAATATCTACCAGCGTTATCATCCGACTTGGACGGCGATAGACGGACTGCGCGAGTATCGCTGGCGCGGCGAAAGATTGAGTTTCCCAAAACTCAGAGTGCTGCTGTAAGCGTCAATTGAGTCTGAAAAAGGCATGCCGTAATTAACTCGCTGTCGGTTCGTTACCGAATAAGGCTAACACGCATTATAATCTCTCCCACTTGAAATTCCGGCTGCGACGCGAATTTAATGGCGTGATAGACGGCCGAGCCGTTTTATCTGGACGTGCGTTTATAATAAAGCCTGTATTATAAAGCCTTGCAAATTCATCTCTCCCGCGTGTGCACCATGAATTGTGCGCTTCTCGTTCAACCTCGGAAGGAAATAGATAGATGAGAAAGGTGCTGGCCTTTATTACGATTGCCCTCATCCTCGTCGGCTTCAGTTTACGGCCCTGCGCTGTCACTGCTGGCAGTCGTTCGTTGCAAACTTCTGACACTTACGCAGACAAGCTGCGGCGCTTTGAAGAGTTTGTCCGCGCGCAGATGGCGAAGGATAAGATACCGGGCCTGACCATCGGATTTACCAAGGATGATTACACTTGGATTGAAGGTTTCGGATATGCGGACCTCGAAAATAAATTGCCAGCCAAAGCTGAATCCGCTTATCGCCTCGCGTCCATCACCAAGACGATGACGGGCGCGGCCATCGTCCAGCTCGCGGAGAAGGGCAAGATTGACCTCGACGCCGAAATACAGACCTATGTGCCCTACTACCCGAAGCAGAAATGGCCCGTCACCGTGCGTCAACTGCTGGTTCATCTAGGCGGCGGGCAGACCGGCTCCGGCCTGAGCGCGGAATACCTGACGCCGCGCGAAGTGGTCGCGCGCATCAGCAAGTACCCGATTACGAAAGAGCCGGGCGTGCAGTTTGACTACCAGACGAGCGGCTACAACCTGCTCGGCGCTGCCATCGAAGAAGTCTCAGGTCAATCGTTTGGAAACTACCTGCGCGAAAATCTCTTCCTGCCGCTCGGCATGAACGAGACGCGCATGGACTCTACGACAGACCTGATACCGAACCGCGTGCGCGGCTACGCGTTGGCGAGCGGCGAAATCAAAAACGCGCAGTTCATTGATGTCAGCTCTCGCTTCGGCGGCGGCGGACTGATTGGAACCGTGCGCGATCTTCTCGTCTGGCCTAAAGCCGTGCTGTCAGGAAAAGTCTTGTCGAAGAAGTCTGTCGAAGAGATGCTCTCGCCGGTTGCGACCAAGGGCGGGCGCTATGCGGGGCTTGGCGACGGCGACTGGTACTACACGCTCGGCTGGCTCGTGTTCCCTTTGAACGGAAACTACGTCGTACATAACTCCGGCAGCCAGAAGGGAACGGACACAACTCTCTATCACTTCCCGTCGAAGAATCTGACGATAGCTTATGCGAGCAATCTGGAGTCTGCGCCGAACGAGAAATACATACGTCGTCTCTATGAACTAATTACGGATGAGCCCTGGGCCATCAACGTCTATACCAGAGAGCGCTTGAATGAACCCGTCATTAAGGCCATGACAAGCGCCTTCAACTACGGCTCGCTCTATTTCGAGCAGCACCAGCAACCCGTCACGACCGACCCGAAGCAACTGCTGAGCGCCTTTAGTTATTTTAATCAGGCCATCAACCGTGAAGCCGTGCAGGCGGATTACGCTAAGTCTGCGCGGGCAGTCAGCGACGGGCGGCATCCCGTTGCGGGCATCCCCTTCATCAAACTCGGCGCTTACATGGCGCAGAAGCTCAAAGAGAAGTACGGCGCTGAGCGCTTTGAAACGTATCACAGGAGCGGAGCGATTCCTTTCTTTGCAGACTACGTTGAGATGTACAAGTCAGATGCGAAGCACCCGAAAGCATTGCGCTTCGACGCGGCGTTTGAAAAGATGCTGGCGAGATGGAAAGAGGATTGGGCGCGTACCTGGAACGACTACACGCGCTCACTTCGCCTGACGCGTGAGACGGATTTCGCTCTCGTCGGCGAAAGACTCAAGAAGGAGTTTGCGGGCGCTGAAGTCTATCCCAATTTCACAAACGACATCCAGCCGATTCAAACAGGGATGGTCGCTCTCAAGGCAGGCAAACTCGGAGTCGAACTCTACCCGCGTTCCGATGAACTCAATTTCAACTGGGGCTTCTTTATCGTCGTCACAGAAGACAGCGAAGAGGGGCGCAACACGCTTAGAAACAGAATCGGAGAGACACAACCAGCGCTCGTCTATTTCAGGCGAGCGCTCGAAGCCAACCCGAACGGCCCCGCGCGTGCTAAAACGTTTCTGGACATTACGCGCAGTTGGGCCAACAGGCCGGAGATGCTCAACCGTGGACTCGCGCTCCTGAAAATCGCCGTTGAACTGCATCCGAAAGACGCAGCGCTCTATGAA
Organism: Pyrinomonadaceae bacterium; assembly: GCA_036382855.1. Classification (GTDB taxonomy): domain Bacteria; phylum Acidobacteriota; class Blastocatellia; order Pyrinomonadales; family Pyrinomonadaceae; genus DASVTR01. The sequence continues at coordinate 25,288 of DASVPO010000029.1, read as the reverse complement.
CGTCTGGGCGATTTTCTCATAAAGAAAAATCAGAAAGAGCCGGCCGCCGAGGCTTACAGGAAAGCTTTATCGCTAGACCCTAAACTCGCGCAGGGCACGGACGCGGAACTCTTCATCGCACGCCGGACGCTGCTGCCTTCTCCAACCGGCAACACTACTTTCAAACTGGACGGCTACGCCAACGCGAAAGTGGTCGCGCTCGCCGGAACCTTCAACAACTGGAATCAGGCACAGATTTTCTTCACCAGAGAAAAAGATGCCTGGGTCTGCCGCGTGGAGCTACCGCCCGGCAAGCACCAGTATAAATTCGTCGTTGACGGCAACTTGATACTCGACCCCGCCAACCCGCTGACCGAAGATGACGGCAGCGGCAATACGAACTCGCTGCTGGTTGTGGCGGCGAAATAAGATTGATGAGCATCATTGATGTATGATGTTTCGTGCGCTCATGCGCGCGAGGCTCAACCAATTCAGAGTAGTTTTCGATACGGCTTTTGCCTGAAGTGATATGAACGACGAGACCGGCAATCTACGGCGACCGCTCAAGTGGGGGCTGCTCTTTGGCGGCTGGACGCTGTTTGCGTTCTTCTTCACAGGGCAGTCCTGCTTGCAGAGCGCCTACGTCGGAAGGCCCGTCTTGTTGGGGCGCACGCTCGTCGTCTGGCTGCTCTGTGCGTATCTCTGGGCGCTGCTGACGCCTCTCGTCATCTGGCTTGCGCGTCGTTTCCCCATCGAGCGCGGAAGCTTGAGAAGCTTGCTGGTGCATCTGCTGGCGAGCATCTGTGTGTCGTTGCTGCAACTCGGTAGCTACGTTCTGTTAAATCATCTGCTGCTCGCAGACGCAGCGCGTTCCTTTTCCGTGATGCAATCATTCCGCGGTCTCTTCGTCGCGGAGTTTCACACGAGCCTGATTATTTACTGGGCGCTCGTCGGCCTCAGCCACGCCTACGACTATTATCGCCGCTACCATGAGCGCGAACGTCGCACTGCTCAACTCGAACTCGAAGCCTCGCAATTGGAGACGCAGTTGGCCCAGGCGCAACTCGATGCGCTCAGAATGCAACTGCACCCGCATTTCCTCTTCAACACTTTGAACACCATCTCTGTCTTGATGCAGGAAGACGTTGAGGCTGCAAACCGCATGCTCGTCCGTTTGAGCGAGTTGCTGCGCCTCGCGCTGAGAAACACGGAGGCACACGAAGTCTCGCTCAAGCAGGAGTTGGAATTCCTGCGCGGCTATCTTGAGATTGAACAGACGCGCTTTCAAGATCGCCTGCGTGTGCTCTGGCAGGTCGCGCCCGACACGCTCGACGCGCAAGTGCCAAATCTCTTGCTCCAACCCCTTGTGGAAAACGCGATCCGGCACGGCATCGCACCGCGCGCAACTGCCGACACCGCAGGCACAATCGAGATTAGTGCCGAGCGACACAACGGCACAATCGAACTACGCGTCCGCGACGACGGCGCTGGCCTCAGCCTGCCTCAAGAGCGAAACACTTCAGGCATCGGTCTCGCCAACACGCAGGCACGACTCCAGCAACTCTACGGCGACGCGCACCATTTTCGTCTCGCTCCGGCGGAGGGCGGCGGGCTTATTGTGAGCGTCACGATTCCCTTTCATACCGTGGCCGGAGGCCAAAGGGGAGCAGTCAGGTGTTAAAGATTCGCGCCTTGATAGTTGACGACGAGCCTATCGCGCGACGCGGCATTCGCCTCTCCCTGCGTGGAGAAAAAGACGTTGAGATAATAGGCGAATGCGGCGACGGGCGCGCGGCCCTGCTTGCCATCAGAGAGCAGCAGCCCGACCTTGTTTTTCTGGACGTGCAGATGCCTCTGCTCGACGGCTTCGGCGTCGTAGAGGCGTTAGGCAATGAGCACCTTCCGGCCATTGTCTTCGTCACAGCTTACGACGAGCACGCGATCCGCGCCTTCGAGGCGGGCGCACTCGATTATCTACTCAAACCCTTCGAGCGCGAACGATTCCAGAAGACGCTCGCGCGTGCGCGCCGCCAGATCCTGCAACCCGATAGAGACGACCTCAACCGTCGTCTGGGCGCGCTGCTCGATAGCCTGAAGCCTGAAAGCCGCGAGGACGAACCAGCGCGCATACTTGAACGCATTCCTATCAAGGAGTCTGGCCGCATCATCTTTTTGAGCGCCGGCGAGATTGATTGGATTGAAGCGCAGGGCAACTACGTTCAACTCCACGCGGGGCGCGAATCGCACCTGCTGCGCGAGACGATGGACGGCATTGAAAGAAAACTTGACCCAACAAAATTCCTGCGTCTTCGTCGTTCAACGCTTGTCAGCATCGAGCGTATTAAAGAGTTGCAGCCTCTTTTCAACGGCGAGTATGTCGTCATCCTGCAAGACGGCACGCGGCTTAGTTCAAGCCGTCGTTACCGTAAGAATCTGGATGCACTTTTGAAATCCTGAGCCGGAAGACTTTGCAGCCTTTCATCCTCATCTGACCGCTTTTCCCGCGAAAGCAACCGCCCGTCACAAATCGCTTGCGCTCATGCCGTTTGCGGCCATAATCATCTACTGTCCGAATCAACTTCCGTTTTGAGAAAGCCGGTGACATTTGATGCGTTTAAGGAAAACTCAACTGCTGCTTCTACTCTTCATCGCGACATATAGCTACAGCGCCGTCGCTCAAAACAGAGCGCCCGCGGCGTCGCAGGCGAACGCGGCCGCTGTTTCTCCGTTGTCCCTGAAGGATAAGACTGCGCCGCCCGCGGACGTGCAGGAGAAGATAGTTGCCGCTAACAGGCAGATGGTCGAAGCCTTCAAGCGCGGCGATTTACGCGGCGTCGCGGCCTTCTACGCGGACGATGCGACAATCTTCTCCTATCGCGGCAAGAAGATTCAGGGCCGCGCCGCCATTGACCAGTACTGGACGAGCATCAGGGACGCGAAGGATTGGAAACTCGAAGTCGTAGAACTCGGCGGCGACAAAGAGAGCGTCTGGCAAATCGGAAAGTCTACGCTCACGACCACTCGTAACGGCGCTGACCAAACCTACGCCTGCGATTTCGTCGTCCTCTGGAAACGACAGTCCGACGGCGCGTACAGGATTTACGTTGACATTTACAATTGATGGTTGCCTGAAAAGTCGTTGATCCGTAAATTCAAAGGAGTCGCTAATGAGAAGAAATGTTTTCGCAGTCGTGCTGGCGCTATTGGCGTTGATGCTTGGCTCAGCAGTCGCTCGCGCGCAAAACTCGTCGGCGTCCGCGTCGCCAACGGACGCTGCGGCCATCAAGCAGACCGCTCTCGATTACATAGAAGGCTGGTACGAAGGAAACGCCGAGCGCATGGAGCGTGCCCTTCATCCAGAGCTTGCAAAGAGGATTGTCGAGACAAACCCGCAGACGGGAAGAAGCCGTTTAAGCCAGATGAGCGCGATGACTCTGGTGCAGGGAACGCGGGCCGGCGGCGGAACTAAAACGCCCAGGGAGAAACAGCAGAAGGATGTCACTATTCTGGATGTCTTCGAGCGGGCGGCGAGCGTCAAGATAGTCGCAGGCGACTGGATAGACTACCTTCACATGGCGAAGTCTAACGGCCGCTGGGTCATCGTCAATGTCCTGTGGGAACTGAAGCCTGACAGGAAGTAGTTTGACGCACGCGTCCGCTCTTTTTAAGAGGTGAGATTCTTTCGCATCACTCTGCCGCCAGCAGCGAGTTCATGTTTCCTCGTCCGTCGGCAACTATCTTGCGGTTGCCGGGATCCGTAATCCAGTTGCCGTCAATGATAAATTTGTATTGATGCTTGCCGGGCGGAAGGTTGACACGGCAAACCCATTCATCGCCCTCTCTGGCGAAGAGCAACTGCGACTGATTCCAGTTGTTGAAGCTTCCTGCGAGGGCGACGATTCTGGCGTTCGGGTAGCCCCTGAGCCTGAAGGTCGTGTTGCCATGACGGCTCGGCTGCGGCAGCATCAGCCTTCGCGCCGTGACGTTATCGCTGCCCCACGAATCGAGCCTCATGCCGATGATTCTGCCCTTCTCGCCCTGAATGAAGGTCACACGGAAATCCGAATAAACGTCTGTGAAATTTGTCTCCGACGTTTGCAGAAGCTTGCGCTTGGCAGCGTGAGACGGCTTGAGCCACAGTTCGCCGTTTTCCAGCGTGATATCGAGGACGAAGTTTTCCGCCCTCGAAGGATCAACCTCGTAACGTCCTATGAACTTGCGCATATCAGCGCGAGTAGTCATAGACGCAGGAATAATCGCGGCCGGTGGGGCTTGCTTCTGCGCTTCCTGCTCCGGCTGCGGCGGTTGAATATCAGCCGCGGGCTGATTCGCAGATGTATTGTTATTCAGGTTGCTGGCCTGCGCCTCCGTGGGCGGGCTTCTAACTTCAACCTGCACGCCCGGCAGATTAATTAACTGCTCCGATGGCCCGCGCGTCTCCTCCTGAAGCGTAGGCTGCGGAGGATTCAACACGGCGACGTGAGATTGATTACCCTGAACTTCAAAACCATAGGTCGTTAACTCAAAACGAGGGTCAACTATGGCGGCCGTGTCATTGCTCGCCCACGCGGCAGTTATACTTCTCGCGTGCATCAGACCGGCCGCAGCCGAAAAGAGGACGACGGCTACGCTCATCGCGCAGACGATGATGCGGTGTGCAAGAGACGGGCTGCGTTTTACGTCGGCAGCAACGATGCGTTTGATTCGTCGCTTCAAATTTGAGCCGACGGCGCTTGATAGTCCGCTCATCTGCCAGCCGATGCTGTAACGGCAAACCTTCGTGATGCTGGCGGCGTAAATCTCCGACGCTCCGCTCAATCGTATTACCGCATCGTCGCACGACTGCTCTCGCTCGGCCACGAGCCATCTGTCCAGAAGCCACACGAGCGGGTGAAACCAGAGCACACAACAGACGATTCTCTGTAGAATCCCGACTAAATTATCCCAGCGCTCGACGTGCACCATCTCATGCAGCATCACTGCTTCCAGTTCGTCGTCGTCGAGTAGTTCGGGCACGCCTCCGGGCAGCACCACGATTGGCCTGAAGACGCGCCACACGCCCGGCTCAGTAATCTTCGATGAGACGACGAGCGTCACCTTCCGGCGCAGCCCAAGCCATGAGCGTACACGCTCAAGGATTTCTGTCTCCCTGCCGCTCGTCAGTATTTTGCCCGCGTTTATCGCCGCCGACAGTTGGCTTCTTCTTCTCAGCCATGAACAGAGCAGCAACGCGCAGCCGATGGTCCAGCAGAGAGTCAGCGCGACGAAGAGGTAGTCGCTCTCCTGCACGACCAGCATGTAGGCGATGGAAGTTGTTTGTGTAGTAGCCGCGGGCGGCGCAGTCTCTATGGCCTGTAGAATGACGGGCGGGCTTGCCACCGGCGACAAAAGCGGAGAGATTGCCAGCCCGCTCGATGTGCTGCCGCTCTCCGCGGCGAAGACGGAAGCGATGTCGAATCCTGCCCTGCTGATGAGCGAAGCGACTGCGGCAGCCGGCAGCGCAAACTTTATTAAGGCGATGAGCAGCAGCGAATGGCGCACACGCGCAGGCGCTCCTCTGAGCGGCACGTAGACGATTATTATCAACAGGGAAAAGAGGGTCGCCTGCCAAAGATGATTGACAAGCAGAGGCCAGCACCAGCTTGACCATTCCACCGCTCGCTCGTAGAAAGTCATGGTTTGCCGCTCCTTTCAACGGCACTTCAGCTTTGACCCTCTGTTCGCCTTCTGCCGCCGCTGCCCGTGCCGCTGCTACTACTGCCGCTCACAGGCTGGTCATCCTGCTGCCTTAACAGGTCGCTTTCCAACTCGCGTACGTCTTCCAGAGACAGCTTCCCGGTCTCCACCAGATGAGCCATCAGTGGCCGCGCCGAGCCGCCAAACAAATCCAGCAGCTCGTTAATCAACCTGCGGTGGGCAGACTTTTTCGTGACGGCTGCCTCGAAGATGTGCGCGTTGCCAATCTTCTTGACGCGCCGCACAGCGCCCTTCTCTTCAAGACGGTAGATGATTGTTTGAACGGTGGTGTAAGCGGGACGCTTTTTCTCAGGCAGCTTTTCCTGAATCTCCCTGATGGATGCTGGGCCAAGCTCCCAGACGGCTTTCATCACCTCCAACTCAAACTTCGTCAGTTTGATGTTCGGCTCTTTAACCAACTTTCCCTCCTCAAGTGCAATTACTACACTTGCGGCCAAGATTACGACTGTAGTAGTAGAGTGTCAAGGAATATTCAGACGCAGCTTGCGGAGCGTGCCATTATTGAGAACGACAGCTTGAGAGGTTGAGGTCTGGTCGGGAGAGGAACTTACGCGCTATGAAAGCGCTGTCACTTACGGGTGACGACGAGAAGTTTATCCCTGTAGATAAGACGATAAAGCTCGCCCGCGAAATTCGGGTGAGCGGCCTTGAGCAAGACGTATTGCTTGATTGCATCGTCTCTCTTGTTGAGACTCAAATAAGCTAATCCGAGATTGTAATAAGCCGCGCCATACTGCGCGTCGAGACGGATGGCCCGCTCGTAAGCTTTGACGGCCTCTCTAAACATTCCCGTGCTGGCGTATGCAACACCTAAATTATTAAGAGCTTCCGCGTCATCTTCCCTGAGTTTGATTGCCTGCTCGTAGGCCGCGATGGCATCCGAGGCTCTGCCGAGTTTGTGGTAGGCCAAACCCAGACCCCTGTATGCCAGCGACATGTCGGGCTGAAGCGAGATAGCTTTCTGAAAAGATATAACTGCCTCTCCGTAGTCGCCTAAATCCGAGTAGGCGACGCCTAGGTCGTAATGCGCGACTGCGTAGTTGGCCCTCAAGAGGGTTGACTGCTTGAGAGCGGCGACAGCTTCTTTGCTGTGTCCGGCCTTGAAGTAAGTGGCTCCCAGATTGTGATGGGCCGCGGCGTAGTCTTGCCTGAGGCTGACGGCTTTCTTGAGAGCACTGATAGCTTCCATGTAACGGCCCAGAGCGCTGTAGGCCATGCCGAGATTATTGTAGGCAAGCGCGTAATCGCTTCTTAGACGAATGGCTTCCCCGTAGGCTTTGAGAGCTTGCTCGTGCTGGCCGGATTTGTAGTAAACGTAGCCCAGGTCGTTGTAGGCCAGAGCGTAATCAGGCTGTATAGACGTGGCCCGCCTTAGATTTTTGACGGCCTCATCATACCTGCCAGCATCGGCGTCAATCATGCCGAGCCTGTGATAATCCTCCGCCCTCTCAGGCTCGCGATTGACTGCCGCACTATGAGACTGCGCTCTGACCGCAGACGACATGAAGCCTGACGCGGCGACCACGGCAACGGAGAAAAGAACGGCCAACTTCAACAGGTCTCTCCGAGTCATAACGCACTCCTTAAATGTCTGTACTAACCTTGAGGTTGAAATTACGACAACTGTAGTAGAAGTGTCAAGAGGAAAATTTCTGCGTGTTCGGCATTGGAGCTGGCCGTCGGCGGTTTGGTGTGGGCAAGCGTCAGGTTGTAAAGTATTTCATCCCCTGTTTCTCGTGTCAGGCCAGAGGTTCGGAATCCGTGTCGCCTTGTTGAAGGAGATGATAGATGAAAGCCAAGCGTTTAATCGTCGCTCGTAAATCGTGCCTGCTGTTGTTGCTGTGCTTCACTGGTTTTGTTTCAGCGGCGAGGGCGCAGGATGCGTTTGATGTTAAGGCTCACTATACGAAGATGGAGCAGATGATTCCGATGCGCGACGGCGTCAAGCTCTTCACCGTCATCTATATGCCGAAAGACAGTTCGCGGAAGTATCCGATCATGTTCACGCGGACGCCCTACAGCGTTGGCCCATATGGCGCGGACAAGTATAAAGAGCGGATTGGCCCATCCGTCGGTTTCGCGCGCGAAGGTTTCATCTTCGCTTACCAGGACGTGCGCGGAAAGTTTATGTCGGAGGGTGAGTACGTCAACGTTAGGCCGCAGCTTGAGCGCAAGAGCAATTCGCGGCAGATAGACGAAAGCACTGACGCTTACGACACGATTGAGTGGTTAGTGAAGAACGTGCCGAATAACAACGGGCGCGTCGGCATGTGGGGCATATCGTACCCCGGATTCTACACGGCCGCCGGAAGCATTGATTCACACACGGCTTTGAAGGCCGTCTCGCCGCAGGCCCCCATCTCCGACTGGTTTACGGCAGACGACTTTCATCACAACGGCGCGTTCTTTCTCATTGATGCCTTCACCTTTATGTCGGGGTTCGGGCAGCCCAGACCGCAGCCGACAACCGAATGGCCTGCGCCCTTTGAGTTTGGCACGCCCGACGCCTACAAATTCTTTCTCGAACTTGGCCCACTCGCAAACGCTAACACTCGCTACTTCAAGAACAACATCGCCTTCTGGAACGAGATGATGCAGCATCCCACTTACGACCAGTTCTGGCAGGCGCGCAACCTGCGGCCGCACCTGAAGAACATACGCGCGGCCGTGATGACCGTCGGCGGTTGGTTCGACGCAGAAGATTTGGCGGGCACAATCAACGTCTATCATGCGATTGAGAAACAGAACCCGGGGCTCTTCAACATCCTTGTGATGGGCCCCTGGTTTCACGGCGGCTGGGCGCGTGCGGACGGCGATGCTCTGGGCAACGTGCGCTTTGGCTCAAAGACTTCGCTCTTCTACCGCGAGAAGATAGAGTTGGCGTTCTTCAACCATTATCTTAAGGACGCTCCCGCGCCGAATCTGCCCGAAGCCTACATTTTCGAGACTGGCTCGAACGAGTGGCGGACTTACGCGGAGTGGCCGCCGCGCAACGCGCAAACCAGATCGCTCTATCTACAGGCCGATGGGAAGCTCTCGTTCGCTGCGCCGTCCGCACAGTCCGCGCAGGAATACGACGAATACATCAGCGACCCGGCCAAGCCCGTGCCCTACATTAACCAGACGACGATTAATCGTACGCGCGAATATATGACGGACGACCAGCGCTTTGCCGCCACGCGGCCCGACGTGCTCGTCTATCAAACAGACGTGTTGACGGAAGACATAACGATTGCCGGGCCAATCAACGCCAACCTGCTTGTCTCTACAAGCGGCACGGATTCCGACTTCGTCGTCAAGCTCATTGACGTTTACCCGGACAATGCGCCGGACAACGAACCCAACCCTGCCGGCGTAAAGATGGGAGGCTACCAGATGCTCGTGCGCGCGGAGGTCATGCGCGCCAGATTCAGAAACAGCTTTGAGCGGCCCGAACCGATGCGAGCAAACAGCCCGACACGCGTCAACTTTGAACTGCCCGATGCGAGCCATACCTTCTTGAAAGGGCATCGCATCATGGTGCAAATCCAGAGCAGTTGGTTTCCGCTCGTGGACAGGAATCCGCAGAAGTTTGTTGACATCTACACGGCGACCGAGAAGGATTTCCAGAAAGCCACGCAGCGCGTCTATCGCTCCGGCCCAAATGGCTCGCGCCTCGAATTGCGCGTCATCAGTAGATAACATTTTGTTTGGCGAAGCATTCTCATGGGGGAGCAGTCTTTAACAGTCAAGGTCGGATGCTGTGGTTTTCGCTCGGCGATGACGGAATACGCGCTGCGCTTCCCGGTCGTCGAAGTGCAGCAGACGTTCTATCAGCCGCCGCAAATCCAGACGCTCGAACGCTGGCGCGCACAAGCTCCGCCAGCTTTCGAGTTCACACTAAAAGCCTGGCAACTCATCACACACGAGTCGCGCAGCCCGACCTACAAGCGACTGAAAAGGGAATTGAGCGAAGCTGAACGCGCGCAGTGTGGCTCGTTCCGTCGGACGAAGATTGTCCGCGAAGCATGGGACGTGACGCTCGCTTGCGCACGCGCTCTTAAGGCCAGCCGCATTCTCTTTCAGTGTCCGGCAAGCTTCACTCCGACGCCCGCAAACATAGAGAACATGCGCAAGTTTTTCGCTGCAATCGAGCGCACAGACGACCTGCAATTCTGCTGGGAGCCGCGCGGCGATTGGCCCAACGAGTTAGTGCGCAATCTCTGCCGCGAGCTTGAGTTGGTCCACGTCGTTGACCCTTTCACGTCGCGAACGCAGACGCCCGAGCAGTGCTACTTCCGTCTGCACGGGCGCAAAGGATGGAGATATGTTTATGAAGACGACGAACTGGAAGAGTTGTTATCAATGCTTCCCGCAGAGCGTCCATCCTATGTTTTCTTCAATAACGTGCGGATGCTTGAAGACGCCAGCCGCTTTCAGGATTTGATTGCGCGGAAGATTACGGACTGACTGCTGGCCTCATAGGAGACGAACATTTACGAGAAAAATCGGAGCGGGCGCAAGCTTGTTGCGTTATGAATAGCCGCCCGTCGTTTTGATTTAGTAAAAACTTGCGTTATTTTTGACAAACTAGCGTGGTTAACTTTAAGTGTTATAATCAGCGCTGCCGGAAAACGCGGATTTGAAGAACGTGACGAAAGCGCCTGAGACAAGCAGAGGGTATACGGGGAAGCGCTTGCAGGCGGCTGTCCGCAATTGACCTTCACGGCCTTGAGGCCGCGGGGTTAACAACGAGCAAAGGGTGGAATGATTTTGAAGGCTATTACGCGCGCCGTCTCGCGCAATATCTCACGGTGCGAGCTTACCTATAAGCAGCGCGAAGCGGCGGACTACGAACAGGCAGTCCGCCAGCATGAGGCTTACTGCAACTTTCTCGTCAATCAGGGCGTCGAGACTATCGCGCTCGAAGCGTGCGATTCACAGCCCGATTGCTGCTTCGTTGCGGATACGGCCGTCGTGCTGGACGAACTGGCCGTCATCGCCAACATGGGCGCGCCCGCGCGACGCGACGAAATCCTCCCCATCGAAAGAATTCTTTCCGTGCACCGGCAGCTTGCGCGCATCACGCCGCCCGCCACGCTTGACGGCGGCGATGTCGTCATCCTCGGCAAAGAGATTTTCGTAGGTCATTCACGCAGGACTAACCGCGCGGGCATTGAAGCATTCAAGCGCATAGTGCAACCGTTTGGTTACAAGGTGACGCCGGTCGAAGTCCGCGGCAGCCTGCATCTGACAACCGCTTGCAGCGCCATTGACAGGGAGACCGTGCTGCTCAACGCGCGTTGGATTGACGCCGACGTGTTTGCGCGATTCTGGGTTCTGCATGTGCCTGAGGATGAGCCCTGGGCTGCAAGCACCTTGCGCGTCCAGGACACGCTCTGCGTAGAGGCTGGCGCACCGCGCACGCTCTCGCTCGTCGCGCGTCATTGCGCGCAGGTGGAAGCGCTGGAAATCTCGGAGTTTCGCAAGGCCGAAGGCAGTCTCTCCTGCCTGAGCATTCTTTTCGGCGAGGCGAATCCACGGCAGATTGAACAGGGTATTAACGAGAACAAGGAGGTGGCGCATGCAGAGTGAGCATGTAGCATACACGGCCCGCTTGAGCGCGACGCACATCGCTTTAGAGACGCCGGAAGAAGAATATGACCACGTGGAAGAGAGCTTTGCTCAACTGATAAAGACAGGCTCTCTGGACGAGCACGTGCGTTCTCATCCGTCTTCCGTGCATCTCTTCGAGCGCACTCTCGAAAACGCGCTCGCCGCAGCTTACAGAGCTGAGAGCGGAGCAGACACGCACGCGCAAAGCGCTGCTCATCTGTTCTTGCAGCGCGTGCTCTACCGCATCAACCGCTTAAAGCTTTTCTGGTACGACGACCTGAGCAACTACGACAACGAGCGCTCTTCTTATCTGCGCGCGGTGCGCGAACGAATAGAGGCAGCTTGGCAGCAGTGGGAGTTGGCCCAACTGGATGTAGAGGCTCTGCGTCTTGAAGATGTGCGCGAGGCTCTGTGTCGGCGTGCTGCCGCTGATGTGTCGCCAGCGCCTTCCGCGAGCGGTCTTTATTTCCGCGACGAGGTGAGCGAAGCAGGTTATCGTCGCCTGCTCGCCATCGTTTCGCTCGACGGACTCGTTGAGGCAAGCCAACTCTCGCGCACGCTCGGCGGAGTCTCAAATGAAGTTCATGCGATGATGACGCGGCTGCTGGTCGAGGAATACGGAGGCGGGCGTCTGAGCCGCAAACACTCGACGTTCTTCACAGCGATGCTGACAGAGCTCGGCATGAGCAGCGAGCCTGAAGCCTACTTTCATCTCGTTCCGTGGGAAGTGCTCGCGGGCATCAACCACAGTTTTCTGCTTTCGGAGCGCAAGCGCTTTTACCTGCGTTATGTCGGCGGCCTGCTGTACACGGAAGTCTCCGTGCCCGCCGGGTTTGATAACTATCGTGCTGCCGCCGAACGGCTCGGTATGTCCGAGGCGGCGCGCGGCTACTGGGAACTTCACATCAGGGAAGACGAACGACACGGCCGCTGGATGCTGCACGACGTTGCGCTGCCGCTTGCGGAAAAGTATGCGCGCGATGCCTGGGAGATAGTCTTCGGCTACGACCAGCAGAAGCAGATGAGCGAGAGAGCAGGCGCGGCCATTGAACGCGCGGCGCGCATGGCCGAGCGTGAAGCCGCGGACGGAAGCGCACGGGAGGAGGTGCGACGTGCAGCCCGATAGCGCACAGGGATTTTGCTGCACATATATCCTGCCGGTTCGTCGTGTGCGCGCAAGCCGCGAAGAGGCGTCGGAGTTTGCAGACTACTTTCGGAGTCTAGCGCGAGCAGGTTGCGAAGTGCTGGTGGTTGACGGCTCGCCGCCTGAAGTCTTCGCGGCACATGAAAGAGCGTGGTCGGGCGTTTGCCGCCACGTCGGTGTGAATCCGAAGTACAAGTATCTGAACGGCAAGGTCAACGGCGTTCATACTGGCGTTGACCTCGCAAGCTGCGAACGCATCGTGCTGGCCGACGACGACATACGCTACACGACCGAAGATATAGCGCGTGCATGCGAGTTGTTAGACTATCACGAGATGGTCAGGCCGCAGAACTACCTGCGACCGCTGCCTTGGTGGGCGCGTCTGGAAGGCGCGCGAATGCTGATTAATCGCGGCGTGCTGCCGACGGGCGATTATCCCGGCACGTGTTCGTTTCGCCGCTCGACGTGCCTGCGCGTGGGCCACTACGACGGCGACGTGCTTTTTGACAACGAAGAAATCGTGCGCCATTTTGTGCTGCAAGGCGCGGATGTCTGCTATGCGCGCGATTTCTTCATCCTCAAGCGCCCGCCGACTTTGCGCAAATGGATGGAACAGCGCCCGCGTCAGGCTTACGAAGATTTTGTGATGCGCGCGAAGACGGCGCTCTTCATGTCGCTGCTGCCCGTAGCGGTTGCGCTCCGGCTGTTCGCGGGCACACGTGCCGCGCTGGTGTTCGTAGCAGTCGTCTCAATCTGTGCTGTGCTGCTGGCCTTGCGTGGGCTGCTTCGCGATAGAGCATATAAATTCTTCCGCCCAAGCTTGATTTTTTACGCGCCGCTGTGGGTGCTTGAGCGTGCCATGAGTAGCTACTGGGCGCTCTACTGGCGCATCGCGCGCGGCGGTTATCCGTTCGGCGACCGCTTGCTGTCGAAGGGCACGGGGCGCGCGTGGAACGCTGGCGCTCGCGTGCAGCGGCGCGCTCTCGGCGGGCGCACGACGACGCGCTAAGCGCCTGAAGCCTTAAGGAAAATTTAGAGCAAGATGGAGAGCGACGAAGACGCAGGAGGCTGGCCGGAGTTGGGCGATATGCCCGCGGAGGATTTTCGCGCCGCCCTGCATCGCGTGGCCGACTGGATAGCAGACTATCGCGCTCACATCGGAGAGTTAAGAATCTCGCCGGATACCGCGCCCGGTGAAATCATTTCAAGCCTGCCGGCAACACCACCCGAAGAGCCAGCTGGGATTGAAGAAATCTTCCGCGACTTTCAGCATCTCATCGTGCCCGGTCTTGTGCATTGGGGCCACCCTGCTTTTCTAGGTTACTTCGGTTCGACGACGACCGCTCCCGGTATCCTCGGAGAAATGCTGGCGGCAGCCTTAAACGTTAGCGCGATGACGTGGCGCACCTCGCCCGCCGCGACCGAGTTGGAAACCGTTGTGCTGGATTGGCTGCGGCAACTGCTCAATCTTCCGTCAAATTTTACGGGAGTTGTTTACGACACGGCTTCGGTCGCCGTGCTGCACGCGCTGGCGGCGGCGCGCGAAGGGCTGGGGCTTGACGCACGCGCACGCGGATTGTGCGGGCGCAGCGATGTGCCCGCGCTGCGCGTCTATGCTTCCGATCAGGCGCATAGCTCGCTTGAGAAAGCAGCCATCACGCTCGGCATCGGCGAGCGCAACGTGCGACGCGTCGCGTCTGATGCCTCCTACCGCATGGACATCACAGCACTCAGACGCGCAATCGAGGAAGACTTGCGCGCAAACTTTCTGCCGCTGGCGGTTGTTGCCACAGTCGGAACGACTTCGACGGCGAGCGTTGATGCGGTTGAAGAAATAGGAGCGCTGTGTCGTGAGCACAAGTTGTGGCTGCACGTTGACGCGGCTTACGGAGGCGCGTTGGCGCTCCTTCCTGAAGGCCGCGAGTTGATGCGAGGCGTTGAGGCGGCGGATTCCGTCGTCGTCAATCCGCATAAGTGGCTGTTCGTGCCGCTCGATTTCAGCGCGCTCTACGTCAAACGTTCCGAACTATTGCGCGCCACCTTCTCGCTCGTGCCCGAATACCTGCGCGGCGATGCCTTGCAAGCCGAGCGCAACTACATGGACTACGGCATACAGCTTGGACGCCGCTTCCGCGCGCTCAAAGCATGGATGGTCTTCCGCACATTCGGTCGGCGGGGCTTGGTTGCACGCATCAGCGAGCACATACGGCTGGCACGCCTGTTCGCTTCATGGCTCGAAGCGGACAGGCAGTTTGAGTTGCTCGCTCCACTAATGATGGCTGTCGTCTGCTTTCGCGTTGTGCCGCGCGCCGTTGGCGATGGCGGACAATTGACGGATGAAGAGTTAGACGAGTTTAACCGCCGGCTCGTCGGAGCCATCAACGCGACAGGGCAGTCTTACCTGACGCACACTACTTTACGCGGGCGTGTCTCGATGCGGCTGGCCGTCGGCAATGTGCTGACCACGGAGCAGCACCTCGCGCGAGTTTACGAACTCATCAAGCGCGAGGCCGAGCGCCTGCATCGCGCCTTTTAAAGTCTGAAACTCTTTTTCGCCGTCGCGCCGACCTACATGTTGCCTTCATCAGCCGATGGCCCGTAGATTGAAGGAACGGGCACATCGTTGAGCCGCAGGTAGACGCCAAGTTGCGCGCGATGATGAATGCTGTGGTTCATCACGAAGCTTCGGAGCACGGCGATGCGGGGCAGAGTAAAGATGGTCTTGCCGCCGTTCAGGAGCGACCATGTGCCGAGAAGTTGTTCATTGCTCGCTCCAGCGATGGCCTCGCGAGCGGCGGCGATGTTTTTGTCAAACGTCTCGACGGCTTCCTGCGTCGAATTGATCGGTGTCGCTCGCAGCGGCGGTTCACCCGGCGGAGCTATGTCCATTGCATCCTTATTGAGGGTATGCACGACCCAGCTTGGCAGGTTGGACAGATGTGTTGCCAAGCCTCTCATCGTCGTAGACTTTTCGTGCGGCTTCCAATCGAGCTTGTCTCCGGGGACGCGTTCGAGTGTCTTGCGCGTGTTTGCCATCTCGTGGTCAAACTCCGGCAGTATTGTCTCACTTAATTTCATTCGTGCCTCCAAAAAAGGATTACTTGTGTTTGCTGAAGCTTGCTTTCCGAACGCCGTGCGAGTCTATATCATCGAACAAGCGTTCAAGAAACTGTGGGCTTATTTCCGGCGTCGCTCCGGCCTGCGTGGCAATCCATGCGCCCATGCGATTAGCGGCTTCATTGATTGTTCGGAGCGGAGAGCGCCGCAGATGGTAGTGCGCGAGGGTGGCCGTAAAAGCATCGCCCGCGCCGATGGTGTCCTTCACCTGCACTTTAAGGCCCGGATGATTAACTGTCTCCGCGTTTGTCAGCAGCAGGCTTCCATTTCCACCGCGTGTGATGGCGACTAACTCAAGCTCAAAGAGCGCGAGGATGCGCCGCCCCAGAGCCTCTTCGTCATCTTCGTTAAGCTTCAACATTCTGGCAATGGTTGATAACTCTTCGCTGTTGAGCTTAACAATGGTTGCAAGCAGCAGGGAGTCGCGCAGCATCTCGGCGGTGAAGAAGGAGTGTCTGAGGTTGACATCGAAGATGCGCAGGGCGTCTGCGCGCGTGTGCTTGATAAAGCTGGTGATTGTTTCGCGCGCTTGCGGCTTGCGTTGACCGAGTGTGCCGAAGCAGACGGCATCAATGCGCGGGGCTAGCTCTTTCCAGCCGGCAGTCCATTCGAGATAATCCCACGCCGAATTTTCGTTGACGGCAAAGAGCGCCTCTCCGCCCTCGTCTATGCGCACGCGGACAGTGCCCGTCGGGTGCTGCTCGTCCAGTTGTAGATAGTTGGTCGAGATTCCCATGCGCTGCAAGCGCGCGAGAGCTTCACGGCCGAGTTCGTCCGTGCCGATGCGGCTGGCGACGATTGATTGATTTCCGAGCGCGTGTGAGATGTAGGCGAAATTGGTTGGCGCTCCGCCAAGCTGACGGCCTTCGGGCAGGATGTCCCAGATTAATTCTCCGAGCCCAGCGATTGTCGGCTTGGCTTGCGTTGCTTGCTTGTCGGTTTCAGTTATCATGTTGAGCTATGTTGGAGAGTATAGACGCTGCCTGAGATTTAAGAGAAACGGAGAGGCCAGACGATGTTTGAGCGGCTGGAGTTTATGAGGTTACACGCGGCTGCGAAACTACCGACGAGAGGCAGCCCGCTCGCCGCAGGGCTTGACCTTTACGCAATCGAGAACATTACGCTTACAGCGCGCGGCGGTCGAGCTGCCATCAGGACAGGCTTGTCCGTCGCTATCCCGCAAGGCTTCTACGGGCGCGTCGCTCCGCGTTCGGGCCTGGCCGTCAAGCACGGTCTGGATGTTCTGGCCGGAGTGATTGACTCGGATTATCGCGGCGAAATCATCTGCGCTCTCATCAATCATGGAGAGGAAGCTTTTGTGTTGGAGGCAGGGATGCGCGTCGCGCAGTTGGTGATTGAAGCGATAGCGATGCCTGTGCCCGTGTGGAGCGAAGACTTAAACGGAACCGAGCGCGGCGGCAGCGGCTTCGGAAGCACAGGACAAACTTAATGAAGAAGAGAACAGGTTGGGCCAACTTTTAATGAACAGCAATCTGGATGAAATCTTTGCAGGGTTGGCGAAGTCGGAGTTCCGCAGTCGCTTCAGCTTGCGCGGCAAGGAGCTTGATTACCTGCAACGCAAAGGGCTGGCGGTCGTGCTCGAACACGCGGCGGATTTCATAGAGAAACGACTAGCTCCGGCTTTCCCGGCCAACGATGGAAAGCAGACGCCGATGCGCCAGCATCCTGTCTTCATCGCTCAACATGCGACCGCGACCTGCTGTCGCGGTTGTCTTCAGAAGTGGCACAGGATTCCGAAGGGCCGTCAGCTTGAAACGGCGGAGAAGCAGTATGTGCTGGAAGTCATCAAAAGGTGGCTGGTGGAGCAGGAAGGATGAAAGCGTTATAGGAAATTAGCCGGGAGCACAACCAATGATGTGCTCCCGGCTAATGTGTGCTTTTCAGACCGAAGCTATTGCGTTTCTTTCGCTTCGCACGCGCGGTAGTTTCTATGGCGTGCTCGGTTTAGTGTCCGGCTTGCCCTGACGCGTCTTTGGCGGATTAGCTTGTCCGGGTTTCTTCTCCTGCTCTGCGGGACGGGTCGTAGAGTTAGAGTTTGAGTCCGCGTAACGCTGGCCGCTTTCGCGGTCGAAGACGTTGTTGCGCAGGAATTGTTCGGTCGTCCAGGGTGGTGCGCCGCCGCCTAAGTACTTGCCGAACCATTCAAGGTGAGCCGTGTAGTAGAGCGCCATCTCATACCAGCTGGGCCAATGTCCTGCGTTGGAGTAGATGATGAGACGCGAGGGCACGTTCATCTTTTGAAGGTCCGTGTAGAAATGTAGAGACTGTGTGTAGGGCACGCGATAATCGCGCTCGCCTGAGATGACGAGCGTCGGCGTCTTGAAATTTTTGACGTAGGCGGAGGGCGACCATTTTTCGTAGTCCTTGTTTTCCCACGGCACGCCCTTCAAATCCCATTCGGGATACCAGAGTTCTTCGGTCGCGCCGTGAAACGAGCGCAGGTCATAGATGCCCATCATCGCGGCGATGGCCTTGAAGCGGTCTGTGTGGCCCTGCATCCACATCATCATGTAGCCGCCGTAGGACCAACCCATCGCACCCATGCGCTTATTGTCAACGTAAGACAGCTTTTCGAGCGCATCCGTCACCTTCATCAGGTCTTCATAGACGCGACCGCCGAAGTCGCCGGAAATCTGTGCTGTGAAATCCTGCCCGTAGCCTGTCGAGCCGTGCGGATTGGCGAAGGCGACGACGTAGCCCGCGCCCGGATAAACCTGCCAGTCGCCGCGAAAAGCATCCGACCACTGCGACTGCGGCCCGCCATGCACGTTGAGAATCAGAGGATACTTGCGCGACGGATCGAAGTCGTGCGGCTTAACGACGAAGACGTGGATTCTCGCGCCGCCGGAGCCCTGCACCCACATCGTTTCGGCCGGACGAATATCAACTTCATTAGCAACGGCTTCATTGATTTTCGTCAGCCGCCGGACATCGCGCGATTGACCTCCGATTAAGCTCGTGCTGTAAATCTCGACAGGCTCGCCGACGCTGTGCCTGATGTAGATGAGCTGTCTTTCGTCGGGCGTAAACTCGAAAGCGTTGATGGTTTGTGCGACGAGGAGTTGGCTGATTTTGCCGGTGGCGATGTCGAGCCGGTAGATTGGATTTTGTCCTTCGACGGGGCCTGAGAAGTAGAGCGTCTTCGAGTCGTTGGACCAGTGAAACTCGTCCACCCAGTTGCGGAAAGATTCTGTGAGGACGGTCGTCTTGCCTGTCGAGCGTTCGTAGAGCGCGAGGCGAAAAAGGTCCGACTCGTAGCCCGGCTGCTTCTGCATTCGATAGGCTATGTACTTGCCGTCGGGCGAATACTTAGGGCTGCCGTCGTAGGCCAGATTCGCAGCGGTGATGTTGCGCGGTCGTGCATCTCTATCAGTCAAAGAGATAATCCAGAGGTCGTTGTTGGTCGAGGCTGCGAGCACGCGGTCAGGGTTGGAGACATAAACAAGCTCGCGGCTGTCGGGCGAAAAGTCGTATTGCAGCGGGCCGCCGAGTTGGAAGTTTGGCGCGTCGCGCTCTCCCGGCGTAATGTCGCGTAGTTCGCCGCCTGCGACGTTGACGATGAAGGTGTGCGTGCGCGTGCCGTCTTTCCATGCGGTCCAGTGGCGATAGAGAAGGTCGTCGGCCATGTGTCCCTTGAGCGAACCCTTTTCCCAGCGCTCGCTGATACGCTTGTTGCAGGCATCGTCAGCGTTGCATTCAGGATAAACGTCCGTGGAGAAGGCAATCATCTGGCTGTCGGGCGACCAGAGGGCGTCGGAAACTCCCGTCGAAATATCCGTCAGCTTTCGCGCTGCGCCGCCGTTTGCGGCGACGACGTAGAGATTCGAATTGTTGATGAAGGAAATCCACTTGCCGTCGGGCGAAAACTGCGGAGTGTTCGCCCCCTTCTCATTCTGAAGAATGGGACGCGCGTTTGTGCCGTCAACGTTCATCATCCAGATTTGGCTCGTCCGGCGTGCGCGCGCGAGGTCGGGTGTGCCGACCACGTAGATGACGGACTTGCCGTCGGGCGAAACGTGTATGTCCGAGATAGACTTGATGCGATACAAATCTTCAATCGTGAAGGCACGCTTCTGCGCGAGAAGCTGGGGCGCAAGAAACAGCAATAGTGATAGAAGCAAGAAAACGCGACGTGTCATTTGTTCTCCTCTGTGGAATATGGACAATGCCTGCAACCGCTCTCGCAGCAGTAGCCGCGTCGGCGCAGGAATTCAGCGGTGAAGACCATCAGGCCGTGCTCAAGATAGTAGTCGCGGCCTTCGATGAGTGCGCGCTCTGTCTGGGTGGATGATGAACTACCAGCCTGCTCGGGCCTGCCCTGATTCTCTCTTTTCACAACGCGTAGTCTAACAAACTTGGCGGAAACGATGAACGCGGGACGCAGCAACGATGAATGAAAAGCAAGCTCTTAACAGTTCATCCTTCACGCTTCCGCGTTCATCGTTTCTATTTTATCGTTTCGTCAATCCGCGTGGGCCGTATGCCGTAGGCGACGATGCGCGCGGGGAGATTGCGCAGGATTGGAATAAGGAGTATGAGGCGCAGCAGCAGCGGAAACTTGAAAGGCTTGCTGGTATCGAGCGCGTCAGCGATGATGCGCCGTTGAATGGTGGCCTGCACGCTTTGAATAAACTTCGTCGGCCATTCCCGCTCCTTCTGTACTCTGGCAAGATGGCTCGTTTCCAGTTGTCCTGACTTGAGCGGGCGCGAGAGCACGTTGGCCGCGGCAACGGCGTCCTGAATAGCGTAGTTAATACCGACGCCGCCGACGGGCGACATGACGTGTGCCGCGTCGCCAATCAAGAGCAGGCCGGGGCGATACCAGCGCGGGCAGCGGGAGGATTCGACCGACAGCACAGCGACCTGATCCCAGTCCTGCAAATGCTCGACGCGTTCTGGAAACTCCGGCAACACTCCGGCCACGGCCTCGCGCAACGCCTCAAGCCCCGCCTCGCGTACGCGCTGCCAGCCGCCTTTCGGAATCACATAGCCAATCTGCCATTCATCCAGACGGTCCAGGCGAACGAGGATGTGGCCCGTGCCGACGCGCCCGAAAGCGCCTTCGGGGTCGGAGGGTTCGCGCGGAAGTCGGAACCAGATGATGTCCATCGGCGGCGCAGTCTTGACCGCTTCCAACCCTGCCAGACGCTGCACGCGCGACGAGCGCCCGTCTGCTCCAACCGTCAACGTTGCGCGCACTTCATGCTGGCCGTCGTCGCTGCGATAGCGCAGGCCGCGCACCACGTCGTCTTCAATAATCAACTCCTGCGCGCTCGCGCCCATCAGCAGTTGAAAATTTTCGTAGCGCTTCGCCTCTTCCGTGATGAATTCCAGAAAGTCTGACTGCGGAACCATCATAATAAATGGATAACGCGTCTTGAGGCGGCGGAAGTCACCGATTGTGATCGGGCCGTCCTTCGTGTTGAAGCCGAACTGGTGGATTTTTGTGTGGCGCAAGGTGAGCAAGCGGTCTGCGAGGCCGAGTGAGTCCATGATTTCCAGAACGGAAGGATGAATCGTGTCGCCGCGAAAATCGCGGTCGAAATCGTCGTGCGCTTCGAGGAGCATGACGGAGATTCCCTGCCGCGCTAAGAGCAGCGCCAGCACCGCGCCGCCCGGCCCGCCGCCGACGATGCAGCAGGTCGTCTCCGTGACAACGAGCTCATCGGTTGCCACGTCCTTCTGTTTTGAGGTGGGAGATGTCTTAACGCTCACCGGCAATCTTCCTTTCGCTATGAAATTTCAGAGCACACGCGTTCATCCTTTTCTACATGAAGCAATCCATGCGTCGTGTCGTCAAAGAAGCTCTTGCGGCGCTCATTAAATCATGCGATGCTCTGTTTGGTTAAGCTGAATTTATGAGATTCACGGATGCTGACTACGATTTGATTACGCGCGCCGTCGAGCAGGCGGAAGAGAAGACGACGGCCGAACTCGTCGTCGTGATCAGACCATTTTCGGGAAGCTATCGCGATGTCGCTTACCTGTTTAGCGCGGGTGTCGCGTGGCTCGTGCTGATTTTCATTCTCTTCAGCTCTTGGGAGATTGAGCCTTACACGATTCCGCTGGAGATTATCCCTTTCTTTCTCGTCCCCGCACTTCTTTTTCTGGTGACGCCGCTGCGCCGCTGGCTGACGAGCAACCGACGCCGCAAACGACAGGTACAAGCGGCCGCGCGCGACGCTTTTTTTACAGAAGGCGTCGCACGCACACGCGCACACACGGGCGTGCTGATTTACCTTTCCGCTCTGGAACGCCGCGTCGAAGTGCTGGCAGACAGCGGCGTGAGAACGAGCTTTCCGCTGACGGAATGGAACGCGTTTGTCGAAGGCATACAACAGGTGTGGATGAAGAGTGCTCCCGCGAGCGCACTCATCATTGAGATTAATAGGTTGGGCGACTTGCTCGGCCGCTACCTGCCAGCGTCGGCGGACAATCCAAACGAGATACCGAATCGTCCGCGCGGCGAGCGCAGGCAGAAGAAGCGAAAGGAGACGAAACAGAGCGAGGTGGCCGCGCGATGAAGCGAAGTTTTTGGAGCAGATGCTTGCAGGCGGCGGCGCTCTCGTTTGCCTTCTGCGCTCTTGTGTTGTTTGCCGACTGGCTGCGCTTGTTCCCGGAGGCGGAGGCGCGTGTCGGCGGCGGTCAAAGCTATTCGAGTCGTAGCTCTTCGAGCCGGAGTTCTTCGAGCAGCCGTTCTTCCTCTTCGAGCAGCAGTCGCTCTTCGGGCGGCGGTTCGTCTTCATCGGGCGGCGGTGGTGGTGGTGGCGGCGGCGACTTTATCGCGCCGCTCTTCTATTTTCTTTTTTCTAACCCGGTGGTCAGCATTCCGCTGGTCGCCCTCATCGCCTTCCTCTACATACGCTCGCGCGCAAGCGAGCCTCAAGAATATTCTTCACGCGCCGACGCAGACACCTTCGATTGGGATAGGCCCGCGAAGAACACAGGGGCGACTGTCTCAGCGCGTCTGGCGGAACTGCGGAAGTATGACCCGAATTTTTCGGAAATCCTCTTCAACGATTTCATCTACACTCTCTACGCGCGCGTGCAGGAGTCGCGCCCGGGCGGCGACCTCGAACAGTTTCGTTCGTACCTGGACACGCGCGTGATTAAAAAATTGCGGTCGTTCAATCAATCAGGCTTGCGCGACATTAAGGGCGTCATCATCGGCGCAACACACATCGAGAGCGTCAGCGACCCTTCGCGCCCGACGATTCACATCGAAGTAGAGTTTGAAGCCAACTATACGGAGGTTTACGGCGGCACGGAGCAGAGCGCGCCGCGCGAAGAGACTTGGTACACGCGCGAGACGTGGACGTTCACGCGCGGAAGAGACGTGCTCTCTCGCCCGCCTGAGAAAATCACGGCGCTGCATTGTCCGAAGTGCGGCGGCGGGCTTGAGAAGAAACCCGACGGCTCTTGCGCTTACTGCGGCACGATAGTCGCGACCGGCAGCTTCGATTGGTTCGTAACAGACCTGCGCGTCCTCGACCGCGTTGCGCAAGGCCCGCTTCTAACAGTCTTCGTGCCGGAGCAAGGCACGGATTTGCCGACGCGTTACCAGTTTGGCTTTAACACAGCGCGCCGCGAGTTTATGGCCCGGCATCCGAATTTTTCGTGGCCGCAGCTTGAAGAACGCATGCGTTATATCTTCATGGAACTGCAAAGCGCATGGACGGAGATGCGCTGGGAACGCGCCAGACCTTTCGAGACAGACAACGTCTTTCAGACGCATCTCTACTGGATGACCGAATACCAGCGACAACGCCTGCGCAACGTGCTCGAAGAAATCAAAATCTCGCAGATTATCCCCGTCAAGCTCACCTCGGATGCTTTCTACGATGCCTTCACCGTGCGCATCTTCGCCAGCATGATTGATTACACGGTTGACGACGCGGGCCTCGTCGTCAGCGGCAACAAAAACACGCCGCGCTCGTTTACGGAATACTGGACTTTTATACGCCGTCGCGGCGTCAATGCTTCTGATAAACAGAACGACCAGTGTCCAAACTGCGCCGCGCCGCTCAACATCAACATGGCTGGCATCTGCCACTATTGCAGCGGCAAAATCAGCAGCGGCGATTTCGACTGGGTGCTCAGCCGCATCGAACAGGACGAATCTTATCAGGCGTAATTTAATGAGGAAGGTAAAAGGAAAAAGGTAAAAGGCAAAAGTGTGGACTGGCTAACGCCGGTTTTAATTAGCAGATGGTTTCCGCCTCCCTTTTGCCTTTTACCCTTTACCTTTTTACTTTGTCCGGCAAACGCATCAGCTTATTCCGCCATCTGAAAGGTCAGGCCACATTCTTTGTGACGGGCGCTTTTGAAACGGAGCGACCGAGTCCCGCAAAAAAAGTTGAGCGTGCGGCGTATCTTTCAGAGCGCCGGCGGTAATAAAGAGAT
Organism: Pyrinomonadaceae bacterium; assembly: GCA_036382855.1. Taxonomy (GTDB): domain Bacteria; phylum Acidobacteriota; class Blastocatellia; order Pyrinomonadales; family Pyrinomonadaceae; genus DASVTR01. The sequence continues at coordinate 1,272 of DASVPO010000029.1, read as the reverse complement.
AGGAAGCCGGAATTCCTGAGAGGGTTTCGGAGATGTCCGGCAGGTAGCCCTTTTAAAGCATGACAGACGAAAGACTGCTGAACCGAGCAAGTCGCGGCGACGAAGCGGCTTTTCTCCTGCTCTATGAGCGTCACCGCGACGCAGTATTCCGTTTTGCCTATCGCCTGCTCGGCTCAGTGGGGCTAGCTGAAGACGTAACGCACGATTGCTTTTTGAGTCTGCTCCGCCAGCCCGCTAAGTTTGACTCGACGCGCGCCAGCCTGCGCACTTACTTGCTGGCGGCAACGCGCAACCTCTCGCTCAAGCATTTTCGCAGGACGGGCGGAGAGGTTCTGGCCGAAGAGTTGACGGATGAATTACGGATGCCGGAAGGGGCTGAGCCTCTGCGTCAGCTTCTAGACGCAGAACTTTCGAGCGAAGTGCAAAGGGCCATTGAGAGTTTGCCGCCGCTCCAACGTGAAGCGCTCGTTCTCTTTGAATTTGAAGAGCTACCGCTGGCCGATATAGCCGATGTGGTAGGCGCGGATGTCGGGGCTGTCAAAGCGAGGCTGCACCGCGCACGCCAGCGTTTGAAAGTTGTCCTTGCCCCTTATATGAACAGCAGCAGTAGTAGTAAACGGGTCGTCGTGGAAGAGGCGTTCAATGAAAGATAAGAAAAACACTCAACCACTTTCCATCTATTCCGCGCACAGCCGCGACGCAGAGCAGCGTCGCGAGCAGGCAGAGGAAAGCGTGCCTGCCGAGCCGGAATTGAAATCAGTTCTCAATCGTTGGAGTGTGCCTGAAAGGCCGTCGTCTCTCGATAGCCGCCTGCTTGGCAGTTATCGCCGGGAGTTCAAACGCGTTCCCTTCTGGAAGCGCCTGATGGGAGCGCAACAGGAGCAGCAGCAATCCGTCCAAAAGTATTCTGTCCCAAGCCGTGAGGAGGTTTTTATGAAACAGTGTTCGACCTGCCATGAAGAGTTCGCAGACAAGTTCAGCTTCTGCCCGGTTGACGGAACGCCGCTCAACGAGTTGGCCGCCGCCATCGTCGCATCGCCTCCGGCGGACGAAGCAACGTTACCTGAAGACGTGACGCTACAGGCCGACGCGCCGCCCGTCTCGGCGATTCCGACCTACACCAATCCCGGTTATCACCTAACCATCATCGAGGATGCCGGCATCACACGCCGCCTGATGAGTGAACTTTCAGCCGTCAAACACCAGTCTCAACTCACCTGGCCCGAGTTTAAACGCGACCCCAGAGGCTTCTCCTCCAGATTAGTCTCCGGC
>DASVPO010000028.1:0-23227 GCA_036382855.1 Pyrinomonadaceae bacterium | reverse complement strand
ACCCTGACGGGATGCTCCAGATTATCAGGATGAAACTCAAGGCCGGTCACGCGGTCGTGCAACACCTGCGCGCCCTCTTCCACGGCACGCGAGAGCAGAAACCGGTCGAACTCGGAACGCGAAACCATCAGGGCGGGCTCTTCGGTCGAAGGCGCACGCAACTCAATCTCTTCGCGGTCGCCGTGCAGGCGATAGCCCTTGATGGTGCGCTTGACCATCCCGGCGGGCAATTCAATCTTCAGTTTTTCGCGCAGCAATTCGGCGGTCGGCGGCGCGAGCACGCCGATGCAGGGGTTGTGCTGGCGCGGAAACTGCTTCGGCTCGTAGATGGTCACGCGCAGGTTGATGCCGCGCTGGCGCGCGTTGCGCAAGAGGCGGATGGCTGTGGCCGAGCCGCCGGGGCCGCCGCCGATGATGGCGACGCGCGAGCCGTCGCGCAGGTACAAGCCCCTCAAGGGCTGCCGCTCCCTGACCGAGATGGTCGCACGCGCGCGTTCGACGGCGATTGTTCCAGCGCGTCCAATCATGCGCGCGGCCAGCCTTGGGTTGAGGGCGGAGAGCAGAATACGCTTGTAGGATTGGTCGCCGGTGAAGGCCGCAAGGAGCGCGTTTGAAAGCAGCGCACCTGGCTTTTGCAGCTTGCGTTCCGAACGCAGCACTGCGAAATAGACGGGCGCGAGCATAGGGTGCGGAAAGATACGATCGTAAATCTCGAAGAGCATACGCCCGTAGATGTTGTCGCGACCGAAGACGCGATTGCAGCGTCGCCAGAAATGTTTTTCAAAATCGCGCGCCGTCACACCGTGGTTGATGACGCAATCAACGGCGAGACGCGCCGTCACGAGAGCAGACTCAACACCGTTTTTCAGATAACGCGAATCTGATGCGTCGCCGACGATGACGAAGCGCTCGCTATACGGAAGGCGTGCTGCGCCGAGGGCGACGCGCGGATGGCAATGGCAGTCGAGTTTCCAGTCGTGCGGCAGGTAGTCGCGCATGTAGGAATCGCGGAGCAGCCGCTCTGTCGTCGTCACGTCAACGTCTTCACCGATGGCCGTGATGGTGACGTGCTCGCCTTTGGGGATGAGGGCGACGTAGCGTATGTCCGGCTGCTTGAGGACGAAGAAGTGAATCATGTTGTGGAGTTTCTCGCGCTGAAACTCCTCGGAGACGCGTGCTTCGATAACACAGGTCTTCCAAGTCGGCGGCGGCACGTAGCCGTAGAGCAGGCGGTTGGCTAATTGAGAGTTGACGCCGAAAGCTCCGACAACGAGGTCGTACTCGATGCGCTGGTCTGAGTTGAGGCGCAGGGCCGGACGGCGTTCGAGTGTGGCTGGCACGTCAACGTCCAGAACGTGCTGCGGGATGTGTCGTGCGCCGAGTTTGGTGGCCTGCTCAAGGAGGAACTGGTCGAAGCTGCGTGCGCCGTCAGGGTTTTCCGTGCTGACCGGGCCAGCGCCGCGATAGACGCCGTAGATCTTTTTCGAAGGATCGTTGGAGAGCCACGCGACCGAATCCTGATAGTGTACGGCGTAGCCTTCTATTTCGTAGTGGATGACTTCGCGCGGGATGGCTGTGGTCGAGCGTTCTATCTCCTGTATGAGGCGATGCCCGACTGCTCCGGCGCACATGTTGCAGCCGGCAGCGCCTTTGCGCGCGAAGTTTTTGCCGTCGTAGATGTCGGCGTTGATTTTGAGGCCGAGAGCGCGTGCGCGACGCAGCAATTCGATGGCGAAGAACGCGCCCGCTGGCCCAGCGCCGATGATGGCGACGCTGCTTCCAGACCGTAGATACGTCGGCTGCGACATCAGACAAACCCTCGCCAGCCTCAACAAACGAAAGGGGACGCCCTCAAGCATAGGCAGGCGACAGATGAAAGGCAAGCTCTCCGAAGAGTTAGCCTGTCATCGGTGCTCGTGTTTGTGCTGTGCGGAAGAAAATGGTAGAAATACGGGTTGACGGTTTAAAGTAAAGCGTGCGGCGAACGCCCTCAGTCCGGCCGCAACCTACGCAGGTTAGGAGAAGAAGTAAAATGCGTTCTTTCACTTTACGGACGGTAGCGTCTCTGCTGGTGCTCCTGCTCTTGGCGGGCAGCGCGTTTGCGCAGACGAAGAAGCGTAAGAAGAAGACTGTGAAAGCGGCCGCCTCGAAGCAGACGAAGACGCCGCAGACGACCAACACGGGCGACCCCGTTCCGCCGCCGCAGCCGCCAGACCACGGCGACGGCGTGCAGCGCATAGGCCCCGCGGAAGCACGCGCCGCCCTTGAGAAGGGGAAGGCCATCATCGTTGACGTGCGCGGTCTGGAATCCTACAACATAGGCCACATCAAGGGCGCACTCTCGATTCCCGTTAATGCCATCAGTGCGCGCATGAGCGAGTTGCCGCGCAACAAGCTGATTATCACTTACTGTTCCTGACCCGCTGAGCATTCGAGCGCCGGTGCGGCGCTCATCCTCAAGCGGAACGGTTTTGACGACAAGAATCTGGCGGCGCTGCTCGGCGGCTATCAGGCATGGATTAGCGCCGGTCTTCCAACCGAAGCCAGTCAGTGAAACGAAGTGATGAGTAATGAGTGATGAGTGATGAGTTAAATACTCTTTCTCTTACTCATCACTCATTACTCATCACTCATCACTGCTTTATTTAGTCATCAGGAGGTTAGTCAATGCGTTTTAAAGTAGCCCGAATGGCGGTCGTCATCATGGCGTTAGTCGCGCTGGCGGGTTGTAATTCAAACGATAAGGTCGGCAAAAACAGCAGCGCTCAAACGCCGCTGCCGCCGCGCCCCGGCCAGCCTGCTCCGCAGCAGCCTGCACAGAATGCGCTCGGAGATAACGTGCGGCGTGTGACCACCGTCGAGCTTGAGGACGCAATCAAGAAGGGGCAGGCAATCATCGTTGACGTGCGCAACGATGCCGCCTTCAAGCAGGGCCACATCAAAGACTCAATCCTGATTCCCTCAACCGAGATTGCCAACCACTTAGACAAACTGCCGCGTGACAAAATGATTGTCACCTACTGCGCTTGACCGGCCGAGCACACCAGCGCCCGTGCGGCGCAGATACTCAACCAACAGGGTTATGATAACGCGGCCGCCCTCCTCGGCGGCATAGACGCCTGGAGAAACGCAGGACTCCCCATCGAGACAGGACAATAAAGAAGTGATGAGTGATGAGTAATGAGTGATGAGTAAAAGAAAGAGGTTCTTAAACTCATCACTCATTACTCATCACTCATCACTGTTTTTACATCTGCGGGACTGGCTCTGCGACGAGCACAGGTGCGGGAGTGAGCACTTTGCCTGTGGGGACACAGAGCACAGGACAGGGCGCGTTGCGGACGACGCGCTCTATGTCCGGGCCAAGCACGGGCGCGCCGCCGAAGAGCGAGGCGTGAACGTTCGTGCCGATGACGATTAAGTCTACATCTGCGTCGGTTGCGAGCCTGACAATCTGTTCGTAGGGTCTGCCCTCCGCTATGTGCGTGATGACGCGGCTCTTCGCCTCGCTGGCAAACACAGACATCTTTCCTTCGACGTGCTCGCGCAGCCGCGAGAGCGCAGGGCCGCTCGCTTCAGGAAACATCTGCGCCATCTCGCCCACGTAATCGCTAATCACATAGAGCGCGTGAAACTCTGCGTTTGTACGACGCACGAGTTCGGCGGCGACCTGCGCGGCTGCGTTTGCCGACGGGCGAAAGTTAGTTGCAAGGAGAACGCGGTTCAGGCGTATCTCCGTGTGGCTGTCGCGGTGTTCGACGAAATCGCGCTGCGGCGGACGGATCGTCAGCACAGGACACGTCGCCTCCGCGATAATCTCCTCCGCGGTCGAACCCCACAGCGCGCGCGAGCCCGCGCCGCCCGTGCGTGACGATGGTCACTAAATCAATATCAAACTCACGCACCGCACGCGCAATCTCCGGCGCTGGCTCGCCTTCGATAATCACAGGCTCGACCTCCAGCCCATCAAACATCGGGTCTTCAAGCAGGTTTCTGACCTCGACGCGCAACTGCTGAAGCCAGCGCTGGTCCGGCTCTTCAAGGACGCGCTCCGGCAGCGTCAGAAGATTCGCAGGGACGCTCCCGCTCTGCACGCTGAACAGCACGATGCGTCCCCCGCCCTCGTGCGCAAACGCCGCCGCATACTTCAATGCCGCACGCGCGTGCGGCGTGAAATCCGTCGGAAACAGAATATTCCTGAATGGATACATAAATAAGTAAAAAGGTAAAAGGTAAAAGTCAAAAGTTAAGACTGAAGCCACTTTTTATTAAATGGGTTTCTCTTCACTTTTACCTTTTACCTTTTACCTTTTGCCTTTCATAATTTTCCCAAGAGCATCAGGATGCCAACCAGAATGAAGGCCACGGCCGCCACCTTGCGCAGCAGGTTCTCAGGCAAATACTGGCCGAGCACGGAGCCAACGCCGACGCCAATCAGAGAGACAAGCGCCAGCGCCAGCGTTGCGCCCAGAAAAACCGAAACGGGAGAACGCGTCTGCGCCGCGAGCGTAATGGCCGCCAACTGCGTCTTGTCTCCCATCTCCGCCAGAAACAGCGCACCAAACGTAGTCCAGAAAGCTCCCCATTTCAACATCAGCTTTAACCCTTCGACTTAAAGAACTCGCGTGCCCGCTATGCGGTCAAACTGCTGCGTCCATTTGAAGCGCGCGAGTTGTGTTTGCCGCCGCCGGGCCAGTATTGCCAGTTCAAGTGCGACGCGTTCGCGAAGACGTTTGGCGTGCGCGCCCTTCACTATTCTCTCAACCGTGCGGCGCAAAGATTCGCTCAGGCCCGCGACAAAGACTTTCATGCTCGTCCGCGCACGCAGGCGCACCGTTGCATGAGCATACTCGAAGCGTCGCGTGGATGGATCTAGAAAGGGAAAATCGTCTGCCAGTTCGAGCCTCACGGCACGAAAGATTCCGTCAAAGTCAGCCTGCGCGCTGAACGTCGCGCGCTCTATGGCGGCGATGATTTCACCGCTGATGCGCAACAGATCGCGCCACTCAATCTCTTCAGGCGTGAGAGCCTGCCCTTCACCGTTCGCTTCCGCTCCGGCTGCTTCAGTGTGTTCAGCGTCCGCCTCCGCGTCAATTTCCGCCGCCTCGTCCGCGCCCTCGTAAACGCTGATAAGCCCGCCCGGCTCTCTGGCCCGCACGAGCAAGCGTGTCAACGCATCTTCACCCTCGCTCTTCCGTCCCGTCGTATGGTCCACCTCGCGCACGCGCTGTCCGGGGCCGCCGTCCATCAGCACGCTCGCTTCATACTCTTCGAGCACGACGTGTACGCGCCCGACAAAACGGCGCTCGTGCAGGTAGCGCAGCAGCGCGCCCAGATTAACGAAAGCCGTATCCAGACGCTCGTACATCAGACTCGATTTCGCGTTGCGCTCTGCCTGCATATTTAATCTGAAAGACTCAAACGTTTTTGCGGCGGAGCATATCAAGGCTCAGTTAAAAAGGCAAAAGATAAAAACAAGACCCTTTGCCCGCATTGCGAAACAAAAGGTCTTGCTTCCACCTCCTTACAAAGAGTGATGGAACACAGACGTTCGATTCTGACGCACTATATGGCAAGAACTAATTTTCGCCAAGCATCTTTTACGCGCCGTGCATAGAGGGCAGCGACGCCGTGCATAATCGCTCGTCAAGATAATTGACTTCACAAGATGGTTGATTTTGCCGCGCGTTCCATGCCAAACTCCGCGCGCAACTTTCAGCGCGTTCGAACGAGTATCCTTTAAGCTCTTCAGCAACCTTTGGTCATCCGGGAGGCACAACATTGCTTCGAGGCATCTTCCGCACAAAGAGTCTGGACGATATTCTATCAACCGCGGGCGGCCCGCAGTTTGCCCTCAAGCGCACGCTCGGCGCTTTCAACGTGACGCTCATCGGCATCGGCGCAATCATCGGCGCTGGCATCTTCGCGACCGTCGGCACGGCCGCCGCCGGAACCGATGGCCGCCTCGGCGCTGGCCCTTCCCTGATGTTGTCCTTCGTCATTACGGCCATCGTCTGCGGCTTTACGGCGCTCTGCTACGCCGAACTGGCTTCGATGGTCCCCATCTCCGGCTCTGCTTACACATATTCCTACGCGACGATGGGCGAACTCGTCGCATGGATTATCGGCTGGGACTTAATCATCGAATACGCCATCGGCAACGTCGCCGTCGCCATTAGCTGGGCCGAGTTTTTCAACCGTCTCCTGAGAAACATAGGCATCAACCTGCCGGAGTGGATGACGACGACCTACACGACGGCCAGCCCGGAAGTCGTTAGTGGTGCGCCGCACATTTTCGGCCTCCCCATTGTTTTTAACCTGCTCGCCTTCGGCATCGTCGCGCTGATAACAATCGTGCTGGTGTGGGGCATACGCGAGTCTGCCGGTTTCAACGCGGTGATGGTCGGCATCAAGATACTGGTCCTGCTCTTCTTCATCGTCGTCGCGCTCTACTTCGCCGCTCCCGGCGAGATGACTTCCAACTGGCGACCCTTTCAACCAAACGGATGGGCCGGCACACTGACGGGCGCGGCCGTCGTCTTCTTCGCATACATAGGCTTCGACGCCGTTTCGACCGTTGCCGAAGAGACCAAGAATCCTGCGCGCGACCTCCCCATTGGAATCATCGCGTCGCTGATTATCTGCACCTTCCTCTATATCGTCGTTGCGGCGATCTTCACAGGCATCGTTTCGTATGAGGAAATCGGTGGGTGGACGGCATCGCAGCGCGGCGAAGCCTTGACGATGGCGCTCGAACAGGTTGCGCCGCAAGCGAAATGGCAGAACACGGTCGTCGCTTTCGGCTCGGTCGTCGCTCATACGGCGGTGCTCCTGGTCTTTCAGTTGGGCCAACCGCGCATCTTCTTTTCGATGGCCCGCGACGGGCTGCTGCCTCCCATCTTCGCCAGCGTCCATCCGAAATTCAAGACTCCGCACGTCACGACCATCCTGACCGGCATCGTCGTCGGCGGCATCGCTGCCTTCGCCACCGTCGAGGAGATGGTGAACTTGACGAACATCGGAACGCTCTTCGCCTTCGTGCTCGTCTGCATCGGCATCCCTATCCTGCGCCGCAAAGACCCAGACCGGCCCAGAGGCTTTCGCGTTCCCTTTGGCCCCTGGTTGCTGCCGATGCTCGGAGCAATCTCATGTGTGCTCTTGATGTACTATTTGCCGGGCGGCTCTTGGTGGCGATTTATCGGCTGGCTCATGCTCGGCCTCGCCATCTATTTTTCATACGGGTACACGCGCAGCGCCATCGGGCAGAAGCTTGGACGCCCCGCGCGCACTCCCGCCGTGCTGAAGTTGGCGGCTCTCGGCTTTCTGCTGCTCGCCGTCGGTCTGTTCATCATTCCGCATGATACTGGAATCCGCCAGCTCTTTGAGGAGGCAGCGACCGGCGGAGCGGAAGACCACGGACGCGCGCTTGCCGGTCTGCTGCTCATCGGAGTGGGCCTCGTCTGCGCCGTTGTCGGTTTACTGATGAACGCAACGCAGAAAGAAGATGCCGCTGCTCCGCCGGACGACCTTCACTGATTGTCTGCGACAGGAAGGCCCGGCGATGGAATAAACCTGCATGAAGATACTCGTCATCGGCGCTGGCCGTATGGGCCTCGGCGCAGCATACGACCTCGCTCACAGCGACGGCGTGCGGGCCGTCACAATCGCCGACGTTGATATTGAACGCGCGCGCGCCGTCGTCTCAACAATCAACAGCGATAAGCTGACGCCCGCAGCGGTTGATGTGGCGGATTACGCGCAGGCCGTTTCACTGATGCGCGGGCACGATGCGGCCATTAGCTGCGTCACCTACTTTCATAATCTGCAACTGGCGCGTGCGGCCATCGAAGCGCGCGTTAACTTCTGCGACCTCGGCGGCAATAACGCGGTCGTTGACGCGGAACTCGCGCTCGATGAAGAAGCAAGAGCGGCCGGCATCAACATCATCCCAGACTGCGGGCTTGCGCCCGGCATGGTTTCAGTGCTCGTCGCTCACGGTGCTGCGCGCTTCGAGCAGTTGGACGAAGTTCACATCCGCGTCGGCGGACTGCCGAAGATGCCTGAGCCGCCGCTCAATTACCAGATAGTCTTTTCCGTAGAGGGCTTGATTAACGAGTACATAGAGCGTGCGCGCGTCATCCGCAACGGTCAAATCGTCGAGGTGGATTCGATGACCGAGATTGAAACGCTTCACTTCCCCGCGCCCTACGGTGAGATGGAAGCCTTTCAAACTTCCGGCGGCACGTCCACCCTCCCCGAAACTTTCATGGGCCAACTTAAAGAGCTTGACTACAAAACCATACGCTATCCGGGCCACTGCGAAAAGTTTAAGCTCCTGCTTGAACTGGGCCTCGCCGGCAGCGACCCCGTTGAGGTTGACGGCGCAAGCATTAGCCCGCGCCGCCTGCTCGGAGAGATGCTGCAAAGACACTTGCCTGCCGACGGGCCGGACGTGGTTCTCATCCGCGTCGAGTTTCGCGGACAGCTTCAGACGAAAGAGCAGGAGATGCTCCGGCAACTCGTCAGCGTTGGTCAAATTAGTGAAGCCGAAGCTCAGACAAAAATGTTCCGCGATGTCGTTAAGGGTGCAGCCGGCGCGCAGCCGGATACAAGCAACAACCCGACGACGCTGCGCTACGACATCATTGACAGTTTTGACAAGCAGACAGGCTTGAGCGCGATGATGCGGACGACGGCTTTCCCCGCTTCAATCATCGCGCAGATGATGGCGCGCAAGGAGACGCTCCGCATCGGCGCTGTGCCTCAGGAACGCTGTATCCCGCCGGAGGCTTTTGTCGCGGCGCTCGCTGCGCGCAACATCTACATTAGCGAGAGCATCGTTGACAGTTAGACTTATCGTTGCGCTCTCTGCTGCTGCCGTCGCTCTGGGCCTCAACCATCTTCGCTCAGCTTTCGCTCACTGAAGCGTAAGCTCCCGGCCTGTGCTGCGGCGGCGCGGGCGGTGGCAACTGAGGGCGATGGCGGATGCGACTGAACACGTATAGGTTGAAGAAGTGCATTGTGCCGAGGACAACGAGCACGAGGCCGATTTTCCAAGAGAGGGCTTCAATGCCTTCGCGCATGTTCTCCAACTCGTAGCCTAGCTTGAGCGCCAGGCTGACGTATCCGAAGTTAATCAGGTAAAAGCCGACGACGAGCAGGTGGTTGACCGAATCGGCCAGTGATTCGTTGCCGCGAAACACGTCAACCAGAAAGACGCGCCCGTTCTTGTATAGAGTTTGTGCCACCCAGATTGTCAGCGCGATGCTGACGGCCAGATACATCAGGTACGTGATAATGGTGATGTCCATGTCTTCTCCTTCACTACTTGAATGTAGTTTCTTTCAACTCCACGGTGATGACAGCTACCGCCGGGGCTCAAGCGTGTTGCTATCAACCGACGTGCCATTCGCGTCTGACTATAAAAGACTGGCCTTTCTGCTCGCTTTCTGAGAGATTCTTCCGGCAAGCTGCCAAGCCGGGGCCGGAGGACTTTGGCAATCTGCCATTGCTTTGAATAGATTTCGCAGGCTGCGGCGGAAAGAAACAAAAGAGCGCCGCAGAGCGTTTGACATCAGGAGAAAGGCGATGAAGCCCGAAACTCTTTTTTCAATCTGTAGCATGATGGTTGTGCCCGGCTGGCTGTTGCTGGTCTTTGCGCCGCGCTGGAAGTGGTCCGCACGAATCATCGCAAGTGTTGTGATTCCGCTGCTGCTGGCAATTGTCTATCTCTCGCTGGTCGTCACGAATTTCGGCAAATCGGAGGGTGGCTTCGGGTCGCTAATGGAAGTCTCAAAGCTTTTTCAGAATCCGTATAACCTGCTGGCGGGCTGGATTCATTATCTGGCGTTTGACCTTTTCATAGGAAGCTGGGAGGTGCGCGACGCGCAGCGCGTAGGCATTCATCACTTGCTGGTCGTGCCCTGCCTCGTGCTGACGTTTCTGCTTGGGCCAATCGGGCTCCTGCTCTATTTCGCTTTGCGCGCGATATTGAAGCGCCGTTTTATCATCAATGAAGAGAGTGCTTGATTTCGTCCGGGAGATTTATCGCCGCAATCCTGTGCTGGCCTCGACGGGCTGGCTGATGCTGGCGTTGACCTTTGTCATGCTCTTAATCGCTCCCTTCGATTCGCGCACGATTACCGGCATCAACCCATGGATTAAGCCGCTCAAGTTTACAATCTCCATCACAATCTTCGTCTGGACGCTCGGCTGGTATCTAGACTATCTGTTGAACAAGCGTTGGGCCATACGCCTCATCAGTTGGGGCGTCTTCGTCGTCTTCACGGTCGAGATGTTCTGCGTCATCCTGCAAGCCGCGCGCGGCACGACCTCACACTTCAACGTCAAGACGCCCTTTGACGCAGCCATCTTCTCCACGATGGGCCTGATGATAACCATCAATACGATGCTCGTCATGCTGGCGCTCGTGCTCTTTTTCGGGCGCACGCGGCCCTTGCCCCTCGCTTATCTCTGGGGCATCAGGCTGGGGCTGCTGCTCTTCCTGCTGGCGAGCGTCGAAGGCATGGCGATGATTTCGCAGATGGCCCACACCGTCGGGCAGCCTGACGGCGGGCCGGGTCTTCCAATCGTCAACTGGAGCACGCGCGCAGGAGACTTACGCATCGCACACTTTCTGGGCTTTCATGCTCTACAAATTCTGCCGCTCGTCGGCTACATGCTAAGCCGCTGGCGCGGGGGCCTACCGCAGCGCCGCCAGATCGCGTACCTCTTCATCGTGGCTCTCATCTACACGGCCGTCGGCGTCCTCATCTTCCGGCAAGCGATGAGCGGCCGGCCGTTGATTAGTCTCGGCAGCGTGCTTATTTTATAATCAACGCGCCTCAAGCGGACTCTAATCAAACGGAGTTATCTTTGCCCGAAAACCACAGAGCAAGGAGCACTACATGAACGCCCTCCCTATCATCATCGGCGCGCTCTGCGTGATGGCTATCGCCTACCGTTACTACTCTGCCTTCATCGCTGCAAAAGTTCTGACGCTTGACGACGCGCGCGCAGTGCCCTCCGAGACGATGTACGATGGGCACAATTATTACCCGACGAACAAGTGGGTGCTCTTCGGTCATCACTTCGCAGCGATTTCGGGCGCAGGGCCTTTGATTGGGCCTGTGTTGGCGGCGCAGTTTGGTTTCCTGCCGGGGCTTCTGTGGCTCGTCATCGGCGTTTGTCTGGGCGGAGCGGTACACGATTTTATGATTCTGGCGGCGAGCGTGCGCAGGCGCGGCAAGTCTCTGGCCGAAATCGCGCGCACGGAGATAAGCCCGCTCTCGGGTCTTGTCGCGGGCATTGCGATTCTCTTCATCGTCGTCATCGCGCTCGCGGGCCTCGGTCTTGTCGTCGTCAACGCGCTCGCGGAATCCCCCTGGGGCACGTTTACAGTTGGCTTTACGATTCCGCTCGCGCTCTTCATGGGCCTTTACATGTACCGCATACGCCCCGGAAAGATTGGCGAGGCGAGTGCTATCGGCGTCGTCTTTCTGTTGCTGGCGGTATTCTTAGGCGGGCGCATCGCGGAATCCAGTTGGGCCGAGAGCTTCACATTCTCGCGCAACACGATTACGGTGCTGATGGCGGCCTATGGTTTCATAGCCTCCGTGCTGCCGGTCTGGATGCTGCTCTGCCCGCGCGATTATCTCTCCTCTTACCTGAAAATCGGCACGGTCGCTTTCCTCATCCTCGGCGTCATCCTCGTTCACCCGACGCTGAACATGCCCGCCTTGACGCCGTTCGTCGCGGGCGGCGGCCCTGTCATTCCCGGCAAGGTTTATCCGTTCGTCTTCATCACGATTGCGTGCGGCGCAATCAGCGGCTTTCACGCGCTGATTTCATCCGGCACGACGCCGAAGATGATAGCCAGAGAGACTGACACGCGCATGATTGGCTACGGTAGTATGCTGATGGAAGGCGTGGTCGGCGTCGTCGCGCTGATTGCCGCGACCTCGCTGTTTCCCGGCGACTATTTCGTCATCAATACGCCGCAGAAGACTGACGCGCAGAAGTCTGCTTACGTTCGCATGGTTGACGAGCACAGCGCGGAAGGCTTCAACTTGCAGCCGCAGGAGATTGACCGCCTCGAAGCCGAATCGGGCGAGAAGAACTTGCGCGGGCGAACGGGCGGGGCAGTCACGTTGGCGCTCGGCATCGCCAAGATTTTCGACGGCATACCGGGCCTGCGCGGGCTGATGAAATACTGGTATCACTTCGCCATCATGTTTGAAGCGCTCTTTATCTTAACGACGATTGACACGGGCACGCGCGTCGCTCGTTTTCTGGTCGGGGAATTCGGCGGACGCTTCTACAAAAAATTTGAAGAGCCGACGTGGTTGCCGGGTTCGTTAATAACAACTGCGCTCGTCGTCGCCGGTTGGGCTGCCTTTATCTGGTCAGGCTCGATTTCAACCATCTGGCCCATGTTCGGCATCGCGAATCAACTGCTGGCTTCGGTCGCTCTCTGCGTCGCGACGACGATTATCATCAACATGGGGCGCGCTAGATACTCATGGGTGACTATCCTGCCGCTGACGTTCGTCGCCACCACAACGCTCGTCGCCGGCTGGCAGTCCATCACGGACAATTTCTGGCCGCTCTCGCAAAAGCCTGAGACGGCCGCTCAGGGCTACATCAATGTCGCGCTGACGGCCATTCTGATGATAGCTGCCATCATCGTGCTCATTGATTCCATACGTCGCTGGACGGGCGCGGGCAAGCGTCCTGCGACCGCTTCGGGTTCGAGTCTGGCTGAGGCCGGAACGGTCTAAAAAAATTATTGACATTCGTGAATCTGGTGATATTCTCTCGAACGCTCCATGAGGTTGGATGGAGTTTGCGCCTTCGGTATGGGAGAAGGCGTAAGGGTTGGGTATGGCATGTGAGACTCCTTTCTGACGTGGGAAATGGGAAGGTTATGAGGTGGAAAAGCGAGCCGAGCGCATCGGCTCGCTTTTCTGCTTGAAGCGGGGACGGAAACTGGATTAAGGATTTTTTTGAACGCTGCGAGGATGAGCCGGAAGTAGTCGCTTTCCGCCCAATCCGCGCGGCGTTTGTTCTTCTGCTTTTGCTAGGCTTCTCTTGCGGTGTGGACAGTTTGGATGTAAATCGGCAATAATATCCGCTTTTAGCGCGACCCTCTGGCTTTTGGCGGTGTGAGACGGCGAGACGCGCGCGCCTCGTTTGCAGTCTCAGTCTGTCTCCGCCTGAAAAATTTAAGAGGGCGCGCATCGCAGGCTGGAATTTATCTCGCCATTCATTTAACGAACAGAAAGGAATCGCTTCATCGCGACAACCGGCGCTCTTTGAAGATTGCGCGGCGCGAGGCGAACTCACAAGAAATGCCTGACATTTTCAATACCCGGATGAAAACTGCAAAGCTGCTCGGACAAAGACTGCACTCATTAACGCTTCGGTTTCATCGCGGAGCGCTCTTCATGGTCGCCGCCGTCGCGGCGTTGGCCTTCAACGCTTCCGTCGCGCTGGCACAGGGCACAAGCGGCGGTCACAGGCCGGGCGGCGAGGCCAACCTCGAATTGCCGCTGCTCTCCTCGCAGAAGTTTCTCGGCCTTGACGGGCACACCTTGCTGCTCATCGGATTGGGCGTCTGCGTGCTCGGCCTCCTCTTCGGGATGGTCATCTTCGTGCAGTTGAAAAACCTGCCCGTCCATCGTTCGATGAGGGAAATTTCCGAACTGATTTACGAAACCTGCAAGACCTACCTCATCACGCAGGGCAAGTTTATCCTGCTGCTCTGGATTTTCATCGGACTCATCGCAGGCATCTACTTCGGCCTGCTCGCCGAAACAGTCAACGCTACGACGGGCGCAATCGAGCACGGCTTTCCGCCCCTTAAGGTGGCCGTCATCCTGCTGTTCAGCCTCATCGGTATCGGCGGCTCTTACGGTGTCGCATGGTTCGGCATTCGTGTTAACACGTTTGCCAATTCGCGCACCGCCTTCGCCAGCCTCGAAGGCCGCCCGTATCCAATCTACGCCATCCCGCTCAAGGCCGGAATGTCCATCGGCATGATGCTCATCTCTGTCGAGCTATTGATAATGCTCTGCATCCTGCTCTTCGTTCCGCGCGACTACGCTGGCCCATGCTTCATCGGCTTCGCCATCGGAGAGAGCCTGGGCGCTGCGGCCCTGCGCATCGCTGGCGGCATCTTCACCAAGATTGCGGACATCGGCTCCGACCTGATGAAGATTGTCTTCAAGATTAAGGAAGACGACGCGCGCAATCCCGGCGTCATCGCAGACTGCACAGGCGACAACGCAGGCGACTCCGTTGGCCCATCGGCCGACGGCTTCGAGACCTACGGCGTGACGGGCGTTGCGCTCATCACCTTCATCCTGCTGGCCGTGCCTTCGGCCATCACGCAGGTACAACTGCTCGTCTGGATTTTCGTGATGCGCGTGATGATGATTATCGCCTCGGCGCTCGCCTACTTCCTGAACGAGACGATGGCTAAAGCCAAGTATAGCCGCGCCAGTTCGATGAACTTCGAGAGGCCGCTGACGAACCTCGTCTGGATAACTTCAATCATCTCGGTCGTGCTGACTTACGTTGTCTCCTACCTGATGATTCCAGACCTCGGCGGCGACAACACCCTGTGGTGGAAGCTCTCGACGATTATCACCTGCGGCACGCTCGCCGGCGCAGTTATCCCCGAACTCGTCAAGGTCTTCACCTCGACCGAATCCGCGCACGTCAAAGAGGTCGTTACCTCCTCGCGCGAGGGTGGGCCAAGTCTGAATATCCTTTCCGGCCTTGTCGCCGGAAACTTCTCAGCCTACTGGCTCGGCATCGCCATCGTCGTCCTGATGGGCATCGCCTACATCGTCAGCACGTTTGGCCTCGGCGCGCTGATGACCGCACCGGCCGTCTTCGCCTTCGGCCTCGTCGCCTTCGGCTTCCTAGGCATGGGCCCAGTAACGATTGCCGTTGACTCTTACGGCCCTGTCACTGACAACGCGCAGTCCGTCTACGAGCTATCGCTCATCGAGCAAGTGCCTGATGTCGAGGCAGAGGTCAAGCGCGACTTCAACGTTGATGTCAACTTCGACCGCGCCAAGCATCTTCTCGAAGAGAACGACGGCGCGGGCAATACCTTCAAGGCGACGGCCAAGCCCGTGCTCATCGGCACGGCGGTCGTCGGCGCGACGACGATGATTTTCTCTATCATCCAGATTCTGCGCGGGAGTGCGCTTTCCGAAGCGGCCTTCTTTGAAAGCCTCTCGCTCCTTAATCCGCTCTTCCTGCTCGGATTGATAACGGGCGGCGCTATCATCTACTGGTTTACGGGCGCTTCGATTCAGGCCGTGACGACCGGCGCATACCGCGCCGTGGAATTCATCAAGGCCAACATTCGTCTCGAAGGCGTGGAGAAGGCTTCGGTCGAAGACTCTAAGAAGGTGGTACAAATCTGCACGCAGTATGCGCAGAAGGGGATGTTCAATATATTCCTGACCGTCTTCTTCGCTTCGCTCGCCTTCGCCTTCGTTGACCCCTACTATTTTATAGGCTACCTCATCTCCATCGCGCTCTTCGGTCTCTACCAGGCAATCTTCATGGCAAACGCGGGCGGCGCATGGGATAACGCGAAGAAGATTGTCGAAGTCGAGTTGCAACAGAAGGGCACGCCCCTGCACGATGCAACTGTTGTGGGCGACACGGTGGGCGACCCCTTCAAAGATACTTCGTCGGTGGCGATGAACCCTGTCATCAAGTTCACGACGCTCTTTGGTCTGCTCGCCGTCGAGTTGGCCCTCAGCGTTTCGCGCAGCCGCGGCGATGCGACGCTCAACTACGCGCTGGCCGCCCTCTTCTTTATCGTCTCCATGGTCTTCGTCTGGCGCTCGTTCTACGGCATGAGAATCATCGTCGAGAAGGCCACCCCCGACCAGCTACAATCGGGAGAGGTAGAGCTAACCTAAGCAAGATTTAACGATTGACTCAATGATTCATCACTCAAATGAGCAGATGAATCATTGAGTCAATGAAGCAACAGAGGAATTTATGAACACATCATTTGCTAAAGCCGGAACGTTGACGAGCATTGTGCTGGCTCCGCTGGACTGGGTGCGCGGGTTGGCGCTGGTTGTTGCTTTCAGTTTACTGACGGCGCTGGCCGCACAGGTCGCGATTCCGCTGCCGTGGACGCCTGTGCCGATAACCGGGCAGACCTTCGCAGTGCTTTTAACGGGTGCGCTCCTGGGTTCGCGCCTCGGCGCGCTGGCGATGGTTGCTTACTTGATTGAGGGCGCAAGCGGGCTGCCTTTTTTTGCCGCCGGCGGAAGCGGCCTTGCGCGCCTTTTCTTGAGCCCGACGAGCGGCTACCTGCTCGCTTATCCTGCGGCCGCCTTTGTCGTCGGCCTTCTGGCCGAACGCGGTTGGGACAGGCGTTTTATGACGGCAGCGGCGATGATGGCTATCGGTTCAACCGTCATCCTGCTCGGCGGCTGGACATGGCTTGCGCGCTTCATTAGTCCGGCGCTCGCATGGGACATGGGCGTCGCGCCGTTTCTCGTCGGAGACGTGATCAAGATCGCGCTGGCGGCCGCTGTGCTTCCTTCAGGCTGGGCGCTCGTCAAGCGCAATTCTCCGCGCTGAGCAAAGACTGCCTCGCTGTTGCTGTTGTCTTCTCAAAGAAGCCCCTGAGCTAAGATAAAGGTCAGGGGCTTTGTTGTTGGCTGAGAAAGTGAGGAGCGATAATGTACGTGCTTAAGGTGCGCTCGCGAGAGCGCGAGCAGTTGGTTGAGTTCACCGATGAGGTGCAACGGAAGTTGAGCGAGTCGGGCGCGCGTTCGGGCGTCTGCTTCCTTTTTGTGCAGCACACGACGGCCGCTTTGACCGTTAACGAAAACGCAGACCCCGATGTGCCGCGCGATATGCTGTTGGCACTGCGCACGCTCATCCCGCAGCACGGTATGGATTTCCGCCACGGGGAGGAAAACTCCGACGCGCACATCAAGGCCAGCCTCGTCGGCTCAAGCGTTCATGTGCCTTTCGAGGATGGCAAGTTGCTGCTGGGGCGCTGGCAGGGCATCTTCCTCTGTGAGTTTGACGGCGGTCGTGAGCGTCAGGTCTTGATGGTGTTACAATGATGGCTTGATAACGCTAAGATGAGACTGATGGAAGATTCAAGCACAACAACTACCTTGCCGAGCCGGACGCTATCGTCTACCTTCGCCAGTCTTCAGCCTAAGTATATACGCACCGTCCGCATCATCCTTTATAACGAGAGAGCGCGGGCACGCTGCCGCACGGTTATGAATTCGATGTAAATCAGCGGGAGAGACTGAAGCGTTGCCTTCATCATCACAGCGCGCCGCGTATGACCGCTTCGCCGCACATTATGACAGGGCCATTGGCCCACTCGAACGCCGCTTTCTCTCGCGCCTTCGCGCCGAAACCTTCAAGATGCTTCCCGACGGCGGCCGCCTGCTTGAAGTCGGCGCAGGCACGGGTCTGAATTTTCCCCACTATCCTCATCATGCTTGTGGTGTTGCCACCGAATTGAGCCGCGCGATGATTCTGCGCGCGCGGGCCAGGAGTCGTCCCGTCGGTGTTCACCTTGTTCAAAACTACGCCGAGCAGCTTCCCTTCCCCGATGCTTCATTCGATGCCGCCTGTGCGACTCTTGTCTTCTGCTCCGTTGCTTCGCCCGCCGCGGCCTTTGCCGAACTGCGCCGCGTCGTCAGGCCGGGCGGCACAATCGTGCTTCTCGAACACGTACGCCCGACAGGCTTGCTCGGCTACGTCTTCGACCTCATCAACGTTTTCACAGTCCCGCTCTTTGAAGACCACTTCAATCGCCGGACAAGCGAAGCAGCGCGCCGCGCAGGGCTGCGCACGCTCCGCCTTGAGCGCCGTGCTCTGGGCATCATCAACATCATCGTTTGCGAGAATACACGCGACGCACAATGACGCTTGAGGCTTGAGAGCCGGACCATTTTCAATCCGCCATTTTACTATTTACCGTTGACCATTTAACCTACTTCTCTTATGACAGCTCAAACAACTGTTGAACGAATCGTCGTCGGATGTCAGGGCTGGAATTACGACGATTGGGTGACACCGGCCAGCGGCGAAGCAATCTTCTACCCGCGCGGCACGCGCTCCGCGGACATGCTCGAAGTCTACACGCGCGCTTTCTCGACCGTCGAAGTTGATTCGACCTTTTACGCGATTCCTTCGGCCAAAACAATTGATGGCTGGGCCAGACGCACGCCACCGCATTTCACCTTCGCCCTCAAACTCCCGCAGGAGATTACACACCAGCACGCCTTGCGTCTCTCCTGCCTCCCGGCGCTCGAAGAGTTTTGCGACCACGCGAGCCTGCTCGGAGAGAGGCTTTCGTCTGTGCTCGTGCAGTTGCCGCCGCAGTTTGAGATGTCTGAGGCTAATGCCCGTGCGCTCGCAGATTTCCTGCCGCGCCTGCCGCGAGAGATGCGCTTCAGCATAGAGTTTCGCCAATCGGAATGGCTCACGGAAACGGTCGCGGAGCTTCTGTCGAAACACAACGTCGCGTTTGCTCTCGTCGAAGGGCCATGGCTCGCGCCCGCGCGTGTACGGCAAATAGTGGAACAAGCGACCGCCGATTTCGCCTACGTTCGCTGGATGGGAGAGCGCGACCTCGCGCGTTTCGATGTGGTCGCGCGCCCGCAGGACGAGAACTTAAACGAGTGGCATCAGCTTCTCAAGCGTCTCTCCGAACGCGTGCCGGAAATCTACGCCTACTTCAGCAACTTCTACGAGGGCCACGCGCCCGCGAGCGCCAACAAGCTCAAGCGCCTGCTGGGCCAACCCGTGCTCGACCCCGTTGACCTCGAAGACCAGCCTTCGCTTTTCTAGTCGTGCCTGTGGACTTAATCTTGAAGAATAGGCTATTTTGCTCTGGCCTCCGGGCGGTTTTGCGAGAAATGTTCGGTGGGCCAGACAGATGATAAGAGTAGTGCCATTAAATTCATAGCGAAACGAGGAGAAACCTGATGAACTATCCCCTGCAACTTTCTTTCAAGATTATGGCTATCGCCCAGCAACTCTCGATGCGCGACGCGGCGGGCAACCTGATCTTCTACGTCAAACAGAAAGCCTTCAAGCTGAAGGAGGCCGTCACGGTCTTTGCCGATGCAGAACAGACCATGCCCGTCTACTACATCAACGCCAATAAGATTCTCGACTTTTCTGCCAACTATCAATTTACAGACCGTGCAGGCGCGCCCGTCGGTTCAATCAGGCGGCAGGGGATGCGCTCAATCTGGCGTGCGAGCTACGACATCTATGATGAGCGCAATAATCACGTGATGACCGTGAAGGAAGAAAAACCATGGGCCAAGGTGTTCGATAGCCTGCTCGGAGAAGTGCCGATCCTGGGCATCTTCACAGGCTTCTTTTTTCATCCGTCCTATCTTGTCGCGGCCACCAACGGGATGCCCATCATGCGCCTGCAAAAGCAGCGCGCTTTCTTTGAAGGCAAGTTCACGATTGAAAAACTTGCCGAGCTGCAACCCTACGATGAAATGCGCACGCTGCTCGGCGTGACGATGATGCTCCTCCTGGAACGTATGCGCGGCTAACCTTCTCGCGCGCGAGATTGCGGAAAGCAACGATGAAAGTGATGAAAGCGCGGCTGCTCATCTTCAGCAGCCGCGCTTTCATCCTTTATCCTCTCTCTTTCTGCTACTTTATTCCTGCTCTTCGCCTAGCCGCTTCATTATCTCCGCGAATGTCTCTACGTCGCCGCGCGTGCGCTCCATCACGCGGCGGCTTTCGAGGTAGGCTTCCCAGTGTGGAGTCTTCGTGAGTGCTTTGGTCGTCTCTTCGTCGAGCACCTGCGCCATCAGAGCGATAAGGTCGCTGACGACGCGCGTGTGGTCCAGCAAATTCTGGATAATCGAGTATGCGAGCCGTGCCTGTTCAAAGTTCAGGTCGCGCGGCAAACTGCCGGCATCGGTAGTTTCAGGTTGCTCGCTCACGTCTCACGTCTCCGCGCTCTTCGTATCCGCAGACCAGCTTCCGCTCACAAATGGAAGCTCACAGACAAGAGCCGCCCGCTCATCATCTCCGTCAACGGAGACGCGCACCTCCGTGCCCGGAGCAAGATAATCATACTTGACGTAGGCGAGCGCGACCTGTTTCCCCATGCGCGGCGAAAATGCGGATGAGGTCACACGTCCAACATCTTTGCCGTCAGGTGTTCTGACTTTCGTGCCTGCTGGAATTGCCCTATCGTCTTCAAAGCTGAGGCCCGCGAGCCGCTTCGCGACGTGGCCGCGCCAGTGTATGCGCGCGATAATCTCCTGCCCTATGTAGCAGCCCTTCGTATAGCTGACCGCCTCGTCGAGACCCGTTTCCAGCACGACGTTGCTCTCGTCCATGTCAACATTGTGACGCGGCTGCCCCGCCTCAATACGCAGAGTTTCCAGCGCATCGAATCCAACGGGCCGCGCGCCCGCCTGCACGAGCGCTTCAAACAGCGGAGCGGCATCCTCTGCGCTGATGAACAAATCGAAGCCGTCTTCGCCCGTGTGCGTCGCGCGAATCACACTCACGGATCGCTCCTGCCAGCGACCTACGCTAACGCAACCGCGCTCAACCCTCGCGGCTTCCTCTCCAAGTGTTGCGCCGAGAATTGCGCCCGCACGCGCGCCCTGCAAGGAGAGCATCGCAATCTTATTTGTCATCTCCGCGACACGAAAATCTCCGGCGAGTGTAAAGCGTTCGAGTGTTTTGAAGACACGCTCTGCCGTCGCGGCTTCCGTGTCGAACAAAAAACCTTCTTCCTGATGAATAACGCGCGCGAAGGCGAGCAAGCGCCCCTGCGCGTTGGGAAACGCAGCCGTCATCCACTCGCCCACGCTAAGCGCTTTAACATCATTCGTCACGAGGCCGTTTAAAAACTGCACGGCCTCCGCGCCGCTCACGCGCACACGCCCGCGCGACGACAAATCAATCAATCCCGCGCCGCCCTCGCGCACAGCCGTATATTCGGCCGCCACATCGCTGAAAAAGGCTGGCAGCAGCCATCCGTCGCGCTCAAACATCTCAGCGCCCAGCCGCCTATAAACATCATCCAGCGGCGAGCGACGAGCAACAACCTGTTCGACAATCTCAGACATACTCAAAAAGTTCAGGAGCCGGAACGGGGAAGAAGAGAGAACCGGCAGCAAGGTTTGCAGCCGCTCAGTTAGCGTCTTCCCGGCCCTGACTCCCGAATAAAAGTTCCTTACTTCAGTTTTTCCAGTTCAGCGCGCAGCGCGGTGTAGTCTTTAGTGTCTCCGGCTTTAAACTCAAGATTGCTGTAGCGAACGATGCCTTGCTTGTCTATCAGGAAGACTGTGCGCTTATTGTAGCCAGCCTCTTCCATATAACTGCCGTAGAGGCGCGCGACCTTGTGATCGTGGTCGGAGAGAAGCGGAAACTGTAGTTTGTGAAACTTGGCCCACTCGTGATGCGAGAAGACGTAGTCGCCGCTGATGCCGAGCACAGTCGCGTTCAGTTTCGATAGCTCCGCAAACGTATCACGCAGCGTGCAGACTTCCTTCGTGCAGCCGCCGGACCAGTCGGCCGGATAGAAAGCCAGGATAACGTTTTTGCCGCGCTGCGCTGAAAGCGAAAGGCGCTCTTCCGGCTTGAGGAAGATTTTTTCCTGCGTTGCGTAAGGCAGTGTGAAATCCGGCGCAGCCTCCCCGACTTTGGGCGCGCCCGCAGCATCTGCGTTCACAGCCTTATCATTTGTGCTCGCGGCGGCGACCGATTTTTCCTGCGCCGTCGTGCTGTTGCCCGTACAGGCGGCGACAAAGCAGGCGGCGAGAATGATTAAAAGCGCCAGCACGGGCGCACATGTTCGCTGATTCCGATTCAAAAATCCAAACATCTCAGTACCTCTTTCGCGCTCTCATGGGCGGCGCGTTTCTACATCAAGTTAGACGCGTCCGAGGACGCGCGCTATGCTTCGGTAGTCCTGCAACTGCGCTGCTTCACGACGATGCGAGGCGAGCACCTGCGGACTCGGATGATAAACAGGAACGAGCCAGCGCCCTTTCCATTGATAGATTTTTCCGGCTGCTTCTTTCAGTGATAAATTATGATACTCAATGCGACGGAGCGCAGCAAGCGAGACAGCGCCGAGCGTGACGACGACAGGCGGATTAATTACTTCAATCAGCCGCCGCAAGAATTCCGAGCAGTTTGCAACCTCCGCTTCGGTCGGCCTGCGATTCGCGCCCGACGCCTTGCGCGGATTGCAGAGCACGGCGTTCGCTATAAAAAGTTCTTCGCGCTTGAGATTGATGGATGCGATGAAGCGCTCGAAGTTGCGGCCCGACTGGTCGCCGGAGAATGGGACGCGCGTGCGGTCGCCGCCCTGACGCCCCGGCGCTTCCCCAAGAAACATCACGCGCGGGCTCAGCACGCCGTTGCGCTCGCTCAGCACGGCCCTGCGCTCGCACATCGCCGCACACTTACGACAGGCAGCAGCCTCCGCGACTATCGCGCCAAACTGCGCGCTCCTTTGCTCTGCGGAAAGATGAAGCATACGACCTGTGTTAAGGTGTCAGGCGGAGACTGTTTTTGATGCCGGACATGCTGGTTAATCTGCTGCGGCTGCCGCCTGTCGCTCCGTTGCTCGCCGAAGCAGAGCGTGCGGGAGCGACAATCAGGCGAGCGCAAACGTTTGAGATAACAAGGGTGCGCGCCTTCGTCGAGCAACACTTTAGCGTCAGTTGGGCTGACGAGATTTCCGTCGGCTTCAGTAACAAACCCGTCTCCGTCTACATCGCCACGCGCGAAGCACGCGTCATTGGCTTTAGTGCCTACGAATGCACGCGCCGCGCTTTCTTCGGCCCGACGGGCGTTCTTGAGCAAGAGCGCGGGC
This sequence comes from Pyrinomonadaceae bacterium, assembly GCA_036382855.1. GTDB lineage: Bacteria > Acidobacteriota > Blastocatellia > Pyrinomonadales > Pyrinomonadaceae > DASVTR01. The sequence continues at coordinate 336 of DASVPO010000028.1, read as the reverse complement.
GCAAGCTCGGCACAGCGCTTCTGCTTGCCTCGCTGTGGGGCTTGCGCGAGATGGGCTACGTCTACGGCATCATCGGCCGCGCAGGGCCAACCGATTTCTACTCACGCACGGTCGGCGCAATCATCATCCCCGACAGCGACCCCGGCATCTATACAGATCTTTTAAAACAGTGATGAGTAATGAGTGATGGGTGATGAGTAAAGTACCCCACCGCAAGCGGTGGGGCTTTAGCTCGGTTTAATCGAACAGGTCTATTTGCGCATCTTGGGCTTCTTTGTGACGTTGAATGTATTTACGAATCACCTCTGCTGTCACTTTATCGCCCACGGTTCTGGC
>DASVPO010000027.1:0-71859 GCA_036382855.1 Pyrinomonadaceae bacterium | reverse complement strand
AGCGTGCGCAGTTCTTCTGAAGACCATGCACGCATTCTATCAACTTGCGCTATCTTGTGCGCGGGCATCGAACCCGCACTCAAGATGGTTCAGCCATCCCCGCCGCAAGCAGCGGGGCATTAAGAACCTTTTTCGTAAAAGTTAGAGAAAGACAAAAGGCAAAAGGGAAGATGAGAGGCTTGCTCTTCATCTTCCCTTTTACCTTTTACCTTTTACCTTTTTACTTGCTTCAGGCTACTTTCTGTTGCGTCTCGGCGCGGCGACGTTTCAGTTCTTTAATCTGGCCTTCGAGAATACGCAGGTGCAGTTCGAGGAAAATCTTGCCTTCGCTGTTGAGCCTGATGCTTTTGTCCAGATCTTTTTTCGCTTCCTCTTCCTTGCCTTGCAGGAGGCGCGTGTAGCCTCTGCCAGCGTAGGCGAGCGCGATTGAAGGTCCGCGCGGGTTGAGCAGGATAGCGCGGTCAAAGTCGCTGATGGCTGCTTCTAAGTCTCCCTTGATGAGGCGCGCTTCGGCACGCTTGATGTATGAATCAGAGGCGGTCGGGAAAAACTTGATGGCCTTATCGAAGTCAGCAATCGCCCCGTCTATGTCTAGTTCATTGGCACGTATAAAGCCGCGGTTGGTGTAAGCCTGTGTAATGTCCAGGTTGTTGTGGGCCAGACGCGGCTCTAAATCAATCGCCTTTTCGTAGTCTTCGATTGCTCCTTCGAGGTCGCCGATGGCGCGTCGCGCTTTTCCGCGATTGAGCAGGGCTTCTGCAAACTGCGGGTTGAGTTCAAGCGCCTTGCTGTAATCGGAGAGCGCGCCCTCTATGTCGCCACGGTTGAAACGAGAGATGCCGCGCTTCACATATTCTTTGGCGGAGCGCAACTCCTGCGCGTGGGCGGACGCGAGCATCAACACCAGAAGGGAAATCAACAGGCAGGAAAAACGTCTCATCGGAATCTCCGGCAAACGGCTGACGGCCAAAAGGGGCGCTCGCGGCGCGCTCCCTTGCTCTGGGAGAGGTGGCTGATAGTATAACTGCGCTGCTGCCGAAACGAGAAAGAAAATTATGCAGAGTGCCGGGCCTTAAGAGTTACTGCGTCGTGGCGGGCAAGAGCGAGCCTCTGCGGTCGGAAGCGACGGCCCAGCCGTCTGCGATGCTACCAATCATGCCGTGAAAATGTATCTCCGTGCCTGAGAGCACGAGCAGCACATCGCCTGCATGATAGCGCGGGTCGTCGAGCTTGAAGCGGACGACCGTTGCCTGCCCGTTTTCCTGTTCGACAGTCTCAAAATCGAAGTTGTCTGCATCGGCCAGATAGGTCTGTGAATTGTTCGCGTTTCTTTGCTCATCGGGCATTGGTCTTTTTACCTCTCGGACGACGCGCGCATGGTCGTCCCTCTTCAAATTATCTGAATCTCACGGAAAGCCTGCTCTCTTATCTTTCAGGTATGGCAGGAGTGTAGCAACATACGCGGAGAGCCACAATCTCCGTACGCGAGTTTCCCTGTTCGCGTTGATTAATTGCGGATTGCTGCCGCAAGCGCTTGGACGAGTGAAGCGAAATCAACTATTGTAAATTTCAACGCCGGACGCAAGGGATGACGGACGCCAGCAAATTTGCCGCGCGAAGGAGAGAGACACGCATTGGCAGCCAGCTTGGAGCAACAGAGAACGCGCACGATTACCGGCAGGCTCAAGCGTGCCTACCCGGAAGCGCGTTGCAGTCTTGATTACACAAACCCGCTCGAATTGCTCGTCGCCACAATCCTCTCCGCGCAGTGTACGGACGAGCGCGTTAACTTAGTGACGGCCTCTCTCTTCCGTAAATATCGAATGTGCGACGACTACCTGAAAGTGCCCGCCGCAGAGCTTGAGCAGGATATACGCTCGACAGGTTTTTATCGCAACAAAGCCAAGGCGATTCGGGGTGCGTGCAAAATTATCAGCGAGCAGCATGGCGGAGAAGTGCCGCGCGAATTGGAGGCGCTCGTGGCGCTGCCGGGTGTGGCGCGCAAGACGGCAAACGTCGTGCTCGGCAACGCGTTTAATATTACGGCGGGCATCGTCGTTGATACTCACGTCGCGCGTCTGGCGGCGCGACTCGGCCTCTCGGCAGAGCAGCAGCCCGAAAAGATTGAACGCGACCTGATGGCGCTCGTCCCGCGCAAAGACTGGATACACTTCTCGCACCTTCTCATCGCACACGGCCGCAAGGTCTGCAAAGCACGCACACCGCTCTGCGCCGAATGTCCCGTCGAGCAACTTTGTCCCTCATCTTTGCTCAGGGTGCAGGCGGAAAGATGAACGACAGGCAAGCTGACAGTCGCTCATCCGTTTCGCGCCTCACAAATTTTCTTTAACCAACTGCCTCTGTGGTCCATTCTCCGGCGAGTGTTTTAAGACTCGTAGCTCAGCTTAATCACGTCTCCGACTGAAGGGCGGCCGAAAGTTTCCCATGCATTTCCGCCGCGCAGGAAGAGTTCCATCCAGCGAGTCTCGACGCCGTCTCTATCCTTCCACCCGCTGCTGCCCGGCGCGAAAGTCAGTTGCCCATGCTCAACCTCAAAGCTGCCGTCGCTGGCAACGGCCTGCTGCTCTATCTGGCCGATGCGGGCGCGCAAGGTAGCGCCTGCGGTCGCGCGCTCAGGCTTGGAAGAGGAGTTGATGGTCGTCTTCAAATTGCCGTATCCGTCTATGTATGCGATGCGATTCGGCGGCACGTCTGGAATCAACGTGCGGTCAATCTCTTCTGCGAGAGCATCGGGTTGGCCCAGTGCGATGTTGGCCGCTGCCTGCGGAAAGAGGTCGCGCGAACGGAACTGCGAGCCGGCGTCGGCAACGGCAGCCCAGCGCAACTCGTCCGCAGACTCCCGCACAAACGAAAACGCTTCGCCCGCATTGACGCCGATGACGCGCACGCCCGTCGGCAGCCGCGCGAAGGCCAGGCGCTCGCCTGCATTTGCGGTGCGCGCCTCTTCATCGTCTGCGCGCGGCGCGACGTTGTGATAGATGAGCGTTCCGGCCGGCGCTTCGTTGAGACCAAGCTGAGCGATGCAGAATCCGGCAGCCAGCGTGGAGAAGGCAGGAACGGGCGTTAGCACCGTCTCTGCATCCGGCAGATAAAACTTGATGCGTTGGACAACTTCGGCAAAGGCCAGGTCGCCTTGCCCATAGTCGGCGATGATGTGAACCAGCATTTAAGATCCTCCCATGTTCGTCTTGAAAAATATGTTCTCGTTGAATTTGTCTGTTGGCTGTCCGTGCTCTACCAACGGAGCAGTTGTTCTTCGTCGAGCCAATCGCGCGTCATGTCGCACCAGAGCGCTAAGCCCTGCCAATCTTTGAAGCGAGAGTATCGGCGGGCGATTTTTTTGTCCGAGCAGGCGCGCCCGCTTCCGTGCAGGCGTGTAAACTTCGCGCGAACCCATGAGTCGAGCGCAAGGCCGTCGTAGCGGCCAAGCAGCTTCAGTAGATTCTCAGCCGCGTAGTCTCCGACGCCCTTGACGCTCTTCATCTCGCGCTTGAGTTCAATGGTCGGCAAACGGCTATCGAGCCAGCCTTCGACATCGAGCGCGCCCGCCGCGACCCGCTCGGCCAACTCTTTCAGGTAAGGCGCGCGATAACCTGCGCGCACTTCGTCACGATAAAAGCTCTCACTCACCTGTGCCATCTCTACGGGCGACGGAAATGTGCGGCGACCATCTTCCGCCTCGCGACCCAGATTCCTGACCAACCCCTTGACCATCTTTTCCGTCAACGCCCAGGAGCAGTTAGTAGTGCAAATGGTCTTGACCAGATCTTCGAAGACGGTCGGTGAACGAAGCAATCTACCAGCTCCCTCCTGCGTAATCCAGTTGAAGCCGGAATCTGCTGCCACGGCGCTATAGAAACTTTCCATGTCGTCGTCAAGCCTGAGCATGTGTCGCACGTCGCGCTCGATGAGGCTTGCGCTGCGTGCGCCGAGCTTGCGCTTTGTGGTGATGACGAGTTTCTGCTTGCGGCTTTCGATGGAGACTGTGATGGGCTTTGCACGCCCAACTTCAAGCGGGCGTACGAGACGCCAACTCGCGAGGTCAAACTCGAAGGGCAACAATTGACACCAACCGTGGCTGAGAACCGTTCGCTTGTAATTAAAGTTGTCCGGCGTTTGAATCGTGAATTCCATCTGAGGGCAATTGTGGTCGAAGCGGGCTTGATATTGCAAATTCAGAATCTTTATCCTATGCTCCACGCCGTCGGCCACGCGCAACTTCAACCAGCTCACGTCTGACGGCCTTGAGCCGCGATGTTGAGAGTATCGCCCGACAAACTTTGCCGGTAACTCATACGCTCTGTCATTCTCAAATACGTTTCCAGAGACTTGAATATGCAAGCTCCCCCACAAACAGCCGCCGCCGATAAAGTTCACCGTTTTCCATGCCCTTCATGCGGGGCAATTCTAGTTTTCGACCCGCAGGCCGCAGGTCTGCTCTGCCCTTACTGCGGTTGGAAACAGGAGATTCCAAAGAGCGCCGAACAGGTGCAGGAGCGCTCCTACGAGGAATACCTTCGACCGCGCGCGGGCCAACTCGAAATGTTGGCCCAGAATGCGCTTGAAGTGCAGTGTTCGAGCTGCGGCGCGATTGTGACGTTTGTGCCGCCGGAGGTGGCGCGCGAGTGTGATTTCTGTGGCGCAAAGATTGTGGCCCAGCCAAAGTCCGCAGACCCGACGGTCGCGCCCGAAGGCGTGCTGCCGTTTCGTATCGCGCAGCAGCAGGCAACGGCTGCGGTCAAGCAGTGGATTTCGACGCGCTGGTTTGCGCCCAACGCCTTAAAGAGGTTCGCCAGCCCCGACGCCATTGACGGAGTTTACCTGCCCTTCTGGACTTACGACACACACACCACCAGTTACTATGCTGGCGAACGCGGCGTCTACTATTACGACACAGAGTATTACACGGAGACTGACAGCCAGGGCAACACTGTGCAGAAGACGCGTCAGGTGCGCAGGACGCAATGGTATCCGGCCGCAGGTGTCGTCACGCGCTGGTTCGACGACATACTCATTCCTGCCACGCGCTCTCTGCCCGCCAACCGTCTCGCCGCGCTTGAGCCCTGGGATTTGCAGGAAATCAGAGCCTACGAGCCAGCATACCTCTCAGGCTTCAAGGCGCAGCGCTATCAGGTCGAACTGGCCGAAGGCTTCGAGCACGCCAAGCAGGCTGCGGCCGGCGTGATTGACGGCGACGTGCGCCGCGACATAGGCGGCGACGAGCAACGCGTTCATAACATCTCCACAAACTATTCGGCCATCACCTTCAAGCACCTGCTGCTGCCCGTTTACGCGGGCGCGTACAGGTTGAACCAGAAAGTCTATCAGGTAGTCATCAACGGTCGAACGGGAGAAGTGCAGGGTGATCGTCCATATAGTGTTTGGAAAATCACGCTCTTCGTTCTCGCAATCCTGCTGGGCCTCATCCTCCTCTTCGCCATCTTTAGCGGAGGACAGAACTAGCATGTCTCTCATGGCTTGTCGGTGAGGATAAGGGCGATAGACGTAAGGCGAGCCGGATAGCATAGAAGATTTGCTGGCGCGCAGTTGCCTGTCATTCGGTTTGTGTCAATATCAGATGTGCTGTTGACGTGTTGAAGGTCTGCCGTGCAATGATTTTCGTGTGCTTCTAAAATCCCTGACAGTTTGAATAGTGAGTATGCTCGAAGAAGAAGAAGGCTTCTACGTCAAACTTGTTCAGCTACAGCATCGCGCGATTCGTACTTACCGAATCGCGATGATAGCTTATGGAGTGTCTGGTCTTTCAGTAATCATTTTTGCACTCATGTGGCCCTGGAAGCCTGATGAGAACATCTTAAAAACCAGCCTCTCGATTGGCGGCGCATTGATTAGCGCGGCCGCTCTATACCCTTTTGACAAAGTTCGCGACCGCAAGGAAAAGATAATGATTTATGAAGACGAGCTTGAGAAGATAAAGAGGACCAGAGAGCAGAAAAAAGGGAACGAGGCCAGAATAAAAGCAATCAGAGAACTCGTCGGGATAATCAAAGAGAAAATTGCAACGAGGTGATTAAGTATGTCCACACCATCGTCATCTAATCAGGAACTTGACATGACCCTGAGGCGAGTTGAGGCACAGGAAGCCACCGCTCGCAAACGAGTCGTAATATTTACTGCCGTCCCGATTTTGCTCGGGCTCTCTTTTCTTCTTGCCATCGGCCAGTCGGCAGTACAGGCGAGAAGAGAATTAACTGCGAAGAACGAGGAACTCAAGCTATCGAGAGAAGAACTCGCGAAATACACTCAACCTCCGAGCAGAATAAAAGAAGACCTCGATAGATATCAGGGTGAGCGTTTAGCTGCTTATCAGGCTATGGACGCAGCGTTGAACGGTGCGGTTAATGTTCAGAGTCAAATAACAAAGGGTAATCAAGTATTTGCGTCGGATTTGTCGTCTCTTGAGAAGAGATTGCAGGACTTCGGCCGCGACCTGCAAGTTAAAATAGATACGATTAAGAAGCGATTGGATGAGATAAAAAAGTCGCGAGAGAAGGGTGAATCAGAGCGCGACGAGAGGCGCAAGAGAGGGGATTTTTCATACGAAATAGTCGGGCCGAGCCGTGATGAGCTTGATTTTCAGGCGCTTTTTGATGCTCTTGTGAGCCAGCGTCAAATTGTGACGGACGTACTCAGAAGAGCCAAAAGTCACCAGACTGATATGGCTGACCTGAATCAAAAACTCAAGGAAGCTTTGGATAAGAATAAGAATGCTCAAGTCGAACTGGATGCGAAAGACCAGAGGATAATTGAGCTATGCAGGGTAGCTGCGACAAAATAGGGCGTACAACTTCTTCCTGAATCTCCCCGGAAAGACATTCTAGGGAAGCGGCACGGCAGAGAGGCCGTAGAGGGTTTCGGAAGCGACCCAAGTCCATTCGGAGGTGGCCTTTCGGATTGCTTCCTCGCCCATATCAATCACCATGTGACCGAGCGCACGACGCACGCGCACGATGTCTTCGGGCGTCGCGCCCTGCTGCTCTGCGTGTTTGAGCCATCGCACCGCACAGTCAATGGCCCACGGATGCCAGAGAAATCCGATTGACTCGTTGCGACGATATTCGCGGCCCGTGTTCGGGTCAGCGACGGCGGCCTGATTCTCGCTACGCGCCGTCGGATAATTAATGTCGCGCGAGTTGGTCTGGGCCAGGTGACGCGGAATCTGGTCTAAAATCTTCTGCGGTATCTTGAAGCCAGCCTCGGCCTCGGCACGCAGCAGCATGGCGTAGATTTGCAGTGTCAGGCCGTCGAAGATGGCGTTAACCTCGTCGGAAGTCCCTTTCCATCCGGGCGGGTTCGAGTGTTCGCTGAAAGCATTAGCCAACCATTGGGCCGTGGCTTGTAGCATCTGGTCGCGCCGCTCGAAGCTTCCTTCCCATGGAAGATTCGCTTTCTTTGTTTCCAGCAGCACCATTAATGCCAGCACCGTCGAGTAGGGGTCATGGAAGCCCGGCTCTGTCTGGTAAACGTAGAGATTCCACCCGCCGGTTTCCAGCGGCCTGTACAAGCGCAGAGCTTCCTGCGCATATTTCAGGTACGACTCAAAACGTGGCCGCTCATCCGGCTTAATCAAGCCGGGACGACCCAGGGCTGCCGTGATCGCTGCCGTCAGCCAGAGCGTCGGCGCTGCTTCGACATCTTCCGAAGTTCCGTAGAACGTCTTCTGCCCTGTTGTCGTTATCACTTCACCCGTCCAGCCGTACTTGATGCCGTTAACTTCTATCGCCGCGCCGGACGTGAAGGGCAGCTCAAGCGAGGGAAGAAAATCACGTAACTCCTCATTGCTGGCGTCTGGCATCTGGAAGATAACAAAGAGCCACTGAGCATGCGACCACGCGTCCAACTTTTCGCGCGTGCCTAAATTGTTGTAGAGCCAACCACTCTGAGAGCGTCCTTTCTTGAGCGCATCCAGCAAGGTACGGCGTTCGCTGGCGGCAGCACGACGTACTTCAGCCTCCGTGTGAACAGGACGAAGCAGCGAAGCATTGTGACGATCCAGAAATCTACGCACGCCTTCGCCGCCCGGCACGTTGATGTTGGCGTCAGCCGAGAGGACGTAGACCAGCAGCGACATTAAAATGAAGCCGACGATGCTGGCCGCGATGCGCAGCTTGAGATAAAACTGCCGCTGCTTCTCGCGCTGCTTGAGTTCGTCGAAGCCGACGTTGAGAATGCCAGAAAGCAGCTTGAGCTTGGCATTGGCGCGACCGTCTTTGCCCTTGCGCGCATCGGCGGCAATCGGCTCGGTCGGTTCTTCCGTTAATTCGCCGTCCTTACTGACGCGAAATCTAACGGCCGGAGGAAAGCATTCCAACTGTCCGCTATCAGGCTTCGCGTTCGGCTCGCCGTCAACGATGAGACACAGCACACGATGCTCTCTATCGAGAGACTTGAAACCTTTGATCTCTTCGTTGACCCACTTTGAAACCGCAGACTTGGGCGAGCAGATGACGACGATGTAGCGTGATTGCTGAAGCGCCTGTTTGATGTTGCCGCCGAGGTCCGAAGCACCGGGCAGTTCATCGCGGTCGCGAAAAACAGGGAAGAGACGGCGCGGCACTGTTCCGGCCGGAATCTCTCTTCCGACAAGTTTTTTTGGAATCTTGTAGGTCTCAAGAGACTTGTGCAACCACTCGGCCCATTCCTCGTCGGCGTGGCTGTAGCTGATAAAAGCCCAGTACTTGTAGTTATCCTGCGGCGATGCGGCTGTCTCTTGTGGCGAGGCGTTACTCATTTCCGGCTGATTCTACAAATCCTCACTGGCTGCGTTTTCTTCCCGTCAGCATGCTTGTCGGCGGGCAATATCTCTGATGCTCTATCTCCACGAATCCTGCGTCTTCGAGCCAGCCGCGATAGGTCGAAACGTCGCGCTCGACATCCGGCGCTTGCCAGTTGATGTCTTGCAGGCAAAAGAGCACAGGAACCAAAGGGCCTGTCCGGCCATCGTCTAGAACGTAGCCGCTCAGGATAATTGCTCCGCCCGCTGGCAGCCGCTCGTAGATTCTCTTAAAAAGCCTGCGGTTCGTCTCTTCGCTGGCGACCGACAGCAGATTGGCTAAGAGTGCCACGTCAAACTCGTACGGCAATTCGTCGAGCTTGAAGTTTCCGGCGACGACTTCGATTCGCTCGCCCGATTCGCTCTCATTAACATACTCACGCGCGAGCGCGGCCACCTGCGGCAAATCGAAGACGAGCGAGCGTAGTTTACTGTGTAGCGCGCAGATGCTCAAAGACATAGCGCCCGTTCCGCCACCAAGGTCTAGCAAACGACTGAAGGACGAAAAATCGAACGCTTCGGCAAGCGCGTGGCCCAGCATCAACGAGAGATTGTGACGCTCACGCATGCCAGCCACGCCCTGGTCGCCTTCGGGCGGCAACTCATCATCCGTCGCGCCCGGCTGCCAGCGTCGCAAGTTCTGGACCAGATTGGCCCACAAAGGATAACTCGTGCGGTCGTAGCTGCTAAACTGCTCTCCCAGATAACCGGGCCTGCCGCGCACCAGAAACTCTTCAGCGAGCGCCGAATTACGATACCCGTCATCATCACGCACAAGCAGGCCGAGAGCAATGCACGCGTTCAAAAAACTTTCCGCTGCCAACGCATGAACCTTCAGAGCCGCAGCTATCTCTTCAAGCTGCAAAGGACGAATGGCAAGCAGCGTCGGCAGTTGAAGCTCTATGAGCGCGAAGAGAGTTTTGGAGCGCTGGTAGGCGTTAGCCAGTTCAAGGAGTTCGAGCGGCGGGCGCGGCAGCTTCGGTTTCAACATCTCTTCCTTGTTCGTTCGGCCCTGCACTCTTCAACCTGCATCTTCCGCCGGCGAAGTCGCAGCCGTTTCTGAAGTCGCCGTCGGAAGGGCTGGCTGCTGTTGTTGAGAGCGCCGCACGTGATAGGTCGGCAGCGTGCCGTAGGCTTTCGCCAGCGGCGTCAGACCGACATACTCACACTTAAACTGGCTGATGCGTTCGGCCGCGGCTAGCGCCGCGAATTCCTGGCTGGCATAAACCTGTCCGGGCGGCGTCACAGGCTCTATGCGCGCGGCGCGGCTGACGTGAGTGCCTGTGAAATTAAGATGGCCCGTGATGGGGTCATTACAGGAATAGACCGGGCCGGCATGCAGCGCGATGCGCAGATTCAATCCTTCCGGCAATCCATGCTCAACCCACTTGCCCGCAGGCGTCATCAAGTCGGCCAACTCAAGCGCAAACATTCCGGCATCGAGCACGCTGCTGAAAACGAAGTAGAGGCCGTCGCCCCATGTGTTTTTCATCTCCGGCGCGTGCTCGCTCATGGCGGGCAGGCGGCTGATGTCTCCGAGAAATTTTTTGACGAAGCGTGGAATCTGCTCTTCCGTCAGCTTGCTGAAATGAACCGCATCAGCGAAAAGCAGCGCCATCATCCGTGTTCCGAATTCAGGCGTCGCTGCTTCAGTTTCGCCCGCTATGGGCTGAACGATGGCGGGCTGCTGTTGTTGTTGCTGGCTTCTAATCTCCGGCAACTCTTCCCGTAGCATCTCCTCAAGGTTAATCAACTCGATTTCATAGCCAAGCTTCCGCCAGCGCTCGACGACGCTCGCCGTGCCGCCCAATCCATCGCCCGGCTTTCCGTCCCAGACGGCCATCGGCACGAGTTCTGTCTCAAAGCGGTCGGCCCGGATGTTTGCCAGCCCGTGTAGCAGCAGGTTGGTGTACTCAAAAGAGAGCGCGCTCTCTTCCATCGGTTGATCAGACGCCAGTAGAACGTCGGACGCACGCTTCAACACCGTTTCGAAGCGCTCGACCCACTTGGAATCATTCGTTATCTCAACGCTGTCTCGCTTAAACTGTTCCTCCCCGTAGGGCAGCACCACGTAGGCTTTACCGCCGAGTTCGAGCAAGGATTCGAGGAAGAGAATGTCTGAGCCGCAGGCCGCCGAAGCATAGCCGAGCCCAGCGCCGTGTTTGACCAGCCGCTTGCGAATCGCTGCGCGCACGGCAGGTTCGAGTTGAGGAGGGAAGCGCGGTCGCGCTCTACCGGGACGGTCAATCATGTGGCCGGAGAAGACCGCGACCTTCGGTATTTTGAAATACTTGTCAATACGCTCGCGGTCGCCTTGCAGGTAATCAATAATCAGCCGTGCATTGCGTCGCGTCGAAGTCAGTTCGCCATATTTTGTTTGTCCGATTTCGGCGGCCTCACTGTACCAATCTTCTGCTTCCGTCCAGTCGCCCAGGATTAACGCCGCCTCGCCCAGCGTCGCCACGGGCCAATATCTATCCTCGCTCTCTTCAGGCAAACTCTTCAACTCCTGCAAACAAGCCTCGTGCACCTCCTTTGCGAGACCGATAGCGCGCTCACGCTGGCCGAGCAGCAGAGCCATTGTCGCGGCGTTGATGCCTGAGTAGTAGCCGCTGCTGCGGTCGTGCGCTTCATCGTAAAACTTGTATGCGAGTTGCAGTTGTTGCAGTCGCTCCTGCTCATCGGTTGACTGCGCCCAGAGGTCTTTATATGTTCGCGCCAGCACGCCGAGCGTCTCTTCGTCGCTGTGGCCCTCTCTGTGCAGTTGAATCAGAATGTCGTTAGCACGCTGTGTGACGCCGCTGCGAGCGAGCGCCAACGCCTGCAACTGCCGCAGCCGCACGTCCGTGGGCCACTGACCCAAGCCCTCTCTCAAGACATCATAGGCGAAGAGCGGTTCGCCCAGCTTGAGAATGCGGTTGCCGAGAGCGCGGTAAAGCTCCGGCATCTCCGCCCATGAGTCCGGCGCATGAGATTGCCAGAGCGCCAGCAGCGCCTCCAGATTCATAGCCTTCATATGGCTCGCAAGCTCAGCCTCCGCGAGCGGTTGCTTGCGGATTTCGACGGCATCGGCGGTGGCTTCAAGCGACGACTGCTCTTCCGTGTGCTCGACTTTGTAGCCAAGAGCGAAGGTGGCCTTTAGCGTCTCGCTGGCGCTGCGGCGGTAATGCTCTTTCTCTGTTTCGGGTAGCGCCTCGAAGGGGATGAGCCATGCCGCTGCTTCATCCTCTCCGGCGTGCTCATGCGAATCAAGTGCTTCATTAGCCTGCCTGTCTTTGAGTCGCAACGCATGAAGATTCCGCGCAAGAGTCTCAATCAATTCCTGCACGCTGCGAGGCAGAGAGATGTGCGCGGTCTCAATCGGCGCTGGCTCGTAGTTGACTTTAGACACAGGCCCTCTACTCCATTTAGTTTGACCAAACTATCCCGCCGTTATCTGCCACTGCTGGTCTTTAACTATTACCTGAAAATCGGACCAGCCGGAGAAACTTCCGTGCACGACCGCGCGCAATTATACGTAAAGCTCTACGAGCATCAAAATATAACTCAGTTTACCGATGGATATTTTGTGTAGGTTGGAACCAGACCAAATGAGGCCAGGATGAGTTTATTGTTCTGGGAAAAGGGGCGGCTAGTCGGGCTCGAACCGACGACCTCTTGAACCACAATCAAGCGTTCTAACCAACTGAACTATAGCCGCCGTAACATGACAATAACTTTTTACACCACTCCGCCTATTTCTTCAAGCCGCGCCTTATAGTCCACTGCGCTCGCCAGCATTCTACACCTTAAGCAGGAGCGGAATGCCCCCGGCAAGACTCGAACTTGCGACCCTCTGCTTAGAAGGCAGATGCTCTATCCACTGAGCTACGGGAGCACGAATTGTGAAGCGTGCTGATGGTAGCACGCGCCCTGTAGTCTGCGTCAACCGAATGGGCCAAACGCACAACTTGCTGCCGGATGTAAGACGTGAAAAAAGCAGTTCTCTTAAAGTCACCTGTGTTAAATTAGGGCGGCCAAACGAGAGACCTTATGAAACAACGACCAATTCAAGCGCGTTGGATAGCCTTGCTGGTGGCGACGGCTATCGCTCTTTACCTGTGCTGGCTGATGTTGCAGCCGTTCGTCAATGTGCTGGCATGGGCCATCGTGCTGGTAGTTATCTTCTATCCTGTGCATCGCCGCCTGCTCGCGCGCACGGGGCGTCCGGCCACGAGTGCGCTGCTTTCATCGCTGCTCGTCATCTTCGTTATCTTGGCTCCGCTGGCGCTGATTTCGTTCATGCTTTTCAACCAGTTGTCCGGCGTGGCGGAGAACCTGCAAGCTAATATCTCAAGCCTCCTTGACCCAAACTCGCCTGTGACAGGGCCTCTGCTGAGATGGATAGGACAGTATGTCAACATAGAGCAGTTTCGCTCGCAGGAGTTCATACTGGAACGACTACGAGGCATGAGCGGTGCGATTGCAGGACGCACATTAGGATTCGTCGGCGGTGTTGTCGGCGTCATCGTGCAGGTCTTTTTCGTCATCTTCACAATGTACTATCTCTTCCGTGATGGCGAACGCATTACTCAAGTGCTGCCGGATGTGCTGCCGTTGGAAAGGGCACAGAGCGCCGTTATCCTTGAGCGCACGCGCAGCGTCATCAGCGCGAGTTTGTACGGCGTGCTGGTCATCGCCATCATTCAGGGAGCACTCGGCGGGATTGCTTTCTGGGCACTCGGCCTGCCCTCGCCTGTCGTCTGGGCCGTCGTGATGACTTTTCTCTCGATGATTCCGATGGCAGGGTCGTTTATCGTGTGGGTTCCGGCGGCGATCTATCTGGCGGCGACGGGCCACTGGGCCAAGGCTTTGATTCTCGCCGCGTGGGGCGCGCTCGTCATAGGCACGGTTGATAACTTCCTCAGACCGAAACTGGTCGGCGAAAAAACGAAACTGCACGAATTATTCATCTTCTTTTCCGTGCTCGGCGGCCTGCACGTGTTCGGCGTTGTAGGGATAGTGCTCGGCCCCGTAGTGCTGGCGATAACGCTGGCGCTGCTCGATGTTTTTCGTCATGCCGAACGCCCTGCCGAGCAGGCAAGCTCCAGAGAGTCGCTGGCGGAAGACATCCCGTTTAAGGATGAGAACGAGCAACCGCAGGGCGCAACTCCTTAGGAAGCAGGACAGGGCGAATGATGATGCAAGACAAGGGGACTGCAAGTGGTTTTTGATGAGACGAAAAATCCCTGGAAAACTCTGACTTCAAGAGAAGTTTATGATAACGCGTGGATTGGGATACGCGAGGACGAGGTGGTGCGGCCCGATGGAGCGCCGGGAATTTACGGCGTAGTTCATTTTAAGCATGTCGCCGTAGGGATTCTAGCCGTCGAGGACGAACATATTTATCTTGTCGGGCAGCACCGTTATCCGCTCTCTCAATATTCGTGGGAAATACCGAAGGGTGGATGCCCTGAGGGAGAGGATGTGCTCGCCGCCGCGCGCCGCGAACTGGCGGAAGAGACGGGCCTGCGCGCGGAGAGTTGGCGGCAGCTTGGCGAAGCCCATCTCTCAAATTCCGTTTCGGATGAGCGCGCCGTCTGGTTTCTGGCAACAGGTCTCACACAGGGCCAGCACGAGCCCGAAGGAACAGAGCAGCTTAACATACGTCGTTTGCACAACAGGCAGGTCTTGCGGATGGCTATGACCGGCGAGATTACAGATGCGCTGAGCCTGCTTGCGATTATGAGCAACCAGTTGCAGAACGAGAATTGAGCGGCCGACGTTAGCCTGCCTGGGTTTATCGCCAGGCATCCGGCACAGCAAGAGACCGTCAACTATTAAACAGTTGACGGTCTCCGGCTAAGAATGACTGGCTTTGCGAGGTTCTTAAGGGTTTAAGCGGCGCGCTGGCGGTCGTCGCTGGTTTCCGCAAAAACACGGCGACCATTCAAAGCGTCGTCAATTATTTCGCGAACCGCCGAAGTATCAGGATTGACATCCATCCTGTCACAGGCGCGTAAATGTCGCATAATCCCTTCGGTTGCAATGTCGAGCGCGACGCCCGTCAGCTTTGAATAGCGACGCGCCTGAATGTGGTCAATTCTCAGAATCCGCTCATCCAGCGGTAAATGCCTGTCAAAAGTCACGTTTCCAGCTCCTTAGATCATGTCGAAAGCTTCGTCCCGGTCTTGCTCCCCTCAACAAAGCTCTTCGAGCAGTTTGTAAGAGAATTTTAGATGCCCTGAGAACAGCTTAGGATGCAAAACAGTTGCATTTGCTAAGCGTTTTGCACAGAAAGACCCCGCAAAACTAGCTCACAGCTAATAGTGTGCGATGTTCTGTCCGTAACAAAACGGATGATTGTAGAGTAAACGAGCGAAAAAAGCCAGATAAATTTTCGGCGGGCAGTAACAGCCCGGACGCGCAGGCTTCGAGAGACGAAAAGCAGCCCGGATTTGAAGACTACTGTTGATTGTTGCTGGCAGCGGTTTGACGTTGTAAAAACCAACGCCGCTTGCTGCCTCATAAATTTACGGGGCACTCAAGCGGCGCTTTCGTTTTATTGGAGAGCGTATGTTAGGAAAGCTATTTTTTAGGCACGACCGAATCCTTCATCGCTTTGCCGACGCGGAACTTCAATGTGGTTTTCGCCGGAATTTGAATGGTTTCGCCGGTCGCAGGATTACGGCCTTCGCGTGCCTTACGCTCTGAGAGAACCAGTTTGCCGAAGCCCGGCAGGACGAATTCTCCGTTGTTTTTGACTTCGTTTGTTGCGAGCGAGCCCAGTTCGTCGAAGAGTTCTTTTGCCTGTGCGCGCTTCATGCCGAATTTCTCGGCGAAATGGTTGATTACTTCAGATTGGGTCATGCGCTTCTTGCCTGTTGCGGTCGCCATGGCGTGGTGTCAGCACCTCCAGAAAATTTGAGAAAATTGAAAAGCTTGTGAGTCAACATATATCACACCCGCGCCCACAAGTCTCCCAAAAATCGCGATTTTTGGCGTTTTTGCGCGAAAAAATTAATCTTCATGCTGTATCAGCCAACAGCCAATCCCCAAGAGGGCCGTCGGCCCGCCGGAAAGCTTTCGAAACGATACTCGAAAAGCAATCCGCACGCGCGTTTACTGCGGAATGTACGTCGCCGGGAGCAGCACGTCTCCTGAAACGCCGAGCGGCGTTGTGAAGGAGCAGCACCCACTGCTACTCATAACGTACCAGACGGTTTCTGTCGGACGCCAGACGGCGAAGTCTGTCTTGCCGTCGCCATCGTAGTCACCGGGAACGGGCACGTCGCCGGTCGTTCCCCAGTTGCGCACAAAGGCCGTACCCGTAGTGCTGCGCAGCACATACCAGTTACCTTCGGTCGGACGATAGACGGCGGTGTCAAATTTATGGTCGCCATCATAGTCGCCGGGAACGGGCTGGTCTGTAGTCGCGCCCCAGTTCTGTGCCCGAGCCGTGTTGGTTGCGCTCAGAATGATGTACCAGTTGCCATCCGACGGACGAAAGACCGCTATGTCGTCCTTGCAGTCGGCGTCGTAATCGCCGGGAACGGGCTTGTCGCCGTTGAGACCCCATCCACGCAGGACGACTGAGTTGTCAGAGCTACGAACGATGTACCAGTTGCCGTCGCTCGGTCTGAAAACGGCGATGTCTGTCTTTAAATCACCGTCGTAATCTCTGGGCACAGGGATGTCGCCTGTGCCGCCCCAGTTGCTGAGACGTATACTGTTGTTGCTGCTCAGGATGATGTACCAGTTGCCTTCTGACGGGCGAAAGATGGCGACATCGGTTCTGCCGTCGCCGTCATAATCGCCGGGAACAAGTTTATCGCCCAGATTGCCGCGTCCCCAATCGGGTTGGAAGATGACGTTGCCGCTTCTAATCCAGTCCCCGGTGCTCGGACGCCAGACGGAAACGTCCGTTCTGAAGTCGCCGTCAAAATTGGCGGGCACGATGCCGAGCACGGCTGTCACGTCGCTTGCGGAGTTGTTGCCGGGCTGTCCATCATTCGGGTTCGAGACGCTGGCCGTATTGGTCACGCTCGGCGTCGCAAGGCAGGAAGGCAGCACTGTGAGCGTAATAACTGTGGTTGAGCCTGCCGGGATAGTGTCGTTGGTCGTGCAGGTCACGACTTGTCCGACGGCAGAGCAACTACAATTCGTTCCCGTGGCTGAAACGTAGCTGAGGCCCGTCGGCAGCGTGTCTGTGACGGTTGTTGTGCCGCCAATTGCGAGGCCACCATTATTTTTGACGGTCAGCGTATAAGCCCCGTTTGTGCCCGGACGGAAAATTCCAGTATGAGTTTTCGTCAGAATCAGGTCGGGCTGGGTGCAATTATTGAGCAGGACTCTGATGCCATTGATTGCAAGGTCAAGCCCGCCGTCCGAGTTGAAATCGCCGGAGACAATATCGAAACCGCCAACCGGGCCATAGCCCAAAGGGGCAGCAAAAACACCGCCCCCCGTATTGAGCAGGACGGCGACGAAGTTGCTGCTGTTTGTCGTAACGGCAATGTCCATGAGTCCGTCGCCGTCATAATCGCCTTTTGTAATCCCTCTGGGTTGGTTGCCGACCGTGTAGTTGACGGGCGCGCTGAAGATGCCTGAGCCGTTATTGAAAAGAAGTGAGATGAAATCTGTGTTGACGTTAGTGGCGGCGATGTCCGTATCGCCATCGCCGTCGAAGTCGTGTGTCACGACTCCGATTGGGCCAAGCCCGACAGGATAATTAGCCAGAGGGCCGAAGCTGCCCGTACCTGTGTTTAAGAGAACTGAGACGCTCGATGCGCTGGTGGCGACAATGTCTGGCCTGCTGTCATTATTGAAATCGCCAGCGGCGATGCCACGCGGAGTCGAGCCGACACTATAAGTTGTCACCGTAGATAAAGCGCCCGTGCCCGTGTTCAAGAGCACGCCGACGGTGTGGGTCGTAGAGTTTGTCACAGCTACATCTGGCCGTGTGTCGCCGTTAAAGTCGGCTGCGACGATGCCATATGGATTGTTGCCGCCGGAATTATAACCAACGGGCGCGCTGAGGCTACCTGTGCCCGTTCCGAACAGGATTGCTACCTTCTCAGGCCCGAACCCGTAATTGGCGGAGACTACGTCGAGGTTGTTATCGCCATTAAAGTCTGCGACGGCGACATCAATCGGATTAGGCCCTGCGGGGAAATTCACTGGCCCGCTGAAGGTGGCATTGCCATTGTTAAGAAACACAGAGACGTAATTCGGTATGCACTGTGGCCCGCAGTTGGGCGCGCCGTGAACGGTGACAATCATGTCCGGGTGGCCGTCATGGTTCAAATCGCCAGTAGCAATCCCCGTATTACTCCCGTCGGACGTTGATGCCTGCACCGAAGCGGAGAAGGGCGAAGGGCACGAGCCGGAAGCTGAACCCGTCGCTGCGCCGCGTCCCAACAGCATCGCCATTGAGAGAGCTATTAAAAGTAGTAGAGCTATGCTGGATTTTTTCACGGTGTTGTCTCAACTTTATCCGGCAGAATAGAAGAGAGCTTGCTCTACTTTGACGCTGACGAGTAGGCTGGAATTATCGGGGCGAGAGGATTCGAACCTCCGGCCTCTCGGTCCCAAACCGAGCGCACTACCAGGCTGTGCTACGCCCCGATAAGTTTGCACGAGCTTGAGCGGCAAGCTCTGGCAAACGTTTATTAGACTGGCCGCATTCTAGCGTTTGAAAGAAAGCAGGGTCAAGCTCAGGCTTGAAGATGATTGAGCAGGAAGGAGCGCGTGGCTTCGAGGGCGCGTGCGCGATGGCTGACGGAACGCTTGGCTTCATCAGCCATTTCTCCGAAGGTCTGTTGGTAGCCGTCTGGAATAAAAATCGGGTCATAGCCGAAGCCGTTCGTGCCGCGGGGCGTGTCTGCCAGATGTCCCTCACAAAAACCGTGCGCGATATTTACAACGCGAGCAAGCGGGTCTGCGATGACTATGACTGCGGTGAAGCGTGCGCGCCTTTCCGAGTCGCTTGTCCGGCGCAACTCGTCAAGTAGAAGCTGAACGCGGTCTGCGTCTGTCGCTTCAGGGCCGCCGTAGCGCGCGGAGAAGACGCCGGGCGCACCACCGAGCGCTTCGACCTCAAGGCCGGAATCATCTGCCAGGGTCCAGAGGCGCGTCTGCTGAGCATAGCCTGTGGCTTTGAGGGCCGCGTTGTCGTCAAAAGTGTTTCCCGTTTCGGCCACCTCCCCGATTGAGGGAAACTCGCTGAGGCGGCGCAGGCGCAGCGGCAACGCGCCGAGCAGAGATTCCAGTTCACGAATCTTGCCGGGGTTGAAGGTGGCGATGAGTAGTTCGGAAAAGCGTGCTTCAGCCATTTTAGAGAATCATCGGCGGCTCTAATAGAGAGCCTTGAATGTTGGAAAAAAGTGGGCGGCGAAAAATATTTGTTTTGCCAGCCGCATCATTTCATGTTTACAATCAAATGAGCAAGGCGCTGGCTGTGGGCCTGAGCCTCGTTTTAAGTTATGAATCCTCTCGACCTGAACACGAAAGCTCCCGGAGAGATACTTGCCGGCCACGACCCCGCGGCCTCGCACGGCCTACGCCACTCTCAGGAGACCCCCGCCATCAAAATCGGGCCTGAAGCGGAAGCAGGGCTTGGACTCCGCCTGCGCGCTCTGCTCAGCTTTTTCGACGCCGGCAATCATCCTTTCACGGAAGCCGAGCAGGCCGAACTCGCCAAACGCGACTTTGCCAACGAGGTTCGCATAGCGCGTACGCTGTTGCTGGATTCATCTCGCATAGCGTTCCAACTGGCTGCGAACGAGCACACAGATGACGAGTTGTTTGAAGAGGTCGAAGGGCAGGCGACGCTCGGCAGCATGTCGCTGGCGGAAGAATCCGTCGAGGCAAACGAAGCAAGCGCTGCCTTCGGTGATGCCTCTTTGCTGCGGCTGGCAGAAGGACTCGGCAACTTCAGTCTGCTCTGTGAAGAACTGTTGAGAGCGGGCGCAATCGGCTTTAACGCCTGGACGAACATGGGAAGGATGCTGGCGCGCGATCTGGAACGTTCCGACGCGGCGAAACATTCAAACGGCTACGTCGCACATGGAAACGGTGCGACCCTACAGCCGCAACTCTTATCCTTAACGCGCGACGCAAAGATGCAGGGAGCAGTCGGGACTGATTTGCTTCTCGTCTTTTCCAGTCTGGCGCAGATGCTTGGCTGGCTGGCTGAAGTTGAATCCTGCCTGCGGCGTGATGTTCCGCTCAAACAGACGCTCCCCATCTTTACTCTCATCAATCAGGAGACGCGCGAGCTCAGACGCTTCGTAGAGAATCGCACGCTGCGTCTTGAAGGATTAGAGCAGTCTGTCTGCGACGTGTTGGACGGAACGAACTACGCGCTGGCGATGGAGTTGCGCAAAGTCTTCTCACGCGAGTTGACGGGACTGAGCGCGCTGCGTCATCCTCCGACCATCTACGCGAAGGTCGAAACAGCGCACGGCATCCTGCGGGATTCCTTCCAGCAATCCATCGTCGCTTTAGCTCAACTATTCGACCCGACCCTCGACGGCGCGCTCCTCTTCAAAGCCTACCAGACAAAGAAACAGCAATCGCTTGCCCTGCGCGATGAACTCTGGCTGCTGCTCCAACTAATTCAAAGAGCAGAGAAAGAGCGCGACCAGCATCCAATTGCGCGTCTGATCGAACGCCTTGCCGTTTTTCAGGACGGCAGCCTGCGCTATCTGATGTACAAAGATTGGGAAGCCTGCGAGCGCTTCATCGAAGAAGTCGGCGCGGCACGCGGCGCAGTCGAATTAGCGCCCGTCCTGCATCGCTTCGCAGCCTTCGTCGAGACTCTCTTCAGCCAGGTCAGCATGCGCGCCGTTCTAGCGGATTGCCCCTTCGATTTTCCGGCCATCGAAAAATAGCTGAAAGCATTCGGCCCTCCCGTTTCGCCTCTCCTTCCTCGTCTACCTTTAATATCAAGGACGCTTGCATGATGTATCAACATAGTGCAAGGACGCCTGACGGTTAGTTCTGCCTCCAACTCAATCAAAGACAAGAGTAAAACTCTCAATATGTTCGCCCCGCTGTCCTACAAGCGTTCACCTCCCATGTCGCACAGAGCGCTGGAGCCTTCAGTCTTGAGCAGCGATATAGTTGTCTTTGCAACGTTTAAGCCGCTCCCGTGGCCGGCAGGGTGCGAGGCTTGCTGCTGGCATTATGTTTGCTTTTGGAGGAGCTACAAATGATACGGAAAGTGAAAAAACGGAACATCTACGTGACCGCCACGGCGTTGATTCTCTGCTTAACATTTTCGTCCGTGCGGTCAAACGCAGTCTATATTTCTGCACAACAACAGCAGCAACAACAGACCAATTCACAGAACACGCTTTCGGCTAAAGAGAGGAGCGCGGTCGCCGCCTTCGAGAAGCGCGCGAAGGAATACTCACGCTTGCGCGAACAGATAGAAGAGAAGATGCCGAAGCTCTCCAAGGAAAGCACGGCCGAGGAGATACAGGCACATAAGAAAGCATTCGAAGAGAAGGTCAGAGCGGCCAGAGCAAACGCCAAACCGGGACAGGTGTTCACGCCCGACATCGCCAAGCACATACGCGCCGTCATCCGCAGCGAGTTTAAGGGAAAAGAGAGACAGGAATTGAGAGAGACGGTCTTGGAGGCCGACACGAAGGGCGTTCCGCTCAAGGTCAATTATCCATACCCTGAGACGAAAGAGTTTGTTGAGATGCCGCCGACGCTCCTGCTCAGGCTTCCGCAATTACCAAAGCAGGTGAGATACAGATTCGTCGGACGACACATGCTGCTCGTTGATAGAGAAAACGGTCTCATCGTTGACTACATGCTCGATGCCCTCCCGTAGGTTGGGCGCGCCAAGGAGAAGGTATGAAACGGATCTTCGCTTCACTATTAACAATCGCCCTGTTGGTTTTCACCGGCCTGACCGTCGAGGTCTTCGGCCAGAAGAACACTTCCGCCAATTCAAAAGAGAACGCACGGAGCGCTGGCGCACCCTTGAAGGTCAGCCTGCCCGTCAGAGACGGCTCTGTGCGCTTTCTCGTTATCGGCGACACGGGAACCGGCACTGATAAGCAGCATGAGTTGGCCGACCTGATGTATGAATACAAGAAGGTTTTCCCCTACGAGTTTGTCCTGATGATGGGCGACAACATGTATGGCGGCGAAAAGCCCGAAGACTACAAAGCGAAATTCGAGGACGTTTATAAGAAGCTGCTGAACGACAAGATTAAGTTCTACGCCACGCTCGGCAACCACGACGAATCTAACCAGCGCTTCTATGACTACTTCAACATGAATGGCGAGGAGTTTTATCGTTTCAAAAAAGGGAACGTCTCCTTCTATTCGCTGAACAGCAACTACATGGACAAGCGGCAGTTGGATTGGCTGGAAGAGCAGCTATCGAAAGATACCTCGGAATGGAAGATCGCCTTCTTCCATCATCCGCCATATTCGTCGGGCGGCAAACACGGCTCGGACACGAAGCTGCGCGAAGTCATAGAGCCTATATTTCTGAAGTACGGCGTCAACGCGGCCTTCGCCGGCCATGAACATTTCTACGAACGCATCAAACCGCAGAAGGGAATCTACTATTTCATCTCCGGCGCAGGCGGCAAACTCAGAGACGGCGACGTTAAGAAAGGCTCTCCGCTCACCGAGAAGGCTTACGACAAGGACATGTCATTCATGCTCATCGAGATTGCGGGCAACCAGATGCACTTTCAGGTGATTTCCCGCACAGGCGAAACCGTTGATTCAGCCGTGCTGACAAACCAGCGCAAGAAAACCATGAGCGCTTCCAAATAAGCTGTCGCCTCTTTATCAAAGAGAGGCGACGCGCGGCTCTGGAAGATTGACGAGTTCATTTATTCTGCGACGAACAGCGCTTGTCATCATCCTCACCTCGGACGGGCTGTAATTGGCCGCGCGAAATGCATCCGCAATCTGCCTGTCGCTCAGGCGCGCAAGTAAATCGCCAATCCACTTTGCCTCGTCAAGCGTGACGTTCTTAAAAAGGCCGCGATTCTTTCCGCCGTAACGGAAGGCGACGCGGTTTCCTTTGACCTTATCAATAAACCCTGCCTTCGCGTAATCCTTCGGGTTATTACGGCTGCGCGTGATACGCCAGAAAAAGGGCAGGCCACCAGTCTTACCAAACGTCGCTCCTAGGTCGCTGATGGCATACTGCGATTCGCCACCGCTCCTATTCTCGTTCGGCACGTAGAGGACGACGTTGTTTGAATCCTTGATGTCCCAGTTGTTGAAAAGACCCATCATCACAATGAGGCCCTGTAGCTGGCGCGTGCCGACAAAAGGGTTCCGTTTCCACTTCCACTCACCGGCGCGTTTGATGCGGTCGGGTCTGGCCTCGAATCTGACGTTGGCGAAGCCCTGTCCCTCGCACCGCTCAACTTTTTTCTTCGGCCGTGGCGCGTTTCTGATATGGACACAAGGAACAAGATAGTTAATCTCCGTCGGGTAGCCGACGGCCCATAAGAGCCTGACGGCGGCCGTCTCGGATTGCGCCTCTTTTCCGAGTTTAGCCACCCACTCGCGCCCGCTCCCATCGCGCACGCGAAACTTAGGCGAGTAGCCTCCCTTGTCTTCCTTGATGAACGTCACGTCGCTCGTGTCCGGCCGCATCTCCGCACCACCCGGCCCAAGGAAGAGGTCGCGTGACCTTATATCAACTGGATTTTTCCAGAGAACGGGCGTCCCCTTCGGAACATCCTTCTTCTTCTTGCCTTGCGCGAAGGTCGTATCGGAAACGGTGAAGAGCAGAAGGATTGTGAACACCAGAAGGCTGCGAAAATCTTTTGTCCTGAACATCACTTTCTCCATGAAGATAATTGAAATTACCTTGCCTCTCATCCTCATCAACAGGGGACTATTCTTTCTTGCCTGCCGCCGACGCCTTCGCGGGCGGACGAAGCTCAACTTCGATAAGCGGCGAATTGCGTCCCTCGCTCGTGGCTAAGATAGCCGCGCCGTCAAGACGGTAGCAGACTGCCTCGCCCTGCCCGCGTGGGCCAAGAGATGTCTCAACGACCGGCTGTTCCCAGATGGTGTCGAAGCCTGAGTTTGTAGCTGCTGCGAGGTGCAGCTCATAAGCGCCGAAGTAGTCGCATAAGACTACTCTTTGTCCGTCGGGTGAAATATCGCCGCCCGTAATCAGCGTCGCAAAGGGAGTCGGAAGGCTAACTTCGCCAACACGAATGAGCGTGTTAACACCGTCAACAGAAACAGGCGCGCTGAGCTTATAGATAAACGCAGAAGGGGCGACCGATTTAGTCGCTATATAAATATCCCCGCTCATTGGATGCACCATCAACGCTTCAGCATCATGCGCTCCATCAGGATATTGCACACGAATAACTTCGGCCATCTCCGTGAGGCGCGGGTTCTTTCTGCTTGACTCATCGTCGAGGTCTTCAACCGCAGGCTCAGGCACGCGGTAGACGATGATTTCCTTGCGAGCGCTTCTGTTATCACCTATGTCGCCTATGTATAGGTAGGGACGATTGCGTTCAGGGCCAGGGCCGATGGCGATGTCTTCCCAGTCGCGCGCCTTCGCTCCCTCAACTCGCCAGACGCCGCGCCGCTTGCCACTGCGGTTGAAAGCGAAGATGAACGGGTCGTCGCCCGAATCATTATGGGTCCAGAACATGTCGCCGTTGCGGCGCGAAGCCACAAGCCCGCTGCTCTCGTCAATTGAAGCATCTTCCAGCCTCGCGAGAACCTTTGGCTGAACTGATTTATCGTCGCCTCCGACAGCGCTCGTTTTCGACTGTTTCTTTCCAGACGCTCCGGCGGAGCCGGTCTTGGAATGCTTCTGCTTGGGGGATGACGTGCAGGCTGCAATCGTGCAGAGAAAGAGCAGGGCAACGCAGCAGAGCGAGATGAACAACGCACAGCGTGCACCAGACAACTTTACGGCTCGTGCGAAACTCTGCGTCCTCACGTTTGTATTCTCTCGCATGAAGCTATTGGTAAACGTATGAACTGTCTTTCTTCTGCTCCCACTCGATTCCATCAAGGTTACGCGGGTCGGCTGCGCGTATCTCCTCGCTGATTTCGTCTGTGCTCGCGTTCAAATTCATGTTTACGTAATAAGTGATACACCCGATAGGCTCTTTCTCGTCGGGCTGATTAAGCTCTCTTAGTTCTGCGTTGAATCCGTGTCGCTCGAAGAGTTGCTTGAGAACGTCCTGCGTCGCATCTGTGTCGCGCGTCCTGACCGTCAACTGCATGGAGCGGAAGACCTCTTCAGACTCTCTGGATTCAAGCAGCCAGAGAAGCGGAAGGACGAACAGGCAAACGATGAGCGCCAGGTCCCAGCGGCCAACGCCCGTCGCCAGACCGAGCGAGAGACTGATTAAGAGAACCGTAATCTCTTTGGGGTCGCGAATGTTTGTGCGGAAGCGCACGAGGGAAACGGCAGCGAAGATACCGAAGGCACGCGCCGCATTGTCTCCGACAATCATCATCAAGGCGCTGGCGACGACGGCCAGAAGTATCTGCGTCTGTGCGACGTAGAGATTGCGTTTGAGCAGCGGCAGGTCTTTGCGCGGGCGGAAGGCTAGAATGGCCGCGAGCAGTGTGGCTAGCATGAGCCTGATAATCATGCGCAGGATAGTTACCATCCAACTCTCATTGCGAGTCTGGCCCGGAAGCCCATTACCGTTTCCGAAGAAACGCGAGAAGAAGGTTTCGTTCTCTTCGTCCATCGTTTCCGGCTGCTGCGTGCTCTGAGTGTTAGCGTTATTATTATTGGCGTTGTTGCTGTTGGCGTTGGCGGATTGCCTTGCCTGCTGCGCGGTTGTCTGCGTTGTGGACTGATTCTGCGCCGATGTGGCCGCGGGTTTTTTGTCGGAATTGATAAACGTGACCAGCCCGTAACCGAACAGTCCGGCCAGAAGAGCCACTATCAGAACAATCATCCATGCCCTACTCTGCATTTACGTCACCTCCACGCATTAAGCCGAGAAATGATGAGAGGTCAAGCCTCTAAACTGACGCCGCCCAGAAAATACGTCTGGCTATCGAATCTCGCTTCGCCTGAAGAGGGGCGCACGCGCTCGTAAGAGCCGTCCGGCAGCAGTCGTCGCGCTTTCGTGTTATCACGCAGATAGGCGGCCAGCACCACGTCCTTCAGGTAGCTCTTCAGACGAGGGTCGTGAACGGGTGCGACGACTTCGACGCGGCGGTCAAAGTTGCGAGGCATCCAGTCTGAACTACCGACGTAAGTTTCCTCTTCGCCGCCGTTGGCGAAATAGAAGATGCGGCTGTGTTCGAGAAAACGACCGACGACGCTGCGGACGTTAATCGTCTCGGAGAGGCCGGGAATGTTGGGCCTCAGCATGCAGATGCTACGGACAATCAAATCTATCTCTACACCTGCTGCGGACGCTTCATACAATGCTCGTATAATCTTCGTGTCGGCAACCCTGTTAAGCTTAACAATGATGCGCGCAGGACGACCGGCGCGAGCATGAGCAGTCTCGCGGCGTATGAGCGCCAGCATGCTCTCACGCATGTTGACGGGAGAGACAAACAACTGGCGATACTCTTTCTGGCGCGAGAACCCCGTCAGATAATTAAACAGTTCGACGGCGTCTGCACCAATCTTCTCATCTGCGGTGAAGAGTCCGAGGTCTGTGTAGAAGCCGGAGGTGAATGGATTGTAGTTGCCCGTCGCGATGTGTACGTATTGCCTCAACTCGTCGTCTTCGTTTCTGATAACGAGCGTCAGCTTGCAGTGAGTCTTAAGGCCGACCAGTCCGTAAATGACGTGCACACCCGATTCTTCAAGTTGCTTGGCCCACTCTATGTTGTTCTCTTCATCAAAGCGAGCCTTGAGTTCGACCAGCGCCGTCACCTGTTTGCCTGCTTGGCATGCCTCGATCAGCATTTGCGGGATGGGTGAATTCTT
The DNA here is from genome assembly GCA_036382855.1 of Pyrinomonadaceae bacterium. GTDB lineage: Bacteria > Acidobacteriota > Blastocatellia > Pyrinomonadales > Pyrinomonadaceae > DASVTR01. Next base: position 45,130 of record DASVPO010000027.1, on the reverse strand, counting down.
CCCCGTGCGATAAAGGCACATCTTAATGGCGACGACTTCAGGATCCTGTGCCGCAGACTTGATAAAATCCGTGACGACCGTGTAGGAGTTGTACGGATGATGCAGCAGGACATCGTTGCGCTTGATGGTGTCGAAGATAGACTCCTGCTTGCGGAGCCTGTTCGGAAGGTTGGGAGTAAACGGCTTGTCCTTCAGTTCCGGCCTGTCTATCTTGTAGAGGGACATCAGGCCCGTCATATCCAGCGGCCCGTCTATCTGATAGACATCGTCGGCGGTGAGATTCAACTCGCGCGTTAGGTAAGCCACCATCTCGGCCGGCATCTCGCGCGATACTTCAAGCCGTACGGCCGACCCGAAGCGCCGCTGCCTGACCGTCTTCTCCATCTTCTGCAAAAGGTCAACGGCTTCATCCTCCCTCATCTCCACGTCTGCATCACGCGTGATGCGAAACGGATAACACTTGTCAGGATGCATTCGCGGAAAGAGTGTGTCCAGATGAGCCGCGATTAACTCTTCCACAAGTACGAACTTCGATTCATCACGGTCAACAGGGATGAGCCTTGAGACAAGCGGCGGAATCTTAATGCGTGCGAATCGCGGCTCCGGGCTGCCCGCCAGAGATTGCGTAATGCCGTGGCTCTGCACAGGCCCGACCATCAATCCCAGATTAAGGCTCAGCCCGGAGATGTAAGGGAAGGGATGACCCTGATCAACGGCCTGAGGCGTCAGCACCGGGAAAATTTTCCGCATGAAAAACTCTTTAAGAGAATCCTTTTCGGATTCCGAGAGCGATTCATACGGCGCGATGCTAATGCCGGCAGCCTTGAGCTTCGGCACGATTTCCGCCCCGAAGCAACGCGCCTGCTCGATGAGCATCGGAAGCAAACGAGCTCTAATCTCGCTGAGTTGGTCGCCGGGGGTGCGCCCGTCGGGCGAAAGATTCGTGACCTCTCCTTCAAACGTTTCTTTAAGACCCGAAACACGAATCATAAAGAACTCGTCCAGGTTGGATGAGAAGATAGAAAGGAATTTGAGTCGCTCTAAGAGCGGTTGCGTCTCGTCAAGCGCCTCGTCAAGCACGCGGCGGAAGAATTCCAGCATGCTTAATTCGCGATTGAAGAAGAGTGTGTGGGGGTCGCGCAGGTCAAGAGGGACGGAAGTGTCCTGCGCGCTGCTGTTGCTGTGCTCTATTTGCGAACCTTGTTTGTCAACATCTGTCATCACTGATTTACAAGCGGCCCTTTTAAAACATCTCTTCCGGCTCGCCTTTCTTAAAAGCTAGCTCAAGGCGAAAGAGTGTTCCGAAAATATCCCTCCAACATTATCTGCCGCTTGCATTGTAAAGCATAAATCGAACTAACATTCGTAAAAGTTAGCCAATCCTGCCGGATTGCTTAAAGGGGAGAAAATGCGAAACGGAGCCACAAAAAGTTAAGCTATTCTATAACAGATATTGGCCCGCTGGCAAAAACAGGTATGCACGATGCCGTTCCTTTAACACTACTTTAGACGAGCCCCAACGCATCTGCTTCTTCCTGCGACGAGCAAATTATTTGACCCACACGGTTGAGCCTCTTATCGGTTTAGTTGGAAAGAACAAACGGCCTCTTAAAAATTAATCCTTGACAACCGGGGAAATGTTAATAAAATACGAGCGTTCGTTTTTTGTGTCAACGCATGCCCAAACTCAGCCAAGAGGCAATTGAAGAGAAGAAGGGTCGCATTGAAGAGGCGGCCAAACAGCTTTTCATCAAGCGTGGCTTTCACGCCACCTCGATGCGTGACATAGCCGGGCGGACGGGCACATCGCTCGGCAATCTTTATAATTACTATCGCACGAAAGAGGAAATCCTCGAATCCATCATCCGTAAATACCAGAAGGTGATTGATTCGCGCCTTCGCGACATCTTCGATGATATAGAGGAACCTTTTCAGCCGGAGAGCCTCATCAGGTTTGGCGGGCTCGTCAAAAAGATGGTCAACGACCATCACGACTTCTGGCTGCTCATGTACATAGACGTGCTTGAGTTTGAGAATCGCCACTTTCGCAAGATGTTCGAAGGGTTGGCCCAGAGCCTGAGGCGGCGTTTCAATAAATATTTCGCGGAACTGAAAGCGAGCGGCGCTCTTTATGACGGGATAGACCCGGCCGTCGGGTTCACAGCCGCCTACATGCAATTCTTCAACTACTTTCTGGTGGAAAAGCTTTTCGGTGGTAATCGTCATTTCGGCATCGGCGACGATCAGGTGATTACTAAGCTGGCTGAGATTTTTTGTCGCGGTGTGCTGCGTCCCGGCAAAATTAAATAGTCGCGGTTCATAGCGGCAGCTACTCAGTTCGTTAATCGAAGAGGCTTATCGGTGCTGTCCCGTAAATAGTTTGTCATCTACAGAGCGCGATTTCTGCGCTCTTATCGTTCAAGGTTAACAAAAACGTACGTTCGTTTTTATCTGACGACGATTCTCCTAATTCACTGTTGAGGCTAGAGAGCAGGAGGTATTGAATATGTTTCGTAGCAGGTGGTTCGTGGTCTTGATGCTCACCGGCATCATGGTTTCTGGTGTGAGTCGAGCGTTTGCGCAAGGCACGACGGGACAGTTGAGCGGGACGGTCGTTGACCCGAACGGGGCCGTTGTGCAGAACGCGACCGTGACGGTGCGCAATATAGACACTGCGCTCGAACGTCAGGCGACAACGGGCGACGATGGCGCGTTCAGCGTGCAACTGCTTCCGCCCGGCTCTTATCGCGTCGAAATCTCCGCGCAGGGTTTCGCGACCACTGTCGTCGAAAACGTGCGCGTGCAGATTACTGAGACTGCCACCGTCAACGTCACGCTCGGAGTAGCGGGCGGCTCATCAACTGTGACGGTGACGGCAGACCCGCCCACCACCCAGCTCGAAAGCTCTCAGGTCGGACGCGTCATAGACGAGCGCGCAATCAGCCAACTGCCGCTTCCCACGCGCAACTTCCAACAACTGCTAACGCTCTCGCCCGGCGCTGTCTCCAGCGTTTCAAACAACACGGAACTCGGACGCGGTGACGTGACAGTCTCCGTCAACGGGCAACGCACAACGAGCAACAACGTGCGCATCAACGGCATTGATGCCAACTCCGTTGGCACAAACTCGACGCCGAACCTGGCCGTGCCCGCCACGGATTCCTTGCAGGAATTCATCGTGCAGACATCCACCTACGACGCCTCCTACGGGCGCATCCCGGAAAGGTTGAGCGTCTTGTGCTCGTTGATGCTGCGGGCTTTGCGCCGCCAGCCGATTTCGATGTGAAACGATTGAGCATCCTGAATCCTTCGACGCGCGAAGGTATCAAACAACTCGCCTCGCTCGTCTTCTACAACAAGCAGCTTTTCACTTCTGACGCAGCCGTTGACCTGATGCTCACACAGCGCATCACCGCTGGCGACGGCCACACCATTCAGAGCCTCAGCGAATCAATCGCACGACGCGAGGACATGCTCGACAATCGCCTCTCCGCCATCAAGCAGCCGACGCTCATCATCTGGGGACGCGAAGACGGCCTGACGCCGCTCGCGGAATACGGCGAGCGATTCAAGAAAGAGATTCCCAATTCGCAACTGCTCGTCTTCGAAGAGTGCGGCCATGTGCCTCAAGTCGAGAAGGCTTCGGAGTTCAACGCAGCCGTTATCAAATTTCTCTCCGCGCCGTCAAATTAAACGCCGGGCGAAGGCTTAACGGAAAAGGGATTAACGAAAGAGAAGGGCCGTCAAATGGCATTACAGGTTGGCGACACGGCGTCGCTCTCGAAAGAAATCACTGACGACGACATACGCGCGTTCGCAGATTTAACGACCGACCACAACCCTGTTCATCTCGATGATGATTTCGCGCGCCACACGAAATTCGGCCGCCGCATCGCACACGGGATGCTCAGCGCATCTCTCATCTCTGCTGTGCTCGCCAATCAACTGCCGGGGCGAGGCACAGTCTATCTTAGCCAGACGCTGCAATTCGTCGCGCCCGTCTTTCCGGGCGACACGGTGACGGCGCGCGTCACCGTCACGAAAATCAGGGAAGACAAGCCCATCGTGACGCTCGAAACAGTCTGTCTTAACCAGAACAACGAAATGCTGATTAGAGGCGAAGCGGTCGTCCGTCTAACCTGAAACCCTTTGGCTGTTGCGAACTCAAGAGAACCCTTCAAGATGTCAACCAAGCCGCACGTCGCCATAGCAGAGCCAGCCGCAACAGACAACAAGAGAGTGCCCGCTTATTCATGGTATGCGCTCAGTATTCTCACGCTCGTTTACCTGCTTAACTTTCTTGACCGCACGCTCATCTACATTCTGTTTACGCCAATCAAAAAAGAGATGGCGTTTACAGACCTCCAACTGGCGCTTCTCGGCACAACCTCTTTCGTCATCTTCTACACGCTGCTCGGAATCCCTTTTGGCTGGCTGGCCGACCGCACGAGAAGAAAATACTTGATAGCGGGTGGCCTCGCCGTCTGGAGTCTCTTTTCAGGCTTGACGGGGTTTGCCAATAGCTTCTGGACCATTTTTCTGTGCCGTGTGATGGTCGGCGTCGGGGAAGCCACACTTGGCCCGGCTGCGCTCTCGCTTTTGAGCGACTATTTTCCGCCGCGCATGCGCGCCACTACTCAGGCCATCTATTCTTCAGGCATCGCCATCGGCGGCGGCGTCGCCTACTTTCTAGGCGGCTGGATTGGACAAAACTATGGCTGGCGCTGGGCCTTCTACCTGCTCGGCTTCCCGGGACTGATTCTAACCATCTTCGTTCTCTTTCTTAAAGAACAATCGCGCGGACGAACGGAAGTCGCTGCCGTTCGTTACACGAGCGGTGATTGGAAGATTCTTTTCAAGTCAGTTCCACTGCGTTATCTCTATCTGGGTTATGCGCTCTTTGGTCTGGCCTCAAACAATCTTGGCATCTGGGGGCCGTCATTCTTCGCGCGTGTGCATGGGATGAATCTGGTGTTGATAGGAACGCTGGCCGGGATTATTTCGGTGGCTGCCGGTGTGCCGGGAACAATCCTTGGCGGCTACGTCTCAGACCGTTTTCGCAGCATGGGCCGTGGAGGACGCATGTTCTTTAGCGCCTGCGCTGCGCTCTTTTCCGTTCCCCTCTGGCTCGTGTTGCTCTTCAGCAACAACGTCGCGTTGCTCTTAATCGTCAACTTTCTACTGCTCGGTTTAGCGCTGATGTGGCTCGGCCCGGCTGCGGCCGACGTGCATGACATTGCCGGGCCGAATTTGAGAGGACTCGGCATCGGTATCTATTTCTTTACGGTCAACATCGTCGCCTACGGCATTGGCTCACCAATCATCGGCAAGCTAAGCGACTGGCTTGGAGTGAGTAGTAATCCGAACTTGATGAGGTATTCGCTCCTGATCTGTCCTGCGGCCTGCGCTCTCGGCGCGCTTCTGCTGTGGCGCGGAAGCAGCCGTCTGAAAGCGGAAGATGCGAATGCTAGGTGAGCAGCTTTGTCGTGGAGATGTGGTCTATGCTGGCAGGCAGTTGGGCGCGGCTCGAAGCAGAGGAATTCTGAAGCAACTGGAAGCGGGCGGTGATAAAGCGTGCGACGTTGAGGCCGAGGCTCGTATCGAGTTCGCACAACTGTTCGGCCAGCACCTTCTGCGAGACCCGATTGAAGGCCCTCTGAAGTTCGCTTGCTGCCGCGCTCGCTCCCTCTGCGATGATGACTTCAAAATCGTTGCCGCCGCGTTTTAACTGCTTCGCAAAATTAAGCAGGCTCATGCGCCCCTCGTTATAAACCGTCCCGGTCACGACCGTCACCAGATGAAGCGCTTCGGTTTCGAGTTTTGTGTTAATGGCCCTTCGCGCAAAGGCCGGTGTCAGATCGCCGTCCCTCATCACTATCAGAAACACCTCGTCGCAGACGCGTGCCATGATGCGCGCTTCGCCGTCGCCTGTGGGCGGCTCGATGACGATTTCACTCTCGGGCACGCCGAAGCTGCGTAGGATTGAGTGTAGACGATTGACGAGCCAGGCCCCGTCTTCCAGCAGGGCGGAACTGAGCCGTGTCGGGGCGAAGACCTCTTCTATCTTTTCGTCTGCGATTGCCGCGCCGCACACGCTGCACCACGCGTGGCTAATCGTCATCACGGCCAGCGAGTCGGCCGAAGGCAGACTAAAAAGGGTGTGGCCTGACGTGCGACAACTGATAAGCACCTCGCGTCGCAGCAGCCCGACTTCCAGCAGTTTGTTCGCAGTGAATTCGGTCGGAGTCGTCATCTGCTCAGGCGAAGGCGTGACGGGGAAGCCTTCCGCGTAAGCTTCCTTGGCGCGGCGCAGGAATAATCTTGTGTAATCATCGTCAAGCAATTCGGCGGCGCGCACGCGCTCCATGTCATTCTCCCTGCACACAATCGTTGACAAGGAATCTGCATCCTGCCGTGCGACGAAGCGCAGGAATCCCTGATGAATTAAAGAACCGCTCGACCGCCACGCAGCAGGCTTCAACGCCTCGTCTTCTATCTTCTCGCCCGTTTGTTGGCCCACGTCTTCTAAACAGAGGTTGATAGCCTGACAAAAAGAGTCGAGTTTACGCAGCGGCTCCCCGGTTTGCGTTTCATAAACTATGCCTGCGCGCATCCCCGCATGCTGAGACGCCGCGTCACCAAACAAAAGGAAGAGAACGTGGTCTTCAAAGCAGAAGAGGTCGCCTTGCACGTAAGAATTTCGCGCTTCCGTGTCGTCAGGCGCATTGATGAGACGCTCCATCTCTCCGGCCTGAGCCGGATCAGCAAGCGCTTGCGCGTAGCAATGCAAGCGCGTCGAGCGAATCAGCGGCGCGTAATCCCTCTCCTGCAACTTTAACAGAAGGCGCAGCCGCTCTTCGTCTTTAGGCTGTTGCTCCAAAATTCTACTGGCGAGGAATAGCACGCTCTTTGACCTCCATCATTATCATCTGCTAACCACACGCGAAAGACACTTCGTTGCAAACTACTCTGGCCCGTCAGCCCGGCGGATTGATTTTAATCGTCACCGTTTCCTCACCTGAGGCGTTTGCCGCGTAGCGACGCGCGCGGGCAATCCTGACAGCCAGCGCTTCGTAAGCCTCAAGGCCCGGCCTTCGTTCCCTCACTCTGGCACGCAAGACGCGCCCGTTCTCGACACTCACGACTACATCTATTGCCTGCGCGTTTCCAGTTGCAAGCTCACCTTTATTAACAGACGCGCTGTTTCTTTTCTCCGCTTCCGAAAGAGCGGCGTTGATGTCACGCTTGATGAGCCAGCGCGCGAAAGCGCCGACGGTCAGCAAGCTAACCAGAAGGGAAATGACAGCGCTCGCGATTAATATCTGACGGTTGCGCCTGCGGTTTGCACGCTCAAGCGACGAAGGCGGGAGAGCCAGCACCTCCTTCGCCTCCGGCAAAGATTCTGCGGCAGGCTCGACGTGCGTTGCGTTTACGGTCGTAGCGTTTAAGGAGATTTCAACGTCGCGGCCCGCAGAGGCTTCGACCCCGACGGTCTTCTCTTCTATCCAGCAGCCCAGTAGTTCCAGTATCACTTTTTGCGACGACTCGTTAATAGAACGACGCGGCGGCGGAATCAGCGGGTTAAAGTTAAAGGAAGCGTTGGGCTGCGACAGCGCGACCAGCACGGCCTGCAAGCCGCCCATGCTGTTGAGTTGCGCATCAACCAGATTGCCCTCCGCGAAATACAGAGAGCAAGGGCTGATTGAATACTCTATCAACAGCCGCCCTGTCTTGCGTTGGCGGCGCAGGATGCTGATGAGGTCAGCCAGCGGATACTCATTCAAGTGGCCCGTCAAGGCTATAAAACTTGTGCTCTGCATTCAATCCCTCTTTAGCCTCTGGACAAGACTTTGATGTCGCGCTCGCTGACGATTTTCCATCCCTCATCCGTGAGTTGCCAGCGCAGTTGTTGCACGACTTTGCCCTGACGCACACGCCCGCCTGCTCTCATAAGATATTCCTTGTTGAAATGCATGGTGGCCGAGCGACCGTCGCCGCTGACGGTGATTTCCGGCGCATCGGCTCTGACCTCGATTGCCTCTGCGAGTTGGAAGAGGCGCGTCCTGTCGGCCCTGACAACATCCTGCGAAACATCACGCGCTCGATAGAAGGCATCCAGCCTCGGACTATAAAACTTCAAGAGTCTCTCAAGGTCGCGCGCATTTGTGGCGGCAAGCCAACTATCAAACGCGCCGCGCAAAGACGCGAAATCACCCTGAGCATTCTGAACGCTTGCTGCGCCCTCTTCAGTTGTTGAGTTAACTATGTCTGCAATGGCCTGATCGAAATAGTAAGTGATGTTGCGGTAAGCCACCTCAGTCGGCTGCGGGCTGAGCTTGCCTTCTTCATAAACGAAGGTGGAGATAATCATCTTGACCCAGTTGCCGAGCGCGTCGTATTCGTAAGCGTAACCTTCCTTCCTCAAAATCTCGTTGCCCGAGCCGCGCAGCGTCATCTCGCTGACGTTGCCTTTGTCGTTATACTGATACTGCTCTTCTCCCGCTTGCGCATTGACCGCGACTAAATAATATGAGTTGTCAACTCTTCGCCCCTGACGGTCATAAGCAGTTAACTCCAACAACTCGCGCGGCCCTTCGACGAGCTTGCCGGATTGGAAGGACAACTTTGATGTCTCTGTGCGCACTCTGTTGACCGGGCCGCTTAAACCGTCCTGCTCTTTGTCGCTGCCCGGCGGGGCAATTGTTGACGATGGTTTCGTAGCACCCGAACTTTGTACCAATCCGTATGAGACGGAAAACCCGACAGCAAATCCGACGCAGGCCAGCAGCAGGACACCTAGTAAGCCGAGTGAGTAAATTTTTCGGAACATCAATCAGCTCCCTTAAAAATTCAACGGCACGAGACAAGGCCGCGCATGGTTTTGCTTGAGTTCTTCATCAGACGAATAAACGGAAGTCGCATCTTGAAACATCTTCTTAACAAGGCTTCCACTCGTTCCGAGGGCATCTGGTCAGCCTAAGGGCTGATATTTGAAACGCTATTTTAGCCTACATGTCGAGCCAGCAGGAAGCGAATATACAACATTTTGTGGTGACCTTGTAGGCCAAATCGCTGCCGTGCGATTCAACGAGGATGGAGATAATAAGGACAATGAAGAAGCAGGCAATGTTTGTCGGAGAGCATCGCGGAAGACGCGGGAATCCCGGTTGAGTGTGATGCTAAATGAGGACTGTAGGCGTAAACCTGTTTGAGTAGCTAAGGAAAACCGCCAGCCACCGCTGATGACGGAGAAGCTGGCGGCGATATTGAGCGGAGCGGCCGGTTCTTTTAATGGCTTATGTCAGACAGGCTCACCTGACAAACAGACGGGCTTCGTTAGAAGCGGCTGACCCTAGCCAGACGCCTTCGAAGGGAGGGGCCTTCGACGTTTTGTAACGGACGGAGAGCGTGTACCATCCGCGCGGGTGTTTGGACCAGGGGATGTTTCCCAAACTCTCCACGCTGACGGAATTCAATCTCACGCGCACGCTTTTTCCCGGCGCGACTTTTATGAAGTCTTCTCTGGAAGGCGTGCAATTTTGTGTGGCGTCGTTCCATTTGACGAGGTAGCGGAGTGTTGCGCCGTCAACAGATTTCTGGTTCAGGTAGCCTTCAAATCCGAACTCACATTTGTTGGCAACGTAGAAGCCCCTGCGTCCCTTGTTCCTGAAAATGATGTCAACCGTTAAAGGGTTCTGTGTCTCCCAGACCTGACGCCTGAGCTTTATAGTGATAACGAAGTTGAAGCTATCGCTCCCGCCTGTTTGCGCCGCAGCGCTGAAAGGCAGGAGCAAGAGCAGGCAGCCGAGCACGGCGAAGAGCAGGCGGGCGCTCCTGTGCTTCATTTACACCCGCCCTTCCTGTTGCGGTAGTTAAATGCATCCATCCCGACTTTAGGAACGTCTATGAATTTGATGTAGCCATCGAAGCCGGGAAGCGGGTCGTTGCGCTGTTTCCCCATGGGATCTTTATTCAAGGGCCTGTTGTAGGCATCGCGCAGGGTTATCAGCCAATCGCTTTCGGATTTAACTCCGAGGGGAAATCCGAAGTAGCGGTCATCACCGATTTTGATGAAGTTTTCGCCCTGATACGCGCCATTGCCGAGGCCCAACTCAGTGAGCTTGTCTGTGTAGTCGTCGTAGTTCTGGAAGTAGCCCCAATCGCCCGCCAGCATGTCGCTCAACTTGCCTTGATACTGGTCAATCGGCACGTTAGAGGATTGATAGCCGAGCGCGTTGAAGGTGCTGCCGCCAAGAACGTCAACCAGCGCCTTCGCATAAACAAGAATCGCTGCGACATTGCAGTCGCAATAACCGAAAGGCTTACGGTTGCGCCTGAAATACTTGTTAATACGCTCTGCCTCATTAGACTTCCCGGCAGTAACAGTCGCGCCCGTTCCCTGTGCGATCTGTTCTTCAGTCTGCGGGAAAGTGGTGTTCAGCGCTTCGACCGCATCAAGCACTTTGTCTCTGAGACGTTTTTCCAGTTGAACGAGAAGCGGGGCGACGTTGACTTTCTGACCTTCCTTAACTTCTCCGGCGTGATTGAGATACTTCTTATCGCTCTCCTTTCCCGTGATCAGATAGGCTAAGCGCGAAAGCTTTTCTCCGTCACACTCTGCGACAGCCTCCGCCTCATACTGATACTTACGACCTTTCCAGTCCGTATCAATTTTCCAGAGACCCATGAAGTCAACGGCGTTGACGGGGTCGTTGGCAATAAAGTTGTAGAGATTAGAGCCGCCTGTTTCGGCGCTCGGGTCTCTGTTAATCCAGCGTCCCGTCTGCGGATTGTAGAAACGCTGACCGTAATAGACTAGGCCCGTCTCCTGATCAGTGTATTTCGTGCTGAACCTAAACGGATTCTGAGACGCATATTCACCCGTTGACTTCAACGTTTGTCCGAACGGGTCGTATTCGTAAGACGCGGAGACTGTGCCGGTCGCTGCCTTAACGAGCGCGGTCACGTTGTCGTTGCCGTCATAGCTGGCATGATATGTGTTCCCGCCACCATTGACGGAAAGCAGGTTGTTGCCCCAGACATAACTACGTATGAGCGCGTTTGCGCCGTCGAGTTCTGCGACGAGATTCCAGCCGTCGTAGATGAAGCTGGTTGTTGATTGAAGCTGGTAGGTAGAGGTCGCAGTATTCCAGGCGTAGACCTTCTTTTGAATACGACGGCCGATGTAATCGTAGGCAAACTCAAGCTTGCTCTTCGCTTCGACGGGCGCGTTCGCAACCGTTTCCATACTGACGAGACGATTCTCCGCATCCCATGTGTACGCCCAGCGACCGTCGGAAGTCATGTTGCCGTCAGCATCGTAGGTGTATGTTTCAAGGGCGCGCGGCACATAAACGCGTCCGCCCTGTTGAGCGGTCGCATCCTCGCCGCCCGCGCCGGAATTGTTTCTCGCGCCTAAGACATCAACCTGCAGATAAACAGGAGCGGCGCTGTTGTCAACAATCAACTCGCTGTAAAAATAGTCGCCGCGTCGTGCCGTCGGCTGATTGTTGACCGTCACGGTCGCAGCGCTGTGTGCCGTGCCCGTAACGTCAAAGCTTCCGGGCACTGTGCGTTGCGCATATTGATTGAGCGAGTTTGTCGTGTAGGCGGATTGACGCAAATTGCCGAGCGCGTTGCCGCCCGATTTAACGGTGTCGCGGTTGCCCGTGTTGTCGAAAGCGTACTCATTCTGCTGGCCCATCGCGGGCGTATTGTCCGACCAGTATTTCTTAGCGGAGGTCAGTTCGCCGCGGTCGTTGTAGAGATAAGACCAGTAGGAGGAATCTTCGCGTGTGACTCTGGTGCGCTGCGAGAGATTGTTGTAGGTGTATGTGTAGCTCGCTGCCGTGCCGAGGGCGGGCGTTGTGGTGGCAATTGATTGCAGGCGGCCGAGCGGGTCGTGGCTTCTGTTGATGGCGGTTCCGCTCGTGAACGTCGTTGTGTTGAGAACTCCGCTCGCAGGATGATAGCCGTAGGTGGCTGTCTGACCGCCGCTCGTGATTGTTTCCAAGCGGGAGGTGGCGTCGTAATTGTAGGTCTGGCTGAGGAGAACGTTTGCGCCGCGAGATGCTTGCAGGAATTGGCGGCGCAGATGATTGTCGTAGCTGACGCTCACTTGCACTAGGTCCAGAATACCTCCGGCAATCTGGTCCGTCTGTAGGTCGCCGTTCGGATTGTAAGTCCGCGTGTGTGTGCCTGCGGCGTCCGCGATGGTTGTTTGCCGGCCGGCGCGATCATAGATGAAGGAGACATCGGGCGTGGTGTCGGAATAATCAATTCCAAGCATCTCGCTGGTGTTCGGGTCGTAGGAGTAGGTGGTGATGACGGCGCTGCCTGTTCCGGCATTACGTGCCCACGTGCGAGTGCTGAGGCGGCCGAGCGTGTCGTAAGCGTAAGACACTTGCTTCGCGGCCGCGTCCTGCTTGCTTTGCATCAATCCTGTCGGCTCGTGGTATGTCCAACGAGTTATGTCAGGCGTGCCCGCGAGGGATGTGGGCCAGGCGTTTGATGTCCAGTTTTGTCCGCCGCGAAAAGTGTGCATCTCTGTCTTTTGACCGTAGGCGTCGTAGACATATTGTAAAGGATAAACCGTCTCGCCCCATGTTTGAATCAACTGGCCGCGAGTGTTGTAGTTGAAATAAACCTTCCTGCCCGCTGAATTGGTCTGTGATTTCAAACGCCCGGCGCTCGTGTGCGACGACGGGTAGTATTCGTAGCTGGTGCTTTGCGTGGCGTTCGACTCGGACATCAAACGGCCCGTCGCGGGGTCGTAAGCTTTCGTGACTGTGCCGGTGAACGGATCGTTGAGGCCGCTGGGACGCCCTAAGGCATCGTATGTGTAGGTGGTGGCTGACTGCGGAGTCGGCGGAGTCACGGATTGGAGCAGGCCGTTGACGGTGATGCTGATGGCATCAACGTTTGAACTAGGCGTGTCGGTCGTCGTTGTTATCTTTTTGGCAGCGCGGTCAACGGTCGAAGTTGTCCGCAGGCTATTGCCGCCGACATCTATGATGAAGTTTTCCGAAAACGTCTTCGCCGTGCCGCTTGCTTGGAAGTTTGTCAGTCGTTCTCTTTGCGCTTGCGTTGCCGAAGTGTCGCTGCCGTTTGCCAGATACGTCTTCATCGTCGCCACACCGAACCAGTCGTTGCCGCTCTTTTCAAAAGCGACAATTGCCTCGCTGATGCGGTCGTTGGAAAGAGTTGTGAGCGTGCCGCTGGCGTCGAGGTCGAAGCCTGCGCGCGATTGATTTCCTAGCTCATCATATTCGTAGAGCTTGTCTGCCATGAGCCTGCTTGTGCCGGCCGTGACGGTTTCCGACTGAAGCTGTCCCTTGTTGTTATAGGTGGAGGTGCGCGTGAGCGTTGTGCCTGTGAAGCCGGGCGCTTCAACTTTAATCGTGCGTCCTAGCCAGTCAGTCGTCATTCTGGTCCAGCGGGGCGAACTGAGGCCGGAGCTACCGACAAACGTCTGCGTGTACTGCGTGCCATCCGTGTTAACGCCGTAATCATAATTGCGGACGATGACGGCCGTGCCGGTCATGCTTCTGGTTTGACCGTCGAGATAACTGTCCACGACCTGCGTCACGCCGCCGGGCGAGGTGACGGTTTGTTTGCGCCCGCCGTCTTCATAGGCGTAGGTTGTCATCAATCCCGCGCGGTTGATTTCGGTTTTGATGCGCCCCGCTACATCGTATGTGCTTGAGCGACTCAGACTGAGGCCGCCGCTCGCGACCGTTTCATTGAGTATGCGTCCATCAGCATCGTAGGTGTAGGTGGTGACGATGTCAGGCTGCGCAGGGAAGCCGCCGCCCGCGGCGATTCCTTTCCGTGTGACGGTCCTGACTCTCTTCAACGAATCATAGGTGTACGCGATTTCAACTCCCATCTCATCGAGCTCGGAGACCTTAAACTCGCCGTTCCAGACGGACGATGAAAGCAGGCCGTTGTGATGAGCGGTCTGCACGACATGCCCGCGATCATCGTAGCCGAAGGCCGCCCATCCGATGCGCTCATAATCAGCGCCGTTGTAAACGTGAGTCTCGGCTAAAACCTGATGACCTAACTGGTCGCGAACTGTTGTCTCCTTCGTGCTCTTGAAAGCGACGCCCGCGGGCGAGACGCTTGTGCCATGAACGACCGTCTCTCGCTCTGCGCGCCCGTTGGCATCAGGCGTAAACTGGCTGAGCGAAGGGTCTGCGTTGGAAACGAAGCTGCCCTTTTCATAGGTGTAGGAATCTTTTCGTCCATCAGGATGTTCGATGGCTGCAACGCGGTCTGCGAGATGAGGCGCGGCCGTCGAATGAAACGTCGTCGTCAGCGTCGTCTGGCTGTTGGTCGCAGAAGCATAGGCTGTTTGATTCTCGACGACGGCCGGGTTTCCGTTGATGTTCGTCGCTGTCCGCGTGAAGGTCGTCTTGCGGACGATTGTGCCATTCACTTTCTCTATGACGCTTGATAAAAGGTGCGGCGTAAAGGAGGTCTCGATGCCGTCGAAATTGGAGTACGTGTAGCGCGTGGCGCGGCTGTTGTCTTCCGTGGCCGACTCAAGCGGAAGATCTTTCCAGGGGCTTAAGGCAAGCATCAGGTTGCCGCTCTCATCATAGTCATACTTCACCCAGGAGCCGTCCGCATAGACGATAGATTTGATTTTGTGCCAGCGGATTTCGTCAGGGTTATCGTAATAAGTATAGGTGGTCGTGAGCGCAGCGCCGTCCGGGTCAACGACTTCCTGTAGCAGTTCTTCTCCGAACGAATATGTGTGATAAGTTCTGGATGTTTTATAGACGGTCTGGCCGCTGTTGTCTTTGACGGTGAAAGTCTCCGTGCGCGAAGTCGGCGTCGGGTAGCTGACGGTCTTAGTCTCTATGCGCGCACCGTTGCCGCGATTGAGCGTCCATGAATCAATCAGGGCATCCCAGGTGTATTCGCTGGTATCGGTTGTCTGCCCGTTCTCGATTTTTAGTATCTGAAGCCTGCTGGTCGTCGTCGGGTCAGGGTTCTTGATTTTGTAGGTGACGTAGGGCTGGCCCGAAAGCTGGTAGAGGCCGCTGGCGTCTTTGCTGCCGACATCGGCTGTGCGGTAGAAACGGATGTCGTATTCCGTAGCGTTGACGACAAGGATGTCTGCGAGGCTTTCAGGCACTTTTATCTGGCGATGATTTCCGTCGGCGCTGCGTGTGACATCAACTTCGGTGGTGCGTGCAGGGGGAGAATAAACGAGGGCGTCCGGCGTGTAGCTGGTCGCTGTCAGTTGCTCTTCGCGAATGCTAATGCTTCCGGCGGAGCGACCGTCGAAGAGACTGCCGAGGCCAACGCTCCAGAGAACGCTGCCGAGGTCCGGGCCTGACGGATGGCCGGAAGGCCCACGCCCGCGCGGAGGACATTTTTCTTTGACAACCACTTCCCATGTGCCGTTGCCGCCGTAGGCGCGGTTGCTGAAAGTGTCAATGGTCGTCGTCTCCCGCCCGTTGACTTCGAGCTTGTAGCCTTCGGGGATGTCGTAGAAGTTGAAGTGGGCGGCGCAGGTTTCGCCGCCGTCAACGCTGAAGCGATAGGTCACGTCGGGCTTCAAATCAACGAGGATGCGGTCGGCGCTGGTCCATGCGTCGGCGGTGCAGACGCCATCGCCTGTGGAGACGATGTTGCCTTCGATTTTGATGTCGTACCAGTATCTCGCACACGCCTTGGCGTAAAAGCCGACTGTCACCCAAGCCTTGCTGTTCTTGCACGACGAACAATCAGACTCCTGCGCACGCGAAGAGATGGACGAAGAAAACAGGAGGGCAAGGGCGACGGCAAAGTGTATCCAGAGGCGCTGCCTGCGCTCCCTGTGCGGACGACTGTTTTCAACTGCCGTTGCGCCAGCGTTGATTGTTTCTACGTTTGAAGATGCCCTGTGAAGACTCATCTCTATTCCTCATTCTTTAGTCGCAATGTTCTTGCGGCAGCCAAACACTTACTGTCAGCTAATTCGATAACAAACCATTCGCGCGGGTTAACGACGAGCATTACTCGCTTATGGCGTGATAGGCCAGAGCGGTGTGTAGACCTTCAGGTTGACGAAATCGCCTGTGTCGTTGATGGCGCTCTTGGTCGGGTTGCGGCCCTGTTGGTATTCCTGAAGATTTGAGAGGCCGTCGCCATCAGGGTCGCCACCAGCGTTCTGGCTCAGGTTGCCGAAATACTGAAGCTCCCAGTTGTCAGGCAGACCGTCTCCGTCAGAATCCGTCGCACCGACGGCGAACACAACGGCGTTGCTGGCGACTCCGCTGACCGTCACGATGACGGGGCCTGTCGTCGCGAAGGCAGGAACGCTGGCCGTGATAAGACGGTCGCTCCAAGCGGAGGGCGTAGCTCTGACGCCGTTGAAGGTGACGGTACTTGTCCCCTGTGTTGTGCCGAAGTTGAGGCCGCTGATGTTGACGTTGACGCCGATTGGCCCAAGCGTCGGCGTGAGATTGCTGATGGTGGGCTGTGTGATGGTTTCAGTCGCCCATTTAACGGCGGCATCAAAGAGAGCACCGCCGTTCGTGCTTAGGCTGGCGGCCGTCGTATCCGTCAGGAAGAGACTGACGCGACGAGCGGGCGCATCGAGTCCGGGCATGACTGCGCCGTTGTCGTAGCCGAAGATGACAATCTTCGTCGCATCTGTTGTCTGCGTCGCAATCTTGGAGGCGTTCACGTTGGGCTTGCCCCAGGTGAATGTACTCGCCGCCGTGACGGCCGCAATCGTGCCGGAGAGATTGGCTGCCATCGGATGCGTGGCGTTGATGATTGCGAGTTGGGTCTGTGTGGCGGTTGTGCCGAAGTCTGTGCCTGAGACTGTGCCGGTCATTCCCTGGTCGTCTAACAAATCGAACTCCCATGTGATGACAGGCACGGCGACGTGACGGAATTTGGCGGCGACGTTGGCCGGCGTGACCGTCGAAGAGATGACGACGAGAGCTTTCCCGTCGGCATCAATCGTGTTAATCGCGGTGCTGGTAGTGCTGCCGGCGGCTTTGGCCGTGACCGTATAGCCCAGATTTTGCAGACGTGTTTTGATGGCGTTGTCGCCTGTGTTCAATGTCGTCGAGCCGACGACAAGGAGGGCGTTTCGCGGTTGAGTCGTTTGAAGAAGAAGCTGCGGCCGGTTACTGTTTGCTTCCCTCGAATTGAATGTCGTGTAGGGGCTTGAGTTGGATGTGTTTTTGACGGCGAAGCTCATCACGCTGCGCCCCGCAATCTTCTCGGCCTGAACGTAAGAGGTGACATCCCACTCGTACCATCTCGCGATGTTATCCGTGATAGTCGTGCTCGCGAGCGGCGTCGTTGCCGCGACGGGTTTGGTGTTCCAGTTGATGCTGCTCGTTCCGCTTTCTATCCAGGTCGTGCTGGCGACGGAATAGACTGCGACGGGAACGTTGTTGCCGGTCGCATCGCTCAAGCGACCGTAGAGACGAACCTTCGCTTTCGTGATGCCGGTTGTCGTCGTCAGGTCGAATTTCAGATACGACTCGCGGTTGGAGCCTGCGGTTGAGGAAAGCTGTGACTGTAGCTCAAGGGCTGTACCGAAATTGGTGGTGGCGGTCGAGCCGTCTTTGACGTAAGCGTCGGCGGTCGGCGAGAGTCCCGTCTGGCTGACGACGTTGACGGTAATTGCGCCGGATGTAGTCGTGCCGTTGGAATTGTCCGTTGCTTTCGCCGTCAGGGAATGCGCGCCGGAGTTGGCGTTGGTCCATGTGACATCGTACGTGTTTGCGGCGGATGCGGTCGTCGCCGTGCCGACGAGGGTTGCTCCGGCGAAAAACTCGACCTTGCTGATTGTGCCGTCGTTGTCGCTGGCCTGGGCGCTGAGAGGGATGTTAGAGCCTGCGGCGAAGGTCGTTCCCTGAAGCGGGGAGATGAGAGAGACAACGGGTGCGGCGTTCGAGGCGTTGACTGTCACGTTCGCAACGCCGGAGGTCGTGGTTGCTCCGCTGTTGTCTGTGGCGACGGCGACAAGGTTGTAGCTTCCGGCCGCGACGTTGCTCCATGTTGTCTGGTAGGGGCTGGCGGTGGATGTGCCGATAAGATCTGTTCCAGCGTAGAAGTCAACCTTGCTGATTGTGCCGTCGCTGTCGGAAGCCGTGGCGCTGACTGTGACGGACGCCGGTGCTGTGTAGGTTGCGCCGTTGGCAGGGCTTGTCAGGCTCACTACGGGCGCGAGGTTGTTGGTGTTGCTGGTAGTGACGATTAGTTGAGGTTTATTGGATGCGGCTTCGCGCGAATTGAGAGTGATGTTCGGAGTGACGGCTGAAGGATCGTGCAGGGCGAGGCTGACGATGTTTCTCCCGGCCTGCTTTTCGCTCCTCACGTAATTGGTCACGTCTATCTCGTAGGCCGCGTAGGATGTGGTGTTGATGGTTGCCGTAGCGCCGGGGAGCGCGGCGGCGCTGAGGGCGGGTTTGTTGTTCCAGTTGATGCCGCCCGCGCCGCTTTCTATCCATGTTGTACTGGCGACCGAATAGGCAGACGTGCTGACGCTTCCGGCCTCCGAAAGTGCCGCGTAAATGCGCAGCCTGACATTGCTGATGCTTCGGCTGACGGCGTTTAAGTCAAACTTAAAATAGACATCGCGGTTTAGGCCGTTGTTAGTCCTGCGGTCTGTACGGAGTTGGAGCGGCGTGACTGTGCCGTAGTTGTTGGCGGCGGTCGTGCCGTCCTGAACGAAAGCGTCGGCCGTCGCGTTTAAGGTGACGACGTTGGAGGTCGAGGCCGTAAAGTCAGCGAGCGTCTGGTTCGCGCTGAGATTCGTGACGCTCCGATTGGCGGGCGCGAAGGTGTATGTCAGAAGCGGGTCTGACTTGGAGGGCGTGACCGTGTAGTTGCCGCCCGCTGCGACCGCAGGGAAGGAATAGTAGCCGTTTGTATCTGTCTGGACGCTGCCCGACTGCGTGCCGCTGAGCGTGAGCGTGACGCCGGGTTCGCCCGCGCCGGTCGTTTTGATGACGCGACCGCCCAGGCTATAAGCGAGGACGGTGAAGTCTGCCGTTTGATTGGCGCTGAGGTTGTTGAAGGTGCGGTTTGTAGGCGTAAACGAGAAAGGCGTCTTAGAGGGCGTGACGGTGTAGTTGCCGCCGGACGGAAGATTAACGAAGACGAAATCGCCGCTGGCGTTGGTCTGAGTTGAGCCTGTCTGCGAACCGCTCAAGGTAATGGTGACGCTGCTGAGGCCGACGCCGTTGGCATCGCGAACGCTGCCGCCGATGTTGAAGCCGACGAGGCCGCCAATCCTCATCAGGAATCCGCCCGATTGGGTTGAGAGCATTGGGTTGACGAGCGGAAAGTCTGTCGAGCCGGTCGTTCCCGTCAGATAGGTGTTGTTTGCAGAGTCGAGGACAATATCTCGTGCGTCTTCGTTGCTGTTGCCGCCGAGAAACGTAGAGAATGTTAAGGCGCTGCCTGTCGCGTTCAGGCGCGAGAGGAAGAGGTCTGTGTAGCCGCCGAAGTATTGCGACTTGATGGGGTTCACCAGCGGAAAGTTCGTGGAGACTGTTGTGCCGTAGACGATGGCGCAGCCCTGAGAGTCAACGGCGATGGCTTCGGAGTAGTCTGAGCCGCCGCCGGCGACGTAGGTCGAATAGACGACCGACGGAGTGACGGTATCAATCTTGGTGACAAACGGGTCTTGATAGCCGAAGTGAGCGGTGCGAAACGCGCCGGCGGTGGTCGGGAAATCGTCTGACTCGGTTGTGCCTGTGACGAACACATTGCCGGATGAATCGAGCGCGATGTCTGATGCGTAGTCGCTGGCGTTGCCGCCCAGGTATGTCGAGAAGAGCAGGGCAGTTCCGAGCGGGTTGACCTTCATCACGAAGGCGTCGTTAGAGAAGTCTGTCTTCGTTGCCTGAGTCGGGTTGACAAGCGGGAAGTTGAGCGAACTCGTGCTTCCTGTCAGGTAAATGTTGCCGGATGAATCGAGCGCAATGCCGCCTCCACCATCGCTTCTGGAGCCGCCGATGTGTGTCGAGAAGAGCAGGGCTGTGCCCGCCGAATTTATGGCTGTGAGGAAGATGTCCGTGTTGTTGCCGTTGCAGAGAGGAGACTGAATCGGGTTGAGGGTGGGAAAGTTTGGCGAGTAGGTTTGTCCTGTCAGGTAGGCGTTGCCGAGCGCGTCAACGGCGATGCCTCCGGCTACTTCTGCACTTGCGCCGCCTAGGAAGGTCGAATAGACGAAGGCGTTGCC
Source organism: Pyrinomonadaceae bacterium (assembly GCA_036382855.1). Lineage (GTDB taxonomy): Bacteria > Acidobacteriota > Blastocatellia > Pyrinomonadales > Pyrinomonadaceae > DASVTR01. Next base: position 24,921 of record DASVPO010000027.1, on the reverse strand, counting down.
CGCGGCGTTGAGCTTCGAGACGAAGGTGTCGTGATACGATCCATTGTAGGTTGAATCGAGGGCGTTGAAGGTCGGAAAATCGGCCGAGCCGGTCGTGCCGAAGATGGTGGCGTTGCCTGAAGGGTCAAGGGCGATGTGCATGATGCCTGAGCCGCCGTTGCCTGTGTCGTGGTCGTTGCCTCCAAGATAGGTCGAATAGATGATGGCAGAGCCGGCCGCGTTGAGCTTCATCACGTAAGCGTCGGTATCGCCGCCGCCGTAAGTCTGCTGAAGGGGGTTGATGACCGGGAAGGTCGTAGAGGAGGTGGAGCCTGTGAGATAGATATTGCGGTCGGAATCGAGAGCCATGGAATACGGAAAGCCGTGCATGTGCGACGAGTAGTTTAAAACTGGGTCAATGATGAGAGGGCGGCTCGTATCGTAGTCACCGATTTCAAATGCTATGTCGCGCTTGCCCTTGAGAAGATAGCGGCTGGATATTTCTTTCCGGCGGCCCTCAATCTCCTGATAGACCGTCGGCTTATGCTGGCGCACCTGCCCGCCGCCGGTTGAGATTAGAACGTCTCCGCTTTTGTCCAGACGCAGCTTTGACGCGCCATGAAAGCTGACTCTAATCAGGTGCGGGTCAGCGCCGGGCGCGACGACGAAATCGTATTCAAGCTGCTGCTGGTTGCCGTAGTAAACGAGGTCAATGCCCGGATAAACCGCCTCATACTTCACCTTCGCATAGTTAGGCACATCGGTCTGCCACCTGCGCCGGTCATTGCCGATAAAGTAGTTGCTCTTGCCCGGCAATTCTTCCAGCCCACGAATCTGCGCCCGCCCGTTAGCGCCGACGAGACTCAATTTCAACTCCGTGTCAGCCTTGACTCTGCGACGACCCTGTGACGGTTTGCTATCGTGCGGAGCTTTCGCAGGCTGACTCGGTTCAGACTTTGCGAGACTGAGCACGGCCTCGTCTGGAGTCAGGAAGACGTTGTAGCCGACGCCGCGCGAAAGATAACGCACGCGCTCATGGGCCTGCCCTTTGTTGGCCTCAAAACTCAAAGGAAGTTTTGCTAGATCTTCGAGTTTGGGTTCCGGCGTGGCCGCGTCAGGCGGCGTGAGATTCGGAAGCGAAGAGGGCGCGGCTGCCACATCAGGTTGGAGTTGGGCCATGCGATGTGAGTCCGGCGGCTCGTTGTTAGAACGGGCCGCGCTTGCGCCTGAAGAGTTAATCGTCAGGCAGACGTTACTAAAACAGATCGCAGCCAGAAGCACGAAGGTTATCTTTCTGCGGGCGCGATTTTGTGTGAGAAGCGGTCTCAGCATTTGCTCTCTCCAAACGGCTCTGGCTTATGCGTTGGCCTGCGGCCGTGCTGTGAAATCAGGAAGACGAACGAAAAGAGTTGTGGCGCGCGTGTCGCGTGTGTCTCTCTCAGGGCGTCGGCGGAACCTGCGGACACTGGCAGGCGAAAACTTCCATGTCGGGCACGGGATTGGTGAACCCTTCGGCGACGGTAGTCGTCATGTCAGACTGCCCGACCTCCATGCCTTTGATATAAAACGTGATGCTGCGAGCGCCGTTGCCGCTGGCGTTGGTCGTCACGTCGAAGGTCAGAGAGTCCGTGTAAGGGCCATCAACGTTGAGGGCAAACCCTATGCGGCCCGGCCCGCTGTGGCCGAGCGTGACGGTGACGACGCTGTTAGGTGTGCTGTTAAAAAGTTGGAGAGTGGCGTTCGGATAAAGGAGCAGCCCGTCCAGCAGAATTCTGTTGCAGTCGCAGCAAGGATAGAGAGTGATGTTCTCTGTCGTCGGCCCTGCCGTGGTTGTTAATTCTCGCCCGGCGGTCTCCGTTTTTACAGTCGAAGTCTCGACTCGCGTCTCAACCGTCGCGGCATCGCTCTGTTCGTTGCTACTACTCTTTACGATTGGTTGTTTGCTTCTCAGCCTGACGGGGCCGCTACTGCGTCCGACGTTTTTTGTCTTCGTTTCAACTGCTTTCGCATTCAGGCGCGGCGCTTCGACGGGCCTCGCCATCCACGTCGCAGCATCCTGTTGTTGTGCATTCGCCGGCGCGGCGCAGATGAAGAAGCCTAAAAGAAGAGCGCAGAGGGAAACGCTGTGCTTCAGTCTGTTTTTCATTGGAATGTTAATGCTCGACTTCCTGATAACAAAGTTGGAGTTGACTTTGAACGAGAACGCGAATTTTCAAGCCCGCGATGAAACGAAAGGGAAGAGAGCGCGGCGAAGAATTTCTGCGCCCGTACTACACACACAGAATGCCAGCCTGTGATCCGTAGATACGTATCAAAAAAGAGGCTTGGACAAGCCGCAGACAAAACCGCGCTATTCAGGGAGAGATTGAAGATACTTTTCACACGCCATCCGGCACGTAAGCCGTCAGGGTTTCGAGTATCACATTTCCGCTTGAAGCTTATTTCAGAGCATCAGGATTAAAGAGAGGAAGGTCTCATCAATCGTGCCAACAGTTGCAGGGCGCGTGCAATCTAACGTAAAAGCGGCGAGGCTGTCAAGAATCTTTCATCGGCAATTATTGTCGTGCCCTGAAAAATTACGGGCGGCCTTACTGCTGCGAGTTTGGAGAGAATTGAGCGGCGAGCGTGCCAAACTGTCCAAAGGATGAGCGCGTTTTCTTCTCGAAACCGCCTTCGATCAGCCTCGTTTCGCTGACGGCGAAAGACAGGCTTTCGAGCGTGCGTGCTAATTCCGCTCCGTTGGGCTGGCCCTCGCGCGCCTCTTTCTGAGCAGCGATGGTTGAAATAAAAGCGCGTGCCGGAGAGCTATCTGAAGTGTAGGTCACCGTGTTGGCCCGCGCCTCTTCTTCGACCGTACTCGCAGCCTTCTGGAAATCGGCGGCCACAGCAAGCGTCTTTCCGCTCGCCCGCGCTTCAAGACAACGACGCAACTGCTCGGCTGGGCCCATCAGCAAGCGTCCCATGATAAAACAGGCCGCCCCGCGCTCTTTACTCTGCGAGATTAAAAACTCCGCATCGCCAACACGCTCGCGACGCGGCTGCGCGCCCAGTCGTTTCAACACAAACTCGCGCAGCACCTTCTCGTCCTGCACTTCAACGATGGTCACGGTCCTCGAACTGCTAACCCTGCCGGAGTCTGCATTATCAGCGACGGCGCTGTTTGCGTCAGGCGCGTCAAGACGCGCAGTGATGATGTTTGGGCCAATCGAACGCAGGAACGCGTCAGGCTCTTCTATGCCGTAAGGCTTGAGCGCCGATTCGAGGAGCTTTGAAACGAAAAGAGCGCCGAGCGTGTCAAGCTGTGTTGAGAGTGCCAGATTCAGTCCGCGCCATGCGGCAGCAGGGTCGCGGTAATTATAGTGTGAGACTGAGTACGTCTCAGCCGGAAGCAGTTGGCCCACGGACGATGTGAGCATTGTCGAGGTCGCCAGCGGTTCGCGCAGATTCGCGGCCACGCCGTTTTGCAGCGTCACGAAATAACGGTCTTCGACCATTCCATTCTTAAGACGCGCGCTCCATCCGGCGCTGCCCAGAATCTTAGCAGCCAGCGAAGGCAGCGTGCTGGCTGCCAAGCCTTGCGCGCGCGGATCGGATAAGAGTTGACCTGCATAGACGGTTGCGGCCACCTCAAGGAGTTTCGCAGCGCCGGTCGCGGAGACATAACCGAAAGCCAGCCCGCTTGTGCCGTCGAGTCGCTGACGCATCATTTCAAGTTGCTGATTGCCTGCGAGGCTCGGACGCTCTCCGCGCCTAACGGCCAGACACGCCAGCACCGTCTGCTCGTCATTACCGACGACGGCTACGCTATCCAAGACCGCCGCGACAATTCGCCGCTCGCCCTCCGGCGCACGCCACGTCTTTAGTTCGATTCCGCCAACCTCTTTGCGTTCGACTATGGGCGAGCCGTAAGCCCTTTGCGCGAAATTGCCGACGCGCTTATCAATTACCGACTGCACACGCGATGCGCTGGTATGAGTCTCTGCGACGAGCGCGTAGCGAGGCTTGATTTTCAGAGTCTCGCCCGCGTCAGCCGAGTCGAAACCCATCACCGTGACGGCAATCTGCGCACGCGAGAGCACAACCGCGTCAGCAGGGCCAATGCCCGTCCACGCCGCAAGACGGCTCAACCAACCGTAGCTTCCCAAACTCGTTTTGATTCCGGCGGGTTGAGCAAGCGCCTTCCACGCATCAGTCTGCGTCATCTCGTCTGCAATCTGCGGGAGATTATTGGCCTCAAGATAGATGAGAGAATCGGCCGGTACATAACCGGCCATGTCTACCTTCTGTGGACGATTCAACCACAGCCAGACGGCCAGAATAGCTACTAGAATCCCGGAGGCGATTAAAAACTTGCGGAAGAAACTCATCTCGAAACATCCTAACCGCTCGCGCTTGCGACTGGCAAGATGACTTCACTTCGGCGCGTTAGCTCAAGCGTAACAGCGGCGGCCTTTATCCTTCACTGAAAGCAGCCATTGCTGCGCTCAGTCGTCTATGGTACTTTGAGTGACCTTTACAACCATGATGCGTTGCCTTGTTCGTGTAAATTTTTGTTAACTTCTGCGGAGGTGAATTCTCGTATGTCATATCGCAAGCTGGAGGCCCAGCCACAGGCTGAAGCTGCTTTTGAAGATTTTTTAGGGACGCTGCAACGCGAGTTGACAGAAGACAAGCGCGACCCGAATGATGTCGTGCGCGATACGCTGTACGAGATTTATTACGGGGCCGGTAAATTCGGAGAGGGCATCGGGCATGTCCCGGACCAATCGAGCCTCAAGCCTTCGGCACGCGCCGTCCTGCACAACTTCGACCCGCGCAACATCACCACCGAGCCTGAATACTACGGAGACATTGACGTTGAAGCCTACGCCCAGCGCAAGCCTTTCATCTGGCTCTGGCAAATGTATGACCGCTCGCCGCTCGGACAAAACGCCTTGCTCGGACATCGCTTCCGCAGAATGCTCGCCCCGCTCATCTTTCGCAGCGTCGGTGAGAATTTTAAGTGCTGGCACTTCGTTGAATGGTCTTACGGTTATAATCTCTCGTTTGGCGATAACGTTGTCATCCACCGCCACGTGCTGCTCGACGATAGAGGCGGAATAGAAATCGGCAACAACGTCTCCATCTCCGACTACGCAAACATCTACTCGCACACGCACGACATAGAAGACATACACAAGGTCTATAACCTGACGACGCGCATCGGCGACGGCGTGCGCATCACGTATCACGCCACAGTGCTTGCCGGAACGCAGGTCGGCCAGAACGCTATGGTCGGCACGGGCGCAGTCACCACCAAAGACGTAGAGCCTTATCACATCAAGGTCGGTATCCCGGCCAAGACCGTCAAGATTAAAAAGGGCGGCCAAGCGGCAGAAGATGATGAAGAGGCCAAGAGAGTCAGCGAGCGTTAATGCTTAGAGTAATGCGTAGAGTCCGACAATGAACGTCGTCTTACTTATGGCAGAGGCTAAAGAGCAAGTCCTTCATCAATGCATATCTGAAGAGCGGAGGGTTTCAAGATGGTTATCGTTATGAATCGCATTCCTGTGGCCGAAGGCCGCGAGCAGGATTTTGAACAGACTTTTATAGGGCGTGACCGCGCCGTTGATAAGATGCAGGGGTTTATAGATATGCAGGTCTTGAGACCGACGGAAGGGCGCACCTACGTTGTCCTCACGCGCTGGCAATCGCACGAGGCTTTCAAGGCCTGGACAACCTCGGAAGCCTTCGTCGCCGCCCACCGTAAACAGACTCCGGGACTCGCGGAAGGGCGTCCGTCGCTGGAAGTTTACGAGGTCTTCACCTCCTGAAGTCCGTAAGAATTCCTGAAACGAATCTCGTCAATTTCCAGAAAACTTGCCCCGCAAAGCACGCATATTCCTCATTAGCGAGCTGTATTTCCTGTTATTTATTCAGTTAAACAATCAAAAATACTGATTGACAATGTTCAGCACGTGTTGTACTCTCATCGTGGCGGTGCAATGGAATGACCGCCCACGTGAGCGATGCCGGTTGATTATTTGACGGCCCTGAGCCTGAAAAGAGACCGGCGGATTTGAAAGTCAGCCGATAAACGCACACCCCGCGCGAGCGGGGGCCGCAAAGCCAACGGGAGTCAGACGAGCTACGAGCTTTACTGACTTGGCCGGGTTGCCGAAGTGAGACGGACGAACGCGCTGCGACAGCATTTGAAATGCGTTTGGCCTTCCTGCTTTTCCATTCACTTTTAAGACAGTGGCGCATCTCCTCGAACAGTTCAAGCAAGCTTCTGTCCACAAAGCTTAGTGTCGCCTGACTTTGCTCAGGCCCACGCTGAATAAGCCGACCTTGCGGCTTGATTGCCACAAAGCTATGAAATCCGCTACTCAAACGCCCCCTGCAAAAACCATTCGCGTCAAGCTCTCCAGAGCACGGAAGGCTCGTCTTCGTCTCCGCCAACTTAATCGCAGGCGATTCCAGGAATCGCGAGGAATTTCCAAGTCATGTTGAAACGTGGTCTCAGCAAAAAAAATCTGGTCGGTGTAGACATCGGCTCAAGCTCGGTGAAGGCAGTTGAATTACAGGGCAAGCCCGGCAACCTGCAACTGCTCAGCCTCGGCTACGAGAATCTTCAGGCAGACTCCATCGTTGATGGTCAGATTATGGAGTTGAACGATGTCTCAAACGTCATCACCAACATTTTCCGCGAACATCAGATTAAGACTGACCGCATCGCGGCGGGCGTCAGCGGCCATTCCGTGATTGTCAAAAACATCGTCGTGCCGCAGATGACTCAGGAAGAGTTGGAAGAGTCAATCGAGTGGCACGCGGAAGAGCACATTCCGTTTGACATCACGGATGTCAGTCTCGATTACCAAATCATCGGCAGCTCGCCTGATGCATTGCACGTCCTGATGGCCGCCTGCAAGCGCGACAAGATTGCCAACGTCAAGCAGGCGATTCAGCTTGCCGGAAAGCAGCCCGCCGTCATAGACGTTGACGCCTTCGCTTTGCAGAACTGCTATGAGGTCAACTACCAGCCGATGCCCGGACAAATCGTTGCGCTCTTGAACATCGGCGCAGCGACGATGAACATCAACATCCTGAACGGCACGAAGTCCGTCTTCACGCGCGACGTATCGGTCGGCGGCAACCAGTACACCAGCCTCTTGCAGAGAGAACTGGGCCTCAGCCACGAGCAGGCCGAATCGGTCAAGCGCGGAATGCCGCTGCCTGAAGGAACGGAAGAGCGCGCCATTCAGCCCATCCTCGAAACCGTCTCCGACATTCTGGCGCTGGAAATACAGAAGACCATGGATTTCTACCGCGCGACGGCGGAAGAGGGCGAAGGGACTGTGCAGAAGATTTATATTTCGGGCGGCGGCTCAAAGCTGCCCGGCCTCTCCGAATATCTCTCCAACCGTTTTGAAGTAGAGGTGGAAGTTTTCAATCCGTTCCGCCAGATAAAGGTGGACGTAAGGCGTTTTGACCCAGACTACATGCGCGAGGTTGTGCCGGAGATGGCCGTCGCCGTCGGGCTGGCTTTGAGAGGAGTTGAAGCAAGATGATAAAGGTCAACCTGTTAGATTCCGTCACAGACCGCTCGAAAGGCGTCGCCGCCGTCGAAGTCAGAGTGGCGAACCCGCGCACGCAAACCCTTATGCTGGGCCTCATCGTCGCCGGATTGCTGGCGCTCGGACTCGGCTACGACTACTACAGCGCAGGCCGCGACTTTGGCCTTGCGCAGCAGGAGTTGGCGTCGCAGCAGGCGATTAATACGCAGATGGTCGCAGTCAATAAAGAGAAGGACGAACTGGAAAAGAAGACCAAGGACATACAGGTTCGCATTGACGCGATTCAAAAACTGCGTGCTTCGCAGCAAGGGCCGGGCAACGTTCTCCGTCTGGTTAAAGAGCGCACGGATAGCATCGGCGGCTTGTATCTGGAAAGCGTCGAGCAGAAGGGCAGCGAACTCATCATCAAAGGCAGCTCCCCGAATGAAGCTGCCGTGACGCGCTTGGGCCAGAGCATGGAATTCTCGGCGGGCCTCTTCAGCAATCTCTCGATTGAGACCAAGCGTGAGAAGGTTCAGCAGAATGTTAACACTGTGGCGGACAACACCGCGCCAGCACCCGACGCCAACGGCCAGCCTATGAAACTGGAAGTGCCGGAAGTCGTCAGTTTCACAATCAAGTGCAGCTACGCGCAGACCGCACCGCAGTCGCCCGCCTCCGCACCCGCCGCCACATCAACTACTGCTCCCGCCTCAAATCAGATTGCGCAGAAGTAAAGAATCAGCGGACACCACGTTAAGGGCGGGAAAACCTTTTGAACTCCCGTGAGACCGCAGCAAGCGGTAAGGAAAAAGAGCCGTTATGAAAATAGGAAATATACAAGAGCTACCCTGGTATCTCCGGCTGACCATCTTCAGCGTCGCGGCGCTGGTGGTCTACGCGGGCTTCTGGTATTTCGTGACGAGCGGAACACGCGCGGAAACGAAGACTCTGGAAGCGCAGATTGAAGAACTGCGCGGCAAGAACGCGCAGGCGCAGATAGCGCAGCAGCGTCTCAACGAATTTCGCGCCGCTTACAAAAGCAGGCAGGCGGAGTTTGAAGAGTTGAAGGCTTTGCTGCCGGAGCAGCGCGAGTTGACGAGTGTGTTGCAGGGCGTCACGGACCGCGCTCGCACGAGCCGCCTCGTGATGCGCCGCTTCTCACCGAAAGACGACGTGCAGCAGGATTTTTATAACGGCAAGCCGGTCGAAGTCGAAGTGACCAGCTCGTTTGCGAACCTGCGTTCCTTCTTCGACCAGATGGCGCGTTACCAGCGCATCGTCTCCATCACCGATTTCAAGATTAATCGGATTGACGAAAAGGAACAGGGGCCGGGGCGAACAGTTGACGCGCAGTTTCTGATGACCGCCTACTACGCCTCTCAGGACAAGCTGCAAAAATCCAACGGCGTCCCGGCTGCCCCCGCTCCGGGCGCACCGCCCACAGCAGGCGCACCGCCGCCAGCGCCGGTCAAATAGTAGTTTTCAGCCACCTTCTCGGATAGCTTGAAACGAAAGATTCAGGAACAAGACATGAAGCACTACACACACATTCTACGTTACGCAGCGATTGGCTTATTCCTCTGCGTCGCCCCTTGGAGCGCGAGCGCGCAGGAAACCGTCAAGTCCGGCATGAAGCAGAACGGCGAGCGCGACCCGTTCACGATTTACCGTCCGCCGCCGCCGAAAAGAAGGCCGGTCAAGCCTGTGCCCGTGCAAATCACACCCCCCTCCATACAGGAGCGCATTGACCGCTACAAAGCGCAGAAGGCGCAGGCGATGAGCATGCAGCAGCCTGCACCGAAGCCGACTACGGCGCTGCTCCTCAGCGAGATGCAGGTTATCGGCATCTTCCGCACTCCGCGCGGTTATGCGGCGATGGTTGAAGCCACGCCCATCAAGCTCTCATACGTCATCTATCCCGGCGAGACCTTCTTCGATGGACAACTGGTTGCCATCGAGGAAGACCGCCTCGTCTTCCGTCGTGAAACGCGTTGGAGCGACGGGCGGCGTGAGATGAGCGTCGAAACCAAACCCTTGCGGCAGCCCAATGCCGTCTCCGATGCTCTGACAACAGACAGAGCAGCATCAACAGGCGGCGGCAGCCAAGTTCCGGCCGCTGCTCCCAATGCCGTCGGCGAGGTCAAACCCTCCACGCCGGAAAAGCAATAAGTTTTCGCCTTCGGTCTCGCTCACGATGGGAAGCCTGAGATTCCGTTCGTGTGCGAGGCCGCATCTCGTGTGCGCCGACTTTTGACGGTTGGCAAGCCTTCCAGAGCTTGAGACAGTCGCTTGGCTGGCGCACGGTCTTGATAACTACATCGGACGGAACTGTTCGCGTTGTGCGGCGCGCGCTCTTAAAGGCTGGCCCGGAACCGTTGGGCCACGAGCGCAGTGCGTGGCGGACAATTTCTTCCAATGATTCCCTGAAGGAGGGAAAGATGCCCGCTCAACAAAAAATCTATAGGGCAACGACAAGAGGCGCGCTCGTTCTCTTGCTCGTCTGCTCGTTCTCCGTCTTCGCCTTTGCGAATGCGCCGATGGCAAAGAGCCTCAGCGCTTTCGTCAACGGCCCGACGACACGCATCACCATTCACGGCACTGCGCCGATGGCCTACTCTGTCAAGCGTCCTGGTGCTCTGACGTTGTTGATTGACCTGCCCGGCGTTGATGCTTCGCGTCTCGCGCGCGAGTACAACGTAGCTTCGCCGCTCGTCTCAGGCATTGCGCTTGAGCGCACGGCCACCCTCGGCCCTGAGACCTGGGCGCGTCTTCACGTTAATCTGAAGATACCAGTTCGTGACCGTTCGCAGATGAACGACAACGACCTTGTGCTCGAACTCTCCCCCACAGCCGCGCAGGAGAGCGCCCTGAATCACGTAAGCGCAAGCGCCGCTGCGAGCGACAACCTGCCGCAGACGACGCCCACGCCGACGCCAACACCGCGCCGCCAGAACGTGAACATCACGCCGGGACAAACTTCGCAGCAGTCGGAAGCCTCGCGCTACGGCCAGCAGGGTTTCGTCGGCGAGCCTATCAACCTCAACGTCGTCAACGCAGACATACGCGACATTCTCAACTACATCACGGAGCAGTACGGCGTTAATTTCGTGATTGATACTTCGGTCGGCGCAATCCCTGTGACCGTTAACGTCACGGACGTGCCCTGGAACATCGCGCTCGATGCCATCCTGCGCGCCAATCGCCTCGGCGTTGACGTTAACGGCAGCATCCTCCGTATCGCGACCATTGATGTGCTGGCGACTGAGGCCGCCGCGCAGCAGAAGATCAGAGACGCACAGCTTGACACGTCGCCGCTGGTGACGGAGTTCGTGCGCCTCAACTACGCGCGCGCATCCGGCACGCTGGCGCAGGCCGCAGGCTCGACCGGCGCATTCGCAGGCGGCTCGACCAACCTGAGCTATTCCGGCGGCGCTGGCGGCGATGCGACGGGCGGCGGCGGCGATCAGGGGTTGTTGCCGATTATCTCTCGCAGGCTCTCGCGCCGCGGCTCAATCGAAGTTGACGGCCGCAGCAATACTCTCATCATCACGGACGTTCGCGAGAACATAGAAGCCATTCGCCAGCTCGTCGCCATTCTGGACCAGCCCGAACCGCAGGTCGAGATTGAGACGCGCATCGTCATCGCCTCGCGCAACTTCAGCCGCGACCTGGGCGTACAGCTCTCAGCGGCTGTCTTCAACGTCGGAACAGGCGGCAGGGGTTCTTTCAGCACGCTTCCCGTCAGCACCACCGGCACCGGCGGCAGCACAGGTGGAACAGGCGGAACGGGTGGCACCGGCACAGACAGCGGCTCTTCCACTATTTTCCCGCAGCCGACAGGAACGCTCGGCGCTGCCGCTCCCAACACCGTCATCGGCCTGACGACGGGCATCTTCGGCACAGCGCAGATCAGCGCGCTGATTACCGCTGGCGAATCAAAGGGACAGGCCAAGACGGTCGCGACCCCGCGCGTGACTGCTTTGAACAACCGCCCAGCGCAGATTGAAAGCGGCTCGCAGATTCCTGTGCAGACCACACAGGCAACGGGCGGCGCAACCGTCGTGACGACCACCTTCGTCTCCGTTCCGCTGCGTCTCTCCATCACGCCGCAGATTACGGACGCTGGAACGGTCGTGCTCCGCGTCACAGTTGAAAACAATAGCATCAACACAGGCATCGCCGTCGGCGGTGTTCCCGGCATCAACACGCAGCGCATGCAGTCGGAAGTGCTCGTGCCCGATGGCGGAACGACCGTGATGGGCGGCGTGCTCCTCGATAGCGAAGGCGTCACGCAGCAGCGCACACCGGGCCTCTCCAGCGTGCCTGTGCTCGGCAATCTCTTCAAACGCAAGCTGACTACTCGCGCCACAGACGAGATTCTGTTCTTCATCACACCGCGCATCTATCGCCCGGATTATCAGGGACGACCCGTCGGCGGCCCGGCCACGACTGGCACGCGCACGACGACCATCAGCCAGCCCGTGCCGCTCGGCAATCCGCCGACCAACACGCCGACGCCGACGCAGTTGCAGCAACAGCAGCAACAGCCGCAGACAACCTCGCCGGTGCAGCCCATCGCCCCGTCACCGACCGTCACCCCGGGCACGCCCAACGCGCCCGTCGCGCGGCCGGGCTCACTGGGCGGCGCTCGCCCATAAGAGAGGAGGCTTTCACCGATGTTCAAGGAAGCGCTTGAAGCGATTATCGAAAACACGGACGGAGCCGTCGGCGCGCTGATTATGGGAACTGACGGAATCGCGGTCGAGAAGGTCATGCGGCCGGAAGCTAACGACACCAATCTGGATGTCGCTGCAACTGAGTTCACCTCGCTCGTTCGTAACGCACAACGAACGGGCAACGACACAGGGCTTGGCAGCCTCCGCGAGTTGACCGTCACGCTCGATAGCGCCGTCGTCATCATGCGTCTCTTCAGCCGCGAGTATTTCGTCGTGCTGGCCTTAAAGACCGAAGGCAACTTCGGTCGGGCTCGCTACGAGCTACGCAAGGCCGAACTCCAACTGGCACGCGAGTTTAGTCTGTAAGCCTCTGCTTACAAGCTCAAGCTCTAATTCGTGTCTCTCAAACATGAAACTCCAGCGAGACTGTCAAGCACCATCTGCTTAGGTCTCGCTGGAGTTTCGGCTTTCATTAATTCTTAAGGCTTTCACCTAGATGTCAACAACGTTCCAGCGAGAAAAGAGCAGCCGCCGCGACCCTGTTCGGGTAGTTGTGGCGCTCATTGCGGGCGCGTATTTTCTGTGGGCGCTGCTGCACCCGCTCGACTGGCGATTGATTGACAACGTGAATCTGGTGATGCACGAAGCAGGGCACATACTGTTTATGCCCTTCGGAGAATTTGTGATGATCGCCGGAGGCTCTCTGTTTCAGTTGATTGTCCCGGTAGTCTTCGCCATCTATTTCTATCATCAGGGGAAGCACTATTCATGCGCGCTGGTCTTGCTGTGGGTCGGCGAAAGCCTGCTCAATGTTTCGGTCTACGCGGGAGATGCCGTCTCGATGCAGTTGCCGCTTCTGGGCGGCCAAGACTCCATACATGATTGGCGCTACATGCTGGAACACCTAGGCTGGCTCTCTCACACTGCAAAGATTGCCAGAGCGCTCCACGCCACGGCCTTCCTGCTCGTTCTGGGCGCGACCGCGTGGGCCGTCTCTGTCGCCCTGCGCACAGATAGAAAATCTTACGTGTAGACAAAGAGCAGGAATGTTCTAAAGTCTGGACAACGAATTACAGGCTTCGAATTTTTGGACTGACGGGCTTATCAGATTCCTTCAGGAAGTTTGACGTAGGGCATGCCGCGCATGATGATTCGTTGTCGGCGCGCGACGCGACGCGGGTTCAGTTGCGGGTTAAAATCCTTGCGCGGGTTGGGAATAATCGCTGACAGGAAAGCTGCTTCGCGGAGGCTGAGGGCTGAGGCTGGCTTGCGGAAGTAGTATTGCGAGGCGGCCTCCGCGCCGTAGATGCCGTCGCCCCACTCTATGACGTTCAAGTAGATTTCCAGTATGCGTCGCTTCGAGAGCTTGCGTTCGAGAAAGTAAGTCAGGATTGCTTCCTTACCTTTACGGATGAAAGATTTTTCCGTCGTCAGGTACAGATTCTTAGCCAACTGCTGAGAGATGGTCGAAGCCCCGCGCTTGAAATCGAAGCTGGGCCAACGCCAACTGGATTGGTCCGCATCGCCCTCCTTCTTCGCCTCTTTTTCAGCTTCTCGCTGCGCTTCGTCCCATGCGTGCTGAATCGCCTTGTAATCAAAGCCGTTGTGCGTCGCAAAGTTTGTGTCTTCGCCAGCCAGCACGGCGCGGTAGAGATGCGGCGAGATTTTTTCCAGCGGAACCCACGTCTGGAATTTGCGCGGTTGCTCGCCGCGGTCAGTTGCTTCCTTAATGCGTGTCTGGATGAGCGCTGTGGTTTCGGGGTTGCGCTCGTTGAGGCTGCCGATGTCCGGGAAGGTTATAAACTGGTAGATGAGCCATCCGAGGAGGATGCCCGTGGGGAACAGAAGCGCAAATTTTATCGAACGCCACATTAGTCAAACCGACCGCTACGAGGGAATTGCAAATCAAGCGCGGCACAGGATGCAAGGGAGCATGAACCGGCCGCTCTGTTGATTATAGTGCAAGATGCTCACGGCGCGCAGGCTGCGAAGGCTTATCCGGGGCGGGCAATTGTGAGGCGTGCTGAAAAGATTCAGGGCCGGCAAGAGGAGAATTGCCAGCCCTGAAGCAAGAATTATGATTGTGTATCGCCGGAGAATTTAGCTGGAGCTTTCCTTGCGTGCTTTGCGGCGTTTACGCGCGCCAGCGGCAAGGCCAGCCAGACCCGTTCCCAGCAAGACCATCGTCGCCGGTTCTGGAACGGCGGTAATCTGAGCCTGAACCGACGTGACACCGTTGTTGGTGGAAGGCGGCACAAGCGGCAACGGATTATTGGTTAAACTATAGGTCACGCCATTAATCGTCACTGCGGAGACGGAAAACGTCACAAGCCCTGTACTCTGGTTTTGCTCGATTGTTCCGCTAATTGTGCCTAACAGACTGCCGCTTCCTGCGCTGGGCACGGTTTGCGTAATATTGAGCGTAAAGGTAGTGCCGGGCGCAATGGTAGCGCCGTTGCCCGTCACGGATGTTTGAAATTCGCCAAGGCTGGCGAAGGTGAAAGGGTCTGCATTCACAGTGCTGTTAACCCCGGTAAATGTAATAGTTAACAGGTTTCCGCCGGAGCCGAACTGAATGCTGTTGCCGCCCCCGTTAAAAGACCCTGCTGTCGAGTAGGTGACAGGTGTAGCACTCGCCGCACCTTGACTGAGCGTGAAGAGCGCAATAGCAGCTATACTGAGGATTAGCGCTTTGCTTATCGCTCTCAAGTTGATTGTCATTGACTGGCCTCCAATTTCCTCTCAGGAACATTAATACTCTCAGAAAGTTTTGTCTTCCCGGCTCGATCAGTCATCTTGCAGCCTTTGCGGGGCAAGCATAAGCTCCCTGTACTGATCCCCTTGAAACTCCCCGGCGGCACGTCCGCACGAACACGCGCTCGAAGAATGGCACTTCTTTTACACTTGCTAGACCTATGAACGGAGTATAAACGCAATTCTCAGGTAATTCCAGAAAAACTTTCATAGCACTAGTAAAAAATTACACAGGTGCGGCAGCCTGCGGCCATGCCGGAGAGCCTGCCTTTCATGCTCCTCCAATCATTTCAGCCACGATTTTCCCGGAACTAATCACGCCGGGCAGCCCTGCGCCGGGATGCGTGCCCGCGCCTACAAAGTATAGATTCGGCACGTCTTCGCTCAGATTATGCGGGCGAAACCATGCCGATTGCGTCAGGATTGGCTCGACGGAGAAGGCGCTGCCGAGGTGGCTGTTGAGCGTTTCGCGGAAATGGAGCGGGTCAATGTAGTGTTCTGCGACGATGTGGCGCGAAAGCTCCGGCAAGTATCGCTCTTCCAGATACTTGATGATTGCATCGCGATAGGGCCGCGCACGCTCGCGCCAATCAACGCCTGCCCCCAGATGCGGCACGGGCGAGAGCACATACCAGCTATCGCAACCGACAGGCGCGAGGCTGGGGTCTGTGGCGGTCGGCCGGTGCAGGTAGAGCGAAAAGTCTCCGGCCAGAATTTTACGCTTGAAAATATCCTCGACGAGGCCGCGATAGCGAGGCCCCATCAAAATCTCATGGTGCGCGACATCCTTGTACTGGCGGTCCGTCCCGAAGTAGACGACGAAGAGAGACATCGAATACTTCATCCGTTCGACTTTCCGATTCGTGTACTTACGACGGAATCTTCCCGGCACTAGATGCAGGTATGTGAACGCTACGTCAGCATTACTAACGACAGCGTCAGCCCTCAGAAACTCGCCTCTGGCAAGGCGCACTCCCGTCGCACGATTCGTCGTAGCATTAAAGGTTATCTCTTCGACTTCCGTGTTGAGACGGAGTTGACCTCCGCTCTCCGTGAAAAGCTGCAAGAGCGCACGCACAAGTGCACCTGTTCCGCCCATCACGAACCAGACGCCAAACTCCTGTTCCAGTTTATGAATGAGCGCGTAAATCGAAGTGCTCTGAAAGGGATTGCCGCCGATGAGCAGCGGGTGGAAACTGAAGACCTGCCGCAGCCTTTCATCCTTGATGTACTGGTTGACGAAAGAGGCCACGGATTTATGCGAACGCAGGCGAACGAGGTCTGGAAGAATCCTGACCATGTCGCTCAAATGCGTGAAAGGCTTGTCAATCAACTCAAAGCCCTTCTGGAAAATCTTTTCGGTCGCAGCCAGAAAACGCTCGTAGCCCGCCTCGTCGTTCGGGTTAAAACTGCGAATCTGCCGTCGTATGTTCTCGCCATCATTGTTGTAATGAAAAACTGAGCCATCTTCAAAGCGAACATTGTAGAAGGGATCGAGCGGGACAAGCTTAAGATAGTCTGCGGCAACTTTGCCGCAGGCTTTGAAGAGGTCTTGAATAAGCCACGGCGCTGTGATGATGGTTGGCCCACCGTCGAAGACAAAGCCGTTTTGCTCGTAGACGTAGGCACGACCGCCGGGCTTGTCGCGCTTCTCAATAACCGTGACGCTGTGTCCCTGCGCCTGTAAGCGAATCGCGGCGGAGAGTCCGCCGAAGCCGCTGCCGATGACGATGATGTTCATAGTGGGCCAATGCCGGAAAATCTAAATGCCAGCGTCGAGCGATTGTCTCCCGGCAGTGGTCTGCACGTTTCCGACCTGATTGAAAATCTGCCGGACGGCGCGAATCGTGTTGCAGTGAATCTCGACGGTGTCACTGATATTCGCAGCGTAGCCGCCGGACATCACGGTTGCGACGCTGACGCCGCGTTGTTGACATTCCCTGAGCACCAATTCATCGCGCTCGCGCAAGCCCTTGATTGAAAGCGCGAGACGACCGAGCTTATCTCCCACGTAGGGGTCAGCCCCTCCGAGATAAAAGATGATGTCGGGGTTGTGAGCGAAGACGCGCGGCAAATGCTCTGCCAGCGTGCTCAAATACTCTGCGTCCGAAGTCTCGTCCGGCAATTCAACGTCGAGGGTCGAGCGGGCTTTGAAGAGCGGGTAGTTTTTAGCGCCATGCATGGAGAAGGTGAAGACGCTTTCGTCGTTCTCAAAAATAGTCGCTGTTCCGTTGCCCTGATGAACGTCGCAATCAACGACGGCCGCGCGCTTGATAAGCTGCTCGCGTCGCAGGACGCGAATCGCGATGGCGACATCGTTGAGCACGCAGAAGCCCTCGCCGCGCTCAGGGAAAGCATGATGAGTTCCGCCGGCCAGATTCGAGCCGACGCCTTCCGTGAGCGCGTTGCGGGCCGCGCCGATTGTGCCTCCTGTCGCCAGAAACGAGCGGCGCACCAGCGCCTTCGACCAGGGCAAGCCGAGCCGACGCAACTCGCGCGGCGTCAGTGAGCCTGCGCGCAGGCGCGTAATGTAATCCTCCGTATGCACTAGGAGAACGTCCGCAATGGGCGCGGGCAGCGGCTCTATGATGTCTGCGGGCTGCAAAGTTCCCTCGCTCAGCAGGAGGTCGCGCACCAACTCGAATTTGCGGATCGGGAAAACGTGGCCCTCGCCGATGTCTGCGTAATAACGTGATGTGTAAAAGACGCGCATTGTTCGTCGTTGCCAGTGAAGTGATACTAGCGCGTTGACCATCGCCAAAGAAGCACGCGGCTGTTACGAATAGTTAAAGGCAGCAAGCGGAGAATCAGTATTGAATCAGGCTGCCTTCGCGCTTGGCGCGGCGGACGGCGCGGCCGAAGACCCAGAGCGAGAAGGGAAGCAGCACGAGCAGAAACATAAAGAGGACTGTCAACGGCTCGCGCACCTGTGCAAGGCCCTGCCCTTCTATCAAGACGCGACGAATGCCGTCGAGTCCGTAGGTCGGAGGGAGCAGGCGAGAGACGTTGCCGAAGCCTTGGCCGAGAAGTTGTGTCGGAAAGAAGACGCCGGAGAAGAGCGCAGAGCCGACGCCGAGCAGCACGCCGAAGGGGTCGCCGCGCTTGAAGACCATTGCGAAGCTTGCAGAGAGAATGCCGATGCAGGCCAGCACCAGCGTCGTTAGTAGCAGAAAAATGAGCGCCAGCAGAAAGTTTCCCTCGAAGCGCACATCGAAAAAGAGCCAGCCAAAAAAGAGATAGAGAAACGAGAAGAAAGTTGCCTGTACGAAATCCCACGCCGAACTGGACACGATGACGGTCGGAATATTGATGGGTGAAAGCAGAACGCTTTCCAGCGTCCCCTGCATCTGTTCGGAGCGAATCGCGTTGGCGAGGCTCGAAAACCCGGTCATAAAATAGTTGAGCACAGCCAGACCCGTAACCCATGCTGCGAGCGGGTTTTTCCATTGTGCAAACGGTGATTCAGCGCAGGGGCAATCCGAAGGCCCGATAAAAGTCTTTGAGATGAAGAACAGAGTAGTGACGATGAATAAGACGGTCAGCATGCGTAGGAAAAATTCGAGACGATAGCTCACAGCTAACTGGAAATCGCGCACGATGAAAGCGCGCACGCGGCGCAGCAGCAATACGAAGGCATTCATTCGGACTGCTCCTCCGCTCGCTCATGCTCGCGCTCGTAGCTTTCAAGAACGTCGAGTAGCGTGGCTCGTTCCGAGTCAATGGCGAGAACCGTTCCGCCGTTTTCAATCACACGGCGCGTCGCCAGACTAAGATTCGCGTCGTCCATCTCGCGTGTGAAAGCGATGACGAGTTGTTGGCCCTGCTCGTTGATTTCGACATCCCTTAGCAGTTGGCCCAAAGCGCTTTGGGCCTGCTCGCGCGTGAGGCCGCTGGTGGTTAGTCGCACGCGCTCGGTCTGCTTGTGCTGCGCGCGTAGCTCGTGCGGAGTGCCGAGTGCGCGAATGCGCCCGCGACTGATGATGGCTACGCGTTCGCAGAGTTCTTCAACCTCCGCAAGGTTATGCGAGGTGAGCAGGATTGAGACGGGCGGGTCGGCTTGTGCGAGTTCGTTAATGAGAGCGCGCATGCTTGCGGCGGCTAAGGGGTCGAGCGAGCGCGTCGGTTCATCCAGAAGGAGCACGGGCGGACTGGCGAGCATCGCGCGTGCGAAAGCGAGGCGCTGCTTATTGCCGGTCGAAAGCTCACCGAAACGACGGCGGGCAACTTCCTCAAGCTCGAAACGGGCTATCAACTCCCGTATGCGCCTCTGCGCTGCTGGGTCGCTCAAGCCGTAGAGCCGCGCGAAGAACGTTAAATTCTGTTGGGCCGTGAGCCGCCAGTAGAAGCTGCGCTCTTCGGCAGTCGCGAGTCCGACTTGAGCGCGCACCTGCTCTTCATCGTTGACGCTGTCGAAGCCGTTGACCGTGACAGTGCCGGAAGTCGGCTGCACGAGCGTGGCGACGATTTTGGTGAGCGTGGTTTTGCCAGCGCCGTTGCGACCGATGAGGCCGAAGATTTCGCCGGCGCGCACATCAAAGGAAACATCATTCAGCGCTTCGACGGGCGGCTTGACGGGGCGACGAAAAAAACGCTTGAGCCGCATGAGCGGAATCGGATAGGTCTTCGAGAGGTGCTGGATTGAGACGGCGACGCGGCGTTCGTCCGTGTTGTTTGACGAACGTGGCATCTCGACTCGCGCCGCGGTGTCATCAATCATCGTGCCGGTCGTCATCAGGATGTGAAGAAGAGATAGAGTGAAAGAGTTTGCTTGTTCAACCTTCGTTGCGGTCGCCGCCTTCGTTCGTCCCTGCGTTTCAACTAACGTTTACGCTGTCGCGGATCTAAATATTCGCGCAGCCCGTCGCCTATAAAGTTGAAGGCAAGGACGGTGAGCGCAATCGCGATGCCGGGAAAGATGAGCGCGTGCGGCGCTGCCTGAAGCGTGGCGATGTCGCGCGCTTCCTCAATCATCACGCCCCACGAAGGCGCTGGCGGCGGCACGCCCAAGCCTAAGAAAGAGAGCGAAGCTTCCGACAAGACAGCGCCGGCCATGCCGAGGCTCGCCTGCACGATGAGTGGCTGAATCGCGTTTGGCAGAATATGCACAAGCAGTATGCGCAGGTCGCCCGCACCCAGAGCGCGCGCCGCCTGCACGAAATCATACTCGCGCACCTTCAACACCTGCCCGCGAATCAAACGCGCGTAGCCGACCCAGCCGATAATGCAGAGCGCGAAAATCAGTTTGTTAATCCCTGCGCCCAGAAAGCCTACGAGCGCGATGGCGAGCAGGAGACCGGGGAAGGCGAGAAAGACGTTGAAGACGTAGCCGGAGACGATGCGGTCAATCCACCCGCCGTAGAAGCCTGCGAGCGCGCCGAGCAGTGTGCCGACGATGGCTGAGACGGCGACGACGATGACGCCCACCTGCAAAGAGATGCGTGAGCCGTGTATGACGCGCGCGAAAACGTCTCTGCCTGTGGAGTCTGTCCCGAACCAATGCTCTGCCGACGGCGGCTTGTTGCGGTAAGCCGGATTGGTTTCGATGACATTCCGCTGGCTCGCAATCAAAGGCGCGAAGACGGCCATCAAGACCAGCACGCCGACGATGACAAATCCGACTTTCGCGAGACGATTCATAACTAAACTTAAAGTGCGCCGCTTATGAAACCCTGATGCGCGGGTCGAGCCAGTGGTAAACAACGTCAGTGAGCGTGTTGACGGCGATATACGTAATGCTGATGACGAGCACGCAGCCCTGCACAAGGCGGTAATCGCGTTTGGCGATGCCTTCGCTGACGAGAAGCGTGCCGATGCCCTGCCAGTCGAAAATCCGCTCGGTGATGATTGCGCCCGCCAGCAGCACGCCAATCTGAAGCCCCAGAATAGTGACGACGGGAATCAACCCATTCTTCAGTACGTGCTTATAAACTACCTTCGTCTCGCTCAAGCCTTTGGCACGCGCTGTTCTAACGTAGTCTTCGCCCAGTTCTTCTATCACGGATGAGCGAACCATGCGCGTCAGAATTGCAGAGAGCGCCGCGCCGAGCGTGATGGCGGGCAGGATGATGCTCTTCCATTCGGAGCGCCCGGAAGGAGCGACCCATCCGAGTTTGACTGCGAAGACGTAGACGAGCAGTGGGCCAATGACGAAGCCGGGAAGACTGATGCCAATCAACGCAACCACGGAAGAGAGGCTGTCAATCCACGTTCCGCGATTTTTCCCGGCGACGACGCCGAGCGGAATCGCAATCAGCACGGCGATAAACATCGCCGCCAGCGCCAGTTGAATCGTCGCCGGATAGTGCTCAAGAATTAAATCTTTGACTCTCCGTTCTTCGGCCACGTTCGGTGAAAACGTCCTGCCCATGTCGCCGCGCAGCAGGCCGGTCCAGTAGTCAACATAACGGTTGTCGAGTCCGTCCCACTTGAAATGCCTGTTGCCCTGTGCGTCGCGCGGGAAAGAGAGAAAGAAGGCTGGCTTATCCAGGCCGTGTCGTTGGCGGAAGCTGGCTAAATCCTGCGGCCGCGCCTGCTCACCGAGTACTGACACCGCAGGATCGCCCGGCACAATTTCAATCAGGATTGTGACTAAGGAAACCACAGTCCAGACGACCAGCAGCAGAATGGCGAGACGACGCAGGATGCCGAGTAGCTTGTGTTTCATCGCAAGCGGCCGAGGCGTTCAGTCGAAATAATAGAGATAAGCTAACAAGAGCGGATAATAGCAGATAAGGAGCGCTGTTTGACAACCGTAGGGCCAGCCGGAGCGTAGGATTTAAAGGAGACTCTGAAATAAAAATTGTGGCGCGCAATAAAAATGTAGTCCGACGAAATCCGCGTTATCCAATGAGCGCAACAGCCCCGACAACCGTGCACCCTCGGAAAAACGCTAACTCGTCGGACTACATTTTTGGTTGCATTCATTATCTAACTCTTTAACCGTTGCAACCAAACTCGATAAACTTTTCCATCAGCGCGGGCGCGTGCCCAAGTGAAGCGCCGCTATTCCGCCCGTCAAATTCTGATACTCCACCTCCGTAAACCCTACCTCGCCCATCATCGCGGCCAAGAGCTTCTGGTCCGGGAAGCGTGAAACTGAATCTGGCAAATATTCGTAAGCCCCGCGTGAGCCGCTGACGAGGCCGCCGATGCGCGGCAGCACGCGCCGGAAGTAGAACTGGAACAGACCGCGAAAGCCCGGAACGACGGGTCTTGAAAACTCAAGTATGGCGACGCGACCCGTCGGCTTCAACACTCGCCACAACTCTCTCAAGCCACCTTCGACGCTCGACAGATTACGTAGCCCGAAGGCGATGCTCACAGCGTCAAACGAACTATCCGCGAAAGGCAGCTTCAGCGCGTCGCCTTCGACAAACGGTATCAAGTGCGTGTTTGTCGAAGCCTTGCGGGCTGCAATCTCAAGCATCGGCCGGCAGAAATCTGTCCCGACGACATGAGCACCTGTCTGCTTTGCAATCGCCAACGATAAATCGCCGGTCCCGCAGGCCACATCCAGAACGCGCGCTCCCTCTCGTTGCAAGCCCGCATGTAGCTTCCTAGCTACAAGAGCGCGCCAGCGCGCATCAATGTTGGCCGACAAGAAATGGTTCAAAAAATCATAGCGGCTGGCAATGCCCGCGAACATCTCGCGTACGCGGCGTGCGTGCTCGCTTTCTGTCAGTTGATTCTTGTCAGGCACAGTTAAGCTTTTTCCGTCAAGCGGGTGGTTGCGGGAGGGTTGCGATAAGCTTACAAAATCCTACGGGGATTTGACCGGCGGCGTCTGAGTTTTCGTCCCGGTCGCGGCGGGCTGAGCGCCGAAGATTTCGATTGTGCCTGCTCTTTGAAGGTCTGCGCTGAGCTGTGCGGCGCTGCCGACGGCGACCGTCGCAAAGGGCATGTCGCGGAAAAGCTTCGCCGCTACGCGCTGAACGTCGGCGGGTGTGACCTGACTCAGCGAGCGTAGCTGGTCGTCAACAGAAGCGAGCTTAAAGGTTTCGATGTCGAGCCACAAATTAGCGAGGCTGGCTGGATTATCGAGTTGCTTGTTGAAGACGGCTAAGGCTTCGCCTCGTGCCTTCTCAAACTCTGCGGACGCGGGTGGAGCGGCAGCCAAGCTTTTAAGGACATTGCGCGCTGCCGTTAGAGCGTCGGCCGCCTGCGCAGGATTGACCGCCGCGCCCAACACAAACGCGCCGGGCAGCAGATGCGATTCATGGCGCACGAAGAAAGCGCTCTTGCCTAGCTCGGGCATCGCCGCCAGCCAGCGCTCGCGCACAATCGGCACGAGCAGTTGAGCGGCAGCAGAATCTCTATCGGAGCGCGCAAGGCCGCGCGTCGCAAGGCGTATCTCGGCTGTGGGCGCGCCCGGCTGGTCAATAATCAGTATGCGCGCATCGGGCGCTTCGGGCTGCCGGAAGGTTGCAGGCACGATTCTATCGCTTCTCCGCCAGCTTCCCAGAAGTTGACGCAGAGCACGCAAAGCGCGTCTCTCATCAACTCCGCCAACGAGGACGAGCGTGGCGTTGTTTGAATTAAGAAAGCGTTCGCGTGCGAGCATCAAATCGGCGCGGTCTATGCGCGCGAGCGTGTCGGGCGTGCCGGCGGCGGCGCGTCCGTAGGGGTAATCGCCAAAAAGTCTGGTAGCAATCGCGCGGTCTGCAAGGAGCGCCGACGAGATTCCCATTTCCCGGCTCAGCTTGATGCGTGCGTCGCGCAGGCCGTTGACCGTCTCGGCGGTTAAGGGCGTGCTGACGAGCGCTGTGCGCAGTAGTTCCGTGATTCTCTCGAATTCGGCGGAACGGGCCGTGAGTGTGATGTTCAGCGCGTCGTAATCGCTTGAGACTTCGACGCGGCCGCCCAATTCTTCAAAATATTCGCGCGTCGAAGGGTCTGGAAAAAGCGCATCGCTCAAAAGCGCCATCGTGCCAGCCTTGCCCGCCAAGTCGAAGATGGCCCCGCTGTGAATACGGAGCTTCAGCATGACGGTCGGGTCTGCTGGGCGATACCACATCTGTACGCGCAGACCGTTTAATAACTGCTCCTGTCGCGGCTGCGGAAGGCTTTGCGGAAGGCCGCAAACGGCTGTTGCGGCCAGCAAAAAGGAGAAAAGAAGAGCCGTCAGGCCGGTTCTGATGGTCTGTTGAAAAAAACGCTGGTAGTTCATAAATTGTTGATGCCGGAAAAGGCCGCAGCGTTAGCCGGCAAGCGCTCCACGGTCTGATGATGAGCCGCCATCTCAGGTTAGCTCTGTAAATTCCGTGGGGAGCAGCGAAAAAACAGTTTAGATGCCGTGTTGTCGGGGCGTCAACCGTTTAGCCTTTCTGCGCATCAAAGAGCAGTGAGCAAGGGGCACGTAAAGTGAATGTGTGCCTCGGCTTCACAGCCAGCCGAAGCGTAGTATAATGTAGAGCAGGCCAGACGGTCGTTCGCAGCACGGATGAAACGCCGTCGAGCTTATTTGCCTGAGAGAAAGCGTTTGAAGCCGCCCTGAGGAAAGCCGGAAACGGCCTTTTTCCACCCCAGCGGTCAAGAGGATGAATATGAAACAGTGCTCCATGTGCCAGGAAGAGTTTGCCGACAAATTCACATTTTGTCCGATTGACGGCACTCCCCTTAAAGAATTTAGTGCCGGTGAAGAGTTTACAGCCGGTGCGGCCACCTCTTCTTCTCCGCTCGCAAGCGAGGAGACGATTCCCTCTATGTCGGCCACAAACGAGAACTTTTCGGTGAACGAGACTGCGGCGTCTTTACCGTCTTCTGTGCCTCAGGAGAGCTTTGCGGCCAACGAAAACGCGGGCGCTGTCGGAGGAATAGCCGCCGGGAAAGGCGAATATCACCTAACCATCATCGAGGATGCCGGCATCACACGCCGCCTGATGAGTGAACTTTCAGCCGTCAAACACCAGTCTCAACTCACCTGGCCCGAGTTTAAACGCGACCCCAGAGGCTTCTCCTCCAGATTAGTCTCCGGC
>DASVPO010000026.1:0-138425 GCA_036382855.1 Pyrinomonadaceae bacterium | reverse complement strand
CTCTTGACAAGCGCGACGATCCTTGCCTCTTCGGCAACAGTCAACTCCTTCAGCGCAAAGGTGACCGGCCACAGAGCGCCTTCGTCAAGGTTCGCCGCATCGCTGAAGCCGAACGACGCGTACCTCGTTTTGAACTTCTGCGCGCTTTGGAAGAAGCAGACGACCTTGCCGTCCTTAGCATATGCGGGCATCCCATACCATGTCTTCGGCGTGAGGACTGGCGCGCTGGCTTTGATGAGCTCATGCAGCCGCTGGGCCATGGCGCGATCAGGTTCCGGCATCGCGGCGATCGCCGCGAGCACGTCCGTTTCCCCATCCGCTTTGTTCTTGTTCGCGCGCTCTTCCGCCTTCAACTCCTGGGCGCGAGCCTTCATCGCAGCCCGTTCCTCGTCCGTAAATCCCTTGGACTTCTTGTTGAACGCGGTGGTGCTCTTGGCGGACTCTCGCGTTTCCTTCTTTGGGCTCATAGCGGCATAACGCCCGAATCAACCCGCGCCGAGCGCAAGCCTTCAATCCGGGAAGGATAAATCAATGATGAAAACCATGCTGCCGAGGCGTCGGGTTGAATGAGTTGTTCGATTTTCATCTAACTATTCAATTTATTCTGCGGCCTTTTCCCTTACTTTTGAGAAAGTAAAATATGACTCCGATACAAAGGCTGTAAATAATCATGCCTAAGAAAGGCCCGATAAACAAGAAATAGATAATTGCGGCAAAACTCCTAGGAGGAAGCCCTAGCTTCTCAAGCAGAGCATTAAATGGGTAATAGATAAACATATAGATAGATATCAATGGCGAATGTATCGAATTTGATGCCAAGGATATAATTATGATTGCTAAGGAAATAAAGAATTGGATCATGAAAACAATCCCTGAAACCTTAATGAAGCAGTGAGTGTCTAGTTTAGTCATCATAGTGATGCTACATTACTTACCTTAAATCTAGGTTTAGGTGAATTTAAACGCTCCAAAATCTAACGCCCGAATTAACCGGCGCGCACGGACGACTGAGGTTAAAAGAGATGCTGGATGCGCGTCCGCTGCATGCCGTTGTTATGCGGCGTGTCAGATGCCGCCGAGCTTCACCTCATCAACCACATATTCCCGTTTATCACATTCATAACGAAAATATACCTTACTCCAATCGGACAGGGCATAGTTTAGCCTGCTCTTCTTATAACTAATCCAATAAACATTGAAGGTGATTTCTAGGCGCTCACCCTCATTAACCATAGGATAAACGACGAGGATGGCGAACTCTTTTCGCAGCCTTTTATACCTATCAATCAACTCCTGCGGCTCAAGATACTCGACGCGATAATCTCCAAGCTGGGAAGGCAGCCCTTCAGTTATGTTGCGATTCTTCTCCACAACCATATTGTGGTAGTCAGTGCGGATTTGGCTGCCCATAACGGTGTCATCAATCTTGCCCCACTCCCTATCCATTCTATCTAGGCTGGCGAATAGCGCTCTGTAATAAAGATTGGTTTCAGTAAGCTGCTTTGTTGTTTGGGCAGTAGCCGAACTTGAGAGAAAGCCAACAACTAGGAGAATCAGGAGGGGTTGTTTTGACATACCCGTGAGACGCAAAATCGAACAGGAAAGGTTGTTTGGACGTATGCCCGTAAAATCGAAGACGCATAACGCCCGAATTAGCCCGCGCCGAGCATATAGCATCCAAGCCGCAAGATACCGCACAACGATGAAAGGTATTCTATTGAGGCGTCGGGTTGAATGAGTTGTTGGGCGGCGGCTAGACTCTAACGTATCCGATGATCTTCCATTCGGCTTCATCCCTCATTAAAAAAATCTCCTCTGCGCTCGCTCTCTTGTTTTCAAACGATGTTTGATATCTGATGGTGTAATACTCTCCATCTGGAACGCCCGCCATCGTTTCTGAATAGGCTATGGATTGAAGATTTCGAGAGGTAACTTTGCCAAAATAAACTTTAGTATTCTGGAATGAAAGCCAGCGGAAATCAGACCAGAAAAATTTGAAGAGAGGGTGCGCTTGACTCCAAATGATATTCGGATCACCCGTATCCAGTTCATCAAGCCATGTCTTAGCAGCAGAGGCAGCCGCTTGGTCGAAAGCTTCATAGATTTGTTTGGCATTCTCCGACACAACTTCTAAGTTAGCACCAAATGCTAGCAAAATATCGTGTAGAATCTTCTGCTCACCTTGCACGAGCGCAATGAAAAGATCAGCCACTATGATTCGCTCACGGTTGGCGGTACGTGCAGCCTTTCGAGCATGTCTAAAAAGGTCAATAACTCCTGGCGCAATATAAATGTCAGTGCCTTTGTTCTGCGGAATACTGTCAATTCGTGTTTTGAAAAGCGCTCTAAGCGCACCTAGTTCCACGCCCGTTTTTGCTAGTATTACATTGAAGAGAGCCATTTCCTTCATAGCTAAAGCGTCTATGATATGTTCAAGTGAAACGTGGTTCTGCAAGCGTTGGCGTGATTCTTCTATAGCGTACTCGAATACACGCATGGCGCTTTTAGCAAATCTCTCTCTGTATTTTTCGAGATTGTCCATACTCAAACCTTTATCATGATGATTGTGACGCTATAAGCTACCACACAAGATACAAGGGGGTAATCTTTAGTTTAGCAGTCACTATATTAGAACGAGACGCCCAACGCCCGACATCACCCGCCCGCACACAACATCGTTAGCGACAAGCCTTGCATGAGAGGCACGCTGGAGCGGGTCGGGTGCATGCCGTTGTTAGGTGCGCGCCAATCCCTTCTCAACGTCGAACTATTCGGTCTTCAGAGGCCCGGCGACCTTGTAGTGACTAAGGATGATGCCGGACGGCAGTGCTTTCGTGCTGACGAGTTCGAATGAACGTGGCGGGGTCCCCTCCGCAAAGAAGCGCTTCCCTGTGCCCAATAGGATCGGATAGACGGCAAGCCATACTTCATCCGCAAGCCCGTGTTCGAGCAGCGGCGATGTCAGCGTGGAGCTACCCCAGAGGATAAGGTCCGGGCCGTCCTGCGACTTAACGCGGCGAATGCCCTCGACGATGTCCGGCCCGAGGCCCTCGAACGGGCCCCATTCAAGACTCTCCGGGCGGTGGGTAGCGACATATTTTGTTGCCGCATTGAGGCCGTCCGCCATCGGACTGCTCGGTGCCTTCGGCCAGAAGCCCGACCAGATATCGTAGGTGCGACGGCCGAGCAGCAGGTCGAAGCTCTCGCCATGCGCGGCGAGGATTGCGTCCCGGCCGGCGGGGGTTCGATAGGGCGCGGTCCAGTCGCCGTAGGGGAAATCGCCGTCGTCGTCGGAGTGCTGGATCACGCCGTCCAGCGAGATGTGTTCGATGATTTTGAGCTTTCTCATTTGGGTCTCCGTGTTCCGGGGGTCGGAATTTCTGAGGATACCTTCATCCTCGCTTGGCCGACTGAAAGCATTGTGAGCACCTAACGCCCGAATTAACCCGCGCCGAGCGCAGGCATTTAATCTACATCGAAGGAAGCATCTTGAGAAGCATGCTATCGAGGCGTCGGGTTGAATGAGTTGTTATGCGCGCGGTAGAGGTTTCATTCTCCATCCGTTTATTATCTGCTCTAAAACTAAGGCATCTTCATTATAACGAGATTGCGGTGCTATTAGACCGATTGTGTAGGTGATTCCTCTCTCCTCATCTTCATACGGTCTGAAAGCAATAATCAAATCTTGCACCCTGATTTCGCCTGTGGCAAGACTCTTATACTGAGTCACGAGACGCATCGCGGGTAACTTTTGCAGGTGCGTTTTCTCTCGCCTTAGCACTTCTATATCTGTTCCGTCCTCTGCGAGCCACTCAAGATGTTGGTTGATTGCCGCATCCAGCGATTCCAAGAATGCCGCGTTGTAGCTACCATCAACCCAAATGTACGACTTAGGCTCTGTAGAAAGAATCACGCCGATGCCATGTTGGGGCATTGGGGCAGGATCGCTAAAACCAACTAGCTCACTTGGAAGTTCCACAGTATACGCATACTCATAATTGGAGTACCGCTTTTTGTGAGGAACCATGTGAGACACATCGAAAGATGGGATTTCATCTTCCCGCGCCTTCGGAACAGAGGTTGTTTGAGCGGAAGACGGCTGCGGCGAAGCAACAGAGATGTTCTGGTTAGAATTAATTTTTGCTATTTCAGAAGATGAAGCTAAGGGCTTACAAGCACTCAGGAGGATAAGCAGAATAAAAGCAGGTGCGCTTATGGTCATCAGATTTCTAAAGCCTCAGCTCATAATCAGCTTACGAGACTTGGCATGTCAAGCGCATAACGCTGGAATTGACCGGCGCGCACGAACCGCCGATACGGACGAGTCTAGCGATGAAAAACCTGCTAATTGCGCGTCCGGTCGAATGACTTGTTAGGTGCGCTGTTATTGTAAAGAACTTCTTTCAGTCAGCGAAGCAACTGCTGCTATATTGATTCTTCTCCTCAAGTATTTCAATTTTACCGCCACTAATCATAAAAACTTGCTTCAATGCAATAGTATCAGGCGTGCGTACGATAGCTCTAAAATGATACCTATGCCCCTCCAACAATGCGGGTGGCTGGCCAGCTTTGGGGATAACCTGTACAAGATTTACAGGAATTTGTCCGTAAGTAATTTGAGCAAGGTCATCAAGTTTAATAACCATGCCGTTGGGTTCCAACCGCCAAATAGGTGGCGGCATAGTATTATCAGTTCGATAAACTGTAATATCAAAAATCTCGCACCAATCGAAAATGGCATTACCTTTCAATTGGAATGAAGGTGGAACTGTGGGGCCCATATTTAATCTCTGGGTACAAGTACAACTGGAAAAGAGGCTGACAAGTAACAGCAGAAAAAGTGTTTTGGTCGTGGATAAGAGGAATTTAGCTTTCATGATAGTTCAATTGTAGATTCGCAATTCGCTAGCACCTAACGCTCGAATTAACCGGGCGCGCATTCAACAACGAAACCATCCAAGTTCTCGATGAGAGGCATGCTAACTCGCGCTCCGGGTTCAATGAGTTGTTAGATGTCCGCCCACCGCATAATCAATCCCCTGCAAGCATCAAACCCGACTTTCGCCTAAGCGCTTCCTCACAGGCGCGAACAAGCTGTCCCAAGACATTTAGAGCAACTGGATTTGCTACATTAGCCTGAGCCTTGCGACATTCATCACGAAGCTGTTCGATTTCCTCAGGTGCATACCAAGCCCCATAGTAGTAATGCCAAGCCTCACCTAGCAACGGATAATCAGGTATAGCGCTCTGAAACTTTAGCCTGACCCTTTCTTCCCATCCATTGACATCTTCGCCGGAAATGTAAGGCTCCTCTATGCCCATCGGACAACCCAAAGCTTCATTAAACAAAGCCTGCCATTCATCTCCGGTCATGCCGCCCATATGTAGATGCGTCTCTTCAGTCCAAGCCATCTCTCGGTTAGGCATCACATAGAAATCTAGCATCACCCAAACCTCTTCATTAAACCTGTCACTTAAGAATAGGACATCTAACGCTCGAATTAACCGGGCGGGGATAATCTAACCAAGCATCCAAGTTGACGAATGAAAAGCAAGCTGATTCCGCTCCGGTTGAATGAGTTGTTAGATGGCGCTTTTCGCTACCAGTCCCCTGTTTATTCGCCGTTGCAAGATAATTCATGCTCCGATACGGAAATTATAGGGAACTTTCTCTTCTAAAAAGTGTCTGATTAAAGAAACCTATAGGAGAATATTAAATGAATTTCAGAAAATTTCATGCCTTAGCCTTTTGTTTTATGTTTTTCATCGCTTTAGTTTCGCCGATTTCTATTCATACACCTTCCATCGCGCAATTTCAAGAAAATAAAGATGAAAGAAAATCTTGGAAAGATACGCTTTACGAAAAGGACGTACAGTACGAAAACTTTGTATGTAATGAAGAAGATTCAGAAATCGTCAGTACCTTTTTCAAAGAGCATCCACTTTACAGCGGCCTTCCGATTTGTCACAATGATTGCCCGATTATCAAATGCCGCCCTTTGATTCCGTTTCCACAAATAGCGAAAGCCGCCAAGGTTACAGGTACAGTTTCAGTCCATATTTTGGTTGATGAAAAGGGGAAGGTTTTATATGCGCGGATATTAGGCGGACATCCGTTACTTTGGGCGGCAGCGAAGAAAGGAGCGTGCGAAACTCAATTCAAAGAATTTGCATATGGTAAACATCAAGGTGTAATGCACTTCACAGTTGATGACTATGAATATTTAGGTGTACCAAAGGGGGCAAATCAGGTTCGGTGAATGTTAATACCCTAATTCTTTGACTTCCGCCACTCGTAGCCATCTAACGCCCGAATTAACCGGCGAGCTATCAACATTGAAGATGAGAGCCGCGCTGATTGCGAGTCCGGTTGAATGAGTTGTTAGGTGGCGCGTTTATTTTGACACGCCCTTTCCCTGGGGTACTTCAATCTCCTTCACAAAGATGCCATCTTTAATCTTTGTCATAGCAAGAATCTTGTCGCCATTTACAATTAATTCAGCTCCAATGGGGAAATCTATCCGCCATAAGAACTCTGTGCCCCTCCAAGCAATAAGCTCATCTTGAGCCAAGGGATCATTGTATTTCTCACGAATCCCACGATTATCAAATATTACAAGACACTGATCCTGTTTGTAAGTCTTGACCTTCCCATAATCTCCCGTTCCATTTATAAAGCTGCTCTCTAAAACCTTACCAGATGAGACTTGAATGATGAAGAAAACGCCATCCTCAGCAGTTCCATACACTAGATCAGTAGATTCCACATAGGCAAAGTCAATAATCATCGGCATAACCGCGTGTTTCCACGCAACGCGATTCTTGGAGTCAAGCATGAAGAGTGTGTTACAAACGCCAACCAACATTCGACCAGACGAGAATGGGATTACTTTGAAAGGAGTAGATGCACCTTCGATACACTTATAATCAAGTGGAAGTTTAATTCCATTGAAGGCTAGAGATTTTTGTTCTTGAGATTGCCCGTGAACGGATGTAGAAATGGTAAGCAAAAGAATTAGCAAAATTGGTTTTACTCTTTTCATATTCACCCTTTTTTAGAGAAAAGCCACCTAACGCCCGAATTAACCGGCGCGCACGAACCGCCGCTACGGACAAGTTAACGATAAGAGGCCAGCTAATTGCGCGTCCGGTTGAATGAGTTGTTAGGCTTCGTTCGTCGGTACTATTTCTTTATACTGAATTCTCTCACGCCAAACTCTTCAACTATGATGTCTCCTATCTTTATCATCTGCTTAGCCTCATTGCATTTCGCATAATTGGGATTGTCGTACATGTATGTTCTATAGGTCTTATTCATGTTGATCTCTATAACATAGCTCATACCATCTAGGACGCCAGCATTACATTGCACTTCCGATGCATCAGGTAATGTAAGAATCCCCGCATCAATAAGCCTCTGCCAAGACGCATCCCAGCCAGATTTCGGAGTCTGTAGCCTTTTCTGATATTCGCTTTTAGGCAAGCGGGAGTGAATGCCCTCAAGGTGGGTGGCTGACCATTGACTATCAACTCGCCTGAGCACGAGACCTTCAAGCGCAGTCAAACCGAAGCCAACCCAAATACGAACTTCCAAATCATTATTAGGCAGAAGAGCCGTTCTCAGATTAGGTAGCTTAGCCACACTTGCACGCTCATTGATTGACTCAAAAAAGATTGGCTCCCATGTGGCCCTGGGAATGTTAAGGCTCAACCCCTGTTTTTCTGGCGTTACAGTGACAACATTCTTCTGTGGCTCGCTAACAACAGACTGCCGTTTGGCAAGCCAAACTGTAGCAGCAGTAATCCCAAGAAGAAATGTAAGTAATGCAACAATGAGGCAGATTGTAAGTTTACGCATATTTCGATTCTACCTCTTCATTCAACAGAAGCCTAACGCCCGAATTAACCCGCCGCGCACAAAACGCCGATACGGACAAGTTGACGATGAGAGGCACGCTAACTCGCGGTCGGGTTGAATGAGTTGTTAGGCGCGTTGTCGGGATTCAGAAAATACTGCGATTAAAACACCTGAGCCATAAATAGCTCCGACTACGATCCCAACGATAATCAAAGAACGATCTGACACATATGAATTAAGAGATACTCCAGCATAAAGCATAGCAATTATAGAAACTACCATTACAATGATTGCCCACCATAGCATGTATCCACTCCCAATCAATACAGGAAAGATAATTGTTTCATAGGCAGCTTGGTCTATAAAACTACCAATAACTACAATCACAATAGCAATAATTATTGTACCAATCGCGCCCCAAAGCCCTAGCCTTAGAATTGCGAGAGAGGCAAATATCCCTCCTGTCGCACAAAAGGTGGCTAAGAGAAATAACAGCAAGACAAATTGACTACGCAATTCTTCCCTTAGACTCTCTTGTTTTCGGAGCCGTGTTCGGTAGGCTGTGAACTTGTCCCAGAAAAACCAGAGAGCGGCTATTCCACCTAAAAGCGTTGCTATGTCCAGAGTGATTCTTATCATTGAGATTCAAAAGGCGAAGCGCCTAACGCGTATTAGACGCCCAAAAGGGCGTAATTAAAGACGCCCATTTCGCCGTCTAATCCAGCCTCCGACTGCAATTTACTTGATTTTCTACCTCTTCAAGCATATTTTACGCCCTACCCTCGGACGTTTTAGACGCACGAGATAGGTTAATCTCAGGAGCACCCATTATGTCTCAACTTTTGGATCAAGTTCGAGACCGCATCCGTACCCTCCATTACAGTATTCGCACCGAAGAAGCTTATTTGACGTGGATTCGTAACTTCATCATCTTTCACGGTAAGCGCCATCCAGCCGAGATGGGAGCTAGAGAAATCGGCACGTTCTTATCCCATCTTGCCACAAAGCGCAAGGTCTCTGCCTCCACACAGAATCAAGCGCTCTCTCTGCTCTGCTGTTTCTTTACAAAGAAGTGCTCAATCAGAAAATCGAGTGGGTAACAAATGTCCAACATGCCAAGCACCCAAAGCGATTACCAGTAGTGTTCACTAAAGAAGAGGCGCAAGCCGTACTCGGACATCTTAGGGATGAGAAGTGGTTAATGGCTAGCCTGCTCTACGTCTCAGGTCTGCGACTGATGGAATGCGTGCGGCTCAGAGTTAAAGATGTTGATTTTGCGCAACAGCAGATCACAGTCAGAGAAGGTAAGGGAGGCAAAGATCGCGTAACGATGTTGCCTCAACTTTTGATCGAACCATTACAGCGACAGATACAGAGAGCCAGAGTTCTTCATCAGCGGGACATTACGGAAGGATTTGGTCAGGTCTCTTTACCGAATGCTCTGGCGCAGAAATATGCATCGGCAGAACGCGAGTGGTGCTGGCAATATGTTTTCCCGGCCAGCAAGCGCTCTCTTGATCCGCGCACGGGGCGAGAACTGCGACATCACATTGCAGAGACAGCGTTGCAAAAAGCCGTGAGGTCAGCGATTCGAGCGGCAGGTATCAACAAGCTAGGCAGTTGCCATACTTTCAGATATAGCTTTGCAACTCATCTGTTGGAAGCGGGGTATGACATTAGAACAATACAAGAACTGTTGGGCCATGCAGATGTGCAGACGACGATGATCTATACGCATGTGCTCAATCATGGCGGCAAGGGCGTGCGCAGCCCGCTTGATAATTGAAATAGACACCCCTCTATCCACTTACAATGATTTACTAACGAAAATGTAGAAGGTTAATATTGCAGGATTCCAAATCCGTCCTATGAGAAAAAGGCACGCAAAGTAGTGATACAACAGTGATACAAACCAAAACGGGCTGCCAATTGGCTGCCCGTAAACTGTTGATTCTATGGAGGCGGCGATCGGAATCGAACCGATGAATAAAGGTTTTGCAGACCTCTGCCTTACCACTTGGCTACGCCGCCCGGTGAAGCGGGGATGAAGGCGGAAGGCGGAAGGATGAAGTTAAAGCTGGCGTTGAAAGCACTGGCTTTCGTCCTTCATCCTTCCGCCTTCACCCTGAAGCTTGGAGCGGGAGACGAGATTTGAACTCGCGACTTCGACCTTGGCAAGGTCGCACTCTACCACTGAGTTACTCCCGCTTTCGGAAGTGCAATTTTACCGATTCGTTTTTGAATGTCAAGCGGGCATTCCGTGTGCGAGCCAATCCGGCGCTGATTGACAGCGGGGCGGTGCTGTCGCTAAGTTTACTCACAGCCATTCGCGTAAGTTTTCATGCACAAACGAAAAATAGCGTTTCCGCCGTTAAGAGCAGCGCCTTAAGTCTTGAATCGAGAGTGAGGGAAAGAGCCGTGATTTTATTGCCAACCAAATCAGCCGCCCGAATTGGAAGCAGGCGAGCGCGCACCGTCTTAACAAACTGGTTAACTGTGCTGGTCGCTCTCCTCTGTGTTTCGACGACGATGATGGCCCAGCAGCAGCCTGCGGGCTATCGCAAACCACCGCAGGCCATTCTGGATGTCCTGAATGCGCCGCCGACGCCTTCGGCTTCCATCAGCCCGTCGCGCGAGTACATGCTGTTGCTTGATTTTCTCCGTTACCCGCCGCTTTCGGAGTTGGCCCAGCCGATGCTGCGTCTGGCGGGCGTGCGCGTTAACCCGAACACGAACGGGCCGCACCGCGCTCCGTACGGCGTTAAGGTAACGCTGAAGCGCATCTCTGACGCGACGGAAACACAGATTAGTCTGCCGCCGAACGCGCAGGTCGGCATCCCCTCGTGGAGCGCTGACGGCAAGCAGTTTGCTTTTACCAATACGACGCCCGCAGGAATAGAACTGTGGGTCGGCGAGACTGCAACTGCGAAAGTTCACAAGTTAAAAGGTGTCATGGTCAACGCCACACTGGGCGAGCCTTTCCAGTGGTTGCCGGGCGGGCGCACGCTGCTGGTGCAGCTTATTCCCGCAAACCGCAGGGCGAAGCCCGTCGAGCCGCTTGTGCCCAGAGAGCCGAACATACAGGAAAGCTCCGGCAAGACAGCACCCGTGCGTACATTTCAGGACTTGTTGAGGAATCCTTACGACGAAGAGTTGTTTGATTACTACTTCACGTCGCAGTTGGCGCTGGTTGATGCAGCGAGCGGCAAGGCGACGAACGTCGGCCAGCCGGCAATCTTTGAGACAGTCTCGCCTGCGCCTGACGGCAATCACATCCTCGTCGAGCGGCTTCATAGTCCATATTCGTACCTTCTGCCCTTCTGGGCGTTTCCGCGCGAGGTTGAAGTTTGGGATAGAAGCGCAAAGGTGGTGCACAAGCTGGCGAGTGTGCCGCTTGCGGACCAAGTGCCGATTGAAGGCGTGCGGACTGGGCCGCGCGATTATGACTGGCGTCCGACCGAACCCGCCACGCTCGTCTGGGCCGAAGCGCTAGACGAAGGCGACCCGCGAAAGAAGGTTCCTTTCCGCGACCGCCTGCTGATGTTGAAAGCGCCGTTTAAGGGAGCGCCCGTCGAGATGTTCAAGACGGAGCATCGCTACAACGACATGCAGTGGGGCGAGAAGGGCGGAACAGTTCTGATACGCGACTACGACCGCGACCGTCGTTGGGCGACGACGAAGATGCTCGACGCGGATAATCTTTCGCAGACGGCGAAGGTCGTCTGGAGCTTGAGCATCAACGACCGTTACAATAACCCGGGAGCGCCCGTCACGCGGCTGCTGCCAAACGGCCATCGCGTCATCCTTCAATACGGCGACTACATCTATCTCACAGGCACAGGCGCGTCCAATGAGGGCGACCGCCCGTTTCTGGACCGCTTCAACCTTCAGACGCTCAAAGCTGAAAGGCTCTTCCGCAGCAGCGCTGATAGCTACGAAACGTTTGTCGCGCTCTTAAGCGACGACGCAAAGCAGTTCATCACACGTCGCGAGCGTCCCATCGAACCGCTCAACTATTTCGTCCGCACGCTCTCCGACGCAAACGCTCCGGCCGACTCGCAGGTGCGCGCGCTCACGAAGTTTCCCGATACAACTCCGCAGCTTCAAGGCATTAAGAAGCAGCTCGTCAAATACAAGCGCGCAGACGGCGTTGACCTTTCGTTTACGCTCTATCTGCCGCCCGGCTATAAGGAAGGAACGAGGCTGCCGACAGTCGTCTGGGCCTACCCGCTTGAGTTCACAGACCCTACGACCGCAGGGCAGGTGACAGGCTCTACCCAACGCTACACGACCATCGTTGGCCCATCGCACCTCTTCTTCCTGCTCGCGGGCTACGCCGTCTTAGACAACGCGACGATGCCTGTGGTCGGCGACCCGGAAACCGTCAACAACACCTTCATAGAGCAGATTGTGATGTCTGCGAAGGCTGCGATTGACAAGGCGACGGAGATGGGCGTCACAGACCCTGAGCGCGTAGGAGTTGGCGGCCACTCTTACGGCGCGTTTATGACGGCCAACCTGCTCGCTCATTCCGACCTCTTCCGTGCCGGAATCGCGCGCAGCGGCGCGTACAACCGCACGCTCACGCCCTACGGTTTCCAGAGCGAGCGGCGAACGCTCTGGGAAGCCCCTGAGCTTTATATAAAGGTCTCGCCCTTCATGGTCGCCAACAAGATTAACGAGCCGCTGCTTTTGATTCACGGCGAGGCAGACAACAATTCCGGCACGTTTCCGATTCAGTCGGAACGCATGTATCAGGCCGTGCGCGGCACGGGCGGCACTGTGCGCTACGTCACACTGCCGCTCGAATCTCACGGCTACGCGGCGCGCGAATCAACCGAACACGCGCTCTACGAAATGCTCTCGTGGTTTGACAAGTACGTGAAGAACGCGCCTTCGCGCACGCAGCCGAACGCGAAAGCCTCGAAGTAGATGAGCAGTTAAGACAGGCACGGCGATAAAACAGAAGGACGCGGCCCGCGTGAGTTGAAAGACGCGCGGGCCGCGTTCTTCTGTTGCCGCGTCATTCTGTGTTTGTTCGTCTGCTTTCTATGAAGAGCAGTTT
Source organism: Pyrinomonadaceae bacterium (assembly GCA_036382855.1). GTDB lineage: Bacteria > Acidobacteriota > Blastocatellia > Pyrinomonadales > Pyrinomonadaceae > DASVTR01. Next base: position 125,502 of record DASVPO010000026.1, on the reverse strand, counting down.
GCCGTTGTCCTTAATAATAGTGTTGAGATTCTGACCAGCGGCGCTTGCGGAATTTTTCGTCGGTCCAGAAATTGCGCAGAAGCTCTATGCGCGCGGGCGGCGCTGTGCCGTCTTCGTCCGCAGACGGCGCGATGACGCTGACAACATCGTAGCGGAAGGGCGAGCCGGAGATGCCGAAGAGGCGGCCGTAGGCGCGTGCGGCGCGGGAAATCTGTCGCTGCTTGCGCAGGTCAACGTTGGCTTCGGGCGCTGCAAACCAATCGGAGGCGCGAGTCTTGACCTCTATAAAACAGAGCGTTGCTTTTTCGTAAGCGACGAGGTCAATCTCTGCCCGGACGAGCGCGCCGCGCAAGGAGCGCCCGACGGGCAACGCGAAGTTGGCGGCGACGAGCCTGTAGCCTCTGGCTTCGAGAAACTCCGCTGCCAGACGCTCGCCGTATCTACCAAGTGCCAGATGCGGCGCGAGGCTATTAGTCTCATCGTCAATGATAACTACCACTTTATCCTTAGTCAGCATTAGTCAACATTAATCAGCATTGCCTTCCTACTTTGCGAGAATCGTATGAATTCTTTGCTGGACCATCTGCAAGGGTTCGGGCGATGCGCGCACGTAGCCGTGGAAGGGATTATCGAGCGCGACGATGAGAAAGAGGATGAAGGCGATCACTCCGGCCAGCGCAGCCGTCATCAACGCCTGCGAGCGTATGCTCTTGACGCCGAAAAAGTAGGTGAAGGCGATGGTAATTATCCCGCCGCCCCAGAGCAGCACTTGAACGACCGGCGGAAGATTATCGCGGCTGGCGTAGAGCCGTAGACGACGGCTGGCGCTTAGCTCGTTTAAATGACTTAGAGACTCCTGATAGAGTGCGCTCTCGCGCTCTGTCTGCGGTTCAATCTGAAGGTAAGTGCGCCACAGGTTATCAAGCGCGGCCTGCGTGCGCTGGCTTTCGTTGCCCTGCGCCATCGCGGGCCATTCGTCGTCTATCGCGCTCTGCGCGTAGCCCGTCATCAGGGAGAGCAGCGACCTTCGCGACTGTTCGGAGAAACCCTGCGACAGGTGCGAGAGACTATTTAACTGGTTGGCTTCCTGCTCGATGTTAGCGCGTGCGTCGCCGTACTGGTCCCACATGACGACGACGACGAAGGCGAGCAGCACAGCGTAGATTGCGCCGAGCACGCCGATAATAAAGCCCGCGACTTCATGGTGCGATTCGAGCGTCGAGAGCGGAACAAGGCGGCGTACAACGCGCAGGCCGATGTGGGCCAACAGGATGCTGACGCCGACGACGAGAAGACCGAGGATGAATGTTTGCATACTCTTCGATGCTCAACGGCTAAACAGCACGCGCTCGTGGAAGAGAATATCCGTCTGGTCGTAGTAAGGCTCCCACCATTTTTCGGGCGCGTCCTGAGGTTGCAGGAGCATCGGGCGCGCGTCGCTCGATTGCTGCATCGTGGCGCGAAAGTGATAGTGGTTGATGAGGCGTATGGCTTCGATGGCGTAGGCCGTGGCGACCGACTCGTCGTAAATCGCAATCAGGTTATCGCCGTTGGCTTCCTCGCCGCCGCTCGCCAGATTTGAAGAGCCTGTGAAGACCGCAGGGTTTGTGCCGTTGAAATCAACGACGACGAACTTGTCGTGAATGACGATGCCGGAGCCGCCGCTGTATTCATCTTCAAACGGCGGCGGAACTTTGCCCTTCAGATAACTGAACGGGACGATCATCGCGTTGGCATGGCCGGGCTTGTAGACCTTGACGCCGTTCATCGTCTGCGACATGCCGTAGGTGAAGACGGTCTTCTCCTTCGCCTCGGTTTTTAGTTCGTCAAGGACAGGACCGCCGCCCGCCAGTTCCATCACGGCGAAGATGACGGAGCTGTTGGCTTTCCTTATAGCATCGGCAACTTTGCTCAGAGAGATTTCCGCGTTTTTGTGTGGCGAAAAGCAGACAGAGAAGCGCGGCAATCCGGGGTCTGCGACATCGTGCCAGCCCTCTGCGATGCCGGATGTCGCGAACCTTGTTTCGTCCGAGAACGACTGTTCAAAGGCTTCCTCATAAAGTTGAGCGGTCTGTTCGTCTTCAAAGACGAGGATGTTGTTGGCCTGCACGTAGAGGCCGCGCACGGAGAAGTTGGCAGAACCCGTTAACACCTTGATGGGTTTGCCGTTCTTCTTCATTATCATTACCTTGTGATGAGAGAAGCGATGAAAGTGGCCCTGCTTGACATTGGCCGCGCCGGCAGATTTCAGGAGCATCTTGTGGGCCTGAATTTCGAGCGCGCCGGGCTTGGTGTGAAGCGGCGCGTCATCCAGAAAAGCGCGCAGGCGCTTGCCTAGCTTTTGCAGGCTGCGCAGGAAATCGGGCTCGTCTATGTCGAAGGCGAAGAGGTCAACCGTGATGCTTTTGTCTTTGACACACTCGTCCAGGAAATCGAAGACCAGCTTGCGCGCGTGGAAGCCGAGCCATTCATACTGCTTCTCGTAACTCTTCGTCGGGTAATCAATCGTTTTCTTCGCGGGACGAATGGGGGCGTTTTTGAAGAGGTGCGTGTAAGCCTGCGACGAAAGATAGCCGCGCGTAAAGCCATACTCGAAATTGCCGAAGCGCGTCGGCAAAATCTCCACGCTGACATCCACGGACGCGCCAGCCTTCAGCTTATCGCCCTTATCGAAGTAGATCGCCGTCACGTCGTATTTGTATTTGCCGTCCTGCACGTCTTCGACGACATCAATCCAGTGAAACTTTTGAAAGGGCGCTTCGTTTGAAGGGTGCATCCCCAGATCTTCGATGGACGAATCCGCTGTAACGGCGCTCTTGAAGCTGAGATGATTGGGCAGGTAGCAAGACTTGCCGTCGGGCGCTGTCCGCTTGATAGCAAAGCCTGCGAGGTCTTTGCAGTTTTTTTCGTCGAGGTCGAAGGCGAGCATCGCCGCGCCGTCGCCGCGAAAGGCTTTGACAGTCAAACCGCCTTTGGCCGTCTTCGCGTGAACAGCGCGCTCAGACTTTGCAGACTTCAATGCTTTATCCATCAAGACTCTCCTCTCCAGGACTATTTATAAAGTGAAGATACGGAAGCGGGAATCAGCTTCTTTCCGTAAAAAGTAGGCTTTGCCTATAAAGTCAAAATCGGTGCTTGATATTGGATACCAAACCGAGCCGCCTTCAATATCTTGGGCTAGCCGCCGACTTTTTGGGCAAAGCTTAAAAAGTATAAAAATATACTGCCACGCCCCGTCGCGTGTGTTAAAGCATGACAGACTCCGCGTGAAAGATTAGTTAAGACCACTTGGCGAGCGGCTTGGCCCATCAAGCGAAAGCAAGCAGGACTGCTAAAACGAGCGCAACATAACCCTGCCTGAGCAACGCTGTCAAGAAAATCAAAGGTGAACGCGGAAGCCTGAACGATGAACGAGAGACAGGCTCTCTTCAGTTCATCTTTCATCGTTCCTACTTCAACCTTGCGGGTGTTTCCGTCTGCGCGTTACACTTTGAGTTGGTGTTCGTAATAATAAATTAAGAGACCTCGCTTAAACTTGCCCGACAAGGAATATGGGCCACGGGTAATAATCATGCCGGAAGCTTCGGAGCAATCCACAGAAACAGAGAGACGTGAAGCGGGCGAGCAGGAAACGCAAGCCGCTGCCGTCGTCGCTCGCGCGCCGTTGCCGCTGGTCGCTATCGTCGGGCGGCCCAACGTCGGTAAGTCCACACTCTTTAATCGCATCACGGGCGAGCGGCGCTCAATCGTCGGCGACGAGCCGGGCATTACGCGCGACCGCCTCTACGGCGAAGCGGAATGGAACGGTCGTCGCTTCTCGATTGTTGATACGGGCGGCATCGTCCCTGACGACGACGCAGTGATTCCGGCCAACATCCTCAAGCAGGCCGCTTCCGCGATTATGGAAGCGCAGGCGCTCGTCTGGGTCGTAGACGTGCGCAAAGGGATAACGCCGCTCGATGAAGAGTTAGCAAGCCTCCTGCGCTCGACCGATAAACGCGTGCTGGTCGCAGCCAACAAGGCGGACGCGTTCAGGATTGAAGCAGAGGCGGGCGAGTTTTACCGTTTCGGCTTCGAGGAAGTGTTTCCTGTCTCGGCCGAACAGGGCAACGGTGTTGCCGAGCTGCTCGACGCAGTGGTCGCAGACTTTGCGCCCGCAGTTGATGAAGAGGAAGCTGCGCCGCGCGAGTTGCGGCTGGCGATTGTCGGGCGGCCCAATGTCGGCAAGTCTTCTTTGTTAAACCGGCTGCTCGGTGAAGAGCGCGTCATCGTCTCACCGATTGCCGGGACGACGCGCGATGCCGTTGACACGTTCATAGAGGTCGAAGGCCATCCGTTCCGTTTGATTGACACGGCCGGGATTCGTCGCAAAGGGAAGACGGATGAGATGGCCGAGAAGCTCTCTGTCATTATGGCGCGGCGCAGCCTTGAGCGCGCGGACGTGGCTATCGTTGTCGTTGACGCAGTTGATGGCGTTGCTGCGCTCGACGCCAACATCGCTGGCTACGCACACGATGCCGGCTGCTCAATCATCATCGCCGTCAACAAGTGGGATGCTGTGCCGGATAAGGAGACTGGAACGCCCGCGGAGTTTGAGCGCAACCTGCGCGACAAGATGAAGTTTCTTGACTGGGCTCCCGTTATCACCATCTCCGCGCTGACAGGCCAGCGCACGGAGAGAATCCTGCCTCTCGCGCTACGCGCCAACGAAGCGCGCAACCGTCGCATCACGACCTCGCAACTCAACGCCTTCTTCGAGCGTGCCGTCTCGCAGCCGCGCGGAGGCGGTGCGCCCGCGCCCGTCAAGGGCGGCGTCTCGCGTCTTCATGTTCAATACATGACGCAGGCTGGCGTGCGTCCTCCGACCTTCATCGTCTTCACCTCCGGCGGCCGACCCGGCTTGCACTTCTCCTACGAGCGCTACTTGCAGAATCGCCTGCGCGAAGAGTTTGACTTTTTCGCGACGCCGCTGCGCATCATCGAACGACATAAAAGGAAGACTTAAATCTTAGCGGGGCGACCGAGAGAATGTTGAAAGACATATGCTGAAGAACGTATTTTATCATTTGATGTTGTTGCTGCTTCTCTTAGCGAGCGCCGTCTCAAACGTCGTGGGCCAGAGCAACGAGGCGGAGTTGGAAAGAGTCAGCCAGCGCGTCGTCAGCTTCGTTGGTAAAAAGAAACCTGACTGGAAACATGAGGTGGTGACGCCCATGTACCCGGCCAAACTTGTCTTGATACACGATTGGTCAGGGGTCATCACCCTGATTGATAGAGAGACGGGAGAGAACTGGCCGGTTCAACTAAGGATGAGAGTCGTGATTACGCAGTATGAATCGGTCGAGCATGCTCACGCGACGATTCAGCAACCTTTACAACGCGGCATGCTGAGAGACGCAGGGCCAAAGCCCGTTCTCCTTACTATAGGAGACGAGGGTTATAAGTGGGGCTTTCGCTACAACAGCGTTGTCTTCCGTCGCGGGCGATACGTGTTCAACGTTAACGGCACAGCGTCGCCGGATATAGGTGAAGATGACAAGCGCGGACTGGCAGGCAAAATGGCGGAAGATTTAGCCGGAGATATTGCAGGGGAGTTGACTAAAATCTAATCACTTTAGCGGTCGAACTTCCACCTTCGGCCCGCGTCCAACATGGCTGAGTACAAACCCGACAAAGAGCCTGAGCAGGAAGCTGTCACGAGCGCAGAGGCGAGCGCGCTCTTCGATTATCTGCGCGAAGCGACCGAGCAGCTTGAGGTCGTTAACCGCGTTGTGGCGGCCGTCAATTCCAGCCGCAGCATTGATGAAGTCTTCAGTCTCGCCAGCCGCCAGATGCGTGCGCTGATTCCGTTTGACCGCGCATCCATCGCGCTCTGCGAAGAGGACGGCGAGCGCCTGCGCGTCTTCGCCATTTCGGGAGAGCACGCCGGTTCGCTCTCGGTCGGCGCGACGGGCGTGATGCGCGGCTCCGTGACCGAGATGGCGCTCAGGGAACGACGCATGATTGTCATTCCCGAATTAAGCGCTGAGAAACGTTTTAACGTTTACGAAGATTTGCATCGCGAAGGCTTTCAGTCGTCAGTCTGTTGCCCGCTCTTTTCGGCCGACCGTGCAGTCGGCAGTCTGAATTTGACGAGCCGCAGCGCGGACGCCTACGGGCGCAAGCACCTGCTCGCGCTCGAACGCCTCGCGCCGCCCCTTGCCATCGCCATCGAAAAGGTACTGCTGCTCGAACAGGCAGAGAACCGCTCGCGCGAGATGGAGGCCGCAGCCCGTCGTGAAGAACTCGCAGCGCGCATCGGACGCCAGTTGTCCAGTTCGCTCAATCCTTCTTTGATTCTGCAAGAGACGGTTGACGTGCTCGGCCGCTCGCTCGAATCAGACCGCTGCCATCTCACGCTCTTCGAGGAGAGCGAAGACTACTCGCTCGTCGGTTATGAATATCTGGCGCAGCCGGACGTGCCGAGCCTGCGCGGCCATCGCATTCCTCTGCGCTCAAGCCTCCACGCACGGCGCGTGCTCGACACACACGAACCCGTCGCCATCAACGACATCAAGGAACTCGCGCAGGACGAATTGATGGAACTCTACACGCGGCTCAACGTCTGCGCCGTGTTGGCAGCACCCGTCAGTATTCATGGCATGCAGCGCGGCCTGCTTGAGCTACACATGAACTGCGATCCGCGCGAGTGGATGCCGGACGACGCAAAGCTGCTCGGCGCGGTCGCCGCGCAGGTCTCTGTCGCCCTGACGAACGCGCGGCTCTATGAAGCCAGCCGCCGCCGCAGCGAAGAACTCGAAGGTCTTTACAAAATCTCGCGCGTCTTCTCCACCCTCACAGACACTTCGGAGATTTACGGTCGCTTGACAAGCGCGATTGCCGAACTGGTCGGCGGCGAGATGTGTATGCTGACTACCTACGACCGCCGCCGCTCTATCGTCCGGGCCGAAGCGCCCGGCTACAACACGCCGCCTGAGTTGATAAGCGAGTATCGCTTTGGCCTTCAACCAGAAGGGACGAGCGAGTACACCTATCGCACGGGCGAGGGCGAGTACCTTTATCGAACGGGCGAAGCCTTCTTCTCGAACCAGCCAGCGAGCGACAAGCGTTTTAATCAAGAGATAATCAAGCGCTACGGCGTGCGCTCCGTGTTGATTGTGCCGATGCTCATCAAGCGCGAGTTGATAGGCTTCATCTACGTGGCGAATCGTCCGGGCGGCTTTCGCGAGCGCGACGCGCGGCTGCTGGAAATCTTCGCCGCGCAGGCCGCCGAGACGATAACAAACGCGCGCCTCTTCGCCACCGTGCAGGCGCAGGCCGAACGCGAGGCGGTCGTCAACCGTTTGACGCTGGCCCTGCAACAGGCGACAGATCCTTTGAAGGGAGTGGAAATCGTCGTCGAGCGTGTGGGCCAGGTGCTGGGGCTTGACCGCTGTGCGGCGGTGCTCTTTTCGGAGAACGAGCGTGCAGACTTTTATGGCGAGTGGTGTGCTGAAGGGGTCGCGCCGATAAGTAAAAATATGGACGTGCTGGAACGCACGCCCGTCGGCAACTGGCTCAAGGAGCACCGCAAGCCGCTCGTCGCCGTTGATGCACGCGCGCACAGCCTCGCCGCCGGAGTCGAAGACCTGATTGAGAAGATTGGCCTAAGGAGTCTGGTGGCCGTGCCTATCCTGCATCAGGGGCGCGTCATCGGCTGGCTGAGCGGCCATCAGACAAGCGCTCTGCGCCGCTGGGCCGAAGACGACATTGATTTACTGACCGCCGTTGCGACGCAAATCGGCTCGACCTTAGAGAACGCGCGACTGATTTCCGAACTACGCGAGGCCAGTCGCCTGAAGGATGAATTTCTCGCCACGCTCTCGCATGAACTGCGCACGCCTTTGACTGCGATTAAAGGTTGGGTCGAACTGCTGGCCGATAACGAGGCCGTCAAGTTTGACGAAGAACTAGCGGACGGTATCGAAGTTATTAAAAGCTCAAGCGCTTCGCTGACGCAACTCATCTCGGATTTGCTGGACCTCTCGCGCATACAGCGCAAGGTGCTGAGGCTCGAACGCCAGCCTGCCGACATCAATCAGGTTATCATGGAGGCAGTGCAGGTCTTGCGCCAGTCGGCCGAAGCGCGTCGTCAGGATTTGCAACTCCAACTCGACTCAAGCTTGCCGACCATCAACGTTGACGCGCATCGCATACAGCAGGTCGTCTGGAACTTGCTGACCAACGCCATCAAGTTTACGCCGGAGGGCGGGCGGATAACTGTGCGCTCGCGTCTCTTCGATGCGCGCGCCATTCTGGTTAGTGATGACGGCGATGGGCCGATGCGTTGGATTACTATCGAAGTCGAAGACAACGGCGAGGGCATACGTCCCGATTTTCTGCCGCACGTCTGGGACCGCTTCCGTCAGGCAGACAGTTCCTCCACACGCAGGCACGGCGGCCTCGGCATCGGCCTCGCACTCGTCAAAGAATTGGTCGAAGCACACGGCGGGCTGGTCGAAGCCAGAAGCGAGGGACGCGGCGCGACCTTCATCGTCCGGCTGCCGCTGGCAAACGTCGAGACGAGCGCGGGAGAACTGGCCGCGCCAGTCAATTCCTGATGCCTGCCTTGTGCGGCCCGTCGCTTTCATGTAAATAAAACTGACAGGCAGGCTGCGACCAGTCTGCATTAACTTCCGCCCCTCTATTGAAAGGCAGCATACATATGTTGAAGAGATTTACGTTTGCAATCTTCTTTGTTCTACTGCTGGCGCTCGGCGTCTTCGCGCAGACACCCTGCAAGCGACACGTTGAAGCGACCGGCGGCTTCTCCTTCTGCCCGCCCGACGGTTGGATTATCGCGGAGCGCGAAGGCCAGAAATATAAGATTGTTCATCAGGCGCGCAGCGACAGCTTTACGCCCAACATCAACGTCAAGGACGAGACAACCAGTTATTCGCTCCCGGACTACGTCGCCGCCAGCATCAAGATGATTACCACCAACTACGCTGACATCGGAGCGACCAGCATCAAGCTGTTAACGCAGTCGAATTTTACGACCAACAATCAAACCCCCGGCATCAAGGCCACGTTCCGCACAGAGTATAAGGGGCTGCTCATCCGTACGCTGCAATACTATTTCAACGGCAAACCCGGTCAGAAGCTCATCGTTACCTGCACCTTTCTCGAATCGGAGCAAGCGGCTCTCGACCCCATTTTTGAACGCGCCTTGAAAACGTTCCAGCTTACTAAATAATAGTTGAGGCCGGACTGCCTTTATCTTTACTCCTTACAGGCAGCACTGCGCCTATGTATAAAAAAGCAATCAGTTTTGAGGTTCTGTCACGCGACGGCGAAGCGCGTGCCGGTTTGTTGCAGACTCGCCGTGGCGTTATCGAGACTCCCGTCTTCATGCCCGTCGGCACGCTCGGCACGGTCAAGGGCACACGCTTTGAAGCCCTCGAATCCACGGAACTCGACGCGCGTATTATTCTCGGCAACACATATCATCTCTGGCTGCGTCCCGGCGCTGAAACCATTAGAGACTGCGGCGGCCTTCATCGTTTCATTGGCTGGAACAGAGTCTTGCTGACGGATTCCGGCGGCTTTCAGGTCTGGAGTCTCGGCGCGCTGCGCAGGATTTCGGAGGAGGGAACGGAGTTTCGCTCACACGTTGACGGAAGCCTGCGTTTTCTCTCGCCCGAAGTCTCCATGGAAGTGCAGGCAGCGCTCGGCTCCGATATTGTGATGGCCTTTGACGAGTGTGCGCCGGGAGAGGCGACCGTTGATGAAGCGCGCAGGAGTATGGAACTGACGGCGCGCTGGGCCGCTCGCTCGCGCCGTCGCTTCGACGCGTTGCAGGCCGGAGGCATGGACACAGGACGCGCCAGCGTTGATGTTAATAACGAAGTTGAGAGTGCGGCTGATGCTCGTTTGAGCGGGCGGCAGGCGCTCTTCGGCATCGTTCAGGGCGCTTCGCATCAAGACTTGCGCCGCGAAAGCCTCGAACGAACAGTCGAGATCGGTTTTGACGGTTACGCCATCGGCGGCTTAAGCGTCGGTGAAAAGAAGAGCGTGATGTACGGAGTGGTCGCCGCGCTCGCACCCTCCATGCCCGCCGTTTGTCCGCGTTATCTGATGGGAGTCGGGACGCCGGAGGATTTGGTGGAGTGTGTCGCGCGCGGCGTTGACATGTTCGACTGCGTACTGCCCACGCGCAACGGGCGCACAGGTCAGGCTTTCACTTCCAGAGGCAAACTCAACATCAAAAACGCACGCTGGACACGCGACACGCGCCCGCTCGACGAAAACTGCACCTGCTCTGTCTGTCGCCGTCATTCGCGCGCCTACCTGCGCCATCTCTACGCCACAGGTGAAATGCTCGCCAGCATCCTGCTCACGCATCACAACCTCGCCTTCTTCCTTGACACCATGCGGCGTGTGAGGCAAGCTATTCGGTCTGGTGATTTCACGCGATTCCGGCGAGAGTTTCTAGAGAGTCTGGAGTCTGGAGTCTAAAGTCCGGCAGCCGGGCTTGCGGACTCCACATTCCAGACTCCGACTTTATAATAATGACAACATTCTTCATCTTCTTCCTACAGGGTGGTCCCGGCGGCGGCGGTTTTCTAGTCGCGATGCTGCCCTGGGTGTTAATCTTCGGCGTCTTCTACGTGCTGATTATCATGCCGCAACGCAAGCGCCAGCGTGCCCTTCAGGAAACCATCGCAAACCTGAAGGCGGGCGACCGCATCATTACCACCGGCGGCATCATCGGCACGGTCACGGCCGTCCGTGATACGAGTCTCGTCATTCGCAGCGCCGACAAGTCTATGCTGGAAGTCGCGCGCACGGCGGTCGCCGGCCTCGAAGCGGAAGAAGAGAAGAAATAAGCCTACAGCCTGCCGGGGTCGTGCCCGCACATCAAGCGCGGGCCGCGCTCTGCGGCCTTATTTTGTATGAAGAAAAAGAACCTGCTCCAACGCATTATCGTCATCACCATCGTCACGCTCATCGGCCTTTACGTCGTCATCGGGCCGCATCGTCGTCCGCGCTTCGCGGATTTCACGTGGACGGGCATCAAGCACTCGCTCTCCGAGAACATACGGCTCGGACTCGACCTCAAAGGCGGCTCGCACCTCGTCATGCGCGTCAAGACGGACGAGTTTTTCAAGACGCTGACGCAGAACAACTCTTCGGTCGCCCTCAAGGCTGCGACGGAAGCTGGCCTGCCCGTCAAGGATCTGCCTGTACAGGCTGCCAACGGCAACTACACTTTCTCGCTCGAAGTTCTTGACCCTGCGAAGGTCAACGAGGTTCGCGATAAAGTCAACGAGCGCTTCAGCACGGAAGAATGGGTACCGTCCGTTAACGGCAACGTCGTCTCATGGAGCCTGACCAAGCCCGCGCAAACTATCCTGGCCGAGCAGGCGACCGAAGGCGCGATGAAGATTATTGACAGCCGTATTAACGCCGTCGGCGTCGCAGAGCCTACCTTGCAGCGCCACGGCGCGCAGAACACGCACCAGATTCTCCTGCAAATGCCCGGCATTCAAGACCCTAAGCGCGTCAAAGATCTGCTCGTCGCAGAGTCGAAGCTACAGCTTGTGCGCGTTGTTGATCCGAGCGACCCCTTCCCGACGCAGCCTCTCAATACGCGCGTGCCCATCACGCCCTTCAACACGGAAGACGAGGCCCGCACCGCTCTCGGCAGCAATGCAACTTCGCCCCGGCTGCAAATCGTTCCCTACGCCGAACGCGACGAGCCGACCGCCGCCGCGTCGGCAGAGACGGCCGCAGACCTGAACGCTCCGAAGCCGAAGAAGTATGTCATCGTCGAAATGCCGCCTGTGATAGAGGGCAGCGAACTGCGCGACTCGCAAGCCGTCCCTGTCACAGCCGCGGGCGACGCCTACGAGATTAACTTTCAATTAAAGCCCAGCGGCGCGACCAAGTTTGGTACGTGGACGAGCAGTAATATCAACGCGCAGATGGGCGTTCTGCTCAACGGCGAAGTCAAGAGCATCGCTTATATACAGTCGCGGATTGACGATTCGGGACAAATCACAGGGAATTTCACGAAGCAATCGGCGGAAGATCTATCGCTGACGCTGCGCTCCGGCGCGCTGCCCGCGCCCATCGAATATCAGGAAGAGCGAACGGTTGGCCCAAGCCTCGGCGCTGACTCGATTAAAGCAGGTGTGACGGCCTCAATCGTCGGCCTGATTCTCGTCATCCTCTTCATGGTCTTCTACTATCGCGGCTCCGGCGTCAACGCCGTCATCGCACTCCTGCTCAATATGATTTTGACGGTCGCGGCGCTCGTCATCTTCAAGGGCACGCTGACCCTGCCCGGCATCGCCGGATTGATTCTCTCAATCGGCATGACCGTAGACACAAACGTGCTCATCTTCGAGCGTATACGCGAGGAGATGGAGACAGGAAAAACAATCTGGTCTGCCGTCGAGCAAGGGTTTGCGCGCGCCTTCGTTACCGTCATTGACACACACGTAACGACAATCGTCTCTGCGCTCTTCCTGTTCGTCTTCGGCACAGGCCCGATTCGCGGCTTCGCCGTCACACTCGTGCTCGGCCTGCTCGCCAATCTATTTTCAGCCGTCTACGTTTCGCGCACCATCTTCATGTGGGTGCTCAGCCGGAAAGGACACAGGGCGGAGTCGCTTAGCATTTAACTACAGTGATGAGTAATGAGTGACGCGTCAAAAATAGCTTCTCGCTCATCACACATTACTCATCACTCATCACTTTATTACCGTTATGATTCAACTTTTCAAACACGTTAATTACGACTGGCTCGGCAAGCGTCGGCTCTTCCTGATTATCTCGGCCCTGCTCCTGTTGGGCGGACTCGCTTCGGCGGCCATTCGCCAACTCGTGCCCGGCGGGACGGAAGCCTTTAATAGCGGCGTTGATTTCAAAGGCGGCACGGTCGTCACCGTCAGGTTTACGCCGCGTCCGGCCGACGACGCCATCCGCTCGGCTCTCAGCAACGCAGGCATCGGCGATTCCGTCGTGCAGCCGACGGACAAGCCAGATGTGGTGCTGATTAAAGTCGCGCAGCAGGGAAGCGGTGCTGCTCCTGTAGCAGCGCCAGCAAAAACAGAAACACCCGGCGCTCAAGCCACACAGACACCAACGCCGGAAGGACAACAACCGCAGCCGGGCCAGACTCCAGCCGCCGGAACACAGCAGCAGACTGACCCCAACACGGGCAAGGCCATTCAGGCCGAAGTTGACCCGGGCGGCGCGAAGGTCAAAGAGGCGCTCAGCACTTTTGGCCCCGAAGGCACTGCCTACAAGATTGAACAGACCGAAGCGGTCGGCCCTATTGCGGGTCGGCAGTTGCGCAATCAGGCCATCGCCGTCACGTTGCTGGCGCTCGTCGGCATGCTGCTCTACATAGCCTTCCGCTTTGAGTGGACCTATGGCGCAGCCGCCGTCCTGACGGTTTTCCACGACGTGCTCGTCACCCTCGGCTTCTTCTCGCTCTTTCAATGGGAGATTAGCCTGACGGTGGTCGCGGCGCTCCTGACGCTCGTCGGCTTCTCCGTCAACGATACGATTGTCACCTTCGACCGCGTGCGCGAGAACCTGCGCCTGCGCCGGCGCGAAACTCTCTACAACATCACAAACGAAGCCATCAACCAGACCCTTTCGCGCACGATTATCACTGCCGGGCTGGTCTTTTTCTCCGTCTTCGCCATGGTGCTCTTCGGCGGCGAGGTGTTGCGCGGCTTCTCGCTGGCATTGCTGATCGGCATCGTCACCGGGACTTACTCGACCATCGCTATCGCCAGCCCGATTATGGTCTGGTGGCAGCAGCGCCTTGACGCTTCAAAATCGCGTTCGCTCTCGGCCAGAGAGAGCGGCGCGCCCGCGACGGGCAGGCAGGCGAGAGCACGCCGCGCCGCCGCCGGTGGAAGCCTCAAAGAGCCGCAGGGAGTAGCCCGGTCTTAATTCGTAAAACTTATTTTTGCTCTTGACTTTCCTATGCGTTGCGGCATAGACTGCGCGCGTTGCTGGCCAATTAAATAAGCTAGGAATCGCGCCCGCGCTTTAGCACGAAAAGCGGAGCGGTGGCGCGGTGGTCTATGTTGAAATGGCCGGTCTTCTGTGTTCAATCTCGCACAGCGGTCTGATGATTCAACTACAACGGCCATCACCTGTTGATGCCGCGCCACCGCTGTTTCCCCTCCACTTCATTTAAGACTTAAGCGGGCGCAGCCGACCTCTACGGTCGAGCGTTTGTAAAACAAGATTAAGGCTCTTATTTTTCGCACCCCTGATCCTTTTGGCACCGGAATAGGGAGGACTAAACAAAATGTTCGAGAACATGGTCGAGTCCGGCTCGCACAAAGAAGATTTTGCGCGAAAAGGCTCTTTTATTCTCGGCACACTCTTAATCTACGCGGTCTTGATTGCGTTGGCGGCCATCGCCAGCATCTGGTACACGGTCGCAAAGATTGATAGTGAGGCCCTTGAATTGACGACGCTCGTTGCGCCCATTCCCGTGCAACAGCAGGAGAGACCGCAACAGAAGGAAGATAAGCCGCCGGAGGCCGCGAAGGTCAGCCAGGAACGGCAGGTGGCGACCGTCAGGGAATTCGTTGATACGACGATGACGAAGCCTCCGACGGAAATCAATACCAGCGCCAAGGGACAGTCTCCGCCGATTCGAGGCGCACAAAAAGGCAAGGAAGATTTCGTCCCGCCCGGTGGCGGAACGCCATTCGGCGACCCGAATGCCAAAGGGCCGGGTGGGCCTTCGACGGGGCCTGCGCCAATATCGGAAGAGCCTCCGCCTCCTCCGCCCGAGACGCCCAAGCCGACGCCGACTCCGAAGCCGCCACCGAGAGCGCCTATCTCAGGCGGTGTCTTGAACGGCAAGGCCATCAGTCTGCCGAAGCCGCCCTATCCGGCCATCGCCAGAAGCGCGCGCGCTGCTGGCACGGTGGTCGTGCAGGTGACGATTGATGAATCGGGCAAGGTGATTTCGGCGCGCGCCGTTTCGGGCCACCCGCTCTTACAAGCGGCAGCCGTGCAGGCGGCCTACGGGGCACGCTTCTCGCCGACTCAGCTTTCAGGCCAGCCCGTGAAAGTCACCGGCACAATCAGTTATAACTTTGTCCAGTAACATGTAAGTGAGCAGCGCGAGTCCGGCCGTCACGCCCAGACGAGGGCAGGAGCTTCCGGCCTCGCGCCCGTCTCTCTCCCGGCCATTAATGTCTTAAAAACCTTTGGAGGGGTTTACCGTGACCATTCTAACTTTTCTCGGAACGAAAGCGTTTGGCTTTCTGATGTTCTTGTTACAGGAAGCGCCTGCGGCCAGCCCTGCTCCCGCCGGTGGCGGTGGCGGCGAAGTGCCGAAGTTCTCGATGGTGGAAATCTTCAAGCAGTTGGACGCCGTCGCCTTGAGCGTGGTCGCCATCCTGCTCATCATGTCGGTCTATTCCATCGCGATTATGGTCGAGCGCTTTCTCACCTATCGTGCGGCCAAGCAGCAGTCGCGTGAGTTTGCGCCGCGCGTCGCACAGGCTTTGAAGAACGAGCGCATCGAAGAGGCCATCAACATCAGCGACAAGCATCGCAAATCGCATCTGGCGATGGTCGTCAACTCCGGCCTTCAGGAGTTTCGAGCGCACGAGCAATCGGAGGAGATTTCCGGCGACGAGATTGAAGCCAGCAAGCGTGCTCTGCAACGCGCCATCGCGATTAAAACGGCGGAATTCCGGCGCGGCCTCTCCGGCCTTGCCACCATCGGCTCGACGGCTCCGTTCGTCGGTCTCTTCGGAACGGTGTACGGCATTCTGCACGCCTTCCAGAACATGAAGAACGCCGAATCAGCCGGTATCGCTGCGGTCGCAGGCGGTATCTCGGAAGCGCTGATTACGACGGCTCTCGGTCTGGTGGTGGCAGTGCCCGCCGTCTGGCTGTTCAATTATTTTACGGGCAAGGTTGATGGCTTCGTCGTCGAGATGGACAACTCGGCTTCGGAACTGATTGACTACTTCCTGAAGAGCCGGACACGGCAACTGAAGTCCTAAGCAGAATGGTCACGGGCAGATTGCGGGTGCGCCGCGTGATTCAGCCCGCGCGGGCCGAATCACGCGAACCCCTCTCTCTCTAGTGGCTTGCGTCTGCGATTGCAAGGAGATGTAGTTATGGGAATGTCATCTGGCGGCGGCGGCGGCCTTAACTCCGAAATCAATGTCACACCGATGGTGGACATCATGCTGGTGCTCCTGATTATCTTTATGCTGGTCACACCGAACCTGCAACAGGGCATCTCCGTGGATTTGCCGAAGAACCTGAATGCGCCGGAGGTTGACCCGGCCATCATCAAGGAGACTTCGGCCGTAGTCTCTGTTCCAAACGACGGTGAGTTCTATCTAGGTAAGAATAGATACCTCATCAGGGACATTGCCGACGACAACGATCCGCAGAAGAGAACTCTCGGCGCAGACATCAAGAAGATGATAGAGAAGAAGTCGCCCGAAGAGCAGATCGTCTATGTCAAGAGCGGAATCGGCGTCAGCTACGGGCAGGTGGTCGGCGTCATTGACCTCATACGCCAGCAGGACGTGACGCAGATTGGTCTGGTTGCGGATAAGAAGAAGAAGGGCGGAGGCAGTTAATTCGCGCCGCAGTTCCGGGCGGGCGCACAAAGGTCGAGCCTTTTGTGCCTGAGCAAGCTGGTTCTTTTCGTCAAAGGAGTTTTGAGTTATGGGTATGAGTGGTGGGAGTAATAAGAGCGCTGCTCCGAAAGCTGTTCCTTATATCAACGTCACGCCGCTGATTGACGTTTTGCTGGTGCTGCTGATTATCTTCATGGTGGTCACGCCACTCAAGCCGAGCCGTTTCAAGGCGCTGGCTCCGACGCCGCCTGACCCGAATCAGCCGCCGCCGGACGTGGCTAATAACCTGACGCTGCAAGTGGCTATCCTGCCGGATTACAAAATCCAGCTCAACACGAAAGACATGGGCTCGGTCAATGATACGGGCGCGCTGGCCGCCACCTTGAATCAAACCTTCAAGGAGCGCGAAAGGTTGGGGACTGTCAAATTCGGTACTAACGAGATTGAGAAGACCGTCTTCATCAAAGCGCCCAAGAGCATCAAGTATGGCGAGGTCGTCAAGGTCATTGACGCCGTCAAAGGCGCTGGAGCTAATCCAGTCGGACTACAACTGGACGAGCTCGAAAAGTAAAGCTTAGCAGGACAAGTGAGCGTGGCACGGCCTGAGCGGTTGCCGCGCTCGGTTCTCTTTAACATCAAGAATCCGGGAGCCATTTAACGATGAAACTCTCTCAAGCCAGGTTTGCTCTCATGTTCCTGGTCTGCCTCGTCGTTGCAGCCACATCCGGCTGCTCTGCGATTAATAAAGTGCGTGCGAAAAATGAGTTGAACGAAGCGGCGCGCGCTTATAAAGCGGGAAAGTTTGACGAAGCGGAACGCCGCTCGCGCCGCGCCCTCGAATTAGACGAAGCGCAGCCAAACGCGCCCGCCTTTATCGCCCGTTCGATTCACGCGCAGTACCGGCAGGGCATCTCGACGCCGGAGAATATCGAAAAGGCAGAGAAGGCGATTAAGGCTTACGAGGAAGTTCTGAAAAGAGACCAGAACAACGAAGAGGCTTTCAATGCTATCGGCTTTCTCTACGGCGCTATCAATCAGGATGATAAGCAGCGCTCATGGATTGAAGCCCGCGCACACAACGATCAGGTGAAGCCCGAAAAACGTTCTGAGGCTTATACGTTTCTCGCCAGCAAGGATTGGGACTGCTCGTTCCGCATCACCGAGAGCAACGAAAACAGAGAGACCGTCACGAAGGACGGCCGCCCCGTTATCCAGTTTAAGAAACCGAAAGACCCTGCCGTCTACGCTCAGGCACAGCAATGCTTAGCGCGCGGCATGGCTAACGCCAACGAAGCCATCAAGCTCAACCCAGATAACGAGAAAGCATGGGGCTACAAGACCAATCTGCTGCTTGAGGCTAAGAAACTGGCCGAGATGGACGGCAAGACTGAAGACGCAGCCAAGTTTGGCAAGGAAGCCGACGAGGCGCAGAAACGGACGGCCGAACTAAACGTGAAGCGCAGGGAAGCCGAAGAAAAGGCCAAACCTCCACAGCAGCCGACCAGTTAATCGCGAAGCAGAAACAGCCGCCGCTTCTTCTACGCCGTTAAGCGACCGGCATTCTGTTTCAACTCGAATATCTCGAACAGGTGACGCTTGACTTTAGGGTCAGGCGTCACCTGTTGCTATAATGCGTAGAGGTAGAATTAATAAAGCAGGAGTCAGAACCCGAAAGAAAAGTCGGAATAGAAAAACGGTTGCTGCCGTTTATTCCGGCTTGCGGGATTCTGGCTCCTGACTGCTGCTTTTTATGATTCGCATCGAAGACATTCTGGAAAAAGTCGGGCGCAATCATCCGCAGGCCGACCTGGACATGCTGCGCCGCGCCTATTTTTTTTCGGCGCGCGAGCATAAGGGGCAGACGCGCGCTTCGGGCGAACCCTACCTCGTTCACCCGCTCGAAGTCGCAAACATCCTCGCGGACATGCGGCTCGATACGGTTTCTGTTGCGACTGGATTGTTGCACGATGTCGTTGAGGACACGCTCGTTGACCTCGATACCATCCGTCAATACTTCGGAGACGAAGTGACGCATCTGGTTGACGGGCTGACGAAGATTGCGCAGATCAGCAACGTTTCGCGCGAAGAGCAGCAGGCCGAAAACGTTCGCAAGATGTTGCTGGCGATGGTTGACGATGTGCGCGTCGTGCTCGTCAAGTTGGCCGACCGTCTTCACAACATGCGCACCCTTCAATTCCTGAAGCCCGAAAAACGGAAGCGCATCGCGCAGGAGACGATGGACATTTTCGCGCCCATCGCTCATCGCCTCGGTATGGGCAAACTGCGCGGCGAGCTTGAAGACCTCTCCTTTCAGCATCTTCATCCTGAAGACTACCGCGAGCTAACGGCGCAGCTTGAGAAGCGTCGGCCTGAGAATGAAAAGTTTCTGGCCTCCGTCACCGCACGCATCGAAGAGAAGATGCACGAGGCGGAAGTGCCCTACATGCGTATCGAAGGCCGCGTCAAACGACTCTATTCAATCTGGAAGAAACTCAACAAGCAGAAGATAGAGCTTGATCAGGTTTATGATCTGGTCGCGGCGCGCGTCATCACGCCAAACGAAGTGCGCCACTGCTACGCCGCGCTCGGCGTCATACACAATACGTGGAAGCCCGTTCCGGGCCGCATCAAAGACTGGATTGCTACGCCTCGCGATAATCTCTATCAATCCTTGCATACCTCCGTCATAGGCGATAAGGGCCAATCTTTTGAAGTGCAAATTCGCACCGAAGAGATGCACCACATCGCGGAAGAGGGCGTCGCCGCTCACTGGAAATACAAGGAAGGCAAGCGCGGCGCTAATGATGACGACGAAGCTTTGCAAGCACTGCGCTCGCTCGTCGAATGGACGCAGGATGTCAAAGACTCACGCGACTTTCTGGACTCGCTCAAGCTCGACCTTTATCCGAAGGACGTTTACGCCTTCACGCCGATGGGCCGTGTCATCCAACTCCCGCGCGGCGCGACCCCCGTTGATTTCGCCTACATGATTCACTCAGAGGTCGGCAACAACTGCACCGGCGCGCGCATTAACGGCCGCATAGTTCCGCTCCGAACGCAGATTCAAAACGGCGATGTCGTCGAGATTATCACCAGCGCGAATTCTCATCCTTCGCGCGATTGGCTCAACTTCATCGTTACCTCTCGCGCGCGCAATCGCGTACGCCACTGGGTCGCAGAGCAGCAGCGCGCCGAATCAATCGAGATTGGCCGCAAGCTCTTCGAGAAGGAGGCGGCGCGATTTCAGGTTTCCGTCAAGAAATTGCTGAACGACTCGGACGGCCCTTTCAAACGTGTCGCGGCCGACTACGGTTACGGGCGCATAGACGACCTGCTGGCCGCCATCGGCTACGGCAAGGTTGTGCCGCGCAACATCATCGCGAAATACATCGGGCCGGAAAAGTTTGCCGAACTGGAAGCGAAAAAAGAGTCGCGTATTCAGAGCGGCGTGCGCGCCATGAAGCGTTTGATTCGCCTTGGCGACGATTCGATTGTCGTGCGCGGGGTAGACGATTTGATGGTGATGCGCGCTCGCTGCTGCAATCCCTTGCGGGGCGAGGAGATTATAGGCTACGTCACGCGCGGCAAAGGTGTGGCCGTCCACACAAGGCGCTGCAAGAACGTGATGCAGTTGATGGTTAACCCGGAGCGTGTGGTTGAAGTCGAGTGGGCAGGGAAATCTGATAACGCGGCCTACGCCGTTAAGCTGCTGGCGATAACGGAAAATCGGACGGGAATGATTGCGGGCATCACCGGCGCGATCTCTGATATGAAGACGGGGATTCGCGACGCGCGTGCTTCCGTCGTGGACGACGAGCGCGGGCGCATTGAGGTGACGGTCGAAGTCTTCGACGTAAAACATCTGGATAAGGTCATCAACTCAATCAAGAGCGTGCCCGGCGTGCTCGATGTCGAGCGCCTGCAAAACATCGCATAAAGCAACTGGGGAAAGGTGTCAAAGGGGAAGAGGGTAAAAGGAAAGCACGCACCCTGATGTAGAGTTGTCTTTTCCCTTTCCCCTCTTCCCCCTTTCCCTTTTTGCCCTTCTCTTCGTTCCTCGTTTCCGTTTTACTCACCCTTTCTGTTAAAATGCGAAATTTGTTTAAGCCGCCGGAAAAGAGGTTTTCGGGACAGTGAGACAGATTGTCGAGACGGAGAACGCGCCGCGCGCGATTGGGCCTTATTCGCAGGCCGTCATTGCGAGCGGTTTTATTTTCGCTTCGGGACAGATTCCGCTTGACCCGCGAACGGGAGAGTTTGTGGAGGGCGGTATTGCGGAGCAGACCGAGCAGGTGATGCGCAATCTCTCGGCCGTACTGGAAGCAGCCGGAGCGGGCCTTGAGCAGGTTGTGAAGACGACCGTGTTTCTTGCGGAGATGGGTGATTTCGCGGCGATGAACGAAGTCTACGGCCGCTACTTTACGGAGAAGCCGCCGGCGCGTGCGACGGTTCAAGCGGCAGGGTTGCCGCGCGGTGCGCTTGTTGAAATAGAGGCCATCGCGTTTCTCGGAAAATAATGGCTACCAAGCCAGCGTTTCCCTTGTGCATAGCATCTGAGAAGAAACGCCGAACCCGGTAGCCATTAAGTTTGAGAGACGAAAGGGCATGCGCCCCTTGTTAGGCCGCTTTCGCGACCTTGCCTGCCTTGATGCAGGTGGTGCAAACCTTCATGCGCTGCGCGCCGCCCTGCGGACGCTGAACGCGTATGGATTGCAGGTTCGGGTCAAAGCGACGACGCGTGCGATTGTTTGCGTGTGAAACATTATTGCCGAACTGAGGCCCTTTGCCGCAGACTTCACAACGTTTTGCCATAAGATTTCAAGACCTCCGATGCGCTTTTCTCGGAAAGCGCGAATAGCTTTGAGTGTTAAAGATAGTCAATAGTTAAGAGCAAGTGCGAAACGAAAAGTTATAGCAAACAGTTTTGAAGGGCGTCAAGTGAGCGCGGGAGAAGCGCTCACGCTCGTGGGCGTCGTTTCTTTTGAAGGAGCAGAAAGCCAAAGTGCATAGAGTCATCAAGCAAACATACGTCATAACAGCAATCGCGCTCGTCGCGCTTCTTTTGAGTGCGTGCAATCGCAGCGGCAGCGGCGCGCAGGGCGGCGTCGAGAGCGGCGTGGCCGCCACCGTCAACGGCAAAAACATCATGCTCAGCGAGGTGGATAAAGTCCTCAGCCAGAAGGCGCAGGGGCAGCAGTCGAATCTGACGCCGATGCAGTTGGCCCAGGCGCGGATGAATGTGCTGACCGGGCTGGTGCAGCAGGAGGTACTGTTGCAGCGCGCGGAAAAAGAGAAACTCGTGCCGAGCGACGAAGAGATTAATCGCTTCATCAACGACCTCAAGGCTTCCAGCAACATGACCGAAGAGCAGTTTCTCAAGCGGCTCAAGGAGCAGGACCAGACGATGGAGACCCTGCGCGAGGAGGCCCGCAAGTCCGTAGCCATCCAGAAGCTACAGGATAAGACTTACGGGACGATTCAAATCATGGACAAGGAAGTCGAAGACTACTACAACAACAACAAGCAGTTGTTCGTCAACGCGCGCGGCGTGCAACTGGCGATGATTGCCGTTGACCCGCGCGATAACGGCGCGCCGGACGATGCCAAGAGCGAAGCTGACGCGAAGCTGAAGATTGACAACATCTACTCGCAGTTGAAGACCGGCGCAGACTTTGCAGACGTGGCCCGCGCACGCAGCGAAGACCCCAGCAACGCGCGCGGCGGCGACATCGGCTTCGCCACCGAAGACGACCTCAAGCAGAACAACTTTCCTGCGCAGTTGGTAGCAGATTTTTTCAATACGATGCAGGTCGGCAGCTTTACCACGCCGACGCAGTTTGGCGGACGCTGGTACATCTTCAAGTTGCAGCGCAAGCAACTGCAAAATGAGAACCTGACGCTCGATAGTCCAGGCGTGCGCGAGCAGATTACGGAAGCCCTGCGCAATCAGCGCAAGCAGCTTTTGAACGCGGCGCTCCTTGAAGTTGCGATGAACGACGCCAAGATAGTCAACTACCTCGCGACCAACATGCTGAACAGCCCTATTAACTACGGCGCGGCGCGTCCGGCCCAGCCGCCAGCAAATAACGCTGCGACGCCTGCTGCAACTAACACTAACGCCGCACCAACCGGCAGCCCCGCTGCCAATACTTCAACCTCTGCGCCTGCAACGAAGCCGACGCCGAAGAGCTAAGCGCACGGGCAGAAGGCAGCGGGCACGAAAGGCCGCACAAGCTGGCAGTGAGCGGAAACAAAGTCTTTCCGCTCGCTGCTTTTCCTTGATGGCTGCTGCTGCTCATTGCCGATAGTTTTATGTTGTTCCGTCTGTCAGACGTTTATAAATCCTATAGCGCGCAGGATGTCTTGCGCGGCGCATCGTTGCAGGTTAATCCGGGCGAGCACGTCGGCCTCGTCGGACGGAACGGCGCGGGGAAGACGACCATCTTCCGTCTCATCAGCGGCGAGGAGACGGCTGACCGCGGCGACGTTGTACGTGCGCGCGGCGTGCGTCTCGGCCTGCTCGCGCAGCACGTACACTTCGAACCGGGTTCGACCGTACACGAATCCGCGCTCTCCGCCTTCGGACGTTTGCAGCAGATTGAACACGAGATGCACGAGCTTGAGCATCGAATGGCCGAAGCCCCGGACGACCTCGAAGCTGTGCTCGAACGCTACAGCGATTTGCAGCATGAGTTTGAACGAGAAGGCGGCTTCGAGTATGCGGCGAGGGCCGAAGCTATCTTGCAGGGCTTGGGCTTCGGTCGTGAGATGTGGCAGATGGAGACGGAGAAGCTTTCGGGTGGGCAGCAGAATCGCCTCGGCCTCGCAAGGCTGCTTCTGGCCGAGCCTGACGTGCTGCTGCTCGATGAGCCGACTAACCATCTGGACGTTGACTCCATTGAATGGCTCGAAGAGTTTCTACAGACCTACGCCGCGGCTTACGTCGTCATCAGCCACGACCGTTATTTCTTGGACCGCACCTGCCGCCGCATCGTGGAGGTTGAGCAGGGTCGTGCCGCAAGCTACACGGGCAACTATTCGGCTTATCTGGTCGAACGCGAAGTGCGCCGCGAAGCCCAACAGCGCGCCTACGAAAACCAGCAACATTTAATCGCCAAGACCGAAGAGTTTATCCGCCGCAACCTTGCCGGACAGAAGACCAAGCAGGCCAAATCGCGCCGCACGATGCTCCAGAAGCTTGAACGCGTTGAAGCCGTGCGCGCGGACCAGTCGTCCGGCAACTTCAACCTGCAAGCAATCGAGCGCGCCGGAACGCAAGTGCTGACCGTTGTAGAAGCGACCATCGGTTATCCCGGCAAAACGCTCGCGAGCGATATTACGTTTACGCTCCGGCGCGGCGAAGCCCTCGGCATCATTGGCCCAAATGGCTCCGGCAAGACCACCTTCATCAAGAGCGTGCTCGGCAAGCTGCCCTTGCTTGACGGCGAGATGCGCTGGGGAACGAAAGTGCAAGTCGGCTACTACGCACAGCAACTCGACGACCTCGACGACCGCAACGAAATCATCATGGAGCTACGCCGCGTCGCTCCCTCGACGGCGACCGCAGGCGAACTGCGCTCCTTCCTCGCGCGCTTTCTCTTCACAGGCGACGACGTTTACAAGCACGTGCGCGACCTCTCCGGCGGCGAGAAAGGCCGCCTCGCCCTCGCCAAACTCATCTACTCGCGTGTCAACGTCCTCGTCCTAGACGAGCCGACCAATCACCTCGACATTCCCTCGCGTGAAGCCCTCGAAGAAGCGCTTGATGCCTATCAGGGCACAATCATCACCATCAGCCACGACCGCTATTTCCTTGACCGCGTCGCCACCCAAATCCTCGCCCTCGACGGGCTGGGCCACGCCGAGCACTACGACGGCGACTACACCGAATACCACGATTGGAAAGCCGCCAACCGTAACGCAACGGCCGCCGCCCTCCGCGACGCCCAGGCGAAAACCGAAACCGCCGCTACAACTGAAAAGTCTCCCGCTCCCGCCGCCAACAAAGCCAAGCCTGCATCCAACAAGCCCACAACCCCCAAAGGCAAAAAAGGCGGGAAGCAGCCCGCGCGCGATTCCAACACCATCGAAGCTGAAATCGCCGCAGCCGAAGCGCACCTCTCCGCGCTCTCCGAACAACTCTCTCAACCCGAAATCGCACGCGACCCCGCGCGCCTCCGCACCATCAACGACGACTACCAACAAACGGACTCACGCCTCCGCGCCCTCTACGAAGAATGGGACAACCTCGCCACCGAAGCCGCGAACTCCTAGTGGCTGACAATCTGTTATCTTATTTATTGCTTTGAAGCACGAGGACGGCGCTTAGATTATGTTGGAGAAGGCGAGGTGTGGGCAGCCTGACTCGGTTCAGGAGTTGGTGTTGCTACGGGAGATGCTTGCAGCGTCGGACTAACAGACGGAAGCGGCAGCACGGTCGGGGAGGGCGTAGCTTCCGCAGCATTATATGATTCATAAACTTTATCAAGGCGCTTATTAATCACCTTACCCAAATATTCTGCTATATATCCGCAAACAATAAACACTATCACTCCCGCGATAACATTAAGTAAAATACGTGATACTTTTCTCTCTAAGGGAGAAGGCTGCATAAGGATTTTGACTTCTTTAGTCCATTTTTCTCTTAACCCCTTCTTTGCTTCATCAGGAAGTTCTGATTCTTCTAATAGCTTCTCGTTATCTCGTAAAATGGATTTTAGATGATGATTTGCAATCCAGTTATTTATGCGTTCAGGTAACGTTATTCTCCTGTACATTAACCATATAGGAATAGCGAAAGCCCAAAAGACCAAGTTCCACATTTGCGTTCGCCAATGAGAGCGAAAGCCTATCAGCAGATACCATGCTGTATACCCCATGAGGGGCGCAAATATATTCAGGAAGATGATAAGCAACCAAGACGACTTTCTAAAATCGAATTTTCGGTAAATTTCTAAGAATAAGGGAACAGTAGCAGCTAAACACAGGAAAGAGATGAAAGAACTAATATGCTTGAGCGGTAGGTTACTCCAAAACACTGAAAGCGCAACAAACACCCCAATTACAGCAAGAATCTTTTGGTGTTCGTCAATGAAGTCCTTGAGATTTACAACTTCTTCCTTTGAGGGTTGATTATGTTCAGTTTTACTTTCCATACTCAAGGGTCTAGCGCTTCTTACACAGAAACTTTCAATATAATCTGCTTTACAGAGCAGATTATATTGAATTCTTCAACATAATCACAATTTCTGACATGTTCTAATATGCACAGGTGGCAAACGAATAAAGAGTTAATCCTTTCGCTAGCTACTCCCCGTCAATATTCAGGCGCTTCGGGCGAGTTGGCAGGGTTTGCCAGTGGAATATGCAGTCCAACAACTTTGTTGGAGCAATCTACAAGGTTGTTGGACGGTTCTACAGCGCTGTCGAGCCGTTCGACACGAACAGCGAAGTCAGAATCGAGTTTAACAAGAGGGGCTACGACGGCGTGTTGATTGAAAGCCAGCGCGCAGGCGAACTTCAGTGGGTGCTGCTCGGCTACGACGCCTACAGCCCGTACATTGACTCGCGCCCGCCGCTCACGCCCGACATGGCGGAAGTGCGCGAGTATCGCGTCCGTTACATCAAACGCGACGAACCCGTCGGCGAATGGTCCGACATCATCTCCGTCAGTACCATGCCGTAATTGACAAAGACAGAGACGAAAGATGAAGGCGGAACGCGAAACCCGGAATGAAAGATAAGCTTTCCGGCGT
This sequence comes from Pyrinomonadaceae bacterium, assembly GCA_036382855.1. Lineage (GTDB taxonomy): Bacteria > Acidobacteriota > Blastocatellia > Pyrinomonadales > Pyrinomonadaceae > DASVTR01. Next base: position 99,116 of record DASVPO010000026.1, on the reverse strand, counting down.
TCCGTGTTCCGCCTTCATCCTTGCTTTGCCCTGCATCAACCGACGTTGAACGACTGCTGGTAAAAGTAGAGGCAATTTGAGCCGTCCGCTCTCAGGATAACGCCTGTGGCCCAGCCTGTGACGGTTGTGTTGTTGCCGCTTGGCGTGTAAAGCATGGTAGTGGTCCTGGCGGCAAGCTCTGTGCCCGGTGCGGGAGGCGGCCCGCCGGTCATCATAGTCATGCCGCTGCAATATATCTGCCGAAGGTCAGCCGAGAGAATGGTGGCGGCAGCGCCCAGCAGCGTGTCACCCGAACTTATCGGAGAAGCCTGATAAGACGCCTGTAGCGTGCGGCCTTGAAAGCTCACCTGCCAGCCTTGTATGCTGACCGCATCGTTGCAAAAGGTGGCTTCCGCCGCCGCGCGCAGGTCTGCCTCGTTCATCGTGCCGAGATTTTTAGCCAGTTCGAGAACGTCCATGATGTGTCTCCTCTCGTTTTGAAATCCGTGTTGCCGGTCGAGTTCCCCTGTTCGAATAATTCTGGAAAGACGCGAGAGTGCCTTGCTGTCAGGGTGCCGATAATAGCGCTTTCGGTGGCGCGACGGAAGCAGATTCTTGTGCTGGATGAAATTTAACTTTTCAAGCCGGGGCGGCCCGTAGACAACAAGAGCGGGAAGTGCGCTGCTCATAATGTAGTGCAAGCCTTACGGAATAATTTGTATGAACTTAATGTAGTATGACTTGTTATTTATCTCGCGCAGCGTTTCCGCTCTGGCGTGTGTTGTGAGCCATGCTGCTCCCTGTTGTGTTGAGGCGATGCGGTCAATGGCAGAGGCGTCGAGCCAGAGTGTGCGGCCGGAGTTGTAGGTCTCCGTTAAGACGTTTTCCGAAATCAGTGTCTCGTCCGGCTTCATCTGCCGCCAGTCGGTCGCAGGGTTGGCATACTTGAAGAGAGCGTTGTCGGCGTTGGTGTTTGCGTAGTAGATGATTGTACCCGTCGGCCAGGCGCTATTCATCTCCGTGGCGAGGGCGAGCGGCGGATACTTGTGCGTGTGGGAGTATGGATAGACGTTGAAGAGGAAGTTGGAAAGGGCGATGATGAGGACGAAGAGTGCTGCGCGGTATCTGCGGACGACGCCTGCATCCGGCGCAACCATTGGCGCGAGCAGTAGACCGGCGAGCGTGATTAACGCAGGAAGATAGAAGAGCCTGTAGAAGGTGTGGAAGGGAAGCCAGACGAAGAGGAAGGCTACGTAGATGAACATCCAGAGCGCGCAGAGCATGATTAAGGGACGCGCGTGCGGTTCGTCTCTCAATATTTGCCGCCAGTTGAACTTTAAGTCCTTCAGGTTTCTTAAGAACCGCCAGAGGAAAAACAGAACCGCGGACACGAGCAGCAGGAGACTGACTACGACGAGAGGGTTGATGAGTCCTTTGAGTAAATTGAACCTGCCGCCGAAGAGAAGCCGCACGTGCCCGCGCAGTGTGTGCATGAGGTTGGCCCAGGGGTGAAAGGTAAAGCTGGCGTCGGGCGAAAAGGAGGTGAGCCAGCGTGCGTAAAAGGGCAGGTCGAGGCGGCCTGTGCTTAAGTAGAAACAGTAGTAGTAAGCGCCGGAGGTGATAAGGAAGCCCGCCGCGCTGAACTGTAGCATCGCAAGCACGCGCTGTCTCATGGGTTGTGCGGCAGTTTGCAGGTACAGGCCCAGCGCGGCGACTGGGTAAAAGAAGACGGCCAGTTGGTGAAAACACATGCTCGCGGAGAAGGCCAAGGCGACGAGCAGCGGGCGGGCCTTGAGCGCCGGATGAATCAGGTAGAAGCTGATGAGCAGAAAGAGGACGCTCGCGATATAGGCGTCGGCATCGGTCGAAAACTTCCACCACGTAGCGGAAAAGGCGAAGAGCAACGCGAGCACGCGGCACAGGTAGAGCGAGCGTATGGAGAGACGCAAAATCTGGTAGAGCACATAAGCGCTCAAGACGCTGAGTGCGGCGTCCAAGACCTGCAAGGCTTGAATGGCACGCAGTTGAAACCCGACCGCTTGCGTCAGTTTGTAAAAAAGATAGCCGACGACGTTGTATATCAGATGGTTGGGATGAACGAGCGTCGTATCGAGGCGGCGCGCATCCTCTATGGCCTGCGCGAAGGCGATGCCGTCGAAGAAATAGTTTTTGGCCGGAAAGAGCAGGTAAATTAAGAGGATTGCGGCGCACGCAACCCAAGGGAGAAGCTTCTCTGTGTCTTTCATCATGGAGACTGTCTGCCCGTCGGCAGGCTTCAACTCGTAGAGACTCGTCAGAGCTACAGATTAATCGTTAGGGCTTCCAGATAATACGCCGTTTCCTCCTATTATCAAGAACTCAAACTCTTCTGATCGGGCTCGTGTGCGCATTTACAAAGAGGCGCGCACGCATGCCTGCCGCCGCCCCGATTCATGGCTTGACAGAGGCGCAAATGCTTTGTTACCTTACGAATTCGCTTTGACACGTGAATTTGAAGCGAGTTGTTTTTTTGTCAGTTTTGTAGGCTCGTAGCTCAGGGGTAGAGCACTACCTTGACACGGTAGGGGTCTGCGGTTCAAATCCGCACGAGCCTACCACTTTTCGAAATTTTGATAGGATGCTCCAGAAGACCTTTGCCATGAATCGAACGTACACGCGATTCACATTCACTTTTTGAGGCCCGCTCCCAAGCGGCGGGCACTCGCACGGCGAAGGCGCTCCTATCGAATCCGATCACTTGGCAGTTGCCGTATTAATCGCAATCGGCACAAACTTTAATTCGGTTGACGCTTTCAGCCCGCGCGAGGCCGCCCGTTTCTAGAGCGGAAGATGCGGGAGGCTGTAGCTCGTCAGTCGTCAAACAGGAAGGCCGTAGAGGCCGCCTCTGTTTGCGATTCATCAACGGACGAGAGAGAAGCGGAGACCAGAAGCAATGAGCGATATTAACGTACAACTGAAGGACGGTGCGCCGGCGCAACTGGCCGCACCCTTGTCCGTAGCCGATGCCTTAAAGAAGCTTGACCGCGAGGCGGCCAAGCAGGCTCTCGCCGCGCGCGTCAACGGGCGCGAGGTTGACCTCGCCTTCACCCTCGACGCGCAATCAAACGGCGACGCTGTGCGCATTGAGCCGGTGCTGCCGCAGACGCTCGAAGGCTTGGACGTGCTGCGTCATTCGACGGCACACCTGCTCGCGGCCGCCGTCTTGGACCTCTTCCCCGGCACTAAACTCGGCATCGGCCCTGCGCTCCTTGACGACCCGCGCTACGGCTACTTCTACGACGTTATCGCGCCGCGACCGTTGACCGACGAAGACTTGCCCGTCATCGAAAAGCGTATGCGCGAGATAGCCAAGCGCAATCTGGCCTATCGCCGCGCGGAGATTTCGAAGGAGGAAGCGCTGCGCCTCTTCGCTGAGCGTGAAGAGCCTTTGAAGTGTGAGTTGATCGCAGACAAGGGCAGCGAGACCGTTAGTGTCTATTATATAGACGGCTCTCCGTTCATAGATTTCTGTCTCGGCCCGCATGTGCCCAACACCAATCGCCTGCGCGCCTTCAAGCTGCTCTCGCTCTCCGGCGCATACTGGATGGGCGACTCCGAGCGCGAGCAGATGCAGCGCATCTACGGCACGGCCTTCTTCACGCAGGAAGAGTTGGACGCGTGGATTAAGCAGCGCGCCGAAGCCGAAAAGCGCGACCATCGCCGCTTGGGCCGCGAGCTTGACCTCTTCTCGATTCAGGAGCAATACGGTCAAGGGCTCATCTTCTGGCATCCTAAAGGCGGAGCGATTCGCAAGGAGATGGAAGACTACCTACGCGCCGAACTGATTGCGCGCGGCTACGGCCTCGTCTACACGCCGCACATCGCAAAGCGCGAACTCTGGCACGTCAGCGGGCATGAAGAGAACTACGCCGACGTGATGTTTGCTCCGACCGAATTGGAAGAAACGCAGTTTAGGCTCAAGCCTATGAACTGCCCGTTTCACATCGGCATCTACAAGTCTGCGCAGCATTCTTATAGAGAACTGCCGCTTCGTTATGCCGAACTCGGAACGGTCTATCGCGCGGAATTATCCGGCACGCTTCATGGACTGATGCGCGTGCGCGGCTTTACGCAGGACGACGCGCATATCTTCTGCACGCCCGAATCCGTAATGACAGAGATTGGAGCGTGTGTTGATTTCGCTTATTCGGTGATGCGTGCGTTCGGCTTCGTCAATTTCAAGGTCGAGTTGTCGGTCAAAGGCAACGACACGACCAAGCATTATCTCGGCTCGGATGATAACTGGGCGCGTGCTGAAGAAGCACTCGTCGGTGCGCTTAATGAGCGCTCCATTCCCTACGAGCGTATCGAAGGCGAAGCCGCCTTCTACGGGCCGAAGATTGACATCAAGGTCGAAGACTCCATCGGCCGTTTGTGGCAGCTAACGACCGTGCAGTTTGATTTCAATCTGCCGGAACGCTTTGAGCTGGAATACATAGGCGAAGACAACAAGCCGCATCGCCCGATTATGATTCACCGCGCGCTCTTCGGCTCGGTCGAGCGTTTCTTCGGCGTTCTTATCGAACACTACGCTGGCGCGTTTCCCCTGTGGCTTGCGCCCGTGCAGGTGGCTGTGCTGCCGATTACGGATCGCATCAACGAATATGCCGGAGCGGTCGCGCGCGAATTGAAGGACGCGGGCTTTCGTGTCGAAGCCAACTTGCGCAGCGAAAAAATCGGCGCGAAGATACGCGACGCGCAGATTCAGAAAATACCCTTCATGCTCGTCTTAGGCGACCGCGAGATGGAGGAGGGCAAGGTCGCAGTTCGCGAGCGAACGCAGGGCGACACGGGCACAATGACGCTCGCGGAATTTAAAGGGATGGCGCAGCGAATCGTAGACTCGCGTGCGCTCGTCAACACGGTCGAGTCGTGAGTTCCGAAGAGTCTTCGGGTCGAAGAATATTTCACTTTGACCGCAAGGCTCTCCAAAGTAACTCTCTGAACTCTTAACATTGGAGGTGCAGATATAGCTACAGGCTTTCGAGGTCGCGGCCAGCGCCCGGACAATCGTCGCGCTCCCGTCGCGCGCATTAACGACAGGATTCGCGTGCCGCAGGTGCGCGTCATCGGTGACGACGGCGAGCAACTAGGCGTGATGGAGACGCGCGATGCCGTGCGTATGGCCCGCGAGAAGGGCCTCGACTTGGTTGAGGTCGCAGCCACCGCAGACCCGCCCGTCTGCCGCATTATTGACTTCGGAAAATTTCAGTACGAAGCCAAGAAGAAGGCAAACGAGGCGAAGAAGAAGCAGGTCATCATCACCGTCAAGGAAGTCAAGTTCCGTCCAGGCACTGACGACCACGACTACGATTACCGTATGAAGCACGCGCGCGAGTGGTTGCAGGGCGGCGATAAGGTGAAGGCGACCATCTGGTTTCGCGGGCGCGAGATGACGCACCGCGAACTTGGCGCTCGCATTCTTGAGCGGCTTGAAGGCGACCTCAACGATGTGGGCGAAGTGGAAGCACGGCCACGCATGGAGGGCAATCAGATGTTCACCATCTTTGCCCCGAAGAAGCACAAGGGCAGCGGTGGTGGCGGAGGCGGCGGAGCAGCCAAGCCCGCGCAGCCCGCTCCGGGCAGCACGAAGGCTGAAGAGAAGCCTGCGGCTCAGGAAAAGCCCGCGCCTTTGATTGACATTGAAGTTGAGATTTGACGAACCGCAAGCGTCCGGCTTTGTCAGCGACGGGTTTAGTTGATCGTGAGCCGGACGTGCACGATTGAACTCATAAAGGAGTAGAGATGCCGAAACTGAAAACACACAAGGGGGCGGCCAAGCGTTTTCGCCTTACTGCTACTGGAAAAATCAAGCGCGGCCACAGCCACGCGCGCCACATTCTGACCAAGAAGACGAACAAGCGCAAGCGCCTGCTCGACATTGATGCGCTCGTTTCCGATGGCGACCAGAAGCGTGTCGAAGCGATGCTGCCCTACGGGCGTAGCTAAACGATGAACGATGAACGCAGCAGCGATGAAGTAAAAACAGAAACTCGCTTTTATTCATTCATCGTTCATCGTTCTGCGTTCATCCTTTTGTTGAAGAGGGAGTGAACAATGCCAAGAGCAAAACGTGGGAATAAGCGCCTCGAACGGCGCAAGAAGATACTTAAATTAGCCAAGGGTTATCGCGGCACGAAATCGAAGCTCTACCGCTCCGCGAAAGAGTCTGTCGAGCGCGGATTGAATTTCGCCTACACGGGCCGCAAGCTGAAGAAGCGCGATTTCCGTAGCCTCTGGATTGTCCGCATCGGCGCTGCCGCGCGCTTGAACGGGCTGAACTATTCGCAGTTTATGCACGGATTGAAAGTCGCCGGAATAGAGCTTGACAGAAAAGTGCTCGCAGACTTGGCAGCCAATTCGCCGGAAGCATTCGCGGATTTGGCCGGACAAATCAGGAGCGCTCTCGATAACGAACAGCAGCAACAGAGCGTTGCAGCTTAGAGTGTGTGCAGAGGACTTCAACTAATGCCGGAAGGGCTGAAGACGGAAGACCCCAGACTCAAGGCAGATGAGGCACGCAAGGCGTTCGAGCAGGAGTTCGAACGCTTTGCGCGCTTTCGCGCCAGCATTGCGCCCGGCAGCCTGACGCTCAAAGAGGCCGAAGTGCTTCAGCGTGAGCTTCAGGAATTGCGGACGCGGGCCGTGGGCAGAAAGAGTGAGTTGACCGCGCTTAAGAAGATGGTCGGGCGCGTCGCGCAGGAAGAACGCGCCAGCTTCGGCCAGAAGATCCAGCAACTCGAAGCCGAAGTCCTGGAGACCATCGAAGGGGCCGCGCAGACGCTCGAAGCTTACATTGACGAGGCGAAGAAAGAACGCGAGCGCATTGATGTCACGCTGCCGGGCCGTCGTCCGCGTCGCGGGCATCTGCATCCTATCACGCTCGTGCGCCAGCGCATCGAAGACATCTTCGTTTCGCTCGGCTACGCCGTTGAAGACGGTCGCGAAGTCGAGACGGATTATTACAACTTCGAAGCGCTCAACATTCCTGAGAATCATCCTGCGCGCGACCCGGCAGACACTTTCTACACGACGGACGGCTTTGCCTTGCGCTCGCAGACTTCGACTGTGCAGATTCATGCGATGCAGCGTCGCGGCGTGCCCGTGCGCATCATTGCCCCGGGCCGCGTCTTCCGCCGCGATACGCCCGACCCGACGCACAACCCCATGTTCTTTCAAGTTGAAGGACTCTGCGTTGACCACGCCATTACGATGGCCCATCTGAAGGGAACGGTCGCAGAATTTCTGCGCCGCATGTTTGGCCCTGCGACGCGCACGCGCTTCCGGCCGAGCTACTTTCCATTTACGGAGCCGAGCGCCGAGTTTGATTTCAGTTGCTTCAAGTGCGGCGGCACGGGCTGTCGCATCTGCAAAGGCTCAGGCTGGATTGAGTTGGGCGGCTCAGGGATGGTGCATCCAAATGTCCTGCGCGCCGTCGGGGTTGACCCGGAAGAATTCTCCGGCTTCGCCTTCGGCTTCGGCATTGACCGCATGTGCGGGCTGATGTACTCGCTCGATGACATTCGACTGCTCTTCGAAAACGACGTGCGCTTCCTCGAACTATTTAACTAAGAGTGACGAGTGATGAGCGGCAAGTGACGAGTTAAAGAAAATCGCTCGTCGCTTAGCACTATCTGCTCTGTCTTGCTTGTCACTTATCACTCATCACTCGTCACTGCTTTTATGAACATTAGTTACAACTGGCTACGGGAATTGACGGGCACGACGCTTGAGCCGCAGGAGCTTGCGTCGCGTTTGACGATGGTTGGCTTGGCGGTTGACGGTGTGCATGAGGCGGATGATGATTTTGTGTTGGATATTGATTTGACCTCGAACAGGCCCGATTGCCTGTCTCATCTTGGCATCGCGCGTGAGGCTGCGTTGATAGACGGCCGGCGCGTTAGTTTGCCTGAAGCTAGTCTGTCGCGCATGGGTGGTCGTAGTGAAGATTTAACGGCGGTCGAGATTCAGGACGAAGAACTTTGCCCGCGCTATACGGGGCGCGTGGTGCGCGGTGTGAAGATAGGGCCTTCGCCTGAATGGCTTGTCAAGCGGCTGAAGGCGATAGGGCAGCGCTCCATTAATAACGTCGCGGACATCACCAACTACGTCCTGCATGAGCAGGGCCAACCGCTCCACGCCTTTGACCTGCGCAAGCTGGCGGAGCAGCGCATCGTCGTCCGTCGCGCTCGCGCGGGCGAGAAGCTTGTGACGCTTGATGGCGTCGAGCGTGAATTAGACGAGCAGATGCTTGTGATTGCGGATGCTGCGCGGGCGGTCGCTCTGGCAGGTGTGATGGGAGGCCGCGACACGGAAATCTCCGACGAGACGACGGACGTGCTGATTGAGAGCGCCTATTTCGCTCCGGCTTCGGTGCGTCGCACGTCAAAGCTGCTCGGCCTGCATACGGAAGCCTCCCATCGCTTCGAGCGCGGGACGGATTACAACGGCGTGCTCCGCGCACAAACGAGATGCGTCGCCTTAATCTGCGAGCTTGCGGGCGGCACGGCCACGGAAGATGCCGTAGATGTTAACACGCAAAAGTTTTCGCAGATAAAAGTCGGCCTGCGTCCATCGCGCGTCCGCGCGTTGTCGGGCGTGGAAGTTTCCGTTGATGAGATTAAGCGTATTCTGACGGCGCTTGGATTCGAGAGCGTGCCGGGCGAAGAGGCTGCGGAGCGCTTGAGTTTCATCGTGCCGAGTTGGCGCGTTGACGTTGAGCGCGAGGAAGATCTGGTTGAAGAGGTCGTGCGTCATGCGGGCTACGAAAGGGTCGCGTCGGAGCTTCCGCCTTCGAGCATGGCTGGCGAGTATCAGCCGAGCGAAAGACGCAAGCGCGAGTTGCGTCTGGCCTTGCGCCAGCTCGGTTATGATGAGGCCATCAGCTTCAGCTTTGTTGATTCAGCGCATGACGACGATTTCGAGCCGGTACCTGATTTTGTTAAGTCACACGACGGAGCGGAACGTTTCGTCACTTTAACGAATCCCATCATAGAGGGTGCGACTCGTATGCGCCCGACCCTGCTCACAGGGCTGCTCAAGGCCGTGCAGCATAACTTTCATCATGGCTCGCGCGACGTACAGCTTTTTGAAGTCGGGCGCATCTTCGCGGCCCACACGGAGCAGGGCGAGTTGCCGAACGAGCAGGAAGCGCTGGCTCTGGTCCTGAGCGGCGGCGCGCTTGAGGAAGGCCGCGCGGGGGCTTCACGCCAACTCGATTTTTACGACCTCAAGGGCGCGCTCGAAGCTTCGATTGACGCGATGAACCTTGCACACCTGCGCTTTGCTGCCACTGAAGTCAAACACTTGCGCGAAGGACAGGCCGCTCAAATCAGCACAGAGGATAATCGGCCCATAGGATTTATCGGGCGCCTCGATGAGAGCATCGCTGGTGGCTACAAATTTCGCCAGCCGGTTTACGTGGCAGAGGTTAACCTCAGTCGTCTGCTCGAAACTCTTGAGCGCCCGGTTCTGTATCATCCGCTGGCGCGTTATCCGTGGATTGAGAGACACACTTCCCTGACCATTGACCGCCGCGTGGCTTTCACGGAAATGGAGAGCGCGATTCTTGCTCAGAACGTGGAGCATCTGCGCGGAGTCAATCTGGTTGATGTTTACGAGGGCGCGAATATGCCTGAAGGAAAGCGCTCGGTGACGCTCCGCATCGAATACCGTGCCGACGACCGCACGCTGCGCGATGAAGAAGTTGATGCTATGCACGCAGGCGTTGTCGCCGCGCTCGAACAGAAATTCGGAGCACAACAGAGATAATAGTCTGCGTGTCGTGCGAGTTCGTAAAGCTCCGAGCGTGCAGGATAGAAACGTTGCTCGCAACGTTCCGTAAACTTTCTTGACGCAACGGACTCAATAGACTTACAAGACTCTAGACTTATTTCGCGCGAAGTCGCATAATCGGTCGGCTCGTCTAACGCGCCCTTAAAACTTTGTGGAGAGATAGCGATGGTCGGATTATCAGGACTCGAAAAGTTTTCGCATCTGGAAGATAAGATTTACCGTACCATCGAGCTGACGAAAACGCTGCGTCAGGAAAAGGAAGGACTGGAGCGCGAGATAGCTTCCGTTCGTCGCGAGCTTGGCGGACTCTTGAGCGAGAAAGAGCGCCTTGAGAATCAGGTCGAGCGCCTGCTCTCGGAGCGCGACACGATTCGCATGAAAGTCGAAGCGATGCTCGACGCCATCGCCACGCTCGACCCTGAAATGGCGGAGGCCGTCAGGAAATGAAAGAATCACAGGGCCGCATGAGTTTAGGTAAAGGAAATATGGACGCAGCCACGACGCCGACCATCCGTGTCGAAATCTACAACCAGACCTACAACATTCGCTCCGACGGCGACAGCGAGTACATCACACAACTCGCAGAGTTTGTTGATAGCCGCATGCGCGAGATTTCCTCTGGCACGCTGACGGTGGATTCGCTGAAGGTCGCCATCCTCGCCGCCCTGCACATCGCAGACGAACTGCATCGCCTCAAGCGCCTGCACGAGCAGGCCGATTCGCAACTCGCCTCGCGCAGCGCCGAGTGCGCTGAAATGCTCGACCGCCTGCTCAAAGTCCGCAGCACAGTGGAACAGCCAAGCCCCGCCGGCAACATCGCGTTTACGTAAAACGAACGGCTGCTGCCGTACGTCAAATGCCGGCCGCTTGTCAAGCGCCGGGGCGCTAATATCCAACATCTAATATTCTGACATCTCGCCAAAGTCTGTGCTATATTCTCCCGTGGCAGAGGGAAGATGTCTGCGGGGTTCGTCACCGAGTAACGATGATTGAGCCAACGCTGTAAATCAAGGGAGACCGACGCCGACTAACAGCCGGCGCAATCCTTCATCGTTAAGGAATTGCCAAGGGCTGCGGCTTATCAAAGAGGTCACCCACCTGTTAACGCAGGTTCAATTACGGCTGCGGAGCGGCCACTGCGGATAACCCTCTAGCCATTCAAGTTTAGTGGCAAGCGGCGAGTGACAAACGGCAAGAAGAAGCTTGTCTGTCGCTCGTCACTTGTCACTTTTCACTTACTACTGTTTTTATTATGAAAGTCTTGATGATTGGCGATGTCGTGGCGCGGCCCGGACGGACGGCCGTGCTCGACCGCGTACAGGATATTCGCGAGCAGCACGGAATTGACCTGGTCGTGATGAACGCGGAAAACGTCAGCGGCGGTTTTTCCATCACCCCATCTCACGCCGAACAACTCTTCAACGCCGGAATCAACGTGATGACATCCGGCAATCATATCTTCGATAAACGCGAGGTCATCCCGTATATTGAACGCGAGCGGAGGCTGCTGCGCCCCGCCAATTATCCGCCGAAGACGCCGGGCAGCGGAATGTGGACGGGCGTTGTGCGCGGCGTGCGTGTGGCTGTGCTGAACTTGATTGGGCGCGTCTTTATGCACCCGTCCGACGACCCTTTTCGCGCGGCCGACGAACTGCTGGCGACGCTTGCGCCCGACGTTACAGTCAGGCTCGTTGACATGCACGCCGAGGCGACCTCCGAGAAGGCTGCGATGGGCTGGTACCTGGACGGGCGCGTGTCGGCCGTTGTCGGCACACACACGCACGTGCAGACGGCCGACGAGAGAATCCTGCCGCAGGGAACGGCCTATTTGACGGACATCGGAATGACGGGCAGCTATTCGGGCGTCATCGGGATGGCGAAGGAAGATGTCATAGGGCGTTTCACCTCGGCCCTGCACAAGCGCGCCGAACACTCGACGGGCGATGTGCGCATCTGCGCCGCCGTCATTGACGTAGACGAAACAACAGGCCACGCGCGCGAAATCTCGCGCCTCTCCCTCAAGCATGAACAGTGAGATAGTTTTCGGTTAACAGTTCTCAGTTCTCATAAAAGACCAGTTGCTTTTACTGAAAACTGTAAACCGTTAACTATTTAATCAGGTGCGCTGTCTTCGGGGACGCGTTCGGCCGGTGTTTGTAAAAGATGCAGGGCTTCTTCGGGCGTTGAGAGTAGAAGCTCGCAATAGCCTTGCGGGAATGAGCGGACGCGGCCGTTGCCGTCTGTGATGACGTGGCCGGTTTCTCCTTCGGCGATCACCTTTTCATCCCTGACGCGGATAATCTCGTAGCCGAAGCGAAGACTGCGGCGGCGCAGTTCCGTAATGTGTGTGCGGACGATTAATTCGTCGTCGTAGTAGGCAGACGATTTGTAGCGGCAGTAACTTTCTGCAACAACCAGAAAGGCGTTGTCGTTCTCTTCCATGTCGCGGTAGCTGAAACCGCGTGCGCGGCAAAACTCCGTGCGGCCAATCTCAAACCAGATGAGATAGTTGGCGTGATAAACGACGCCCATCTTATCCGTCTCGGAATAGCGCACGCGCACCAGAGTTTCGTGCCACTCTTCCGGCATCACATCTTCGTCCGCTTGTTTCGTCATCTGCATCTAACGCCTCCCACCGGGATTCGAGCGATTGTGGGGTGACCTGCTAAAATAAAATTGTCAGTTCGGTTTCAGCGGACTATAAAAGCGAAAGGTTAGAGATGTCAAAGCAAATCAGGCTTCAAGTTATTAAAAGAGTTGCGTCGCTCGTCGTCGTGGCCTCACTTTTCATCGGCCTGCCTGCGGCCTTTGCGCAAAAGCAGGCTCCCGCCGTTACATCAAGCAACGCCAAGAGCGCAGCCGTGATGGCGGCCACCGAAGCAGTCCTGAAAGAGACGAGCGAGATCAGGCAACTGGCGATCCTGCGCCCCGTCAAGAGCGGAGCGCAGACGCGCGCAGAGATTGAGCGCATGCTCGTCAAAAATATGGACGAGGATACGACGCCCGAAGAAATGCGCGCCTCCGAACTGACACTGAAAAAGCTGGGCCTGATTCCAGCCGACATGCAACTGCGCGCCTTCATCATTAATCTGCTGACGGAACAGGTCGCAGGCTACTACGACCCCAAAGCGCAGCAGTTTTATCTGGCCGATTGGATTGACCTTGATGGACAAAAGCCCGTCATGGCCCACGAACTGGCCCACGCTCTTCAAGACCAGCATTACAACTTGCGCCGCTTCGACAAATGGCCCAAAGGCGACGCCGACGCAGAATTGGCCGCCCACGCTCTTATCGAAGGCGATGCCACGCTGCTGATGCAATACTATATAATGCGCAACCCTTTGCGTGCTCTGGCCTTTCTGAAATCAATAGAGGCTGGCGGCGCAGGCTCATCCGAGTTGATAGAAAAAGCGCCGCGTGTGATGCGTGAAACCCTGCTCTTTCCGTACCAGCAGGGGATGGAGTTTGTCTCGCAGTTGTACAAGCGCAACGGCTGGAAGCAAATTTCGCTGGCCTATACGGAGTTGCCGCAATCAAGCGAACAGATTTTACACGCAGAAAAATATTTCGCGCGCGAAGCGCCAGTCAAACTGGATTTGCCGGATGTCTCATCAGCGCTCGGCGCAAACTGGAAGCGCGTGGACTACGACGTGAACGGCGAATGGTCTTACTACCTGATTCTCGACGAGTTTTTGAAAGCCAAGCCGGAATCAAGGCAGGCTGCTGCGGGCTGGGGCGGCGACCGCTACGCCGTCTACACCGACCCGAAAACGAGTGCTATCTGCATTACGCAACTCACCGCCTGGGATTCGGAAAAGGACGCGCAGGAATTCTTCGACGCTTACGCTAAACGCACCTCCGCTCGCTACCCTGATTCAACAGCTTCGAGCGAGGTCAGGGACGCAAGCGCACAGTGGAGCGCATGGCAAACCAGAGAGGGAAATGTCGCTATGGAGCGGCGCGGCTCGCGCGTCCTCATCATAGAGGGCATCCCTGAGAAGGCTGACGCGAAGGCTCTGGCAGGCAAGCTCTGGAAATAGTAGTCGAGTATTCCGGCAATAAGTGTAGGGGGCGGGCTGGTATTCCCGCCCCCTTAATTTTTGCGGGATGCAGGCATGAGCGGGACGGCTTCGTTGTCTTAACAAGCCGTCCTGTGCTATTTTGGCGACATCTCGAAGCTATCTTATTTATCAGGTGAACGGCTGAAGCGTGTCGAAGGGGCCTTGTATGTGGCCGGAGGCCAGCCGCTCTGAATCAAGATGAAGTCTGAAGCACGACCGGCTTCTACGGAAGCACGGACGCGTCTGCGCCAGTTGGCAACCGATTTGCAGCGGCTTGAAGGCAAGCTGCGGCGCGGCGGCGGCCCCGACAAGGTTGAACGACAGCACCAGCAGGGTAAGCTGACGGCGCGCGAGCGCATCGAACTGCTCCTTGACAAAGGAACGTTTACACAGGAGATAGGTCTGCTCGTCGCTTACGACGAGTACAAGGGTGCAGCTCCGTCCGCGGGCGTTGTCACCGTCATGGGTCGCATCAATGGGCGCGAGGTGGTCGTCGTCGCCAACGATGCGACCGTGAAGGCAGGCTCTTGGTGGCCGGAGACGATTAAAAAAATCCTGCGGGCGCAGGAGATAGCGATGCGCTCGCATGTGCCGATTATCTATCTGGTGGATTCGGCGGGCGTCAATCTCCCTTATCAGGGCGGCGTCTTTCCGGGACAGTACGGCGCGTCGCGCATCTTCTACTACAACTCGATCATGCGCCGCTACCTGAAGATTCCGCAAATCTCTGCGGTGATGGGCCCATGCATCGCTGGCGGCGCTTACCTGCCAGCGCTCTCCGACATCATCGTGATGGTCGAGGGCACATCCTTTATGGGCCTCGGCGGCGCGAATCTCGTCAAGGGAGCGACGGGGCAGACGATTGATAACGAGACTTTGGGCGGGGCGCGCACGCACAACGAGCTTTCGGGCGTCGCGCATTACCGTGTCGCTGACGACCGCGCCTGCGTTGCTAAAATACGGGAGTTTGTTTCAGAGCTTCCAGTCAAGCCGCAAACGACCGTCTCGATTACGGAAAGCGTGGAAGCGGCGCGCCCCGCGTCAGACCTCTACGACATTATCCCGGAAGATCATCGCCAGCCCTACAACATGCGCGACGTGCTCGCTTGCCTGCTCGACGAAGGACACTTAGACGAGTTTCAGGCAGACTACGCCAAGGAGATGATAACGGGCCACGCACGCGTGCGCGGCATACAGGTCGGCGTTATCACCAACAGCCGTGGAATGTTGAAGATGCCGGGAGGCGGGCCTCCGCGCTTCGGCGGTATCATCTACGCCGACTCGGCCGAAAAGGTCGCCTACTTTATAGAGACCTGTCATCGTCATCAAACGCCGCTTCTTTTCATACATGATGTCTCAGGCTTCATGGTCGGGGCGGAAGCGGAACATTCCGGCATCATCCGAGCGGGTGCGCGTTTTGTGGAAGCGATGGCGACGGCCGCCGTGCCGAAGATAGTGTTAACGGTTAATCACGCATCCGGCGCTGGCTACTACGCGATGGCCGGACAAGGCTTCGACCCGGATTTTATTTTCAGTTGGCCCACGGGGCGCATGGGCGTGATGGAAGGCGACTCTGCGGTCGGCGCTCTGTTCGGCACTCAGCTTGAGAAACTGAAACGAGAGGGCGCGGAGCCTGACGACGAGTTGAAAGCGCAGATGGAGAAGGTGCGCGAGAATTACGAGCAACAATTAGACGCCAAATTCGCGGCGGCGCGCGGCTTCGTTGACGCGGTGATTGTGCCCGAAGAGACGCGCGATGCGCTGGAATTGGCCCTGCGCGTTAGTCTTAATTACGCGGGGCCACACTTGGGCCAATTCGTGCTGCCGTCCGTTCTGGCCTGAAGTTTTCTTATGCGGCAGAAGTTTTTGAGCAGGCTGGCTGAGCAGTAGTTTAATAGACGGTTGACTGTCAAGAGCAAGGCGGCGGTTGCCGGAACCAATTTCACCTGAACGCGTCACGCGCTTTTATCTATACGTGCGCAACAACACATAGAAGGGAGAAACATCCGTGAGCAAGAGCAGCATGACACGCAGCATCACCGTTTTGTTTGTGTTCGTCATCTCCGTCTCTCTCCTTAGCGCAGACTTGATTATCACGTCGGCGCAGAACTCTAATTCTTCGACGACACAGGACGAGCCGACGCGCGGCGGGATGATGACCTCGCAGAATGGTAATACGTCAAACACGGCGGGGCGCAGGCGTGGGCGCAGGCGCAGGAGAACAGGCATGCGCCGCAACACGAACACGTCCGGCGACATGTCTAACATGAACATGTCCGGCGACACGAGCGGCAACACGAACACCACCTCGGACGATAATGCCAACACGGCCGACGCCGCTGACAACTCTAATACGAGCACGACTGTTGATATGTCTGGCAACATGGGCGGCAGACGCCGTAGGCGCAGGCGCGGTCGTCGAACCATGACGACACTGGACACAGCGAACGTTGCCGACACTTCGGTCTCTACGCAGACAGGAACAACTGAACGCACGGACGGCGGCGTGCAGGAAGACCTCGCAGGCCAGTCGTACACAGGCACGGCCACGTATTCCGAAGGCGGACTGTCCGGCCCTGCGACTTTGACCTTCGAGTCGGGCAATCAGTTTACGCTGACGCCGGAAGGCGGAACGGCCATGACGGGTCGCTACACGGCCGTCACCACGCGCGGCTATACGGGTGTGACGATGATGCTCGGCGGCGGCACAGGCTCTACGCCCGCCAGCATCGTCTCCGTCCGCTTGCGACGGATGGGCAACGGCGTCTCGATTATGAGCGTGCCGGGCGAAACACGACAGTTCTCGTTTACGTCTTCCGGCGGTGGCGGCATGAGGATGGGCAGCGGAGGCGGCGGCAGACGCCGTGGCAGGCGCAGGCGTAGAACAACGCGCGGAGGCATCAAGCCGCCGATGGTCACTTCCGACCAACCGGCGACAACGCCTTGAAGTAATTTTTCAAGAGAGGCAGATGCGGCTTGCGCCCTTTGTGAATCGGTCGCAAGCCGCGTCCGGGCCGTTAGGCGCGGGCAGCGCCCCCTTTTAACGGGAAGCGCCGCCCGCTTCACATTTCAGTGGTCAGTAATTAGTTTATTCGTGTGCGCTCGAAACGGATGGCGGGAAACAGTCCTTGAACGTTTCTCAGTTATCAACGCATCACTGACCGACAGACATTGAACTATGAAAGAGAAGATTCGGATTGCCAGCGGGCAGGGTTTCTGGGGCGACATGCTTGACGCACCTGTGCGGCAGGTTGAAGGCGGGCCAATTGACTATCTGATGCTCGACTATCTGGCCGAAGTCACGATGTCCATCATGCAGAAGCAGCGTGCGCGCGACCCCCTGGCGGGCTACGCGCGCGATTTCGTTCCGCTGATGAAGCAGATTCTTCCGGCCTGCGTTGAGCGCAACATACGCGTGACGGCTAATGCCGGAGGCGTTAACGTCGAAGGCTGCGCTAATGCTGTGCGTGATGTGGCTCGCGAGCTTGGACTCGGCGGTAAGTTGAAGATTGGAACGGTCACGGGCGACGACATCATGGAGCGCCTGGACGAGATGCTTGAACGCGGAATCGAACTGCGCAACATGGACACAGATGAACCGCTCGCGAGCGTGCGCGCTTCGATTCAGAGCGCCAATGTTTACCTGGGCGCGTGGCCGATGGTCGAAGCACTCAAAGGTGGCGCGCAGGTCGTTATTACAGGCCGCGCCACCGATACGGGCCTCACACTCGCTCCGCTCATACACGAGTTCGGCTGGAAGGAGGACGACTGGGACAGGCTTTCGGCCGGAACTATCGCGGGGCACATCATAGAATGTGGCGCGCAGTCTTCCGGCGGCAACTGCCAGTATGACTGGCGTAATATTCCAGACCTCGCGAACGTCGGCTTTCCCATTGCGGAGGCTGTGCCCGACGGTAGTTTCATTATCACCAAGCACGAAGGCACGGGCGGGCGCGTCAACGTTCCTGCCATCAAGGAACAGTTGCTTTATGAGATGGGCGACCCGCACGAGTACATCACGCCCGATTGCGTTGCAGACTTTACGACCATTCAACTTGAAGACGCAGGCCCGGACCGCGTTCGCGTCTCCGGCATTAAGGGTCAGCCCGCGACGGAGTTTCTGAAAGTCTCCATCAGTTATTCGGCGGGCTACAAGGCGGTCGGCACGCTCGTCTATTCGTGGCCCGACGCTTACGCGAAAGCCGAAGCGGCAGACAAAATCCTGCGCGCTCGTTTAGAGCGACTGGGCCTGCGCTTCGAGCAAATCCTGACGGAGTTTGTCGGAGCAAACGCAACGCACGGCCCGCTGGCCGGAGAGCCTTCAAAGGAGTTGGCGGAAGTGCAACTGCGCGTCGGCGTGCGCGGGCAGGACAGGAAGATGGTCGAGCGATTCACGAAGGAGATAGCGCCTCTGATTCTAACAGGCCCGCCCGGTGTGACGGGCTTCGCGGGCGGTCGTCCCAAGGTAGAAGAGATAGTCGCCTACTGGCCCGCGCTTATTCCGAAGACGGAAATAAAGCCGCGCGTGGAGGTGAGGGAAGTTTGAGCGTAGAGAGCGAAGCGGAGAAGACGCCGGAGCAGCAGCAACATGGTGCGCCGGAGCGTCCCGGAGCATGGAAGCGCGCGGCCTCCGAACAGGTAGCCGACTGTCGCGTCTTTCAGGTGAGGCGCGACCTTAGCATCAGCCCTTACGACGGAAGCCAGCACGATTTTTATTGCATCGAAGCGACCGATTGGGTCAACATTATTCCGCTGACGGCCGGTAACGAAGTCGTGATGATAGAGCAGTATCGTCACGGCGCGGGCGAGGTAGGGCTTGAGATTCCGGGCGGGATGGTAGACGAAGGAGAGTCTGCGCGCGATGCTGCGATGCGCGAGTTGCTGGAAGAGACCGGCTACGGCGCGACGGAGACAATCGCTCTCGGCACAGCGCGTCCGAACCCGGCGATACAGAATAACCTGCTGCACGTCTTTCTAGCGCCCAATGTTCTTTATCATCATCCTCCGCAGTTTGATGGCACGGAATATACGGTCGTTCGGCTAGTCCCGTTGGCCGAAGTGCCCGCGCTGATTGCTGACGGCAGCATTAATCACGCGCTCGTTATCGTTGCATTTTACCGGCTCTGGTTGTATCAACAGAATAATCTTTTGAAGTCTTGAAGCTTCCGACGGAAGAAACCGCATACTTTTTCGATTAGGTGTCAGACAAGGGATGAGAGTTCAACTGGTGAAACTTGCGCACGCGCGTTCGGGCGACAAAGGCGACACGGCCAACGTCGGCCTGATAGCGCTGCGCGACGAATATTACCCGCTGCTCGTGCGTGAGGTCACGGTCGAGCGCGTCAAACAGCATTTCGCGGGCATCTGCAAGGGCGAGGTTGAGCGCTTCGAGTTGCACAACCTGCACGCTCTTAACTTTCTCCTGCACGAAAGCCTCGGCGGCGGCGGCACGCTCTCGCTGATGACCGATGCGCAGGGCAAAACTTTCTCGACCGCGCTCCTACGGATGCACATCGAAGTGCCGGACGATTTAAAACTCAGTGATGAGTAATGAGTGATGAGTAATGAGTAGAAAGCAACCGCTCTTAACTCATCACTCATTACTCATCACTTATCACTTCTTTAAAGATTATGAGTAGTGAGCTAATCAATCTTGATTCTTCGATTAGGCATGGTTATGCGCAGGTGGGAGGCGTGCGCCTGCATTATGCGCAACGCGGCGAGGGCGAAAGGCTAGTGCTGCTGCTGCATGGCTTCCCTGAGTTCTGGTATTCGTGGCGGCATCAGTTGCAGGCATTGAGCGACCGTTATACGGTTGTTGCGCCAGACCTGCGCGGCTACAACTTGAGCGATAAACCCGAACGCGTCGAAGATTACAGGATGCCGCTGCTGGTTGATGACGTGACGGGATTGATACGCCATTTCGGCGCGCGGCAGGCGGCGGTCGTCGGCCACGACTGGGGCGCTGGCCTGGCATGGGCCGTCGCGCAAAGGCATCCCGAATACGTCTGGAAACTCGCGGCCTTGCAAGTGCCGCCGATGCCTGTCTGGCGTAAGAACATGACCTTGAAGCAGGCGCTTAGTAGTTGGTACATGCTCTTCTTTCAACTTCCGCGCGTGCCCGAATGGTTGATAAGTCTTAATAACTTCGCCATGCTTGAACGCACGTTCAGGAAGACCGTCGCGCGCCCCGGCGTTATCACGGAAACGGACATAGCCATCTACAAGAAGGCGCTGCAAGAGCCGGGCGCGCTCACCGCCGCCATTAACTACTACCGTGCTAACGTCGCAAACCTATTTTTAAACCGACAACGGAGAGCAGCCAGCGAAGACTTGAGCGACGGGCGCATACGCGTGCCGACGCTCTTCATCTACGGCGAACGCGACCACGCGATTGTGCCGGAAACCGTGCGCAACGTTGACGACTTCGTTGATGCCTTCTACCGAGAGGTGCGCATCAGGACGAGCGGCCACTGGGTGCAGCAGGAAGCACACGCCGAAGTCAGCGCCGCGCTCGGCAGTTTTCTGGACAATGACTAATCAGCATCCGTTTCATCCGTCTTGAATCATTCGATGGCAGAAGAAAGCAGCCCGGTCATTTATTCAATCGAAGGCGCGGTTGCGCTGCTGACGCTCAATCGTCCTGACAAGCGCAACGCTTTGAACGACGCGCTTATCATTAGCCTCAAAGAGGCTTTGCGTCATGCTGACGAAACGGAAGCGGTGCGCGTCGTCGTCATCACGGGCGCTGGCGCTGACTTCTGCTCCGGCGCTGACCTTTCAGCCTTACAGAAAATTTCGGAAAGCTCCATCATCGAAAATCTGGAAGACGCGCAATCCTTGATGGAATTGTTCGCGTTGATTCGCCGCGTGCGTGTGCCGGTCGTCGCTGCTGTGCGCGGGCGTGCGCTTGCGGGCGGCAGCGGACTCGCCACTGCCTGCGACATAGTGCTCGCCGCTCGCACGGCCGTCTTCGGCTACCCGGAAGTGAAAATCGGTTTTGTCCCCGCGATGGTGATGGCTATTCTGCGTCGCAACGTCTCGGAAAAACGTGCCTTCGAGTTAATCACACGCGGCGCGCAGATCAGCGCCGACGAAGCAGAGCGGATTGGTCTCGTCAACAGTGTCTTCGACGATGCTGTGTTTGAATCGGAGGTTGAAGCTTACGTTCACGAATTCGAAAAAGTCAGCCGCTCCGCCGTTGTGCTAACGAAGCGCCTGCTTTATCACATGGACGGAATGACCTTCGATGCCGCTTTGCAAGCCGGAGCGGATGTTAATGCAATCGCGCGCATGACCGAAGATTGCCAGAAGGGAATCGCGCGCTTCCTCAAGAAATAGTCGCGTCTCTGCTCTGCCATTCACTCTGACTTTCGAGCAGCGTATCTCTGGGCCAACTCGCAGGCATCATCCAACACGGAATCGCTCACACGACTAACGAGACCGATGCGATAAGCTTCGTCGCTCGTCAAGCGTCGCGCAGTCGTAAATAACTCAAGGGCGCGTGCTGTGCCGATGAGGCGCGGCAGTCTTTGTGTCCCGCCCCAGCCGGTGATAATGCCTAGGCGCGCGCCCGGATGAGCGAAGACCGCGTTTGTTGAAGCGAAGCGCACATCGCAGGCGAGCGCGAGGTCTAAGCCGCCGCCCATGCAATAACCGTTGATGGCAGCAATCGTGAGTTGGGGAGCAGCGGAAATTTTTTGAAATAAACGCTGGCCGCGCTGCGCGAATTCTACAGCGGTCTCCGGCCTGAGAGCGCGCAGTTCGCGTATGTTTGCGCCGGAAGCGAAAACGTCGTGTGTGCCTGTGAAGAGGATTGCCGGAATGTCTGCGTTGGTCGTTAATGCGGAGACGGCTGCGTCTAGTTCTGCAAGAGTGGCGACTGAAAGCTGGTTTCTTTCGGCGGGACGGTTGAGGCGGATGATGGCAAGTTGCCTGCGCAACTCGATGACGACGGCGCGAGTATCTGTCTCTGTTTCTTCCCCGGTCATTCGCGCGGCCCGACGTGCTCACGCAGAAACCTGACAATGTCTTCAGTCGAAGTGCCCGGCAAGAAAACTTCGGCCACACCCTGCTCCTTCAGGCGCGCGATGTCATCCTGCGGAACAATGCCGCCGACCAACACGAGGCAATCGTCCATACCCTTTTCGCGCAGCAGCGAGACAATGCGCGGGCAGAGCGTGTTATGCGCGCCGCTCAGGATTGAGACGCCAACCGCATCCACGTCTTCCTGCAAAGCGGCGGCGGCAATCATCTCCGGCGTCTGCCGTAAGCCCGTGTAGATGACTTCCATCCCTGCATCACGCAAAGCACGAGCGATGACCTTAGCGCCGCGGTCGTGGCCGTCAAGCCCCGGCTTCGCAACGAGAACGCGTATTTTGTGTGCCGCTTGATTCATTCAATTCTTTGATTCATCCAGTCATTAATTCATTCAAACGATGGCTCAATAAATTAATGACTGAATAACTAAACCTTAGAACGCCGGCTCTTCGTAGAGACCATAAATGTCGCGCAAGGCGTCGCAGATTTCACCGAGCGTGGCGTAGGCGCGAACGGCGTCAATCGTCGCGGGCATTGTGTTGTCATCATTGCGCGCGGCCTGCCTGAGTTTTTCGAGCGAGTTGGCGACAGCACCGCGGTCGCGTCGGCCGCGCGTCTGCTCTAGCCGCTCAACCTGATGGTCGCGCACGCCTTCATCAATAATCAGAATCGGTATCTCGGAATCTTCATGTTCCATCTGGTACTTGTTGACGCCGACAATCGTCTGCTCGCCGCGCTCAACCGCCTTTTGATACTGGTAAGCCGATTCCTGAATTTCTCGTTGTGGGAATCCTTTCTCGACAGCCTCCACCATGCCACCCATCGCATCAATCTTAGCGAAATAATCTAACGCGCCGTCTTCCATTTTCTTCGTCAGAGACTCTATAAAGTAGGAGCCGCCGAGCGGGTCAATCGTATTAGCGACGCCCGTTTCCTCCGCTATTATTTGCTGCGTTCGCAACGCAATCAGAGCCGCGCGGTCGGTCGGCAAAGCGAGCGCTTCATCGTAAGCGTCCGTGTGCAGGCTGTTTGTGCCGCCGAGCACGCCAGCCAGCGCTTGTATCGCTACGCGGACGATGTTGTTTAAGGGTTGTTGCACGGTGAGAGAGACGCCGGCCGTCTGCGTGTGGAAACGTAATTGTAGAGTGCGCTCGCTCTGCGCGTTGAAGCGCTCGCGCATCACGCGCGACCAGATACGTCGTGCCGCACGATACTTGGCTATCTCTTCAAAAAAATCGTTATGCGCGTTAAAGAAGAAAGAGATGCGCGGCACAAACTCGTCAACGTTAAGCCCTGCATCAACGCCCCATTGCACATACTCTATGCCGTCGCGCAGCGTGAAAGCCAGTTCCTGAACGGCGGTCGCGCCAGCTTCGCGTATGTGATAGCCGCTGACGGAAATCGGGTTGTAGCGAGGAACGTGCCGCGTGCAGAATTCGAAAGTATCCGTCACCAGCTTCATCGCAGGGCGAATCGGATAAATCCATTCCTTCTGCGCGATGTATTCCTTCAGAATGTCGTTCTGAAGCGTGCCGGAAATCTTCTTCCAGTCAGCGCCCTGCTTTTCAGCCACCACCAGATACATCGCCAGCAGCACGGACGCGGGCGCATTTATAGTCTGCGACACAGTGACCTCTTCAAGCGGAATCCCGTCGAAGAGAACTTCCATGTCGGCCAGAGACGAAACAGCCACGCCGCACTTGCCGACCTCACCTTCCGAGAGCAAAGAATCGGCATCGTAGCCCATCAACGTCGGCAGGTCGTATGCGACGGAAAGACCAGTCTGTCCCTGATTCATTAAATACTTGAAACGTGCGTTGGTCTCTTCAGGCGTGCCGAAGCCAGAGAACTGCCGCATCGTCCAGAGCTTGCCGCGATAGCCCGTCGGGTGAATGCCGCGCGTGTAAGGAAATTCGCCGGGGAAAGAGATGTCCTGTTCGAAGTTTATTCCGCTGACATCAGCCGGAGTGTAGAGGCGATTGATTTCTTCGAGCGACACATTCTCAAAACGCTGCTTACGTTCGGGCCGCTTCTTGAGAAGCGGTTGAAGCGTCTCTTGTTCCCAGCGTTCGACCGCCATCTCTTCGGGTGTCGTCAACTCTTTGGTCTCAGGCATAGCTTCCTCGCGCCTTCATGCTGCGCCGTCAAGATGAGGAGCAGCGTCCAGATTAAATGAATGCTTCAGAATAATGAGATTTCGATATTAGTTGAGCGCCTTGCGGGGTGTCAAATACATGCTGCCGTGTATTTGAAGGACGACGGAGAGAGAAGACGGGGCGCGGCTGTGATGGCAGTCACAGCCGCGCGCAAGCGGCAGGAACCCTGGACGCGCGGAAGCAAAGCGGGAAGCCGGCAGAAGTGTAACAGGCAGGAGTCATTATCAGTCTAAGTTCCAGAAGGTGCAGGCTCTTCATTGCTCAGAAGAGACCACAATCTCGTTAGCTCGCACCATGTTGAGGCGTGTTCGTGCAGCCGTTTCAATAGCGCGCGGGTCAGACCGCAAACGGCTGACTTCCTGTTCAAGCGCCGTGTTGCTATGGCGCAAAGCCTCCACATCAGCGCTGAGCTTTTGATGTTGCTGCGATGCTCCGCGCATCTCTGCGCGCGTTCGCATCGTGACGGTCACGCAAAGGGCAAACGTTGTCAGGATGATAATTCCAAAGGCGACCCACGACGGAATGATGCCGCCGCGACGACGCACCTCCGTGCGCGTGCCAATAATCTCTCGCGACAATTCGCGCGCGGGCGCGAGCGAAGGAAGCGCACGTGCTGCGACGCGCTGAGCACGCAGCCTGTCATCAATCCAGTAAGTATTCGCGGCCTTGTTCAAGAAGCACCTCCATCTTTGTCTGCTAAGTTTGAATCTTCAGCGATTTTTGCGCGCCAACCTGATGTACTGAATTGAATCACCATGTCGGCCGCTCAAGAGCCAGCAGGATTGCTGTTTTACCTAAAACCCAAGATAGTGTGTTTGCTGTTGGGGAGCATACAATGACATGTGCTCCTGTTGTCTTCTAATCCTTTGCCTCGCAAGCGGTTAGCGGCAAAGTGGCCGGAATGTAACATGCGCTAGAAAGAGTGTAAAGACATTTCTTTGCAACGACTTCGAGAGCTAAGTTCAACATTTACATGAGGTAAGCCGTGGTAAGTGCTTGCTTTGGCGAACACGTGGCGAACGGAAATCCGCTAAGTGGGCAATCATCGCTGATGACTATGAAAGAAAAGAGGATAAGAGGCGGGAAAGATATTCACAATGTGGAAATAACTTTTCGCCGGTAAACATAAAATGACAAGTTTCATCCCTGATGCAGGCAGTGTTTAATTATGTTGACACCGGGCGTGCTTGTGCATAGACTGTGTTTCATCCAGTTGGGCTGGCGCGAAGCGGCCCGGCTTCTGACGATGAACCTCCCTGGCACGTCGTTAGACCTTGCCCCATCGTTAATAAAAGATTCCAAGCCGTGCGTTTAAGGCAAACGGGCTTGAGCATCGGTATTCTTTAGCAGTTCCGGGAACGCAAGGTCTATGTCCATTCCGCAGCAGTCATCTACAGCTATCACATCTGAAAACAAGGCATCAGCATCCTTCCAGTTGCCACTGGCCTCGATGGTTCGGGCGCTCTGTCAGGCCGCGACGACAGGCCCGGAATTACTCTACGAAGTGATGCTGAAGTTGACTTTGATGATTGATGCGACCGCTCAAACATACGGTCTCGCCACATGGTCGCAGAAATTTACTGAGCACCCGCGGCTGAAGTGGGCCGAAGGGCTGAATCCTGACGAAATTGTCGAAGCGGAGAGCGCAGTAGCGCAGGCTTTGAGCCGTATTAACGAGGGCGCGGAAATCAAGGCGGGAGACAGGATGCTCTGTCTGGTGCTGACCGCTCCCACTATTCACCATGAAGGCTCTGCGATTTACGGACGCTACGTGCGGCCATTGACGGAAGAGCAGGCGAGGCAGTTGAGAATCCTGACGGACGTTGCGCGTCTGGCGCACGCTCATCTGGCGCTCCGTGGTGATCGTCAAAAAGTAAAGCGAGAGCAGCCGGTTGCGTCTAAGGCTTTATTGCCGGGGATGGTGTTCACCAGTCAGGCAATGACGCTGGTGGCGCGCGCTGTGGAACGGATTAAGGATTCCGATTCGACGGTTCTGATTACGGGCGAGTCAGGCACGGGCAAGGAACTCATCGCGCGCGCCGTACATCATTTGAGTCGTCGTTCGCCCGGTGAGTTTATTCCTTTCAATTGCACGGCCGCTCCGGCAGACCTGATAGAGAGCATGCTCTTCGGTCACAGGAAGGGTGCTTTTACGGGCGCGCACGCTGATTATGAAGGAATGATTCGTGCTGCTGAAGGCGGCACGCTGTTCTTGGATGAGATAGGCGATTTGCCTTTGGCCCTACAGCCGAAGCTCTTGAGATTTTTGCAGGAAGGCGAAGTGCATACGCTCGGCGAGCGGACGCCGCGCAAAGTCAACGTGCGTGTGGTGGCGGCGACGCACAAGAACCTGGAACGAGAAGCGAGCGAGGGTCGTTTTCGTCAGGACTTGTATTACCGCATCGCTGCCCTGACGCTGCACGTGCCGCCGCTGAGAGAGCGACCCGAAGATACGGCCGCGCTGATTTCACATTTCCTGACACACTATGCGCGGCGCAACGACCGTCCCGTCGCGGGCATTACCGCGGAAGCGATTCGTGCGCTGCAAAGTTATTCGTGGCCGGGAAACGTGCGTGAGCTGGCGGCTGAGATAGAGCGGCTCGTGCTGTATGCAGACGAGGACGACTACATCAGGGCCGAACATTTGAGCCAGCGCATCCTGCCGGAGAAAGACCGCGCGCTGTTGCAGGCAGACAAGTCGCACGCGAATCTGGATAACTTACTCGAAGACTACGAGCGTCGTGTGATTACGGAGACTCTCAGGCGACACGATTGCAACGTCGCGCGAGCGGCTGATGCGCTTGGCTTGGGTTCGCGCCAGACCTTGTACAAAAAATTGAAGCGGCTGGCGATAGATGTCAGCGACTTTCTACAGGAAGACACGGAGCCGGGTTTACAGTTGCGCGTCGAAAGATAAGCATGACAGGCAGGCTCTTGCCCGGTTCAGCAGTCTTCGCATTCCATCACAACCTTCTTTAGTCAAGCCCTGAAAAATTCTTCATGCTCCTCTCTTACGGTTTCTCTTTTATCGTTGCTCTGTTCATACACGAGCTGGGCCATCTGGTTGCGGCGTGGGCCTGCCGTGTGCCCGTCTCGGAATTTGGTCTGGGATGGGGACGCAAGGTTTGGAGTTTCCGCAGGGGAGCAGTCGAGTATAAGTTGCATGCGCTGCCCATCGGTGCGTACGTGCGTATGAACATGACGGAGTTGCAGCGAAAACCGCTAAGCCGTCAGGTGCTTGTTCTACTGGCGGGCATTATCGTCAACGCGGTTGCGGCGGCACTGACGGCAGGGACGCCGTTTAGCGTGATGAACCTGCTGCTGGCTGCGACGAACCTCTTGCCGCTTTATCAGCAGGATGGTTGGAAGTGTGGGATGGTGTTGCTGCGCGCGTTGCTCCGTCGCAAGAGCGCTGTGGTCGAGTGGACATTTACCGTTGCCGGCAGCACCGTGAGCCTCGCGCTTTTTGCTTTTCAAGTGTTGCGCCGCCTGTAGAGAACCAACCTAGTTCGTAACTCATGCGCTGACTTTCCAGCCTAGTTTCTCACTAAATACAAACATCGGAATTGCTTTCTAACGCACGACTCTAAAGAGTTGTCGGCCTTCGTGTGTTCAAAGCCGGAGCGTCGCCAGCAGTTGAAAGTCTGCACTCACGTTGTCAACCGGCGGCGACAATTCAAAAAAGCTCAGCAGAATTGCGCTCTTTCGCGAGATGGGAGGCAGCCACGGGAAATGACCGGCCATTGCTTGTCAACGCGAGGCGACAAGCGCGCAAGCTCTCTGTTCACCGAAAGCCTTTAATCACGCACGTTTCTCATCTTCTCAAGCTGCGGCACGCGCCTTGTAAGAAGCCTCGGCGTCCGCGAAGCATGAAAGGCGTCGCAATCAAAGACGAGAAGGCGAGAAACAAAGATTATGAAAGCAGTCACTACAAGGATGCTCTTATCGCTCGTCGGCGTCGTTCTGGTTGCGCCGTTTTTTGTTGTCGCATTGATTGTTGGCGCGCGCGCTGTCGCGCTCTCGCAGAGCACGCAGGATGATGTGCTGATGATGGTTCTCGCCTTCGGCGGAGCAATCGCCAGCATCGTCAACGGACTGGGCCGTCGCAATTATAGGCTCAGCCGCGCACAGCAAATGAAGCCCGGAACGAACGTGCAGAGGGAAGCAGTTGATTCTTCTGTCATCGGTCTCGGCTATTAGATTTCTTTTAACTGTCCATCCGGCGCGCGAGGCAAGCGTGCAGCCGGGCGTGGGCTCGACCCTCAACCCTTCAATCCAAACTCTAAAGGAGCAAACCAAATGATTAAGAGATTCTTCCGCGATGAAACAGGTCTTGAGCTTTCGGAATACGCCGTCGCCGCCGCGCTGGTCGCGCTCGCAGCCGTCGCCGCCTTCCAACTGTTGGGAACCAACATCGGGACCAAGATCAACTCGCTGGCTAACACCATCAAATAGCAGCCCGCCGGTTAAAGGAGACCGAAGTGATGAAAAAATTCCTTCGTGACGAATCTGGTCTTGAGTTGTCCGAGTATGCGGTTGCCGCCGCGCTGGTTGCGCTCGCAGCCGTCGCCGCCTTCCAACTGCTCGGAACAAACATCGGGTCCAAGATTACCGAACTGGCTACTAAGATTACTTAACGAGTAATCGCTACTTGAAGCGGAGGGCGCGCTCCGTAGCTGCCAAAAAGCAGGCAAGAGCGCGCCTCCCACTTTCCATTAAGAACAAGCGGGTCGCACTTCAACAACATTTATTCTGAGCGGGAAACAGCAGACCGTCAAAGTTTCCGACCTAAGGTTTAAAACATATGTCCAGCCCTCTCGTCATTGTCAGTTGTGCGCTACTGATTCCGCTGGCAATCATTATTACTTACTACGACGTGCGCTACCGGCGCATCCCTAACGCTTTCGTGCTCGCCACATTATTAAGCGGCCTCGTCGTCAATTTTATCTTCGGCGGTCTTCAGGGAGCGTTTGCTTCCCTCGGAGGCTGCATCCTGGCTTTCACACTGATGTTTATCCTGCACGTCTTCGGCGCGATGGGCGCGGGCGACGTGAAGCTTTTCGCAGCCATCGGTTCCGTCATGGGCACGCAGCTTGTGCTGCCGACATTCGTCGTCGTCATCCTGACGGGCGGCGTGCTGGCCGTCTGCCTGATGCTGCGCACGGGAGCAATCCGCGACACGATGCAGCGCGTCATGCAAATCCTTGTGGGCCTGCTGCCGGGCTGGCAGATGCCGCGCTTTAATGTTCCCGCTGACCGGCGGCTGACGATTCCCTACGGCGTCGCCATCACCTTTGGCAGCCTTATTTCGCTGGCTATCTTCCGCGCTTAAAAGCGACCGGGAGGATGCCGCTCTTCTTTTGAAACGGAGAATACCACGATGCGTAACAAACGTTTTTTGATTGTCCTGACGGGCGCGCTGATTTTCGGATTGCTCGCCGCCGTTTCCGTGAGCCGCTATCTTTCGAGCGCGCAGGCTTACGCGAAAAACATGAGCACCGTCGTGGTGGCGAAGGTGGCGATTCCCCTCGGCACGCGCATCATCGCCGAGCAGGTTGATACCGTGCAGGTTCCGCAGGGGACGACACCCGACGGCACGTTTGAATCTGTTGACAAACTCGTCGGGCGCGTCGCGGTCGTCAACATAGCGCCGCGCGAAACCATCACCGATACCAAGCTCGCGCCCGAAGGCACGGCCGCCGGATTGTCCGCCGTTATCCCGGAAGGCTACCGCGCGATGACCGTCAAGGTTGACGACGCGGCAGGCATCTCCGGCTTCATACAGCCGGGTGCGCTCGTTGATGTCGTCGTCGTCATCAATCCTCCTGACAAGGCTACGAATCAAGACCCGATTTCGAAAATCGTCCTGCAAAACATCAAGGTGCTGGCTAACGGACAGAACATAGATCATCCGAAGGACGAGCGTGAGGCCAACTCCGTAAAGGCCGTTACCTTGCAGGTCACGCCCGAGCAGGCAGAGAAACTCGCTTTGGCCTCCAACGAAGGCAAGCTGCAACTCGTCATGCGCAACCAGATTGACCAGGGCGACACGCAGACGAGCGGCATGGACAAGCGCCGCCTGCTCTCAGGCGAGAGCGCGACACCCGTACCCGACCCCGGCTCGCTCAAAAGCGAGCAGCCCAAGACCGAAACTAAAACTTCCCCTGCGCCGCGCCGCTCGCGCGCACGCATGGAATCGTACGTCGAACCCATTCAACCCCTCGCGCCGGTGACAACCGCGCCAGCGCCGCCAGCGCCGCCGCGCTCGTCCGTCGAGATGATTGAAGCCGGAAAAAAGCGGAGCGTGGATTTTCCATAACGAAGTGGTCAATGGTCGGCGGTCAGCGAAAGAAAACTGGCCGCTCGCCGCTGGCTGCTCACGATTGACCATCGAACTACTGACCACTTCCAGAAGGAGTCTTTATTATGCCGACCCGTTACCCAATCGCACGCCTCTTGATGATCTTCTGCGCGGGCGTAATGATCGCCGTCGCCTCCATGACGGCGCGCGCTCAGAGCACTTCCTACAGCGCTTCGTTCGAGAACAACAAGGAAGCTGTTCCCGTCAACGTCCTCGTGGGCCAATCGCGCGTCATTAACTTCGACCGCCCCATCGGTCGTTTCTCCGTGTCGAATCCTGAGATTGCGGAAGCCGTGCTGGTTGCGCCTGACCAGGTGTTGGTCAACGGCAAGGCTTTCGGGCAGGTCAACTTCATCGCTTGGGAGCAGGCGGGCGGGCAGTTCATCGTCTTCGACGTGTTTGTGCGCGCCAATCTCTCTTTGATTGACTCGCAGATTCGCGCGCTCTTTCCGAGAGACGACATCCGCCTGAGCCAAGCCAACGGCTCGGTCGTGATTTCGGGCAGCGTCGCAGACCCCTCCACGGCCGCGCGCGTGCAGGCTGTGGTCGAAGCCGCGGGCTTCAAGTCAGTCAACATGCTTTCGTCGCCGACGAAGGGCACGATGCAGGTGCAGTTGCAGGTGCGCGTCGCGGAAGTCAGCAAGGCTCGCATGAAAGACTTCGGAACTTCCTACGGAGTTCAGGGTGCGCCCGGTCGCGGCGGCTACATCAACGGCGGCACAGGTCCGAGCGCTCTTAATAGTCCCATCAACCCGAGCGGTTCGGTCGGCGGCGGCGTCCTCGGCGGCGTCCTTTCGGGCAGCGCGCTCAACGTCCTTGTGATGGGCGGCAACATGCTCGCGATGCTGCGCATGCTGCAAACGCAGGGCGCTGTCCGCTCGCTGGCAGAGCCGAACGTCATCGCGATGGACGGACAACAGGCAAGCTTCTTGGCGGGCGGCGAATTTCCAGTGCCCATCGTGCAGTCGGACGGCACGCGCACCATCGTCACCATCGTCTGGAAGGAATACGGCGTGAAGCTCAACTTCAAGCCGACCATCATTGACGAAGACCACATACGCCTTGAGCTTGAGCCTGAAGTCTCGACGATTGATTTCAGTAACGGTGTCAAGTTTGACGGCTTCGTCATCCCCGGCCTCAAGACGCGTAAAGCCAAAACGGGAATCGAACTGCGTGACGGCCAGAGCTTCGCGCTCGCGGGCTTGCTCGACAACACGGAATCGCGCTCGCTCTCGAAAGTGCCCGTCATCGGTGACATCCCGATTCTCGGAAACCTGTTCAAGTCGAAGCAGTATCAGAAAAACGAGACGGAGTTGATGTTCATCGTGACGGCGCAGTTGGTCAAGCCCATGAACCGCGACGACATTCCGCAGATGCGCGGCATAGACGGCATACGCTCCACACCGCTCGGCATAGAGCCGAAGGGCGAAGGCATTCAGGGCAAGAGCGGCTATTCGGTTGGCGAAGGCGGAGCAACACAGCACGCGCCAGAGGCCAAGCCTGTCGCGCCTTCGCAGCAGGCGACGCCCGTCGTCGCGCCGGTTGTTGCGCCTTCAACTACGAACACCATCAGCTTTGTGCCTGCCGGCATGGGAGAGCTTCTGACGCTCGTGCCTCCTGCGGCCCGCGTCGGCGCAGCACCGTCGCCCGTTCAACAAAGATGAGACCTTTAGAGTCTCTTTAACAAGACAAGCTTGAGAGGAGGGAAGTCGAATGTATAACGAACGAAGAACCAGTGAGAGAAGAAACGAACGCGGAGCCGTTCTGGCTACCGCTGCCCTCGGAATGCTTGCCCTCCTCCTTGCGGTCGGCCTCGGCGTTGACATCAGCCGCTTTTACCTCGCGAAGACTGAACTACAGAACGCTTCCGACGCAGCCGCGCTGGCCGCCGTCTCCGCGCTCAACTCTTCGAGCGCAGGAATTACGGAAGCCACAGACCGCGCCGTCGCGACCATGAACAGCTACGAGTTCAACAAGAGCGGCGTCGTCTTCCAGCGCTCAAACGTTCTCTTCGCCGTCAACCTCGACGGGCCATACATGAGCGAGGCAGCAGCTATGGCCTCTCCCGCCAACATCCGTTTCGTGCAGGTCACAACGCCGCAGGCTGCAATCGGCGTCTCATTTGCCGCGATGATTATCGGCAACACCAAAAACATGTCAGCGACGGCGACCGCCGGAATGTCCGTTGCACCGAACGTCTACACGGGCTTTCTCCCTCTCTTCTTCGCGGACAACGACATCCCGATGGAGCCGGGCGGCGTCTACACGGTTCGCGCCGCCCCACAGAATTCGGTCTCCGAAGGCAACTACCAGGTTCTAGCGGTTGCGGGCGAGGGTGCGAGCGACGTTCGCACCGGCCTCGCCAGCGGCTGCTACGTCCCTGCCAAAGCGGGCGGCGTCTTCGAGGTCAACACCAAGCCGGGCGTCAATGCCGGGCCTGTCAGGGCTGGCATTAATACGCGCTTTGACGAATACGACAGCCAGACTGACCCGTCCCTTCAACCGCCGGATACGAACGTTAAAGAGAACATCACGTATGCGCAGTATCGCGACGGAACGGCAACGCAGTCTCCGACGCATCCGGGCGTCGCCGGTCGCCGCATCGTGTTGATTCCCATCGTCAAGGTCAGCGAGGTGGACCAGGGTCGCAACGTTGTGACGTTTGACCGCTTTGGCGTCTTCTTCCTGCGCTCGAAAGTCAGCAGTGGCAACGGCGGCGATATTCAGGCCGAGTACATCAGCGAGCGCATCACCATCGGCTCAGGCGGCTACGACCCCTCAGCCGGGCCGGGCAATCCGCTGCTCGCCATCCCTGTGCTCTACAAGTAGAAGGAAAACTTTGTTCGGTAGTCGGTGGTTAGTTCAAGGATGAATTAGTTTTAACCACCGGCTGCTGATGGAAGATGCCACGATGAAGACGCTAACTAAAAAAAATCTCAGGCTGAAAGGCTTCACGAGCGACGAGCGCGGGGCGCAACTCGTTGAGTTGGCTATCGTGCTCCCGCTCTTCCTCGTGATGTTTGCAGCCACGGCCGAGTTCGGGCGTTTCTTCTATGAATATACGACGCTCGCCAAGGCTGCCCGCGCTGGCTCGCGCTACCTGATTACAGCGCCCGGCAGCGCCAAATCCGACACGGAAGCGAAGAACATAGTTGTCTACGGCAACCCGGCTGGCACAGGCACGCCGCTCATTAGCGGCATCACGACCGGCAACGTTGTCGTCACGCGCACAGGCGGCGTCCCGGTCCTGCCGGAGACCATCACGGTCAGCATTTCAGGCTACAAGTACAAGCCGATTTTTGATGTCGGGAAGCTGATTAATGTTTCGGCGCTCTCCTTGAACGTGGATGTCAAACCGAGCGTCACGATGCGCTACCTGCTGACGCAGCCGCCCCTTTAGGAGGCTTGAACGAAGATGATGCGCTTCAACCACAGAAAGAATGAACGCGGCTCAACGCTCGTCGAGTTTGCCATCGGCGCGACCGTTTTTTTCACGGCGATGTTTGCCGTCATCGAATTCGGGCGCGCTCTCTGGACGCACAATGCGCTGGCCGACGCCGCACGCCGCGGAGCACGCTACGCCGTCAATCATTCGACCAGCGACAGCATCGGCGTCAAGAACATGGTTGTCTACGGTAATCAGGCCGGCACGGGCACGCCGCTGGTTGATAACCTGAAGGCGGAAAACGTGCAGGTTCTATACTCGGATTTCAGCCTCGGCAAGGGAACCGTTTCCGTCAGCATCGTCAACTACAAATTTCAGATGGCGATTCCGCTCGTCGGCGGCTCAATCAACATGCCCGCCTATAACACTACCCTGACGGGTGAAAACGTCGGCCTCGTACCTCCTAATTTATAACGTCGTCAGTTTTCAGTTTTGGGTTTTCAGCAGAGACCAGAACTGAAAGTTGAAAGCTCAAGACTCTGTAACTGAAAACTGAGAACTCAAAACTGGAAACCTGTTATGACCCAACCACTCACATTCGTCATCCTGAGCACGGGGCTTGAGAGCTTCAAAGAGATTCGCGGCGCGTTGGCTGCCGAAGGGCGCGCGCGTCTGCTCGCGGGCGGCGACGATGCCGAGCAGGTCTATGCCGAAATCGTCAACCTGCGGCCGAGCGCAGTGATTATCACGCTCGGCGTCAATCCCGAACAGGCTTTGAAGATGATTGAAAGGCTTGCGCTAGAGTGTCCGGCGACAGCCATCATCACGGCGGCGCGCGATGCCTCGCCCGATCTCATCCTGCGCAGCATGCGTGCCGGTGCGCGCGAATTTTTGCGCCTCCCCATCAGCCGCGACGAATTGAAAACCGTGCTCGACCGCACCGTCGAATTCTGCTCCGTGCAAACGGATGCGCCGAAGAAGAAGGGGCGCATGATAGCGGTCTTTTCCAGCAAGGGCGGCTGCGGCACTTCTTTCATCGCGACAAATCTGGCGTCCGCGACGCGCGCTTCGACCGTGCTCGTTGACCTCAACCTTCAGGCCGGAGATTTGCCGCTCTTTCTGGGCATCGAGCCGAAGTTCTCAATCGCTGACCTGGTTGAAAACCGCGCACGCCTCGACGATGACCTTCTAGCTCGCTACATCACGCCGCACTCTTCAACCCTCTCGCTGCTGGCCGCACCGAAAGAAGCGGATTCGGCAGACGACATCAAGCCTGAGCACGTCTTTGAGGCACTCGAAAAACTGCGCGAACGCTACGACTATGTTGTGCTCGACCCGCAGCATACGTTTGACGCGATTACGCTCGCCGCCTTGGACCAGGCGGACGACATAGTCCTTGTGCTCACGCTCGACATCCCCGCTATTCGCAGCGCGCAAAGAGCGCTCGAAATCTTCGACCGCCTCGGCTACGCGCGCAGCAAAGTGCGCATCATCGTCAATCGTTGGAGCAAGCAGATTGATCTGGACCTCCAGCAGGTTGAGCGCTTTCTGCATGAGAAGGTCGCTGGCTTCGTGACGAGCGATTATCAAACTGCCGTCAACTCCATCAACCTCGGCCAGCCGCTCGTGCAGTTTGAGCCAAACTCGAAGATTGCAACAGAGATTAGAAAAATCGCTGCCGCGCTCACAGGAAACTCCGGCCTCGGCATTGAGCAGCCTGCGCCGCGCAGAAAACTCTTCGGCTCGCTCCTGCGACGCGAACGCTCGCAAACCCCGCTTGAGTTAAAAGCGACGCTCTAGAAAGTCTATCCGCAGTTTTCAGTTTTTAGTCTTCAGTCAACAGAAAGAGTGAACGATGGCACTACGCGAGAGATTAATCAGAGAAGGTAATCCGGCGGGCGCGCCCTTCATGGCCGGAGAAGATGCTGCCAACGCACAGCATACTTTTCAGGAGTTGAAATCAAGGCTGCACCGCGCGCTCATCAACCGCATGGACTTGAGCAAGCTCAGCCAGCTTGCGCCGGACCAACTGCACGCCGAAGTTGCGCGCTTAGCTGAAGGCGTGCTGGCGACGGAAGCGATGCCGCTTTCTGCGGTCGAGCGCGAGCGCATCATCGGCGAAGTGCGACACGAGTTGTTCGGCCTTGGCCCACTCGAACCGCTGCTCGCAGACCCGACCATCTCAGACATCCTCGTCAACTCGCACAGCCGCATCTACATTGAACGCGGCGGCAAACTCGAAACCACGGATGTCTCCTTCAAAGACGACGAGCATCTGATGCGCGTCATCGAGCGCATAGTCTCTTCGGTCGGGCGCAGAATTGACGAATCATCGCCGATGGTTGACGCGCGCCTC
This sequence comes from Pyrinomonadaceae bacterium, assembly GCA_036382855.1. Lineage (GTDB taxonomy): Bacteria > Acidobacteriota > Blastocatellia > Pyrinomonadales > Pyrinomonadaceae > DASVTR01. The sequence goes on along the minus strand of DASVPO010000026.1, from coordinate 62,944 downwards.
TCGGACGGCTCGCGCGTTAACGCCATCATTCCGCCGCTCTCGATTGACGGCCCTGTGCTTTCCATCCGCCGCTTCGGAACTGAACCGCTCAGGATGACGAGCCTGATTGAAAAGCAGGCTCTGACGAAGGAGATTGCAGAGATGCTTGAGATGTGCGTGCGCGCGCGGCTCAACGTGCTCATCTCCGGCGGCACGGGCGCAGGCAAGACGACGCTCCTCAATGCGCTCTCGGCCTACATCCCCGAAACCGAACGCATCGTCACGATTGAAGACTCGGCCGAACTACAGTTGCAGCAGCCGCACGTCGTCCGTCTTGAGACGCGCCCGCCCAACATCGAAGGACGCGGCGAAGTCACGCAACGCGAGTTGGTCAAGAACGCTTTGCGTATGCGCCCGGACCGCATCGTCATCGGCGAGGTGCGCGGCAGCGAAGCCATTGACATGCTGCAAGCCATGAACACAGGCCACGACGGAAGCTTAACGACCATTCACGCCAACACGCCGCGCGATGCTCTGGCACGCCTCGAAACAATGATTCAGATGACGGGCATGCGTCTCTCCGACCGCGCGATGCGACAGCAGATTGCTGCCGCCATCAACATCGTCGTGCAGGGCGCGCGTCTGTCCGACGGCTCGCGCCGCATCACTTCTATCTCAGAAGTGACAGGCATGGAAGGCGAGACGGTGACGATGCAGGAAATCTTCCAGTATGAGCGCACGGGGATTGACCGCGACGGGCGCGTCATCGGCCGCTTCCGCTCGACGGGCATCCGCCCGCGCTTCGCAGAGAAACTGAAAGCCTGCGGCCTCCAACTGCCGCGCATCACGTTTGACGACTAGACGACTTAACGGATAACTCACCATGATTGCTTTTACAGTCTTCTTATTCTGCATGTTTCTGGTCTTCGGCGCTTACCTGCTGGCGACGCGCGGGTCTGACGCGCGACGCGCACGCCTTCAGCAGCGGCTCTCGGAGGCCCTGCTTCATTCTGCGCGGACGGAAGACGTGGAAGTTGTGCTGGCGCGCGAAGAGTTGATGAGCGAGATTCCTTGGATGAATCGCGCGCTGGTCCAGTTGCAGGCAGCCACACGGCTCAAGCGCACGCTCGATCAGGCAGACTTGCAGATCACAGTGACGCGCCTGCTGATGTTCTCCGTGATGGCCGGAATCCTCGCAGGGCTCGCCGTCTCGATGATCACCATCAACGTCATCCTTATCATCCTCAGCGGCATAGTCGGCGCAAGCTTCCCGTTCATACATGTTCTCTGGAAACGCAGGAAGCGCTTCAACGCGTTTCTCGAAAATTTGCCGGAGGCTCTGGAACTAATGAGCCGCGCGCTATCAGCAGGCCACGCGTTTTCGGAAGCGCTGCACATGGTCTCAGTAGAGATGCCTGAGCCGATTGCGACCGAGTTTCGCAAGACTTACGAGGAACAGAACCTCGGCCTCTCTTTGAAACTGGCGCTGGAAAACCTGACGGACAGAATACCGCTGCTCGATTTAAGGCTCTGCGTGACGGCCGTCTTGATTCAACGCGAGACGGGCGGAAACCTCGCGGAGATTCTGGAAAAGGTCGCACACACAATCCGCGAGCGCTTCCGCATAATGGGCGACCTGAAGACGCTGACGACGAGTTCGCGCCTTTCGGCATGGGTGCTCTGCGCCGTCCCAATCTTCATCGCTTCGGTGGTGACGATTATGAACCCCGAATACATGAGCATCATGTGGAAAGACCCGCGCGGCCACAAACTCGTCGCCCTCGGCATCGCCCTCCAACTAACGGGCATGCTCATCGTGCGCAAGATTCTGCGGATAAAAATCTAGTAGTGAGTGATGAGTAATGAGTGATGCGTTAAAACAACTACTCACTCATTACTCATCACTCATAACTCATCGCTAAGTAAAAAGCCATGTTGATAATCATCACTATTTCCACTTTCGTTTGCATCTCGTTTGGCGTGCTCGGCCTCTACTGGCTGGTGCATCGCCCGCAGAGTGCTGCCACCGAGCGGCTTAAGAAGATGAACGAGCAGGGCGGCGGGGCGATTAACCCGACTTCGCTTGCTCTCGAAGAGCGGCCCGCTTCGGACCTCGCGGAGAGAATTGCCGCGCCTCTCAATAAACTCGTGCCGCCTTCGGCAGCCGAGGCGCGCAAGCTGCAAAAGCAGTTGATGCACGCGGGCTTCCGCGGGCAGAACGCGCCGCTCATCTATCGCGGGATTCAGGTGGCCTCGCTCATAGCCTTTCCCGGCGCGGTCGCTTTCGGTTGTGCAATTCTGGGCCGTTCGTTGAACAGCGCGATTCTCTTCATCCTGTTCGCGTTCATCATGGGCTTTTTCCTGCCACGCATGATTTTGACGCGCATGATCCGTCGGCGGCAGTTGATGATTCGCTGGGGCCTGGCCGACGCGCTCGACCTGATGGTCGTTTCCATCGAAGCAGGGCTTGGACTAAACGCCGCGATGCTCAAGGTCAGCGACGAATTAAGAGACGTGCACAGGGACATCAGCGAAGAGTTTGAGCTTGCGAATCTTGAAATCCGCGTCGGGCGCGACCGCGAGGAAGCGCTCAGGAACTTGGCCGACCGCACGGGCGTTGACGATCTCTGTAGCCTCGTCGCGATGCTCATACAGGCCGACCGCTTCGGCACTTCGATTGCGCGCGCCGTTCGCGTCTTCTCCGATTCCTTGCGCGTCAAGCGTCGCCAGCGTGCAGAGCAGGCCGCGCAGAAGGCTGCCGTCAAGTTGCTCTTCCCGCTCGCCTGTTTCCTGTTCCCGACACTCTTTATAGCCCTTCTTGGCCCGGCAATCCTCTCTCTGGTTGATGTCTTCAGCAGGATGAATTAGGAGGAAAGCTCTCATGCGTAAACGCACTATCATCGCCATCTTTATCGCCGTCGCGTTGACCTTCAGCTTCACGGCCATGTGGGAAGCACAGACGGACGGGCGCGACGGAGATACCAGCGCCAACATCATCGAAGCCAACGGCTCGCCCACCGGCAAGGAAGAGAAGAAGGGCGGCAACAAGGTCGCGCGCGTTCTCTCAGCGCCCTTTCGCGCCATCGGTCGTCTCTTCAAGCGCGGTAAGGACGAAGGCAAGCTTCAGCCTTTAACGGAGAAGGATGTCGCAAAATTTGAGAGCGTCGGCACAACGCGCGTCGCGGACGCGAAGACAGTTGAGGCGAGCAGGACTTCGACAAATGGCACGGCCCGCGACCATCTGGCATTGGGACGCGCGCTCATCAATTCCGGCCAGATTAACGAAGCCATCGCTGAGCTTTCGCAGGCTCTCTCGCTCGACCCGAAACTCATCGAAGCCAACAGCCTGCTCGGACTCGCCTACGACCGCAAAGGCATGCACGACCGCGCCAGAGATTTCTACGAGCGCGCCGTCAAGGCCGACAAGGAAGACGCGCAGACGCTCAACAACCTTGGCTTCTCGCTTTACACCAACGGCAACTATCGCGCGGCCGTTGACAAGCTGAAGAAGGCCGCGAAGCTTGCGCCCGCAGACCAGCGCATTCTCAACAATCTGGCGCTCGCACAATGTCGCCTCGGCAAGTATGAAGATGCGTACAAGAGTTTTGCGCGCGCCGGAGGCGAAGTGACAGGGCGGCTCAACACCGCCACGATGCTCGAACGCGCCGGACGCAACGACGAAGCAATCGCCTACTACGAAGCCGTCCGCCGCCTGCAACCCACACACACAGTCGCGCTCCGTCGCCTCTCCGACCTCTACGCACGCGTCGGCCGCTACGACGACTCCAGGGCCGCACAACGCGCCCTCTCACCCAACGCCGGTGAGGTAGCGATGTTCTGGGGAAACTAAAAAACAGTGATGAGTGATGAGTAATGAGTGATGAGTAAAAGAAAGAGTTATTAGCTCATTACTCATCATTCGTCACTTAAAAAACGACTGAAGGGAAATTTTCATGTCACAGACGAGTATTCTGACGCGAACTGAAATCGAGAGTATGGGCCCACCGATGCCGGAGGAGATTGCGGACACGGGCGTTGACGAAGGCTTTCTCTGCGGGCTGGCCTTAAAGCACGTCGCGCTCCTGGCAGACCCGACGACCGCATCAGTCTCAGAGCGCATGCATCTGCCGCGCACGCTCACCGAAGAGCTATTGCAGATGCTCTACCGCGAAAAGCTGATTGAAGTGCGCATGCAGGCGACGATGGGTTCGACGCGTTATGCGATGCTCGACAAAGGCTGGGAGCGCTTCTCGCATTTGCAGGCGATGTGCGGCTATACGGGCCCAGCGCCCGTCTCGCTTCAGGACTACGCTTACATGATGCGCCTGCAAGCCGTGCCTTCGCGCGCCGCTTCGATGGAGACTGTGCGCGCGGCCTTCCGCGACCTCGTGCTACCCACATCTTTGATGCATACGCTCGGCTGCGTCATCAATTCCAGAAGGTCTCTGTTTCTGTCCGGGTTGCCGGGCACGGGAAAGACGGCCGTTGCAGAGCGCATGAACAACGCACTGCCCGGAGCCATCTGGATTCCCTACGCGATTGAGATTGACGGGCAGATTATACGCGTCTTCGACACGCACAATCATCGCGTCGGGCCGGCGGAGATGACGCCGACGGAGTTTGACCGCCGCTGGATACACATAGAGCGCCCGCTCGTCGTCGTCGGCGGCGAGTTGACGCTGGAGAATACGGACCTCGTGTGGTCGGATGCTGCGAAGTTTTACGAAGCGCCGTTTCAAATGAAGTCCAACGGCGGCACGCTCGTCATTGACGACTTTGGACGCCAGCGCGCCGCCCCGCAAGACCTACTCAATCGTTGGATTGTGCCGCTTGAGCGCCGCGTGGACTACCTGGCCTTGCACACGGGCAAGAAAATCGAAGTCCCATTCGAGCAGTTAGTCATCTTCTCGACCAACCTCGAAGAGAAGGATTTGTCTGACGAAGCCTTCCTGCGCCGCATGGGCTATCGCGCACGCGTAGAGCCGCCGACGCCCGCCGCCTACGTCGAAATCTTCAAGCGCGCCGCCTACACGCGCGGCATACGCTGCGAGCAATCCGCGCTCGACCATCTCTTGAACAACTACATGATCGAGCATCGCCAGATGAAAGCCTGCGAGCCGCGCGACTTGCTCGACCGCGTGACGGACATCTGCCTCTTCGAGGGCCACGCGCTTGAGTTGTCGCCAAAAGTTTTAGACCTTGCTTGGCGCAACTACTTCGGCACGGCTCACGTTTACGTGCCCGAAAAAGAGCAGACAGGGCCGCTCAAGCCGCCAACCGGCTCGCTCAAACAGCAGACCGGCCCGCTTGCCGAAGAACTGGCAGACCCCTTGCAACTTTAACCCTTAAAAGTGCCCCGCGCCTCATCTGGATGTGACCGACTTGAAACGAGCCAAAGGAAAAAGCCATGACCCGAAGACCCTCCAGATTCAGCGCGTCTAGATTGTTTATAGGCATTCTTTTCATCGTCAGCCTGGTGCTGCCTGCGAGCGCGCAGGAATTGACGCACGTGATGATGCGACGACCGGCAGCGGTGCTCGGCGGCGGAACGTCCGGCACGCGCGGTGCGAGTGTCGCGACACGGCGCGAACGTCTCAGCCGCAGAAGTCCTATGAAGATTCGCGCGCGCGAAGGCGATACCATCAATACTCTCGCCGAACGCTACAACGTTCCTGCGGAAGATGTCGCGCAGCTTAATAATCTTTCGGTCACGTCGCAACTCCGCCCGCGACAGGAAGTGCTCGTGCCGTCAGTCTCTCCGAAAGGCTACAAGGCCAGCGCGGTTATCGTTGATAAGAGTCCGGCGGAAGCATCTCCTGCGCGCGATGGAAAGCGGAGCATTAGTTTGACGGATGGAACGCTCATCGAAGCCGACGAGGTCTGGGAAAGCGAGCAGGGCGTCAGATACAGGCGCGGCGGTGTAACTCACTTGGTTGCGCGCGAACGCGTGCGTTCAATCGAGCAGGCTGAAGCCGTGAATCAAGAGAAGGCTGGCGGCACTGCCGTCGTTAAGATGGTTGACGTGAGCACAACGCAGGGCAGCGGGCAGGCTCAGCCCGTTTGGATTCATCTTGTCGGCGGGGCGCGCGTAGAGGCAGACGAAGTGACGGAGAGCGCTGCGGGCGCTTGGTACAGGCGCGGCAATCTCTCCATCTATCTTGACCGCTCGCGCATAGAGCGCATAGAGCGGGAGGCTGTGCAGCCGCCGAGCAATGTTGAGAGCGCACGCTCCTGGACGGAGCGCGGTTGGAGCACAGGCAACGTGCGTATTGACAGCTTGATTCGAGAGAATGGCACGCGCTACGGCGTTGACCCTTACCTGATTTTCTGCGTCATGGAGCAGGAGTCGCAGTTTCACACGCGCATCGTTTCGCCTAAGGGAGCGCGCGGCTTGATGCAGTTGATGCCCGCGACGGGCGCACACTACGGCGTGCGCAATGCTTTCGACCCGGCCCAGAATATTATGGGCGGCACGCGTTACCTGAAAAAGCTGCTCGAACAGTTTGGCGGGCGCGTTGACCTTGTGCTCGCCGGCTACAACGCAGGCGAGGGCGCTGTGATGAAATACGGGCGCAACGTTCCGCCCTACAGGGAGACGCGTAACTACGTGAAGAAGATTAGCGCGCGTTACAAGCAGAGCAGGCCCGTCGCCGTTGCTGCCGAAAATCCAGTCGGCTTCGCATCGCGATACTGAAAGCTCGCCGCCGTTAGTCGTTTATCTTCTGCAAGGGGAGAAGCGCCATGAAGATTTCTTTGAAGCACACTTGTCTGGCACTGATGCTGAGCCTGCTGGCCGGGTTCATCTCTGCGCACGCGCAGCAGAGCGCCGAAGCGCCTTTGACTAACGGCTCGATTATCAAACTCGTGCGGGCCGGATTTAAAGAGAAGACTGTCATCGCTCTTATCCGCACGCGCCCCGCGCAGTTTGACCTTTCTCCAGACCGCCTGATTGAACTCAAGCGCAGCGGCGTCAGCGAAAACATCATTCTCAACATGGTCGCGCGCGACGAAGCCGCGTTGATGAGCGCGGAAGATTTTGAAGACGACCCGTTCTTCAATAACAGAGGCGCGCAGCCGGGCTCGCAGCAGCAGAGCCGGCAGGGCGACAACTCGACAGATATTTTCGGCAACAGCAGCGGCTCAAGAGACCGCACACAAACGCGCGGCGCGGGCAGCTCCGGCACAGGCTCGACCGAGACGACAGGCAGCGCAACAGTGCGTATCCTCCGTCCAACGACCGAAGGCGGCGGCACTCCCAAACTCGAAAAGACTCCGACGCTTACCAACGATTCAATCGTCGAACTCGTCGAAGCAGGCTTTTCAGAAGGCACGATTGTCCGTCGCATCGAGAATGCCCCAGCCGATTTCGACCTCTCTCCGCCAAAGCTCGCAGAGCTGCGCAAGCGTCGCGTCAGCGACCGCATCATCGCCGCCATGACCGCAGCCATGAGCGACGACCCGGCGAGGCCGTAAGTTAAAAGGCAAAGGTAAAAGGCAAAAGGAAAAAGGTAAAAGTTAAGACAGAGGAAGATGAAAGATATGATTGCGCGTTTGAACTCTCGCTTCCTGCTCTTTATCTTCCTTCTGCCTTTCACGTTCTACCTTTTGCCTTCTCTTGTTTTCGCGCAGAGCAAGCCGCAGCCGACGCCCGCAGTCAACACGGATGAGCAGGAGATTGACGAGGACGACGTTGTTTCCGTGAGCACGACAGAGGTGCTGTTGCCCGTCACGGTTCGCGATGCGGGTGGCAAGCTTATTACGAATCTGACGCGCGACGACTTTCGTGTCCTGGAGGATGGACGCGAGCAGCCTTTGAGCGAACTGGCGCTCAGGCAAGTGCCGGTTGATGTTGTGCTGATGATAGACGCTTCTTCGAGCGCCGCCGGTAATCTGGACGACTTTCGCCGCGCAGTCGAAGGCTTCGCCGCCAAACTCGCGCCGGATGACCGCATCAGCCTCATTAAGTTTGACGACCGCGTTGAGCTTCTACAGGATTGGACGCAAAGCCGCGTACAGTTACGCCGTGCGCTGCGTCGCATCGTGCCCGGCGTCTTCACGCTCTTTAACGACGCGCTGCTTCTGGCGGCGCGCGAACAGTTGGCACGAACGCGCGGGCGCGGCGCGATTATCGTGTTGACTGACGGCATTGATAGCGGTCGCGGCTACACGACGCTCGAAGCCTCGCTGCGTGCGCTTCTGATGGCGCAGGCGACCGTCTACGTCGTCAGCAACACGGAGATAGAACGGCGCAGGAAAAAGGCAGAGCTTGATTCGTTGCTGGCAGCCACTCCGGCCGTCGTGCGCTTCAACCAGCTACGCATCGGAGATTTGCAGGAAGGCTTGCGCGTGCTCGATGCCAGCGAGCAGAACCTGGCTCAACTGACTGCTGCCACGGGCGGACGCCTCTACAAGCCCGACAGCTTCAGCACACTCGACGCAACCTACGCGGAGGTCGCAGACGAGCTTCGCCATCAATATGCGCTCTACTACACGCCGCTGAACAAGACTAAAGACGGGCGCTTCCGCCGCGTCAAAGTCGAGACGAGAAATCCCACACATCAGGTCGCGGCGCGCGTCGGCTATTTCGCTTCCCGCAAATAGTCCGTACTGATTGGACCACAGCAAAGCAGCCCGCGCTCGTGCGCTTAAGTTTAAGCGCGGCTGGCGACACAGACCATTGCAGGCATAAGTCTGGATAAACGAATTCAAATAATGTAATCTCTGGCAATCGTCTATCATCCCGGCAGACAGCTCGCTGATTGAGGAGAGATAACATGTCGCGCATTCTGAGCATCGCTGCAAGAGTCTGCTCATTGTCATCGCTACGAACGAAGGCCAGCTTGCCTCTCCGCTGCTTATCCGCAGCAGCCCTCCTGCTCCTGCTGAGCACTTCAACGCTGCAAGCTGCGACACTGCCCGCAGGGTTTACAGAGACGTTGGTTGCGGGCGGCCTGTCTAATCCGACGGCGATGGCGTTTGCGCCCGATGGCCGCATCTTCGTTTGCCAACAGGGCGGGCAATTGCGCGTCATCAAGAACAACGTGCTGCTGGCGACGCCGTTCGTCTCCCTGACGGTCAACTCTTCGGGCGAGCGCGGGCTGCTCGGCATTGCCTTCGACCCCAACTTTGCTACGAACCAGTTCATCTATCTTTACTACACGGCCACAACTCCCGCCATACACAATCGCGTCAGTCGCTTTACGGCCAACGGCGATGTCGCTCTGGCCGGAAGCGAAGTCGTCCTGCTTGATTTGAACAATCTGAGCTCTGCGACCAACCACAACGGCGGCGCGATGCACTTCGGCGCTGACGGCAAGCTCTACATCGCCGTCGGTGAAAACGCCAACGCCGCTAACGCACAGACGCTCGGCAATCTTCTTGGAAAGATGCTCCGCATCAACCCCACACCCGGCGACATCATTCCCACGGACAATCCATTCTTCAATACCGCGACGGGAAACAACCGCGCCATCTGGGCCCTTGGCTTACGCAACCCCTTCACCTTCAACTTCCAGCGCACCACCGGCCGCATGTTCATCAACGACGTGGGCCAGAGCACGTGGGAGGAGATTAACGACGGGCTAGCGGGTTCTAACTACGGTTGGTCCAACTGCGAAGGCTTTTGCAGTCCGCCCAATCCTAATTTCAGAGACCCCCTTTTCCAGTATGCCAATGACGCTTCGACCTGTGCCATCACCGGCGGCACATTCTACAATCCACCTAAAGTCCAATTTCCCAGCAGCTATCTCGGTAAATATTTTTACTCAGACTTCTGCGGCGGCTGGATTCGACTCTTTGACGCGACCAACAACACCTCGACAGGCTTTGCCACAGGCATCTCTTCGCCCGTTGACTTGCAGGTCGGCGCAGACGGCAGCCTCTATTATCTGGCGCGAGGCACAGGCCAAGTCTTCCGTGTTCAATTTCCTTCCGGCATGTTTGACTTCGACGGCGACGGCCGCACGGACATCGCCGTCTTCCGTCCAAACGAAGGCAACTGGTATGTCTTAAGAAGCGGAAACAACTCGAACCAGGTGCAGCAGTGGGGCACTGCGACTGACCGCATCGTGCCTGCCGATTATGACGGTGACCGCAAGACTGACTTCGCAGCCTTCCGCGAAGCCGAGGGTAACTGGTACATCATACAGAGCAGCACCGGCACAGGCTTGCTTCAAGGCTGGGGACAAACGGGCGACATTCCCGTGCCCGGCGACTACGATGCTGACGGACGTGCTGACATCGCCATCTACCGCGCATCGGAAGGCAACTGGTACGTACGCAACAGCGGCGGCGGCCCCGTCACGCTGCAACAATGGGGAACCGGCAGCGATAAACCAGTCGCGGGTGATTACGACGGCGACGGCAAGACAGACATCGCAGTCTTCCGTCCCGGCGAAGGCACCTGGTACATACGCAACAGTAGCGGAGGCGTCGCGATTCAAGGCTGGGGCGAAGCGAGCGACATCCCTGTGCCCGGCGATTATGACGGCGATGGTAAAACCGATATCGCCGTCTTCCGCACCAGCGACGGCAACTGGTACTTACGCCAGAGCACAGGCGGCGTCGTGATCTGCAACTGGGGACAGGCGGGCGACCTGCCCGTGCCCGGCGACTACGACGGAGATAAGAAGACGGACGTGTCCGTCTGGCGCGCAGGCGAGGGCAACTGGTACATCGTCCGCAGCGGCAGCAACGCTACCGTTCTCAACGGCGGCCTGAGCGGCGACCGTCCCGTGCCCGCCGCCTATGTCCCACAGTGATGCTCCTCACTGTGTAACGCCCTCTGACCATCCTGAACGGCAAGCTCCGCATCGAATCTTGCCGTTCTCCTTTTTGTGCTGCCAGTCTTCCAAAATCATTTAATCAGACAGGACAGGCTGAGCGCGATGAAGTGCGAGCAGTCTGGTGTCAAATTGCTACAATCGGCTTGACATTAGGGGTGGCGGGTTCTTATGATACGCAGCTCCGGCCCGGTCGAAGATGGCAAATTATCGGTGTAATCGAATAAGCCCCATTATTTATTCACTTGCATCAAACGACCGCTCACGGCACAGTCATTGCACAAGGATTGACGCCGATTTGTGTTTCGCATCCAGGGCATGCGAGATTCACAGTTGAAAAGGGAGCTTGAATGGTGTTGGAGCGCTTCAAGCAGCATCTTATGCGCTCCAACGCTTTTCGAGCCGTTACGGTCTTGTCGGTAAAGCAATTATCAGTTAGAGAAGGAAAATTAAATGCGACCCATCAAACACGTCGAAAAAGGCTTGACGCTTCTCGCGAGCGGGATGTTCAAGGCTATCCAGTCAGTTAATAAGTACAAACCGAACCCGTCGTTTACACCAAAATGGTCTGACAAGCCGCTCCTGAAATCATGGCAGAAGACGAAGCCGACGCTCGGCTTTCCGCGCACGACCGATAGCCTCTGCCCGCAGTGTGTCATCGAAGCGCGCGAGGCCATCATTAGCGGCAAGAAGGACGTTTCAGTCCTGATTAACGAGAAGGTCGGTGAAATCAAGGCGCAGATTATCGAGCGTGACGGCCAGATCTGGATGGTCAAGGATTGCCCCACGCACGGCCACTACGAAGACATGATGGCTATTGACTCCAAGTTTCTCAAGCACATCGAAGCGATGTTTCCGGGCCGCGACATTCAGGCGCACAACGACGAGAAACTCCATAACCACGGCTCTAGCACCATCAAGTACGGTCGCGGAAGCGTGCTGACGGTTGACTTGACCAACCGCTGCAACATGATGTGCGACCCCTGCTTCATGGACGCCAATCAGGTCGGCTTCGTGCATGAGTTGAGCTTCGACGACGTTAAGGAAATCCTCGACAACGCCATCTCCATCAAGCCGCGCCGCCAGATGTCCGTACAGTTTTCCGGCGGCGAGCCGACGATTTCTCCGCACTTCATAGAAGCTATCAAGTATGCACGAAAGGTCGGCTACAACTCCGTGCAGTGTGCGACCAACGGCATCGAGTTTGCCAAGAGCAAAGAGTTCAGCCATCAGGCCGCCGAAGCGGGCCTGCGCTACGCCTACCTGCAATTCGACGGCATCGGCAACGACGCCAACAGCCACCGTCAGGTCGGCAACCTCTTCGACGTGAAACTGCGCGCCATTAACAACCTGCACGAAGCGGGCGTGGAAATCGTGCTCGTTATCACGCTCGTCAACGGCGTCAACAACGATCAGGTCGGCTCAGTCATTCGCTTCGCATTAGAGAATCCCAAGAAGATTGCTTTCCTTTCGTTCCAGCCCGTCTCGTTTACAGGCCGCGACGAAGAGATTACAGAGCAGCGTCGTCTTCAACAGCGTTACACGCTCTCGCATCTAGCGCACGACGTTAAGGATCAGGTCGGCATCACAGAGCCTACGCGCGACTGGTTTCCGCTCTCTTTGATGGGCGCTTTCGCGGATTTCGCAGACCTTGCACACGGCCCTGAAGCCGAGTGGGGACAGGTCTCCTGCGGTTGCCATCCGAACTGCGGCGTCGGAACGGCCGTGATGATTAATAAGAACACGAAAGAGATGGCTCCCGTTCCGCAGTTTCTAAATATTCCCGGCTTAGTCCGTGATATGCAGAAGATAACGGACGCGGCGCGCGGCAAGTGGTTCTCGAATTTTATGATGGGCCTCGCGCTCCTGAAGAACTACCAGCCTTACGGCGCTCCGCAGAGCTTAACGATCGCCGGCATCTTCAAGAAGTTTGATAAATCTTTCGGCCTGACGGGCAAATCTTACGGCCGCGTTGACGGCGAGCGCACGAAGGAAGACATAGAGATGCGCCGCTCAGACCCCTGGAACTTCCTCTTCATCGCGGGCATGTGGTTCCAGGATTTATTCAACTACGATTTCCGCCGCACCGAGATGTGCATCATCCCTTACGGCACGCAGGAAGGCGAAATCTCCTTCTGCGCCTACAACACAGGCATCGGCTGGCGCAACATCATCGAGAACATGCACCAGAACGCGACCGTCGCCAAATGGTATCAGGAACACGGACGCCACGAAATCTTTGCCAAAGGCAAGGAAGTCAACTTGGACGACAACTCGCACGGCCTCGTCTTGAACGAGATTGACCTACAGCGTCCGCACAAGCCGCAGATGGAAGGACCGAAGACGGCCGCCGAAGAAGCGGCCATGATGCGCAAGCTGTACCAGCAGATGGTGCTCGACAAGCAGGGCGTCAAAGGCGAAAAGCCCGTGCAAATCGGCGGCCTCAAAAAACGCGACAAGGAGACGGCAGTTTCGGCTTAAAGTCGCCTGAAGCTGCTTTGCGCTTCAAATGGTCAGGCGAACCCCGCAGGCTTGAGGATGCTTGCGGGGTTCGTTTGCGCATAACGGTCGCCGGTGCACGTGTGGAAAATTGCCTATGTGCGCTTGACCGATACCGTTTGCGGCGTGTTAAATTGTTAGGCTTGATCTTCAGGGAAGATTATTGACAGATAAGTACAATCTATTGATGGAGAAGAAATGGCGATAGTTACAGTTAATCAGGGCGAGTCAATCGAGAGCGCTTTGCGCCGCTTCAAGCGCAGGGTGATGACAGAGGAAATTATCAAGGACGCTAAGAAACATGCGTTCTTCATGCCGCCGGGCCAGAAGGCCAAGCTCAAATCGGCGTTGGCGCGCAAGCGCAACAAGAAGAAGGGCCGTCGTCCGACACCGCGCGACTAACTGCGCGCCTCGCCCTTCGAAAGACCTGAGCCGAGAGCGCACGGGCCGCTCTGCGACAGCGACCCTCCCCTTTGTTTCCAGAAAACAATGTGCGAATGCGAGGATTCGCACATGAGCGTTAGGTAAACCGTCCGCAGTGTACGCTGGCAGCAAATGCCACGGCCAGAGTCCGGCCAGAAGGCCGGAGAGGTCGCAGAGTTAAGGTACACACGGTCGGGCTCTTTTTTGTTATGACGCGGATTCTACTCACCAATGATGACGGCATCCATTCGGACGGCCTCATCAAGCTGGAAGAAGCCTTGAGCGAGTTGGGCGAAGTCTACACGGTTGCGCCCGCCTCGGAGATGAGCGGGGCTTCACACAGCCTGACGCTCGCTCGTCCGCTGCGTATTCGTCGTATTGACGAACGCCACTGGTCCGTGGACGGCACGCCCACGGATTGTGTCACGCTCGCGCTCAACAAGATTCTGACTGCCGACGAAATGCCGGACATCTGCGTCTCAGGCATCAACCACGGCGGCAACCTGGGAGATGATGCGACTTATTCAGGAACGGTCGCGGGCGCGCTGGAAGCCACAATCTTAGGCGTGCCGGGTCTGGCTTTCAGTCTGGTTGCGCGTGAGAGTTTTGATTTTACGGAGGCCGCGCGTTTTGCCGTCACAGCCGTCCGCAAAGTTTTGACGGAAGGCTTGCCGGAAGGCACGCTGCTTAACATCAATATTCCTCCCGGTGCAATCAAGGGCGTGCGCGTCACACGGCAGGGAATCAAGAATGCACGGCCCGTCATCACAGAACACATAGACCCGCGCAAGAAACCTTATTTCTGGATTGGCGAGGAATACTTCAGCAAGAGCGCCGAAGACGGCACGGATTATCATGCCGTCGAAGAGGGCTACGTTTCCGTCACACCGCTTAAAAGCGACATGACTGACCATCGCGCTCTGACGGCCCTCGATGCGTGGAACTACCTCAACGCCAGCGAAGTTTTGCAGAACTCTTGAATCCTGAATGGCAGGTCTGCAAGAGGCGCGGGCCGCTAGTCACAACAGTTTATCTTTTATCCATTCATGTTTGACGTTTGCGGATTTACGGGAGACAGGAAGCGTTGAGTTCAGCACCATTGCGGCCACCCTTAACTGCTTCGGAGTTTCGCATTCCGCGCGAGCGCATGGTGAAGAGACTGCGCGAGCACTACCGCATCAGCGACAGGCGTGTGCTCGATGCGATGCTCACGCTGCCGCGCCATTTCTTCGTCCCAGAAGCCTTGCAGGGCCGCGCCTACGGCGACCACGCGCTCCCCATCGCCGCCAATCAGACCATCTCGCAGCCTTTCATCGTCGCGCGTATGAGCGAGCTGTTGGAGCTTGACGATAGGAGTCGTGTGCTGGAGATTGGCGCTGGCTCAGGCTATCAAACGGCCGTCCTGTCAAAGCTCGCCGCGCAGGTTTATGCCATCGAGCGAATCGCTGAGTTAGCGCGCGAGGCACAGGCGCGCATTCGCGGCCTCGGCATCTATAACGCGACCGTCAAGTGTTTTGACGGCACACTGGGTTGGAGCGCTCACGCGCCCTACGACGGGATTCTGGTCGCCGCCGGTGGGCCTGACGTTCCAGAGCCTCTGCTCGCACAGTTACAAATGGGAGGTCGCCTCGTTATCCCCATCGGGGAGACGCGCGAATCGCAGCGATTGATCCGTGTGATTAAGACCGAGCAGGGATACGAAAGAGAAGATCAGGGCGCGTGTGCCTTTGTGCCGCTCATAGGTCATTACGGGTGGTCGAGCTAAGCTTTTGTCTCTTAAAGTCTAAAGCCTGCGAAACATGTTCAGAGGCCCTGTGCTTTAGACTTGAATTATTATGGAATCTCTAAGCGAACTCATCCAGCAGGTTAAGCATTATCTGAATCCGAACACGATTGCCGGGGCTGGTTATCTGGTTCTGATTTTCGTCGTCTTTGCCGAAACAGGGTTGGCCGCAGGCTTCTTCCTGCCGGGCGATTCGCTGCTCGTCGTCGCAGGACTGTTCGCGGCCAAGGGCGACCTCAACGTTTTCATACTACTCGTCACGCTGTTTGTCGCCGCCATCGTCGGCGACGCCGTCGGCTACTACACAGGCTTCAAGATGGGCGAGCGCATTTTCTCGCGCCAGAAATCGCTCTTCTTCAAGCCGAGCCACCTGCGGAAGGCAAACGAGTTTTACGAAAAATACGGTGGCAAGACTATCATCCTCGCACGCTTCGTGCCGATTGTGCGCACGTTCGCTCCGATTGTCGCAGGGGCTGCGAAGATGCCCTATCGCCGTTTCGTCGTCTTCAATGTCATCGGCGGTTTTCTCTGGGTCTTCAGCATGATTCTCGCCGGTTATTTTCTGGGCAGCACGCTTAAGAGCCGCTTCGGTATTGACCTCGACAGGCACATTGAATGGGTTGTGATTATCGTCGTCGCTCTGTCTTTGATTCCGATTGCCGTTGAGTTTATCAAGGCGCGACGCGCGCGTGCCAGCGCTGCAAGCTCCGAATCCGCCTGAGGTTTGACATGCAGTTCGCGGCTCACTTAAGATGCTTTAGTTAATCACTTGTCGGGGCGTGGCTCAGCCTGATACGTAAGCTATGCACAGCACGCATCAGAAAGGCGAGATTGCTCATCTTAAAGTGATGCTGCGGGCAATCGAGAAGGGGGTCGTGTTAAGCCAACCCCTGATTGCTTCCAGATACGATTTCATCATTGATGACAATCAAAAGCTGGAAAGAGTTCAGGTCAAGTATGCGAGCGGTAAAGCACCGCACAGTCAGGGCAGTATTAAGATTAATTTGAAGAGTTGGGAAGGCCGTAAATTACGCCGGAGATACTGCGTAAATGAAGTGGATGCCCTGCTCGTTTATATACCTCAGATAGATACAGTTCTGAGATTTGAAGCTGATATCTTTTGTGAACGCGCGAGCTTCACCGTGCGTATTGAGCCGGCCAGGAATGGTCAGACCAAAGGCGTTTTGAACGCTAAGGATTTCATTTGGTGATATTGTCGGGGCGTAGCGCAGCCTGGTAGCGCGTTCGGTTCGGGACCGAAAGGTCGGAGGTTCGAATCCTCTCGCCCCGATTTTCAAAATCAAAACTAAACGGCGGCTCAACAGTTGGGCCGCCGTTTCGCGTTTCCAGCAGACTTATGCTTCAGGTGAAACCGAAGCCACTTCGCATCACTACTTTTTCCACTCGAAAGGGAAAAGCTTGCCTGCCTTCTCGGGGTCTATCGGGAGTCCGATTAAAGCGGCGGCGCGAGCCATGGCCGGGTCTCTCTGCGAGGCCATATCTTGACCCGTCGGCAGCAACCGCTCGTCAGGCATCACGCCGTTGTGCTCAAGGCTCTTGCCGTCGGGCATGATGAGGTCTGCGTTAGTGATGCTGACGCCGTAGATGAAGCCGATGCTGAGGCTCGATTTGTAGTCGTAGTTACGGCTGCGCATCACAGCGCCCGCCGTCAGGTCGCCGATGACGGTGGCACGCTTCTCCATCTGCATGATGCGCGCGAAGACTTCAGCGGCCGACGCAGACTCGCTATCAACGAGTACGACGAGCTTTCCTTTGAACGCATCAGCGCCGCGCGTTTTCGCCATCAGCGGCTTCATCTCCTTGCGCCCTTTGAGATCCGCGATTTTCACGTCGTGGTCAAGAACGTTAGCGATTAATCTTTGCAGCGCGGAGACGTTTCCGCCGGGGTTGCGACGAAGGTCTAGGATGAGCGCCTTGCGCTTCCTGGCCTTGCTCATCAATTTGTCCACATCCGAATCGGCCAGATTAAAGGATGTCATCTGCCAGATCATCGCTTCGTCGCCTACTTCATAATAACGATGACGATTCATGTAGGCATCGTTCTCGGATTCTCTAATCACGGAGTTGATGTCTGTGCCATCGCCAGCGCCGGTCAGGTCCAGAATCTTTTTCCGTTCCGTGACCGCTGCCGCGACATTTAGCTCACGCTGCTTGCCGTCCGGGCTTTGCGTTAAGAGTTGTAACTGTCTGGCAGCCATCAGTACATAATAGTGGTAGTAGAGCTTCCAGATATTCTGGCGGGTTGGCTGCATTCCGTTGATTGCGAGAATCCTGTCGCCGGGCTTGAGACCTTTGGCGTCGGCGTCGCTGCCCGGTTTGACGGCGACGACGTAACACTTGTCTCCTACCATCTGCATCTTCCAACCATGCTCAATTTGTGTGGCCGACATCGGCGGGACGAGGAAGGTATGAGAATCATCGAAGCGCATCAAACCCTGAGCGATGATTCCAAGCACCTCTCCGATTGAATTGGCCTGCATAATCCGCGCTTCGACGGGCTTGAAAAACTCGTCAAGGTCTACGCCGCGAAAGGTCGGGTCATAATAGTTTTTGCGGATGTCGCTCTTAATCGCATTGAGCATCGAAATTCCGTTCTCACGATTGAAGCCTGTGGTCTGCGCATGCGTTGGGACAAGCGAAGCTGAAAGAGCGATGTAAATAGAGAGACCGATAAGGGCCAGATTACGCACGCCTGCTGTGCGTAGCCGCAAGGATAACTTCATTAGTCTTTCTCCTGATTGAATACGAGTATTAACTTTAAATGAGATTAAACTTTACCGGGGGAGTCCCGTCGCTTTGATGGTCGTGATGAGTATCACGAAGAGCGCATGATAATACATGATAGGAAACGCTGACAAGTTCATACGACTGATGGAGTTTGAGCCGGAATATGTTGTCACCTGTTTTGATTCAACTCTTCTTTAAATCTTGAAGCTGTTGCTATTGAGTTTTGTGTAAAAGCCCTTCTTCCTTAAGTAGTATTGTAGTAGTGTGTTGCGCTGAATTTCGGAGGCAGGCGAGGATGCCTCTCGAATCGTTCACTCCGGCTGCGACTTTGCAGTTCCGTTAAACGAGCGCGACGCGACGCCACGACGATGTCGAAGACAGGATTCTTTAGACTTCATTGACGGAGGAATTATGGAGCAATCAATAGCAGCACTTTCGCCGCAACAGGCGCAACGTGCCCTGATGATTTTTTACGACCTCCTGCCCGCAGACTTATGGGAAGGCAGCAAGAAACCTTCGGCGGCCAAAATCGAATCCACTGTCGAGAAGTTGCAGGAGGAGATGACTGAGGATGTGCGGCCTGTAGTGCAAGCGCTCCTCAACGCGGGCGGCGAAGAGGAGAAAGGCGGAACAGCGAAAGCCGTGCTCAATATGTTTTATGAGAAGCAATCGTTGCGCGGCTTTGTCGAGCAGGCCGTGCAGCAGGCACAGCAGCCCCACATGTCACCGATTCCGCTCATGTTCGGTGAGGTGGCAATCCTTCTTGCAGCGTTGCCAAAGGATGTGGATCAGGCGAGTGGACAATGGAAATCCGGGCATCTTCGTGATGCAGAGGCGCTGATGAGGGAGTTCTCACAATTCGCGAGCACGCTGCCGGCTGAGATTTCAAAGGGGTTCACTAAAGGCAACACCTAACCGTTATGAACGCGAGCCTGGCAAAACAATTTCAACTTGAGGCGGTGCAGCACTCCGAATCCCTCAGCACGCTCATCAGCGAGGCAGCAAAACTCACTCAGGCCGGTCGTGCGAACGAGGCGCTCGGCCTCTACCAGAACGGCCTCTGCGACCTTCAAGCGTTTCAAGACAAGTGGGACGCCCAGATTGCGAGCGGCGATGCGTCCTTTGCAGATTGGTGGCGGCAGCACATAACAGAACAGAGAGTCTCGCTGCTGACAAACGAAGGGCTGGCGCTGCGTTGGATGGGAAAGCTCGACGATGCCAGCGCTTTGTTCGAGCGCGCGTTGGCGATGTCGGCCGCGGGAACTTCAGACCACGCCTTTCTGTTGGACGGGATTGGCGGAATTCGTTACAACCAGCAATCATTCGCCGAAGCCGAAGACTTCTGCCAGCGAGCGCACGCCGAATATGTTGCGCTCGCCAGCAATGCAACGGAGACCGCTCCCGATAGCGCCCCTCAATTATGGAGTCAGGCAGTGATGGCGCTGGCAAACTCCGCGCACGCATCCCTCGGTCGCGGCGACCATGCAGACTTCGAGAAAAGCTTCAATCAGGCAATGGCGCTGGCCGAGCAGCAAGGTCTGCCGGAGCTGGCCGATAAGTTATGGCTGCGGCTGGCGAGCTACATGCTGGCAAACGACGCGAGCGGCGAAACCATACAACGCGTTAAGGCGGAGCGCGTGCGGCGTTGTTCGCGGAGCAGGGATGACGAGTTCAAACTCGAAGCGTTGGCCCTGACCGCAGAATTCTGGCGCGAGCGCGGCGAGCTTGAGCAGGCAAGGGAAGAGCTGGAAGAGGCACGCGCAATCGCGCCGCTGCATAGGCAGTGGGCGTTGCTGCGCCAACTCGCAGACATCGCCGAAACGCAAGCTGATATTCAGGCGGCGAATGATTACTCGCAAGAAGCGTTGGCATTAGCACGTCAACTCGGTAATCCGCAAGCAATCGCCGCGAGCCTGCGTGCCCTCGTCTCGCTACATGCCGAGAAGAACCCGGTTGAGGCAGAACGTTATCTCTCCGAGCTACGCACGTTCGGAGAGATGGACGAGATTAAGAATGCCCTTCTGGCGAGGGCCACCGTTTACTTTAAGCAAAAGCAGTTTGCGATTGCTCTGCGCGATATAGATGAAGCCGAACGAGCTATGCCCGGAGACGCGGGCGTTCTGTTGGCGCGAGTCGCTGCGCTGCGCGGCATGGACTCCAGAGAGGAAGCATTAGTCGCCACCGAAAAAGCTGCGGCGGCATTCAGGGAACAGATTCGCGAGAGTGGGGCAGACTGGAGAAGCGGCTTCGATTCGTTAGGGGCGCTGCATGAGGGCGCGGCCTTTCTGGCGGCAGAGCTTGAGCGAACGGATGAAGCGTTCGCGTGGGCCGAACATGGCAAGGCGCTGCGTTTGCGTAGCCGGTTCGTTGGACCAGCGGACGCAGCGAAAGCCGCGGACATCAGCTACGCCGCTCTGCGCGAACGCCTGCGCGCAGAGTCCGCGCGGCTTCTTCTCTTTAGCGTCACACATCGCGGCACGCTTGCGCTTTTGTGTGCTCCTGATTTTGATAAGCCGCGTGCGTTCTTCTTCGACCTCACGGAGCAATCGCTCGCCAGCCTGTTGCCGTCGGGCCTGCAAGACATGCCCTGGAATACGGCGGTCTTCAACTCGATAAGCCATCTCTCGGAAAAGCTCGCGCCATGTCTGAACGAAGCCACCGGCGGCAAAGAAAACGGCACACTCTACATCGTCCCCGATTCGCAGCTTTACTTTATCCCGTTTGCTGCTCTCGATGTTGATGGAAGTTCAAAACTGATTGACCATTGCGCCGTCGTCTATCTACCGTGTGCGGCCATGCTCGTCACACGCCCGCGGGCCAACGTCAGACCGCGCACCTGCCTCGCCGCAGGCGCGGGCGAAGAGCACGCATTCTCTTTCTCGGAGCAGGCTGCGCAGATAGCGACCCTCAGTTGGGAAACGTCGGAATGTCTGAAGGAAGCAAAGGCGCAGGAATTTCTCTCCAGAGCACCACAGTTCGACGTGCTTCATCTACAGTGTCACGGCCAGATGGAAGGCAGCTTGCCGGGAACGCGTTCGGCGTCAATTCTTGAATTAGGTGAACAGACCAGACTCTCGGCCATGGATGTTTATGGCCTCTCGCTCAAGGCGCAGCTTGTGTTTCTCAATGCATGTGTATCGGGTCGTTTCCAGTCGCGTCTGGCGAGTGAAGTCGGCGGCTTCTGGGAAGCGTTTCTACATGCGGGTGCTGGTGAGATTATAGTCACGCTCGCTTACGTCCACCCCGAATCAGCGCAGCGCCTTGCACTAGCCTTCTATCGCCACTGGTTGAGCGGCAAAACTCCGGCCGGGGCTTTGCGCGAGGCGCAACTGGAAATTCGACGGCAACAACCGAACCCTTCCGATTGGGCCGCGCACATCTTGATCGGCTGATTGCTCGCAAGCTAGTTGTTAGTGTTCGTCATCTCGTCTGTTATTAGTCAGACCAAAATCCTGCCTGCCGCGTCCAAAGTATTGGTTTACTGCACGCGCTCGCTTCCGAACTTATTTTAACGGCGCACGCGAATCCGGCAGCCCTGAGAGCCTTAAAGAGCAACGAACATTTCCGGCAGTTGAGAGAAAATATTTAACCTGGCACGTCTCCTTTTTATGTTATAGTAGAGGCTCCTGCTCGAACAGGATGCCCCTCCGTTAGTTTCAATAAGAGCCTCAAGCGACATTTCTACTAGAGAGCGGATTTGTATGACAATCAATCCCCTTCGCTCGTGCGCGCCCTTCCGTCGCATGCTGTGCGCCGCCCTTTTTCTCTTCTGCGCAAGCGCTTTCGCTCCCGTTTGGGCAGCGACCGGCGGCATGGTGCTTTTGACAGAGCCGACTTCGACGCGCGCCATCGCGCTCGAATCAACGACGCTTCTTGGCGAACCGTTCCGTTTGACGACGCCCGTTCCTTTCAGCGCCGACACGCGCACGCGCCTGATTTTCTTCGCGATGAATCTGGATCTGCTGGCTGGCGAGAGCGCGAAGGCGTTTTCGGCGGACGCGGAGGATGCTGCGAAAAATAGTTATGCGCTGACGGTCGAAGACGTGCGACCCGTGCCGGGCTTCGAATGGATGAGCGCTATCACCCTCAGGCTGGCGGATAATATGGGCGACCCCGGCGACGTGTTAGTGAGAATCAATCTGCACGGCGTTGCCAGCAATCGCGTGCGCGTTGCCATCGGCCACAAGGGCGGCGGCCCGCCCGACGATGCAGGCTCAGTCCCGACGCCCGCTCCAGCGGTCGCGCCTCAACCGACGCCGACACCAACGCCCAACCCCTACACGGGCGCAGCCACAACTCCAGACACCGTTCGCTTCCTCGAACAGGCGACGTGGGGCCCGACTAACGCCGAAGTCGCACGCGTGCAGGCGATGGGCTTCAGGGCGTTTTTGAACGAGCAGTTTAACGCTCCCCTCGCAAACCCCGCGAAAGGGTCTGACTACCCGGACCTAGCGTTCCCGCTTGACGACCAGAATCAACAATGCCCTGCGGGCACGATGCAGGCCGAATGCAACCGGGACAACTATACGATGTACCCGCTGCAAAGAACGTTCTTCAGCAACGCGCTTTACGGTCAAGGACAGTTGCGGCAGCGCGTCGCGTTTGCGCTGCACCAGATTTTCGTCGTCTCAGGCCGCGACCTTAATCGTCCAAGCTGGATGACGGTCTATCTGCAAGCGCTCGACCGCAACGCCTTCGGCAACTTCCGCACGCTGCTTCAGGACATCACGCTCAACCCGAGCATGGGCGAATATCTTGACATGCGGCTCAGTACGCGGACGAGTCCGAACGAAAACTTCGCGCGCGAAATCCTTCAGCTTTTCTCCATCGGCGTTGACGAGCTAAACACAGACGGCACGCCACGGCTCGACACACAGGGCAATCGCATCCCTTCCTATACGCAGAACACCGTCAACGAATTCACGCGCGTCTTCACAGGTTGGAATCTTTCGACGGCCATCGCCGCAGGGATTACAAACTACCGCGACCCTATGGTTCCAAGAACGGGAACCAATCACGACACAGGTACAAAGACCCTGCTCAATGGAACGGTGCTGCCCGCCGGTCAGAACGCGACGCAGGATTTAAACGCCGCGCTCGACAACATCTTCAACCATCCGAATGTTGGCCCATTCATTGGCAAGCAACTCATCCAGCATCTCGTCACGAGCAACCCCTCGCCAGCCTACGTTGAGCGTGTCGCTTCCGCTTTCAATAATAATTGTGCGGGCCTCTATCCTGAGAATTGCACGGGCGCACGCGGCGACATGAAGGCGACGGTGCGCGCCGTCCTGCTCGACCCGGAAGCGCGCGGTGATGCGAAGACCGCCCCAAACTATGGCAAGCTGCGCGAGCCTGTGCAGTACATCAGCAACGTGCTGCGCGCCTTCAACGCCAAATCGTTTGACAAGACGACAACAAGCGACGGCGTGCTCGGCCTTCGTTCGTCCACAGACTTTCCAAACTCTATGGACCAGCCTGTCTTCATGCCCGCGACCGTCTTTAGTTACTACACGCCGGATTACGAAGTGCCCGGCGCGCGGATTCTCGGCCCGGCCTTCGGCATCCTCTCTACTTCGACCACGCTCCGGCGCATCAACTTCGTCAACTCCATAGTCTATTCCGGCGTCTCGCCTTCGACGACGAGCACAGACAGGCCGCGCGGAACATCGCTCGATTTGTCTGCGCTCGAAGCGCTCGCAGCAAACCCCGAACAATTGTTGAGCGCGCTCGATTCGCTTCTAATGCATGGCACGATGCCCACCGGCTCGCAGATGCGCACGTCAATCATCAACGCCATCTCACAGATTCCGACGACCGATTCCGCCTTTGCACGCAAGCGCACGCAGATGGCCGTCTATCTGGTCGCAACCTCGTCACAATATCAGGTACAGAGATAACGTTATGCCAACATCCCGCAGAGATTTCTTGCGTCAGACAGGCTGCCTGCTCGGCACGGCGGCGCTCGCTTCCACCTTCGACAGCCTCGGCTTAATCAACGCCTACGCGCAAACGACCGCCGCAGACTACCGCGCTCTCGTCTGCATCTTCCTCAACGGCGGCAACGATGGCAACAACATGATCGTGCCGCTCGACGCGGAATACGCGGCTTACCAGAATGTGCGCGGAGCTTCAACGCTCGCGCTCACTCAGGCGAGCCTGTTGCCCGTCAATCCCATGAGCGGTCGCCAGTTTGGCTTTCATCCGAACATGCCTGAGATGCAGTCGCTCTTCAATCAGGGAAAAGTCGGCGTCGTTTGCAACGTCGGGCCGCTCGTCGAGCCTCTGACGCGCGCAACCTACCAGAACGGAACAGGCAAAAAACCGCTTCAACTTTTCTCGCATTCCGATCAGGTCGGCCTCTGGCAGACTTCAACCGCCGACACCGTCAGCCAAACAGGCTGGGGCGGTCGAACGGCAGACCGCACCGCCTTTCTCAACGGCGCGGCGACATTCCCGCAGGTCATCTCCATTGCTGGCATCAGCCTTTTCGCCACCGGCCTCAACACGCGCCCGCTCGCAATCTCCGATTCGCGCACGTCTCTGAGTTCCGTGCTTCCGCTCAGCAATGCGCCCGGTGCGACGACAGCCGAAACCAATGCGCGCCGCGCCTCTCTGGACGCTCTGCGCACCTACGACCAGAGCGCGCTCCTCGTCAAAGCTGCCAGCGATGTCACCTCAAGCGCGCTGCAAACCAGAGACGCGCTCATCAGCGCCAATGTCACGCTGCAAACAAATTTCCCTGACACGACTCTCGGCTTTCAACTGAAACAGGTCGCGAAACTCATCGCGCTGCGCAACACGCTTGGCATCAAGCGTCAGATCTTCTTCGTCTCGCTCGGCGGCTTCGACACGCACAGCAACCAGCGCGGAGCAGGTCAGGATACGCTGCTGCAACAAGTCAGTCAGGCGATGAGCGCCTTCTACGCCTCGCTCGTCGAACTCAGCACGACGCTTGCCACGGACGTGACACGCGAAGTCACAGCCTTTACGATTTCCGACTTCGGGCGCACGCTTCAGCCCGCAGGCTCTGGCTCTGCCGTCGGCTCTGACCACGGCTGGGGTAATCATCAGTTGGTTATGGGCGGCGCTGTGCGCGGCAATGATTTCTACGGGCGCTTCCCCACGCTCGCGCTCAGCGGCCCTGATGATGCAGACTCGCGCGGGCGCTGGATACCGTCAACTTCCGTCGAACAGTATGCGGCCACGCTCGGCACATGGTACGGCCTCTCATCGAGCGACCTGCCCGCAGTCTTCCCCTTAATCGGACGTTTCCCGACGGCGAATCTGGGCTTCATGTTGTAAGACAAATGATGCGGCTCGCCTTATCCAAGGGCAGTCTCTCATTGTCAGCGTCCGGCGCTAAACGGCGCGACTCTTTCGTGTCCCGCAGGGACGGTTGAAACTCCCGCTTTCTTCAATCGTTTCGGCGGGACTTTTATTAGTCAGACTTTAATCCGAAAACTTCAGCGAACATGCAGAAGATGCAACGGCTCAAACTAATTGCCCTCATCCTTTTCGTCGCCTGCGGAGCACTACTGCTCATTACCGACAACGCCGCCAACCGTCGTGTGCACGCTTTCTCTTCGGGGCCGCCCGCTGGCTACACGCGCGCGCCCGGCGAAGAGCCTGAAGCCTGCGCCGAGTGTCACGTCAACAGCGACGCAGGGACGGGACAAATCAGCATCAACGCCCCGCAGTCTTATGTGCCAGGTCAGACTTACCAGATCACCGTCACACACACCAACAACGACCAGACGCGCCAGCGCTGGGGCTTTCAACTGACCGCGCTCGACGACAGCGAGCAGAAGGCCGGAAGCCTCTCGCCGCTCGACAACCTGACGCAGACGCTCGACAATCAAGGCCCTTTTCCCAATCGCCAGTATATCGAACATACATCGCTCGGAACGTTCTCCGGCCAGCACAACGGCGCAAGCTGGACTTTCAACTGGACTGCGCCTGCGACCGATGTTGGCCCAGTCACCTTCTACGCCGCAGGCAACCACGCCAACGGCGACGCCAATTCCTCCGGCGATAATATCTATTTCACCTTCAACACAGCGCTCCCGGCAACCGCCGCCCCGGACTTCGCCTTGAGCGCCACACCCGCATCGCAAACAGTCCTACAGGGCAACAGCACGACTTACAACGTCAACATCACGCCCACAGGCGGCTTCAACGGAGCAGTCACCTTGAGCGTCAGCGGAACTCCGCCCGGCACAAGCGCCTCCTTCAATCCACAGCCCGTCAACATCACAGACACAAACGCCCAAACGTCCGTCTTAACAATCAACACCACGCCAGCCGCCGCCATCGGCACTTACCTTTTAACCATCAACGCCACAAGCGGAAGCCTGCAACACACGGAGACCATCACGCTCGTCATCACCAGCCCGGCAAGCGCCGACTTGCTCTTAACTAAAACGGCCTCGCCCAATCCCGCGCAGATCGGCACAACTCTGTCCTATCGTGTAGTCGTTACAAACACGGGCCCTGCGACGGCCACCAACGTTCAGTTCACAGACACGCTGCCCGCCAGCGTGACCTTCATCTCGGCGACTCCCGACAAAGGCACTTGCAGCGGAACAGGACCAATCAACTGCACCCTTGGCACTCTAGCCTTAAACGAGAGCGTTGCGACAACCATCCTCGTCACACCGACGACGACAGGACAGATAACAAACACAGCAAGCGCCACCGCCAGCGAGACTGACCCGAACGCGACCAATAATTCCGCCAGCGCCACGACCACCATCGAGCCGCAGTCGCTCGCACCCTCCATGCTCGACCCGAATCTCTCCGTGCGAACGCTCGTCAGCGGATTAAACCAGCCGACCAGCATGGCTTTCATCGGGCCCAGCGATCTGCTTGTGTTGGAGAAGGCGACCGGGAAGGTGCAGCGCATCTACAACGGACAAATTAACAGCACGGCGCTTGACCTCGCAGTCAACAGCGCCTCCGAACGTGGACTACTAGGGCTAGCCCAGCATCCTGATTTCAGCAGCAACGGCTTCGTCTATCTCTTCTGGACGGAGAGCAGCACCGGCGTTGATACAACCGCGACGGCTGAAGTTCCCTTGCTCGGCAATCGCGTTGACCGTTTCATCTGGAACGGCGCGACGCTCGCGTTCGACCGCAATCTGATCCGGCTGCGCGCCTATCAGGAAGATGCAGGGCAGCCCCTTCGTGGCAATCATAACGGCGGCGTCCTGCGCTTCGGCCCCGACGGCAAGCTCTACATCATCATGGGCGACAACGGCCGCCGCGGCCTCTTGCAGAACATCACGAGCGGTGGGCCAATTCCTGATGACCAGTACGGCGGCCCCGAACCCGACAATGCGCACCTGACAGGAGTCGTCCTGCGTCTCAACGACGACGGCACGACGCCCGTTGATAATCCGTTCTTCAACATCAACAGCGGACTCACTGGCGAGGCCGCCGCCAACATCAAAAAAGTTTATGCTTATGGCGTCCGCAATAGCTTCGGGATGGCGTTTGACCCTGTGAGCGGACACCTGTGGACGCAGGAGAATGGCGACGATAGCTTTGATGAGATTAATCGTGTCGGCGCGGGCTTCAACGGCGGCTGGATTCAGGTCATGGGTCCATCGAGCCGCGTCGCTGAATATAAAGCCATTGAGACGAGCCGCCCCGGAGGCTTACAGCAAATTCGCTGGTCGCCGTCGCTGATTGCAGACACCCCGCAGCAGGCTCTCTCTCGTCTCTATCAACTTCCAAACTCGCAATACACTGAGCCTGAGTTTAGCTGGAAGTTTGCCGTCGCTCCGTCGCCCATCGGTTTTGTGCGCGGGGAATCTTTGGGCGCGCAGTTTGACGGAAATCTTTTCGTCGGCGCTTCGCGGACGACGCTTTCCGGCGGCTACCTCTTCCGTTTTCCTTTGACGAACGACCGCCTTCATCTAGCGCCCGTTGACGGTCGCCTCGCAGACCGCGTTGCGGATAACGCGGATAAGTTTGACTTGAATGAGAGCGAGAGTTTGCTCGTCGGGCAGAACTTCGGCATCACGACGGACATTCAGACCGGGCCAAACGGCAATCTCTACATCGTCTCTCTCTCAAACAGCGCGATTTATGAAATCTACGCCACACCGCCCACGCTCTTTACAGCCACTTTGACGGGCGCGCAGGAAGTGCCGCCGACGAATTCCGTCGCGACCGGCACGGCGACCATCCTCCTGAGTGCTGACGAAAAGAGGGCGCGCGTCTCGCTCTCCTTCAATGCGCTTTCCAGCGCTCAATCTGCCGCGCACATACATGGCCCAGCGCCTTCAGGCACAAACGCCGGAGTCCTCTTCGGTCTGCCCATGGGCCAATTCAGCGATTACGAGATTAACCTCACGCCCACGGATGTGCAGAACTTAAAAAACGGGCTGCTCTACATCAACGTGCACAGCCTCACCTTTCCGAACGGGGAGATACGCGGCCAGTTTACTTCTTCCGCGACCGCCTCAAGCCTACAGTTGGGCGCGTCGAGTTATAGCGTCAACGAAAACGAAGGCAGCCTGCTTGTCACCGTCAACCGCTACGGCGACAGCAGCAGCGCCGTCAGCATTGACTACATGACGGTAGACGGCACAGCCTCCGAACAATCCGATTACCAACTCGCTTCAGGCACGCTCACGTTCGCCGCCGGGCAGACAAGTAAAACGTTTTCGCTTCTCGTCACAGACGATGCACATGTTGAGGGCGCGGAAACGCTCACTATCGTGCTCAGTAATCCAAAGGGCGGAGCGCTCGTTGGAAGTCCACTGATGGCGAGCGTGACGATTATTGACGACGACCATGCGCCGCCCACCTCGAATCCGATTGACGACGCACGCTTTTTCGTTCGCCAGCATTACCTTGATTTTCTTAATCGAGAGCCCGACAAAGGCGGGCTTGATTACTGGACCAGCCAGATTACAAATTGCGGCGTTGATGCCAACTGCATCAACATCAAGCGAACGGATGTCTCAGCGGCCTTCTTCGTCGAGCAGGAGTTTCAACAGACGGGCTTCTTCCTTTATCGCTTTAACAAAGCCGCGCTCGGTGTGCGGCCCACGTATGAGCAGTTCACGCGCGACCGCAGCGCGCTCACGGTCGGCGCAGGGTTGGAAGCGAGCAAGCAGGCGTTTGCAGAGGAATTCGTCCAGCGGCCTGATTTCATCGGCAGATACGGCGCATCATCAAGCTGCCCGGATTTTGTTGACGCGCTCATCAATACTGTGCAGCAAGGCTCAGGCGTTAACATAACGGCGCGGCGCGCGGAATTAATCGGCGAGTGCAACATCTACGCTAACGCCGGGCCTGCGCAGCGTGCGCGCGTCGTTCGCAAGCTCATAGAGTATCCTGAGTTTGTTGAGGCTGAGTATAACCCTGCGTTCGTTCTCGCGGAGTATTTCGGTTATCTGAAGCGCAGTCCTGATGAGGGCGGTTATCAATTCTGGCTTGACGTGCTCAATACGCGCGTGCCCGGCAACTATCGGAGCATGGTCTGTGCGTTCATCACTTCGAGAGAATATCAGGAGCGCTTTAGCCCCGTCGTTCCACACAACAACACGGAATGCAGCGCGATTCGATGAGCTAATTCAACATGAAGACCTCTTTCAGGATTGTCTCGTCAGGGTCAATGTCAACATCAACGGGTTTCTGTGAAAGCGGGATGCGCTTGATAGCCTCTTTGGTAAGCGGCCTGATAACGGTGCGCGTCTTGCTGTTGTTGGACAGCGTGATTTCTACGGGCACCGGGTTGGTGAAGGCTGCATCCGCTTGCGTTTGTCGCAAACGTATGGTTAAGACGCCGCCGCGCTTTCCGAGTTGCTGCCATGTCCATGAGGTCTTATAGACAGGATGGCCGCTGCCGTAAATCCAGCGCTGGAAAAACGCGCGCAGGTTCATGCCTGATGACTTCTCAAGGGCTGCGCGCAGGTCTTCCGTCGTCGCTGTCGAATTGCGGTGGGCAGCGTAGTAAGTGCGTATGCCGCGAAAGAAAGCATCGTCGCCAAGGATGCTGCGCAGCATGTGCAAGACCCAGGAGCCTTTCTGGTAGTTGTTCTCGTTCAAAAGTTCGTTCAGGTTTTCGGTGTTGGGGTCGAAAATCGGCGCGCGTCTCTCCTTCGCGTACTTGAAATATTCTCCGGCGTCGCGCCTCATGTAATCGCGAAAGGCATCCCGTCCTTCATAGCGTTCGGTGAAGAGTCCTGCAAAGTAGGTGGCGAAGCCTTCGCTCAGCCAGAGGTCTGACCACGTTGCCGCTGTGACGGAATCTCCAAACCATTGATGCGCAATCTCATGTGCGACGACTTCCACGATGCCGCGCCGGATGTTGAATCTGCGGCTCAGGGGCGCATCTGCGCGCGGGTCGAAGAGCGTGCTGCTGAAGACGATGGCGCTTGAATTTTCCATCCCGCCGAAGCGTGTTGCGCCGACAATCAGAGCCAGTTTCTCGTAAGGGTAGGGTGCGATCTGCTGGCTGAACAACTCAAGGGAAGGCGCGGCGGAGGCAAAGCCTTTCTGCGCAAATTCGCGGTCGGGCTGCGGCACGTAATAGAAGAGCGGAGTGAGCGCCGGGCGCTGCGGCTCGATGAGCGCAAACTCTCCGACGGCGACAACCATGCAGTAGGGCGGAATCGGCACTCCTTCCGTGTAAATCCACGTCCGCGTGTTGTCAGGATTGTCGCGCTTGGCAGTCAGTTGACCATTAGCGACGACGAGAGTGCGCGCGGGCGCAGTGACAGTGAAACGGACAGTCGCTTTCGCTGACGGGTGCTCTAGACATGGTATCCAGTGGTGCACGCGGTCGGGCCAGTTGTCGCCTGTGGCCGAAGGCTTTCCGCCCTTGTCCTTTGTTAATTTCAATCCGTCCTTTGGCTGGCCGTGATATTTAACGCTGACGATTAACTGCTCGCCCTTCTTGGCGGGTTGGGCCAAAATGACGTTGAGCTTGCCCTGTGACTGCTCGA
Organism: Pyrinomonadaceae bacterium; assembly: GCA_036382855.1. Classification (GTDB taxonomy): domain Bacteria; phylum Acidobacteriota; class Blastocatellia; order Pyrinomonadales; family Pyrinomonadaceae; genus DASVTR01. Next base: position 31,769 of record DASVPO010000026.1, on the reverse strand, counting down.
AGCGTACGGGCTGGTCGCCGACGTTGACTGCTTCGATTGTCATCTCACCGAAATCGAGGTCAATCGTGCTGAGCGCATCTTTCAGGATGAGGATGTTGATGTCCGTGCGTGCGCTGGTGAGTTCGCTCAACTGTTCGTCGAAGACTATCGCCACGTCGTAGTTGACTGGCCGCCAGTTCTCCACGCGCCGCTCGCGCCTTCCGGCCCAGGCGGGAAAGGCTGCGAAGATAACGAGGAGGGGAAGCAACAGAGCGCGGCGCTTCAACCGTGTGTTCAATGCGAATCCGTGTTTCATCAACTGTTATCTCCGGCGGGAAAGTTTTTTTAACGGATGCCGAGCATCAGTAGTGCCGAACGGTCGGACACGATTCTCTCATCGCTCGCCAACCACTCGCGATAGCCCTTGAGTTCTTCATCCAGCACGGGCCTGTTGCCGAGAAGCGCTGCGGGCGTCCGCTCGAAGGCGCGGTCTGTGAGCGCCATGTGCGGGACGCGCGCCTGAAGCGTGACGGGCGCAGCCAGAGCCTTCTCCGCAGTCTCCACATCGGGGAACAATTCTTCATAGGCGAGCAGATGCCAGATTGTTCCGCGCTCGCTCTCCTCGATTGCCAAGACGCGCAGCAGCCCGTAGCCGCTTTCGAGTTGGAAAATAAGGTCGTCGCCCGCAACGAATGTTTGCGCCACAGCTTTTCTCTTCGCGTCCCGCAGGGAAAAACGTTTGTTGTAAGAGCTTAAGCTTAACACAGCCGCGAGCGAAATTCTCGACCCTCGCGCGCTCCCTCTGTGAAGATAGAGATTGCAATTCTAAAAACGCAAATCTACAATCGTCAGCCACAACAGCAATGAGCCGGTTTGATGCAAGCAAAGATTATTATTCTATCCTGGGCGCGCAGCAGGATGCGACGCCGAGCGAACTCGAACGCCTCTACAAGCGTCGCGCCACCCAGCATCATCCAGACCGCGGCGGCGACGAGGAGGAGATGAAGGCGCTCAACGAAGCCTACGGCGTGCTGAAGGATGACGCGACGCGCAGCGCCTACGACGCCGAACGACAGCCGCCGTCGTTTGACGAATACACGGAGCCTTATTCGTCGCCTTCGGCCGTGGCCGACGAGATTTCCGGCAGAAGCGTTGAAGCCTTGCTGTGTCTCTTCGCGGGAGTGGTGCTGCTGGTGCTTGTGCGCGCACACTGGATACGCTTTCTCTGGCCGCTGGGCATACTCGCAGTCTTCGTTATCGTGGCTGGTGTCTTGTTGGCCCATTCGGTGATGCTGGCGATTCGCGAAACATACGGTGCGTCGCACCCTGCGCGTCGCTATGCAGGCGTTCAGGAAACTCTGTTCTGGTCTCTGGTCGGCTGCGGCGGCTACGGTCTCTACGTGGTGCTCGTCAATCTCTAACGAACTCGACAAACGCGAAACAACTGATGCTCTTAAACGGACTCGATTTGCTCTTGCTGGAAGTCAATAGCCTCGAAGAGTCCGTCAAGTTTTATCACGAGCAACTGGGGCTCGACATCGAAAGCAGCAGCCCGGAAGCAGAACCGCCGATGGCAACCCTGCGCGCCGGTCGTTTGCGGATCACGCTGGTGCAGCAGTTGGAGACGATGCTGCGGCGCGGTCGCGGCGTCCATTTCTTTCTGACCACGACGGACGTTGAAGCTTACTACGCGCAATTGAAAGGACGCGGACTGGTGCTTGCGCCGCCCACGGACGAAGGCTGGGGCGGCCGCTTCATCACACTCGAAGACCCAGACAAATACAGGCTCTTCTTCGTCACATGGACACAGTGAGAAACGATGAACGCGGCAGCGAGGAACGATGAATGATAAGCAGCTTGCCTGTCATTCATCGTTCCTCGTTCCTACTTCATACTTTCCTTGAGGGGGCGCTGATGGGATACCAGCACATCGAAAATATGCTGAGACGCTACAGAGGGCAGGCCATTAACGTCAAGACCCGTTCGGGCGGTGTCTACGAGGGGACGGTGGCCGAGATAACGAATGATTATGTTGCGCTGGCGATGAAGAACGATGATGATAGTCGTGATACGGTCTTCGTGATGCTGCAAAGCATAGAGGCCATTCTGCCGCGCGGCACTCCGCAGACCTGATTTTAACGACGAGCGGCTTGCTCTGAAATTCAAATGCGTTACATTACTAACCCGCCGAACCCCTGGCTCTCTTATACGGTCGAATGGCTGGGTGAGCCGCCCGAAGCGAAAGTCGAAGTCTTCGAAGAGACTGAGACGCGCACCATCATCACACACAACAACAGCCCTGATGTCGGCTTCGATTATTCCGTCAATTGCTATCGCGGCTGCGCACACGCCTGCTCATATTGCTTCAGCCGCCCGACGCACGAATACCTTGGTTATGGCGCGGGCACAGACTTCGAGCGGAAAATCGTCGTTAAGGTACACGCCGCAGAGCTTCTACGGCGGGAGTTGATGGCGCGCAGTTGGCGCGGGGCTGAGCTGGTCTTTTCCTTCACCTCAGACCCTTACGTTCCTCTCGAAGCTCATTACCAATTAACGCGCCGCTGCCTCGAAACCTGCCTTGAGTTCCGTAATCCTGTCGGCATCGTCACCAAGTCTGCGCTCATACGTCGCGACATAGATGTGCTCAAGCGTTTGACCGAAGAGGCGAGCGCGGCAGTCTTCTTCACGATTCCGTTTGCGGATTACGAGACGGCGCGCGCCCTTGAGCCTTTCGCGCCCTCGCCCGACGCGCGTTTTAAGGCGATGCGTGAGCTTGCGGAAAACGGCATCGCGGTCGGACTTGGTATCGCTCCCGTCATACCGGGCCTCTCAACAGACATTCCGCAGCTTCTCAAACGCGCGAAAGATGCCGGCGCGACACGCGCTTTTATGACGATGCTGCGGTTGCCCGGCAGCGTCGCAACCTATTTTGAAGAGAGACTGCGCGAGAATCTGCCGACGAAGGCCGAGCGCGTGCTGAGTCGTATTCGCGAGGCGCGCGACGGTCGTTTGAATTCGAGCGAGTTTGGCAAACGTATGCGCGGCAGCGGCGAGTACTGGCTGGCGCTGGAAAATCTGTTCCGCCTGCATAGCAAACGGCTCGGCTTCAACCGTGAATCACAAGAGCATAGCTACCAGAACCAGACACGCAACACTTTCCGCAGACCCTCTATGCAAGCCACACTTTTTGATTGATGACCGGCCGCGCTAAAAACATTATAATGCTCGCCAGCCGTCTATAAATTAACTGAAGAGGAGGGAAGACTGATGATGATGACAATCCGGGATGTCATCCGCGAACGCGAACCCTATTCGGTGAGCGACAAGATGAATCTGCTTGAGGCTGCCGAATATATGTCAAGCCGCAAGATAGGAGGCGTCTGCGTGATTGACGAGGATAACAGGCTGGTCGGTATTCTGACCGAGCGCGACCTTCTCAACCGCGTCATCGTACCGCAACGCAACCCGGCCTCTTTGCAGGTGAAAGACGCTATGAGCGCGCTCGTTGACCTCGCTGTTATTGAAACGGGCGACACACCGCATGAAGCCTTAGAGAGAATGGAACGCACGGGCCGTCGTCATTTACCCGTGGTCGAAGGGCAACGCTGGGTCGGGATGCTCTCGATGCGTGATCTACTGCGCGTCGAACTGAGCGAGCAGGGCGACGAACTAAAGCTTCTGCATGAATACATCTCTCACTAACGAGGGGAAACTTGTCAGGCAAGCAACACTCTCGACAAAAGTTTGCATCACTCTCTTTGTGTTCCGCTGTACAGGGGAGAAGAGTGATGATGAGGCGCATGCTGTATTCGATTTTTGTGTTGGTCGTTTTAATAGCGGTGGCTTGCGGTGGGCCGTCTGTTCCGCAGGGCAGGGGCGAGGGCGAGGTGGCGAGCGCGGAGAGCGGCGCGATTCAGTTTCGAGTTGAGAAGGTAGTTGGCGGTCTTGAAGTTCCATGGTCTATTGTCTTCGCGCCGGATGGAAGGATGATTTTCACGGAGCGACCGGGGCGCGTGCGCGTCTTTGAAAACGGAAAGCTGCGCGCGGAGCCGCTGGCGGTTCTCGACGATGTCGAGCCGAAGGGCGAAAGCGGGCTGATGGGCCTTGCGCTGCATCCGCAGTTCAACACAAACAGGCTGCTTTATCTCTCTTATGCTTACGGCGGCGGCGAACAGCTTGTGCGCATCGTGCGATTTCGCGAGACGGGCAGCGCGCTCGTAGAGCGCAAAGTGATTATCGAAAATATTCCGGCGGCACAGTATCACGCGGGATGCCGCCTGCGCTTCGGGCCAGACGGTAAGCTGTACGTCACGACCGGCGATGCAACCGACAGAAACCTTGCGCAACGACAAGACTCACTCGCCGGAAAAACCCTGCGCTTAAACGACGACGGTTCTGTGCCGGATGATAATCCCTTTGTCGGACAAAAAAACACGCGGCCCGAAATCTGGTCAACGGGTCATCGTAATGCGCAGGGGCTCGACTGGCAGCCGGGCACAAACCTGATGTTTCAAACGGAACACGGGCCTTCAACTTTCGACGGGCCTCCCGGCGGCGATGAAGTCAACATCGTCGAGCGCGGCAAGAATTACGGCTGGCCGGTTATTCATCACACGCAAGCGCGCGCAGGCTTGGAATCTCCCTTGCTCGAATATACTCCGGCTGTCGCGCCCGCCAGCGGCACGTTCTATCGCGGCTCTCTCTTTCCGCAGTTTCGCGGCAACTTCTTCTTCGGCGGCCTGCGCGGCGAAACATTGGTTCGTGTTGTCATGGACGGCCGCCGCGTCGTCAGCCAGGAACGCCTGCTCAACAAACAGTACGGGCGCATACGCGATGTCGCGGAAGGGCCGGACGGCGCGCTCTATTTCTCAACCTCAAACCGCGACGGGCGCGGCTCACCCGCAAAGGACGACGACCGCATCATGCGGCTCGTGCCGGTCAAATAGAATTCCTGCCTGAAGACTTCAGACTTTCTGCGAGACGACGGCTGATTTCGTCCAGCCGATGACGTGAAAGCGCGGGAAGCGGTGGCGCGAGATGATGTTGAAGTAGCGAGAGGTGTTGGCTTCGACTTCATCGGGCGGGTGTGTTTTGAAGTGAAAGAGGAGTTCGAGGAAACGGCTGGCGAGGGATGGATAGACGGGAAGATGCAGCAGGTGTCCTCCCGGTGCGAGCACGCGCGCCAGTTCACCGAAGCCTTCGCGCAGCGAGACATATTCGAGCACGCCGCTCGTCACAATCACCTCGAAAGAGTTGTCACGGAAGGGAAGCTGTAGAACGTTGGCTTGAGAGAAGGCGACCGCTTGTGTGCGCCCTGTTTCCTCTCTGACGGCGCGGCGTGCGGTCGCGATTGAAGTTGCAGAGAGGTCAACGGCCGTTATATGGACGGGCATGTCTATGACCTTCAGCAGCGCTAAGGTGAGCAGTCCTGTGCCGCATCCCGCGTCGAGGATTTTTGCGCCGGGTGTGAGGGGCAGAGGGTTGGCGCGCAGGTATTGCTCAAGCGAGCGCCCGTAGCCGTTAAACTTGAAGGTCAGATTATAGAGGCTGGCGACGCGATCGTAGAACGAGCCTGCTTCGACTTTCGGCTTAGACTCTGTGACCGCGTTCTGCATTGAGTGTCCTCAAAGGAAAAATTGCTGCGGACGCTGCCGCACATTCTTGAAACCAAGAGCGGATAGTAACCGTAAAAGCGGAGTATAATCAAATAATCGGGGGAAGTCTGCAACTTTGCGTTGACCCTTCATTCGCGCTACTATACGGCTCTCCTCGACGGCGACCAACATGCTTTCGGTTGACACTGCGGAAGTCTTCGGTATGTTAGCACGCTCAAACTCTGTGCTAAGGGAAGCGTCGCAGCGTCCGGCAGTTGTCGCTCTCAAGTCAGGCAGAAAGGACTCCAACATCTTGCACAGCACGCGTCTTCTCGGACTGCTTTTAATCTTCGTCTTCTCCGCATCAGCCGCCTTCGCACAATCCAAGTCGCATCCGAGCGACAAGTTCAGGCAGATGGAAGAGGAACTTGCGACGCCCAACGAGCAGCGGGCTGCATCCGGCGCGCCCGGCCGTAGCTACTGGCAGCAGCGAGCAGATTATTCGATTGACGTTGAGCTTGACGACACGAACCAGCGCATCACGGGTTCGGAAACCATCAGTTATCACAACAACTCGCCAGACACTCTGACTTATCTCTGGCTGCAACTCGACCAGAACATCTGGTCTAAAGACTCCGACACTTTCAAGACGCAGAACGCTCCGAGCTTCGAGCGCCTGCCCTACAACGCCATCGAGAATCTGATCAACCGCAACTTCGACGGCGGCTACAAGATCACTGCCGTGCGTGATGCGAAGGGCGCAGCGCTTCCTTACACGATTGTGAAGACGATGATGCGCGTTGACTTGAGAGCGCCGCTCGCCTCCGGGCAAACGGTCAGCTTCTCCGTTGACTGGAATTACAACATCAACGATCAACGCAGGATTGGCGGGCGCACGGGCTACGAGTTTTTCCCTAAGGACGGCAACTACATTTACGAGATCGCGCAATGGTTTCCGCGCATGGCGGCCTACAATGATGTCAACGGCTGGCAGCACAAGCAATTCTTAGGCGCGGGCGAATTCACGCTCGAATTCGGTGATTATCGCGTGCGCATCACAGCGCCCGACGACCACATAGTAGCTTCGACGGGCGTGCTGCAAAATCCGCAGCAGGTCTTGACGGCTGTGCAGCGGCAGCGTCTCGAACAGGCGAAGACGGCGAGAGAGCCCGTGCTGATTGTGACGCAGGCCGAGGCGACCGCTAACGAATCGAGCAAGCCGAAGGGCAAGAAGACTTGGGTTTACACGGCAGACAACGTGCGTGATTTCGCGTTCGCGTCGTCGCGAAAGTTTATCTGGGACGCGCAGTTGCATGACGTGAACGGCAATCGCGTAATGGCTATGTCTTATTACCCGAAGGAGGGCAATCCGCTCTGGGGACAGTATTCGACGCACGCCATCATGCACACCCTGAACATCTATTCGCGCTACACGTTCACGTATCCTTACCCTGTCGCCATCTCCGTTAACGGCCCTGTCGGAGGGATGGAATATCCGATGATCTGCTTTAACGGCCCGCGTCCCGAAGCCGACGGCACGTATTCGGCTGGAACGAAGTACGGCTTGATCTCCGTCGTCATACACGAAGTCGGGCACAACTATTTCCCGATGATTGTTAACTCCGACGAACGACAGTGGACGTGGATGGATGAGGGATTGAACACTTTCCTTCAGTACCTTTCGGAACAGGAATGGGAGCGCAACTATCCTTCGTCGCGCGGCGAGCCGAAGAACATCACGGAGTATATGAGAAGCGAGGCGCAGGTTCCGATTATGACGCAGTCGGATTCGGTGCTTCAGTTTGGCAACAACGCTTACGGCAAGCCAGCGACGGCGCTCAACATCCTGCGCGAGACTGTACTGGGGCGAGAGCTTTTCGATTATGCGTTTAAGGAGTACGCACGGCGCTGGAAGTTCAAGCGACCGATGCCTGCGGATTTCTTCCGCACGATGGAGGATGCGTCGGGCGTTGACCTCGATTGGTTCTGGCGCGGCTGGTTCTACACCTCCGATCACACGGACATCTCGATTGAGAACGTTCGTCTCTACACGCTCGACACGCGCAACCCGGATGTTGAGAAGGAAGCTGCCCGTCGCGAAAAGGGCGCGCAGCCTGAGACGCTCTCGCAGCAGCGCAATCAAAACATTCCGAAGCGCAACGAGCAGTTTCCGTCTCTCAACGATTTCTATAACACCTACGATCAGTTCCGTGTGACGGAGCGCGAGCGCGCGGAGTTCCAGCAGTATCTCTCTACGTTGACGGAAAGAGAGCGCGCTCTTTTAACGTCAGGGATGAACTTCTACGTCGTTGATTTCAAGAACATAGGCGGCCTCGTCATGCCCGTCATACTACTGTTGGAGTACGCGGACGGCACTTCGGAAGAGTTGCGCATCCCCGCCGAAATCTGGCGCTACAACAACTCGGAAGTCTCCAAGCTCATCGTCACCAAGAAAGAGTTGAAGAGCATCACGCTCGACCCGCATCTTGAGACGGCCGACGTTGACCTTGTTAATAACAACTTCCCGCGCCGCCCCATCAAGTCGCGCTTTCAGGCATTCAAAGAGCAGAGGCCGCGCAACCCCATGCAGGAGCTTGAACGCAAGCCGCAGCCTGAGCCGGAGAAGCCAGCGGAGCAGCCCAGACAACCATGAACAAGCATCAACGCACACTCATCACGACTCTACTACTCTCCGCGTTCTGCGCAGTGCTCGCTCCGCGCACTGCGGCGCACACCTTCCACACCAGCCTGATGAGCATCGAATACAATCATCGGGAACAACTCGTCGAAATCTCCGTGCAGGTCTTCTCCCACGATCTCGAAAACATACTGACACGCCGCAACCGCAGAAACGTCCGCCTCGGCAAGACACCCGACGCCGAAGCCCTCACCTTCGATTACCTGCAACAAGCCATCAACATCAAAAACGCTGCGGGCGAAGCCAAAGCGCTCTCATGGGTCGGCATGGAGACTAAAAGCAACGCCGTCTGGCTCTACGTCGAAGCCAAAATGCCAGAAGGACTCGACGGCGCGCAGCTACGCAACCGCATCTTCTTCGACTTACTTGACGATCAGGTCAACCTCGTCCATCTCAAAGACGAAGATAAAAAGAGCGACCTCGTCTTCAAACCCGGCGACAACTTCAAGCCTCTCTGGGCCAACGAGAAGAAGGCCGCGCATTGAATCCGCAGACCCCACGCGCGCCTCGAACATCATGTCGTGGATAAAGACCTCTGACCGGCTGCCGCCAGAAGACCAGCAGGTTCTCATACACGATAAAACGGACAACCGCATCCACACCGGCCGCTACATCAAAGGCCGCTGGTACATCAAAGACTCGCACACAGGTCGCCTGCGCGAACTCGTACACGTCTCACACTGGGCCTGGATTCTGGATTCTCTGCTGACAGACGAGAGCGACGACGATTAACCGAAGCCCTGCTTTGAGTTGTTAACCACGGAAGCCGGATTCTTCTTACGATTGCAGAAAACCTCTGCAAATTCGCTAAAAACCTCTACTTACCTGCAAAAAACCTGAACCCGCATGCTCTTCATGCGAACCCATCTGCTGCAAATCAGTTTCCATTTACTCTTCATGCGTTCACATAAAGAGCACATGCGTTCACATTTACTCTTCATGTGAACGCATGAAGAGTAAATGTGTTCCCCTTAACAGTAAATGCAAACTCATCAAGAGCAAACATGTTCCCGTCAACAGTAAATGTGAACACATGAGGAGCAAATATGTTCACGTGAAGAGCAAACGAGTTCACATGTACAGTAAATGAGTTCGCATTTACTCTTAACGAGTTCACATGAAGAGCAAATCAGTTCACATATACTCTTCATGTGAACACATTTGCTCTTCACGAGTTCACATTTGCTGCACATGCAAACCCTTTAACGATTATTGCGTAGAGATTAACAACCCATCCGAAGGGATAAACAACGCCTGCGAACGAACGGAAAAGAATTGACCAAACGCAGAAAAGTAATATACTGCCGATTGCTTCAAACTGATCGCGCCTCTGGTCTTCACCCTAACGTTCACACACTAGAGGAGATAATCATGGGAAGATTAAGACGCAACTCACGCATTCTGGAAAAAGCCAACACGCGCGCCTCAAGCCTGAAAGCCATCTCTCCGACGCTCGATTTAGGTCCGGGGCTAACGCTCGCTGAATATGAGCAAAGAATTGCCGAAGTCCGCGCCGCACAGGATGAGTACAACACCCTGCTGGCCCAACTGGACGAAAAGAAGAACGACCTCGAAATCAAAGAGAAAGCCTTAGACCAGCTCAGCTCCCGCATGCTCGCCGGAGTCGGCGCACGCTGGGGCAGAAACAGCACCCAGTACGAACAAGCCGGCGGCACACGCACCGAAGAACGCAAACGCTCAACCAAAAACGGCGACGGAGACGAAGGAACGTCCCAGTAATCTACGCGCCAATAACCACTCATTCACAATCAACAAGTCCACGCCGACCAGTTTGAAGCACACGCGATGAGCACGCCCGCGACGCATTCATCGTCCATACACTTTTCGCACAACGGAGCATCAATGCGCGGTATAATATTAGTGGCGACTTGGGCGCGACTAAGTGACAACCGGCGACGCGTAGCATAACAACGATTCAACCCGATGCCGCGCTTAAACAATCTGACAAAGTATGCTGCCAATAATGATGACCGATGCTGAACCCGAAGTGAAGTCAAAGCTGCCTGCTAAGTCTTCTAATAGTAGAGTTGTCAGACATCTGGCAAGGACGCTCAAGCACCCTCTTTTCCTGTTAATTATTGGAGCGACCATTACCTCTCTACTCGTGCCCTACCTTAACTCTAAAGTCAATCGCAATCGGATGCTACAGGAGGCTAGACAGAAAAAGGCGCTTGAGATTGTAAATCGTAATACGGAGTTTAATATTAAGCTCAATGCGCTTAAAACCATGATGGAGTCGTTTCATAATCAAAATGTTCGATTACAACTCCAACCTTCCGAACTGAGAGAAGCACAACTAAAATTCCGAGATGATTTTAACAAACGCTATCTTGAGCTTGATGAATCAGCGTGGTGGTGGCACTCGAACATAGCCAGAGAGTCGTCTATTCTGGCGTTGATTCCAACAGATGCATTGCCAGTCCTCGATAGTGAATTAAAAGAATATGCGGCCAATGTGAGTAGGAGTGTCGGTAGTCTTAGACCGTTCTGGCAGAAATTAACATCCAGTGACTACAATCCTAATGATGAGAAATCCAGAGAAGAAGTGAAGAAGATTCTAGCCGATGCAGGTAAAGAAGGTTATCTGTTCGGAGAGCGAAACAGTATTATAGAGAAAATCACCAGACATTATACTTCGCTTCACTAACGTTAATCTGCGTAGTTCGTCATCTAAGCTTTTAGCAGGTACACAGACGAACAAGTCGTTCGCGTGCGCCGCCTCGATAGCATCCCTTTTTCAAAGCTCATCCACTTCGCATCTTAAAAGCTCTGCTACGCTCCATGCCTGCGCGATGCAGCCGCGCGGTGTGTGTGGTGGGTCGGCGTCGAAGATTTCGGAAATCTGGTTGAGGCCAGCGTCCGCTAGATGTGTGCGGAAAGCGGCGAGCCATGCTTGGGCCTGCGCGCGGCTTTCGTGTGTGTGGTCGTTGACCTTGAGGTAAGCCGTGATGAATGGGCCGATGAGCCATGCCCAGACTGTTCCTTGATGATACGCGCCGTCGCGAGAGAGAGAATCGCCTCCGTAGCGTCCGCGATAGAGTGGATGAGAGGGGGAGAGCGAGCGCAGGCCATAGGGGGTTAGGAGTTCGCGCCTGACGGTGTTGACGACGCTGCGTGCGCGTTCAAGCGGAAGCATTGAATGAGTGAGGCTGACGGCGAAGATCTGGTTGGGACGGATGGCGGCATCGGTTGTGTCGTCGTCGCGCACTACGTCGAAGAGGCAAGCGGCATCGTCGTTCCAGAACTTTCCGTTGAAGGCGGTCTCCGTCTTTCCGGCCAGCGTGCGGCAGTAGGCGGCTGTGCTCTGGTCTTTGAGGCGTGCGGCTATCTCTTCGAGATGAAGCAGGGCGTTGTACCAGAGCGCCTGTATCTCTACGGCCTTGCCTGTGCGCGGTGTGACTACCCAGTCGCCGACCTTCGCATCCATCCAGGTCAGTTGCACGCCTTCCGTGCCGGAGCGCAGCAGTCCGTCCTCCATCACACGGATACCGTAGCGCGTGCCGCGTTCGTGCCAGTCAATTATCTCTATGAGTTGGGAGTAGAGATGGTCGCGTATGAAAGAGATGTCGTCTGTCGTGCGCAGGTATTCGCCCGCGGCGTGAACGAACCAGAGCGTCGCGTCCACGGTGTTGTAGTCGGGCCGGTCGCCCTCGTCAGGGAAACGGTTGGGAATCATGCCCTCGCTCAAATGCTCTGCGAAGGCGCTGAGGATTTCGCGTGCGATGGAGAATTTACGTGTCGAGAGAGTGAGGCCGGGAAGAGAAATCATCGTGTCGCGTCCCCAGTCTGTGAACCAGTGATAGCCTGCGATGACGGATGAGCCGTGGCTGCCGCGACGGACGATGAACTGTTCCGCCGCATTATAAAGCGCACGCTTGAAGTCGTCTGCTTCGTGCGCTCCGTTAATCGCCAAACGCCGCGCGCGTTCCTGTTCTTCCATCAAGGCGGCTTCGTGCGCCTCGTGCTTTTCGGTGGAAGCGATGAGGTTGCAGGTCTCGCCGCCGCTGAGGTCGAAGGAGAGCGAGCAGGGATTAAAGAGGTCTTCACGGAAATCGAAGCCGCGCGCTTGCTCCTCCGCATACTCGAAGTTTCTGTACCAGACGCCTTCTGCATGAACGCGCAGGGCATCGTGCGCGAGCAGCAGTGTGGGTTCACTCTCAGGTGGCGCGAGCCGGACAAGCCCCGGCTCAAGGTCAAGCGAGAGCTTGAAGTGCTCGTTAAAGTGCAGGAGCGAGTGATAATCGCGGAAGGCAACGAGCGGTCGTAGTTCCAGAATTGCGCTGCGCGATGCGGGGGCTAGTAGTTGATAGCGCACAACAACCGTGTTCTCGCCGCGCGCCATCAGTATTGTCTTCTTAAGTTCAACATCACCGAAGCGGAACGTGAAGACTGGAAACGGGTCGAGGCGAAAGTTGTGCAGCCAGCGATAGCCCTGCGGGTGCACGGCCTGCGGATACCTGTTGGTTGAAAACTCAAGACGCTCGCCGTCCAGCAGCAGCGTCTCTTCCAGCTTTGAGAGGAGCACGATGCGCTCGGTCGGCGGGCGCAGGGCTGCGACCAGCAGCGCATGATAGCGGCGTGTGTTCATGCCGGTGATGGTCGAGGAAGCGTAGCCGCCCAGCCCGTTTGTCTCAAGCCACTCTTTGCCCGCGCCGGCGCGCAAATCGCTGCAAATCTCCGCATCGAAGTTAATCATCATGGTCGGGTTCGTCGTCTTCTGCAAAATTCTTGTATCACAAAGCGCACTAAATCTCGCAAGAAATTTCCGGCCGCGGCGTTCAAGGAACGGAGCAATCCGTTAAAACGTCTCTGTGGGGAGGATGAAGAGATGAAGAAATCAATCGCCCTGATGGCCTGCATGGCGGCGAGCCTGCTGATTTTTGGGGCCGTTATGTCGTCGAGCGCCGGCGAGACCTGGGCGAACGTGCAGACGACGACAACGACCGCCGGGGCTTTGCAGGAGCGTTCAATCAGTTATCAGGTCTTCGATGTGGAGGTACTGGTGGACGGCCGCCCGCTCGAAGAGTATTACGCGCGCGGGCGTCACTACGTGGAGGCGCTGGAAGGGGCCGAGTATGAGTTAAGAATCAGGAATCCCTTGGGCGTGCGCGTCGCCGTCGCACTCTCCGTTGACGGACTGAACACGATTGACGCGCGCCGCTCCTCGGCCGCAGACTCAAGCAAGTGGGTCATAGAGCCGTACCAGACGATTACCATTAGCGGCTGGCAGATGAGCTCGGAGCGTGCGCGCCACTTCTATTTTACGACCGAGAGAAATTCCTACGGCGCGAAGCTCGGACAGACTGCCAACCTTGGCGTCATCAGCGCAGCCTTCTTCCGTGAACGCAGTCCCTCAGGCGGTATCGTCGTCCCACCGCCGCACAGACCCCGCCCGATGGAAGACGGCGAACGCAGCGAGAGAAGTAAAAGCTCTCCGAACAGTTCAGCCGGACGCGATGAAGGCGCGGGCGCGCAGGCGCGCAGGTCTGAAAGCTATCCCGCTCCCGCCGACGATGACTACGCTGCGACGGGCATCGGCCGCAACGTCCGCCACGACGTGCGCTGGATTAATCTTGACTTAGAATCGCGACCGGCAGCGGAAATAACTATCCGCTACGAGTATCACGACGCGCTGGTGCGCCTAGGCATTATCCCGCGCTCCTACCCGCGCCCTGATACGCTGCGCAGACGCGAGAGCGCGACAGGCTTTCCCGAACGTCGCTACAGTCCTGAACCATAAACCGATGGAGCTACGAAGATGAAGACACGCACAAACCCGCTCGACCACGTGAGAGTTGCCGCACCCTGTTCTGCCGATTGGGAGCAGATGCACGGCAGCGAGAAGGTGCGCTTCTGCGCCGAGTGTAATCTGAACGTTTACAATTTATCAGAGATGACGAAGAAGGAGGCGGAGCGACTGATTGCACAGCGCGAAGGTAGGCTCTGCGTCAGATTCTACCGCAGGGCAGACGGCACGATTCTGACCAACAACTGCCCTGTGGGCCTTCGCGCCATCAAGCGCCGGCTGTCGCGAACGGCAAACGCTGTCGTCTCGATGGTCTTGAGCTTCTCGGCGGGCGTGCTGGTCTTCGTAGGCTTGCGTGAATTCGGCCCGGCCGCAACCGCCACGCAGGGAACGATGGTCGCGAGTCCGTCTTATCCTTCAACGCTGAAGCGCCCGGAGATGATGGGCGACATCGCTCTGGACTTACCTGTCGCGGGAGCAATGGAATTTGTGCCTGAAAGGCAACGTGAAAAAGATAGGTAGTCCTTAATCAGCACTCAATACGCGCAGACACTTCAAGCAGTCGCACACTCGCGAGCGGCACGAGCACCTGAGACAACTCATCATCGTGCCGCTCCGTTTCATCTCACGGAGCATTTCTTTCAACCTTCTTCAGTTAAATTCGCCGTCCGTGTCTGCTTCAGCTTGCTCTCAACGCGGGCGCAAGTCCTGCGTGTAAAGTTGCCGGTAGGCGCGATAGTTCGCCATCACTTTGTAGACGTAGTTCTTGGTTTCTGCAAAGCCAACTTCCGCCGTAAAGACACCTGGGTCGCGACGCCTCGCGCGCTTGAGCCAGCGAGCGGCGTTATCTTCCCCGCCGTTGTAGGAAGCAGCGACAGCCTCCGGCAAGTTTGGAAACAGCCGCATCAACTCCGACAAGTATTCGCTGCCGACCAGAATCGAGATTTCAGGACGATAAAGGTCGTCGTCCTGTAGATTGTTGAGACCGACGCGCGCTGTATATTTCTGCGCCGTATCAACTGTCAGTTGCAGCAGCCCGCGTGCGGCCGCAGGAGATTTCGCGCGCGGACGGAAGCCGCTCTCCTGCCGCATGATTGCCAGCACCAATCGCGGATCGAGCTTACGTCTTGAAGCCGCGCTCACAATGCTTTCCCTGTACATCACTGGATACTGGCTTGAAACGGAAGCCGCTTCGCTCTGCACGCGACTGACGCGGGCCGTGACCGCAGGCCGCGAGGCCGCACTCTTTATTGCGAGCAGCTTGTCTGTCGCCAGCATACCGTAGTAAGAATCAAGACGGTCTGGAATCGCAAGATAAGCATTGATGGCTTCTTCCGTGCGCCCGGCGCGCTCCAGAGCGTAAGCCTTGAGATAGGCTATCTCCTGCGAGCTGGTCATCACGTCTTTCGTTAAAGATGTGCGGCTCAACTCGTCTGCGGTTTGAACCGCGTGCTGCCAGTCGCCTTCGGAGATGTCCAGACGCAGGCGTGCGAAAAGCGCGTTGGCGGCTGTCGAAGTGCCGCGAAACAGTTCGCGCGTTCGTGCAATCCATTCAACCGCTGCGGCAGGCTGCCCTGCCTCGCGCCAGCCGTCAATCACATTCAGGTAAGCGAATTCGATGCGCTCGCCCTGCGGATAACGCTGCGTGTATTCACGGTAATGCTCGGCTGCTTCGGTCGCGCGTCCCATCCGCAGGTAGGTCGAAGCCAACGAGTAGAGACCCTCGCGCCCATCCTTCGTCAATGCATAATCGTTGACGAGACGCTGAAGAGACGGAAGGGCTTCTTCATAACGGTGCTCTTGAAAGTAGGAACGCCCGATGCCGTAGAGGGCAGCGGAGACGGCAGCGTCATTCGGAAAGCGCTCGATGACGGCCTGCCAGTGTTCGCGCGCTTCCGTAAACGCACGGTTGTCCATGTAAACTTTCGCGCGACGCAAATGCTCGGAGACAGACAACTGCGGAAGCCTGCGGTCCGCGCCGCGTTCCTCACGGTCTAGCCGCCGCACGGTCGAGAGCGCCGCGTCCTGCGGTTGCAAGTGCATGGACGAGAGCGAAGCTTGCGAAGGCTGCGCGGGCGCTATAGTAGTCTTGAAAGTTGACAGAAAGACGTTGAGAGCGGCGAGTATGAGCAGGGAAGCGAAAAATTGCATTGAAGCGACCTGAATCTGATGAAACCGGGGAGACGATGTTAATTAAGACAACTGCGCGCAAATGCTGACTTCAATCAGCAGCAGTTTCGCTCAGACGCAAGCGGGAGATTGTTAGTTGTCCCGGCTGAAGCATAAGTGAAAACCGCACGCGTTCACGCTGGAACAATAGCACAACAGGGAACAGCGCTTCATCTGCTCCCCGTCCGCTGGCTGTTATTTGTAGTTTGATGTGTCTCGTCACGCGAGACAAAGGACAAGCCTTATCAACCTTCGACAGCGTTCAAGACGCTGTCAGCCTTTCTCTCGTAAGCCAGAATGACGGCGGCGTTTTTCCTCTCAAGCTGTGTCAGAGACTTATCGCTGTAGCTCTGGTCCGGCTTGTACCAGTCGAGGCTGGCAAAATATTTTTGCAGGTTCTTGTCTTTGAAAATCTTGCCGCGCCGCGCGTAGATTTCACTGCGTAGCTTGCGCGCGTCTTCAAGAAACAGACCTTCGAGCACGGCGCGTGAGACGGGCTGCGTGCTCAACTCATCGTGCAGTTTCTTCTCGTAGGCGACGATTGTTTCAACGTTCTGCTTCTCTATGGCCGATAGCTCGGAAGGTTTTTGTCCTTCTTCGACGGGCGCGTACCAGGGCTGGAAAAAGAAGTGTTGTTGCAGCCACGCCGCCGTGAAGACATGCCCGTGTCGCGCGTAGACTTCGTTGCGCAGCAGTCGCAATTCGTGCAGGCTCAACCCGTTCAGCATCTTTTCCGTCAGCAGTTGATTCTCGAACAACTCCATATCGCCGGGCGAGATTGCTAAGTGACGCTGTTTCTTCTGTGCGGCGGCGATGGTCTGAATGTTCCGGCGCTCGACTGCGCTCAGTTGTTTCGGGTCATACTGCGCATTGGGCGCGTACCAGTAGCGCTCCTCAAAATACTGCTGAAGCCAGGGCTCTTCATCGAAGCGTTTGCCGTGGATGGCCTCAACCTCCGCGCGCAGGATACGCCACTCGCCCGCCGTGTGTTCGCCAAGCTGTTCGAGCGTGAATGGCTTGTCGCGATAAAAACGCAGATCGCCGGGCTGTATAAACTCGTGCTTCTGCGCTTCGGCCTCGCGAATGATGTCCAGATTCTTGCGCTCTGTTTCGTTAAGCTGCGAGTTCTGGAAATTCGGGGCGGGCTTGAACCAAGGACGGTCTTTGAGGTAGTCGCGTATGTCCGCGTCTTTGAAGATGCGGCCATGACGACCGAAGACCAGACCGCGCAGCAGCCTCAACTCTTCGAGCGGCATCTCCCGAATTTGCGTTAGCTCGACGGCCTGCTTTGCGAAGTCGAACTTTTCCCACTTCTCGAAGCCATCCTGCGCTTGCGCCGCAGAGAACGACGGAAGCGCAACCAGTAGAAGCGCGATTAATAAAGCTTGACGAAGCAGCAAACGAGAACTGCGAAACATTTACAGCAATCCTTTCAAGGCATCTGACTTCTGCGGCGGGCGCGTTGCGTAAACACAACGGACACTTCCGCCCGCACGCTTTATCTTGACGAATCTGCCTGCTGCTTTTGCTCTCAGGTCACGGCGCTCAGGAACGTGCCTGCTCGTTTGGCTTCTGCTCGTTCTCCTCTATGATCTCGTAGGTGGTGACGATTTGCGCGGCGGGGCGCAGGGTGGCTGCGACGCTGCAATATTTTGTTTCGGAAAGCTCTATGGCCTGTGCGACGGCTTTTTCTGAAAGCCCGTGTCCGCGCAGTATGTGACGAACTTCGAGGCGCTTGTAACTGCGCGGGTGCTCGTCGCGCCGCTCGCCTCTGACTTCGACGCGATAACTGGTAAGCCTCTCGCGTTTCTTGCGGAGGATGGAAACAACGTCAACGGCCGTGCAGCCGCCAAGGGCAACCAGCAGTAGCTCCAAGGGCGTTGCGGCGCTATTGCGCTCATGGTTCGTCTCCATCGTTAGCGCGTGGCCGCTCGGACTAATCCCTACGAAAAGGTCGTTTCCCGCAAAATGTACAATCGCTTTCGTTTCATCCTGATTCATTCCGGCTTCTTCCTCCAAAATTAATCGAGAAGCATAGCATAAAGGGCGCAAGCCGGAGGCCACAGAGGAAGACCGAAGCTGCGGGAGACGCTTGGAAACTAACCGCAGGCAAAAACGCGCAGGCTGTGCGATTAATTATTGAAACGGCAACTTAAGGAGAGCTAAAATAGAGGGCAAGGCCAACAGGGTGTTTGAAAAACTGCCACAATCATTCCCAGAGGAGGAAATTCGTGATGACCCCCATTTCGACACGGATTGTCGCCGGACGCGCAGTGCTCGCTCTGAGCGTTTGCCTGTTCGTCTCTTTCTTTGCCGTTGCTCCTGATTCTTATCTGGCGGTCGTGTGCGCGCAGACAGGCAACAGCGCCGCTCAGGCCAGTAAGCCTGTCTATCAAAACTACAAAGGCATCCAGCTTAGCATGACGCAGGAAGAGGTGCGTAAAAAGCTGGGCGCTCCGAAAGAGAAGGACGACGCACAGGACTTCTACATCTTTTCCGAAAAAGAGACGGCGCAAATTTTCTACCAGCAGAAGAAGGTCTTTGCAGTCTCCGTCAGCTACATGGGCCAGAACGCGGGCGCGCCGGAAGTGAAGGCTGTTTTAGGCTCCGACATTCAGCCCGCTTCTGACGGACGCATCTACAAGATGATTCGCTACCCGGAGGCAGGGTGCTGGGTCTCTTATAGCCGCATCGCGGGCGACGAGCCGATGGTCACGGTGACGATGCAAAAATTGCAGTAAGGTTACAATAAGATTAACGGCAAACCCCGCGGCGGCATAATGAATCAGAGGGACAGTTAGCCTCTCCCGCTGAGGCCGTAGCCGCATGCACCCGTTTGCAACAATTTGCGCAAGTTTTTGACCCGGCTGACGCACATTTGTTAGATATAATGGGAATAAGCTTGCAGCTACAGCAGCACAACTTAATCGTAGATTCTCTCCCTTAACTTTCCCCTTTTGCGAAGAAGTAGCTCCCCCTTGATAGCAGCAGTCGAAAAGCACGGCCTAAAGAAAGAGGTCGTCGCCCGGACGTGCGGTAACCGAGGGTTTAAAGAAGTAGTTTCTCAAATTGGAGGGAAAGATAATGGTTCAAGTCAGAAGATTCATTTTAGCTTTAATGGTGGTCGCGCTGGCCGGGGTGGGCTTTACGGCCGAAGCGCAGCGTCGCCCCTACAGGGCGTCCGACCAGCAGGTGCAGCAATTAATCCAGCGCATCGAAACGCGCACAGATGTTTTTCGCAGTAGCATTGATGCGTCGCTCGACCGCAGCCGCTATGACGGCACACGCACCGAAGACGACATCAACACCTTCATTCGCGATTTTGAAAGCGCGACTGACCAACTGCGTGACCGTTTCAACAGCCGTCAATCCGTGGCCGCCGATGTGCAGTCGGTCTTAGACCGCGCGGCGTTCATCAACAGCTTTATGCAGCGCAATCGTGTTGGCGTCCGCGCCGAGCGTGATTGGTCCAGCCTGCGTATGGACTTAAACGAACTGGCGCGCATCTACGGCGTCTCCTGGAACTGGACTAACCCAACTTATTCAACGACGACGACCGTTGGAGTGCCTTATCGCGTCAACGAGCGGGAGTTGCGACAGTTAATCGCTCGCATTGATAACCGAGCCGCCAGTTTCCGCGGCAGCATCGCTGCCGCGCTCAACGATAGCCGTTATGACGGCAGAAATCGTGAAGACCGCCTCAACAACTTAGTGCAAAACTTTGATGCTGCAACAACTCGTCTGCGCAGCAATTTCAACAGCCGCCAGTCAACGACGGCTGACGTGCAGGAAGTCTTAAATACTGCGGCGCGCATTGACCGATTCATGCAACGCAACCAGCTTGACACACGTGCTGAAAACGAATGGTCGCTCCTGCGCACAGACCTGAACACGCTCGCCAGCTACTACAACGTCGCTTGGAATTGGGAAACCAACACGGGCGGCGGCATAGGTGGTGGCGGCATCGGCGGAGGCGGCTATTCCAACAATCGCCTGACGGGAACTTACCGCTTGGACACGACCCGCAGCGACGATGCGCGCGTGGCCGCAGAACGTGCGACGCGCACGCTGCCTTACCGTGACCGCCAGCGTGCGCTGGATGCTTTGACGGCTCGCCTTGAGTCGCCTGACCAGCTTGCGATTGACCGTCGCGGAAACACAGTCACCATCGCTTCGACGCGCTCGCCGCAGATTACCTTCGACGCAGATGGCCGCGTCTCAAATGAGACATCAGGCAACGGTCGGATGGCGCGCGTCACCGCTTCGCTTAGCGGCGACCAGTTGGTCGTTAGCTCAACGGGCGCTCGCGACACGGATTTCTCCGTGACCTTCGAGTCAATCGAAAACGGTCGTCGCCTTCGTGTCACGCGTCGCATCTCCGACATCAATCTGACGACGCCTGTCGTCGTGCAGTCAGTCTACGAGAAGATTTCGGAAGCGGCACGCTTCGACATTTACACTGGGACGCAGAACTACCCGACGACCACGACAGCGAGCGGAGATTTCGTCGTCCAGAACGGAACGCAACTCGTCGCCCGCCTCGACTCTAACCTGACGACGCGCGACACGCGCGAGAACGACCGCTTTACGATGACCGTCGTTTCGCCTTCGGAATTCAACGGCGCGGTCATTGACGGCTACGTGACCAACGTCAGCCGCGGCGGACGCATATCGGGTCGCTCCGGGATGACGTTCAACTTCGACAGCATTCGCTTGCGCAACGGGCAGACCTACCGCTTCGCAGGTATTCTCGAATCGGCGCGAACGGCCAATGGTGATGTCGTTCGTATTGATAACGAGGGCGCTGTGCAGGAGAGCGACAGCCGTACAAGCACGACGGCCAAGCGTGCCGGTATTGGAACGGCCGTCGGCGCAATCATCGGTGCAATCGCAGGCGGCGGCAAGGGTGCTGCCATCGGCGCGATTATCGGTGCGGGCGCGGGCGCTGGCTCCGTCTATGTTCAGGGACGCGATGACCTCGAACTCCTGAGCGGCACGGAAGTCACTGTCCGCTCAACCGGGCCACTTAACAGGTAACAGGCTTCCGGCCACAGGCTGAAAGCAGTAGTACTTCAAACGCGGCGACCGCTGAGTGGCGATTAGTTCATACTTAATCGTCGCTCAACGGTCGCCGCAATCTTTATCAGGCTGAATCCGAAGAGCGTTGACTAATTCACTGTCAACCAACTCGAATTCGTTAAAAACCCACACGAGCGCGCCTGAAAGTGCTAGGATTCCAACTCATTCTAAGCGAGGGCGAGGAGGCTCCGGCAGCAATTGGCAAGCGCGACCACAATTCTCAGCAACCTGCCAGACCCTCTGCGCCTGCAACGCCTCGAAGCGCTGGTCGTCGCCAGCGAAGCCCTCAATAGCGCCTCCGGCCTCGACGATATTCTACACGCCATCCTGGACCTGATTTCCAAGCAGCTTGACTGCGAGCGTGCAACCGTTTTTCTGCTTGATGAGCGAACAGGCAAACTACACGCGCGGCAGGTGGCAGGCTCGCAGCAGGTGGAGATTATTCTGGAGCGGGGCATTGGCATCGCCGGTTATGTGGCGGAGACTGGCGAGAGCGTGTTGATTAACGATGTTCGTTCCGACCCGCGTTTTGATCCTTCGACAGACCGCCGCACAGGTTTCCTGACGAAGAATATGCTCTGCGTTCCGCTGCGCAGGCCGGAGGGCGCGCTCCTAGGCTCTTTGCAGGCCATCAATGCGCGGGCCGGTAATTTTACAGACGCAGACCTGGCCTATCTTGAGTCGTTCGCGGCGCTGGCCGCCGTCGCCGTCGAGCGCGAACAGTTGGCCCAGGAAGCCTTCCGCACAAAGTTGTTGTCGAATGAATTTGATTTGGCGCGCAAAATTCAGCAGCGTTTGTTGCCAGCGCCCGGCGAGATCGCTCTGCCAAAACCCTACACCGCTTGGGGCACGAGCCAGCCCTGCTACGATGTCGGCGGCGATGCCTACGATATTGTGATGCTTCCCTCAGGCGAGTGTGCTTTCTGGGTGGCGGACGTTTCCGGGAAGGGAATCGGCGCGGCGCTCTTGATGACGACGCTGCAAACAGAGCTACGGGCCTTCATTCGTGCGACCAGAGATTTGGGCCAACTAGGCAGCGAGCTTAACGCCAGAGTCAACGAGCTTGCGCCGCTCGGCACGTATGCCACACTTTTCATAGGCATCCTTTCCGCAGAACACGCGCGCCTGCGCTATCTCAACGCAGGCCACCTGCCGCCCGTCTGGATTAATGAACAGAGCGGAGAAAGGCGAGCCTTTGAACCCGGCGGCATGCCTATCGGACTTCTTCCCGGCGGCAGCTACGAGGCGAGCGAGACAGCGTTTTTACCAGGCGAGCGGCTGGCCGTCTTCAGCGACGGCGTTACGGATGCGGAAAACACAGCAGGTGAAATCTTCGCCGCCGAGCGGGTTGTCGCCTACCTCGCAAGAATCAGAAACGCACAGAACGTTAAAAACATAGGGACTAACTTCATCTCGGAATTAGACCGCTTTCGCATCGGCGCGCCCGCGCAGGACGACACGACCTTCCTCGTCCTCGGCTTGTAACTGATAACTAAAAAAGGCGACGCGCGCACGCATCGCCTTTTTCCGTTCTGATGATTTACTGCGAGCGGACACAAAAACTGCCGCCAGCATCATCTTCATCCATTCGCCTATTTGGTCATTGTGTTCACCGTTGACGTGTAGGCAGAGTTGCCGCCGCTATGATAGGCGCTGACGCGGTAGTAATACTTCGTCCGTGTGATCAGGCCGGTGCTGGCGTAAGTCTTCACGTTTGGGCCAACCGTCGCTATCTGCGTAAACGTAGTTCCGTTAGTGGAGCGTTCGATTTTGAAGCCATCTTCATTGCTCGAAGCATCCGTCCATGCGAGGTTAATCTGGGTCTTGGAGTAGGCGGTTGCCGTTAGGTTGGTCGGCGCTTTCGGGAGCGGGTCAATAACGACTCCCATCGCAGCGCCGGCATCGCCATAAACAAGCGCGTTGTTGGCCTGATTAACGACATCTCCTATCAGCACTCCGTCACCGAGCAACGCACCGTCGCCAAGCAAAACGCCGTCGCCCAGAAGCACGCCGTCGCCCAGCAGAACGCCATCACCGAGCAGGACGCTCGTGCCGCTGAAGATTGTGCCCTCATGCATAGTGATGCCGAGAGTGGCCGAGTCTGTGTCGGCATAAGTCAGAATACTATCGCCCAGCAGAACACCATCGCCGAGCAGGACGCCGTTGACCTGAATGCTGTTGCTGCTTTCAATCGTCGCGTCGCCGAGAAGAACTCCGAGGCCGTAGATTTTCTGATACTGGGTAATCAGGTTAGTGCCGGTGGCATATGTACGGTCCAGAATCAGGCCCTGACTCCAGGGAAAAATGAATCCGGCAATCGTCGTCTGCGCCGTCGGCGCGTTGCATCCTGCGCAGAGCAGCGGAGCGCCCAGAGGCGTGCCGGAAGAAAGGTCTGTGCGAATCAGCTTCGCGAGGCGCATCGCCCCTTCAAGATTGATTTGGCCTGCGCCCTGCTCAAATTGATTGTAGCCAGCAAGGGGTTGCGCCGTGTACATCAGGATGAGCTTGACGAGGTTGGGAGTAAGCTGCGGATTGGCCTGAAGCAGGAGCGCGGCCGCGCCTGAAACGACGGGCGTTGCCATCGAAGTCCCGCTCAGGTACATGTGTTCCCGCTGGTCGGAATTGCTGACGTTGCCGTCAAGCGACGGGTTGTTTGCGATTAGATAGTTGGCCGGAGATTCAGCCGCAAGAATCTTGTTGCCGGGAGCAGCGATGTCCGGCTTGAGCAGGTTGTCGTAGTGCTTCGTGCCGTTTGTGTCTGTCCAGAAGCCGCGAGTGGGCCCACGCGAACTGTAGGTCGTGATCGCATCGTCGCCTCGCGAATCCGTGCCGTAGCTGTTTGACGCGCCGACCGTAATCACAGAAGGGTCAATGCCGGGAGAGTGTATCTGGCCGTAGATTTTGCGACCGTAGCCGTCTCTGCCCTCGTTACCGGCGGCGGCGACAACGACTACTCCGGCATCAACTAACTGGCGCACCGCCTGACAAAGAGGGTCGTAAAGATAAGAATCAACGGCCG
Source organism: Pyrinomonadaceae bacterium (assembly GCA_036382855.1). Lineage (GTDB taxonomy): Bacteria > Acidobacteriota > Blastocatellia > Pyrinomonadales > Pyrinomonadaceae > DASVTR01. The sequence goes on along the minus strand of DASVPO010000026.1, from coordinate 7,464 downwards.
CCGTGCCGAGGCTCATGTTGACGACGCGTATGTTGTAGGCTGGATTGCTGCGATTGGTCATCACCCAATCGAGGGCGGCGAGCAGGCCGGAAATCGTTCCTTTGCCCTGCGAATTCAAGACGCGAAGGTTAATGATTCTGGCGTTCGGCGCTATCCCTAAATATGCTTCCTGTGCGACGGCTCCGTTGCCGCCCGCAATCGAGGCGACGTGTGTGCCGTGGCCGTAAGGGTCGTCCACGCGATTCTCTCCCGTGAAGTCAACGTTTGCCACAACGCGCGTCTTTGACGAATTATCATTCAGGGCGACGTGTCGAGGGTCAATCCCTGAATCTATGACGACGATGCCGACGCCCGTGCCGTCGTATGGAGAGGAACCATTCATCGCACGCGCGGCATTAGCCCCGGTCGTCAGAGAGAGATGACCGAGCAGTTTAACTTCACGGTCGAGGGCGATGCTCTTGACATCAGCGCGGTTCGCCAGCGCGTCAATTGCTGCGGCCGGAAGATTGACGACACGCGCGCTGAAATTCTGAAACGTGCGCGCCACGCTCCCGTTGTTGCCGTTGACGGCGGAAGACAGCGAAGTGCTCCACGTGCTGACGGGCTGAATGAGAGCGTTTACTCGCTCGCCGATCTGCGCATTCCTGACCCTCTGACGCAGGTCTTGAGAGACTTTGTCTCCGCGTGACTGCGCGCTTTGAGCTTGCGCGCTCTGGTTAATCAGAAGGCAGAGCGCCAGCGCCGCGAGCAGCGAGAGCGAGATGTAGGAGGTTGAAAATTTTAATCGCATGAGCGTTTTAGTTTCCCGTACTTAAAGGAAGAGGGGCAGAGAGTTTTTAAAGTTACCTCTATCTCATACATGAAGTGTCATCGCCGCCAAGCATGGAGGACAGCGCTTCCAACTGTGCATCGCCAAGAAGGATGCCGTCGCCAAGCAGAATGCCGTCACCCAGGAGAATGCCGTCGCCTAAAAGGATTCCATCTCCGAGCAGGATTCCGTCGCCGAGCAGGATTCCGTTGGGCAAGAAGGATGAACCACTGCCCATAGGGCTTCCGTCGCTGGTCAGGATGCTATCGCCAAGCAGAATGCCGTCACCGAGCAGGATTCCATCGCCTAAGAGAATTCCGTCGCCAAGAAGGATACCGTCGCCAAGAAGGATGCCTGTGCCGTAAACCTTCTGGTACTGCGTAATCAGGTTTGTCCCGGTAGCGAAGACGCTATTCATAACGACGCCCTGCGACCATGGGAAAGTGTGGCCCGCAATGGTCGTCTGGGGGGCAGGCAGCGTGGTCGTCGTCAGCATCGGCGAGCCGAGCAGCGTGGTGTTGGTCAGGGTGGTGCGAATGTTTCTGGCTAGTCTAATCGCGCCTTCGATGTTGATCTGGCCCGCGCCCTGCTCCAACATGTTTGCGCCCGCGAGGGGCTGTGCCGTGTACATCAGAATCATCTTGACCATGTTGGGCGTCAACTTCGGGTTGGCTTGCAGAATCAAGGCCGCTGCGCCGGCGACAATCGGAGTGGACATTGAAGTGCCGCTTAATCGCATCAGACGCTTTCTGTAGTCTGTGTTTTCAACGGCACGAAGCTCAGGGTGAGCGGCCAGCAAGGCGTTTGGCACGATGACATCGCTACCGTCAATCCTTTCTTTCGTCGCCGCTTCGGCCGAGACGAGCTTGTTGCCGGGCGCAACGAGGTCAGGCTTGATGAGATTGTCGTAGTGCTTGACGCCTGCGGCATCCGTCCAGTAGCTACGTGTTGGCCCATGCGAGCTAAAGCTCGCCATCATGTCGTCGTTGCGCGCGTCTGTGCCTAAAGTATTCGTCGCGCCGACGGTGATTGCGGAAGGCTCATTGCCGGGCGAGTGTATGTGTCCGTAAACCTTCTGCCCGTCGCTCTGCTTGCCGTTGTTGCCAGCAGCGGCGACAACGACGATGCCGTTGTCAACAAGACGGCGAACGGCTTTGCAGAGCGGATCGTTTTTGTAGGAATCTATGGCGAGCGTGCCAAGACTCATGTTGACGACGCGGATTCTGTATTTCTGGTGATTCTTCTCGCTCAGGGGTTTGGTCGGGTCAACGGGTTCGAGAATCCAGTTGAGCGCTTTTATCAGGTTGGAGACGGAGCCTATACCCTGCGAGTTTAAGACGCGGAGGTTGACGATTTCAGCCTTCGGCGCGATGCCGACGTAAGCGCCGCTCATGGCGTCTTTGCTGGCAAGCAATCCTGTGACGTGTGTGCCGTGGCCGTATTTATCAACGGTCTTGCCTTCGCCCGTGAAATCTTTTTCGAAGACGACCTTATCCATCAAATCGTGGTCTCTGAAGAGGCCGGAATCAAGGATGGCGATGCCGATGCCGTCTCCTTCGAGGCCGCTGTTGCCGCTCTGCGCACGCATCGCATCTGCGCCGCTTGTGTTTTCGATGTGGCCGAGCGTGCGGACTTCGCGGTCTAAGGAGAGATAAGATGTCGCACTACTGGCGGCTAATTCTTGAATCGCACGAGCGGGAACGGAGACAACCATCGTGTCGAGTTGTTGAAAGCGGCCCTTGATGCGTGCGCCGTAACGCGCAAGCAACTGGCGCAGCTTCGTGTTTTTCAAATCGTCTGCCTGCACAATAACGTCAACGCGCTGATTGTCCGAGGCAGCTGCGTTTTCAATCACATCGCGTAAGTCAGTGGAGAGTTTATCTCCTACGAACTGCGCGGCATCCTCATCGTTTGCTTCGCTCTCGTTTGCTGCGGAGGCTTTGGCGGTTTCATCGCCGATGCGAATGGTCTGGAAGATGGAATCGAGCGTGGCATCCGCGTCAAGATAGCGTGCGTATGCTTCGGAAGAGGCAGCGCCGACGAGACGCAGTTGGCCGCTCTCAAGCGCGGCACGCAGCGCAGTGGATGTTTGCCTGTTGGCGTAAGTGCCGACGAATTGATGAAGCTCGTCAACAAAAAGGATGACTTCGCCTTTAGCGCCTGCCGCTTCATCGAGGACAGACTGCAAACGCGCGGCGAGTTCTGCCGGTTGGCTTGCTCCTGCAAAAAGTTTGTTGAGGTTAAGATTGAAGACGCGCTTTCCGAGCAGGTTTCCGGGAACTTCACCCGACGCAATCCTTTGCGCAAGGCCGCTGGCAAGCGCCTCGCTATTGATGGCTGAGTCGTAAACCAGCAGAGGATTGTTCCCGGCGCTGCGGGAGAGAATCAACGTGATACGACGAATCTCTGCCGCGTGCTCGTTGACTGGTGCAAGCAGCCCCTGTCGCGCGAGTCGTGTTAAATCAGTCGCGTAACGGCGAAGAGCGCTCGGTTGAGTCGCATCCTGCCGGACCGTTTTTGCTTTAGCTCTGGGCGGCGCGGGGTTTTTCCTGTCCTGCGCGAACGCACCGTCGTTGATTAACGGCTCTGCGATGAGTGATAAAAGGAGCGCTGCTGTTACTAAGAGAGCGACGAGGGGTAATCCCGCAATCTTTTTCATCCGTGACCTCAGTGTTCGAAACCTGACCCTGTTGGCTTAACTGTTAAAGGAGAAAGCTTGCGCGCGACCCTTGATAGAATTTTCGCGCACAAAGCCCTGAGCACGACTCGTGCCATCCGCTTTCAAACGTGAAAACTTCACTTTTGGGCGCTTTTTGCCGGTAAACATAAAAGGCGGCCGGTGCTTAAAATGACCTGCCCGGTCAGGTTGCGCGGTCATTCGTTCACGTTGACATAGGCGTGTGGCGCTCGCTCGTAGTCGTTGAGGTGAGAAGAAAGAGTTGAGGAAGGCTTGTCGAGTAGAGCTTTGTTGCTGGTAAACTTGTTGGTCGAATGGAACAGTTGCCGGAAGAGTTTGAAGCTTACCGCGACCGCATGTGGCGGCGCGAGGAAGAGTCGCGCGTTGAAGATGCTTTCGAGGCCGAAAGACTCGTCGAGACGCTCGGCTTCTGCGCTGCGCTCACAGATGCACGACGACCCGGCCCGTCGCTCTACATAGCTGTCTGCGGCCGCCGCGACGCACACATGCCGCGCAACGTGCAGAAAGACCCGGAAGCCAGCCTCGCATGGACAATCAAAGATGAGGTGATGCGGCGCGGGCGCGTCTACTACGGAAAACTCGCGAGAGGACGCGCGACTTTCATCGCACCGCGTCTCGTCGCACACTTCAATGCGCTCTGGGGCTTGCCGCGTAAGCGCGAGGCAGAGGTGCTCTCATTGGATGCACGTGCCGTGTTGAAGGTGCTGCGTCGCGAATGGGAGATGGCTTCCTCCGATTTGCGCAAAGAGGCGGGCATAACAGAGCGCGCCCGCTTCGCACGCGCTCTCGATGAACTACAACGAACGATGAAGGTCATCCCCGGCGAAGTCTTGTACGAGCCATGGTTCACATACATCTGGACGCTGGCAGAGGGACGCTTTCAGAAGGAACTAGCAAGGAAGGTGAGCCGTGAAGAAGCGCTGCGCGAAGTGGCCCGCGCTTTTCTGCACGGGGCAGGCATGACGCTGCGCGGCGAACTGGCGAAAGTTACAGGACTTTCACGCACAGATGCAGGACTCGGCAACCATGCCCTCGTCAAAGAAGGATACGCCGAACGAATCGCTAACGGGGTTTATAAATTAAGTATGAACGCAGAACGCGGAACGATGAAGTAGAAGCAGCTTGCTTGTCGTTCATCGTTCATCGTTCCGCGTTCATACTTGCTTTTCAGATTCCTTCGCCGTCAATTCCGCGGAGGGCTGCGAGCAGGGCGCGGCGTTCGGCCTGTGCAGCACGGATGCGTGCGACGCGGCGCTGGTCTATGGCAGTTGAGACGTTGATTTCAATGGCTTGCAGATTCTCAAAAGGCTTGCCGGTCAGAGAGCCGTTGAGCGCGCATTGCAGCGCGTCCCACGGAAATTGATAGGCCACGCCCATGTCTTCGTCATCAACAAAGACACGCCAGCGATTATCGTCGCCACGGATAAGATTGATAGTTGTCGGACGATTCGCTTCGTTGCTCACCAACTGTTCCTCATAAAGTATAACTACGGCGAAGCGACAGGGAGAACGAGCGACGACGGAAGCTGCATTAATCGTTCATCGCTAAACGTCGTTGCGCCCAAGCGTGTGCTTCTAGCCTTCCAGTTTCAAACCTTTCTCGCTTTCGCCGCTCTTCTCCTGACGTAGATCCCTGCTGGCGTCTTCGAGCATCTGCTGTTCGAGGCGTGCGGCTTCGAGCGCGATAGGGATTTGCCCGCGATTAGCGCCCAATCGCTGAAGCGCCAGATTTGTCTCCGTCCACGTTGCGCCACGGCTGGCGGCCGCTTCTATCATTTGCAAGCGGGCTTCGGCTTCAGCGCGACGCTCCGTTCCTTCCATCTTAATCTGCTCAAGACGCTGGCGGTCTGTTTCCAGTTCGGCCTTGAGCGATGCAGTATCAGTTCCTTCGATGTAGAGCGCGCGGTTCATGCGGCGCTCGACGAGCAGCAACTCGCGCTTGGTGCTGGCGATGACGCGCGTCGCAGTGATGCGGTCGGCCAAGGTCTCGCGGTAGGCATCGGCCAGCAGAGGGTCTTGCGCCTCTATGCCTTTGAGCGCCTGCCGCTCTGCCGTCGTCAACTCCGACATGAACCACGGCAACTCGCTCGCCGTCACACCGTCCTTAGCCATCTTGTCGCGGATTTTCTTCTCCCAGTTACGACGGTAGACGAGTAGAAAAAGCGTCACCATCAATCCGGCGAGCGAGCCGATGGCGAGCGAGGTCAACGTCAACAGCATGTAAACGGCTGCATCCTGCGCGGTCGTCAGGTATCGCAGAAAAAAGTAGACGGGGAAGGGCAGCGCGACGAGAAAAAACGAGAGCCACGGGGCCCACTGAAGCACGCGTGCCATCATGCGGTCGCTCGCACTCAGCCTGCCTGTTTTATCTCTCTCGCTCATCCAGTGATGCCACCCACTCCTGTTGCCGTCTGAGACGCCCGCGCCGAAAACAGAGCTTGAGCTATGGCTTGCGCGCCGCCTTCATCGCTCCGGCAACAATAAAGTTCGTGCTGGAAAATATACTATCTTGCGCTTGAGTTAGCCAGCCTCAAGCTCTCTTCGTTGGGCCGTCGAGAACAGACGTAACGCTGTAGTGAAGACGATGAGACGCTTGTGTTCGGTTGTTGTTGAAGACCGGCTGCGATTGCCAACTAACATTCATCATCCGCTGCCCGTTATGTTACGGGTTTGTAAAAATCCTGCTCCGAAGTCTGTTTTTAACGCACGACGCGCTATAATATTTCGTTCACATCTCGCCAGCGGAAGTCTGAGGAGGAACGATGCGCCGAGCACAAAGACTAATCACAACGCTATCAATCATTATCGCTATGATGAGTCTGCTGGCTGTCGTAGGACTACAGGCGCAGACGCGCGGGCTTGAAACGAATGACGACGAGCGCTCATCCGGCGCGAAGAAGAATCGCGGGCCCGTTAAGCCAATCACTATTCCGATTACGATTCGCTTTCGCGGCTCGAAGGCTATGCAGGAGACGCAGGACGTTGGCAACATCATCGTCCGCGAAGACGGCGACGAGCAACAGATACTCTCCATTCGACGCTTTGGCGCTGGCGACCCCATCGCCGTCGCCGTTCTGATTCAGGATGATGTCGTTCCTTCAATCAGCAACGAGATTAAATCCATTAACAACTTCATACGCCGATTACCGCGCGGCTCGCGCGTGATGATTGGCTACATCAGGAGCGGCTCGCTTGATGTCAGACAAAAATTTACGGGCGACCTTGACCGTGCTGCGAGCGCGTTGCGCGTGCCGACAGGCTCGGCCACGCAGGCTCCATACAATCCGTACGTTGAGATTATCGAAGGCTTGAAACGTTTTGAGGCGTTGCCGAAGGGACGGCGCGCTCTGCTGGTTGTCTCAGACGGTGTTGATGCCTCGCGCGGCCTCGACAGCATTTCCGTCGCGCAGAGCATTGACCTCGAACGCGCCATCAAGCAGGCTCAACGCCTCGGCGTCGCGATTTATGCTTTCTATGCGCCGACCGTCACCGTGACGGCGCGCAATAATCAGTTTCTAGCTTCCAACGGGCAAGGCTCGCTCGAATCCCTTGCGGATGAAACGGGCGGCCAAGCCTTCTTTCAAGGGACTGGCGCGCCCGTCAGCTTCGAGCCTTTTCTCAACGATTTAGGCCGGTCTTTCACACGACAAATCGCGCTCACCTATCTCTCCACTCACGGAAAGAAGGGCTATCATCGCATCGAAATTCGTTCGGACAATACGGATGTCGAGATAGATCACCCGTCAGGCTACACGCGATAAAGAAGGTAAAAGTAAAAAGGTAAAAGGTAAAGTACCCCACCGCAAGCGGTGGGGCTTTAGCTCGGTTTAATCGAACAGGTCTATTTGCGCATCTTGGGCTTCTTTGTGACGTTGAATGTATTTACGAATCACCTCTGCTGTCACTTTATCGCCCACGGTTCTGGCGAAGTACCCATCTTCCCAGAACTCGCCGCCCC
>DASVPO010000025.1:0-140402 GCA_036382855.1 Pyrinomonadaceae bacterium | reverse complement strand
GAGTTTGTGCAGGAAGTGGAAATCAAGACGGGCGCATATGGCGCTGAATACGGCAAGAGCACGGGCGGAATCTTCAACGTCATCACGAAGAGCGGTGGCAATGAGTTTCGCGGTGATGCTTTCGGTTATTTCACGACCAAGGGTTTGGTTCGTGAGACCAAGAACTTCCCGTTCACGGGTTCCGCACCGAACGGCTTTTCTGAGATTGACGCCGGATTCGACATCGGCGGCCCGATTAAGAAAGACAAGCTCTGGTTCTTCGGCGCGTTCAACCCGCAGCGGCGTGAGAATTTCTTCCTGACTCAGACGTTCCGTCAGGAAGTCCAGAACAAAATCACGACGCCGTTCTACTCCGGCAAGATTACATGGGGTATCAACCAGAACAACACGTTCACCTTCTCGACCTTCGGTGATTTCACCAAGCAGGAAGGCTTCCTCTTTGGCGGCTCCGGCTTCGGTAATGACCAGGGCGCTTTCAACGGCGTGATTGAGACGGGCGGCCACAACTACACGGCCCGCCTTAATTCGACCATCACCCCGACGTGGATTGGTGAGTTTGCTTTCGGTCTGCACTTCCAGAGAGCTAACACACTTCCCGCGAGCGACCTGACCGTGCCGCTGCTCTTGAACAACTTCGCAGTTGTCCGCAACGGTGCGCGCGTGCAGCCGACCTCCACCAACGTTGTCGTCGCCGGCAGCACGGGCTTTGGCGATTTCGTCAACGGCGCGGGCGGCGAACTGGCACGCAACTTCGAAGAAGGGCCGGGCTTCGGTCTCTTCTCCGAGCAGAACCGCGACCGCTGGGAAGTCCAGGCTCGCTTCCAGAACATCTACGGACGCCATACCTTCAAGTATGGTTTCGAATACAACAAGAACATCTACGCGATTAACACCCGCTCGACCGGGCCGAATCGCTCGTTCCTCGATGCCGGCGCTGACGGCATCTTCGGAACTGCCGACGACGTTAACGTCGCCGTGCAGGGCTTCCGCGTGACCAACAACTTCGGCGTTTGCCAGGTTCAGGGCACGAACATCGTTTGCCCTGTGGCAACGCTGACGAACCGCATTCAGGCTTTGATTAATGCGGGCGTCAACCTCGGCGGCCCGACCTCCGTGTCCACCAATCCGGCGGTCATCGGCAGCTTGACGACCAACCCGTTCCTGATTCGTACCAGCACCCGCGTTCGCGACTTCCGCCTGCAAACCACCGCCGGCGACACCTACACGAACGTCGAGAGCTTCTACATTCAGGACGACTTCAAGATTAGCCGTAACGTGCAGTTCAACTTCGGTCTGCGCTGGGATTTCCAGCAGTCCTATGGCAGCGGCGACCAGTCGTACCTGAAGCTTAACAACTTCAAGGACAACCTACAGCCGCGCGTTGGCCTGATCTGGGACTTCACAGGTAATGGCAAGGGCAAGGTGTTCGTTAACTTTGCTCGCTTCCTTGAGACGCCGATTCCGCTCGATCTCAACGTTCGCGCCGGCTCGGATACGACTCAGACCGACGTTAACATCAACGTTACTCGTTTGAATGCCGGTGCTGGCGCGCAAGTCGGCGTCGGTGGCAACTTCGGCAACCTGGGTTCGACCTCCACTCCGATTGATCCTGACCTCAAGCCGCAGACCGTTAATGAAGCGACTGCCGGTTTCGAGTATGAAATCGTCAAAGACCTGGCTATCGGTTTCCGCGGTATCTACCGCCATCAGGGCACGGTCATTGAAGACGGATCATTCGATGATGGTCACAGCTACTTCATCTTCAATCCGGGCGAGAGCCTGACGGAGCGTCTGGCTTGCGCTGGCGACCCGGCTGCCGGCATCGCTCCGCAGTGTTTCGGTCGCGCTCGTCGTTATTACCGCGCGGTTGAGTTCACGGCCACGAAGCGCTTCACGAACAACTACCAGTTCATCGCTTCCTACGTGTTCTCCAGCCTCATCGGTAACTACGAAGGCTTGTTCCGCAACGACAACGGCCAGTCTGACCCGAACATCACTTCCTTGTTCGACCTTCAGAGCCTTCTGGCTAACACCTACGGACGCTTGCCGAACGACCGTCCGCACCAGTTCAAGTTTGACGGCAGCTATCGCACGCCGTTCAAGCTTCTAATTGGCGCATCGTTCCGCGCGCAGAGTGGTATTCCGTTCAACGCGCTGACCCCGCACGAAGTCTATGGCAACAACGAAGGCTTCGGCGTTCCGCGCGGCACGGCTGTCGTTCCGGCCGTGAACGTGACCATTCCCGGCTTCCCGAACACGGTTGACAGCATCGGCAGCACACGCACGCCGACGACCTACAATCTCGACCTGAACGCCTACTACCCGATTCAGTTTGGTGAGAATCGCCAGTTGCGCTTCCAGGTTGACTGGTTCAACGTTTTCAACAACCAGCGCGCAATCCGTCTGGACGAGACGTTCTCCATCAACTCCGGCATCCCCGGCGTGGCGAACGTTCCGGCAAATCAGTTCCGCAATCCGTTCTACGGTTCCGGCACGATCTTCCAGTTCCCGTCGGCTCTGCGTCTTGGTCTGAAGTTCCAGTTCTAAACTGCTGCCTTTCATGTGCTCGCGCGGGCCACGCGCTCCCGCGAGCACATGAAAGTTTTGTGGGGAGAAGCGTTTCTTAAAAACGCTTCTCCCTCTTCTTTTTTAGTGGTATCCTAAGGCTTCCCTCAGCGCATAATTCGTGACATCAATCTCGACCATCAAGGCCGTTTGAGAAAGGAGTTTTCATAATGTTTCTCTCTCCGGGTCGGGCCGCCGCTTCACAGAACCGTCTGCGCCCGCTGCTACACATTTGCTGCGCCGCCTTGCTGGTGTTCGTCCCCCTTGTCTTGGCCCACGCGCAGGGCGGAGTTGATTACAGCGGGACGGGCGGCAATCATCGCATTGTCGGCCGCATCTATTTTCCTTCGGGCCGCCGCTCCGACGCGACAGCCGTCAAGGTCACGCTTGACAGCACCAGTTCGGAAAGAATCACTCTCATCGCAGATCTCAACGGCTCATTTACGTTTCACGCGCTCGCGCCCGGCTCTTACACCGTAACGGTTGACGCCGGTGAAGATTATGAGATTGCCAGAGAGTCTGTCACCATCGAAGGCACGTCAATTCGCTCTCGTAATATGTCTGGGGCTGACATGGCGCGGGCCAACGTCCCGCGCCTTTTCAACGTCATGGTCAGCCTCAGGCTCAAGCGCGGCGCAAGCGGTGGTTCGCGCCCCGGCGTCCTCAATGCGGCGCTGGTCGCCGTGCCCAAGCCGGCCGTAGAGCTTTACGAGAAGGCGCTCGAATCAATCCGCGCGGGCGACAGCAAAAAGGCCGTCGAGCAATTGCGCGCCGCCATCAGCCACTACCCTGAGTTCGCACTCGCCTTCAATGAATTGGGCGTGCAATACCTGCACCTCAACCAGCCCGACAAGGCCGTCGAAGCATTCCGCGCGGCCCTGAAAATCAAGCCCGACGAATTTACGACCCTGCTCAATTATGGCATCGCGCTCCTTGAGAAGAAAGAATCTGCCGAAGCCGAAGCGCAGTTGCGGCAAGCCGTTCGGAAGAACGATAATTCATGGGCGGCGCACATGTACCTCGGCGTGACGCTAATGAACCTGCGCCGTCTTGACGAAGCGGAGAAAGAGCTACAGCGTGCGCTCGCCCTCGGCGGCGACCAACTGAGCCTCCCGCATTATTACCTCGGCGGAATCTACTGGGCGCGGCGTGATTACAAGCGCGCCGCCGACGAACTGGAAAAATACCTGAAGCTATCGCCCAAGGCTCCCGATGCCGAACGCACGCGCGCGGCCATCAAGGAGCTACGCACTAAACAGTCGAGCAAGCAGTCTTGAGTTGCCGGACAGAGAGTTGCTGCAAAAGTTAAAACGTGGTTGCGTCTCGCGTTCATCGTCTTGATGATGCGCGCTCTTCCGATGCATGCTCTCCTGCGCTTCGCTTCCTACGGCTGCTCCGGCTGGTCCAACCCGATTATTTGAAAAGGAGTATGAGAAATGTCTCTCATTTCGGGGCGCAGTCGTGCCCGTCATCTCGATTCCTCAGTCTTCCATCTTATTCTCTGCGCGTCTCTACTGTTTGCCACCTGCGCTATCGGGCTTGCGCAGGGAGGCGTGGGCAGCAGTCGCGGCCTGCCTAGTTCGAGCAGCGGCAGCAACATCATCAAAGGGCAGGTTTATTTTCCGTCCGAACCGAAGGAGGGCAAGCGCGTCAGGGTCAGGCTGACGAGTAATGATCTGATGGACCAATCCACGGTGACGGATGAAGACGGCACGTTTATCTTCAACGGCCTTCCGTCCGGCAACTACACGCTGATGGTCGAAGGCGGGAAAGACTTTGACACGGCGACCGAACCCGTCACGATTAGCCGCGAGTCTGGCACGGCCGGCGGCCGCACGATGAACGTCAACATCAGCCTGAGGCCGAAGGGCGCGGCCGCAGCCTTCAGCAAAATTCCCAAACAGGCGCGCGACCTCTACGCCAAAGGTCTTGAGTCTGCGGCCAAGAATGACAGCAAGAAGGCCGTCGAGCAGTTTAGCGGTGCGGTCGCCGCCTATCCTGAGTTTGCCCCCGCGCTTTATGAAATGGGCGTGCAGTATTTGAAACTGGGCGAACTCGACAAGGCCGCCGACGCGCTGCAAAAAGCGCTGAAGCTTACGCCCGACGAACTCAGCCCTCGCTTGAGCTACGGCATCGTGCTCTTGCAGCAAAAGAAGTATGCGGAATCGGAGGCAGAACTACGGAAGGTGCTCGCGAAAAACGACAGCCTGCCAACAGCACACATGTATCTTGGCATCGCACTAATGAGCCAGCAAAAGCTTGACGACGCCGAGAAAGAGTTGCAGCGCGCCATCAGCTTTAAGAGCACAGAGGTCAACATGGCGCATCGCTACCTGGGCGGACTCTACTGGGGCAAACGCGATTACCAGCGCGCCGCCGACGAACTCGAAACCTACCTGAAGCTCGTCCCGAAAGCGGCCGACGCCGAACGCACACGCGCCGCTATTAAAGAGTTGCGCAGCAAAAAAGCAGAGACGCCGGAAAAGAAATAGTAGTCATCTATTCATTCAAAAATTAGAGGCCGCGCAACTCAAAGGTTTACGCGGCCTCTTTTCTTGTCCGTAGCTTCTTGCCTGTTGACTAAAAGCTTCTGAGTGTTTGTCGAATGTCAGATATTGAATTCGAGCAGGTGGCCCATCTTCTCTTTCTTCGTCCGCAGGTATTGTCCGGCGGGCTCGTTCGTTTCCACTTCAATCGGCACGCGCTCGACAACTTTTAAGCCTGCCTCCTCAAGCGCCTGTATCTTCAGCGGATTGTTCGACAGCAAACGAACTTTGCAGAGGCCCATATCAAACAGGACTTCCGCGCATTGCCTGTACTCGCGCAGGTCAACCGCCAATCCCAAACGCTCGTTGGCCTCCACGGTATCCGCGCCCTCATCCTGCAACGCGTAGGCGCGCAGCTTGTTGAGGATGCCTATGCCGCGTCCTTCCTGATGCTGGTAGACGATTGCTCCGCGCCCCGCTTCCTCTATCATCTGCATGGCGTGATGCAGTTGCCGTCCGCAGTCGCATTTAATAGAGCCGAAGACATCACCCGTCAGGCATTGCGAGTGAATACGCACGAGCGTCGGAATATCACGACTCATCTCGCCTTTGAAGAGGACGACAAAAACTTCGTCGCTCGTGCGCGAGCGATAGCCCGCGATCTTAAACTCACCGATTTCCGTCGGCAGGCTCGCCTCGGCCACGCGTTCGACCGAAATCTCCGTCCCGGCCCACGCACACGCTGTTGTTCCTTCTTCCTTCAAAGTCTTCAATCCTCAAAACGGCATTCATACTACTTCTACCGCTCTACTCTCCAGAGCAAACCCGGCACGCGAACGCGCCACACTGAAAATAAGTCTATAGCTCGCGCGCACCGACGAGGGAAGTAATTATAGGAGTAAGGCGATAGAAGCGACAAGCGTATGAAGAGCAGGTCGGGATGGAAGAGGAAGTTTGAAGGACAAGCTGATTGATTGCGGAATGATGAAGGAGAAGCAAAATAAGCTCAGCTTTCCTTTTATCCGTGGCCCTCTATTTTTCATCCTTGCGCTTGTTGCCGCCAGCGTCAGCGCGTTAATATGTGCAAGCCTTTAAGCGCCCGCTGCCGAAGGTCAATCTTGTTAGCATTGTCGCTCGAAGACAGGCCGTCAAACGTGGCCGTCTTAATCCGTTGGCTTACTGTCTCTCGGTCGCAGTTAAACGGCTGTTGTTAAAAAGTTGCTCCCAAGACTGCTTTCTGTATGACAACCAATCGTCCTTACGATGACACTCTCGAAGGCCCTTACGTACAGCGCGAGCGTCGCCCTGCGCTCGTCTTCCTGCGCGGCGAGTTGATGGCCGTGCCGATTCCTCTGGAACGCGACGAAGTGATCTTGGGTCGTGCGCTCGAAGCAGACGTTCGCATTAACGACGCACGCGCATCACGCCTGCACGCGCGCATACGCATCAAGCGCGACGCGGAGACGGGCGAGACGCAATACCGCATTACGGACCTCGGCTCAACCAACGGCACACTCGTCAACGGCCAGCCCATTGGGGAAACTGTTTTGCACGACGGCGATAAGCTCATCATCGGCGAACACCTGATGCGCTTTGATTTGCTCGACGATATTGACCGCGAGTTTCAGCAGCAGATTCGCCGCCTGCTGGTGCACGACGATTTGACCGGCCTTTTGACCAGCAAGTCTTTCTTCTCCGAGCTGCGCCGCGAGGCCGCACGCGCCGAAGCGGAATCGCGCCCCTTCTGTGTCCTGATGATGGATCTGGACCACTTCAAAGAGGTCAACGACACCTACGGACACCTCGTCGGCAATGAAACCCTGGAAGATGTCGGCGCTGTGATTATGCGTTCGTTGCGCGCGGGCGACGTGGCCGCGCGCTTCGGCGGCGAAGAGTTTGCAGCCTTCATGCTCGACGCGCAGTATGCGCAAGGGTTAGTGGCGGCAGAACGCGTGCGTGCAGCAATCGAAGAGCACGAGTTTCCGGCAACCAGACACGGCTCAACCGACCCTCTCCGCACTCACCGCATCACTATCAGCATCGGCGTCGCTGCCTTTCCAGACGATGCGCGCGACCCCATCGAACTCATAGAGTTGGCCGACTCTGCTCTCTATCGCGCCAAGCGCGGTGGTCGCAATCGCGTCTGCGCCTATAGCGCCGCAGCCAGCGGCGAATACGACGCGCTGCCTCCGCGGCCCGAATAAACATCTTGCGCTTCCTCTAATATCTGCTACCATACGGAGCGTTCCCTTGCTACCCCTTCTTATCTTTAACGATTCGCGCGGGCGCTCTTTTCAGTTTGCGGCCTGCGTCCCTGCCGGGAGGTGTCAGCGTGAGCAGCACGAAGGTTCTGTTCATCCTTGTCTTGCTTGCGGCCTGTTGCATGAGCGGCGCGCGTCGCGTCGTCGCGCAACAGCAGCAGCCGACCACGCAAACGCACGCGAACGCCGTCAACGCCGCCCCGCAAAGCAGTCAGACATCAACGCAGTCGCCCGTCAACGACCTTGAAATCACAGCCAACGTGACGGCGCGTGAGCTGCGTTTTGATGTTGTCCCGGAAACGAAGGTGGAGTTTACGGGCAGCCACGAACGCGACACTGTCTGGGAAGCCGAACGACAAAACCTGCCGCGCCCCGTGCAGCCCGGCGTGACGTATCGCAACATCGGCATCCAACTGAAAATCACCAGCCGTTTCGCGGACATAGAGCGCATCGTCGCGGAAGCCCTGGGCGAAGTGCCCATCACGGATGATAAGCCTACTGGAAACGCCGCGCCGCCAACGAACACACCGCCCGCCAGCACAACTTCCCCCTCGACGCCGCAAGGGGAAAGGCCATAAATGAAGCGGAAGCTCTGGCGCACGACGCATATCCTGTTTCTCGTCGCGGTCGGGGCTGTGATAGCCGTTGCTCAAACGGGCGGCAGCCAGACCAACTCGCAAACGAACAAGGGCGCGCAATCCACTGCACGCACCAGCGCCGACGAAGACTTTGAGCTAAACATCACGGAGCGGCGCGTCGTCGAGCGCAACTTTGAAGCTTCGACATCGGTTGAGGTCGGTGAAGAGACTGCGCGCGGATTGATGCTGCGCGTCGGCGTCGCCGTCGGCGCAGATGAGATAAACGTCCTGCTGCGCAACGTGCGTGGGCGCGTGCGCTTTCGCGCCAGCCTTGAGCGCGTGCTTGAGCGCCTGAATGTGCGTCGCGCTGCGCCCGACACAGTTCCCTGACGGATAATTTGGAGTACGAAATTTCAAATCCCGTATGCCTGTCGTAGTTTCAGCGCATAAGCGAATTTGAAATCGCACGCTCTCTCCCTTCGATAGACGCAGATGTTTTAAGCGTAGCCCCCGGCCGTGAGTAGGAAGTTACGTACTATTCATCAGACTATTCAGGAGGAGACTCAACTGTGAACAAGCTCTCGAATCGTGGAGCACTACTGGCCCTCGTCTTTCTGGCGAGCGCATCCGTAGCGCTTGCACAGGAGACGCGCACCACGACCAGCGGCTCGCGCGACGCTTCGATTCAAACCGCTACGACCAGCAACCTGCCGCCACCGCAAACAGACACGCGCGCTCGCCAGCAGCCGCAGGCGCGCCCGACGCCAACGCCCGTCACGCCCGTGCGCCCGCTCTCGCAGGAAGACCGTCAGCGACAGGAAGCAGCCAGCGCGCGCCGTCGGCAGGAGGCAGCGACGGGCGACCCGGACGTGCTCCTTGATGTGCCGAATCTCTCGGTTGATGAAATCACGCTCGAAGTTGAGAACCTGCGCGCACGCGTCTCGCTTGATGCGCGGCTCGCTAATCTGTTGCAGTTGACGGCGGGAGCGGACGCCGGAATTGATAAGGTCAAGCTGACGATTAAGGGCGTGCGCGCCGAAGTCTTGTTGAAGGTGCGGCTCGACAACGTTGCGGCCATCATTGACCGCACGCTGACCACCATTGACCGCAACCCGCAAATCCTCGAACGGTTGTTACAGAGCGTTGACAGTACGGTCGGGACAGTCGGCGGTGTCGCCAACACGGCGCTCGGCCCCGGCGGCGCGGTCAGCAATTTAACAGCCCCCAACGGACTGCTCAGCCAGACCGTTAACACCTTAGGCCAGACCGTCCAGCGCACCGTTGACCGCACGGGCAACATCTTGGAACGCACGCTCGACACGGCCGGTAAAGTCGTTGACCAGAAGACGGTCGGCAACGTCTCCAGCCTCAATGTGCTGTCGGAAACGGCTGGCACTGCGGGCCAAACCCTGCGGCGCGTGACGGACACTTCCGGCGCGGTCATCGAACTAACGCTTGACGCCGCCGGAAAAGTTATCAACTCAAGAGTCGTCAGTCAGGCGACAAACAGAGACTAGAAAATCCAGCGCGCAACGGAGGATGAGAGGGCGGCTGCTTAAACGTTTAAGTAGCCGCCCTCTCATCCTTCGTCATTTCTGCTTCCGTCAAGTGCATTTCTGCAACCCGCCTGCGTTCAATGCGTGTAAGCGTTGGCCCGACCCTGAGGTGTGCTTAAGACATCCTGCGCCTGCGGTTGCGCCTGTTTGGTGCTGGCGTGTATGCTTTTATCGTCTGATAAATCTTTATCGGCCATATCTTCTGCCGCAGGGCGGAACAGGAATCTCTTGGTTGTGAGCGCCAAACTCAATCTTGCCAGCCAGCCTTTTCGCAACCGTGCTCTGCCGTGGGCCATCAGCGGCATCATCACGCTCAGTTCGCTCGTGGCGCTCGTCTTTATCATCAGCTTAACCAGCCAGACTAATACTAAAGCGCAATCGGTCGAACGCGACCTCAAAGACTTGAGCGACCAGAGTGCCTCGCTCAGAAAACAGGCTTCGGACGTGAGAGACGCGATGACAGACGAGCAGCGCAGTTCGCTGCTGGCCGCGCAATCGCTTGTTGACCGCAAACGCTTCTCTTGGTCGCGGCTCTTCGCAGACCTTGAGGCAGCGCTGCCCGGCGGCGTGCGCGTCTCGCGCATCAGCGTGCGCGACGTGGCCCTCAGCGGCGAACAGACCATCGCGATTCTCGAACTCGCCGTCATCGAAAAATCTCCGGGCAGCGTGACCGGCATGATTGGCGAGATGGATCGCGGCGGCATCTTTCAGGCCGAGCCTGTCGCACAGGAACTACAGAAGGGAAGAGGCGAAAGCGGAACGCAGTGGACCTTGCGCGTGCGCTATACGCCGCGCGCCGGTGCGCCCGTTAATCCGTCTCGCGGCAATAGCATTGCGACGACCGTTACGAACAGCGTCGGGAATGGAAGCACGCGATGAGCGAGCAGAAGACCACGGAAAAGGGAACAGCAGCGCGGCGCGAACAGATTCGCATCCGCGTCGAGAAGTTGCGCCAGTCGCGACAGCGCAGCCTGCTCGGCGTGCCTGAACTCGTCGGCCTCGGAGCGAGTGCTCTGCTCCTCCTCGCCGTCGTCTTCTCTTATCTCTTCTTCCTACGCCCTGCCAACGCGCGCCTCGACGATGCCCAACGCAAACGCGAAGAGACTTTCACCCAACTGCGCAAGATGCAGGAAGGCATCAAGCTCAACACAGACAAGCAGACGACGATTGCCGAAATCACACAGAGCGTGCAGGACTTTGAAACCAATCGTCTTTCCACTCGCGCCTCAGGACGCATCACGCTGCTCGACACGCTCAACAAATTAATTCGCAGCAACAGCCTGCGCAATACCTCCGGCCCGACCTACAGCATGCTGGACCCCTTAGCGGCGAGCAGCACACAGAGTAGTGCGGCGCGGGCTGGCAACGCCAAGTGGCAAAGCCTCTATCCCGGCCTCGGCATTAACCTGACGGTCGAGGGCGCATACCCGAACCTGCGCCGCTTCGTGCGCGAGATAGAGACGAGCAACCAGTTCATCATTATCAACGCGGTCGAACTGGAAAAGGCTACTGATTCAAGCGCAGCGGCGGCCGCGCCTGTTCCGGCCGCGCCCGGAGAGACTGCAAAGCCCGTTGCGCGCGGCGCGCTCGTCAGCCTGCGTCTGGACATGGCCGCTTACTTCCGCCGCGAAGCATCTCCCGGAACCGAGGTCGTGCCCACCACCGAGACACGTTGAGAGGTTTTCATCATGGCTTTACTCGAAGGTAAGACTCCGGCCGAACGCAACAAGACGATTGCGGCCATCGTGCTCGGCGGCATTGCGCTCATCTCCATCTCCTACATGCTGCTCGGCTCCTCGTCTGCGCCCGCGAAGAAGACAACTAGTAACAGCAACTCGCCGCGCGCCTCTGCATCGCCAACGCCGCGTCCCGTTGTCGGCCAGACGGCCCGGCAGCCCGGCGATGAAGGGCAGTCTTTAGACTTTCTGCGCCCCGTTAATTTCACCTTTAATCAACCTGCTGTCCCCGAAGCTGGGCGCAACATCTTCGCTTACTACGAAGGGCCACCGCCCCCCCCGAAGTCAACTGCAATCGTAGAGCCTTCGTTGCCGCCGACGCCGACGCCAACTCCGCCAAACGTCGTGCTCGCATCCGTCTCGCCCGTCAACGTCTACGCGCGCACAGGCGACTTCACGCTCGAAGTGACCGGCGACAAGTTTACGCCCGACGTTCGCATAGAGATTAACGGGACTCAACTGCCGACGCGTTTCATAAGCGCGCAGCAACTCTCCGCCAGCGTCAACGGCTCTCTTATCTCATCTGAAGGCCCGCGCACCATCAGCGTCCGCTCGCCCGACGGCCAACTCTTTTCCAATACAGCCACGCTCAACGTGCAAGCGCCGCCGACACCGAATTATACCTTCGTCGGCCTGCTCGCCAAACGAAGCTACAACGATACGGCTCTCCTGAAGGATAGAGGCAGCCGCGAACTCCTGAGCGTGCAGCGCGGCGATCTGCTCGGCGGGCGCTTTCGTATCACCAGCATCTCCGAGCGCGAAGTGGCACTCATTGATACGAATCTCAAAATCAAGCACTCGCTGCCTTTGACGACAGACAGCGGCGGCGGCAGCAACTCGCCCGGCGCACAGCCCGGAGCGCCGGCCACAGGCTTCCCCAATCCTAATCAACGCTACACGCCGCCGCCGCAGGGAGATGACGACGATGACGAGCCGTAGAGCATGCTGTACGGAAGAACGGCCCTCCAGTCGCCGCCCGCTTAAATCTGTGTCCGCGCCTGGCAACAATCAGGAGCGCAACGGCGAGCGAGGCTATACGCTCGTCGCCATGCTGGCGGCAATGGCGATTATCCTGCTCTTAATCAGCGCCGCCGCGCCGAGCATTCGCCAGCAGGCGCAGCGCTCGCGCGAGGAAGAAGCAATCGCGCGCGGCGAAGAGGTGGCCGAAGCCATTCGCCTCTACACCATCAGAAAAGGGTCGCCACCGACGACGATGGAAGAGCTGCTGGACGGAATTCCGAGCGGCACGAAGAAGGTGCAAATCCTGCGGCCCTCGGCCGCGATTGACCCGCTCTCAAGCACCGGCAAATGGAAACCCATCAGGAAAACCGATGCTACGTTTCTGGCTTTCCAACGCGCCGTCACCGTCTATGCCGGAGGACGAACGCCCGATACAAGAGACACCAACTTCCTTAACAGGGTCGGGCCGCTGCCAGTCTTAACAAACATTCTTGAGATAGACTCAAAAGAAGAAGCGCCGGGCGGCGAAGATGATTCCGAAGATTCGACAGGGCCTTTCATCGGCGTCGCCAGCCGCAGCCGTCGCGCTTCCGTCATCACCTACTACGGCATCGAACGCCACGACCAATGGGTCTTCACTCCCTACTTCAGATAACACACCAACACCATCACTATCATCACGCTTCACACATCTCTGGATAGATAATTAACACTCACACTCTCATCATCGTTCATTCATCTTCTCGCGCTCTTGGCAAGGTTGAAGTAGCACTGGCTGCTCTGCTTTTATCGCTCATCGAGGATGAGATTTAATCTCTTTTCACATCATATTGAAACTCATCTGCTTCATCGCCTAAGAAAAAAAATCACTTAATCAGTAATAAGTTATTGACATCTTCTCACTTTACGTTTATATACCAACATGTTGTGCGCCGTTTACTCTAGGCCACAAGAAGAAAGTTGACACAGTATCTTGTGGTCTTAGCAACTAACTGAAAAGGAGCAGCAACAACCTATGGCAACTAAGAAATCTGGTGGAAGTAAAAAGGGTGGTTCAAAGGGCGGCTCAAAAGGCGGCTCGAAGGGTGGTTCAAAGGGCGGCTCAAAGGGCGGCTCGAAGGGCGGTTCGAAGGGCGGCTCGAAGGGCGGTTCAAAGGGCGGCTCGAAGAAGAGATAGTTCGACTTCACGGGAAACGACAACCTTCCATAGGCGCACGCAACACACTGGGCCGCTTGCGGCCATTCATAAAGAACGGCGACTGCTTCACACGAAGCGCGCCGTTCTCTTCTTTTCTTGCGTGCACGCACGCCTCTTCGTTATGCTCACAGGTAATCAGGTTTCAAGTTTGAGTTTTGAAATGAGAGGCTCAGACTTGAAAACTTAAACTTGAAACCTGAAACCTATCTTATTCAACGGGAGGAGTACGTCGAGTGGGAGAAGCGGAAGAGAGACCATGGGGACGCTACGAGGTGCTGGAAGAGAGCAGCGGCTATAAGGTCAAGCGGCTGGAAGTCAAACCGGGCGAGCGCCTGAGCTTGCAGCGCCATTCGCGTCGCGGAGAACACTGGGTTGTCGTTTCCGGCATCGCTGATGTGGTTTGCGGCGAACGCGAGTTGCAACTCAAAGCGGGCGAGCACATACACATCCCTCCTGAAACCAACCATCGTCTCGGCAACAGCACGGAGCACCCGCTGGCGCTCATCGAAGTGCAACTCGGCGATTATCTCGGTGAAGATGACATCGTGCGGCTTGAAGACGACTATAAAAGGCAGGGATGAGTAATGAGTGATGAGCAGGAAACAGCTTGTCACTCATCACTCATTACTCATCACTCATCACTTCTGTCATGCTTTCCGTTGCGCTCGTTGAGCCAGAAATTCCTCCGAATACGGGCAATATCGCGCGTTTGTGTGCGGCGACGCGTGTGCCTCTGCATATTGTCGGCGTGACTGGATTTCGCCTTGACGAGCGGGCCGTCAAGCGCGCCGGACTCGACTACTGGCCCGAAGTTGAGCTTCATCGTCATCTTGATTTGCCTGCCCTTTATGCGTCGCTGCCCGCCGCGCGCTTCCTTTACCTGACGACCAAAGCGGAGCGGCCCTACACCGATTGGCGATTTGAGACGAACGATTGTCTTGTCTTCGGTCGCGAAACGCGCGGGCTGCCGGAAGATTTGCTCAACGCCAACCGGGAGCGATGCCTGAGGATTCCAATGCTCAACTCGCAGGTGCGCAGCCTCAACCTCGCCAACTCCGTCGCCATCGTGCTCTATGAAGCCCTGAGGCAGACGGGCGCTTTCGATTCCTGAAGTGTTGCCTGAATCAATTTCTCGCAAAGGCGCAAAGCTCAAGAAAGACAGAAGTTCGCAAAGAAAACTATCAGGCTACTTCTTTGCGAGCTTCCGCTTTTTAGTTCTTTGCGCCTTTGCGTGAGCTAACTGTGTCTATTGTGGGAAGGTGTCGAAATGAGTGTCGCGTGTTATGATGTTTAGTTTTGCGGCCTCAGGCTCAAACCGAGATTTTCATCCATGTAGGGGAAGTATGACTAAAGAGAGAAAAGAGATTCGCAATATAGCCATCATCGCTCACGTTGACCACGGCAAGACGACGCTCGTGGATGCGATGCTCAAGCAGGCCGGAACATTCCGTGAGAACGAGCACATCATAGATCGTGTGATGGATTCTATGGATCTGGAACGCGAGCGCGGCATCACCATCATGGCGAAGAATACGGCTGTCCGCTTCGGTGATGTGAAAATCAATATCGTTGACACGCCGGGCCACGCCGATTTCGGCGGCGAAGTTGAGCGCGTGTTGAAGATGGTAGATGGCGTGATGCTCCTGGTGGATGCTGCCGAAGGATGCTTGCCGCAGACGCGCTTCGTCTTGCGCAAGGCGTTGGAAGCGCGCCTGCCGACCATCGCCGTCGTCAATAAGATTGACAGGCATGATGCAAGGCCCGCCGAAGTTGTTGACGAAATCTACGAGTTGTTTCTGGACCTCGATGCGACCGACGAGCAGATAGAGTTTCCGATTCTCTACGCCGTCTCGCGCGATGGCGTCGCCAAGAAAAATCTGACGGACGAATCCGCAAACCTGCGCCCGCTCTTCGACCAGATTGTGGAAACGATTCCAGCGCCGCAAGCCCTGCGCGACGACACGCTGCAACTGCTCGTAGCAAATCTGGATTACGACTCTTACGTCGGTCGTCTAGCCATCGGACGCGTCTTTTCGGGAGAGATAGCCGTCGGCGACACCGTGACGATTGTTAAGCGCGACGGCTCGACGCAGAAGACGCGCATCTCGCAGCTTTATGCCTTTGAAGGACTCAAGCGCGAATCAATTGAACGCGCAGGTGTGGGCGACATCGTTGCGCTCGCGGGCATTGAAGGCATAGAGATTGGCGAGACCGTGACGAGCGTGGAGAATCCGCAGAGCTTGCCTGTCATCTCCGTTGATGAGCCGACGATTTCGATGATTTTCGGCGTCAACAATTCGCCGTTCGCGGGCCGCGAGGGCAAGTATGTCACGTCGCGTCAAATCAAGGAGCGACTGGACAGGGAAATTCTGGGCAACGTCGCTATCCGCGTCGAGCAGACGGATTCGCCGGACCAGTTTAAGGTTTCAGGACGCGGCGAATTGCAGCTCGCGATTTTAATCGAGATGATGCGGCGCGAGGGCTACGAGCTACAGGTTTCAAAGCCTGAAGTCATCACGCGCAAAGTTGACGGTCAAATTCTTGAGCCGATAGAGCAGGTGGTGGTTGATTGCCCTGACGAGTTTATCGGTGTCGTCACAGAAGCGATGGGGCGGCGTAAAGGGCAGATGATGAAGATGGTCAATCACGGCACGGGGCGCGTGCGCCTTGAGTTTGAAACTCCCTCGCGTGGCCTGATCGGTTTCCGCAGCGAGTTTCTGACGGAGACGAAGGGAACGGGCCTTCTCAACACGCTCTTCCTCCGCTTCGGCCCTTGGCAGGGCGAGATGCGCGGACGCTCTACGGGGTCGCTCGTCGCAGATAGGATGGGCGAGACGACGACCTATGCGCTCTTTAACCTGCAAGAGCGCGGAACGATGTTTGTCCGCCCGCAGACGAAAGTTTACGAAGGCATGATCATCGGTGAGAACGCGCGTGCAGTTGACTTGGATGTCAACGCGGTCAAGGAGAAGAAGCTGACGAACATGCGCGCCTCTACCGCAGACGAAGCGATGCGGCTCGTTCCCGTCAAGGAGTTATCCCTCGAACAGGCCCTTGAATTCATCGCCGATGACGAACTGGTCGAAGTCACGCCGCAGACCATACGCCTGCGCAAGCGCGTGCTGCGCGCTAACGAACGTCCGAAGAAGAAAGAATCATAGGGAATAGTCGCACCCGAACAGCGGCGAATGATGAATGATAAGGGCAACTCCGTTCATCATTCGTTGCTTGGAGGTTCATCTTCCTCTTCATCGTCCTGCGCGGGGTCGTAAAATTCATAGCCCGTCGCGTCGTCGTAGTAGTAGCTTCCGGGTTGAGGCTCGTGTTCTTTTTGCGCTGGTTCGTCGCGTTCCGTTGTATTATCTCTCTGCTCGCTCATCCTTTTTGCTTCCTCGGGTGTCAATGCGATGTGCCGTTTTATCACTTACGCGGGCGCGCCGCTCCTGCTGGCAGACTTGCTCTACCGCCCGGTCAATTCGCTTATCATGCAGAGCTATCACGCGCGCGAAAGGGCTGAGCCTTTGAACGGCGACGGCTTCGGCGTCGGGTGGTACGTTCTTGAGATTGACCCTAGCCCATGCGTGCAGCGTTCAGTCTCGCCTGCGTGGTCCAATCTCAACTTGCAGAACCTCGCTGCGAAGACGCGCGCGTCGTGCCTGTTCGCACACGTGCGCGCGGCCTCTCCCGGCATGGTCGTGACGGACGTGAACGTGCACCCGTTCGCCTACGACCGCTTCATGTGGATGCACAACGGCGCTGTCTCAGGCTTTCACAAAATCAAGCGCGCCTTGCGCGAAAGCCTGAAAGATGAATTCTACAGCATGATACAGGGCACGACCGATTCGGAACACGCTTTCGGCGTCTTTCTCAACAGCTTGCGCACTCCGTTTGGAGAAACAAGCCCTGAGGAGATGCGGCGCGCTCTCGTTGAAACCATCGCGCTCTTAAATGAATGGACTGAGAAGGCAGGCATCACAGAATCTTCTTTCTACAACTTCGCCGTGACGGACGGCTCTTCAATCGTCGTCTCTCGCTATGCGTCGGGCGCAAACGTGAAAGGCAACTCGCTGCACTACTCGCGCGGCCAGCGCTTTGAATGCCTTCCTGACGGCCTCTGCGATATGCACACGGTCGCGCGTTCTCAGGAGGCAGCGGCCGTCATCATCGCCAGCGAAAAGCTGACGGACGACCCGACCGATTGGGAGGAAGTGCCCGACAATCACACCGTCACGGTACTCGCTGACCGCAGCGTTAGCGTCGAACCCATCAAGTTATAAAGAGCCGCCAACAAGCCTAAGCACCCACGCGATGAGCAAAAAACTCTTCCGCGTGCTTCTTCCCTTATGAATCGTCTGTACGACTAAGGAGTCTCCCCTGATGCGACGAAGATGGAAAAAGATTGCGTGCATTGCTTTCCTCTCAATCGTCTGCCTGCTGGCCCTCGCGATTACACTGACGATAGGCTGGCGTCCGATCATCGGCGCGAGAGCGCGCTCTCTGACCAATCGCCAGTTTGAGCGCACACAGGCGCGCCACGAGCGGGGTCGTTATCTTGTCGAAAACGTGATGGGTTGTTTCGATTGCCATTCCGAGAAGGACTGGAATCAGCCGGGCGCGCCGCCCGTTGAGGGCAAGATTGGTGCGGGAAAAGATTGGTCAATGGACGGTATGCCGTGGTTGGTTGTGTCCAACATTACACCCGACCACGAGACGGGCGCGGGCAACTGGACTGACGACATGCTCGCACGCGCCATCCGCGAAGGTATAGGTTACGACGGGCGAGCGCTCTTTCCAGTGATGCCATACACAAGCTTCCGCGAATTGTCGGACGAAGACCTTGCTTCCGTCGTCGTTTACCTGCGCTCAGTCAAGCCCGTGCGCAACGCTCTGCCGCAAACAAAA
This sequence comes from Pyrinomonadaceae bacterium, assembly GCA_036382855.1. Classification (GTDB taxonomy): domain Bacteria; phylum Acidobacteriota; class Blastocatellia; order Pyrinomonadales; family Pyrinomonadaceae; genus DASVTR01. The sequence continues at coordinate 122,160 of DASVPO010000025.1, read as the reverse complement.
ATTCCTTTTCCGTTGAGTCGTTTGATTCAAAGCGTGCCGCAGCCTGTGAACGAAGTTGTGCCGCCGCCGGACATGGCAGACCCCGTCAAGCGCGGAGCGTACCTGACAAGGATGGGCGGCTGCTCTGATTGCCACACGCCGCAGGAAAACGGCCAGCCGATGCCGGGTCTTCAATTCGCAGGTGGCTTTAACCTGAAGCATCCGCGCGGCGAAATTACCACCGCCAACATCACACCGCATCCGACCGGGATTTCCTACTACGATGAACAACTCTTTCTCCAAATGATGCGCACGGGACACGTCCGCGCTCGCACGCTCAACCCCATCATGCCCTGGATATTCTATCGCGGGATGACGGACGAAGATTTGAAAGCCGTCTTCGCTTACCTGCGCACGCTCAAGCCTGTCAGCCATGCCATTGACAATACGGAGAAGCCGACAGCCTGCAAAATATGCAAACAGCAACACGGACTCGGAGAGCGAAACTAGAAGCAGCAGGAGTAAAGAGATAGAGTCTCACGCCGTAGATGCGAGCGCGCAGAGACGCTACGGAAAAACCCTCGCTATGTTTCCGCCAACAGCTTCTTATCACTTTCGCCTTTCTGCGCGAGGCGCGTGCTCTTGTGCTAACCTTCGAGTCGAGCGATGAGCATCAAGCTGCCCAGACTTTATCCAATCACGGACGCGCGTCTTTCCGGCCTCTCACACGCAGAGCAGGTCACACGCCTGAGCGCAGGCGGAGCAACCTTCGTCCAACTGCGCGAGAAGCATCTCTCGCCAAGCGAGTTTTACAACGCGGCAGAGCAGGCTCTCGCCGTTGCGCGCGAGCGCGGAGTTCGTCTCATCATCAACGACCGCGCTGACATCGCGCTCGCGCTCGGTGCTGACGGAGTTCATCTGGGCCAGGACGACCTGCCGCCAACAGCCGCGCGCGAGTTGCTCGGCGAAAAAGCCGTCATCGGCTTCTCCACACACAACGTCGAACAGGCGAAAGAAGCCGCGCTCCTGCCCGTTGACTACATCGCCATCGGGCCTATCTTCAACACTTCATCGAAGGAGAACGCGGACGCAGTAGTCGGCTTAGAGGGCCTGCGCCGCGTCCGTCAGGCGGTCGGCTCCACGCCGCTCGTCGCCATCGGCGGCATCACTCTGGAGACTGCGCCGCTCGTCCTCGCAGCCGGTGCAGACGCCGTTGCCGTCATTAGCCTGCTACTGAAAGAGCCTTCGAAAATAGAGCAACGAGTCCGGGCCGTCATCAATAGTCTCTAAAAACCGCGTAAAATCGAGCAGTAAACAGAATTTACTTGCGTTTATTCATGTTATACGCGACAATCGGAGTGGCCTTGAAGGAGACGCTTCTCAGGCCGGCGTTCTTTCCGAGTTGACACTTCAGATTTTGACAGCCGTCCCCGTTTCCCCCGACTTGATTTCCCAATCAACAGACATGGAGCTTTGCCTGGCATGAGTTGCTTTGACCTGCCGCCTATTATCGAGCGCATGCTGCTCGCATCCGACAGAATCAGCGACCTGAATTTCAGCGTGGGCCAGCCGCCGCAGGTTGAAGTTAACGGCAAACTGATGCCCGTTCAACCGCTCGGACTGCAAAAGCTGACGCCCTTTCAGACGGAGATTATCGCGATGACGCTGATGCAGGGCCACCCTGAAGCGGCGGAGCGATTGGCCCACACGGGCACTGCCGACCTGAGCTACAGCCTGCCTTCGCGCACGCGCTTTCGCGTCAACATCTTTCAGCAACGCGGCTCCTACAGCATCGTGATGCGCGTTATCCCAACGGAGATTCCGACCATCAAGTCGCTTGGGCTGCCCGCTCAACTGGCCGAGATGGCCGAACTGCGCAACGGCATCATCCTGCTCACTGGCCCAACCGGCTCAGGAAAAAGCTCTACGCTCGCCGCCGTCATTGACATCATCAACGAGCGGAAGAAATATCACATCGTCACCATCGAAGACCCGATAGAGTTTCTACATCAACATAAAAACTCGACCATCAATCAACGCGAGGTCGGCTCGGACACGAAAGATTTTCCGTCCGCCCTGCGCGCGGCGCTCCGTCAGGCTCCGAAAGTCATACTCATCGGAGAGATGCGCGACTTCGAGACGACGGAAATCGCGCTCGAAGCAGCGGAGACGGGCCACCTCGTTCTCTCCACCCTTCATACCATTGATGCCTCGAAATCAATTGACCGCATCATCGGCCTCTACCCGAAAAACGAAGAGAAGGTTATCCGCACGCGGCTGGCCCAAACGTTTCGCTACATCGTCTCGCAGCGCTTGATTCCGCGCGCCGATAACAGCGGGCGCGTCGCCGCCGTCGAGATTCTGAAATCAACTCCGCGCACGCGCGAGTATATCGAAGAGGGCGAGTCCGAGGGCAAGTCGCTTCTGGACGCGATGCGCGATGGCCGTCTGGAAGGGATGCAGGATTTCGACACGGTGATCCGTGAGATGATAGAACGCAAAACGGTGACGATGGAAGACGGTCTTGCCTTCGCTACGAATCAGAACAACCTCCTGCTGGCCCTCAAGGGCCTCTCCTCATCCGAAGACTACATCCGAGCCGAAAACGCTTCCTTCGGCTCGATGCACGAACCCGAATCCATGCTCAGCATGATTGAATAATGCAGAAGCCAGAAGTCAGGAGTCAGGATTCAGAATAAGAGGCTGCAACCACATTCTTCTGATTTTCTTTTCTTCTGGCTTCTGACTCCTGACTCCTGACTTCTTGAAAATTATGATTGTCATCTGTTCCAGTTGCTCAACGCGTTTGCAGTTAGACGAGGCGAAGCTTCCGGCCCGCGCCTTCACGATTCGCTGTCCGAAGTGCCAGAACATTATTAACGGGCAGCCGCCCGCTGCACCTGCCGGCCCAGCCGACCAGAGCGCTCTCTCTCTGGGTAGTGCGCCTGCGCTGGACAACGTGCGCTACAGGCAGCCGAAGGCCGCTCCCGCCTTCAAGCTTGAAAATTCGGAAGAGGATGAGGGCATAGAAAAGTTGGCCCAGCCGAAGGCAGCCGTTGAGAATGATCTGGCCCGGCTGCTGGCAGACTTGTTGCAGCGCGGCGGTGCATCGGCAGACACCGCGCAATCGCGCGGCGGAGGAAAACTCCTCAACTGGGGACGCGAGCGCAAGTGTGCTCTTATATGTCTGCCGGCCGCGCGCCGGGAGACTGTGGCGCGATTGCTGGCAGAGAACGACTACGAAGTTTTCGTTGCAGAGGATACGGCGCAGGCCATCGAGAGCATGCGCGAAGAGCAGTTAAATGTAGTCATCCTCGAAGCGGAGTTTGACCCCATCGAGCAGGGCGCGGCCTTCGTCACACGCGAAGTCAACGCGCTCAGGCCCGTACAGCGCCGCCGCCTGCTCTTCGTTCACCTGACGCCGACCGCACGCACTCTTGACACACACGCGGCCTTCGTCAACAACGTTAATCTGGTCGTCAATCTCGCAGACCTTGAGCATCTGCCGCACGCGCTCGAACGCGCCGCGCGCGACTTCAAGGAACTCTACAGAGATTTCAACACGGCGCTCAACGTCGCTTCCTATTAGCTTCACTCTCTCTTTAGATTCAATTTCTCTCTTAAGGTCGGGCATAGCTTTGGCCTCCCCGTCGCAAGCGCAACGCAGGTGAAAATTCCCTGCGTTGCGCTTCTTCTTTTAACAGCCCGGAGTCCTCTTTCAGGCGGAGCGCTCTGCTTCGACGCGCGACTGTTAAGGCATCCTGTAATCTGCTAATCTTAGCGGACGGGAGGCAGTTTCGTTTTATCGTTACGGCCGGAAAACGCGCCGGAGAGGAGTGGGCTTTTATGGCTTCGGATGAACGCCGCAAAGAGGACGCTCAAGCGCCCGCGACCATCGCCGTGCACGGCGGCGAGCAGGCGCGCCAGCCACACGGCGCAGTCGTCTCGCCCGTCTTCCATTCTTCAACTTACAGCTTCGAGACTTTCGACGAGATGCGCCGCTACGCTCGCGGCGAGCTTTCTGAAAGCTACTTCTATTCTCGTTATGCTAATCCGACGGTCGCCGAAGCCGAACGGAAGATCGCACAGCTTGAAGGCGGCGAAGGTGCGGTCGTTACTTCTTCGGGTTCGGCCGCGACCTTCTGCGCGCTCGCAGCGCTCTGCGAAGCTGGCGACGAAGTTATCGCCTGCGATTCAATCTACGGCGGCACAGTCAAAATCCTGACGGAAGTTTTAAGCCGCTTCTCTATCAGCGCCCGTTTCATCAGCATCAACGACATCGCGCGCCTGCCTGAACTGCGAACTGAACGCTCACGCGTCTTCTGGTTTGAGTCGCCTGCAAACCCTATTAACAGGCTCGTTGACCTTGAGGTGGCCGCGCAGGCTGCGCGCGAGGCCAAACTCTTTTCTATTATTGACAGCACCTTTGCGACGCCTGTTTTGCAGCGCCCGCTCTCTTTCGGTGTGGACGCGGTGATGCACAGCGCGACCAAATATTTTGGCGGCCATGCGGATTTGACGGCGGGCGTGGTCGTCGGCACGGCAGACTACATCAAGCGTGTGCGGCGCATCGCTCTGCTGACGGGTGCAACCCTAGACCCCGCGGCAGCCTATCTTCTGGCGCGCGGGCTGAAGACCTTGGACGTGCGCGTTCGCGCCGCGTGCGAGAATGCGCTGAGGCTCGCGCGTGCGCTCAAAGAGCATGACAGAATCGCTCGCGTCTATTATCCGGGCCTTGAAGAGAGTGCTGATTATCAGTTGGCGCGGCGGCAGATGAAGGGTTTGGGCGGCGGCGTCGTTGCCGTTGACCTCGTCGGCGGAGAAGCGGAGGTCGAGCGCTTCTTTGATTCGCTCAGGCTGGTCAAGAGCGCGCCGAGCCTCGGCGGAGTGGAAACGCTCGTCAGTTATCCGCTCTACTCGTCGCACTACGGATTCTCTGACGAACAACTGCGCGCAGCGGGCGTCTCTGCGTCAACCGTTCGCTTCGCCGTCGGCATCGAAGATGCTACGGACATCATCGCAGATGTCCGGCAAGCGCTGGACAAGAGCGGCGGGCAGAAGTAAAAGCAGAAGGCGGGAGTCAAACGCCGTCAAGGAAGAAGAGGCAGAGAGGTTGTTTGCGTCCGCCTGTTCTGGCTTTTAGGGCCTCGAACTTTGGCTGACTATTTTATGGCCGTCAATGAAGTTCCAGTTGAGATTCGCACGACGCACGCGCACGGTAGCGGCAATGGCGGCGGCGCACATTCGCATGGCGCGCACAAGCATGGTCGCGCGGAGCGTAGTCGTCGTCGCCTGAGCGTCGTGCTGTTGTTGACGGGCGTCTACATGCTGGCCGAAGCGTTTGGCGGGTGGTGGACAGGGTCTTTGACGTTGCTGGCCGACGCGGGGCACATGCTGGCCGACGTTGCTGCGTTGGCTCTGGCGCTCGTCGCTATCTGGTTCGGCTCGCGCCCGGCCACTCCGAATAAGACGTTCGGTTATTACAGGCTGGAGATTCTGGCGGCGTGGATTAACGGCGTCGCGCTCGTCGTCATCGCCCTCGTTATCTGTTACGAAGCATACGAGCGCTGGGCCTCTCCGCCCGAAGTCAAGAGCACGCAAATGCTCATCATCGCCACCGGCGGACTCTTGATTAACGCCACCTGCGCGTGGCTGCTGCACGGCGAGCACGAGCACGACCTGAACATGCGCGGCGCTTGGCTGCACATCATCGGAGATGCGCTCGGCTCTGTCGGAGCAATCATCGCGGGCGCGCTGATGTCCATCTACGGCTGGTACATGATTGACCCCTTAGTGAGTGTGCTCATCGGGCTGCTGATCGTGTGGAGTTCATGGAATCTGATTCGCGTCTCGACAAACGTGCTGCTGGAAGGCACGCCCGCACACATTAATCTGGCGGCAGTTGAAGAAGCGATTTTAAAGACGGACGGCGTGCAGGATGTCCACGACCTGCACGTCTGGACCATCACATCGGGCCGCGAAGCCCTGAGCGCGCACGTCATACACATGGAGGCCATCTCTCAGCCGGAGCTTTTGAAAGAGTTGCGCGCCAAGCTCTACGAGAAATTCGGCGTTGATCACCTGACAATCCAGATGGAAACGCCCGACTACGAAGACGAAACGTTTCACTTCTGCCACACAGGCATGGCTTGCTTCAGGTCGGAAAGAGAATAAGAGTAGTTTACAGTTTACAGTTCTCAGCAGTCCTGAAAAATGTAAACTGAAAACTGATGTAACTGAACTATGGAAATCAGTCTGTTGCTCACCCTGGACATACGCGAACAGGCGGCGCTGCAAGCTGCGCTGGTCACACACGGCGCGCCCGATGCTTTAGTGACGCTGGCGCTGACGGGAGCATGCCGTCTTACTTCGCTGGACGAAGCGAAACGCCTGCGTCAATGGCTCAACGAAGCACGGCGGGCTGGCGAAACAGACTTCGCTTCGCTCAACGTCATAGAGCGCGCCCTCGTCCAGTTTGGTGTTTGAGCGCGCGTCTTCTTCCGTTTAAATTCCCCGTCGGAAATTCTCATGCAAATCCAGTTAGGCTACGGACGCGGCTCGCTCTCTTTGAACTACGACGAGGCGCGTTACAGGCTGCTTGAGGTCGCCGATGTTGAAAGCGGTGCTCTGACGGACGTTGAAATCGGAGCGGCGATTGATGCGTCGGTTGAATCGCCGCCGCTCGAAGAGATTGTCGCTGCGGGCGAGAGCGTGCTCATCGTCGTCTCGGATGCTACAAGGGCTAGCGCGAGCGCACAGGTTGTTAACCTGCTCGTCCGGCGTTTGATTGAATCGGGCATCTCTCCGCGCGACATCAGTATTATCTTCGCGACGGGCTTGCATCGCCGCGTCACGCTCGAAGAGAAGCGTGAGTTGCTGACGCCCTTCATCGTGCAGAGGATAAAGACGATTGACCATGATGCCGCAACGTCGTCCAACTTCGTCCAACTCGGCACGACCGCGCGCGGCACACCCGTTGAGCTTAACCGTGCGCTCACGGAACACGCGCACGTTATCCTGACGGGCGGCATCGGCTTCCATTATTTCGCGGGCTTTACGGGCGGGCGCAAGTCCGTCTCTCCGGGCCTGGCCTCCGTCCGCACGATTGAGGCGACGCACATGCTGGCGCTTGATTTCGAGCAGGGCGGGCGTCGCGCCGGTGTCGGCACGGGCCTGCTCGACGGAAACGCCGTGCATGAAGAATGCGAACAGGTAGCTTCGGCAGTTGCGCCCGCATTTTTGATTAACGCTGTGACGGACGAGCGCGGGCGCTGCCTTCGTATCTATGCGGGAGACTGGCGCGCTGCACATCGGAGGGGCTGCGAGGAGTATGCCGCATCACATTCGTTGAAGATAGAAGAGAGGCGCGAGGTCGTGATTGCGAGTTGCGGCGGCGCGCCCTTCGACATCAACCTGATTCAGGCGCACAAGACTCTGGAAATGGCTTCCTACGCCTGCGCCGAAGGCGGCACGATTATTCTCGCCGCCGAATGTGCGGACGGCCTCGGGCGCGCAGACTTTCTAAAGTGGTTCACGGCGGAAAATTCGGACGCTCTCGCCGCGAGATTGCGCGAGCATTACGAGGTTAACGGGCAGACCGCTTGGTCTCTGCTCTTGAAGGCCGAACGTTTTCGCGTCCTGCTCGTCTCCGAACTGGATGACGAGGACGTGCGCTTAATGCGTATGACGCCTGTGCGGACGCTGGATGAGGCGCTCGCTCAGGTTCAAGGCGGCGCTCGTGGCTACATCATGCCGCGCGGCGCTGCGCTCTTGCCCGTCGTCTCTTAACCCCGCTTCGCCCGTCTTCTATTGATGCCGCTCCGCAATAGCACTACAATTCCAGAGCAGCATACTTTTCATCAACCTAACAGAGGAGAAGTCCAGCGTGAAGATAAAAACTATAGTCCTGTGCATAGCGCTCGCGGTGTGCAGCCTCGCGGCCCGTGCGCAGGAAACTGCAATGGCCCAGAGCCAGACGGAGCAGCCCGTGGCGCTCACGCAAAAGGCCGTTGCTCTGGACGGAGCAGGGCGTGAAGCACTCTCGTCCACACTGCTGACCAGCACTCTTCAGGGCACGCCGGAAGCGCCCGTTAAAAATGTACGCTTCGTCGTCGAAAACCGCAGCACAAACTTTTACACGTACGTTTCCGGCACAGTCACTTTTTATAAGGAGGGCGGCGTGCGCTGCGGCGAAGGATTGTTCACGCTGAGCGCTCTCGCGCCCGGAGAAGCGGCGGAGATAGATGCGCCCGGGCTGCGGCTTGAATGTGCGCCGTCGTCCTGGCGCGTCACGGCTTCCAACCTGACGACGCGCACGCCTGATGCGACCCGGCCGGTTGAGACGCCTGAGCCTGCCGCACAGCAGGTCGCGCCGCCAGCCGCGCCGTCGTCGCTTTATCTCACAGTTGACGGGCAGCAATATCAAATGCCTGTCAACAGCACGCTGGAGATTCCCGTCAGACGTAGGCGCGTCAGGATTACTCTCAGCGACCAGCCCTGAGATTGAAGATGACGAGGGCCGCTCGCGTGCGCGCGACCCGATTTGTTTTTTATCGCGCCTGCTGCGGCGGTCAGTAATTCAAGCAACGACAGGCCCCCGAACATTCAACCTTGAACAGAGAAAGAAGGATGTTGAGATGGCAGACGAAAAGAAAGATAAGAAGTGTGCTCATCCGAGTTGTAGTTGTGCGGCTTCAAACGACGACAAGTATTGCAGCGAATACTGCCGGGATGCGAAAGACATCATGGAAATCGGTTGCGGCTGCGAACACGCCGCCTGCCGCTAACGGTTCGCCGTCCATGCGCTCTAGCCTGTTTCCCTTCAGGCGATAACCGTTAAACTTAAAGACAAGCTCAAGTCTCAGGCCCGGAGTCGTAAGCGAGATGCTGACTTCGGGCCTTAGACTTTAGACTCGGTTTTGTTCTAGCATCACCGCATGGGAAAGATAGAAGAGGCGATGAGACTTGAGGGCGGAAGGGAGCGCCGGCCGCGAATCGCCGCCTCTTTTTATTTAAACTCGGCTCCGCTCATCTGGAGCTTTACGCACGGCGAGCGGAGCCGGAGCGTGCAGCTGTTGACGGATGCTGCGCCTGCGCGTTGCGCGGACATGCTGGCGCGCGGGGAGGTGGAAGCCGCGCTCGTGCCGGTCATAGAGTATCAAAGGATTCCTGAGATAATGATTGTGCCGGAGGTTTGCGTCGGCTCTCGCGAGCGCGTGCGCAGCGTCGTGCTCGTCACAAAGGACGCTGAACTGAAAGACGTGCGCAGCGTTGCCCTCGACACTTCCTCGCGCACTTCGGCCACGCTCGTCCAGATTATCTTTCGCGAGTTTCTGGGCTTTGAACCCGAATGGAGGCCGCGCGCGCCAGACCTCGGCGCGATGCTGAAGGAGACGGATGCCGCGCTCATCATCGGCGACCCGGCGATGACGTTTGCGCGCGAATCTTTGCGCGTTTACGATTTGGCGAGCCTCTGGCGCGAGCATACGGGGCTTGGTTTCGTCTTCGCTATGTGGATGGCGCGCGAGGCTGCGGCGGAGAGCGTGCGCGGAGTTGATTTTGCGGGCGCGCGTGACGAAGGACTCGCGCGTGTCGAAGAGATTATTAACAGTTACGAAGACGCGCTCCGTTTGTCGCGCGCGGAGCTGCGCGAGTATCTGCTGGAAAACATCTCTTACATGCTCGATGCTGAGATGCACGAAGGTCTCGACCTCTACTACCGTCTCGCGCACAAACACGGACTGCTTTCAGCCCTTCGTTCGTTGCGTATGCTCGACCTGTAGCGCGTGCACGTCCCTTTAGCAAGCTGCCATTCTGCCGTTTTAGATTTGCGATTTGCGATTCGGATTGCGGATAATGTCGCTCGAAAGCTTACGAACTGGACTGGAACTAAAATTGCTTTTAAGTGTTCGCGAGTTTGAAAGCTTGAGAGCGATGAGATAGATGAAAAATCAGACTGACATACAGCCTCTTCTTGAACGTGCGTTGGCGGGCGAGCGCCTGACCGCCGACGATTGCACACAACTTCTGGAGTCGGACGATTTCGTTCGCATCGGTCTGGCCGCCGACGAGATTCGCAAGCGCTGGCATCCACACGGCATAGTTACTTACATCATTGACCGCAACATCAACTATACGAACGTCTGCAACGTCGTCTGCACCTTCTGCGCCTTCTACCGCAGGCCGGGGCACGCTGAAACCTACGTTCACTCGCTCGATGAAATACGCCGCAAGATTGATGAGACCATCGCGCTCGGCGGCACGGGCGTCCTCATGCAGGGCGGGCTGCACCCGGATTTTGGCATCGAGTGGTACGAAGATTTGCTGCGCACGCTGCACGCAGAATACCCCAACTTTCAACTACACTGCTTTTCGCCGCCGGAGATACACAACATACATCTCATCTCCGGCCTCGATTATGAGACGATTATGTCGCGCCTCAAAGCAGCCGGGCTCAACAGCCTGCCCGGCGGCGGCGGCGAGATTCTGGACGACGAAGTGCGCAAGCGCGTCTCCACCAAATGCACCACGGACGAATGGCTCGCTGTGATGCGCGCCGCGCACCGCGTCGGTTTGCGCACGACCGCAACGATGATGTTTGGCATAGGCGACACGGTCGTCCACCGCGTCCGACACCTGCAACGCCTGCGTGACTTGCAGGACGAGACAGGAGGCTTCACAGCCTTCATCCCCTGGACGTTCCAGCGCGAGAACACGGCCCTCGGCCGACGCATCAAGGAAGAGCCGACCGGCATTGACTATCTCAAAATGCTCTCTGTCTCGCGTCTCTTTCTAGACAACGTAGAGCATTTCCAGTCTTCTTGGTTAACACAGGGCTTGCGGCTTGGTCAGGTCGCGCTGCGTTTCGGGGCCGACGACATGGGTTCGATTATGATTGAAGAGAACGTCGTCTCGGCGGCGGGCGCAAGCAATGTGGCCGACGAAAAGATGCTGCGCTACCTGATTCGCGAGGCTGGCTTCAAGCCGCAGCAGCGCGACATTCTCTATCGCCACGTTAACCGTGAACAGTCGCCGCAGTTGGACACGAGCGAGTCGCCAGCGCTGCGTGAGTTGACGGTTCTGATGGCAGATTAAGAGCGACGGATGAAGACTTCCGTTGCGGTCTGAGGAAAGCGCCGGGAGAGGAATTAACTGTGGATGCCGGGAGCGTGGGTCTTGATAAAGACTGCGCTCCCGGCTTTTTTCTCAGGGGACAAACGCGGTCGCCTGTGTCTGACTAAAGCGGATTCCTGTTGATTTAGCTAACGCTTGGTTTGTCGTAGCTTGCATTTAGCCGTTATAAATTTTTGATAATTGTAACGTTTTCGACAAAAACGGCTTGACATCGGTTGACCGTTCCTGTAGCGTGCACGTTCATTCGTTTGAGATAGAAGCAGTACCCGGCCAGAAATTTTAGTTTACCGGCCTAAGTTACCCGGCTTAGCAGAACCGCTCTAATAGAGTACCCCCTAGATAACGCTCTACCTTTCAGGGATTACCTACAACGGGTCGAAGACCGAAGCGGGATATTCTTCCCGCCTCGTCGGCTGACCTACAGCCCGCAACCCGATTCAATTGCGGATTTCCCGGACGCGAAACATTTGACGACTTCTGGATGCACTTCCCCCGTGCTACGTCCAGCGCGAGCAACAGGCCGCACGCCACACGCGTGCTTGTCTGTTGCTCGCTATCTCCCGGCGTCTGTTTGTGACACTAATTGTGATTGCCCTAACTTTCAACCTGATTACCCGGTTGCCGAAAGCTCTGTGAAGGAATAGCTCCCAATGAAAAATTTCCGTAAGCTCAACGCCCCCAGAACCGCTGGCGCACACCTCATCGCCGCCCTCATCGCAATCTGCGCCATCGCCTCTGTCTTTACCTCGACAGTCCAAATGCAAGGGACGTTGAGCAGAGACAATAACGCTGCCGGAGCTATGGCCGCACCGCAGATGCCAGTGGAAGTCAAACCGGCGAGAGCGGAGGATGAGCAGCAGCAGCCACGCTCTTTCATTGACGATACAATCAGGAAGTTGAACGACGCTGCCGCCGCGCGAGAACGCAATGCGGCGGCTGACGCGTCTGCACTTTTCGTGTCAACGGGCGATAACAGCCCGACCGTCGCCGGAACGTGCGAGACGGCAGGGCCAATTGAAGTGGAATCATCCGGCGGAACAGCCGCGGGCGTGCCGACGCCCTACGCCACGCTCGCCCTCGCCTTCACAGCCATCAACGGCGCAACGCTGCACACGGGAACCATCACGATTGACGTTTGCGGCAACACCGTCGAAACAGGAACGGGCGCGAGCTTAAATCAGGTAGCGGGCGTCACTTCGATTACGATGTCTCCAGCAGGCGGCGCGGCGCGAACAATCAGCGGCGCGATTACGGCAGGCAATCCATTGATTAACCTCAACGGCGCGGACAACGTGACCATCAACGGCCTGAACACGGGCGGCAACTCCCTGACACTTTCCAATACGACTGTCAGCGCAACATCAGGAACTGCGACGGTTCGCCTTGTCGCCGACGCAACGAACAATACTGTAACCAATACTACTATTTTAGGCTCGTCAACTGCGACGCTTGGAACTAGCGCCGGAAATATCGTAATCGGGTCGGGAACGACAATCGGAAACGACAACATCACAATTTCCAACAACAACATCGGACCGGCGGGCGCGAATCTGCCTTCAAAGGCGATTATAGGAAGCGGCACAAGCTCAACCATCGAAAATGATAATGTGCAAATTACCGGCAACAACATCTTCGACTACTTTTCCGCGACCCAAAGCCATTCAGGTATAAATGTTGTTTCAGGTAATGAAGCCTGGACGATTTCAAATAACAAATTTTATCAAACCGCGCCGCGAACATTTACCACAGCGATATTGCGTCATGCGGCGATAACGATAAACAACACGTCGGGCGGTTTTACGATTAGCGGAAACACAATCGGATTCGGCGCGGCAAATGGAACGGGAACATACACAATTAGCGGCTTGGATAATGAATTCAGAGCGATTGACCTTCCAAACGTCAGAACGACTGCTCCAGCCACGTTAGTCCAGAACAATATTATCTCCGGCATTAACCAAACTTCGAGCCGCAATTCGACAACCACAGCAAGCTCGGCGTTTATCGCTGTTGCGATGGGCACGAGTGACGGTTTGATAAACGCGACCGGCAACACTATCGGCAGTTTGGACGGTTCTTCAACCATCGTCTTAAATCACACTTCAACAACTGCCAGCACCGCACCCGTCATCGGCTTTTACAATTTCAGCTTTTTCAACACTAACATTTCCAACAACAACATCGGCGCGATAACCATTCAAAGCAGCGGCACTACAACGGGATTCAGAGGGATTCTCGCCAATACGACCACGGGTGTCACCGCGACAATTAATAACAACACCATTGGCGGAGCAGTTGCCGCCGGAGCTATTACCGACACGCAGGTCGGCTCTTATGCCATGTATGGCATTCAAACTTCGCTACCGAATCTTACCGCTACGGGAAACACTATCCGCAACATGAGCAGCGCTTCCAATGGTGCGAGCTTAATCGTCTCGGCTGGCATCCTCGCATCGGGAAGTACGGGCGCGAATACAATCTCGCAGAACACGATTCATTCCTTGAGTAACGCTTCGGGCGCAGCGGCCAATTCCATCTATGGTATGTCTCTTAGCTTGCCCGCGACCGCCAACGTCATCGAGCGGAATTTTATTCACTCGTTCTCGTTGACTTCGACGGTGAGCGGAACACAGATTTGGGGAATCAGCGGAGGCGCGACTGGAACAGCAACCTATAAGAACAACATGATTCGCCTCGGCATTAACGCGGCGGGCAGTTCAGTCACCCTTCCTTCTTCCATTATCGGCATTAGAGATGCCGCAGGCGCGACCAATAATTTTTATCACAACAGCATATACATCGGCGGCACGGGCGTCCTTGCCACACCGACAGCCTCAAATTCCTATTGCTTCTACAGCGACGTTGTCACCGTCACACGCGCCTATCAGGACAACATTTTCTGGAACGCACGCAGCAACGCCGTCGCGGGCGGCGTCGCCCACATCGCTATCAGAGTCGGCGGAACAGCGCCGAACCCCCCTGGATTGACCAGCAATTACAACGACCTCTATTTCTCAGGAACAGACGGCGCAACAGGCGTCTTTAATAACACTGTCGTCCCGACGCTCGCCGCTTGGAGAACGGCCACAGGTCAGGACGCGAACAGCATCGCAGGCGATCCGAACTTCATCGCCCCGAACGGCACGAGCAGCACCGTTGATTTACACGTTCAAAGCAATACGCCCATCGAGAGCCACGGCATTGCCATCCCTGCTGTGACGGACGACTTCGACGGCCAGACGCGTGCCAGCCTGACCCCCACGGACATCGGCGCGGACGCTGGCAATTTCGTCTCTTCAGTCATTCAGTTCAACTCCGCGACCTATAGCGTCAACGAAAACGACGGGACGGGCGTTGCCACCATCACCTTGAGCCGCACGCAGACCGTCGGCGCAGTCTCCGTCACCGCTTCGACCGTCGCAGGCGGCACGGCGACCCCCGGCGATGACTACACGACGACTTCCATCGTCGTCACTTTCGCAGACGGCGCGGCCACCGCTACCTTCACCATCCCAATCAACAACGACTCGATTTATGAAGGCGATGAGACGGTCTTTCTCGCGCTCAGCAATCCCACTAACGGCGCTGCGCTCGGCGCTCAGAACACGGCCATCCTGACGATTGTTGACGACGAGACGCAGCCGACCATCTCTATTGCCAACACCTCGGCGGGCGAGGGCGACGGCTTCATGGTCTTCACCGTTACGCAGTCCGGCCTCTCTGCCTTCAATACGACCTTCCAGGATGCAACTGCTGACGGCACGGCGACGGCTGGCTCGGATTACACAGCCACCACCAATTCCAACGGCATAATCCCGGCTGGCAGTACTTCGACCACTATCTCCATCCCCATCACAGACGACAGCGTGTACGAAGGCAACGAGACGTTCACCGTCACGCTCTCGAATCCGACGAACGCCACTATCGCAACAGGTCAGGGCACAGGCACAGGCACGATTATAGACAATGAAACCGCGCCCACGTTCTCCATTGACGACGTGACCCACAATGAAGGCGACACAGGCACAACCACCTACACCTTCACAGTCACCAAGACGGGCGCGACGGCGCTAACAACCTCCGTCCAGTTCACGACCGTAGACGGCACGGCGACCGTTGCCGATAACGACTACACAGCCACCAACGGCACGCTCAGCTTCGCCCCCGGCGACATGACGATGCCCATCACCGTCAACGTCAACGGCGACACGAGCGTCGAGCCTGACGAAGCATTTACCGTTCACCTGAGCAACGCCACGGCGGGCGCGTCCATCACCGATGCCGACGGCACAGGCACAATCACCAACGACGACGTAGCACCTGTCGGCACTATTCAGTTCAGCGCCGCCAACTACAACGACAACGAAACCAACGCGACGCACAACGCGACCATCACCGTCACACGCACGGGCGGCACCAACGGCGCTGTCTCCGTCCACTACGCGACCTCGGACGGCACGGCGACCACAGCCGATAACGACTACACTCCAAACTCCGGCGACCTCAACTGGGCTGACGGCGACGCCGCCGACAAGACCTTCACAGTCTCCGTCACAGGCGACACGACCTTTGAGGCGGATGAGACAGTCAATCTCACCTTGAGCGCACCTACCGGCGGCGCGACGCTTGGCAGCCCAAGCACCGCGACGCTCACCATTCTGAACGACGACACGCGCCCGCTGCCCAACACCGTCTACGTTGACGACGACTTTACGGGCGCACCCGGCACAGACCCCGACGGCGCTGGCCCCGCAACCGAAATCGGCTACGACGCCTTCCCGACCATTCAGGGCGGCGTGGGTGGCGTTGCGCCCAATGGCACGGTCAACGTCGCCGCTGGCACGTACCACGAAGATGTCAACGCCAACAAGACCTTGAACCTTAATGGCGCGGGCGCGAACGTTGTCACCATCAGCGGCCCCATCGGCGGTTCAGGAGCAACGATTCAAGTCACCGCCAGCAACGTCCAGATCAGCGGCTTTACCATCACACGCGACGGCAACAACACGACTGACTGGAATAATCCCGGCCTCAACCTAGTGGGCATCGCCGTTCAGGGGCAGGCCATCACAGGCATGCTCGTCCACGACAACATCATCACCGGCAATCGCACGGGCATTGACGTTAACAACAGCAACGGCCACACAGTCCGCAACAACGTCGTTGACTTCAACCGCACAGGCTTTATCTTCCGCAACCAGACCGACTACCAGACGGTCGTGGAAAACTTCATCACCAACAACTGGACTGTCGGCATCCTCTTCCTCGATGCCAGCGGCGGCACAAACAGCCCCGTGCAGTCGGCGGCTCACTCTACGTTTAGCAACAACGACCTGAGCGGCAACTGGTACGGCCAGATTGTTGACCGTCAATCCGGCGGCTCGCTTCCCCCGCCAGGCACACGCAACATCAAGAACTTCAGAGGCAACTGGTTCGGAACGACATCACCTGTCGTCACCACCGCCAACAGCGCCGAGCCGGGCTACGCCGCACAGATTCCCGTCGCCTACGGTGGCTCCGCGACACCTCCCGGCGGCCAGCCCGACATCGCGGGCCCAGCTTCCGCCAACTTCAAGTACATTCCGTTCCTCTTGAGCGGCACGGACACCAACATCGAAACAACGCCCGGTCGCGGCACGTTCGGCTTCCAGGGCGTTCCGAACACGGTTGTAGTCTCGCCCGCCAACATGAACGGTTGGGCCTTCTTCGACGACAATCCGGGAGTCGGAACAGGCTCAGGCGGCTTTGAAGTTGGCCCGGCCACGCCGCCGCTAGGAGTCGGCAGCGCCTTCCTGACAGTTGACAGTCAGGGCCGCCATGCGCTCGGCACAGCAGCTTATGCCGGCACGCGCATGGACGACGTGACAGACCTGCGCTATAGCAGTTACCAGGACAACAACGCCAACACGACGGTCGCGCCTTCGCTTCAGTTTGATATTGACTACGATCTGACGGACGCGAACACCACCTATCACGGCCGGCTCGTCTTTGAGCCGTATCAATCAGGAACCGTTCAACAGAACGTTTGGCAGAACTGGAACGCGCTGGCCGGCAACTGGTATGGAACACGCTCGACCGTGACCATCAACGGCAACGTCAGTGTTCCCAATCCCTGCCAGCAAAACACTCCCTGCACGTGGCAGCAGGTGCTCGCCAGCTTCCCCAACGCCGGCCTTCTTAACGCGGGCGCGCTGCTCTTCAAGGTCGGCGGCCCCTGGTCTCCCGGCTTCGATGGCAACGTTGATGCCTTTAATATCAGCGTCAACGCCGCGCATGTGACTTACGACTTCGAGCCTTTACCGAATCTCTCGATTGACAACGTGACGCACCTTGAAGGCAACGCTGGACAGACTGACTACGTCTTCACCGTCACGCTCTCACAGGCCGTGGGCCAAACCGTGACCGTTAATTATGCGACCGCCGACGACACGGCGACCGTTGCCAATAACGACTACGATCAGACCAACGGCACGCTCACCTTCAACCCCGGCGAGACGACGAAGACCGTCACTGTCAAGGTCAACGGCGATACAGCGTTTGAGCCGGACGAAGCATTCAACGTCGTACTCACGATGCCAACGAACGCGACCATCTCTGACGATACCGGCGTCGGGACAATACAGAACGACGACGTTGCAGTTCCCGGCACACTCTCTTTCAGCGCGGCCACTTACAACGTCAACGAAAATGAGCCCGCGCAGCACGCGACCATCACGGTCAACCGCACAGGCGGCAGCGATGGTCAGGTGACTGTGGATTACACGACCTCCGACGGCACTGCCACCGCCGGCTCGGATTACCAGACTGCCTCCGGCACGCTGACCTTCGCCGACGGCGTCACGTCGCAGACCTTCGATGTTCCCGTTATAGACGACAGCGTTTATGAAGGAAATGAGACCGTCACCCTGACGCTTAGCAACGCTGGCGGCGGCGCGACCATCGGCTCGCCCAATTCTGCGACTCTCAACATCGTTGAGAACGAGTCGCAGCCCGCGCTCTCAATCAACAACGTCACCGTCAACGAAGGACAGAGCGGAACAACCGATCTAGTGTTCACCGTCAGCCTGTCTGTTCAGAGCGCTTCGCCCGTCACCGTAAACTACGCGACAGCCGACAGCACGGCCCACGCTCCTGTTGATTACCAGTCGGCCAACGGCATGCTGACCTTCCCGGCCAACAACAACACGAGCCAGACCATCACTGTCACGGCCAATGGCGACACCATCATCGAGGGCAACGAGACCTTCTTCGTCAACCTCAGCGGTGCGACCAATGCCGTCATCAGTGATGCTCAGGGAATAGGCACGCTCGATAACGACGATGGGCCAACTGGACGGCTCGCCTTCGCCAAGTTCGACTTTGACGGCGACAGCAAGGCAGACCTTGCCGTCTGGAGCGGCGACACGGGCAACTGGCACGTCGTCAACAGCAACGGCGGCGCTGATACGATTCAGCTTGACTGGGGACGCAGCGCCCTCGGCGATGTCATCGTTCCTGCGGATTACGACGGCGACGGCAAGACAGACTTCGCAGTCTTCCGCCACTCCGAAGGCAACTGGTACGTCATCCAGAGCACGACCGGCACAGCCGTCATTTATAACTGGGGACAGACGGGCGACGTGCCCGTGCCCGGCGATTATGACGGAGATAATCGTGCTGATGTCGCTGTCTGGCGCGAATCGGATGGCAATTGGTATATCCTCAATAGCCGCGACAACACAGTCACCCTGCGCAACTGGGGAACGACCGGCGACCTGCCTGTGCTCGGCGACTTTGACGGCGACCGCATGACGGACATCGCCATCTACCGTGCATCGGAAGGCAACTGGTATATCGTCAATAGCTCGCTTAACACCGTCACGCGTCAGAACTGGGGAGCAAACGGCGATAGGCCCGTGCCCGCAGATTACGACGGCGACGGATTAACGGACATCGCCGTCTTCCGCGCGGCGGGCAACTGGTACATACGCAAGAGCACAGGCGGGGTGACGCTCCGCAACTGGGGCAACGCTGACGACAAACTCGTCGCCGCCGATTACGATGGCGACCGGGAAACAGACCTCGCCGTCTGGCGTCCGACCGAAGGCACTTGGTACTACATCAACAGCAACACAGACACGGGCAGCAACTACTATCTGGGAGTAGCCGGTGATGTGCCGGTCCCGTCAGCTTTCGTTCCGTAGAAAGCGGGTGTGAGCGATAGGGAAGCAGTAAAAGGGCCGTGCGTCAGAGTTTTCTTTCCCTGACGCACGGCCTCTGATTCATTAGCACTATCCTTAAGTCTTAACTCACCGGCTCTCGCTACTCAGAAAGCGGGGCGGCCTGCGAAATCTGGTGGCCTGCTCGAAGGCGTAGGCCAGCTTGATGAGCACGGGTTCGCTGTAGGCTCTGCCGAAGAATGAGATACCGACGGGCAGGCCGTGTATGAAGCCCGCCGGAACGGTGATGTTCGGATAGCCTGCGACGGCCGCGGGCGTCGAACTCGCGCCGGAAAAATGGTCGCCGTTGATAAGGTCTGTCGTCCAAGGCGGGCCGCCTGTTGGCCCAACGAGCGCGTCCAGCTTGTGCTCTTTCATCACAGCGTCAATGCCTTCGCCGCGCGAGAGACGATGATTCTTCGAGAGTGCCTCCCTGTAGTCTTTATCCGTCAGCGTCCCCTTAGCTTCCGCCCGTATGAAAATCTCCTGACCGAAGTAGGGCATCTCACGCTCTCGATGACGCTCGTTGAATTCGATTAACTCCTTCAACGAGCGAGCAGGAGACTTCGTTCCGCGCTCGGCCAGATACTTGTTAAGGTCGGCCTTGAATTCGTACAACAAGACTTCAAACTCCGAATCGTCAAACTTTCCGGCGGTCGGAATATCCGCCGGGTCAACGATGACAGCGCCGCGCCGTTTCATCACAGCGATGGCTTCATCCATCAGCTTGTCAACCTTGTCGTTGAAGCCGAAAAACTTTCTTGTGACACCGATGCGAGCGTTCTTCAGTCCGTCAGGGTCCAGAAATCGTGTGTAGTCAATTGGCATACGGTCACGATTCTTTTCTGTCGCCTCATCGCGTGCATCAACGCCCGCGAGAATTCCGAGCAGGATGGCTGCGTCTGCGACGGTGCGCGTCATCGGCCCTGCTGTGTCCTGGCTGTGTGCAATCGGGATGATGCCAGCGCGGCTAACAAGTCCGAGCGTGGGCTTTAATCCGACAATCGCATTAGCGGATGACGGGCAAACGATTGAGCCGTCAGTCTCCGTGCCGATGGCTGCCGCCGCAAGGTTTGCCGCGACGGCTGCGCCGGAGCCGGAACTTGAGCCGCAGGGGTTGCGAAGGGTCGCGTAAGGATTGCGCGTTTGTCCGCCGCGCCCGCTCCAACCGCTCGTCGAACGCGTCGAACGAAAGTTGGCCCACTCGCTTAAGTTAGTCTTGCCCAGAATGACCGCTCCGGCGGCGCGCAGCCTTCCGACGATGAAGGCATCGCGCGATGGGGCTTGAGCGCCGACGAGCGCCAGCGAACCGGCCGTGGTCATCATACGGTCGGCCGTATCAATGTTGTCTTTGAGCAGGATGGGAATGCCGTGCAGAGGACCGCGCGGGCCACGGCTCCTGCGTTCACGGTCGAGCGCTGCGGCAATCTGGAGCGCATCCGGGTTGAGTTCGATAATCGAGTTGATTGCAGGCCCACTCTTATCGAGTTCCTTAATCCGCCTCAGATACTTCAACGCGAGTGAGCGAGCCGTCCACCTGCCGCTTTTCATCCCCTCCTGAAGCTGCGCGATGGTGAGTTCTTCCAGCTCGAAAGCAGGAGCAGAGACGTTTGTGCTCAAGCTTGCGCGCGACACAGCAGGACGAGCCAGAGCCGCCGCGCTGCCAAGCAGGCCGTACCGCAAGAAATTTCTACGATTCATGTTTTAAAGAAACGATGAAGGAGGAACGATGAACGATGAACTGTTAAGAGCTTGTCTTTCATTCATCGTTGCTGCGTTCCTACTTCATCCTTTTAGATGTGGCAGTGAGAGACTCCGCGCTTTTCAAAATACTGTTGATGATATTCTTCGGCGCGATAAAACGTGGGGGCCTGTGTAATCTCCGTCACGATGGGACGGCGATACTGGCCGCTCTCTTCGAGCGCGGCTTTTGATGCACGGGCAGCGGCCTCCTGCTCCGGGGTGTGATAGAAGATGGCCGAACGGTACTGCTCTCCGACATCCGGCCCCTGACGGTTGAGCGTCGTCGGGTCGTGGTTTTCCCAGAAGACTTTCAGTAAGTCTCCGTAGGAGACGACCGCAGGGTCGTATTCAACTTCGACGACTTCGGCGTGGCCCGTGCGGCCTGAACAAACGTCCTTGTAAGTCGGGTTGTCAAACGTTCCGCCAGCGTAGCCGACCGTCGTTTGTGTGACTCCTTTAACCTGACGAAAGGCCGCCTCGACTCCCCAGAAGCAGCCCGCTCCGAAAGTAGCTTTCTCCATGTTCCTTAACTCCGATTAACCCTTATGACGAAGCGAGCGTCGCGACATCTATGTTGTACTTCCTGATTTTGCTGTAGAGGCGCGGGCGGTAGATGCCGAGCATGTTGGCCGCAGCCTGTTTGTTGCCGCCTGTTCTTTGCAGCGTTTTTTCGATGACCAGTTTTTCGATGTCTTCGAGCGTCATGTTGGGCGGCACGTCCCAGCCAGCCGACTGCGCGCCGCCTTCGGGCAGCGAGCCGTTGTCGAAAGGCAAGTCAAGCGGCTCAATCTTGTTGCTTTTGGCGAGCAGCACTGCGCGCTCTATGACGTTCTGTAGTTCGCGTACATTGCCGGGCCAGGCGTGCGAGAAGAGACGCTGGTATGCGGCCTGCGAGACGCCCGTGATGGGTCGCTCATATTTCTTCGCGTACGTGTTCAGAAAATGGTCTGTGAGAAGTTGTATGTCCTCCGTGCGTTCGCGCAAGGGGGGAACGTGAATCGTGATGGTCGAGATGCGATAAAAGAGGTCGTCGCGCAGGAGGCCGTCGCGAATGGCATCAGCAGGCGGACGATTCGTTGAAGAGATGAGACGAAAATCAACGGCGTATGTTTTCTCCGAGCCAATCTTGCGGTAGCTTCTCTCCTGAAGCACACGAAGGAGCTTCGGCTGTAATTCGACGGGCATCTCAGCAATCTCATCGAGCAGGAGAGAGCCGCCCGCTGCATGTTGGACCAATCCTTCTTTGTCTGCGTGAGCGCCTGTGAACGCGCCCTTCGTGTGGCCGAAGAGTTCTGATTCGATTAACTCTTTGGGCAGTGCGGCGCAGTTGACCTTGATGAAGGGCTTCTTGGAGCGCAGGGAGTTGTAGTGGATTGCGTTGGCGATTAACTCTTTGCCCGTGCCGGATTCTCCGACAATCAGGACGTTGGCATCAGACTTGGCGACCGATTCGATTGTTTCGTAGATGGTCTGCATCTGGCGCGATGCGCCGATGATGTTGAAGTATTCGGCGCGCGTGGAAAGCTGGCGGCCCATGCTCTCGACGCGGGCGGTCAGTTCACGATGTTCGAGCGCCTTTTCGACGAGCGGTTGAAGCTGGTCGAAATCGAAAGGTTTTTCCACGAAGTAGAAAGCGCCCGCCTTCGTCGCCTCGACGGCGCGGGCCACAGTGCCGTAGCCTGTGACGACGATAATCTCCGTCGAAGGATGCGTGTCCTTCATGTGGCGCAGGACGCTGAGGCCGTCCATGTCCGGCAGTTGGAGGTCGCAGATGGCAAGATGATGCCCGCCGCGGTCAAACAATTCGATGGCTTCAGCTCCTGTCGCCGCAGTATCTACCATGTACCCTTCTTCGGCCAGATTCTGTTTCAACGAATCCGCCATCATCGGTTCGTCATCCACCACTAAAATGCGTGCTTCTTTATTCTCCACCTGTGCTCTACTCCTTAAAATAAAAGCAGTGATGAGTGATGAGTAATGATTGATGAGTTAAGAGAAGTTTGCTTTCTACTCATTACTCATCGCTCATCACTCATCACTTTGTATTTAACGGCAGGCGAACGCTGATGATGTCCGCTTGCTGGCTGGCCTCTCCGCCGTGTGCGGCGATGACTTTCGCGGCCAGAGACATCCTGAGTGCGTCGCTTCCGGCAAAAGAATGAAAAGTATCAGTCCCGTTAGGTGATAGGCCGCGCCATTCAATGATTGCGCTTCTTGGCCCGTTGTCTCCGTCCGGGCGCAGATGAATTTGTAGCGGGCCGTTGCTTTCCGGGTGGCGCAGGCCGAGCGCGCCCGTCGTAATCGTCTTTAGCGCCTCGGTCAGGGCCGCTACGTCAAACTCGCCCTCGAAGGGCCCCGGTTCGGCTTCGAGTTGGACGGCTTCGAGCGTATCCACGGTATTTGAAAGATTAGAGACGATTTTTCCGAGGTCAACGTGTGGCTGGCGACGCAGTTCCAGGGGGCGTCCGAAGCGCACCAGCGTGGACATGTCGCCGGCCGCTCGTTCGAGTCCGGCGATCAGTTTGTTAATGGTCTCTTGCTCGTCCGCAGGCCGTTCGGTCTTCTCCATGCGCTTGCGTAAAAACGTGGCATAGAGTTTGAGACCGTTAAGCTGGTTTTTTATGTCATGGACGATTTGGACGGACGCGCGCCCCAATTCCTGGAGCGCCTGTGTATCCTGTGACTCCGATAATAACGGCTTCATATGGCTTGCAGAGCCTTTTCCTAGAGGTGTCTTCCACGCTTCGCGGTCGAGCATCCTATATTGACAGCGTGTATGGATAGAACCCAAAAGCTGTGCTTTGTTGTGTTGCGTTTCGATGCGGCATCTTAACAAAAAAAGCCAGCGTACGCTAGTCATGCATCGGCTCAAGCGATTAAATAAGCTGTTATAATCGGGCGTTCTCGTCTTCAAAGAGAGGGCGTCGGAGATGTCTGTAATGGTTGAACCAGTAGAGCAAACTCTCGATGGCCGCCAGGGGTTGACGGTCATGGTGGTCGAAGACTTTGAAGATAACCGTTTTATGATGAGGCGTTTGCTGGAAATGAGCGGCTACCGCGTGCTGGAGGCCATCAACGGCGAGGAGGCTGTCGAAATCGCCCGGCGCGAGCATCCGAGCCTGATTCTGATGGATTTGAGCCTGCCGCTGCTGGACGGTCTGGCCGCCACGCGCCGGATCCGGCAGGTCAAAGAACTGAGCCATATCCCGATTGTCGCCGTTTCGGCCCACGATACGGCCGATTTTCACGCCGACGCGCTCGCCGCAGGCTGCAACGACTACGTCACTAAGCCCATTGATTTCGACCAACTGGAGGCGCTGCTACATCGCCTGCTGCCGAAAACCTGAGCGCTCAAAACTCCGGGTTTCCTTCCATGTCCGAACGATTCGCAATGCTGCTGCGTGAATACGAAGGCGTGATTATCCGTGCCTGGGTGGACGAAGTCTACGCAGAACGCCGTGCGGAATTGCCCGCCCGCCTCTCCTACGGACAGCTTGTGGGCCACCTGCCCGAATTTCTGGAAGAACTAGCGCGTCTGCTCGATAACGGCGGCACGGATGCCGATATTATAGAGGCCACCAGACGCCTGCGCGCACATTCGCAGGTCCGTTTCTATCAGGGCCTGCTGATGGACGAAGTGGCACGGGAGTTGATGCTCTTCCGGCAGGTGATAACGGATTTTCTCTGGCGCGAGGGTTTCGGCGTCAGGCAGGGAAGTCTCTCTGAGCTTCGTGATGCGTTGCGGCGCGTCAATCGTTTCGTTGACGAAATGATTGCGCAGTTGATTGTTATCTATGCTGCTAGCTTGCGCCCGCCAGTCGAGACGCGTACTTCGGTGTGGCCGCCGCCGCGTCGTCGCAAAACGGACTTCCCGGAACATGATGAACGATGATGAAGCATGGCCGGGCCACTCCATTCCTGCGCAGCGTGCGCGCCAAGCTACTTTTGATGCTGGCGCTGCTCTCCTTGCCACTTCTCGTCATCAGTCTCCTGCAATTAAACAACTACCGCCGTGATCTGAATGAACAGGCGGCTGCCATCGCGCGCATCGAAAGCCAGGCTGCCGCCGGCACGCTCACCTCCTGGCTTGAAGACCATCCGGCCTACACGACGCGCGGCGACATGATTGCGCCCGCGGAGGCGCTCGCTCTGACGGCTCGCTTGCGTCAACATGCTGCGGCGGATACGGAGACAGCCATCGCCGTCTTCGACCCGCAGGGCCGCGCGCTGAAAGGCTCCATTACGCCGGGGCCGCTTCCCGGTTCTGTCAACTTTTCGCCAACGGCTCGCAGCATTGAATGGAACGATGGTGTGGCGCGTATGACGAGCGCGCAGCGCGTCGAGCCTTTTGGCTGGGCGGTCGCCGTCGGTGTGCCCTTAGCCGAGCATACGAGTGCGGGCCGCTCCGTCTGGCTGCTGGCCGCCACGTGGGCCCTCGTCTTGCTCACCTCCGTGTTGCTTGGCTACTGGGCCGTCGGGCGGTTCACCAAGCCGCTCAGGAAACTCGCTCTCTCGGCCAGCGTGCTCGGTCAGGGAGAACTGCAAGAACGCGCGGCCGTCGAAACGGACGACGAAGTCGGCGCGTTGGCCCAGAACTTCAACGTGATGGCTACACACTTGCAGGCCAAGTTTAATGAGGTGCAATCGCAGGGCGCGTTTATCGAAGAGGTGCTGGACGGCTTGCCGCTCGGCGTCCTTGTGCTCGACGCGCACCTCGTTGTGCAGAGAGCCAACCAGACTTTCGCACGCTTCGTCAGGCGTGATGCCACACAGCTTGCGGGCCGTGGTCTTTACGAAGCGGCGGCAGGCGTTGCTGTCCTTTCGGATGTCATCGAAGACGTGCGGCGCACACGCAAGCCCTTCGTTACCTACGGGCTTCCGCTGAACCTCGTCGCGCCGCGCAGCAAGGAAACAGGCGAAGCTGAAAACACAGGCTTCTGGGATGTAACCATCTGGCCGATGACCGAGCGCAGCGCCATTCGCGGCGACCTCATCTTCGTTCTCTCGGAAGTCTCCAAGCGCGTGCGCGCCGAAAAACTCGCGACCTCCGCGTTTGCAGCCGAGCGCACGCGCGCAGCAGAGCTTGAAAGCGTCATCAACCAGATGAACGAAGGCGTCGTGATTATAGACCGCCAGCACCGCTACAAGATTAACCCTGCGGCAGCACTCATCATCGGCCGCAACCCCAACGATTTTCGCGACGGGGCTGAAGCGTTAATCTCCGACATCGCGCTCAGAGATGCCGAAGGAAGCCTGCTCGCGCCGGAAGAGACGCCCCTTTGGCGTGCGCTTGAAGCGCGCGAGACGATTTCGAATATGCAGTTGCAGCTTGTTCACGACGACGGCGAGAAGCGCCGCGTCGCCGTCTCTGCAACGCCGCTCTTGGGCGACGACGGACGACATGAAGGCGCTGTCGCCGTCCTTCGCGACATCACGGAAGAAGTCTTGCAGCACGAAGAACTGGTCGCCGCCTATGACCGCCTGCGCGAACACGACCGACTGAAGACGGCCTTCGTCTCCAACATGACTCACGAGTTGCGCACGCCCTTAAACGTCATCATCGGCCTCTGCCAGTTGTTGACGCGCGACCGGCAGTTGCCGCTTGCGCCGTTGCAGGGAGAGGCCGTCACGCGCATGGAGCGCAACGCGCGCAGCTTGCTCGAACTCGTCAACGACCTGCTCGATTATTCGCGCCTTGAAGCGGGCCGCTCCGCGCTCCAACTGGAAAAGGTTGACGTTGATGCTCTGGTGCGCGAGATGGTGGAAGACTACGAGCCGGAGACGCGAGGCAAGGGCATCGAGTTGCGCACGGAAGTTTCAGCGGAACTGGGCCAGATTTTGACAGACCGGCATAAGCTCCAACAGGTGCTCTCGAATCTGCTTGGCAACGCCGTCAAGTTTACGACTGCCGGAAGGGTCACAATCACGGCCGCTCCGCTCAATCAGGACCGCTGGTATCTGGAAGTCTCCGACACGGGCATAGGCATTTCGAGCGATGCAATCTCGTATATCTTCGACGAGTTCCGTCAGGTTGACGACAGGCTCACGCGTTCCTACGGCGGAACGGGCTTAGGGCTCGCCATCACGCGCAAAATCGTCGAACTACTGGAAGGCGAGATAACCGTCAAGAGTGAGCCACAGGAGGGCAGCCGCTTCCGCATCACATGGCCGCGCATTGTCCGCCAGCGCACAGGTACGGGCTCGCTTGTCGGAAAGAGCGTGCCCGCTCCCGCAGAGAGCGGCGAGCTTCATCACCCGCGCACGCTGGTTAATGGACAATAGGCCGGGTTGAAGTACAATTCCGTGTGGAACTTCGAGGCTCTTTCCAGTGTCTAAAAACTCTGCGCGCGGCAATCATTTTATGAATGGGCCGTGCGGCCGACGCTTGACACTGATTGAAGCTGGCTACTGAAGAAGAGAGACGCCGTCATGTCAACCACCGAGCAGAATCTCAACAAGCGCGAGCGCTCGCGCAACATGCCTTTCATCATCTCCGCCATCATCGGCCTACTGTTGATTGCAGGTCTCTTCGCTTACATCAAAACGCGCCCCGCTCCCGCTCCCATTGCAGGCCCGCAGCAGCAACGGCTTGAAGGCGCGTTGCGCGCGGGCGCGCCCGAATTCGAGCAGGTCAGGCAGCGCATCGGCGTTGACAATCTTGAAGCCACGGAGGGCGGCCGCGTCGTCGGCGACATCGTGATGACGCTCAAAGCTATCGTCCGTAATTTTACGGGACGCACTATCAGCGGCCTTGAGATGCGCGCCGCGGTCGTTGACCTCGAAGGCAAGACCATCAAGGAACGCTACGTCATCGTCGTGCCCAACGCCGGAAAAAACGTCACCGAGCTTGAGCCCAACAAGACGCTGCCCGTCTCCGTCACCATCGAAGGCTTCAGCCCGTCGGATGTCCGCGCAAATATTCAGATGGAGATGACGGGCGTGAAATTCAAGTGAAGTTTTAAGTTTCCCTGAAGAGCATGAAGAAAGCGCTTCCCTGAGTTTGGCTTGCTGGGCGACGGGTATGAGATTTTGCTTGGCAGTGAATTAGAGTGGTGATATAGTGCGCGGCGCGTGGGAGTGTTCCTCCTTGTGTGAAGGATGGGATAAGGCGGGCGGCAGGCTTTGCGAGGGGCCTGCCGCCTCTATTTTTGCCTTCTCACTGTAACGCCCGGCGGCGGGCGAAACTCGAAGGCTTCAGCGGGCGCGACGAAGTTTTCTCTGACGTTCGTCAGAGTCACTTCCGAGCTTGCGCCCGCGTCGTCAACCAGTCGCACTTTCGAGATTCTTCCGTCTGGAAAGATTTCAAGGAAAATCTCGCGCAGTCCACCGGCCCGGCTGCGCGGCAAGAGGCGCAGCTCTCTTGTTTGCGTGAACCAACCTTCCTGATTGACGAGCGTGATGGAGCTAAACGGCCGGCGCAGGTTTGTCTGCCCGAGCAGGAAGAGAAAGGGAAAGCGCTCGTCGGAAACTGAACCGGCGTCAGCCTCCACGGCTTCGCGGTCGGCGGCGACGTAGAACCAGACACGGCGATTGTTGACGATGAAAAGCTTACCCGGCTTGGGGTCGTACTCCCAGCGCATCCGTCGCGGGCGCTCAAGGAAAAGGCGTCCGCGCTCGCGGCGTTCGCGCGTGCCGGGCGCGCGATAGACCTGCTCAAACTCTGCCGCCAGCCCTCGCATCCGTCCGTAGCGCGATTCCAGCAGATTAATCAAACGCTCAACTTCGCTTTGACTTGGAAGAACACTGGCAGCGTAAGCGTCTGTTGAAAAGGGTAAAAGGGAAAGAGGTGAAAAGTTTAAAGCCAAAACGCAGAACGTTAACGCAAACGCGGTCGCGGCTCTGAACCTTTCCCCTTTTCCCCTTTTGCTCATTCCCTTTAGCTACTCTTGCGTCGTTTCGCGGACGAACAACTCTTCGAGCGATTGCCGGACGGGTTGGACGGAGACTAGACGGCCTCCCGCTTGTCTGAGCGCAGCGAGTGCGGCGTCAACGTCGCGTTCGTCTGCGACTTCGATGCGTGCGCCGACGGTCGTCGGCGTAATGTGTGCGTCTTTGAGAACGGGCATCGCCTGAAGGATGCTTCCGGCGCTTGTGCCTGCGGCTAGAATTTCGACGCGCCCGCTCTCGCCGGCGCGTGCGCGCAAATCTTCGAGGCGGCCCGTTTCCGCCAGCCGCCCGCGCCGCATAATCGCCACGCGGTCGCACAACACTTCGATGTCAGAGAGAATGTGCGAGCACATGAAAACGGTCTTACCTTTCGCGCGCAGGCCCGCAATAAGGTCGCGCACCTCGCGACGCCCAACAGGGTCAAGCCCGCTCATAGGCTCATCGAGAAAAACGATTTCGGGGTCGTTGATGATAGACTGCGCCAGCCCAACGCGCTGCAACATGCCCTTCGAGAATTTGCGCAACTGCTTATCCCAACTCTTTTCCTCCAGATGAACCTGCGACAGCAAATCAGCGGCACGTCTGCGGCGTTCGGTCTTACCGTAGCCGAAAAGCTCTGCGAAGTATTCCAGTAGCTCGCGCGCCGTCAGGTAGTCGTAGAAGTAAGGATTTTCGGGGAGGTAGCCGATGCGCGCGTGCATCCCTACGTCGTTGATGTCGCGGCCCATGATGCGCGCTCGTCCTGCGGTCGGATAAATAAGGCGCATCAGAAGCTTCAGGGTCGTCGTCTTGCCAGCGCCGTTTGCGCCCAGAAAGCCGAAGATTTCGCCGCCCTCAACAGAGAGTGAGAGCCCATCGAGCGCACGCACCTTCCGCTTGCGCAGGAATCCAACCTCGTAATCCTTCGTCAGATTTTCGATTTCGACGACAGCCGACATTCAAATCCTCCACATTACCGATACGGTACTTTCGAGCCCGCATCGAGGTCAACGTCGCAGCCATTGTTGATTAAAAGGTAAGCTGAACCGGCCGGGTCGAGCGGCTGGCCCGATGAGTTGAGTTGAAGACGAGAGCCGTCGGGCAATCGAACGGCGGCGAGTTGCGCTGCGACTTCAGGCCAGTTGCCAGCACAACGGCCGTTGCGTTGTTTGAACTCCGTGAGGACACGACGAATCGCGTCTCGCTGGTCAAACGAGTAGACCTGAAGAATACGACGCGCGGCCATCTCTTTGACCTGTTCGTCGTCAGATTCATTCATCATTCGCTCGTACATCTCGCGGGCCATCGCGCGACTGCCGCCTTCAGCTTCCATGCGCGCGCTCATCTGCTGCATCCATGAAGGCACGCCCGGAATACGCGCTCCTTCGGCATAGACCGCGCTCGCGGTCTTAAAATCGCCACGCTTCCAGTAGATGTAGCCAAGGTATTGATGGAAGCGCCAGTGTGTAGGATTATTCGCGATCCCTTTTCTTAAGAGTCTGATGGCGTCCTCGTCGTTGATTGCAGGGAGCACGACGCCGCCGTATTCGTAGGCGGCTGTAAACTGTGGGTCGAGCGTCGTCGCAGTGTCAAGCAGCGGGTAAAGCAACTTCAAATCGAGCGCCTGCAAATCATCAATCTGCACATCATTCGGATGGTTGATAATCTTGCGGCCGACGTATTGCAGCGAGCGCATCCAGTACCAGTCCGCGATGAGGCCGTTGAAACTGAGGCTCATCCGGCGGGCGGCCGCGCCTGTGACGTAAAGCTTCTCTTCCTCTAAGGCAGCGTCAACCGGCGGGCGATTCTGCTCAATCCAACGACTGACACCAACAACCGCGCCGAGCCCCAAAAGCACGACGAGGACGAGCAGCGCGCTCTGCCTTCGCGCCTGCGCACGAACCTTCTCATGCGTGTTTGTCTCTTCGGCGCTCATTTGAAGTTGCGGCGATTGAAGATGAGAGTGGCTGCCGCGAGCAGAACGGTGATGTAGAGAAGAGCGTAAAGGAGTGATGCCGCGAGCATTGGCAGCGACGGAAGTTTTCCGTGTGCAGCCGGAGTAATGTAACTGTAGTTGGCTAGGTTTGGCAGCAGGTAAAAGAGAGAGGTAAAGAGCCAGCGCGCACTCTGCGTGCCCATCGAGGCGGCGAAGGTTTTCAGGTCGGCGCTGAAGTGGCCGATGATGAAAACGAAGAAGGTCAAAAGCGCGGAGAGCGCGGGCGAAGAGAAGGAAGAGAAGAGCAGCGCAACGGCCGTCAGAATCATCAACTCGACGTAAATCAGTAGCACGGCGGGCCAGATGCTTAAGGCGAGGCTGAGCTTGCCGCCGACGTAGAGCAGCGCGACGGAGACGCCCGCGCCCATCACCAGCACGTTGACCAGAAGCGTCAGGCAGAGGCCCAAGTATTTGCCGACCAGAAATTCACCGCGCCCGACGGGCTTCGCGAAAATCGCATAAATCGTTCGCCGCTCAATCTCCTTGTAAACCAGCCCGACGCCGACGAAGATGCTGATGAAAGCACCGAAGATAAGGACGGCGCTTAGGCCGAGGTCAATAATAATCTTCGATTCCTGCGCGGCCGATAGCTCACCGAGGAAAATCGCGCCGACCGTTAAGAGCAGCACGAAGAGCACCAGATTGTAGAGCACGCGGTCGCGCACCGCTTCACGGAAAGCGTTGCGGGCGATGGTGGCAATGCGTCGCCATGCGGTTGTGCGCCCCGTCGAAGCGGCATGCAAACTGGCTGCCTGCTCCTCGCCGGCAGCAGCGGCGGCTGACTGCGCCACGCCGTTCCTCATCTCCGCTGTTCCTCTTGTCGTTTGAATCTCGGAAGACGTGCAGATAGTACTCATGGCAGATTCTTTTTCGCAAACAATATTTCCGCTCGGATTGCGTGCAAAAAATTAACGGCCGCTGGCGGCGTTCGCCGTCAGCCCCGAACGTGAAATCTCGAATTCAGCGATGACTGCGAAGATACAGTTTTCAGGATACAACTCGCCGGGCATCGCCACGCTTTTATCATTGTGAGCCGTGACTTTCGCTTCGTCCACACCGACCTTCATCAATTCGAGCCAGCCGCGCGCCGTGCGCGGATCAAGCGAGAGCGCAACGGCAAACTCTCTTCCGGCGGCTTCATCCCGGCCCAACGCTGTGAGCGCAACGGCGTGGCGCACGCGCAGGAAGACCGAGCGCGGGTAGACGCTCGAAGCATGAGCGAGCGTCTGTTCGGCCGCTCCTGTGTCGCCGGAAGCAGTCTCCGCTGCCGCGAGATATGCGTAACAGACCGAAGCATTGATGCCGCGCTCGGTCGCGTAGCGCAGGTGCGGCACGGCTTCGGCTGCACGTTTTTCGTAGTAGAGCCAGAGGCCGTAATCGAAGTGGGCCGCGGCGTCGTAGGGATTAAAGGCGAGCGCGTTCGTGTAAAACTGTTCAGCCTGTGCGCGGCTGCTGGCCCAGCGCTGCGCCGCCCCGTGCATGATGGTGCTGATGCCTTGCGCGCCCCTGCCGCCAAACATCAGGAGCGCTAAGGCGAGTGCGCCAACCGCAGCAAGACGAGCCGGAACGAGAACAGGCTTAAAGGCCCGCTTCTCCGTTTGCGTTTGGCTCGCGCCGAAGCGTGAGACGATTGCGGCGGCGAAAAAGAAAATCAGCCCGCCTCCCATCCAGCGAAAGGATGCAGAACTCGCACCAGAGCTAAGCGCAAACGCAAGCAGGCTACAGCACGCGCCGGGTGCAAGCGCGCTCCGCGAATAACGCAACGCGCGCCACGCTGCGAGCGTGAGCGCGACGCAGAACATCAGGAAGAGAGCGAAGCCGACGATGCCCAGTTCCGCTAGTATCTGTACGTACTCGTTATGCGCACGCTCGACCAGCATCTCTTCGTGCATTGCGACCAGCGGCGATGCTGCATGACGCCCGGAGAATTGAGCGCGCGCCTGCGGGTAAGCCGCGTCGTAGTTGTTAGCGCCGACGCCCTTGAGCGGGTGCTGGCGCAGCATCTCCAATCCGATGCCCCAGAAGAGAAAGCGAACCTGCGTGTTCGGTTCAGAGATGGAAGTCGCTTGCAGGCGCGCGGCAGTGCTTGAGCGTCCCTGTGTGAGTGGAGAAGGAAGAACTTGCAGCGCCGTCGCAAGCGCGAAGGCTGCGAGCAACATGAAAGCGCGGCGCAGGCTGTGTGGCCTGAACACGGGCCGCAAGATGCAGATGAGGGCGAGAGCAAAGAGTGCGACGCCTGCGCCGATGATGGGCGCGCGCTCCAACGCTTGCAGCATCGCCAGCCACGCTGCGATGGCTGTCGCTCCGCAGAGCAAGGCTGCGCGCGTGCGTCTGAGTTTCAGAGCAAGCGCCGCGAAGAGGGGAATAAAGACGGCCAGCATCTCTCCGAAGCCGTTGAAGAAACGGAAGAGCGAGACCGTGCGGACACCGCTCGCGTTTGGTGCGCCCCAGAATTCAATCATGCAGGAGACGCTTAGGATTGAGACGACGGCCGCGAGCGTCAGCAGTGAAGCACGCAGCAGGCGCGGACGCTGCGCGACGCGGCGCAGCAGGACGAAGAAGAGAAGATATGCGGCCCAGACGAATGTGTGATGAAGCGCAGGGTAGCCCGCATTGGCCCAGAGGGTCGAGGCAGCACTCCATAAAACAAAGAGGCCGAGAGGGATGAGCAAGCTCAACTCGTGTTGTCTGAAATTGACGAATGAACGGTGGCTGCGCCAGATGAGGCGTGTGAGAAAGAGGAGGGTGATAGAAATGAGCGCGGCGAGGACTAATTCCTGCCGGTATGGCAGGCCGCTGAGCGCGGGCTTGGGGATGCCGGGAGCGAAGGGGACGAGCAACGCGATGGGCCAGAGTGTGCCGATGATTGAAAGCGGCGCGTGCGCGACATTTTTAATTGAGGAGAACGGATTCATCTGGCGCATGTGAGACAGGGGAAACGTTAAGAGCAAGCTCGTGTTCGCGTGTTGCGAGTGAAGACGAGAAATGCGGGGGCGGAGTGGAAACTCCGGCCCCCGCAAAAGGTCTCAGCCTATAAGTCTGAAGTCTTAGTTACCGATGGCTGAAGCCTGATCAAGGGTCACACGGGTATAGGCCGTGCCGAGGGAGGCCGCCGTGTTGTCGCCACGGACGACGCCGTCTTCAGCGATACCGAAGCGGCGCGTGCCGGTCTGCATAATGCCAGCAGCGGAGACGCCGGGGTTGGCCGTCGCGTGGAACTGCGCGAGGGAAACGCCAGCCACAGCCGCGACCGGAACCACACTGTAAATGTAACCGCTCTTGGCATTGGCAGCGGTGGTCGCGTTCGAGAGCACGCCGTCAATCAGGTTCTGACCACCGGCGACGCCGCCCGGGCGGGTGGCATCCGGGCCAAGCTGGGCCAACGTGCCGTAGTTGCCGTTACCGGCCGTCGCCTGATAGGTGGCTTCGCTGGAGTGAATGGTACGCAGTGACTGTTGAGCCGAGCCTTCGTTGGCAGCGCGGCGGGAAGCAAGCAGGTTGGGGATGGCGATGGCGGCGATGATACCGATAATCGCGACCACGATCAAAAGTTCGATGAGAGAGAAGCCAGACTGGCCTTTTTTCTGTTGCATTTCTTTCAGGTGCTCCTTAAGCAGGGGTGAATTCAGTGTTAGAAGTTATTCGCGCTACCGGCTTCGTCTCAGGTCGCTTGGCCGCGCAGTGCGCGATTGTCACCGAGTCTCTTTAACAAACGGCGTGCCGCAGCTTCAAAACAGCCAAACATTGAGAAAAACGGGCGGAAAATGCGGGAATCTTTCGTTAGCCGCTTTCCTTCGACATGCGGCGGGCGGGCGCGAGAGCGCCGCGCTGACAAATTTCGGCAGCGGGCGAGTGACGCTTTACGTCAATGTTACGGAGGAAGGAGAGGGAGAGAAGAGGAGCGGGAGGGCTGACGATTTTTCAATCGAGCGGGGTGCTATTGATGGTTGCAGGCGCACCCTGCTCGGAGCGCATCACGCCGCTGGCGTCAACAAAGTAGTGCAGCCACCGAGCGGGCGAAGTGGTCGGCGTGGCCGTCGCCTTATAATATTGCGTGGCGTCGCCAAGCACCGCATCGCCGACCGTAATGACAAAGTCGTAATCGTCCTTGCGTCCGGCCCTGACGCCGGGGTCGCTGATTAAATTGGCGTTTGTGAGTGCCGTCATGTCGCCGTAAGCGCTATTGATGGCCCTGTAGGATGCTTCGCCGCCGACGATAATACGTAGCGAACTGATGGCCGACGCGCTGCGCGCAGACTGCTGCGCCTGCGTCAGATAGGGAATCACTATCGCCACGAGAATGCTGATAATCGTGACGACGATGAGAAGCTCAATCAACGAGAAACCGCGCTGGCCCTTGGGGGAAGATCGCATGAGTTTTGTTAAGTAACCAATTCGTCGTCAAAGTTGATAACCGGCGAAGACCGACATCAGCCGGTCATCTTGCAACGATTATGCCAAGATGAAAGGTCACTCTGACTGCCAATGCGCAAAGATGAACGCAGAACGCGCCGGTTATCAACTGTGACGATGAAGATGAACGCAGAGCGCGCAAAGATGAGCACAAGGATGACAGGCAAGCTCTTGGTGCTTAGCCCGTTAGTCCGTGCATCCTCGCTCGTTAGTTAGTAGCGTCGTTCTTATTCGGCTGCGCCGCGTGCTGCGGAGTCGCGTAGTTGCGCAGTCAGGTTGCGGATGCCGTGTTTGTCTAAGAGATGACGAAGCGAGCGGACGGAGAGATGGAGAAGTTCTGCGGCGCGCGTCTGGTTGCCGCCTGTGCGGCGCAGGGCTTCGAGCACGTAGGTCTTTTCCAGATGTTCGAGGTGCGCGGCGATGTTGAGTCCCTCTTCGGGTAGATCGAGAGCGGAGGCGACGCGCGCCGGATTGTAGTTTGTGATCTGTTCGGGCAGGCGTTCGGGTTGTATGGAGTCTGTGCGTTCGAGCGCGACGGCTCGCTCAATCGTGTGCTCAAGCTCGCGCACGTTGCCCGGCCAGGAGTAGGCTTCGAGCAGGCTCAAGGCTCTTGGCGAGATGCTGAGCGAGCGGCCCGCCTGCGTGCAGAATTTACTGACGAAGTGTTCGGTCAGTTGTTTCACGTCGTCGCTTCTCTCGCGCAGGGGCGGAAGCTCGATGGGAATGACGGAGATACGGTAGAAGAGGTCTTCGCGGAAAGAGCCGTCTTTGACCATCGCGGCCAGATCGCGATTGGTCGCAGCGATAACGCGCGTGTCTATCTCTATCTCCTGATGCGCGCCGACGGGCCGCACCTTCCGCTCCTGCAACACGCGCAGCAGCTTCACCTGCATAGCCGAAGACATCTCCCCGATTTCGTCGAGAAAGATAGTGCCCCTGTGCGCGGCTTCAAAGAGTCCCTTGCGGTTGGTGTTTGCGCCTGTGAACGCTCCTTTGACGTAGCCGAAGAGTTCACTTTCGAGCAGGGTTTCGGTGAACGCGCCGCAGTTAATCGAGACGAACGGTTTTTCGGCGCGGGGGCTGAGGTCGTGAATGGCGCGTGCAACCAACTCTTTACCCGTGCCTGATTCGCCCGTAATAAGAATGGTTGACTGCACACCTGCGACCGTCTCAATCATCTGGTAGACGGCCTGCATCTTCTCGGAGCGACCGATGATGTTGCCCAGATTGCCGCGCTCGCGCTGCTCTTTGATGAGCAGTTCGACTTCCGTCTTAAGCTGCTCGTTCTCCTGCCTCAGCGCCAGCTTTTCGAGAATCTTAGAGACGAGAATTTTCATCTCTTCGATGTCGAAAGGCTTCTGTATGAAATCATCCGCGCCGAGCTTGAAAGCCTCGCGCGCCGTCTCGACGGTCGCAAACGCCGTCATCATCACGACGGCCACGTCCGGCATCAACTCTCTGGCCGCGCGCAGTAGTTCAATGCCGCCCATGTCGGGCATCTTCACGTCGGAGATAATCAACTCTGCGGGTTCGGCACGCAGCAATTCGAGGGCGCGGCGTCCGTTCTCTGCGGCGCGCACGCTGTGACCGGCGCGCTCGAAGACAATCGTCAAGAGCTGCCGCATGCCCTGTTCGTCGTCAACTATCAGAAGCTTAGACATAACTCAATGCAGAAGTCAGGAGCCGGGAGTCAGGAGTCAGAATCGTCGGCCAGAGTGGCCGCGCTATATTCTTCCAGCAGCTTGCTGACTTCTTCAAGCTGCGGCATCAGTTGTTGATTGTCACCATAACCGAGGTCTTTCGCCAGTATCAAGTAGTAGCGACACTCTTCAAGAGAGCCCTGCGCGATGTTTAGATAACGAACTCTGTCAGCCTTGGTTCTCTCCCTGAAACCCTCCGCTATGTTCGCGGGAATCGAAAAGGCTGCTCGTCTGAGTTGTGATGTTAAGCTATAAACCTCTTTTTGTGGAAAATAATCGCTGTAATGATAAACCGCCAGCACGAATTGATGCGCCTTCTGCCAGACAATCAAATGCTGAAAAGTTTTCGCCGGTGCTCTTTCCATCTTCAATTATATGCATCCGTGTTGCGCAGAATAAACATATAACCAAAATTGGTGGCTGCTTATTCCTCCTGAATCCTGAATCCTGACTCCTGACTCCTGCTTTCCGAAGGTAGTTCGATGGCGATGGTCGTGCCCTGTCCTTCGCGGCTGCGGACGTTGATTGTACCACCGTGGTCGCGGATGATCTGATAGACAATCGAGAGGCCGAGGCCGGTTCCGCCTGTCGTTGAAGAGAAAGGCTCGAAGAGGCGTTCGACCTGTTCGGGCGTCATGCCGCGGCCCGTATCATCGAAGGTGATGCGCAGGCGGCTGGCGCTCGTGCGGCGCAGTTCGGCGCGCAGAGTTCCGCCGCCATCCATGGCTTGCAGGGCATTGCGCGCCAGATTCCAGAAGACCTGCCGGAGCTGCGCGGCGTCCGCCTGGGCCAACGCAGGCTCCGCGGGCAAATCCTCTTCGAGAACGTGGTCTGCGCTTATCTCGGGGCTGTGGCGCAGGAGCGTGAAGGTCTCGTGAAGCAGGTCGCGTATGTCAACGCTCGCGAGCACGTTGGAACGCTGGCGCGCGTAGGTTAAGTAGTCAGTGATGATGCGGTTCAGGCGGTCAGACTCGCGCAGGATAATCTCCATCAACTCGGCCTGCGAGGAATCGTTCGCAGTCTCTGAACGCAGGACTTGAATCGAGCCGCGCATGGCCGCGAGCGGATTTCTAATCTCGTGTGCGATGGAGGCCGCGACGCGCCCGACTGCGGCGAGCCTGTCCTGCCGCCGCGAAGTCTCTTCAAGAGCGCGCACTTCCGTTAAGTCCTGAAAAGTGATGACGAGGCCAGTGTGTTCGCCGGATTCTGTGGAGAGGGGAAAGATGCTGTAGCCGAGGCGGCGTATGTGGCCTTCGGGTGTGAGACAGTCGGATTCAAAGCGCGGGCTGGTGTCGCCCGCTTCCGCCGCGCGCATGGAAACCTCTATGCGCGTTGAGAGCTCTCCGAAGAGAATGGAAGCCTCCTGACCGCGAATGTCTTCGGCCTCGTAGCCTGTAATCTCTTCGGCGGCTGCGTTGAAGGTATAGATGCGGCCGCGCAGATCCGTCGTGACGACGCCCGAGCGGATTGACTCGACGATGCGTTCATGCAGCGCACGCAGGTTAGCAAGCGTCTGCGTCGTCGCTATCAACTCGACATCGGAACGCGACTGCCGTTCGGCCAGCCGCGCCGCCAGAAGACCGACGACGAGAAACGCTATGTCGTTAAGACCGATGGCCTGCACGGCGTCTATCGTGTTGGCTTCGGCCGGATTGCGTGTGTAGGGAGCGACCGCGCCGATTGTTATCGCGATGGTGATGAGCGTGAAGGCAAGCGCGCAGCCGACAGCAGAGATGAGCGCGCCGCGTGGGCCAAGGAAGATACTGGCGACGGAGATGATGATGATGTAGAGGGCGGCGTAGGGCGAGTGTATATCGCCCGTCACCCAGACGAGCCAGGTGACGAGCAGCACGTCTATCAACAACTGTGCGCCAGCCTGAACTCTCAGCCGCCCAGAGAAACGCAGCATGACGGCGTAGAGCGGGGAGAGAATCAGGACGACGAAGAAAATCGTCAACGCTCCGCGCCCGGCGCTGCCCAACTGCTCTCGCGACCACTGCGCGCCCGCCAGAAGCAATAGGACAACGGCGATGGCTAATCGCCCGACAATCAGCCACCAGAGGCGCTGACCGCGCACACCCTGTCGCGCCGCTTTCTGCACACTCTCCGACATCGCAACGGAAGCGTATCACATAGGCCGCGCGAGAGGGCAGCGATTCATCAGGAAAGCGAAAAGGAAAAGCGCGCGGCCTTAGGCTCGCCGGACCTCTCTTAAGCGAGCTTTTTAAATTTGCCGTAGAACGAATAGGAGGTGCGCGGGCCGAAGATTTGGAGCGTCCAACTCTCAAACATGTCTGCGCTCGTGCAGGCATTGCCGCGTCCCTGCAAGATAAGGCGATATCTCGTCTGCTGCGTGTTGCCGCGCCTGAAGATGCCAGTGGCGGCGACCGTGCCTGTCAAGCGCCATTCCTTGTAGAGCAAAGGGCCGCCGCCAGCGCTCTTCTGTCCGTCCTGCGGGTCAACCTGAAATTCCGTCAGCGTACTGGGAACGGTCAGGGTCAGCGTGCCTGTGCGTCCCTGCTTATCTCTGAACCGCAAATCCCAGCGGCGTGCCTGCCGCTTTGAGAGCGAGATGGAATACTCGCCGTAGAAGCTGCCGGCTATCTCTTCGCCCACTTCGCCCTCCGCGTTCGCGTAAGCGTTGGCAACTTCAGCGAATTTCAGCCGGGCGAGTTCTTCCAACTCGGACGAGTCGAACGGCTCAGTCCACTCGGCCCAAGTCCCTTCCTCCGAGCAGCACGCGCAGGCGTTCACACGCACAGGCCACAAGAGCAGCGCCGCCACCAGCACGAACGCCAAAGCCCCTTGACCGAATTTGTAGAAACTAATCAATGCTCTTGAGCTCATTAAATTCTCCCTGTGTTAAGAATAATTAGAAGGCAGGAAAGATAAACCATGGAAGCTTACCTCTCCAACTTTTTTAATAGCCGAGCTTTCATCATACACCATCATCCAGCATCCGTGGCGTTCATCTTCTCCACTCGTCTATCAATGAAGCGACGAGGCCCGTCCAGCCTGTTTGATGCGAAGCGCCGAGGCCGCGTCCCGTGTCGCCGTGGAAGAATTCATAGAAGAGCAGCAGGTCGCGCCAGTGTGGGTCTTCCTGAAATTTTCTCAGACCTTCGTAGACAGCGCGCCGTCCGTTGCCATCGCGCTTGTAGATGGAGAGCAGGCGAGCGGCAAAGCCAGCGGCCATCTCCTTGAGAGTAATCCGGCCTTCGCCTTCAACGGGACTCTGAATTGTGAAGAGCGGCCCGTAGGCCGTGCCGAGCTTGCGCAACGCCTCGATCATCATAAACGTGGTCGGAAACCAGATTGGCCCACGCCAGTTGGAGTTTCCGCCCTTGAGCATCTCAAGGCTTTCGGCAGGCTCATAAGCAACAGAGCTTCCGCCGAAGACGAACGGATGATGCTCGTGATACTTGGAGAGGCTGCGCAGGCCGTAAGGCGAGCGAAACTCTTCGGGATCCCACATGCGTTCCAAGAGGTGTCGCATCTGTTCGGGGTTGACGATTGAAAGAACGTGGACGCGTTTTCCGTCTTCGCGCTCGATGGTCGTCAAGCATTCCTCGACCAACTCCCGACGGTTTTTGATGAACCAATGCAGGTTGGAGCGAAACTCTGCGAACGGCTCAATCCAATCCTCTTCAAGGCGCTCGACGGCGTAGAGCGGAATCAACCCGACGAGCGAGCGAACACGAAACTTGTGGTAAGAGCCGTC
Organism: Pyrinomonadaceae bacterium; assembly: GCA_036382855.1. GTDB lineage: Bacteria > Acidobacteriota > Blastocatellia > Pyrinomonadales > Pyrinomonadaceae > DASVTR01. The sequence continues at coordinate 81,411 of DASVPO010000025.1, read as the reverse complement.
GGGCTGGCGCAGCACATCGTAAAAGAACTGGTCGCTCTCGTCGTAGAGTTGATGGTCAAGGACTCCCATGTGCTTCATCGCCGCGCCGACGTAGATGTAGTGCTGAAAAAACTTGGTGGCGAGCGCTTCGTAAGCCTTGTTCTCCTTCGCGAGTTCGAGCGCGATGCGCATCAGGTTCAAACAGAACATGCCCATCCAGCCGGTCGCGTCAGATTGTTCGAGCTGCGCACCCGAAGGCAGAGCGTGGCTGCGGTCGAGCACGGTGATGTTGTCAAGACCCAGAAATCCGCCCTCGAAGACGTTGTTGCCTTCGTGGTCCACCTTGTTGACCCACCATGTGAAATTGATCAGCAGCTTGTGAAAGCATTGTTCGAGGAAGGCGCGGTCTGCGCGCCCCGTTCGGATGCGGTCCATGTTGTAGACGCGCCAGACGGCCCAGGCGTGGACGGGCGGATTGAGGTCTGAAAACTCCCACTCGTAGGCGGGTATCTGCCCGTTCGGATGCTGAAACTGCTCGAAGAGCAGCAGCCATAATTGCTGCTTCGCAAACTCCGCATCAACCAGCGTCAGCGGCACACAATGAAACGCCAGATCCCACGCCGCAAACCAGGGATACTCCCATTTGTCCGGCATCGAGAGCACGCGCATCGAGTTCAGATGTTGCCAGCGGACGTTGCGGCCCGCGCGTCGCGAAGCCGGAGGCGGCGACTGCGGATTGTCGCCGTCGAGCCAGAGCTTCACGTCATAGAGATAAATCTGCTTGCTCCACAGCATGCCCGCGAGCGCCTGCCTTTGAATGCGCCGCTCGTCTTCCGTAAGCTCAGGTGGATGAATTGAATCGTAAAACTCGTCGGCTTCGGCGCTGCGCGTCTCAACTATTTCGTCCACCTTTGCTAACGGCTGGACCAACAGTTCGTCAGTCAAACGCAGTCGCACAACCGTTGAGCCGCCCGCAGCGATAACACGATTCGCATAATGAAAGCAGGCTTTCGTGCCTACGCCCCGCGGATTGACGCACTGCTCACCATTAATAATGTAACGATGAAAGGCGTCCTTCACATGCGTCGTTCGGCTTTGCGCGCCAGCGCCCCAGACGCGCGGCGCGTTCGTCTCGTTATTCGTGAACAGCAGTTCGCCATCCGCTTCGCCGTAAAGAAAACGCTGGCCCACCTGATATTCAAACGGCAGGTTTGAGAGTTTGCGGCCGGCATCGTCGCTTGCTTCGAGTGATTTGTAGCCGTCGCCGGTTGGCCCAACGCGGATGCATGGCTCGGCCCTTGCTTCTGCTCCCCAACTCCATGTGTTGCGAAACCAGAGTTGCGGCAGGATGTGAAGCGCCGCCGCCTCCGGCCCGCGATTAAATGCCTCGATGCGAATCACTATGTCTTCCGGGCTGGCCTTCGCATACTCCACGAAGACATCAAAGTAGCGGTCTTCGTCAAAGACGCCCGTATCAATCAATTCATACTCGGAACTGCCCGCAATCCCGCGCCGCCGCCTGTTCTCCTCAATCAACTGCATATAAGGAAACGCGCTCTGCGGATACTTGTACAGATACTTCATGTAGGAATGTGTCGGCGTCGAATCCAGATAAAAATAGTACTCCTTAACATCCTCGCCATGATTCGCTTCACCCGGCACAAGCCCGTAGAGCCGCTCTTTCAGGATTGCATCGCGCCCGTTCCACAGAGCGAGCGCGAAGATGAGCACCTGATAGCGGTCGCAAATCGCCGCCAGCCCATCCTCTCCCCAGCGATACGCCTTCGAGCGCGCAAGGTCATGCGGAAAATAGTCCCACGCCGCGCCGTCCGCGCTGTAATCCTCGCGCACAGTCCCCCAAGCGCGCTCGGACACATACGGTCCCCACTTGCGCCACGGCACGAGCGGCTTCTTCCACGGCGCATCCGGCAATCCGAAGCCTTCTTGCAGCCTGTCCTGCTCTTTGGTCATAGTGTGCAAATAAAGGATGGATGCCGAGAGATAAATGAACTTGGTGAAGGAGCAACGTGAAAACGTTCGCCGGGGTTTTCTAGATGACTTTGGCGTAGATGTCTCTCAGGGCCAGTTGGCAATTAACAGACGAGAAGGCGATGCTCTCATTCATGTCTGCCACCTTTGTATAACGCCAACTACCGTCAGCCTGCCTGACGAACTTTTCCACGACCTGTTCATCCTGTGCGATGAGCACGTATTCCTGTAAAGATTCTATCTGCTGGTACGACTGAAATTTCTTGCCGCGGTCGTAAGCTGCCGTGCTGTCTGACAGCACTTCAACGATTAAAACGGGGTTGAGAATAACGTCCTTTTTCTTGTCGGCAAACTGAGTTTCTCCGCAAACGACAGAGACATCAGGATAATGAAACTTTCTCCCGCCGGGCTCTCGCACCTTCATGTCGCTTGGATAAACCTTGCAGGGCGTGTCTCTGAGTTGGACGTTAAGCTCGGTTACGACATTACCTGTAATCAGATTGTGCGCTTCGCTCCCGCCTGCCATTTGATACATCACGCCGTCAACATACTCGCTCTTATATTCAGCCTTGCGCTCGATGGCTAAATATTCTTCGGGAGTCAGATGATAAGTCGGCTGAGTTGACATGATGCATCATCCCCTCATAGTCAATAACGGCATTGTGCGTCGTTCGGCACTATCTTTTATCCTGTTCTTTCGCTTCGTCAAGCCTTGATAATTTCTCGACGCGGGCGGCGTGGCGACCGGCCGCAAACTCCGTCTCCATGAAGACGCGCACCATGCGTGCGGCCAGAGCGGGTTCGATGAAGCGTGCGCCGAAGCAGAGGATGTTGGCGTCGTTGTGCTCGCGCGCGAGGCGTGCTGTCTCTTCATTCCAGCAGAGGGCCGCGCGCACTCCGGCGATTTTGTTGGCTGCCATCGAAATGCCTATGCCGGAGCCGCAGATGAGAATGCCGCGCTCGACCTCGCCGCTTGCGACCGCGCGCCCGACCGCCGCGCCGAAGTCAGGATAGTCAACGCTTCCGGGCGTGTGCGCGCCCTTGTCCACGACTTCCATACCGAGCGCCGATAGTTCGCGCTTCGCTAGTTCCTTCGCTTCGTAGCCAGCGTGGTCGCTGCCGATGGCAATCTTTTGAGTCTTCATAAAAGAGGCTGCCTTTAGTCGTCTGTCTTAAGTGACGACGAACTGCTTGTAGTGATTGAAACGTTCGAGAATCAGGTTGACGTAGGTCACGGGTTCGATGCCGCGACAGAAACCGTACTTGACGACGGGGTCCGTCGAATACTGCGACTTCGAAAGTTGCAGCAGCCAGTAGGACACATCGTTCCAGCTTTCGGGGTTGCCGCCGTATTTGAGGGTCAAGCGCTGCGCGTCTTCGACGTGTCCTGCGCCGCAGTTAAACGAAGCGAGGATAAACTTCAAACGCTCGGCCTCGTCTGGAATCTTGGCCCAGTACTTCGTCAGCCAGTTTAAGAATTTGACTGCGCCGCGAACGTTGTCTTCGGGGTCGTTTGCGTTCTTCACGCCGTACTCGCGCGCCGTGCGCGGCATTAATTGCAGCAGCCCCGTAGCGCCAGCCCAGGAGCGCGCCTCCGGCTTGAAGCGCGATTCCTGGAAGGTCTGGGAGGCGAGCAGCCGCCAGTCCCAGTTGAGTTCGGGCGCGTAGCGCTTCAGGAGCGGGTCAAACTGCGAGAGCTTGCCTGTCGTCGAAGTCAGATATTCGCTCTCGACGCGTTCCCTGTAAGCCTTGCGGTCTGTGAAATATTTTTTGTAGAGACGGTCAAACAGGGAAGTGTTCTTTTTCTCCGCAATCCAGCGGTTTAACTCTGCTTCGAGCACGGTCGCATTTTTCCTGACGGCCCACGCGACCTTGTGCGACGCGCCGACGATGGGACGGATTTTGATGTTGGTGTAATGCGCTTCCTTCAGTTCGGCAAGGTTGTCCTGCACCACAGTATATTCGACATCGCCTTTAGCGACCTTCGCCACCAGCGCTTCTTCGTCAGCGCCGCCGCCGATTTCGACCACGCTGATGTCGCCCGAAATTTCGTCCGCCAGTTCGACGAGCGTCCGTTTGTAAGCAGAGCCCTGCGGCAGCGTGACTTTCTCTCCGGCCAACTGCGCGGGCCGCTCAATAAGACGCGCGTGGATGGAGATGGAATCGTCGCCGGTTCTGGAATCGGCCAGCTCGGATTTGATCTCGGTCTTGGCCGCTTCGGTCAGGTTCGCATTGTCGGGCGGCGCTTTCTGCTGGACCAACGATGGCTCCGTGCGGTAGAGAGCATTTGTAAAGGCGACCTCCGCCTCGTCCTCAGGTTTGGGATTAAGGCGGGCCGCAACTATGTCTCCCTCGCCGGTGTTGAGTTTGTGAAAGAGCATCTTCTGGTCTGTCACAACACGCATTTCGAGAGTCAGTTGATGCTCTTCGGCGAAGGCGCGCAGCAGCTCAAACTCGTAGCCGAGCGGCTCGCCGCGATAGAGAAAGTAGGTCGTGGAATTATAAGGAGCGAGGACGACGAGCGTGCCCTGTTCTTTGATGGTCTTGAAGTCGCGGTCAACCGGCTCAACCGGCTGCGGCTTAACGCTCTCGACCGACTCAAGCACGCGCGGCTGAGGCTTCTGCTTCTCGCGATTGCATGACGACGCAAAAAGCAGCAACAGAAAAAGAGAGAGATAGAGACAGAAGGTATTGCTCACAGTGATGTTCTGCAAACGTGTTTTCATCTCTATATGTGTGGCTACTCTTGGGCCAGCCACAGGGCCACATGAATTTTACAAACGCGCTGCCGCCTCCCTATCAACCAGCCATTCCAGCATACCCGCCGCGGGGCGAATCAACTGTGAAGGCAACGGTTCATGCTGCAAATCGGAATCAGATTCTACGCCGCGCAAGACCATTCGCAAACGCTCTGCCTTGCCCGCTCCCGTCACTATGAAGATCACGCGCGCGGCTCCGTTAATCGCCGGAACTGTGAGCGTGATGCGGTAGGCGTTTAACTTCTCGACCCAGTTTGCCACGACCCATGCTCTTTGTTCCGCGAGCGCCTGCGAACCGGGAAACAGAGAGGCCGTGTGTCCGTCGTCGCCCATGCCGAGCAGGACCAGCGAGAAGCGCGGCCAACGCATCCCTGCGAAGAAAGTCTGTAGCTCATCCTCGTAGAGCCGCGCGTTTGCCACAGCGTCGCCTTCGCCCATGATGCGGTGAACGTTGCGCGCCGGAACGGGAACGCGCGCGAGCAGCGCTTCGTCCGCCATACGGTAATTGCTGTCTGCGTCGTCAGGCGGCACGCAGCGTTCGTCGCCGAAGAAGATGTGCGTCCTGGCCCAGTCAACGCGCTCTCTGAATTCATCGCTCGCCAGAAGTTGATAAACGCGGCGCGGCGTCGAACCGCCGGAGAGCGCCACGCTGAAACGCCCTTCCGCCTGAATAGCATCGCGCGCCGCTTCAACGAAACGAACAGCAGCGGCGCGCGCCACCTCTTCCGCTTCATCGAAGATGGAAACCTCCGTTGATTGCTCCGTCTCTTTCAACTGAAAACTCACCCGCCAGCTTCGAGCGCTTTACGCGCAGCGCCGTAGAGCGCCGTCTTGTCATCGAGAATCACATGCACGGGCATCGCCGCAAGCAAAGTTTGAAATCTGCCTTTAGCCATGTAGGCTTCAAGGAAAGCTCCGTCCTTGAGCTTTTCGATAATCTTCGGCGCGATGCCGCCGCCGACGTAGCAGCCGCCCGTCGCCATCAACAGCAACGCCAGATTGCCCGTCATCGCTCCATAGATTCGGACAAACATGTCGAGCGCTTTCGCGGCCAACCCGGATTCACCGGCAAGCGCCGCACGCGAGACTGCCGCCGCATTGTCGCCCGCACCATTAATCTCTTCGCGCAGCCAGGCAGGCTCTTCTGCAAACCCGGTGTCGCGCAGGAAGCCGTAGATGTTGAAGAGGCCCGGCCCGGAAAGCACGCGCTCGTAGGAGACGTGCCCTGCAAACTCTTCGTTCTTCAGCAGGTAGTCGAGCAGTTGCATCTCAAGATGGTTGCGCGGCGCGAAATCCGTATGACCTCCCTCTGAAGGGACTGGATAATAGTGGCCTTCATGCCAGATAAGTCCGGCCATGCCGAGGCCCGTTCCGGCGGCAATCAACGCACGGTTGCCGCCCTGTTGCGCGTTGCCTTTATTAAGCGTGTGCAGTTGCGCGGGCGCGAGCGCTTCGATGCCGTAGGCCGTCGCCTGTAGGTCGTTGATGAGTTGAACATGAGGAATACCGAGCAGCCTCTTGATCGCGTCGGCGCTGACATTCCACTTCAAATTCGTCGCGTCAACACGCCCCTCGACAACCGGCCCGGCAACGCCGAAGCAGGCGTGCGACAAACGAGGCTTGCGCTCTGAGGCCAGAAATTCCTCTATGATTTTTTCCAGCGAATCATAACCGGCGCTCGGAAACGTCTTCTCGGCGAGGATTGCGCCCACACCTCGCCCGTCCGTTTCCAGCAGCGCCACGTTCGTCTTCGTTCCACCGACATCCCCGGCCAGAATCATATTTTTATAGTCACAACGCTTTGAGATTTAAAACAGAAACGATGAAGTAGGAACGATGAACGATGAACTATCAATCAGTTGTCTTCCATTCATCGTTCATCGTTGCTGCGTTCCGACTTCATCATTTCCTCCCATCTTACTTTACGGCTTCGGTCAATTGTGCTGCGACCATCAGCGTCTGTTCGTAGATACGGTCGCGCGCCAGCAGGCTCAACTCGCGGCTGAGGCGCTGCCCCTCGCTTTTTTGTTCATAAGCCAGCACGCGCCCGACCGTGTGCGTGCCGTCAATGGTGGCTTTTGTTTCGAGCCTGTTTCCGTCGCGGCTGAGGGCGACGGAAAAACTGGCCCGGTCTGTTTCCTCCGTGAGCACGAGCGAGGCCAACATTCCATCGCCGCCTTTTTCATCATGCAGCGCACACATCTCAACGATAACGGGGCGAGCCTGCGAATCTTTAAACGTATAGCGCGTCGTGTCGCCCTCTTTGCTGACGCTGCCTTCTTCAAGCGTCCAGTTAAGACGAGACGCGAGCCAGCCCGCCGCCAGCAAAGCCTTCGGAGCAATCTCTGCGGGCGCAGCATCCGGCGGGTCATACTCTATCCTGACGCCATCAATCCGCTCCAGATGCGCGCGATATTCTGCCACGTCCCAGAAGCTCGCAAGCAGCGTCCGCCATGAAGTGAGCCGTCCCCAGTTGAGGTCGGAGATGCGCGCGTCCCGTCCGAGCGAGCGCACGATGTCGGCCAGCCGCAGCAAATCTTCGTGCGGGTGGTCGAAGGCCGCCGAATCAATCAACACGCGGTCGGCCATCCGTGCCATGCGCTCGAACAACTTGTCTTCGTAATGCGGAATGTCTTTCCACCAGAGAAAGACAGGAACGTCTGGCACGAGCAGCGGAATGATAGCGCTCGCCGCCGTCTCGACGGTTGGCCCACCCGCTTCAATCGTCACCTGCTCGCCGCAGACCTGCCGCTTGCTCGCGCCGAGCATACGACAACGGCTGGACACGTAAGCTTCGAGGCTCGGAGCGCTCGCCTCGCGGTCGGCCACCAGCACCAGCGCTCGCCCCGGATGCTGCTCGTTGACCTCTTCAAGCATTTCCTCTATCCGCGCACGATCATCCTGTACGGTCGTATAGACAACCAGATTCAACGCACACGCGCGCACAACGCCGGACTCGTCCAAGCCCTCTTCATGGGACGCCTGCTGCCACATCATCGCCAGTTCCTTCTCAATCCTGCCGACATCAATCCCGCGTGTCGTCGAGACCGAAACCGCGCTCCCGTGCGTCTGTGTTTCCATAACTCTTAAAAGCAAGTGATGAGTGATGAGTAATGCGTGATGAGTTGAAAACTAAAAGCATTACTCTCATCACCGTTTCTTATCGTCTCGCCGCGCACCATACTTTCAATCACTCATCACTCATCACTCATCACTCATCACTTTTTTATGGCCTACGCCAGCGGCGGCCCGTGCGTTCGAGCAGGTCGTGGGAGCTTTGCGGCCCCCACGTTCCGGCTTCATAGTTTGGGAAATCAACTTCATGTTCCGTTGCCGCCCACGCCTCCAGGATGGGCATGACGAGTTCCCAGCCGCGTTCGGTCATGTCCTTGCGCGCGTAGAGCGTTGAATCTCCGAGGATGCAATCAAGGAGGAGGCGTTCATAAGCTTCAGCGAGTTGCACGCCGAACGACGCGCCGTAGCGAAAGTCCATGTTGACTTCGCGTATGTTGGTCGTCTGCCCCGGAATCTTCGCGGCGAAGCGCAAGGTGATGCCCTCGTCGGGCTGAATGCGAATAATGAGTTGGTTGGGGGCGACGTGTTCTCCGGCCGCGCCGAAAAGCTGTAGCGGGGCCGACTTGAATTGAATCGCAATCTCTGTGACGCGTTTCGGCAGTCGCTTGCCGGAGCGAATGAAGAAGGGGACGCCCGCCCAGCGCCAGTTGTCGAAGTACATCGTCAGCATAGCGAAGGTTTCGGTGACGGAATCAGGCGCGACGCCTTCTTCCTGCCTGTAGCCGGGAACGGGTTGGCCCGCAATCGAACCCGGCCCATATTGCCCGCGCACACATTCATCGCGCACGCGCTCAGGCGTGAACGCGCGGGCAGCCATCATCGCCTTGAACTTTTCATCGCGCACGGCTTCGGCGTCGAGACTCGCGGGCGGCTCCATCGCAACAAGAGAGAGCACCTGAAATACGTGGTTCTGGATCATGTCGCGCACCACACCGGCCGTCTCGTAGTAGCCGCCGCGTCCTTCGACGCCGACCGCCTCGGCGTTCGTCAGTTGAACGTGGTCAATATACTGGCGATTCCACATCGGCTCGAAGATGCCGTTGGCGAAACGGAAAACGAGTAGGTTCTGTACGGTCTCTTTGCCGAGATAATGGTCTATGCGGTAGATTTGCGATTCATCCAGATGTTGATGAATCTCCTGATTCAAAGCGCGTGCGCTCTCAAGGTCAGAGCCGAAAGGCTTTTCGATGATGACGCGCACCCACGTTCCATCCTGCGGGCGACTCAAGCCCGCTTCGCCCAACTGGCGAACGGCTTCGCTATAGAAGCGCGGCGCGACAGACAGATAAAAGAGACGATTGCCAGCCGTGCCGCGTTCGCGGTCAACCTGTTCCAGCAACTCCTTCAGCTTGCGGTAATCGTCAGCGGTGTTGATGTCGCCTGTGATGTAGTAGAGGCCCTGAGCAAACGAATTCCAGACTTCCTCGTCAACGCTCTTCTCAGCCGAAAACTCTTCGACCGCCTCTCGCATTCGCGCTCTGAACTCTTCGCTCGTCATCTCCGTGCGCGCGAGGCCGACGATGGCAAACTCGGCCGGCAGCAGCCTTTGCTGCACGAGCCTGTAGAGCGCAGGCAACAGCTTGCGCTTCGCTAAATCGCCGCTCGCTCCGAAAATGACGACCGCACACGGGCCGGCAGTTCGCTCAAGCCTGATGCCCTCCCGCAGAGGATTTTCCATGACAATCGAGGACATAAGTTTCCTTCAGAAAAAACAATGAAGTAGGAACGCGGAATGGAAAACAAGCTCTTAACAGTTCATCATTCATCGTTCATCGTTCCTAGTTCATACTTCATCCTTTCACTGCGTTTGCGCTTCGGAGCGCGGCAGGACTGCGCCGATTAGTTGTTGCAACTGTTTCAGACCTGCGGTTGTATCCGCGCCCAAGTCAACGCGGAGGGCGCGGCGATTTCTCGTTGAGAGCGAGCGGAAATCACCGAGCGCCTGCGCCTGCTTCAAAATGCTGAAGCTGTAGGCTTCGCCCGGAATGGGAAGGTCTGTTTTGTCTGGCGCGGTGATTTGCAGGAAGATGCCTGCGTCTGAGCCTCCCTTGTGCAGTTGCCCTGTCGAATGAAGGAAGCGCGGGCCGTAGCCCGTCGTAGTCGCACAACGTGTGGCGTCGCGCAGGCTTGTACGAATGGACTGAATGAGCGCTTCGTGTTCGGGCGTCTCTTCAATGTAGTTGAGGAGCGCTATGTAGTCGTTCTCGGTGGCGCTTGAGAGATGATGCGCGAGCACTTCGGCGACGGACGAAGACGGAAGAGAGAGCGCGGGCTCGTCAACATAAACGGTCAACGTGCCGTCGGTCGCAAGCATTGTCTGTTCCGTTAGCTTGCCGCTCTTGGTAAACGCGTCGAGCAGTTCTTTGGTCGCATCCTTCGATTCCTGCACGTTGGGCTGGTCAAACGGATTGATGCCGAGACGGTAGCCCGCAAACGCCGTCGCCATCTCCCACAGGAAAAACTCTTCGCCCAGATCATAAAGGTCTGTCAGCGTGCGATAGACTACGGGGTGGCCCGCGGCTTCGAGCGCTTTGAGTTTTACTTCCGTCTCGCCTTCGACGCGCCCGACCGCTAGAGAGACGAAGAGGCGGTCGTCGTTGTAAACAGAGGGTGGGCCAAGCGGTTCATTCGCGACGGGCAGAATGCCTGTGCCTTCTTTGCCTGTGCTTTCAGCGATGAGTTGTTCAATCCAGAGACCGAGCGCGCTGATTTTCGGGTCAGCGATGATGGTCAGCTTATCGCGCCCGGCCCGCGCACATTCGCTGATGATTGCGCCCAGACGCGCGCCCGGATTCTCGGCGGCAGGTACGACCGCTGCGCACGAATGAACGATGCGTTCGGCGCGGTCGAGTAGTTTTGTGATGTCGAGGCCGGCGAGAGCGGCGGGGACGAGGCCGAAGTAAGAGAGCGCGGAGTAGCGCCCGCCTATGTCCGACGGGTTGAGAAAGATGCGGCGGAATTTGTCGGCGGTCGCCATCTGCTCCATCTTCGTGCCGGGGTCTGTGATGGCAACAAAATTCTCGCCGGGACTCGCGCTTACCTTGCTCATGCGGTCGTACCAGTATTTGTAGAAGGCGAGCGGTTCGGTCGTCGTGCCGGACTTTGAAGAGATGATGAAGAGGCAGCTTTTGAGGTCAATCTGTCGGGCGAAGCTATCGAGCACGTCGGGGTCTGTCGAATCGAGCACGAGCAGTTCGGGATAACCATCCTGCCTGCCGAACGTTTGACGGAAGACTTCGGGGCAGAGTGACGAGCCGCCCATGCCGCAGAGCATGACGTGACGGAACTGGCCGCTCTCGCGTATGCGGTCAGCGAAGGCTATTAAATCATCCTCGACGCCAATCATCTCATCCGGCACGTTGAGCCAGCCGAGCGCGTTATTGATAATCTTCTGGTGCGCTCCGTCCGTCTTCCAGAGCGCAGCATCTTTGCGCCAGATACGACGCGTCGCCTCGCTTTTGTCAGCCTCCTTGAGCGCGGCGTTAACCGCGTCCGCGTACTTTCCCAGGCTGCCCACAAGCCTCCCCTGTATGCCGGAAACGAGAGCGTCGCGCTTGGCTTCGATGGATTCGACGAGCGTGTCGAAAGAGCCGACGAAAGCCTTGAGCCCGTCCTCCTGTAGCTTGTCTGTGACGGCCTTCATGTCTATGCCAAGCTCCGAGAGTTGAGCGATGAGAGCGCGGCTCTCGTCCAGATTCTCTTCGAGCGTAAGCTCAACGCGCCCGTGATCGCGGAAGGCCGTGTAGGTCGCGGGCGGAACCGTGTTGACTGTCTCCGGGCCAATCAGGTTATCAACATAGAGCACGTCCGAGTACTTAGGGTTCTTCGTTCCCGTCGAAGCCCACAGACAACGCTGCACCTGCGCGCCCTTCGCTTTCAGTTCCTTAAATCTCTGGCCGTGGAAAATCTCCTTGAATTTCTGGTAAGCGAGTTTGGCGTTGGCGATGGCGGCGCGTCCGAGCAGGGATTCGAGTCGGTGTTTCTCTTCAGGCGTCGCGGCCTTCTCGATAAGTTTTTCGAGTTCCCTGTCAACGGATGTGTCCACACGCGAGACAAAGAAACTGGCGACCGATGCGATGCCCTCTACGGACTTGCCTTCGGCTGCGCGGCGCTCCAATCCGCGAATGAAGCTTTCGGCAACCTGCTCGTAGTTTTCGATGGCGAAAATCATCGTGATGTTGATGTTCAGCCCTCGATAGATGCTTTCTTCGATGGCGGGCAGTCCCTCCTGCGAGGCCGGAATCTTAATCATCACGTTCGGGCGATTGAGATGCCTGAAGAGACGTTCGGCTTCCTCAATCGTGCCCTGTGTATCGTAGGCCAGTCGCGGGTTGACTTCGAGGCTGATGTAGCCGTCGCGCGCATCCGTTTTATCGTAAACGGGGCGGAGGATGTCTGCTGCGTCGCCTATGTCTTCGAGCACAAGCGCCTCGTAAAGTTCATGCACGCTCTTGCCCGCGCCCGCGATGGCGCGAAACTGCTCGTCGTAGTCTGTTGAGCCTGTGATGGCCTTTTCAAAGATGGTCGGGTTCGAGGTGACGCCGCGCAGGTCGTCTTCCGTTATCTTCTTCTGCAAGTCGCCGCTCTCAAGCATCGCGCGCCGGATATTGTCGTACCAGATGGACTGGCCCAGCTTCATCACTTCAAGCAGATTGTTGCTCATAATAATTGGCTCCTCAGCTTCGGAGGTCGGAAATTAAACGCCCGCATGGCTGCGCGCCCTCTCTCTTTTGCGCGCGATGACGTGGGCTACCGGCCGTGTGCGCAGAAGCAGATGCGGGACTCCGATGAGCCGTCATCGTAATCATCCGGCGAAACGGAAAACGCGAGCGCGCAACGCCGCATGACGGACGACTCTCAGACCATTGTTGTTGAATCGAACGGAGCGCATGGTATCACAAAAACAAGTAAAGCTGTCAGTAGCTAGTCGTTCATCAAAGAGCGGCTTTCCGTTCGTCCTGCGCGAGCCCTGTTTCCGGCCGGATAAGCGAACGGATAAAGATGAATTACTCGTCGGCCTTGAACAACTACGCGCCGACTGCGGGCCACGAGAGGGCACAGAAGCTTTGCTGTTCATCCTTTTCCTGATTAATGGTATAAAAGCTTCAGAATAGCGATGCCAAGTCTCCTCAAAGCCAGAAGAGCGCGCAAGGCGGTTGCGGACGATTATTCACTTACGCCGTTTGCGGCCACGAGTTGAACATTCTATGCCTCGCGAAATCACCAACCACACAAGCGTCCTCGAAGCCATCAAGAGCGTTGACCTGATTGCAGAACTGGTTGACCGGCAGGACGGCCATTTCAAGTATGAGATTGATCTGGAGGTCATCGTCTACGGGCGTAACTACGCGGGCAAGAAAGTCGGCCCCTATGCGACCTACTGGATTTACGACCCCGGCGAGAAAATCATCAATCAGGGCGACTGGGGCGGCAACGCCTTCTACATTCTGGTCGAAGGCAAGGTTGATGTTTTCGTTCAGGCTGAGAGCGGGCAGAGCACGAAGGTAGCGGAGATCCCGCAGGGCAAGAGTTTTGGCGAGATGGCCGTGCTCGCGGGCTTGCCGCGCAACGCTTCGGTCATCGTCTCGCCGGAGGCCGAAGCAAAGGTGCTGGAAATACAGCGGCCGGCCTTCCGATTGCTGCGCAAGCTGCCGAAGTTTGGTCACATGCTCGACGTGACCTACCGCGACCACGGCCTTAAGCGCACGCTCGAAGACGTTAGACAGGCAGCGGGCGAAGCCTTCAGCCCGGAGCTTTTGCAGAAACTCGGAAACGCCGCGCGCTTCACAGTCTACGGAAAAAACCACGTCCTCTTTCAGGAGAAAGACCCGATCAATCGCGTCGTCTTCATCAAGAACGGCTGGGTCAGGCGCACGCGCGGCGTTGCCTTCAACCCGGAGCTTTCGGAGATGGTTCTGGGCGTCAGCGAGCAGATGGGCGTTGACTTTCTAGGCGCGGGCAATTGCCTCGGCCTCGAAGCCCTGCGTGGGCAGGAAGACTGGCTCTACACAGCGACCGTCATGGCGCGCACGGAAGTCCTTGAGATTTCCGTCTCGTATCTGCAAGCCAATCCTGATTTGCGCGCGGCGGTCGAAGCTGAGTTTGCGGCCTTCTCCGGCCTCGCGGACGCAGACGCGCCGAAGCCTGCCGTAGATAAACGCGTCGTGATGGCCGCCGGAAAAGAGATTTCGACCGGCGTCGTTGACGGCATGAACCTGCTCGTGATGGACATGGACCTGTGCGTCCGCTGCGGCAATTGCTCGCTCGCCTGCCATAAGATTCACGGTCAATCGAGGCTGCTCAGGCGCGGCATACACATCTCGCGCCCCGTCGAACCGCAACGCTCTTCGATTCAGCATGTCCTGATGCCCGCCGTCTGTCTACACTGTCAAGACCCCGAATGCCTGACTGGCTGCCCGACAGGCGCAATCGGACGCTTCACAGGCGGGCAGATAGACATTGACCCGAAGACCTGCATCGGCTGCGGCGATTGCGCAACGCAGTGTCCCTACAACGCGATTTCGATGATTCCGCGCAAAGCGAGCCTGCCGCACATCAGTCTTCCGTCAAAGCTCGTTGACTGGATAACGCTGGCCGAGCCGCGACAGCCTGAGCCTGTGACGGAGACGGAAAACCTCTTGGCCGTCAAGTGCAATCTCTGCAACAACACGCCGCTCAATCCCGTGGGCACGCGTCGTCATGCTTACTCATGCGAGGAGAATTGCCCGACGGGCGCGCTCGTGCGCGTCAACCCGCGCGAGTATTTCAGCGAGGCGAAAAATGGCATCGGTCTTATCTTCCGCGACCAGACGCACGCCATCGGGCGCAACATACACAAGCGCGACCCAGTCGCACTGATGTGGCACATCGGCGGCATCGTTGCGACCGTTGCTCTCACCGTTCTAACTTTCTGGGCCGCGCGCAAGTACACTATGGACGCGCGCCTCGGTGGAAGCAGTTGGCTGACCGTGCGCTGGTTGACGGGCTTCGTCGGCCTCTTCGGAATCGCCTGGGTGATGGTCTACCCTGCGCGCAAACAGATTTACCGTCGCCGCGCAGGCCCCTTGCGCTACTGGATGCTGTCGCACGTCTATCTGGGATTAATCGCGGGCATCGTGTTGCTCCTGCACGGCGGGCGCTCATCCGGCGGCCTGCTGACCTCGCTCCTGATGGTCACGTTCGACCTCGTTATCGTCACGGGTCTCTTCGGCATCATCTGCTACATAGTCGTGCCGCGAATTATGACCAGCATCGAAGGCGACCCGCTTTTAATCGAAGACCTGAGGGAGCGGCGCGACGAGCTGCGCGAAACGCTCTCGCAGATTAGCGACCAGATTGCGACCATCGAAGAGCCTGACCAGACGAAGCTGCGCAAGCTCATCACGCGGAAGGTGCGCAAGCGTTTTCTCTCGTTCAGATATTTGCTGCGGCAGTATGTACGGCGCGAGGAATTGACGGCGCTGTGGGCGGAGGCGCGAACGAAGTTTGAGCCTGCGGCGGGAGATTTGCTCGACCCTGCGGCGCGGCGTCTCTTGATTGAAGCCATTGAGACGACAGCCACGCTCCGCCGCGTTGACGCGCTCATCTACCTGCATCAACTGCTCAAGCTCTGGCTCGCGCCACACGTCGTCTCGACCTCCCTGATGCTGGCGCTGATGCTCGTGCATATTTTTCAGGTCGTCTACTTCAGAGCGCACTGAAGGAAGGATGAAGTAGGAACGATGAACGATGAACTGTTAAGAGCTTGCTTTTCATTCATCGTTCCGCGTTCCGCGTTCATCGTTTAGCGTTATGGACGTTCAGAGAGGCACTATCGTCATCGCGCGCGAAGACCGCGCGCAAGACTCGACCACGCTGGTCACGGAGGGCTTGCGCGTGGGCCGTCTGCCGGAGTGTGAAGTCTCTCTTAATCATCCATCGGTTTCGCGTCTGCACGCCGGAATCAACTACATTGCCGGTCGCTTCTTTCTCATCAATCTCAGCCGCTCAAGCGCGACCACGCTCAACGGGCGGCTCGTCGAGCCGGACGAAGCCGAAGCGCTGGCCGACGGCGATGTCCTGCAAATCGGCCCCTTCTTCCTGTATTTCTACTACCGCAACAACAACCTACACATCAAGGTCTCGCACCAGTTTGCGACGAACGTCGGTGAGGTTGATGCGCGCACGAGCGACGCAAAATCCGGCGAGATGCGTTTGATGCAGCAGCGTGCGGCGGCGAAGCGTGCATCTTCGGAAGTGGCTGACGCGCTCAAGGTCTTCTGGGGTAAGCGGACGCGCGAAAAGGCCGGACGCCCGAGTCCTTTGCATCCACGCCGGCCGCCGCGCGTCGGCAAGTCGCGCTTTAACTGGACGCCGACGCGCGATCTGGTTCGTCCCTGGACCTTCTCTATTTTCGTCTGGGGCGCTCTGGTCATCGGCGGCCTCTCAATCCTCGCCTGGTACGCTCACGCCAACGCGTTTGCGCCGCAGCCACTCGCCAGCCCGCACGTCACGACCTCCTTTTCGCTCATCCCAGCGATTGCTACAAAGCCCAACGCAGGCTCGTGCACGACCTGCCATACGATGAGCAACAGCATTGAGGCCAACTGCACAAGCTGTCATACGACAACTGCTTTCTCGGCCACGGTCACAAAGTCGCACCGCGACGCAGGCATCGGCTGCATGAGTTGCCACACGGAGCATCGCGGCGAGAATTTCAGCCCGGTGAACTACGCGCTCGACGCCTGCGCCCACTGCCACAACGACGACAACAAAAAGCTCTACAACGGCAAGAGCGTGCATACGCCGCACGGCGGAACGTTTGGCTATCCTGTGAAGAACGGCGAGTGGGTCTGGAAGGGATTGGATGCTGAAGAACTCTCGGTGAGGCCGGAAGTCGTCGAACTCTTAAAGAAGAACCGCGTCACGCCTGACAACCAGCGCAACTGGCGCAACGTGCAGTTTCACGGCATACACATGTACCGCGTCCGCGTGCCCTTCAACCTGCACGGCATAGAAGACGTTGACAACACAAACCGCGTCATGTCTTGCAGCAGTTGTCATCGCACGGGCTACATAGGCGCGCGGCTCGACCGCGAAAGCCCGCGCACGACCTGCTCGAAGTGTCACACGAACCTCTTTTTCGAGCGCGCGGAGGCGAAGCTGCCTTCGGCCAGCGGGCCAAGCTGCACGTCCTGCCATGTCCAGCATATTAAGGACATACACTGGACGCCCAAGCTCTTCGGCGCACCGGCCGGCCTGCCGATAATCAAAGACTTGAAGACGACAGAGCCCGCGCTCATCGCGCAATAAATTCAGCCTCAAGCTTGAAGTTGCAGGTTACGAGCAAGCGAAACCTGCAACCTTGAGCTTGAAAGCTGAAACGCTGAAACCTGAGAGTTATGAAGAAGTCGCAATTGCTGCTTATCGTTGCGCTGCTGATGCTGCTGCTGGCGATTAACCAGTGGTCCGGCGAAGGCGAGTTTCTGAAGAGCTACTTCGGCGGCCTACCCTGGTATGGGTGGGCCGGCATCAGCGCCTTTCTCGTCGTCGTCGCCGTCGGGTTCGCTTTGAGCGACGCGGCTCTGGCCCGTTATCTTCTGACCAGGCCCGCAGCGCCGCCGAAAGTTGACGACGATGTTGACCTGACCATTCAGATTACGCCGGAAGAACTCGCCCTCTTAGACCCGGACGGGCCGGATTATCCGCACCCCGTCATCTTTCCCAACCGCTGCATCGGCTGTCACGCCTGCGTTGACGCCTGCCCGCATGACGTGCTTTCGATGAAGGACAACATCGCAACACCTGTTGCCCCGGACCAGTGTCTGGAGGACACTGCCTGCCAGCTTGAATGTCCCGTTAATCCGAAAGCATGTATCGTCGTCAACACAACCAAGAAGATACGCCCGCGGCCTGTTCCCGTCCGCAACGAAAAGTTTATGACGAACGTTCCCGGCTGCTACATCATCGGCGACGTGTCCGGCACACCGCTCATCAAAAATGCCGCCAACGAAGGCGCTGATGTCATCAGGCACATCGCGCAGGAACTACTGAACGGCGTCGCTCCCGAACCGAAGGCAGAGCTTGACGTGGCCGTCATCGGCATCGGCGTCGCAGGGCTGTCAGCGGCCCTGATGGCGCGCAAATGTAATCTGCGGTTTGTCGCCATCGAGCAGGACAAAGTGCTGGCGACGATTGATGCGTATCCGAAGGGCAAGTATGTTTTTCTCAAGCCGGAGACGATGGAGTGGCGCGGCGCGATTGAAGTTCCGGGGCTCTACGACCGTCGCGAGCAGATGGTCGAAGAAGCGCTCGCAGAACTCATCGCCGGGCGCAACGATGCAGATTCGGATGCTCTTGTGCAAGACGTTGCGCTCGTGCGACGGATTATCGAATCGCTCTTCAAGAAAGCGGACAAGCTCGCGCCCGAACAGCGCGACATGATGTTGATAGCCATCTGCGAAATCATCGTGGACGAGCTCTCCGAGCAGATGGCGGGCGCTGAACACGGCAAGCGCGCCGTCCCCATAGCCGGAGCGCTTCAGGACAAAGAGGCAGCGCCGCCCTTAGAGATGCCTGTAGAGCAGCGCAAGCTGATGGTCGTCGAGACGATGGAACAGGTCGTTGCTCCTTTGCGCGGAAGGCTGGGTGAGAACGAGCGTGCGCAGTTAGTTGCGAGGTTGCGCGAAAAAGTCATGGGCGAGATGCGCAAGAAAATCGCGGGCGAGCAACGCGAGGAGATGCTGGAAACGTGGCTCAACAACATGAGGACGAGCGAGGTCGAGGTCAACGAAGGCGAGAGTTGCCAGAAGGTCTCGAAGGCAGAGGACGGCGACTACTTTGTGATTGAAACTGAAAAGAGCACGCAGAAGCAGAAGCTTGTCTATCGTGCACGCCGCGTCGTGCTCGCCATCGGCAATCGCGGCACACCGATGCGCCTCGGCGTCAAAAACGAAGACATGCAGATAACGCGTGACGGGCAAACAGGCAGCAAGGTCATGTACAAGCTTTCCAATCCTGACGACTTCAAGCGCCGACGCATCATCATCGTCGGCGGCGGCAACTCTGCCGTCGAGGCGGCAGTGGATCTGGTCGCAAAGCGCGACGGCGAGCAGATAACGTTCCGTCCGGCGTCCGAGATTAACGAGGTGACGCTCGTCGTTCGCAGCGATTTTAAGAATGACCTGAAGTTTGGCAACAAGCTACAGGTCTACCAGTGTATTGACGAAGGTAAAATCAGTTTGCGACTGGGCGAAGCCGTCAAGTCAATCAGCGACGGAGAGGTCGTCCTCATGGATGCGCGCACGAAGGAAGAGAAGCTGAAGCTTCCGAACGATTATATCTTCGCGCTCATCGGCGGCGACAAGCCCACCACATTCCTTGAATCCATCGGCATCAGTATTCCCAGAGGCTAGTTTGATTTCTGACGCGCGGGCTTTGCCGCTATCATCGAACGGCGTAAGGGCTGTAGAAAAACCCGGATGAAAGAATAAGCTGATGAAAAATTTATTATTAAGACGAATGTACGCCCTGCTGTTGTCGTCATGCCTGCTGCCGTCGTTGAGCATTGCGGTTGTGGGCCAACAACGGCAGCCGCAGCCGCGAGCGATTCCGTCTTTGCGCGAGCAGGCGCAGATACAGCAGGAGTGGTTAAAGCTCAGGCTCGAACGCGTGCTGCCCGCGTTGATGCGTAAGCACAAGGTGCAGATGTGGCTGATTATCTGCCGCGAGTATAACGAAGACCCTGTTTTTTTCTCGCTGGTTTCACCGACACAGTTTGCCGCACGCCGCCGCACCA
The DNA here is from genome assembly GCA_036382855.1 of Pyrinomonadaceae bacterium. Classification (GTDB taxonomy): domain Bacteria; phylum Acidobacteriota; class Blastocatellia; order Pyrinomonadales; family Pyrinomonadaceae; genus DASVTR01. The sequence continues at coordinate 61,833 of DASVPO010000025.1, read as the reverse complement.
TCTATGTTTTCCACGACCGCGGGCCGGATAAGCCAATCGAGCGGCTGGCGCTCGGCGGAGGCTCGCAGGGCGGCCTCTACACAGTCTATCGCGACCCCGATGTGGAGAATCGCGAAATCTATGGCGAAGGCCAGTGGGCGTTGCTCAGGAAGCTAATCGCGGAGCGCAACCCTGCGAACATAGCCGTCAACATCTCGCACACGCACGCCTTCGCCGACGGCCTTTCGGCGGGCGAGCGTGAAAAGCTCGAAGAGACTCTGGGCGCGGAGACTCTGCGCAAGGTCGTGCGCGCTGAAGACCTCGCGCTCGAACTCATTGAACTACGACTGCCAGAAATGATGCCTACCTACCGTCAGATGATGGAGACGGTTCACTGGCTGATTGCTCGCGCCTTCTCTAACGAAGTCATCAAGCCGGGCGTGACTACGAATCAGGATGTCGTCTGGTGGTTGCGACAGCAGGTTAACGACCTTGGCCTCGGCACGTGGTTTCAGCCTTCCGTGCGCGTGCAGCGGCAGCAACAGCGCGTCGGCATCAATCTTCTGGCCGAAGATGCGCCCGTCGTGATTGAGCGCGGCGACGTGCTCCACGTTGATTTCGGCATCACGATGATGCGCCTCAACACGGACACACAACACATGGGCTACGTCCTGCGCGAAGGTGAAAAGGATGTGCCCGCAGGGCTAAAGCGCGCGTTGCTCGCCACCAATCGCCTGCAAGATTTACTGTTGGAACGAATGAAGCCCGGCCGCACGGGCAACGAAGTCCTGGCCGACACGCTCGCCGCGATGAAGGCCGCTGGCATCAACGGCAGCGTCTACACACATCCCATCGGCGCACACGGCCACGGCGCAGGCCCGCTCATAGGTTTATGGGACAGGCAGCAGAATGTCCCCGGTCGCGGCGACGTGCCGCTCCTCAGTAATTCGTGGTTTGCCATCGAACTTGCCGCCACAACACCCGTGCCCGAATGGAACAATCAGGAACTCTGGGTGGGCCAGGAAGAGAACGCAGCCATTGACGAGCAGGGCCGTATTAGTTGGGTCTTAAAGCGACAGACGGAATATCATCTGGTTAAATAGCCGGAAGTTTGTGCGGCGATGCAGTTGACTGAGCAGAATCGGGAGAGCGCGTCTGCGCGTTGGCGGCGCAGGGTGAAGCGCAGGCTTGTGCCGCTCGTTCTGCTCGTTTGTGGAGTGCTGGCTTTGTTTGGGATACGCAGGATTGAGCGGGCGATGACGTTTCACCCGGAGCGTTATGCGCCGGGAGATGCGTGGCGCTTGCCCGCGCGGGGCGAAGACGTTTGGTTGACGAGCGCGGACAATGTTCGGCTGCACGGCTGGTTTGTGCGTGCGGCGGCCGAACCCGCCGTGGGGACGTTTATCTACTTTCACGGCAACGGCGGCAATCTAAGTTACATTGGCTGGCTCGCTGAGGCTTTGTCCGAGCGGGGCTTTGATGTGCTGATGCTCGACTACAGGGGCTACGGGCGCAGCGAAGGCGAGGTGCTGGACGAACACGGCATCTATGCAGACGCGGACGCCGCTTATGATTATCTCACGCGCGAGCGCAGAGTCTCGCCGGAGAGAATCATCCTGTACGGCCAATCGCTCGGCACGACCGCCGCTGTTGATGTGGCATCAAGGCGAAGCTGTGCGGGTGTGGTGCTTGAGTCGGGCTTGAGTTCGGCGCGGGAGATGGCAGCGTTGATACTTCCGCCGGGCTTTCGCTGGCTGCACGGGCTGGCGAAGAATAGTTTCGCTTCGACGCGTAAGCTTGAGAGCGTGCGTTGCCCTGTGTTGGTAACTCATGGTGCGCTTGACCGCACCATTCCCGTCGAGCAGGGCCAACTTCTTTACAACGCCGCGCGCGAACCCAAGCGACTGCTCATCATCCCCGACGCGGGCCATAATGATATGGTCGCTCGCGGCGGCAAAGAATATCTGGATAAGATTGCTGGTTTCGCGCGTGAAGCTATTGAGCGTAATGTTGGGAAGGCAGTTGCGGGATGACGTGGAGAGGTGAGGCGGGCGCGAAGTGGCGTGTCCGTTAGGAATCGGAGCAAAAGGAGAAAGCGAGCCTGATGGGACAGAAAGAGGAGAACCCTTTGGCTAAGGCGGCGGATGATGCGACGCCGGTTGTGGGCGCGGCGACGGACGTTGCTCCGCTTGGGCGCGACCACGGAAAGCCTGCGCACGAGTGGACGGCCAACGAGGATTTGGACGTGGCCGACTGGGAACGCGTGGCCGCAAGCAAAGGCTTCCGCGAACTCGTGCGCGCCAAGCGACGCTTCATCATTCCGGCCACAATCTTTTTCGTCGTCTACTATTTCGCGTTGCTCGTCCTCATCTGGCTTGCGCCCGGTTTGATGAGTCGCCGCGTCTTTGGCGTCGTCAACATCGCTTACCTGTTTGCGCTGTCGCAGTTTTTCATGGCGTGGATTCTGGCGCTGCTGTACGTACGCGCGGCGAATAATCACGACCGTATGGCGCGCGACATAGTGGCCGACTCGAACAGAGAAAAGGGAGGACGGTAAAGCCTGATGTCAACACCACTCCTGATGTTCCTCGGCTTCATCGCCGTCACGCTTGCCATCACTTACTGGGCCGCGCGCCGCACGACGGGCGCTGATGCTTTCTTCGCCGCGAGCCGGCAGATAACGGGCTGGCAGAACGGGCTGGCCGTCGCGGGCGACTACATGAGCGCCGCCTCCTTCCTTGGCATCGCGGGCATCATCGCCTTTCAGGGCTACGACGGCTTCATGTACTCGGTCGGCTTTCTAGTCGCTTACCTGACGGTGCTCTTGATTGTCGCAGAGCCTTTGAGGAACGCTGGCAAGTATACGATGGCGGACGTGCTCGCTTACCGCTTGCGTGCGCGGCCCGTGCGCTCCATGGCCGCCTTGAGCACGCTGACCGTCAGCACCTTCTACATGATTGCGCAGATGGTCGGGGCGGGCGCGCTCGTCACGTTGCTGTTGAAGGATTCGGGGATTAACTACCAGACGGCCGTGGTCGGCGTCGGCGTGCTGATGATTGTTTACGTGGTCTTCGGCGGGATGCTGGCGACGACGTGGGTGCAGATTATCAAGGCCGTGCTGTTGATGAGCGGCACGCTCCTGTTAAGTCTACTTGTGTTGGCCCACTTCGGTTTCAGCTTCGGGCAGTTCTTCGACGCCATCTCTCATGTCAGTTATCACGACAAAGGCGTCGCCGTTACACAGAACTTCCTTGAGCCGGGCCTGCGTTACAAGCCGCCTTACGGCGCACTCGATTTAATCTCGCTTGGCCTCGCGCTCATCTTCGGCACGGCGGGCCTGCCGCACATCCTCGTGCGCTTCTACACAGTGCCGGACGCGCGCACCGCTCGCACGAGCGTCGTCTGGGCCATGTTTCTCATCGGCGCGTTCTACATTATGACGACGTTCCTCGGCTTCGGCGCGGCCACCATCGTCGGCCGCGACCGCATTGCGACGGGCGGCGGAACGAACATGAGTGCGCCGCTTCTTGCGCAGGCGCTTGGCGGCGATGTCTTCTTCGCGTTTATCTCTGCCATCGCGTTTGCGACCATCCTCGCCGTCGTCGCCGGACTGACGATCAGCGCCTCGACCTCGTTTGCACACGACTTCTGGACGAACGTGATTCATAAGGGGACGGAGCGTGCGCCCGGAGAGGAAGTGCGAGTTGCGCGCGTGACGGCATTCGTCGTCGGAGCGATTTCCATTCTCATCGCCATCCTTTTAGGGCCGACGGCCAACGTGGCATTTCTGGTGGGCCTTGCGTTTGCGGTCGCTGCTTCGGCCAACCTGCCTGTGATAGTCTTCTCTTTGTTCTGGCGTCGTTTTAACACGCGCGGCGCGGTCGCCGGTCTGGCGACGGGCCTCGCGTCCTCCGTCATACTGATTCTCATCAGCCCCAGCTTTATGAAAGAGCCGCTCTTTCCGCTCGAAAATCCCGGCCTCGTCAGCATCCCGCTCGGTTTTCTGGGCGCTTACTTGGGCGCACTGACGGCACACGAGCCTGAAGCCGAAGCGAAGTTTACGGAACTAACCGTCCGCGCCAACACCGGCCTCGGCGCTGAGAAATAAGCCAGCACCAGCACAACTAACGCCTGCACCGCCGCACTTGGCAGATGCGCCAGCGCAAACGCCAACTGCGGCCCTGCACGCCTGAGATGCAGCGCTGCAACTCACGCGTGCAAGGGTGCACGCGACAGATGCAGGCTTGCAACTGCCAAATGCAAGCCTGCACGCCTGAGTTGCAAGCCTGCACGCGTGAATTGCAAGCTTGCAACTGCCGTGTGCAAGGCTGCAAATGGGAGTTGCAAGCTTGCAGACGCCAGTTGCAGGGCTGCAAATGCCATTTGCAGCGGCGCAATTGACGTTTGCAGGGCGTTCGGAGATGCACGCGTGAGCGCAGCCGTGGCGGGATAAGCTGTGCGCAGTCAGCGTTTAGCGTTACCTGGCGCGGAGTCTCCCGTCCGGCCCGTCCTCGCGGTTTAACATCTCAAGAATTTCTCAAGTCCTTCATTTTAAGTTCTTAACAGGTTCGGCGCGGTGGGCCGTACGGACGGCCGGGCGCGTCAGAAGCCCGACGCTCTTCTAATCCGAGGGATGCCACATGAGAGGGCACAGCATGAAAATCAGCGAAATTCGCGAGGGCGGCGTTTACATGTTGCCGGACGGCAGGGAAGTCGTGGCGAGCGAGAGCGGCGGTTTTTTCAAGCTCTACGACCCACTCGCTTGGAAATATTTAGGGCCGCCCCTTTACGAGGTTCGCGACGAAGCACGACTGACGTGCTTTGGACGGCCGACGCCGTGGCGCATCGCTGACCTCGTTGATAAAGGACAGACGGCTCCGACGCGGCCGCTCGTTTTCGGTAAATCAGTATGAGCATGATGTTCACAAACGGCGTTACAGCGCCCCTTATCAGCGCTCTCACGCGAGAGCCTTTATCATTTCCAGACGAGCCTGCGAAGCCTTCCTTACACGCTCTTCTGGACGCAACACGAATCTCTGGAACGGAAACCATGTCGCTCATCCTCGACAAAATCAGAACCCCCGCCGAAGCGCCGCGCATCTCGCGCCCGCGCCTTCTCAATACGCTGCATGGAAGTCTGAACAGTTGCACCTCGACCATCATCAACGGCCGCGCCGGAACGGGCAAGACCTTGTTAGTCTCCGATTTCGCGCGCCGCTGCGGACGCGCCGTCGCGTGGTACAAGATTGATGCGTCGGACGGCGACATGCGCGTCTTCTTCAACTACCTGCTCGGCGCTGTCGGCCAACATCGTCCCGGCTTCGGTGAGCAGGCACTCCGCCCTTTAATCGAGACCGCGACCCTCGAAGACATCCCTGTGCTGGCCGAAGCCTTCGTCTATGAGCTATTCGAGAACGCGGGCGAGCCGTTGCTCATCGTTCTGGACGACCTGCATCTCGTCTACGATGCCGAATGGGTCGTGCCCTTCTTCCGCAGGCTGCTGCCGCTCCTGCCCGCCGAAGCACACATGCTGATAACGGGCCGCAGCCTTCCGCCCGCTCCGCTCTGGCGTATGCGCTCCAAGCAAACGCTCTGCGTCGTGGAAGAGACGGTGATGACCTTCACACACAAGGAAGCAGAGAAACTATTCGAGAGCTACGGCCTCACGCACGAGCAGGCCATGAGCGCCCTGCAACAATCGCGCGGACGCGCCGCTGCCCTCGATGCCATCGCACGCATGTGGAGCGACACGGAAGACCCAATCGCGCCCACACAGAAGAGACCGCGCAAGCCGCGCATACGCCACACGCACGGCTATGCTTTTTGAAGTTAACACGGACGGCCTGTTGAAGAATTGAACCGCCGCAGGCCGCCGCGCCTTCCGAAATCGTAGATAGCAAGCCTGTCATTATGTTAATCTCGATCCCTCCATTAGCGAGACTAACGAGGCACAGTCCTATGGCAACAAGCCCACGTCGTCCGGCGCGCACCCAGAACGCGCCGACGCCCGAAGCGGGCAAGAAGGAGACGCCGCGCGCCCGCAAAAGTCCGCCCGGCACAGAGAAGAAAGCGCCGACGCTTGCGCCGACGCCGCAGACCACCTTCTTTCTGCGCACCAAGCTGCTGCCGCCGCGCCCCGCTCCCGAACTGCTCTCGCGCCCACGCCTCACCGAACGTCTGCTCTCGAACCTCGCGCACCCCGTCACGCTCGTCACGGCCAACGCAGGCTCAGGCAAGACCACGCTCGTCGCCGATTTCGTCCGCACACACGCCCGGAAATTTGTCTGGTATCAACTGGACCACACCGACGCAGACCCTTTCGTCTTTCTGGGCTACGTCACACACGGCCTCCGTCAGGCCGTCCCAGGCTTCGGTGAAGTCACCTTCTCCTACTTACAACAAGCCGCAGACGAACTCGCACGCCAGCCCGAACGCGCCGTTGACGTGCTGCTCAACGAGGTCTTGGAAAACATAGACCAGCAGTTAATCGTCGTCCTCGACGATTATCATCATCTAGGCGCGCAGACGAGCGTGCACGCAGTCGTTGACCGCCTGCTCGCTTACGTGCCGGATGTCCTGCACATCATCATCATCTCGCGCGATGTGCCGCCGCTCTCGCTCGCTCGCCTGCGCTCCCATTCCTCGCTCGCCATCATTGACCGCAACGAACTGCTCTTTACGGACGACGAGACGCAGGAACTATTCCGTCAGGTCTTCGACCTCGAACTGACGCCGGAGCAGTTAACGGAGTATCGCGAGCGCACGCACGGCTGGATTACCGCGCTCCAACTCGTGCGGCAGGTCGCGCAAAGGCAGGCGCTCGCCAGCAACCACCAGACGGAAGAGATGAACGCGCCAGACCTCGTGGAAATCCTGCGCCAGTCCGAGCGCGACATCTTCGACTACTTCGCTGAAGAAGTCTTCGCAGACGAACCCGAAGACGTGCAGCGCCTCCTGCTGCGCATCTCTCTCCTTGACCGCGTTGAGGCAGGCATCTGCCATCGTCTCTACCCGGAAGCAAACTGTCGCACGACACTGCCCGCTCTCGTGCGTCGCAACGTCTTCATCACGGTCGCCTCCGACGAGCGCGGCGAAGAGTATCGCCTGCACCCGCTCTTCCAGAGTTTCCTGCGCCGCCGTTTTCGCAATGAGGCCGGACGCGCCGGTTTGGCAAACGAACATCGCCGCTTTGCAGACGACTATCTCAAGCACAACGCGCTCGAACAGGCGCTCCGTCATCTCCTTGCGGCGGAAGACTTCGAGCGCGCAGCTCAAATCATCAGCGAGCAGGGCGCAACATGGATTGAGACGGGCGCGCTCGCTTCGCTCGTCACGTTTGCAGAGGCGATTCCGCGCGCTGTGCTCGAAGCGCACCCGCGCGCCCTGGCCTACCGCGCAGAGGTCGCGCGCCTGCGCGGCGAGTATGAAACGGCAGCCGCCTCTTTTCGCCGCGCCGTCAACCTGCTTCACGAACGCGGCGATACAGAAGGCGAAGCCGAAGCCCTCCATTCCCTTGCCACCATCGCACGCCGTCGCGGCGATTGCGAGACGGCCTTCACATACCTTGACCGCGTTGTCGAGTTGACGGACGAAAGCTCACCCGTGCGTATTAAGTGTGGCAATACGCGCGGATTGTGTTTGACGGCGACAGGCGACTGGACTGCTGCCGAGCGTGAGTTTCGCACGGCCCTCCAATCGGCCGAAGAGCAGGCAGACGAGCGTTATGCGCGCCTCATCGCACACAATCTGGGATTGCCCGCGATGCTGCGCGGCGACTTCGGTGAAGCCTTGCGCTGGCTGCGACGTATGCTGCGCGAAGACGGCGCTACCGATGCTCCGCCGATGCCGCAGGAAGCCACGGGCCATCTCAACATCGCGCGCTGCTATCTCTTTCGCGGCGATATGGACGCCTGCGAGCGCCATCTGGATCAGGCGCTTGAGCGTTGCCAGCTCTTCAATCTCATCGCCGCCCGCGCAGAGACCTTCGAGACCTACGGCAATCTCTACCGCGAGCGCATGGATGCTGCCCGCGCCACGGAGTTTTACGAACGCGCCGCGCGCGCCTACGAGCAGGCCGGAATTGACGTTGCGCGTGCCGAACTACAGGAAGAGCATGCCCTCCTGAAACTGCAACTCGGAGACCTGACGGCGGCCCGCTCGCAACTCGACCGCCTCATACATCTGCGACAGGAGAGCCAGAGTGAGATGGGAAGCTTTACGGCGATGCTCGCGCGCGCCCGCGTCCGTCTCGCGCAGGGCGAGCATGAAGCGGCCCGCGATGAACTGCTCTCCGCCCTCAACTACTTCCGCACACACGGCCTCTACTACTACGAAGCGCAGGCCGTGATGGCGCTCGCCATCTGCGACGAAAGGGCCGGTCGCGAGAGCGAGATGCTGGAACACTTGCGGCGCACGCTCGATCTGGCCGCGCGTTATGATTACGACTACTGGCTGCGCCGCGAAGTCTCGCATCATCCCGAACTCTTCAGCCAGACGGAAGCCGCAGAGCTTTTGCCCGCTGACGTGCGCGACGAGCTACAGCTATCGTCGCCCGTCGGTGAAACAACGAGTACGCCCGTCGCGCCCGTTATCGTCCCCGTGCAGCCCGTCACGGATTTGACCATCAACATGCTCGGCCCCGTCGAGATTTTCCGCGACCCGCAGCGACCCCTCGGCGCAGACGCCTGGACGACCAAGCGCGCACGCGACATTCTCTGCTTCATAGCCTCGCGCCGACATCGCCGCGCCTCCAAAGACACTATCATTGACACCTTCTGGGGCGAGGCGGAATTCGAAGCCGTCGAGAAAAACTTTCATCCGACCGTTTCGCACATCCGCAAGGCTCTCAACAGCAATCAGCCGCTCAAACAGAACTTCCTGCTCTACCGCGACGGCGATTACCAGCTTAACTCAGACTTCTCCTACCGCATTGACATAGAGGAGTTTGACCGTCTCGTGACGGAGGGAGAGGCTGCGCGCCGCGCCGGACAACACGAGCGCTGTCTTAGTCTCTACGAAGAGGCGATTGCGCTCTACAGGGGCGAGTTTATGCAGGGCAGTTATGATGAGTGGGCCGAGGAGCAACGCGCTTACTACAGCGAGCAGTATATGCGTATGCTGGAAGCTCTGGCCGTGGCGGCGCAGAAGGCCGAAGAGTGGCCGCGCTCGCTGAGGCTGACGCAGCAAATCCTGCGCGGCGACCCCTTCCGCGAAGACATACACTGCATGATGATGCGCGCTCAGGCGGGGCAGGGCAATCGCGTCGCCGTCAAGGAACAGTACGAAAATCTGCGACGGCTGCTGCGCAAGGAACTCGGCGTCGAGCCTGCCGCCGAGACACAGAGAATCTACCGCGAGTTGCTGAAATAAGCTCTCCTTTTCGAATTGCAACGAAATTGCAATCTACTTTGAATCACGACCGGCGAAAACACTTAAAGAGGCGGTTGGCGCAAACAAAATAGAAGAAGGCTGCAATAATGCTGCTTCCGGCATCGGCTAAAATTCGGTCTTAGATACAGTGGTGCTTATCGGCCTCTCGTATCTCACACCTCGCAAGGTATTCAGGTTTAACCCGCTGCCAGTCCGTCGTAAGGGATGAATCGTCGCCGCTACTGACGATTAAAATTTTGATGGAACCTACATTTCCGAAAACCCGACGCATCACAGCCATTCTGCTCGTCTGCCTGCTGGCCGCCATTCCTGCTACAGCAGGCATTGTTGTCACCGGCGCTGACGGCATCGTCGCCACAGGCGCAGACGGCATCACCTATATCAACACGACGGGCATCGTCGCCACCGGGGCCGACAATTTTCTGGCCTTCACGACTAACGGCATCGTCGCTACGGGCGCGGACGGTATCGTTGCGACGGGCGCTGACGGCGTTACCTTCACGGGCACAAACGGCATCGTCGCCACCGGCGCTGACGGCACACAAATTACGCGCGCCAACGGCATCGTCGCCACAGGTGCAAACGGCATCGTCGTCACGGGCGCAGACGGCACACCGCGTCATGTTGACTCCGTGAGCATACGCAAGGCCGACGGCATTGTTGTCACAGGCGCGGACGGCGTTACAGCGACCGGCGCGAATGGCATCGTCGCCACGGGCGCAGACGGACGCGAGATTGCGCACGCCGACGGCATCGTCGCAACGGGCGCTGACGGCATAACTATCAACGCAGCAGATGGCATCGTTGCAACGGGCGCGGACGGCACAACCTTCAACATCTCACCCAGCGGCATCAGCATCACTGGCGCGGACTGTCTCAACGCCACGGGCGCAGACGGCATCTCGATTACGGGTGCTAACGGCATCGTCGCCACCGGCGCTGACACGATTGCTCCGATACATGTGCAGACGGGACTCAGAAGCGTTGACCCTGAGTTGGCTATCCTGCTCAACCGTGTGACTGACGACAGCAACGTCAACGCCGTTGTCGTCTATCACCGTCTGCCTGATGCTACGGACATCGCAGACCTCCAGCGCATCGGCGTCACCGGCGGCACTCGCTACTACTCGCTGCCGATGATTACGCTGACGGCCCGCCGCCGCCAGATTTTCGAAATCTCGCACCTGCCGAACGTGCGTTCCATCTACGGCAACCGCACGTTGCAGGCGATGATGGATTCGAGTCTCTCGATGACGCGCGCCGAGCAGGTACGCGGCGACGGCGAGTTGAGAAACGCGACTACCGGCTTGCCTTTGATGGGGAGCGACGTAACAGTCGCCGTGCTCGATACGGGTCTTGACGGGACGCATCCTGATCTGTCCGGCCGCGTCGTGCAGAATGTCAAACTGGCCGACGCGCAGAGCGCGAGCGCAGGGTTTGGTTATCCGCTCAACATAGAGAACGTGCCGAACACAGACCAGGCATACGGGCACGGCACGTTTGTCGCGGGCCTTGTCGGCGGCAGCGGCAACCGTTCCGGCAGTAAGTATGGAGGTGTTGCTCCGGGCGTGCGGCTGGTGGGCTTGAGCGCGGGCGATTTGAATCTCTCTTACGTGCTGGCGGGCTTCGATTATCTGCTGCTGCGCGGCGCTGGCCTGAACGTGCGCGTGGTCAATTGCAGCTTTTCGGCCAACACTGTCTTCGACGTTAACGACCCTGTCAACGTGGCGACGAAGATGCTGGTGGACAGCGGCATCAACGTCGTCTTCTCTGCGGGCAATACGGGCGACGGGCTGCACACGTTGAATCCGTATGCTGTCGCGCCGTGGGTGATTAGCGTCGGCGCGACCGACGATAAGGGAGAACTGGCGAGCTTTTCTTCGCGCGGGGATTTCGGTCATCCACTGTTTCGTCCGACGCTGGTTGCGCCGGGCGTCAATGTCATTAGCCTGCGCGCGGCCTCCGCTTATGTGACGGGCACGCTCGGCGTAGCGGGTGCTGATTTAAGTCGTCTCTCTGCGACGGAGTTGCCGTTCTACACGACGGCCAGCGGGACGAGTTTTAGTGCGCCGCAGGTGGCCGGTGCTATCGCGTTGATGCTCGAAGCCAATCCGCAGCTAAAGCCCGCCGAAGTGAAAGACATACTTCAACGCACGGCCACGCCCCTCATCTCTTATTATCAACACGAAGTCGGCGCTGGCATGCTGAACACGCACGCGGCTGTGCTTGAGGCTGCTTATCCTGCGCGGCGGATGGGTGATTTCCGCGCCGTGCTGGACTTAGGTCAGGTGAAGTTTACAAACGAGCCGGAGCAGCGCTTTGGCGGCACAGCACAACCGGGTGATAGCTCTAACGCAACACTTAACGTGCCTACGAACACGGTGCTCGCTTCCGTGCAGACCGCATGGAGCCTGTCGAGCACAAACGACCTCGGCCTCTCCGTCTACGATGCAAACGGCATCCTGCTTGACGATTCAAACACGAAGAGCAGGCCCGGTCTGACCGGGATGCGCGAGCGTGTCTTGATTAGGAATCCGGCGGCTGGAGCGTTGACGGCGCGCGTCTTGAATACGCCCGGCACAATCAGTCAACTGCTGGCCTCTGCGCAGGGGTTCAAGGGCCTACTGGAAGTGACGCGCGTGCAGTATCCTTTGCTGGATGACACGGGCGGGTTGAGCAGTGTGCAGCGTGCGGAGGTTGGAAAAGTTTTACGCACGTTTATGATGCGCGCTTACGGGCGCAACTTCCGCCCGTCGTTCGGCGTGTCGCGCATTGAGTTGGCTGCGGCGCTGATGATGTCCGGGCACGTGCCGCAGTATCTACCTTCGCAGTCGCGCTTCACGGATGTCAAAGACCGCTCCTCTATGCTCTTTGTGGAGAGCGCGCAGAGCATGCAGGGCGCGCCGCTCTTCTATGATGCGACGTTCGGCGGGGAGTTTCTTCCCGAAAAGCGTGTGGATCGACTGACGGCTGCCGTCGCGTTAGTGCGTGCAGCGGGATTGCGCGCGGAGGCCGACTCGCAATCCGGCGCGACGCTGGCGTATACAGACACGGCCAGTATTCCGAGCGCCCTGCGCGGCTACGTCGCCGTCGCAATCTCACGCGGGCTGCTGACGGCCGAGGGCGGCGCTTTCCGTCCAGACAGCCAACTGACGCGCCTTGAACTGGCACACGCGCTCTGCGTTATCTCTAACCTCTAATCAATAAGAGCGTAGCGAAACCATCTTTCGCAAGCGGTCGCGGGCAGCATTTGTCCGCGACCGTTGCTTTTTCTGCCCGACGCGTTTTCGCGCGAAGATGAATAGACACTACTGCCGCATGTATTTTTCCGGGCCTGCCCGCACTGTTTATCTTGAGCCTGTTTTCGGAAAAATCGCGTCGGCGTGAAAGCCTGAAAGATTTTTATCAATCACAGGCAACGGATTAAAGCTCGACCGCACCATAGCTGGATTTTGTCGTTCCCCCCGGCTTGGCCGCTTATCCCGCTGGCGGTATTTCGCATACTAATCTTCAAGGATAAGGAATATTATCGTGATTGGATATAAGTGGTTTTTCATGCGTGCAGTGGTGCGCCTTTTTTCAACCTTTCCCCTCAGAAAGGTTTCACTCTTTACTTGTGCAGCGGTCATCGTCGTCGGCAGTTTGACGAACGCTTATTCCGCCTCCATCAATGAGCCTGTCATTCTGCCGGGCGATGCCGCAACTGCCGTTGCCGCGGGCGGCCAACAGAATCCGCAGATTGCCAGAGGCGCTGGCAATTATCTGTCCGTCTGGATGGACACGCGCTCGGCGCTCGGTCTCTTCCTCGGCTTCAGTGGCCCTTACGAGGGAACTGGCCTCGGCACGATGACCGACATCTACGCCGCGCGCATGGACGCCAACGGCAACGTCATTGACACGACGCCCATCATCATTTCCCAAGCCTCATACAATCAAGGCATGCCGCGCGTGGCATGGAACGGCCAGAACTGGCTCGTCGTCTGGTACACGGAGCACTCGGACAATCGCTACAGCTACGATGTGCTGGCGGCGCGCGTCAGTCCAGAAGGTGTGCTTCTGGACACGACGCCCATCGTCATCAAGTCAGGTTCAAGCGGAAGCGAAATGCCTGCGACAGTGATTGTTGACGGAGCGGGCAACTGGGTTGCCGTGTGGGAAGGCTTTCATCCGTCAAACAACACGATTCGCGTCGTCAACGCCGCGCGCATTTCGCCCGCCGGCGTCGTGCAAGACCCGCAGGGGCGCATCATCTATACGCACAACAGCCAGTATCTAACCAATCCTGACCTTGCGTTTGCAACAGACAGCTACCTGCTTACCTTCGTTGACCTCGCATCAGGGCCAAACTTCGAGAATCTGGTCAAGGGCGTGCGCCTTGACGCGAATCTCAATCCCGTGAGCGCGCCATTTCGCATTAACAACAACTCTCAGACCTCACCAAAGAAGCCGCGCGTCTCGACAAACGGCGACATTTACATGGTCGAGTGGGCGGAGAATCCCGGCAGCATCTACCAGATCCTCGGCGCAAGAGTTTCACACGCCGGACAACTTCTGGATGCAACTCCCATCACTATCGTCGCCAACACGGGAATCGTTGAAACGACAACATCCCTCTGCTGGGACGGAACGAACTGGCAGATTGCTTATAACGGCGACTACAACAGCGCGACTAACAGCTACGGTGATTCGGACATCTACCTTGCGCGCGTTTCCAGCGCGGGCGCTCTCGTTGCGTCGAACATCGGCGTCAAGAAGGCTGCGGGCGCGCAGTACCAGCCGGAAGTAGCGCCGGGTGTGAACGGCGGCGCGCAGGTCGTCTGGTACGACACACAGGTTGAGGGAGACGTGCGCTCAAGCAAGGTTTCTGCCGCTGGCGCTGTGAGCGCGGACGTTGGCGTCAGTCTAGGCGCGCCGCGTCAGAGCAAGCCGCGCATCGCAGCGGGTGCAGGCGGATTTTTGGGCGTTTACCGCAGCGAGATTTCCGGCGACGCGCGCATCTTGGCCCAGCGCCTTGATGCGACGGGCAATGTGATTGACCAGACGCCAATCGTGCTTGCGAGCGGTTCGCAGACCATCAACAATCCATCCGTTGCCTTTAACGGCAGCGTCTATCTGGTCGTCTGGGACACGGGCGCGTCGGCAACAACGCGCCAGACCTACGGGCGACGCGTCACTACGTCGGGCACGATTCTAGACGCCGCTCCATTCCTCATTATGGCGGGTGAGACGCCAGACGTGGCTGCGCTCGGTGACACATTCCTCGTCACAAACATTTACCAGCCGAACTCACAGCTTCGCTACGTGCAGGCAGTTCGCGTGAGCAGCGCGGGCACAATTCTCAACTCGCCCGTGACCGTTCAGTTTAACTTCAACAACACGCCGCGCGTAGCTGCGGTCGGAAATCGCTGGCTCGTCGTTTACCAGTATCGTGCGCGCCATGATTCTTCGTTCTCAGTAACTTCGATTCGCGGCGCTTTCGTCGCTGCTGACGGAACGGCGATTCCTAGTTTCACCATCTCGCCAAATGGCGCAGCGCAGCCGCACCTTGCTTACGGCAGAGACTCGGCTCTGGTCGTCTGGTCAACGAGCGCCTCCACCACCAGCGGCGACATCATCGGGCGGCGCATACAGGCCGACGGCACATTCCTCGACCCCTTGAGCGGCATCACTATCACGGCCGCGCCCAACTTGCAGACGCAGCCTGCCATCGCCTGGGACGGCTCGCAGTACATACTCGACTGGATAGACCAGCGCAACGAAACATATCCTGCTCAGCCTCGCGGCGACATCTACGGCGCGCGTGTGAGCTACAACGGCGTTGTGCTCGAAGAGTTTCCGATTGCGACTTCGCAAGCGCCGGAAGAGACTCCTTTCGTCGCTGCCGCCAACAATCAATCGGTCTTCGCCTACTCGAAGTTTTACGACACGGCTCCGTACGCAGCCATGAGAATCACGCTGCGCACGGCCAACATCACAGCGCCTCCTGCGGGCGCAGCGCCAGCCGCTCCCTCAAATCTCGTTGCGACAAGAGTTGACGGCAATCGCGTCTCGCTTTCCTGGAGTGACAACAGCAGCGACGAAGCCGGCTTCAAGATTGAGTCAAGGACGGCGAGCGGAACTTACAGCCAGATTGGAACGGTCGGAGCAAATGCGACGCAGGCCAGCAATTTCTTTGCCAGCATCGTCGAGGCATCTTACTTCCGCGTGCGCGCCTACAGCGCCAACGGTGAGTCTGCTTACTCAAACGAAGTCTCACCACCGCTCGTCACAGTGACCAGCCCTACTTACAATTCGACCTACGGCGAGCCTGCCAGCATCACCGTTAGCGCTACGGCCAGCGACCCCGAAGGCATCACGCTCATAGAGTTCTACGCCAACCAGACTCTCATCGGGACGGATGCGACCGCGCCTTACAGCATTGAATGGACCAACGTTCCGCGTGGCGATTATGCTTTGACGGCGCGTGCCGTTGACGGTCAGGGGATGAGCGGCGCTTCGAGCGCAATTCCCATCGGCGTCTTCGGTGGCCCTCAGACGATTATTAGCAATCCCACCACGGGCGCGAATCTCCCGCTCGGCAACATTACAATCTCTGCTGTCACGCAGACCGTCAACAATCGCTCTGACGAGTATGTGACGCGCGTTGATTTCTACGCCGACTCGAATTTGATAGGCACAATCAACGGCTACCAGACCACTTATGATTTCGTCTGGACCAACGCCACGCCCGGCCAGCATACTCTCACGGCCCGCGCCACCAACAACTGGGGCATGACAGGCACTTCCAACACCGTCAACGTCAACATCGGCGGTGTCGTCCGTCGTAGCAGGGTGTCGGACTTCGACGGCGACGGTAAAACCGACCTCGCCGTCTGGCAGGCCAGCAGCGGCATCTGGCACATCGTCAACAGCGGCGATGGTGTAACTAAACTTCAGGAGTGGGGACGTGCGAGCCTCGGTGATCTGGCAGCGCCCGGCGATTACGACGGCGACGGCCGGACTGACATCGCCATCTTCCGCCCCTCCGACGGCACTTGGTACATCATCGAAAGCTCCACCGGCGCAAGCACTATTCAAGGCTGGGGACAGCAGGGAGACAGACCCGTGCCGGCTGACTACGACGGCGACGGCAAGACGGACGTTGCGGTCTATCGCGTGAGCGAGGGCAACTGGTACGTCAAGAAGAGCACGGGCGGCAGCATCGCACAGGGTTGGGGCGACCCGACAGACAGGTTCGTGCCCGCCGATTACGATGGTGACGGGCGTGCTGACATCGCAGTCTTCCGCCCCTCCGACGGCAACTGGTACATACGTAAAAGCACCGGCGGCACTATCCAGCAGAACTGGGGTCTAAGCGACGACAAGCCCGTTCCCGGCGATTACGATGGCGACGGCAAAGTTGACATCGCAGTCTGGCGTCCGCGCGAAGGCAACTGGTACATCATCAAGAGCACCGGCGGCAGCCTCATACGCAACTGGGGCGATGCGTCAGACCGACCAGTTCCCGGCGACTATGACGGAGACGGAACGACGGACATCGCCGTCTGGCGACCCGCCGAATCCACCTGGTACATCATCAAGAGCACGACCAACACGATGAGCGTACAGTACTTGGGCTTGAGCGGCGACCTGCCCGTGCCGTCAGCCTTCATCCCCTAGAGCGCGCTCTGCCATCAAGCGTGCGCAACAGGGAACGCAACGCAGGAAGGGTAAAAGGTAAAAAGGAAGGCCAGCAGCTTTCCTTTTCACCTTTTACCCTTTTACCTTTAACTCTTTATCTTCTTTCCCTTCTTCCTCAGCATCCTGCGGCCGTTAACCTATCCTCTACGGCAGTCGTGCAAATAAAACTTGACCCTGCGTCAAATTGGGTCTAGATATAGAACCTACATTCAGTTCACAAAAGGAGCTTAAGGATGAAGAAAGTCTTGACCACTCTCTTAATGCTGGTCTCTCTGGCGGGAGTTACGACTGCTGCCGGCGTTTCAGCAACAGAGCGTGACGCTCGCGCGCAGGCGACGAGCCTCGTCGGCGGCTCGCCACACACGCTTTTACTTCAGAACGGTCGCCGCATGCGCCGTCGCTGGCGGCGCGCACGCTGGAATCGCGGCCGCACAGACAACACCTGGAATCGTGGTCGGCGTTGGGACAACCGCCGTCGTTGGAATCGCGGCCGCACGGATAACACCTGGAATCGCGGACGCCGCAATCGTGGCGGCGGCCACGGTCGCCACTAAGCAAGAGCGCGTCAAAAACTCTCCCTACAGCTCTTAAGCACTACACACAACAGGCGCGTGCATCAACCAACTCCGGCATTGATGCACGCGCCCTTATCATTGCGCTGGCGCTTGCTGTCTCTTCTTCGGCGCGCGTTCGACGCGGCTGGCGCTCTTCCACGCGGCGAGCAACGCAGCGTTACCCGCAAACATGTTATGGATAATCGGTGAGAGTTCGCGCACAGCAGCTATCAACTCTGCCCGTTAATATCCTTCGAGGGTGCGTGCATCAAGAGGCTGCCGGTGTCGCCTGTTGTGGCTGCGTTAATCATACAATATGAGGTGTCGGGAGGGCTGCTGCGAATCTTGTCAAAGTGGGCCCGTTATCGTGTATGATGCACGCGCTTTTCCAACCTTTGTGAGACGTGGTCCGGGTCGGCTCTGTGGAGGGCCGGGCCGGACTTTGAGGAGTAAAAATAGGTGCTAAGAAAATTTCTTCCCCTGATGATGTGCGTTGCTGTGGCGCTCGGTTTGACGGCGTGCGGCGGCGGTGAGACTAACAGCAACAGCACGACGAACAGCAATGCTAATAAGAGCACGACGACCAGTACGACGACTACGACGACGAGCACTCCGGCGACGACAAGCAGCAGTCCGGCGACGACAAACAGTAGCCCAGCAACGACAAGCAGTAGCCCGGCGGCAACGACCGCTCCCGCCAGCGGGGAGAAGATAGGCATCGCTGACTGCGATGATTTTCTGTCGAAGTATGAGGCGTGTGTGAATGATAAAGTGCCTGCGGCGGCGCGGGCACAGTATGAGTCGAGCATAAAACAGTGGCGCGATTCGTGGCGTCAGTTGGCCGCTAATCCTCAAACCAAGGGGACGTTAGTGCAAGTCTGCAAGTCGGCAGCCGAACAGGCGAAAACGTCTATGACATCCTTCGGTTGCAGCTTCTAAGCCTTGAAGCGGCCGCGAAGGTGTTTCTCCACGGTCGTTAATCCAATAAACCCTCGAAGAGAATCGCGCAGGCTGAAGGAGAACGTCCTTTAGCCTGCGCGATTTTGTGTCTTGGGCCGGGAGCATCAAGGCAGCGCGTTCGGTTTTTTTGCGCGTGCGCGTTTTACTGACGTATGAAAAGCTCCTCTGCATTCCAGAGCGAGTAGGGGAAAAAGGTGCTCGGACGGTAGTTACCGATGCGCGTGTTGGCAGCGACGATAACGTGGCGCGCGACGATGGGCAGGACGGGCAGTTGCTCCGCAAGGAGCAGTTGTATGTCGCGGAAGATGGCCTTGCGCTTCTGCTGGTCGCGCTCGCGTGCCTGCGCTGAAGCGAGTTCGTCCAGGCGCGTTTCCCAGTCGGTCGCGGGGCGCGTCTGTTTGGGCCGCCACTGGTGCTCTTCGCTGCTGCTGAAGAGAAAGTTTGTGTAGGAAGATGGGTCTGGTTCGGAGATGGATGCGCCGAAGAGGATGGCTTCGTAGTCGTAACTCTGCTTGCGACGCCGCGTTAGTTCGCCAACCTCAATCGGCGCTATCTGCATGCGTATGCCTAGGCGCGCAAAGTCTTCCTGTATGATGGCGGCCTCGGCCTTGCGCGGCTCGCTCTCAGTAGGAACAATCAACGTAAACTCGACGCGGTTGCCCTGCGCATCTGTTAGCTCCGGCGCGTCCGTCGTGCCGCCCGTCTTAAAACCCGCTTCCGTCAGGATGGCACGCGCCCTGTCTAAGTTGTACTCCGTCTGCGGCACATCCTCAGCCGCCCACGCGCGATTGCCGGGCGAAACAAAACCGTAGAGCGGTGTGGCAAGTTTCTTCAGCGTGTTGTCCGCGATGCTTTTACGGTCGAAGGCGTGCGAGAGAGCACGACGAAAACGCACGTCCTTAAACCATGCCTGCTTGACGGGGTCAACGAAAGGCTTGCCGTCGCGCTCGCCTTCGTTGAGATTGAACCACAGGTGGTCCGTCGTTAAGCCTGGGCCAAGGTCGTAGGCGCGCACAGCGCCCGTCGCTCCACTGAGCGCAGCGTAGTCGTTCGGGCGAATACGGTCGTAGATGTCCAGCGCGTTCTGATTGAGACGCGCCAGCGTTGAGTTCGCGTCGCTGATGACTTCGATACTAATCGTGTCAAGGTAGGGAAGCTGCGTGCCTGCCGCATCCCTTTTCCAGTAGTGCGGGTTGCGCTTGAGGCGCACACGCTCGCCCGGCGTGCTCGACTCAACCGTGAAAGCCCCTGCCGTCACCACCCGCTGCGGGTCGGAAGCCACGCCCCAGGCTTCGCGCAGCTTGCCCGCGTTGAAATCGCTTTCGAGAATGTGTCGCGGGAGCACGGCCATGTTTGAGAGATAGCTTTCAGGCACGACCACCGGCTGCGGAAAGACCAGACGGAGGCGGCGCGCATCCACTACCGTCGCTTCAATCGGTTGGCCGCCGACGAGCATCGCATCGCGAAAGACGGGCGATGCCGTGCGCTCGTCGTAGAGCGCGCGGAAGGTAAACGCTACATCGTCGGCCGTCAACTCGTGGCCGTCGGAAAACTTCAGCCCTTCGCGCAAAGTCAACTCCAACGTGCGCGCGTCCTCTCCCAACTTCCAGCTTTCCGCCAGACCCGGCACATAACCCTGCGTGTCATTATCAAACTCCGCCAGTTGCCCTCCCATCAACATAAACGAGACGACTATCGTCGGCTCATCGGCAGCCGTCAGGTAATTGAAAGTCCCCGGCGGCGAGATGACGCGATAACTGATAGAGCCGCCGCGTTGGCCCACAACGCGCTCGCGCGCAAGCCCCGCCTCGTTTCGCTGTTGCAGCGTCGAAGGCGGCTGCGAGTCTTGACGACAACCGAGCGCCGTTAAAAGCGAAACCAGCAGAATCAGAAACAAGAGCCTTCTTCGTGTGTCTCTCATCTTTTCGGAGTTCTTCATTTGTGCATGGGTTTAATTGTTCGTGTGTGCTCTCTCTGCTTGAGCCTGCGCTCGCAGGGCAAGCGGATTCAATCACGTCTCGGCAAAGTTGTCCAGAAGTAATTAACGTAAACGACGAACGCAAAACGGAGCAACGATGAATGAAAGCCTTGCTCTTGAATACTTCCGCGTTCATCGCTCCGCGTTCATCGCTCCTAGTTCATCGTTCATACTTTCCTCTCTCTGTGGCACAATGCCCTTCGTGCTGAAGCTGATTGTCAACAGGGCCTTGCAGGGCTTGCTGGTGCTGCTGATTGTCTCGGCGCTGGTCTTCTGGCTGCTCGCAGGGACAGGCGGCGATGCGCTCTCGGCCCTGAGCGCAGACCCTCTTGTCTCCGAAGAGACGGTCAGGAATCTGCGCCACATCTACGAACTCGACCAACCCTTGCACGCGCGCTACGGGCGCTGGCTGTCGGGCGTGCTGCGCGGGGAACTGGGCGAGTCATTCTTTTATCGCGCGCCGGTCGCGAGCCTGCTCTGGCCTCGCCTTCGCGCTACCTTACAGCTTGCAGCCGTAGCGCTCGCGATAGCATGGACCATCGCGCTAACACTGGGTGCGCTCGCGGCGCGACGCAGAGGCGGCTGGCTGGACCGCTTCTGCGAACTACTGATTCTGCTCGCGACCTCTACGCCGCGCATCGTGCTCGCCTTAATGGCGCTCGCATTGGCTGCACGCGTGCCCCTGTTCAGCGCCGGCGTTGAGCCGGGCACGGCCGGAAGCTTAGGCGCGCTCAGGCATGTATTGCTGCCGGCGCTGGTTCTCTGTGTGCCGCTGATCGCGCTCTTTCTGGCGCAGGTGCGCGAAGGTTTGGGCGAGGCGCTGGTGGAAGAGTTTGTGCAGGTGGCGCGGGCCAAGGGGTTGCCGGAAAGAATCGTCGTCCTGCGCCACGCTCTGCGCGCCGCGCTCAACCCTCTGATTACTATCTTCGGCTACTCGCTCGGCGGCATTATGAGCGGCTCGGTCATCGTCGAGACGGTGCTCGGTTGGCCCGGCCTGGGCCAACTCGCCGTCGTCGCCGTGCGCAGCCGCGATGTGCCGCTGCTGATGGCCGTCGTGCTGGTCACGGCAACCGCCGTGCTCATCGGCAACACAATCGCAGACATTCTACTGCGCTTAAACGACCCACGACTGCGCGAAGATGAAGGCAACCACGCGCGTCAGAGGGCGACTGCCGCCACGCCCGCCGCCTGAAGCCTGATGACGGAAACTAACGCGCCAACAGTGGAAGCCACGACTGCTCTCGATGATGAAGAAGCGCAGGCGGGCTGGCGCGTGCGCGTGCGCAGGCGTGCGCGCTTCATACGGCGAAAGAGTCGCCTCGTCATCGGCGTTCTCATCGTCTCCGGCTTCTATCTTCTGGCCCTCTTCGCCGATTTCCTAGCGCCCTACGATTACCGCTCGCAGTCGCGCAACGAACAGCTTGCCCCGCCGACCGCCATCCATTTCCGCGATGCGAACGGCGCATGGCACTTTCGCCCCTTCATCTATCCGCGCAGCCTCTCTGACCATCTGAACCAGAGATACGAGGAACAACCCGCACGCGCTTTTCCGTTAACACTCTTTGTGCGCGGCTACACTTACAAGTTGTTCGGACTGTTTGAGACGAACGTTCACCTGTTCGGCTTGCAGGACGCTGGTCAAAGAGACGCGCCGCGCATTTCTCTGCTCGGAACAGACGGACTCGGACGCGACCGCCTATCGCGGCTGCTCAAGGGCGCGCGCTTCTCTTTGATTGTTGGCCCAACGGGGATGCTGCTGGCGAGCGTGCTCGGAATTGTGCTCGGATGCCTCGCGGGCTACGGTGGGCGCACGCTCGATGCGCTGCTGATGCGCGCGGCCGACGTGATGATGGCGCTGCCCGTGCTCGTGTTGATTCTGGCGGCGCGCGCCGCTTTCCCTCTGGAGTTGCCGCCTGCGCGTGCGGCGCTGCTGTTGATTATGATTTTCGTTGCGGTCGGCTGGGCCGAGATGGCACGCCTCGCGCGGGGATTGGTAATGGCCTTGAGAGGGCGCGAGTTTGTGCTGGCAGCAGCCGCGCTCGGCCTCTCGAAGACGCGCATTCTCTTCCGTCATATCCTGCCAAACGCCGCGCGCCCGCTCCTCGTGCAGATGACATTGATGCTGCCCTTCTTTTTGCTGACGGAGACGGCGCTCTCGTTTCTGGGCGTCGGCCTTCAGGAACCTGAAGCAAGCTGGGGCAACATGCTAGCCGAAGCTTCGGACATCACGCTCCTGCGCCGCGCTCCCTTAGAACTGCTTTCGCCCGCGCTGGCTATCTTTCTCTTCGTGCTCGGCGCACGCCTGCTCGGAGACGGGCTGAAGAGCAAACAGGCGAAATGATGAAAGCTTTCGCCTCCATCATTGGCTTTCATCCTGAAATATTATTCTTTCCTACTTCTTCCTTCTTCCTAGTTGCTTTTGATTCTGTTAGAGTGCACGCAAAAGAATTCCGTGCATGAAAATCCGAGGGCTTTGAAAGTTGGCCCTTTAATCCCCATGAAGCAGTAGCTAAAGATGATGAGGGAGAGTGTCTGGTCATGGCTAAGCGTGTCGAGAAGATGAAGGCGCTGCTGGTTTACCCGGAGTTTCCGAACACCTACTGGAGTTTCAAGCACGCGCTGCCTTTCGCGGGCAAGCGTTCGGCCTTTCCGCCGCTCGGGTTGATGACCATCTCAGCGATGATGCCGGGCAGTTGGGACAAAAGGCTCGTTGACTTAAACGTTCGCAAGCTGAAGCGTTCCGACCTTGAGTGGGCGGATATTGTTTTCGCGAGCGCGATGATGGTCCAGCAGGATTCGCTGCGCGAGGTGATAGATAGCTGCAAAGCGGTGGGGCGCAAAATCGCCGTCGGCGGCCCTTTTGTCACGACGGGCGCGGAGCACGTCGCAGACGCAGACTATATTTTTCTAGGCGAGGCCGAACGAACGCTGCCGGAGTTTCTGCGCGACTTCGAACTGGGCGTCCCGCAGCACACCTATGAGTCAAACGAAAAGCCGGATTTGACGCAGACGCCCGTGCCGGATTTCAAGCTGGTGGACATGCGGCGTTATTCCTCTATGGCGATACAGTATTCGCGCGGCTGCCCGTTCAACTGCGAATTCTGCGACATCATCGAAATCTACGGTCGCGTGCCGCGTACCAAGACCAACGAGCAGATGATGCTCGAACTCGACGCGCTTTATGCGGCGGGCTGGCGCGGGCCGCTCTTCATCGTTGACGACAATTTCATAGGCAACAAGAAGAACGTCCGCAAGATGTTGCCGGACCTGTGCGAGTGGATGGAGCGGCACAAGTATCCGTTCCGTCTCTTCACGGAGGCTTCCGTTAACTTGGCAGACGACACGGAGCTTCTGCAGTTGATGCAGCGGGCCAACTTCCGCAAGGTCTTCCTCGGCATCGAAACGCCCGTCGAAGAGAGCCTGAAGGAGACGCAGAAGAGCCAGAACACGCGCCGCAGCCTGATTGAGTCTGTGCGCAGGATTCAATCTCACGGGATGGAAGTCATGGCGGGCTTCATCGTCGGCTTCGACAATGACCCCTCTGACATCTTCGAGCGGCAGATTGATTTCATCCGGCAGAGCGCGATTCCAATGGCGATGGTCGGACTCCTCAGTGCGCTGCCCGACACGCAGTTGTGGCGCAGACTCAAACAGGAAGGACGCCTGCTACACGAGGGCGCAGGCACGAACACAGAAGCCTCCCTCAACTTCATCACCAAGATGGACCGTCAGACTTTGATTGACGGCTACAAGAATATCCTGCGCACCATCTACAGCCCCGAAGAATATTACGCCCGCGTCTACGCCTCTCTCAAAAATACTCTCAACCACAACACAGGCTATCCACTACAGAAATTCAGGCCCGAACACGTCGTACATTTCTTCCGCGTCTTTTTCAAGCTCGGCGTGTTTGACGCGGCGCGCAAAGATTTCTGGCGTTTCCTGCGGCGCGTCGTCTCGGAGCGGCGCGAGTTGCTGCCCGAAGCCGTGGTGCTCGCCGTCATGGGCTACCACTTCCGCAAAATCACGGAGCAATACTGCGACTAACTCAAGCTATCGTCTCTGTGCTGAAGTTCGTTCTTATTTTAGCTCAGGCGCGCGGTCTGTTGAATCAATCGCATTTCCATGCATTGTTGATGCGCTTGGCGAGTGCGCCCGTTCCTTTGCCCGCGCATGTGGGAGACGGTGTGCAGTCAGGACAATAAACGAGGCTGCCATTGGCGGCTGCGTTGTCGAGCGTCGCGAAGGGTTTGGAGGCGAGCGTGATGGTCGAGCCGAAGACTGCGCCCTGCCCGTCGCCGTCAATCGAGACGCGGCCAGCCTCGTTGACTGTCAGCATCTCCTTGTAGTTACGTTTTCCGGCCGTAGAGTTGTTGAAGTAGATAGGACGGTTGACGATGAGCGCGCCGAAGCTGTTGGGTGCGATGGGCATGTCGCCTGCGGAGACGACGCCGCGACCGAAGGTTTCAAAGCCGACGTAATCAAAATTGGGGAAGAAATTCGACTGGCTGATGAGCGCTGTCTGCGGCCCGCCTTTGAGCGCGGTGATATTGGCTTCGGCGTCCATGCGGTTGCCTTGCAAGAGCACGGAGGTTGTGCCGCCAAACTCTATGAGGGGCACGCCGCGCTCATGTGCGCCGGGGCCGATGCTGTTGCCGCGCACGATGATGGGCGCTCCGCCCGTAGGGGCTTGAATAAACTGGCGCGCGTATTCGCTGACGACCTGCTCTATGAGCGACGAGTCAACCCAGTTGTCAAACTTAAAGTCCACCGTGTTGAACTGCATAAGCCCTCGCGCGACGATGAGGCCGCCGTTCTGCACGTAGACGCCGACGCGGCCCGCGAGCAGCCAGCATTCGATGAGTTGAATGCTCTTGGCGTTTGGAGAGTTGCCGATTTTGACGCAGATGCCGCGATTCGTGTTGGCAGTCTTTCCGTCGTCGCTCGCGTAGATGGTGGAGTTGCGGATGCGTATGTACTCGCAGTTGTTCTGCGAGACTTCGGAGATGCGTATGCCGACGAAGTTGGGATTGACGCCGTGATACTGTATGAAGATTCTATCGAGCACGATGTCAGACGTGTCCAGACCGCCTTTGCCGAACTGGTCAATATCTATGGCGACATCAGCGCCGTTGCCGCCCGTCGTTTTGGGAAAGAGCGAGAGGCCCTGAATCATAATGCCGTGGGCGCGATTGAGAAAAAGCATAGTGCCTTTGGCTGGGCCGTTCCAGAGCAGTTGTGCGGAACTGGAGTTCATATTCGCCGCCGAGCCCGCCGCGCTCGTGCTGATGATGCGCAAGCCTTGACGGTTGTTGATGTTGATAGTGCCGCTGATTTTAATCTTTGCTTGTGCAGGGATGTTGATGGTCGAATAATCGGGCGCGGCATCAATGGCTCTCTGGAGTGCGGCGGTATCGTCGGCCACACCGTTGCCCTTAAGGCCGTGGTCGCTGGCGTTCGTCACCTGTTCTTTGCGCGCTTCCTGCGCGAGAGATGCTTGCGGCAGCGGGCGCTCTGTTGCTCCGTTTATGGACTGTCGCGCCTGTGCTCGTGCTGCACCCGTCGAGCAGGCGAGCGTCAGACACAAGAAAAAAATCTGCTTCCAGCGGTTCATCGAGTATCTCCTTAAAAGCTATTCTGCGGACGCAAATTCGCAGCACGTTCGCGCGCTTGCGGCAGTGCGTCGGATGGCTTGTCAATCCGTATGCGTTCATTGTAAACGAGAACTGCCCATTGACTTGAATCCAGTAGTTGTCATAAAAGCATTTTGCCTACAGGCAGCCTGATTATCGCTGAAACAAAAGGGAGTTTGGGAAATGACTTACGTTGTGACGGAATTGTGTGTTGACTGTAAGTATACGGATTGCGCAGCGGTCTGCCCCGTGGAGGCTTTCCACGAACTGCCCGACCGCCTCTACATCAACCCGGATACCTGCATTGACTGTGATGCCTGCGTGCCGGAGTGCCCGGTTGAGGCCATCTTTTCGGACACGACCGTCCCCGACGAATACCAGGAATGGACTGCGCTCAACGAAGAGGCGCGCGATTACCCTGTCATCAGTCTCAAGAAACCGGCGCTGATGGGGCCCAAATGCACAGGCCCGGCCGAATGAAAGAGGACGAGCTTTCCCCGCCAGAATTTTTCGCAGGCGTCAGGCTTCCCTGAGCGTTGAGGATGAAGAGTCGGCTTTTAAGACACTTCATCCTCACTCCACTACGACCCGGCCGTCGGCGTCGTCCGTGAAACTCAGCGACATGCGCCTCTCGACTGCCGATATGGAGTCACGCTCAACCCCATATCGGGTACGGCAAGCCCGCCGGGCCGTTTCCGTCGCCGTCAAAAATTATATTTTTCTTGTAATCAAATTGTTTCGCCCCGAAAAGAGGGCGGATTGGTTATCCTCTTCGCAGAGACGCATTAAGGGGTCGCTGGCGGAATGGAAGTTGCCAGTAGTCGGAGCGTCATTGTCATGCCGTCATCGGCAGAATTAACTTAAGGAGCTGCAAAATGAGTTTAAGTATGAGAAACAGAATTCTCCCGGTGGCCCTCGTGGCTGCGCTGCTTGGCGGAACGGTCGGCGCGTTCGTCGGGCGCACTTCCAAAACAACAGAACCTGACCGCCCGCTGCTCGCTTCGACCTTAAACAGCGACGGCTCGGCTACCAGCGACTATAAGACGTTAACTCCAGAACAATCTTTGACAAGCGACTCGTCGCTCACAGCGAACAACGTTGACCCGCAGTATCGCAATGGTTTCATGGACGGCTTCCGCGCCGCGATGGCCGATGATGCCAATTATCGAACTTCCAATCGTGTGAGAACGACCCGCGTCGTCGAGCGACCCGTCTATCGGACGGTCAATCGTTCGAGCCGCAGCAACGCGCGTCAGGTCTATTACGACTACAACACGCAGCCGCGCAAGCGTTCCTTCTGGCAGAAGCATCGCGATAAGCTGACGGTCGCTGCCGGTGCTGGCGGCGGCGCGCTCTTAGGCGGTCTGATTGGCGGCAAGAAGGGCGCGCTCATCGGCGCACTCGCAGGCGGCGGCGGCTCTGCTCTCTATACTTACAAGCTGCGCAAGCGTGACCGTCGTTACTAAAATCAAGGGTTCGAGGGTTCTGTGACAAAGCATAGCTCGCACAGATTAACGCTCGGCATCATACTCATCGCTCTTGCAGCGACTTCAACATGGGCAGCCTCTTTCAAAGGGGCTGCCCATTTGTTTGCGCAGACCACGACGGAGAGCCGCGTTGTCATTAGCAATGCTCGTCAGGAGTCAGGCCAGAGCGACCAGCGCGTGCGAGCGACGAGAGCCACGCTTCCGTCGGTCGTGCGTTTTCGCGAGGCAGAGGGGCGCGGCCTCTTGACGCGCGTCTGGGTGAACGGCGTCGGAGAGTTTACGTTTGCGATTGACACGGGGGCGGGAGCGACCTTGCTGTCGGGCCGGGTTGCGAGCGAGGCGCGCGTCGGCGTGAAGGGCGGCTCGATAAGAATCGCTGGCTTGAGTGGTACAGGTACGGCGCTTGGAAGAGAGGCCGTCGTTCGTAGTATAGCCATTGGCGAGAGCGATAATCTGTTGCCGGCGCGCGGGCTTTGCATTGTGACGGACAGACTGCCGCAGGGCGTTGACGGCGTGCTCGACCCGACGGAGGCTTACTGGCCTTTGGGCTACACGATTGATTTGCCCAACAACGAGTTAAGCGCCTTTGACCCGCGCGCAAACCCTCTGCGCCGCAGTGATGTTCCGGCGGGCGGAAGCGTTGTGCCCTGGCTCACGGAGGCGGGCAGTCGTCGTCCCTACGTGATGCTCAACGGGAAGAGACGCGCGCTGCTCGACACGGGCTCGGAGTTTGGCCTTGCGCTGAGCGCAGAGGCGGCGGCTGCTCTTGGCATAATCAACGACGGCAGAGGACGCAGCCGCGACGGCGTGCGCGACATAGGCGGCAGCCAGATAGGTGCGCGCAGGATTGCGCCCGCCACCGTCAACATAGGCGAGCTTGTGCTGCGCGGTGTGCCAACCGATTTGCTGTCGGGCACACACGCGGGCGCGCCTATCCTGCTCGGACGCGATGCGCTGCAACCGTTTCAATTAACGTTTGACCCGCTCAATCGCCTGATACGCATCGCGCCGTGATAAAGTATAAAAGATAACCTTCAAGAGGAACTTCCATGCGGTGCTTCAATCATCCGGCGCGGACTTTAATCCTTGTGTTGACGCTCGCCGTTGCGTGCCTCATCTGCGCTGACCTGCGCGCGCAGGAGACTCCTAAATCTTCAAGACAGCGCCTCCGTCGTGTTGACGCAGGCGCATCCGAGCCGGAAGAGAAGCCATCGCCTTCAACTACTTCGAGGGAAACGCAGGCAGGTCTTGATGACGACGATGAAGTGCTGCGTGTTAACACAGACCTGACGAACGTTCTGCTGACGGCGATTGATAAAGAGCGACGCTTTGTGACCAGTTTGCGGCGCGAGGATTTGCGCGTCACCGAAAACGGAGTGGCGCAGGAGATTTCGCTCTTTCAGCGCGAGACGGATTTGCCGCTCTCGCTCGCCATCCTCGTTGACGCCAGCGAATCGCAGAAGGGCGTGCTGGCAGACGAGAAGGCGGCTGCGCTCGCCTTTCTAGACGCGGTTATTCGCCCGGACAAAGATCAGGCGGCGATAGTCTCTTTCACAGGCATCCCGCTGCTCGAACAGCCTTTGACAAACGACCTCGGCAGGATGCGGCGGGCGATTGAACGCGTCAAGATTGTGCTCCCGCCGCCGGAGAAAAATGAGGACGACGAAAGCGCTGAGTCGTCGTCCGTCACACAGTTGGATGAAGAGGATGCTGTCGGTTATACGGGCGTCTGGGACGCCATCTGGGCCACCACGAACGACGCGCTCCTGCACACGCCCGAACGCACGCGCCGCGCCATCATACTGCTCTCCGACGGCGACGACACCAGCAGCCAGACCAGAAAGCAGGAGGCTATTGATTTCGCCGTCAAGCACAACACGGTCGTCTATTCCATAGGCATACGCGATGCGGATTTTCCCGCAGGCAAACTCGATAAAGACGCGCTCCGCAAAGTCTCTGAGAAAACGGGCGGCCGCGCCTTCTTTCCGCAGAATGAAACGGAACTGCGCGCCGCCTTCAGGCAGATACAGGATGAACTGCGCTCGCAGTACCTCGTCGCCTATTCACCGGCGAACAAACTGCGCGACGGCTCCTATCGTCAGATACGCATCGAAGTCGTTAATCCTGAACTACGCAAACAGAAACTAAGCCTCCTTTATCGTCAGGGCTATTACGCACGCAAACAATCCACCAAGCCCTGAACCCAACCGTAAACGTTAGCCTGCAACCTCAATTAAAGGAGGGTGCAAGAATCAGAAAGGCGGAAGCTTGTTTTTCGCTCTGGCAACTCGCTGCCCGTGCCCGCCGCCTACATTCCTTGAGAGAGCGAGTCTTTCAAGATTATTCCGCACCTTCGCACCAACGGCGCGTGACCTCGTGCCTGTAGGCGAACATGCGTCGCAGTCGTGGCTCTATAAGCAGCGGCGCAGCGAGCCGTCCGAGTGGGCCAAGCGGAGGCTCGTACTCTATCTCGTCGCGCAGGATAGCGCCTTGCTCGTGCGCCCTGATGAGATGACGATGTTGCCAACTGCGAAAAGGCCCCTCGATTTGCACGTCTTCAAACAGCCGTGGCGGGTCATAAATCGTGTGGCGTGCGACCCAGCGCTTGTTGATGAAGCCTAGAATCTGCGTCTCGATGATAGTGGTTGCGCCCGGAAGCAGGTTGGGCGCGCTCTGGATGATGTGCGATTTTTCCCACGGCGGCATCAGTCGCGCAAACGCGTCGGGCAATTCATGGAACGCAAAGACCCGCTCCGGCGACGCGCTGATTAAGCTTTCCCTGATAAACTTCATGCTCTTACTTTCGATAACCGACGGCTATTGCTTTTGGCTGTCCTAACCTTCACTTTTTACCGGCAGTGTTGGAAATCTTGTGTGTAACTTTACCAATGGCCCACACTGTGGTGAATGTTCTTGCTATGGAAGTCGGTTTCTAGTAGGATGCGCGCGCTGCAAAGATATACACCACGCCATCGCCACCTCGTGATTGAACCTATCTTCCGCAAGCAAATTAACTAAACGGAGAACAAACGAATGAAGCTTGTCAACGAAACGAACGTCGCCGTGAGCTACTGGATTACTTCCGAAGGAGCGGGGGACTGCGGCACGATTCCCGTCAATGGTCTGGTTGATCTTCCCTACTATGACACTCAACAGAACGTCACCGTTGAGTTCATACCCGTCGGAAACAACTACGGCGTTCTCTCGACCCTCTGGGATACAACCCAAACAGGTCAGCAGACCGAACTGACGCTCGTGGCCCTATAGCCAGACCCGCAACGCTTCGCAACCCAGCCGATTTTTCGGCGCTCATGGAGTCTCTTAAATGAAGTTAATCAACAACACGCCGGGTCAGGTTTCGTTCAGTATTACTTCCCCCGGCCACGGCGATTGCGGCGAGATAGACGCGGGGGGCACGAGTGATTGGCCCAAATACGATAATCAGGGAAGCGTGAGGGTGTCGTTTGCCACCATGCCGCCCAGCAAACCGCCCCAGATAACACCTTATAAGATTACGATTCCCAAGCCACACCCCGGCATGACCGTCACCATTGGGGTTTTTAAGCAGTAGGTGACGACCGTCATGGTCAGCCACCGCGCGCCACTTCGTCGAAGAGGCGCTTCCACTGTGCCGCAATCGAACTCCAGTTGAGTTCAGGCCGCGTCGCATTTCGGTAAGCCGCCTCGGCTAAAGAGTCGCGGTAATCGCGATCAATATAGAGTCGTTGCAATGAGGCGGCGACGCCTCCGGGCGTCACTATGTGCGCGTCAGTCAGATTACCCGGATAAGTAAGCTTCATTACAGGGTCTATAAACTCGGCCGCTCCGGCCCACAGTTCGGCCAGCGACGTGTGTCGCGGGATGATTTGCGCGGCCCTCGTCGCCGCGTGCTCGAAACTGACCATGCCCCAGCCCTCGCCCGTGGTAGTTGTGATCCCGACATCGCACGCGTTATAGAGCAGGTTCAGTTGCTCATCTGAAAAAGCGGGACGCGAATTGTCTGCCTGCGTCATAATCAGCCGCTCATAAATCCCATAACGCTTCGCCAGAATGAGAACGTTCCAGCCGCTATCCTCGGTCGCCATGTGCAAATAAAGCTTCACGTTGGCAGGCTTGTCCTTTGCGAACTCGGCAAAGCCCTGCATCGTGATGTCAATCCGTTTTCGCGGCATGTTCCGATTGGCATTGAGGACGATGAACGCTTCGAGGTGCTCCTCATCGTCGAGTTTCAAAGCCCTGCGCGCTTCAATCCGGCGCGTTGGAATTTCCCCACGCTCATCACCGAGCGGATAGAAGCGATGAGTATCCACGCCATGCGGAATGACATCCAGTTCTGGAAACTGGAAATGAGAGTCTTGTGCTCGAACCCGTTCGAGTGACTTTGCGATCTCACTGCGCCCGTACTGTGTATAGAGCACGTAACGCGAAACTCCTTGAAGCTGCTGTAACATCTCAGGCGCGATTGGCCCTGACTCAACCGGCGAATAAATAACCACCTTTGGTTGCGGCGTAGCTTTCAGCAACTCCGCCATGTAAGGAATCTGAAAGGGAATGTCGTAAAGGAGAAAAACTATCGCGGGCTCAATCTCTTCGATGAGCGGAATAATTTGATCGTATCCGTAAACGCTCTTGCCTTTCGCCGCCTGATACAACTTCCATGGATAGTTATGAGGGCGTCCGTCGTAACGCGTCGCCAACTGATGTAACTCGAAATCATTGTGCAGCGGTTCGAAGATGCTGCGAATCACTCTGGCAAAACCTGTTGGGGCAACCGCGTCGCCGATGATCAGGATGCGAGCCATTAGTCGTTTCCAAATTATTCTAATCCAGTACGGGACGACGGTGCGATAGTATAGCTCCCGGCCGTCCCCTGATGATTTAATCAGAATAACATGATTACCCGGACGTGTATGGAATCGCAGAGATGATTGCCCGGCGGCCGCACGTTATTGGAAGCATCAGACTGCACGAGCGGCCAGCTTATGGTTTAAGCCACATTTTGTATCGCTGCTGATGGCCCGGCTTGACAAAATCCTATTTGTAACTATAACTGTTACGAAAGTGGATGCACGGAGCAGAGCCGTCGGCGTCGTGTTTGGTTAACGGCGAAAGATAAAAGAGGAGCTGAAAAGAGATGGGCTTCGTCCAGTTGATGATTGCCGTCGCGGGTTGCGCCCTGATTGTGTTTATCCTGTGGGACGCGTTCGAGGCGATTATCCTGCCGCGGCGCGTGTCGCGTCGTATCAGGCTGATGCAGGTAGTGCTGATGGGAAGCTGGACGTTGCTTTCGAAGCTGGCGCGGAGCATGCGTCCCGGCAAGGCTCGTGAAAGATATTTGGGCTTCTTCGGCCCGCTCTCTCTGTTGTTGCTGTTGTGTGTCTGGGGCATCGGGCTGGTCATCGGCTTCGCGTTGATTCACTGGGCCATCAGTTCAAGGCTCTCTGTCATGGACGGCGCATCAAGCTTCCGCACTGATGTCTACTTCAGCGGCACGACCTTCTTCACTCTCGGCTTAGGCGATATGGTTCCGCGCTCGCCGCTGGCGCGTGCCGTGACGGTCATCGAAGCCGGAACGGGCTTCGGCTTTCTGGCTATCGTCATCGGATACCTGCCTGTGATTTACCAGAGCTTTTCGCGGCGTGAGATTAACATCTCTTTGCTGGACGCGCGTGCGGGTTCGCCGCCGAGCGCGGTGGAGCTTTTGATCCGTCATGGCCGCGATAAAAGCATGTCGCAGTTGACGGAACTATTGCGCGAGTGGGAGCGTTGGTCTGCGGAGTTGCTGGAAAGCCATCTCTCCTATCCCGTGCTGGCCTTCTTCCGTTCACAGCACGAGAATCAATCTTGGCTCGCCGGCCTGACGACCATTCTGGACACCTGCACGCTCCTGATTGTGGGGATTAAGGATGCGCCGGCATGGCAGGCGAAGCTGACGTTTGCGATGGCGCGTCACGCGCTCGTTGATCTCGCGCAGGCATTCAACACTCCACCCGTCGCACCTGAGCCTGAACGTTTGCCGCCGTTTGAGTTGGCACGGATGCGTCAAAGTCTCTCGGCCGCCGGGCTAAGTTTGAGCGAAGGCGAGGAAGCGGAGCGGAAGCTAACGGAGTTGCGACGAATGTATGAGCCTTACGTCAATGCGATGGCAGGCTACATGTTCATGCGACTGCCACACTGGATTCCTCCCGCGCAGGTGATAGACAACTGGCAGACGAGCGCTTGGGAGCGTAATCCGAACGCTTTCGCTTCCAGTCCGGCTGAAGCGCGCAGCAACGCAGAGATGGCAGCCGAGCGCGAGGCCGTCGCTTATCAATCGTTGCCGTTTGACCTCTTTTACTAAAGCGTGCGCAGTTGATATGCGGGCTGCTAGAATAAGCTGCAAAAGGGAGAGAAGCGAGATGGCAAGGGGATGGGAAAGCAAAGCAATCGCGGACCAGCAGGAGGCAGCGGAAGAGCGCGCTCAAAGACAACGCTCACGAGAAGAGTTATCGCCTGAAGAACGCGCGCGGTTCGAAAGGCTCGAATCATTAAGGCTCTCACGCTCACGCACGCTCAATCAGTTGGAACACGCAACACGCCGCGCTCATCGCGAAATGCTGCAACGCACGCTCCGTGCGCTGGAAGCGGAAATCGAAGAAGCAAGCTAACGAAGGCAAACGCGAATCTCCCGCAAAAGAAGCGTAGGGATGAACTGCGAAGAGGTGAACTATAGCTTTCTCTTCATCGTTCCTCTTCCTGTCTTAAGGAGAATAATTACTCGCCGGAAACGGTAAGAAACTTGCTGCGCAGGTAGCCGACGATGCCGCCAGGTGTCCTAACTTCCGTCCAATCGTCCGCATACTTCAAGACTGTTACACGTTCATTGTAGTAGACTACCGTGAGAATCTTAGCGGTTTGAGATGGGCCGCTGCGAACATTCACGCCGTCGTCGCCGCGATACGCGATGACGGCGTTTGAGCCTTCGCCCGGTTTCGATGGTGAAGAGGCTGGCGTCGGGCTGTAGGTTGGCGTTGAGTTTGGCGTCGGCGTGGCGGAAGAAGAAGAAGTGGAAGCTGGCGACGAACTATTGGCGCTGCGGCCCGGCCGGTTCAAAATCAGAGCGATAATTGCCACACCGATAATGAGCGCGACCGCCGCGCTGATAACCACGACACTGATACGCGCCGCGTGCCCGGTTTTTACTGCGGGCGGTGTTTCCGGCAGGCGTATGGTGGGCGGAGTTTCGTCTGTGCTTTCAGGCGAGAGATACGCGCCGTCCGAAAGGCAATAGTATATTTCGTCGCCGTATCCTCTCTGACATTCGGGGCAGCGTTTCATTTCTCTCGCGCTCGTAAAGCTTGCAAACCGCCTTTCACTTAATCCACGTGAACGTACGATTCCAGCGCGTGTTCCTGAAAAAGTCGGAGACCAGATTGCTGCCGGGCTGCGCGCTTTCATCCTTTGACCAGAAGACAAACAGCGCGCGACCGATGATGAGGTCGCGGCGCACGAAGCCCCAGACACGGCTGTCGCCGCTGTTGTCGCGATTGTCGCCCATCATAAAGTAGGAATCGTCCGGCACTCTGACGGGCGCTGCCAGTCCATACTTGAAATAGTTTGTATCCTGCGCGTTGCTGCCATGAGCGGAGAGCGTCTGCGGGCTGTAGAAGACCGAGTACGGCTCGCCGTTTTTCGGCGTTGGCGCAAGATTCTTGAGCGGCGCTTTCGGTGAATCTCCCTGGTCGGCGCTGATGTGATGTTCGGGCAGCGGTTGGTCGTTGATGTAGACGGTCGCGCCGCGCACTTCAAGTTTGTCGCCCGGCAATCCGATGACACGCTTGATGTAGTAGTCGCGGTAAGGCGTGACGCCGAGGCTTGCGTCCGCCCCCGGATGGTCACGGTCGCCCGGATACTTGAAGACGACTATATCGCCGCGCCGAATCTCGCGTTGGGGAAGAAAAGGAAGACTCGGGCCGGGCGCGAAGATGAACTTGTTAATCAGAAAATGGTCGCCGATAAAAATCGTGTTCTGCATCGAGCCTGTCGGCACGGCGACTGTGCGACCGATGAATGTGATGAAGAAGAGAAACATCAAGACCGTGACGATGATTGATTCGAAATACTCGCGCCAGACAGTCTTCGGCGGCCCCTGCGGTTTCTGTTCCTCAGCCTCTTCTTTGTGCGTTCGCTTGTTAGCCATGATGGGTCTTTATCGTATCACTATTGAGAGAAGAATAGAGAGAGAAAGCGAGAGGCCCGCGCGCATCCCGCTCGTCTTCAGCGCTCTTCGAGAATCACCTTGATTCCACGGCGCGGGCGCAAAGACATCGCAGGGAATAGCTCAACCTTCTGTCCGGGCGCGAGACGCAGGCGAAATTTTTGTGCAATCGTCGCCATCAGCAGCACAAACTCCATCATCGCGAAGCTATTGCCGATGCAGACGCGCGGGCCACCGCCGAAAGGAAAGTAGGCGTAGCGCGGCAACTGTGCGACGAATTCCGGCGTCCAGCGTCCGGGGCGAAACTCTCCGGGGCTCTCGAAAAAACGCTCGTCGCGATGCACGACCCACGTCGGCATGAACAACTGCGTCCCGGCGCGCACGCCATAGCCGCCAACCTCACAATCTTTAATCGCCTCGCGCCCGACGATGTAGGCCGGAGGATAGAGCCGCATCGTCTCTTTGGCTATCATCTCCGTGTAGCGCAGGCGCTGCATGTCCGCGACCTGCGGCGCACGTCCCTCCAGCACTTCGTCTAACTCCTGCCAGAGTTTCGTTTCAGCTTCCACGTTTTGCGCCAGCAGATACCAAGCCCACGAGAGCGTCAGGGATGTCGTCTCATAGCCGGCGAGAAAGAGCGTCATCGTTTCGTCGCGCAACTGCTGGTCTGTCATCTGCGTGCCGTCGTCTTCGTCCTGCGCTTGCAGCAGCATGGAGAGCAGGTCGCCGTGGTCTTCGCCGCTCTCGCGTCGCTGGTTGATGATACGGAAGATGAACTCGTCAATCTGCGCGACGGCCTCGTGAAAGCGACGGTTGGCACGCGTCGGCAGACGGTTATCAAGAATCCACTTCAGCGTCGCCTGCGATGAAAAAGGCTCGACGATGACTTGCAGCGCATCGCTGATGTGTTTGGCATCGTGGGTCACGTCCGTATTGAAGAGCGTGCGCGTGACGATTTGCATCGTCAGGTGCGTCATGTCCTGATGAATGTCGCGTGTCTCGCCCGCGCGCCAACTGGCGAGCATCTTTCCGGCGTAAGCAACCATCGTCTCGCCGTAGGCGTTGATGCGAGCACGATGAAAGGCTGGCTGCGCGAGCCTGCGCTGCCTGCGCCAGAACTCTCCCTCGCTCGTCAGCAGACCATTGCCGACAAGACGACAGAAGAAGGGCGAACGCACAGAGCGCGGCTTGATGAAGTTGCGATTGTTCGTCGCGAGCACATTCTCTATGTCGTCCGGGTGGAAGAGAAAGTAGGCCATGACGTAGAAGAAGCGCGTTCGCACGACATCGCCAAACTCCCTTTTGCAGCGCTCGATGAAGGCGAGCGAATCGCGGTTAAACTCCGGCATGACGCCGAGCAGAAGGCTGCCCTTTGGGCCTTGCGGCACGAGTGCGGTTGACATAGCTCAGGATTTTCTAACTAATCCTCTTCGTT
Source organism: Pyrinomonadaceae bacterium (assembly GCA_036382855.1). Lineage (GTDB taxonomy): Bacteria > Acidobacteriota > Blastocatellia > Pyrinomonadales > Pyrinomonadaceae > DASVTR01. Next base: position 24,540 of record DASVPO010000025.1, on the reverse strand, counting down.
GACAAGTTCGTTGACAAGCATTATCGGAGCATGCAGGGAAAGCCCCGTGTTATCATCGCCGGGAAGTTAAAAAAACGTCCGCTTCAGTGTTGATAGTTAACAAGCTTCAAGGAGTCGCTTCGTTGAGAATGTTCGTGGCCCTGTTGTTTTTAGTCTTCGCGGCGAGTTTTCAGTTGTTGGCCCAGAGCCGTTTGAGCGTGGCGGCGCAGGAAAGAACGCACACGCTCACCGGCGATATTCGCGTGCACAAAGATTTTCGTTCGCGTCATCTTCCCGCCGCGCGCGACATCATAGTGTATCTTCCGCCCGGCTACGGAGAGCAGCGACGGAAGCGTTATCCAGTGCTCTACATGCACGACGGCCAGAACATCTTTGACGGCGCGACATCTTTTATTCCCGGCGGCGAGTGGCGCTTGGATGAGACGGCGCAGTTGTTGATTCAGTCGGGCGAGATTAAGCCGCTCATCATCGTCGGCGTTTATAACACGGGCAAAGAGAGGATAGACGAGTACACGCCGACGCAGGACGCGGATGTTAAGCAGGGTGGCCGCGCAGACCTCTACGGGCGTTTGCTGGTCGAGGAATTGAAGCCTTTCATTGACTCGCAGTATCGCACGCTGCGCGGGCCTGAGAGCACGGGCCTCGGCGGCTCAAGCCTCGGCGCGCTGGTCTCGCTTTATCTGGGGATGAAATATCCGCGCGTGTTCGGGCAGTTGGCGATTGTCTCGCCGTCCGTCTGGTGGGATAAGAGGAGCATGGTGCGCGACGTGCAGGCGCTCGCCAGAAAAACGCGCACGCGTATCTGGCTCGACATAGGGACAAAAGAGGGGCGTAATCCTACGAACACAGTAAACGACACACGCGCCTTGCGCGATGCGCTTCTCGCCAAAGGCTGGAAAGAGAACTACGACCTGAAATACTTTGAAGCAGAGGGCGCGGAGCACAACGAAAAAGCTTGGGCCGAACGCGCCCCGACGATGCTCAGGTTTCTGTACGGAAGGAAGTAGGCGAGGCAGGCAATCAGCAATCAGGAAAATTGAAGGCGCAGCTATTCATGTTGAATAGCTGCGCCTTCATCCTTGTTAGCCCTCTTCATAATTCATTAACTCCGACTCTCAAACTCAAAGGCCAGCGCACGTGCTTTGCTTTCTCCGGCGCATCCCAGAGCGGGAGCAGTTCGTTGACTAAATCATCCACGGGATTGAACCCGTTCGCTTTCGTAAACTGCTTTGTCGCAGACCACGTGCGCAGGTAGCCTGCTAGCTCCAGCAGATTCCAGTTGGCTTCCATAGAGACGAGTGGCGAATCAAGCTCGCGAAAGGGAAAGGGGAGGGATTTGTAGCCGTCTTCGAGCAGCCGTCGTTCGGGCGGCCAGTATGGGCCAACTGTGTCGTCGTAGAAGGCGTTAATCTTCTCGTCAATGGAAGGTTCTATCTCCAGCAGGTTATAGGCTGAGACGGCGAGGATGCCTGAGGGGACGAGCACGCGCCTTACTTCACTGTAGAATGCGTCCAGGTCAAACCAGTGTAGAGCCTGTGCGACCATCACGAGGTTAACGCTGCGGGCAGCGATGTCTGTGTGTTCGGCAGGGGCGACGCGATACTTGATGCGTTCGTGTGGGAGCGCGCTTTCGAGTTGAGAGGCGCTGGCGTCGGTTGCGATGACCTGTGCGAAGTGTGGGGCGAGGCCGAGCGCAGCCTGCCCGTTGCCCGTCGCACAATCCCACGCAAGCTCCCGTTCGTCTGTCAGCGATGCCAGATACTCGAAGAGGGCCGCCGGATAGCGCGGCCTGTATTTCGCGTAGTCTGCCGACTGCTCGGAAAAGTAGTCCTTAAACTTCATCGTGCGTCGCAGCTTCACCAGTCTTTCTTCAATAGTAGTTCTTCGATACGGTAGGCGTGCAGCATGTCGTGCATCGCCAGATGGCGAAACATGATAAGGACGGAATAGTGTGCATACTCCTCATGCTCCGCCGTCCGCTGCCAATCGGCGGCGCTCAACTCTTTTAGTTGATGGACGAGCCGCTCGCGGTCGCGCGTGAATTGCTCTAAGGATTCATTCAAATCCAATTGCAGGAGCATGTCGTCCGCATCATCTTTGTCGGGCAGGTAGGGATTGATGCGCGGGTGCTGTTGGGAGAGCATCAGCGCGAGCCTTTCGAAGAAGAGCGCGTGGACGACTGACAGATGACAGGCATGCTCATGCGCAGACCACTTGCCGGGCAGCGGGCGACGCTTCAAAACAGCCTGCGGCACTTCGTGCACCAGCGGTACGATGAGCGCGGGCGCGTTCTCAAGTGCCTTGATGATTGCATCCGAAGTCGTCACGTTTGCGGCCTCCGCGCAAATTGATAGTTCGTCGTCCAGCGCTTTTATCATTTTTCGAGTTTTCGTGAAAGCCGTTGGCGAAGGTTAGTGGAGAGCGAGGGTAGTTAGTCTCTACCGGGGCTTAACCTTTCAATCAGCAGGTAGGCCAACACACTGAAGGCTATCCAGAGGCTAAAGAAGATTACATCGGAAGGAGGGAAGTGGCCTCTGTCAGAGGTATCGGTAGCGAGTCTGGGGTCAATGTAATCGCGCAGGGCGTTGATGAAGACGCCGGTTGTGATGATGAGCGCCATGCCCCAGACGGCCGAGAGGGCGACTCTTGTTCTGGCATCAGGCGGACGGTGGCTGTGGTACATCGCTAACAGGAAAATAATAATCAGGCCAAACATAGTGCTCCACAGGCTGAAGCTTTTTAAGAAGAGCAGCAGGATAATGCAGGTGGCGGTAATGATGCTTAGAGAGCCACTGGCGGTCAGGCCGAAATTTGCAGTTGGATTCCGTTCGGACATGATTCTCCTTGACCTCTGGAGGGCACGAAGCATACTACCGCTTCTCAATTAACGCAACTGTTTCAAGCCTCTCAACTGCTCATTATCTCGTTTGAAATAAGTCTCATCGCGTCGCAAATAATCCCTATCCGAGTTTGGCAAATCATTGTCCTGCTTCGGATAAGCTGCTTTTGCTACTTTTCTGTCAATTTGACAGGGCGGCTGTCTGAAATCTGAGCGATGCCGTCAGGTTGACGTGGCTTGTGGGAATCCTGAAAATCAATTTCTTGTAAAACCGTACATTTATATGTTATACGTTGTTTGGCATAGTGCTTGCCATGCGTGAGGACGGCAGAGGGGAAGTAGTCCGTACCTAACGAGCCAGCCGATTTAGAGAGTCCTGCCGATCAACCATTTAACTCGCCGGAGTGTTGCAGTGGAAACTGCCGCAAAAAAGAATATAGCGGGGACGTACCAGAAGAGCGTGATTGCTCTGGGTGTGGTCGTCACATCGCTGTCGGGCGTGCTCCTGCCCGTCTCGCAACTCGGCACAGGCTTCTTTATCCTCGCTCTTTTCACCATCGCCGTCGCCTCGCGCATCACCATCCAGATTCCACGCGTTTCCGGCCACATCTCCGTCTCCGACACCTTCATCTTTCTCACCATCCTGCTCTTCGGCTGCGAGGCCGCCGTGCTGCTGGCCGCCGTCGAAGGCTTCTGCTCGTCGTTGCGCTTCAGCAGGTTGTGGCTCACCATTCTCTTCAACGCGGCCGTCATGGCTCTGTCCACGTTTATCTCCGTCTGGCTGCTGCGGATTGCCTTCGGCTCCATTACAGACTTACGCGAGGGCTACTCCGCGCCCTTTATCATCGGCGTCTGTTTGCTGGGGTTCGCGCAGTACATCACTAACTCAGGGATGGTCGCCATCGCCGCCGCCCTCAAGGCAGGCGAGCCGCTCCTGCACACCTGGCGCAAAAACTTTCTCTGGACTTCCATCACCTACTTTGCAGGTGCGTCTTCGGCCGCCATCATCGCCAAGCTCATCGTCGGCATAGGCTTCTACGCCTTCCTCGCCACCACCCCCATCATCGCCATCGTCTACTTCACCTACTGCACCTACTTCAAGAACGTCGAAGCCTCTATGGCGCAGGCCGAGCAGGCGGAGAAACACGTTGCCGCCCTGCGTGAATCCGAAGAGCGTTTCCGCAGCGCCTTCGACCACGCAGCCGGGATGGCCTTAGTTGACGCCGACGGGCGCTGGGTGAAAGTCAACCGCTCGCTCTGCGACATGCTCGGCTATACGCAGGAACAACTGCTCGCCACGAATTTTCAGTCCATCACACACGCGGACGACCTTGGCCCATTATTGTCCAGCGTCAGCAAACTACTGACAGGCAATCTCAACACGCACCAGATGGAGCAGCGCTACCTGCACAAGAAAGGCCACATGGTCTGGGTGCTGCTGAGCATCACGGTCGTGCGCGAAACGCAGTCGGATACCGTCAATCTCATCTTCCAGATTCAGGACATCACAGACCGCAAACGCGCCGAAGAGAGATTGCTCCATGAAGCCATGCACGATGTGCTGACGGGCCTTCCGAACCGCGCGCTCTTCATGGACCACCTGAAGCTCTCGGTTGAGCGCGGCAAGCGGCGCGACGACCGCCTCTTCGCAGTTCTCTTTCTAGACCTTGACCGTTTCAAAATCATCAACGATAGTCTCGGCCATCTGGTCGGAGACCAACTGCTCGTCGGCATCGCGCGCCGCCTTGAAACCTGCCTACGCCCCGGCGATACGGTTGCGCGCCTCGGCGGCGACGAGTTTACGATCCTGCTCGAAGACTTAAACGGCGCGAGCGAGGCCATCGAAGTCGCGGAGCGTTTACAGAAGGCGCTGGCCCGCCCCTTCAATCTCAACGGCCACGAAGTCTTTACCACCGTCAGCATCGGCATCGCCTTGAGCGCCACAGGCTACGAACGGCCAGACGATGTGCTGCGCGATGCGGACACGGCCATGTATCGCGCCAAGATGCTCGGCAAAGCCCGCCACGAAGTCTTCGACAAGACGATGCACGCGCTGGCGATGAACCTGCTGCAAATGGAGTCGGATTTGCGACGCGCCATCGAACGCAAAGAGTTCTTCTTGCAGTATCAACCGATCATCACTCTGGAGACAGGAGAGGTGCGCGGCTTCGAAGCCCTCGTTCGCTGGCAGCATCCTGAGCGCGGACTCGTCACGCCCGACGAGTTTATAGAGATCGCTGAAGAGACCGGCCTGATTATTCCCATCGGCCAGTGGGTGCTCGAAGAGGCTTGCCGCCAGATTCATCGCTGGCAGGAGGAGTTTCCGCAGTATCCGCCGCTTCAGATTAGCGTCAATCTCTCCGTCAAGCAGTTTATGAACGACGACCTGCTTGAGCACATCAAGGCCGCGCTCAAAGAAACGGGCGTTGACCCGCACAGCCTCAAGCTTGAGATTACAGAAAGCATGGTCATGGAGAACGTCGAAGCTGCCATCGAAATGCTGCAACAGATGCGCGCCCTCGGCATCGAACTCTCGATTGACGACTTCGGCACGGGCTACTCCTCCTTGAGCTACCTGCACCGCTTCCCCATCTCCACACTCAAGATTGACCGTTCCTTCGTCGGTCGCATGTCCGTCAATAACGAGAATGCGGAAATCGTTCGCACCATCATCATGCTCGCACGCAGCCTGAAGATGGACGTGGTTGCGGAAGGCGTGGAAACCGTCGAACAGTTGGCCCAGTTGAAGGCGCTCAATTGCCAGTACGGTCAAGGCTACTACTTCTCGAAGCCGCTCAGCGCAAACGACATGATGGGCTGGCTCTCCAAACAACAACTACGGCCCGAGATAGTCATCTCACCCTTCAAAGGCTACTTTCAAGATGACAACGCCCTCGTGGCTTGACACGTTTCAAGCCGCCTTCCCTCGCGAGGCCCTGAGCGCAAAGTTAGCAAGCGCGGCGAGTGTCTTATGAATGAGATAAAGACAAGCAGGCTGCACTTAAGACAATTTACGCCGGACGATCTGGACGAACTGGCGGTGATTTTCAGCGACCCGCTCGTCTTGAAGTATCTACAACCGGCCAAGGCTGCGACCCGCGAAGAGACTAATACAGCCCTGCTCAGCATGATTCGCCACTGGCAGCGCCACGGCTACGGACGCTGGGCCGTCATGCATCGCCCCACACGCAAACTCGTCGGCTACGGCGGCCTGCGCTGCTTCGACGGCACGCCCGAACTCGTCTACCTGCTCGCACGCAACTTCTGGAACTGCGGCCTCGCCACCGAACTCGCCCGCGCCTGCCTCGAATACGGCTTCCTCCAACACAGCTTCGAGCGCGTCATCGCCGTCGCACGCCCCGAGAATCTGGCCTCGCGCCGCGTCATGGAAAAAGTTGGCTTTACTTACGAACGCATCGCCAGCTTCTTCGACATCGAAGTCGCATTCTACAGCCTCACACGCTCAGCCTACTTCGCACAATCCCTCGCCATGCACACGTCATCGCCGAGCCTTCCGGCCAGCGCAATCAAATAACGCGACTCTATCCTGTTAGAAGATTAGAAGAGCGACGGCCCTGAAGGAAGATACTGCTCCATGCGTCCGAAGGGCGCGGTTGTGAGCAGATGAGAGTAGGCCGCGAGTCTTAGTCCTGCCTGTAGGGCGAAGCGAATCGCTATGTGGTTGATGCCGGGAATCATCATGCGCAACCCTTGCGCCTGCCCCGCCGCTTCGCGACACATGAGCGCCAGCACAGCCTCCGCATCCTCCGCATCCGTCCACGCCGCAGGGCCAATCACCCCTTGATTGAAGTAGTAGTAGGCGATTAATTTCCTGTCGCGCACGACTTGCCGTCCCGCGCTCCGCGCTTCCGTCAGCCAGAATCTATGGTCTATCTCTCGTCCAGTCTCGCGTAGTTGCTCGTCTAAGCGAACGGCCGTCGAGAGTTCAAGGTCTACGACTTCGTATCCGTGCGGTTGCTCCGGCAGTTTGTCTGCTGCGCCCGCGAAGGTTAGCACCTGATAGCCGGGCAGCATCCCGACGCGCATGTAGCTCGCCATCGCCGTCAGGTCCACAGACGACCAGGTGAAAAACTTGCGTGCGCCCGCCGCCTCGCCCTCCGTCAACAACTGCCTGAGCAGCATCCCGCCGATCCGTTTGCCCTGCAATTCCGGCAGCGCCCAGAAGCCTGAGAGAAACCACAATCCATCGCGCACGACTGCGTGGCCGATGGCAGCCACCCGCCCTTCGACTTCAGCGACGTGAAAGATGCCCGTGCGGAAGATATGACGGTAGTACAACTCTATGACGGAGCGCTCTGGCGGCGGCGTGCTCAATCCGTTGCGCTTGTAGAGGTCTGAGACAGCCGTACGGAAAAGCTCGACCGTAGCGGGTATCTCTTCCTCACGCACCGGCCTGTACTGAACTTGTGCCATCCGGCATCTCCTCGAAAGTATTGCTCAAGGCTTCTCTTCGCGTTGGCCGTAGGCGCTGACGGCCTCAATCGCGCCCTCGTGCATCCTTTCTGGCTTGACGTAGCGCCAGTGTTTCTCAAACTCTTCGTCAGACATTGACGACTGCCCTGCGCGCTCCCGCTCCTTCAGCCACCTTTCGGCCCACTCTCTGAGCTGCGGGTCGCGATTAAGCGCCATTCGCGCCGCGTGCATATTAACGGGTGGATTCATTTGCCTCTCAACCTCCCTGAGTCAAACTTTCAACCTGCTCGCTTCCTGATACGGAACATTACTTGCTATCGCTTGCGTCCGCAGACTGCCTCCGGCGAATCAAGTTAGCCAATCCTTCGAGCGCTTTGCGGCCCATCCCTGTCGGGTCTTTCGTCAGCCCCACAGATTTTTGCGCGTCTGCGATAATACCGAGCAACTCGTTCTGAACAATTGCGCGTACCTGTTTCTCTTCTGTTTCCGTCATTACGTTATCCTTTCAACTCGTTCGTTTATCTTGAAACTAACCAAGGAGGTAATTACCCGCCCGCCAGCGCTCTTGTCAAACAGGCACGACCTGTTGTAACGATTAATGCAATCGCACATATGTTAACGAAAGGTCATAAACGATGATTACCGTCAGGCGCGCGAAAGAGCGCGGCCACTTCAATTTCGGCTGGCTCGACACCAACCACACGTTCTCCTTCGGAGAGTATACGGACCCGCGCTTCATGGGCTTCAGGAGCTTGCGCGTCATCAACGAAGACAGGGTGCAGCCCGCGCACGGCTTTCCCACACACGCCCACAGGGATATGGAGATTATCTCCTACGTGCTCGAAGGCGGCCTCGCACACAAAGACAGCATCGGCACAGGCTCTGTGATTCTTCCAGGCGACGTGCAGCGCATGAGCGCCGGTCGCGGCGTCCGCCATAGCGAGTACAACCACTCCGAGCGTGAGCCAGTACACTTTCTGCAAATCTGGCTCGTCCCCAATGAGCAGGGCATCGAGCCGAGCTACGAACAGAAGAGATTCGACGACGAAGAAAAGCGTGGGCGTCTGCGCCTGATAGCCTCTTTGGACGGACGCGACGATTCCGTGCTCATTCATCAGGACGCACAAGTCTACGCAGCGCTCTTAGAGCCTCAGCAGCATGTCCTTCATCAACTAGGCCCGGAGCGCCACGCATGGCTACAGGTCGCACGCGGCACAGTCGCCCTCAACGATGAACTGCTCAACACCAGCGACGGCGCAGCCATCAGCAATGAACAGTCCTTGAAGATTGCCGGCCATGAAGCAGCCGAGATTTTGTTGTTTGACCTCGCATAGTTTATTAGGTTTCAAGTCTCAAATTTCAAATTAAAAAACTCCGGCAACCTGAAAACTGAAGTAAGGAGACAAACATGAAAGTGTTTCTGACGGGCGCGACGGGCTACATCGGCAGCGTTGTCGTCGAAAGATTGCTGGCCGCAGGGCATGAGGTCACGGGCCTGGCGCGCTCCGCGTTGGCTGCGCGCAAACTCGAAGACGCTGGCGCGCGTTCATGGCCCGGAGATTTGCACGACGCGGAAAGCATCCAGCGTGCGGCGCGTGAGGCGGACGGCGTTATCCACATGGCTTCAACCGGCGGGCCCGATGCGCGGCAGGCAGACGAGCAGGCAATCGCCGCCATCCTCAGAGCCATTAATGGAACCGGCAAGCCTTTCATCTACACGAGCGGCGTCTGGGTGCTCGGTAACACAAAAGACAGCGTGGCAGATGAAGAGACGCCGCTTGACCCGACCCCGCTCGTCGCATGGCGTCCGGCAGTCGAAGAGCGCGTGCTAGCGTCTGCCGCGCACGGCGTGCGCTCAATCGTCCTGCGTCCCGCGATGGTCTATGGGCGCGACGGCGGTATTATTGGCGAGATGGTTGAAGCAGGACGCCGGAAGGGCGTCGTGCGCTTTGTCGGCACGGGCGAGAATCGCTGGTCTCTGATTCACGTCGAAGACCTCGCGGATTTGTACGTCAAAGCTCTGGAAAAAGCTCCTGCGGGAACGCTTTTGATGGTAGCGGCGGGCGAGTCCATGCGCGTGCGCGATGTAGCGGAAGCTGCCGGCCGCGCAGTCGGCGCTCATGTGCGCGTTGAGAGTTGGCCCATCGAGCAGGCGCGCGAGCGTTTAGGGCCATACGCCGACGCGCTCGTCCTCGACCAGCAGGTGTCTGCCGCGAAAGCCATGCGCCTGCTTGATTGGAAACCGCAAGCGCCATCGCTCCTTGAAGAACTCGCGCAGGATGCGAAGCCTTCGAGCGATTAAAAACTTTACGCAGCCTTCTTCCGTTGGGCGCTCGCGCGTGGCTGCAAGCCGAGCCTTTCGCGCAAGCCGGGGCAGGCGTCCAACTCTTTTTCAGGAATACAGTAGGCACAGACCCACTTGCCGTCCACGTCGCGCATGTGCAGCGACGCGGCCGGCTTTCTGCAAACCTCACACTTGAAATCTTTGCTCATCGTCCGTCTCTCTTTACTTAGTTTAAAAAAGATTGCTTTAAGCCACGCGGGCGCTCTGCTGCCTGCGCGGGTCGTAATCGCGGGCCAGATATTGCCGCCCGACAAACTTCAAAACAGCCGACACATGCTTACACTCGAAGCCCGGCTCAGCGTTGCCGCGATAAATAAAATCGGCGCAGGTGCAGGCCAGATGCCTCGTCTCCGGCTCGCAGAAGAGGTGATAATCTCGCTCCGCGCCAGACTCCGAACGCGCTATCCAACCGTAAGGCTCGGCCTCGAAAACTTTGATTCTCTCCGAGCGCGCAGCGCGCCGTTCGGCCGCCGAAAACTCGTGCACCGTCGCCGTCTCTTTCTTCTTCGCACTCATACTTTTTAAGACCTTCCAGCAGTAAATTTCACGGAAAGGATTATAACACAAAACGGCGCGTGTGTGGAACAATGTTTCATGTGTGATACAATAAAAGTGATTGTTTTATTACTGCGCGCCGGGTTGTCCGTCGCGCGGTTCGGAGCGTGAGGGCGGCTTGATGTATGCTTCAGGACGAGATGAGTTCAAGACCACTCGTGCTGCGATTTGATGCGGGGACTCTGCTTCTGGACGGAGCGGAGCGCGGAAGGGAAGTGCCCGCTGCTTTCCGTTGGGATGAGCGTGTCGGGCGCTGGCGTGCTCCTGCGCTCGCTTATAGGGAGGTCGTCAGGGAGTTAATCCGCCGTGAGTTTGTTTACGAAGATAAGGCGCGAGCTTATCAGGATTTCGATTTTCGCTCGACGCTCTTAATTGAGCCGCGCCCGTACCAGCAGCAGGCGATAGAGGAATGGCGGCGTGCTGGGCGTGCGGGCGTCGTTATCCTGCCGACGGGAGCGGGCAAGACTTTCGTCGCGCAGATGGCGATTGAGCTGACGAAGCGCACGACACTCATCGTCGTCCCGACCATTGACTTGATGAACCAGTGGTACGATCTGCTGCTCGCATCGTTTCAGGCCGAAGTCGGACTTATCGGCGGCGGCTATTTCGAGACCGGCGCGCTCACTGTCACTACCTACGCTTCCGCCTTCCGTTTCATGGAACGCATGGGCAACGAGTTTGGCCTGCTGATTTTCGATGAATGTCATCACTTGCCTTCGAGCATCTATCGCTACGCGGCGGAGATGTCGCTCGCGCCTTTCCGCCTGGGCCTGACGGCGACGATTGAACGAGCGGACGGCGCAGACGAAATGCTCGAAGAGTTAATCGGCCCCGTTGTCTATCGCCGCGAAGCGCAGGAGTTGGCGGGCGAATATCTGGCAGACTACAGCGTGCTTCGCATCAACGTCGAGATGCAGCCCGGAGAGCGCGAGGCTTACGAGCGTGAGCGCGCAATCTTTCGCTCCTTCCTGAACGAGAAGAGAATCAGCCTCAGCAGCCTCACAGGCTGGCAACTCTTCATCATAGCTTCCGCGCGCAGCGAGGCGGGACGCCGTGCGATGATGGCCTATCGCGAATCGAAACGCATCGCGCTCGGCACGGAAGCCAAGCTCCGCGTCCTGCGCGAACTTCTTCAAAGACACAAAAGAGAGCGCGTCCTCATCTTCACAGCCGAAAACGAGATGGTCTATCGCATCTCGCAGGAGTTTTTGATTCCGGCCATCACGCACCAGACCGGCATCAAGGAACGACGACAGTGGCTCGAAGCCTTCAACAAGGGCGAGGTCTTGGCCTTAGCGACTTCAAAGGTGCTCAACGAAGGCGTGAACATCCCGGATGCTGCTGTAGCCGTAGTGCTCTCAGGCTCTGGTTCTTCGCGCGAGCACATACAGCGTTTGGGACGCATCCTGCGTAAACAGCCGGGCAAGGAAGCGACGCTCTACGAAGTGGTCACGCGCGACACGACCGAAGAAGGTATCAGCCGTCGTCGCAGCGGAGGCGAACAGTTTCGCGAGACGCGCGAGCAGACGCCCTTCTTCAGGACGATGAGGTGAATGGTCCTTAGATGCTGACGGCTGACCTTGCACAGAGCTGGTATCGGAGCGGGCGCACAGGGCCGCGCTACGTTGACACTGCGGACGAAGGCTACCTGCGCGACGCGGAAGCCCTCATACGCATCTTCAACTCACACGAAGGACGAGAGCGCGCGGAGCTTGACGCAGCCCTCGACGAGTATGTCGGCACAGGTACGGACTATAAAATCATGCGCGGCCTCATCAAGCTTCTCAACGACCGTTGCACGTTTGCGACCGCCACCGCAGTTGAGCCTGCGGAGATTCGTCGTGCGCTCTTTCTCAAAGCGCGTGAGTTTCATCCTCTCTCCGAAGAGAGCGCACGCGCGCAGACGCTCTCCGTTGTTGCACAGGAACTTGCTTGTCCGCCTGAGCAGCTTCTCGCAGGGCTCTACGCAGACCTGCCTGAAAAGCAGCGACTCATAGAGTTTGAGAGTTTGAAGGCGGGAGAGTTGTTAGACCTCTACAATCTGGCGCAGGCGCAGGCGTTGCTCTATCGCTGCGTTGAGATGCGCTTGTGGGTCAAGCCGCAAGCGCCGGAGGATTACCGTGAGTTGTTTGCGGCGATTAAGGCGTACAGGCTGATTCACACGATCAGGGGCAGTGCAGCGCAGGGTTATGAAATCAGGCTCGACGGCCCTGTCTCAATCTTTCATCGCTCGCAGAAGTACGGCATACAGATGGCCGTCTTTCTGCCCGCGCTGCTCGTCTGCCAGAACTGGCGTCTGCGCGCGGAGATTACCTTGAAGCCCACTGCCAGAGGCGGCGGCCCATCGAGCGCATACTTTGAGCTTGATAGCCAGCAACATCAACTGCGCTCGTCTTACGTTCCCGCCGCGTCAATGGAAAACCGCGTGCAGGAGAGACTACTGGAAAAATGGGCTGAACACGACAGCCCTTGGACGCTCGAAAGAAGCAGCACAGTGATAGACCTCGGCGAGAGCGCGTTTATCCCTGATTTCGTCGTTCGTCACACGGAAGGCGAAGAGTTTTATCTGGAAGTGCTCGGCTTCTGGACGCCGCGCCATCTGCAAGAGCGTCTGAAGGAGTTTGAGCACTACGGGCGTAAGAATTTTCTCATCGCCGCATGGGATGAACTGCGCGGCAGCCGCGACCCGCTGACAAGCATCCCACAGCACGTCATCGTCTTTAAGAAGAACCTTGAGCCGGTTGCCGTCGAACTGGCGATAGAAAAATTGTTAGCAGCGCATTAATCAGCCGATGCACTTTAATACCAGACAGCTCTACACCCCGACGCTCGAACTCTACGAACTGAACGACCGCGCGCTCATCCTTGATACGGAGACAATCGGAGCCGGTCCGACAATCGAGATCATAGAAATCGCGCTCGGCGATACAAACGGTCGAATCATCTACGAGACGCTCGTACAGCCTGCGTTTAATCCCTTGCCGCCGCCTTCGAAGCATCATCGCTTCGTCAAAACGGAATTAGCGGCCGCGCCACAATGGACGGACATCTGGCCCACCCTCTCGTCGCTCATCGAAGGGTGTTTGCTCGTCGCCTACAACGCTGCCTTCGACCGCCGCGCGCTTGCCGCGACCTGCTCGCGTTATCATCACACGACGCGCGAACGCGGCTGGCGCTGCGCAATGCAGTTGACAAAGAAACTGACCGGCACAAAGAGATCGCTGACTCTCAACGATGCCTGCGCACACTTCGGCCTGCCTGGCGGCAACCACCGCGCCGCACGCGACGTGCTCGCCACCTACGAACTGCTCAAGGCCCTGTCCGCTTTCCATGAAAGAGAAAGCAATGGATAAGTAGCGTCTCCTCCGTTTAAATTTCTACAGACGACAAAGCTGCTACGCTTCAACCTTCACTGCAAAAACATCATCCTCTATCTCGTTAACTGTAATCTCGACGGGCATAAACTTTTTAACGATTTCGATGTTGGTCGTCGTGTGCAGCGAGAGCGGGCCGGTCAGGTATGAGCCGCCGCCTGCGAGGGCCAGCGGGATAAGCAGTTGGTCTGCGAGGTGCTCACCGACGGGCGCATCCGTTGCGAGGTATCTCTGCGCTTCAGCGACCGCTCTCGCAGCAACCGTTTCGGCGCGCACACCGCGCTCGCCCATTCCTGTGACGACTTCCGTCAACTGCTCGCTCTCAATCTCGATGGTCAAAACGTTGCCGGGGCTATACGCGTTTTGCGATGTCTCGACGCGCAGTTCGTCATCCGCCCAGTTCAATTGCTCGCGGATAACGGCCAACTCTCGTTCGCCTATGCTCGCCGGAAGATTGACGACGAGAGCGCGTGCGCGTCGCGCAAGAATCTCGCCGCGTGCCCTCAGGTTTAGTTGTCGAAGCTCCGCGGCAGGCTCTATGTAAACGTTAAACTTGCCTCCGCCCGGCGGATAAAAACCGTAGCGCTCAAGCTCTATGCTGACTTGTGGGCCAATGCGATTGACCAGCGGCAGAAATGTCTTTTGCAGAAACTCGAAGGGCGGCGCGTGAACATTGTGCGTGCCGCCTTCGAGCTTGAGCAGGCTCGGCCATTTGGCAATCATCAAAGGCGGCAGCACGGCTTGCAGGACGAGCGTTGTGCTCCCGGCCGTGCCGATGTCGAAAACATATTCGCCGGGCACGACTTCGCCCGGAACAAAAGTGAACTCCTTTGCTCCGACTCTTGCGCCGTCAACCTGCGCTCGTCCAATCTCTGCTGATGCAGAAACGGCCGTCAGGTGTTGGCGTTGCAGCCCCGGCCTATCGCGCCTTGCGCGAACGTTATAGATGCGAAACGGCTTGCCCGTAATCAACGAGAGCGCCAGCGATGAGCGGATAATCTGCCCGCCGCCCTCTCCGAATGAGCCGTCAATCGTCAGCATCATAAATTAAGTATGAACGCGGAACGATGAACGCGGAACTGTTAAGAGCTTGCTTTTAATTCATCGTTCATCGTTCCGCATTCATCGTTTCATACAAACTGTCCGGCGGCGAAGCCGGAGGCCCATGCCCATTGAAAGTTGAAGCCGCCCAGATGGCCTGTCACGTCAACGACTTCGCCTATGAAGTAGAGGCCGGGCGTGCGGCGCGCTTCCATCGTTTTTGAAGACAACTCGTCTGTGTCCACCCCGCCCGCCGTCACCTCCGCTTTTTTGTACCCCTCTGAGCCGTCAGGCACAAGCTGCCAAGAGTGTAAGCGGCGGGCAATCTCTTCCAGTTCGCGTTGCGTGTACTGATGGAGGGGGCGCGAGCGCGCGTAGAGAGCGCACCATGCGTGTGCGAAGCGGCGCGGTAGATGATGGCTCAGGAGATTAGCGAGTTCCATCCCGCTCTCGCGCTCTCGCGCCAAAATCGCCGAGGCATCATCGTCAGGCAGCAAGTTGATTGAAACAAGGTCGCCCCGCTTCCAGTAGGAAGAGACCTGTAGGACGGCAGGGCCGCTCAGGCCGCGATGCGTCAGCAGAATGTTCTCTCTAAACTCTGCGCTGTTACAGGCTGCGAGCGCATCAATCGAGATGCCGCTTAAGGCTTTCAACTCGTCAAGCTCTTTCTGTGCGAAAGTCAGAGGGACGAGTGCGGGCCGCGTCTCGCGTATGCGCAGGTTGAATTGCCGTGCGACGCGATAGCCGAAATCGGTCGCGCCGATTTTCGGAATCGAAAGTCCGCCCGTGGCAATCACCAGCGAGTCGCACTCAAGATTGCCGCGATTGGTTTCGAGCATAAACGATGCGTTCTTTTCAATCCGGCGAACATGACAGTTAAGCTGAATCTCAACACCGGCTCGCTCACACTCGTCGAGCAGCATGTTGATAATCTCGCGCGAGCTATTGTCGCAGAAAAGTTGGCCCAGCTTCTTTTCGTGATAACGGATGCCGTGTTTTTCGATGAGCGCTATAAAATCTGCCGGTGTGTAGCGCGAAAGGGCAGACTTGCAGAAATTTGGGTTGGCGGAAAGAAAATTGTCGGCTGTCGTGTAAAGGTTTGTGAAGTTGCAGCGGCCGCCGCCGGAGATGGCAATCTTCCTGCCGACGCGGTCTGCGTGTTCAAGGAGAAGCGTGCGCCGCCCGCGTTTGCCCGCTTCGATGGCGCAGAAGAGGCCCGCCGCGCCGCCTCCGATGATGACAACATCTCTCTTCATCGTTAACTCGTCGCCTCTGCGTTTGCCTGAACATTGGTTGATGCTAAAGCAGCCGCAGTCTTTTCCCGTTCAATCATAAAACGCAGGGCCAGCAGGATAAGGATGTTGGCGAGCAATCCGAGGAGCGCCGAAAACTGTTCTTTGTAGAAGGCGAAGACCTGCGAGAGAAAAATCGAGACGAGAATCGAGCGCTCGAACATGCGATAGGCAAATAGCCTTGAGCGGCGCAGGCCCGCCACACCGCAGAGCACGAAGAAGCCGGAGAGCAACGAAAAGCTGATGCCCGCCCAGTCGAAAAGCGAGAGATGGCTCGTCTGGCCGATGATGCGCCCGACGATGTGCCAATCGAGGATTTGCTCGCGACGCAAGCCGACGAAGAAGATGAGCACGAAGACGTAGACGAGCTTGAATATCAACTGTCCTATAAAGAAGATAACGAGCGCGCGTTTGAACCAACTGAGGCGCACCATGCGTCGGTAGAAAATCCTGACCATGACTTTCAGTCGCGAAAGTAGTCCGCGTGGCGGCCTCGCGCTCAGGTTGGCCCGCGTGAGTGATTCCCTGAGCGCGGCGACGAGCGGGTTCTCAGTCTCACTCTTTGCCAGATAGGCGAGCGCGCGTCGTTTCTCTTCCTCGTCCAAATCATCGAGCGCAACTTCCTCCATCTCGTGCAGCGCGTTTAAGAGATACTCCCGGCTCGAATATTGACCGCGCGATTGCAGCGCACGGCCAGCGAGAAAGAGGAGTATGAAAATCACATAGATGATGGCGACCGATGGGCGGAAGAAATAGTCGTTGTCGCTGGTGATGAACTTCCCGACCTCGTCAATGAACGTCCCGAAGCCTATGCCGCCGAGAACAGCGCCAACCCATTCAGCCATCTTCCCCAGAAACGAGAGCAGGATGATGATTGAGGCCATCATCAGCAGGCCGCCCCAGAGCATGTGAGCGATGTGGAGGCCGCCGCCGCCGATTTGCGGATAACCTGTGAGACGAAGAAAGAGCCGGATCGTCAGAATAGCCGCGACCGCCGCGACCAGAAAGCTTTCGAGATAAAAGCCTGTGCCGAAATTACGGATGAGAATCTGTCGTCTCATGTTATCTTGCCGCTAGTCTTGAAGGCGAAGCTACCATTAGAAACGGAAGTCCAGAGCGTCTGGACCACAATCGAGAAGCTACGGATGCACGCGCGCGTTATCACAAACGGCGCTCCATCTTCTTCTACGTCAATCGTGCTCGTACACGGCCTCGGTGTTTCCAGTCGTTACATGATGCCGACGGCCTTGCGCCTTTCTGCTCACGCGCGCATCTTCGCGCCGGATTTGCCCGGCTTCGGTCTGAGCCGACGCCCACCGCGCGCCCTTTCCATTCCCGAACTCGCAGACGCACTCGCCGCGTGGATGCAAGCCAACGGACTAGAGCGCTCCGTTCTCGTCGGAAATTCGCTGGGCGCGCAGATTATAGTTGATTTTGCCGTTCGCTACCCGGAGCGAGTCGCTGAGGCCGTTCTGATTGCGCCGACCATTGACCCGCGAGCGCGCAAGCTCTTGCGCCAGTTAGCGCGATTGCTGCTCGATGCGCTGCGCGAACCGTTGAGCCTGCTCCCCATCGCCATCACGGATTACATGCGGGCCGGACTCGCGCGCGGCATGCGCACGCTGCGCTATGCCTTAGTAGACAGAATTGAAGACAAACTGCCCTTAATGCGAGCCAAAACGCTCGTCGTTCGTGGCGGCAGAGACCCGATTGTGCCGCAAGACTGGATGGAAGATGCGTCACGTTTATTGCCGGACGCGCGTCTCGTAGTCATCGCCCACGCCGCGCACGCCGTCAACTACAACGCGCCCGACGAACTGGTGCGCGAAGTCTTGCAGTTTCTCAACGAGCCGGAGGAGGAAACGATGAAACGGGAACGATGAAGTAGGAACGATGAACGCGGAAGCGTGAACGATGAATGATAAGCTTGCTCTTCATCGTTCATCGTTCATCGTTCATCGTTCAGAGTTCCTCTTTCATCGTTTCCTCTCGCTGATTGCGCTTGACATTTTTGTTGCGTGTAATAGAGTCATCTAAAGTTCGAGCGCCCAGAAGTCGCCGCGAATTGTTTCCCGCATGACACTGACAGAAGGCACACGCGTTGGCCGCTATGAGATTCAATCCCAACTTGGTGTGGGTGGGATGGGCGAGGTCTATCTGGCGCGCGATACGAGCCTCGGCCGCCTCGTCGCGATTAAGATTCTGCCGCCGGAATTGGCCGCCAATCAGAAGCGTATGCAGCGTTTTAATCAGGAAGCGCAGGCCGCTTCGTCGCTCAACCATCCGAACATTCTGACCATCCACGAGGTCGAGCAGACGGGGCCGACGCCGTTTATCGCCACGGAGTTTATTGACGGCATCACCTTGCGCCAGCGTATGAAGGCTGGACCAGTAACCCTTGAAGAAGCGCTTGAGATTGCTTCGCAGTGTGCGAGCGCTCTGGCCGCAGCACACGAGGCGGGCGTCGTCCATCGCGACATCAAGCCGGAAAATATCATGCTGCGCAAGGACGGCTACGTCAAAGTTCTCGATTTCGGTTTGGCTAAACTCACGGAACGTCCCGACGCGACCAGCCCCGAAGCCATCACGCAGGTTCACACGGACATCGGCTCCATTATCGGCACGGCCCGCTACATGTCGCCGGAGCAGGCGCGCGGGTTTGAGGTTGACGGGCGCACGGACATCTTCAGCCTCGGCATCGTCTTCTACGAAATGATTGCCGGACGCTCGCCTTTTGATGGCGGGACAAACCATGAAGTCGTTGCAGCGATCCTCAAGGAAGAGGCTGCGCCGCTCGTCGCTTCCAACCCGGATCTCCCTGCGCGCGTGCAGGAGATAGTCGAAAAGGCGCTGTCCAAAGACAGGGACGAAAGGTATCAAAACGCCAGAGACTTGCTCGCAGACATCAAGAGCCTCAAGCAGGATTTGGAGTGGGAGAGCAAGCAGACCCGTTCCGGCGGCTCGACTGCGAGCGGTAAAATGGCCGCGCGCAGCGCTCAGGGCGCGGCTTCGTTGACGACTGCGCGACAGCCCGACGCACGCCCGACATCGAGCGCAGAGTATCTGGTCAACGGATTCAAGCGGCGCAAAAAGAGCGTCGCGCTTATGGCTGCAATCGTCCTTCTCATCGGCGCGGCAGGGTTAAGCTATCTCTATTTCGGGCGCACGCGGCAGGCGATTGATTCCATCGCCGTGCTCCCCTTCGCCAACGCCGGAAACGACGCCAACACGGAATACCTGACCGACGGCATCACGGAAAGCCTGATTAACAATCTCTCGCAGCTTCCGAATTTGAAGGTCATCGCGCGCAGTTCCGTCTTCCGTTACAAGGGGCGCGAGGTTGACCCGCAGGCGGTCGGGCGCGAACTCGGCGTGCGCGCCGTCTTGACGGGCAAGATTGTTCAGGTCGGCGATACGTTGAGCCTTCAGGTCGAGCTAGTTGATGTTGCCAACCAGACACAGCTCTGGGGCGAAAAGTTTAACCGCAAAGTCTCCGACATCATCGGCTTGCAGGACGAACTCTCGCGTGACATCTCCGAAAACCTGCGCCTGCGCCTGACCGGCGAAGAGAAGAAACAACTGACCAAGCGCTACACGGAGAATCCCGACGCCTATCGTCTCTACTGGAAAGGGCGTTACCTCTGGAATAAGCGGCGGCCGGAAGATGTCAGGGAAGCTATCAGGAATTTTCAGCAGGCGATTGAACTTGACCCGAATTACGCGCTCGCCTACACGGGCCTCGCCGATTGCTACATCCTCGGCAACCTGCTTCAACTCTCACCGAAGGGCGCGATGCCGATTGCCGCCGAAGCCGCACGCAAAGCCCTCTCGATTGACAACAATCTGGCCGAAGCTCATACCTCTCTGGCAAAAATCAAGACCTCGTTTGAGTGGGACTGGGCGGGCGCTGAAAGCGAGTTCAGGAAGGCCATAGAGCTTAACCCCGGCTACGCTACGGCCCACCAGTGGTACGGCGTCTATCTCTCCGAGGTCGGCCGCCACGACGAAGCGCTCGCCGAACGCAGTCGTGCGCAGGAGCTTGACCCCTTATCCCTCTCGATTCGCACCGGCCTCTGCCGTGCTTACTACTGGGCGCGTCGTTACGACGAAAGCCTGCAACACCTTCAGCCCACCCTTGAAAAAGACCCGCAGTATGCTGACACGCATTGGAGCTTCGGTCTCGTCTACGAGCAGAAGAAGATGATGCCGGAAGCCATTGATGCGTTTCAAAAAGCGATAGACTTATCGCGGACGGCGGAATTTCCAGAAGGAAAGCCCGAAATGATAGCAGCGCTCGGCCACGCCTACGCCATCTTCGGCAAGCGCCCAGAGGCCGAGAAAATTCTGGACCAGCTTAACGAGCTAATCACGCGCCAGCGCTACGTCTCGCCCTACTCGATGGCGCTCGTCTACGCGGGCCTAGCTGACAAAGATAAGGCTTTCGCATGGCTTGAACGTGCCTACAACGAGCGCGACGAGGCTTTCATACACCTCAAGGTTGACCCGCGCCTAGACCCCTTGCGAGCCGACGCGCGTTTCAATAACTGGCTCGCCCTCCTTAAACTCGCATCGTAATTCGAGCCGTGGTAAAGTGTCGTTTCCGCGCTGCCGCGCCACGCGCTTTTGAGGCGAAACTCGCCCACGCGGCTGGCCCGGCGAAAGCGGGAGCGCCCTCGTCCCTGACGAGCTTGCGCCTGGGCGGCGTAAATAATTAAACGCACAAATCCATTCTTAACAGGCTGCTTTTCATAATCTCCCGAATTAGAGTGCCTGCCGGTTTAACAAGCATGACAGTGGATGAGTTGATTGTCGTAATGAACTACAGCGAGAGACATCAGCACTCATCGCTCAGGCGCGCATCTCTCGAAAAATTCCGGCTCTCGCTCTCCGTTTTCCGCGCTCTCTTCGTCGTCTTCTGCCTGCTCACGGTTGCCTGGCCTGCGTCCGCGCAGGAGTTTCGCGGCTCGATTACTGGACGCGTCAGCGACGCGGCGGGCGCAAGCGTCGCCGGCGCGCACATCGTCGCCACAAACCCCTCCACGAAGATTGCCACCTCGACGAGCACGGACCAGAGCGGGAACTTCACGCTCCTGTACCTGACGCCGGGCCGCTACGATATATCCGTCGAGGCCAGCGGGTTTAAGAAACTCTTGCGCGCCGGGTTGGAAGTTCGCGTCGGAGATAAGCTGACGCTCGATTTGACGATGGAAGTGGGCGAGTTGGCCGAGGTCGTCAGCGTGACGAGCGATGCGCCGCTGCTTGACGCGGCGACCGCTTCGTCCGGGCAGGTCATTGACCGTCGCCGCATCAACGAGTTGCCGCTCTCGGACGGCAACCCTTTCGTCCTCTCTCGCCTCGCGCCCGGCATCACCTACACCGGCGACCTGAAATTTTCGCGCCCCTTCGACAACCTTGGCACTTCGGCGGTCGTCGCAAACGGTGCGCCCGGCGGCAACGAGTTCACGCTCGACGGCTCGCCCAACACAGAGAGCCGTCAGCCGCGCATCGCCTATGTTCCGCCATCGGACGCCGTGCAGGAATTCAAAGTCGTCACCCTAAGCTTCGATGCGCAGCAGGGACACACGGCGGGCGCGACCATTGATGTCACACTGCGCAACGGCTCAAACGATCTGCACGGCACGCTCTACGAGTTTGTTCGCAACGACATTCTTTCGGCCAACGATTTTTTCTTAAACCGCGCGGGCCAGCCGCGCGACGCCCTGCGCTATAACCGTTATGGCGGCAGCCTCGGTGGGCCAATTCTGCTGCCGCGTTTCGGAGAAGGCGGCAGCCGCACATGGTCTGGCCGTAATCGCCTCTTTTTCTTCTTCGCCTACGAAGGCTTGAAGGATGCTTTCCCAGAGCCGGGGCAATTCACAGTCCCGACGCTAGCGGAAAGAAATGGAGATTTCTCTGCGCTCCTGCCGCTCGGCATCCGCATCTACGACCCGCTCACGGCCCGCAGCGTTGGCCCACGCATCGAGCGCTCGCCCTTTCCCGGCAACATCATTCCGCAGGAGCGCATCAGCAGCATCGCACGCGCTTATCTCTCGTTTTATCCGCTGCCCAACCAGCCGGGCGACGCGCAGGGGCGCAACAACTTCATCTCTGCTAACCCGCGCTCAGACACTTTCAATTCCGAAGCCGCGCGTTTTGATTTCACCTACAACGAACGACACAACGCCTTCTTCCGTTACACGCGCAACAACCGCCGCGAGGCACGCGGCAACTGGACCGGCGTCGTGGGCGGTATTCGCCCGACCGGCACGTTTCTCTTCCGCAACAACAACGGCGCGACCTACGACCACGTTTACACGCATTCCGCCACCACCATCTTCAACTTCCGCGCGGGCTTCTCCAACTTCGATTCGCCGACCGTCCGCCAGCACGAGGGAGCATTCAATCCTCCCACGCTCGGCTTTTCGTCAAACACTGTGGCTGCCTTCGGTGGCTTCTCCTACCTGCCGCGCTTCGAGACGGGCGAGTTTTCGCCGCTCGGCGAAAGCCTCGGCACACGCTTCTCTCACACGGTCTATTCCGTGCAGCCGACCGTGACGAAGATTAAGGGCAACCACACCCTGCGCGTTGGCTACGACTTTCGCGTCTACCGTGAAAACTCAAGCGGCCCCGGCCACGCCGCCGGCCGCTACGACTTTCGCACAGACTTCACGCGCGGCCCCTTCGATGATTCTCCAGCCGCGCCAATCGGCCAAGACCTCGCCGCCCTCCTCTTGGGCCAACCGACAGGCGGACTCCTCGAACGCAACGCCGCGCGCTCAAACCAGACTATCTACAACGCCCTCTTCTTTCAGGACGACTGGAAAATCTCGCGCAACCTGACGCTCAATATCGGCCTACGCTACGATTATGAAACGCCGACCACGGAGCGTTTCAACCGCAACGCGCGCGGCTTCGATGCTGTGAGCAGTAGCCCCATAGAGGCTGCGGCGCGAGCCGCTTATGCTGCCAACCCTATCCCTGAAATCGCGCTACAGGATTTCCGCGTGCGCGGCGGCCTGCTCTTCGCAAACGAAACGGAGCGCGGATTCTGGCAAGCCGACAGGAACAATTTTCAGCCGCGCCTCGGGTTCGCTTATCGTCTCGATGCGCACACCGTCATGCGCGGAGGCTGGGCCGTCTACACGATTCCTTTCATCATTGACGGCATACAGCAGGCGGGATTTTCGCTGCCTGCCAGCCTCGTCCCGACGCTCGACAATGGCCTCAGTTTCCGCGCCAGCCTCTTCGAGCCTTTTCCAGAAGGCATCAACCAGCCGCCGGGCGCAAGCCTCGGCCTCGCGACCTTCATCGGCCGCGACATAGATTTCGTGCCGCTTGAGAGAGAAAACGGTCAGGCCCAGCGTTGGTCCTTAAGCTTCGAGCGAGAGTTGCCCGGCCAGTGGCTCGTCGAACTCGCCTACGTCGGCAATCGTGGATATGATTTAACGACCGAGACAGACATTCTCAACGCCGTGCCGCGCCGGTTTCTCTCCACGAGTCCTGTCCGCGATCAGGCGACGATTGATTTCCTGAACGCAAGCGTCGCCAATCCTTTTCAGGGACTCGCTCCCGGCACAAGCTTGAACGGCGCAGTCGTCTCTCGCCAGCAACTCCTGCGACCCTTCCCGCAGTTTGGCAACATTCGCACGCGCCGCGACGACGGCTCAAGCATCTACCATTCAGGACAGGTTCGTGCTGAAAAGCGCTTCACGCGCAACTACACGCTGCTCGTCAGCTACACATGGTCCAAGCTGCTCGAAAGAGTCTCCTTCCTCAACCCGACCGATACGGAATATGAAAAGCGCATCTCCATTAACGACGCGCCGCATCGTCTCGTCGTCAGCGGTATCTGGGAACTGCCCTTCGGCAGACAACGCCGCTGGGGAAACAGTTGGAACGGATTGACGGATGCCATCTTCGGCGGCTGGCAGGTGCAAGGCATCTGGCAAGCACAGAGCGGCCGCCCGCTCGAACTCGGAAATCTTTACTTCAACGGCGACCCCTCGCTGCTGAGGGCCAACATCAACGGCAGCACAGTTGATGCTGCGTTCGATACCAGCGGCTTTTATTTCACGGACGATGCCGTGCGCGTCGGCGGTGTCGTCAGCGCTGCACGCCAGCGTTCAGACCCGCGCATTCGCCTCGCGGACAACATACGCACATTCCCCACGCGCCTTTCGGGCTTTCGCAGTCAAGCTCTCAACCTCTGGGATTTGTCCCTCATCAAGAGCTTCTTCTTTAACGAAACCACGCGCCTTCAACTGCGCGGCGAATTCTTAAACGCCTTCAATCATCCGCAGTTCAACAACCCCAATCTGGACCCGACCAGCTCAAGCTTCGGCCGGATTACAAGCCAGGCCAACCTGCCGCGCAACGTTCAACTCGGCATCAAGCTCATCTTCTAAAACAGTTTTTCGGAAAAAGCTTACGTTGCAAAAACAAAAGCGAGGCGACAGCTCAATGCTGTTGCCTCGCTTTCGCTTTCCTTGAAAAAATCTTACAACGACGGATTCTGCTTCTTGAGCAGCATACGTAATTTCATCCTCGCCTTATGCAGCTGCGACTTCGATGTCCCCACCGAACAGCCCAGCATCCTCGCTATCTCCTCGTGCTCATGCCCCTCAACATCGTGCAGCACAAACACCGTCCTGTATCCCGGAG